>NZ_JBIWOS010000002.1:1080016-1141337 GCF_044767885.1 Streptomyces sp. NPDC101194
TGGTGTACGCATACTCAATGCGCCGGCGCTCCCCCGTGTGTGGTTTATATAAATCTTGTTTAAACAGGTGTGGTGGGGCCCCCCCCCCCCCCCGCCCCCCCCCCCACCGGCGTATCCCCTTACGGTCGTCCCGCTGTGAGTCGCCGTCCCGACGGCGGCCGCCCACAAGGGAGATCGGGGGTGTGCTCGTGCGGATCGGACTCCTCACCGACGGTGGTCATCCGTATGCGACAGGTGAGTCCGGACTCTGGTGCGACCGTCTGGTGCGCGGACTCGCGCAACACGAGTTCGATCTCTTCGCGCTCAGCCGCTTTGCCGAGCAGGAGACACAGGGTCGGGTCCCGCTCCCGGCGCAGGTCGGCCGGGTGCGCACGGCACCGCTGTGGACGGCCGACGAGGACACCCCGGGCACCCGCGTCCCCAAGGGGCTGCTCGCCCGGATGGTGACGGGCGGGGGCGGTCGCTCGTACGGACGGCGCGAACGTCGGCGGTTCACGGCGCACTTCACGGCTCTCGCGACCGCTGTCTGCGCGGCGGGTGCGCCCGGTGCGCCGGGTGGTGACGAAGCCACGGGTGCGTCGGCGGGTTCCGGTGAACGCGGCGACGAGGGGCGCGGGGCCGTCGGCGTCGCGGACACACGGTTCACCGAGGGCCTGTACGGACTCGCCGAACTGGCCCGCGAACACGGGGGGCTGCCCGCCGCGCTCCGCTCCGAGACCGCCCTGCGCGTACTCGAATCCGCCTGCCGCGCCCCGGGCACCGGACGCATCGTCCGGACCGCCGCCGTCCCCGACCTCCTCGCCTTCGCCCGGGAGCTCGACCGGGTGCTGCACCCGCTCTCCCTCGACTGGTACGACGAGGACAGCCTCGGGGCCGTCGACCTCTGCCACGCCACGGCGGGCGGGGCCGCCGCCCTGCCGGGACTGCTGGCCAAACGCTTCTTCGGGGTTCCGCTGCTGGTCACCGAGCACGGCGTGCGACTGAGGGAGCACTACCTCGCCACCGGCGACTCACCGCTGAGCGCGCCGGTACGCGCCCTGCTCGCCGCCTTCCACGGGCGGCTGGCCGGCGAGGTGTACCGGCAGGCCGCGATCGTCACCCCGGGCGACACCCACGCCCGCCGCTGGCAGGAACGGTGCGGTGCCGCACGCGAGAAACTGCGCACCGTCCACGCCGGCATGGAGTCCGGCCGGTTCGCGGCGCTGGGGGAGAGCGGCGACAGCGGTCCCGACGACACCCTGGTGTGGGTCGGCCGGATCGAGCCCGCCAAGGACCTGATCGCGCTGCTGCACGCCTTCGCGGAAGTACGGAAGGCCGAGCCGGACGCCCGGCTGCGGATCATCGGCGCGGCGGCGCAGGGCCCGGACGGCGCCGGATACCTCGCGCACTGCCGGGCGCTCGCCGCCCAGTTGTTTCCCGACGAGGCCACGGACGCACACGCCGTCGGCGACAACCCGGTCTCCTTCGAGGAGATCGGCGGAGCCGAGGTGCGGGACCTGCCGGAGGCCTACGCGGCGGGTGGGGTCGTCGTCCTGTCCAGCGTGGCCGAAGGCTTCCCCACCGGTCTGGTCGAAGCGATGTTCTGCGGACGGGCCACGGTGTCGACGGACGTCGGCGCGGTGGTCGAAGTCATCGGCGGTACCGGGCTGGTGGTGCCCCCGCGCAATCCCAAGGCGCTCGCGGACGCCTGCCTCGCGCTGCTGCGCGATCCGGAGCGCCGCGCACGGCTCGGAGCGGCGGCGCGCGCACGCGCGATCGAACTCTTCACCGTCGAGCAGAACCTCGCGGCATTCCGCGGTATCTACCTGGAGTTGATCTCGCGCGCCCCGGTGCACAGGGAGGCCGACGAGGTGGACGCCGACGGCGGACCGCGCCCGTTCGCCACCCCGCCGGAGGCGCAGGTCCAGGGCCCGTGGACGGCCGTTGCCCCGGCAGCCGCGGCCGACCGCACACCCGGCTGGGCCGTCGAGCCCAGGGCCGTCTGCGCGGGGGCGCGGGGAGCGGGTGGCGGCGATGCGTGAACAGGAACGGGGGACGGCCGGTCCGGAGCGCGGTGGCGACCCCGGACGGTCCGACGCGGCCGGCGACGATCACGGAGGAATCACCATGGGCCGCCCGACCGGGGTGTCCGACGCCCCTGCCGCACCGGCAGCGGGCGAAAGCTGGGACCTCCGCTCCCGGGCCCTGGTCTCCGATGCCGTTGTGCCCGATGAGGCCGTCGTCGCCCACGAGCCTCTCGCTTCCGGGACGCCCGTCGCCCGGATCTCCGATCCGGTCCGGGGACAGCCGACCCCGGATCCCGAGGTTCCCGCGGCAGCCGCGGGGCGAACCTCCCCCACGGCTTCCGGCGCCGGACCCGCCCCCCGCGCCGTCGCGCAGGGCGTCGGCGCGGAGGGAGCCGCCGGTACGGAGCGAGCTCTCGGCACGGGGCGGGCCGTCGCGGAGGACGCCGCCGCAGCGCACCCCGTCGACGTGCCGGGTGCCGGAGAACGGGCCGTCGGCGAGGAGTCCTCCGGCGGGCAGCCCGCCGGGGAACGGGCCGCCGGAGGGCAGCCTGCCGGAGAGGAGACGGCCGCCCCCCGCGCCCCCGAGATCGCGAGCGCCGCACCGGCGCGCGGGCTCGGAGCTTCGCGCCGCGGTCCCGCCGACCCCGTGAAAACGCTGATGCACCGCCATCGCGCGCTGTGCGAGCGGGCCGTCGATCCGCTGGAGATCGCCGCCGGGCTCGAAGCCCATGGCGTCACCGACCGGGCCGCGGCCCGCTACCGGCACCGCGATGTCTTCTCGCTCGCCGAGGAGCTCTTCGCCCGCGTACCCGCCGTCACGGCGGAGCCCGCAACCGGACTTCGCGCGCAGGAGCGCGACACCGAAACACGCGCCGTCTGGACGCTCCGCGCGCTGGTGCCGGGCGCTGCCTGCCTGGCGACCGCCGGAGCGCTGAGGCTCACGGAGGGACTCGGCGGCCGGGGACGGCTGGCGATCACCCTCGTGGGAGCGGTTGTCGCACTCATCGGCCTCGTCCTCAGCCTGCGCAGCGGCCCCCTGCACGCCGGGAAGGGTTCCTCGGGCACCGCCCATGTCTACGGCTGCTGGCTCCTCGGCTACGTCCTCTACGGTGACGCGCTGCTCGGCCAGGCCCTCAGCGGCGGCCCCGAAGGCCCCTGGACGATCACCCCCGCGCCGATGCTGGGGCTGGCCCTCTCCGTCGCCCCGGCCGCCTGGTGCGTGCACCTCTTCTCCGTCCACGCGCACCGCAGACTCAACAGCAGTCGTGCACTGGAGGAGTTCGCCGCAGGCGTGCGCCCCCTGCTGTTCGGGGTCGTCGCGCTCCATCTGGGCGCCCTCACCGGCCTGTTGTACCTCGCTCACCTGGGATACGGGGGCGGCGGCTCCTTCGTCGGGGCGGCCGCGCTCGGGGTGCTGCTCCTGCTGGCCCGGCTGCTGAGCGTCCACGGCCTCCCCGGGCACGCCGCCGCCGGACTCGCCGCCGCCTGTGCCGCAGAAGCCCTGGCCCCCGCCCTGGTGCTGGCCGGGCGGCTGCCCGGTCTGCACTTCCTCGCCCGCCCCGTCGACGTCCTCGTCGCGGCGGCGGGCACCGGAGCCGTCCCCGCCGTCGCCTGTGGCGCAGCCGCGCTCGGACTGCTGATCACCGCCATCGTCGGCCTCTCCCGGGCGTCCGCCCACACCGCAGCTCGCCCCGGCGACGAAACCCGCACCGCCGCGTAACCACGCGACCGGAGCCGCACCACCCGCACGCCCCGCGGAGCCGACGCCGCGGGTCCCTGTCCCCGTACCGCACCTCACTTCCTCAAGGAGATATCGGACATGACCCCCCAATCCCCTGCACCGGCAGCCAGCCGTCGGCGCCAAGGGGGCGCGCGATGAGGGTGCTGCTGCTCGGAGCCAACGGTTTCCTCGGCCGTTTCGTGGCCGACCGCCTGCTCGCCGACCCCGCCGTGCACCTCACGGCGCTCGGCCGCGGCGACGACGCCGACGTACGGTTCGACCTCGCCGGCGGCAGCCCCGGCGCGCTGACCCGCTTCCTGGACGCCGTACACCCCGGAGTCGTCGTCAACTGCGCCGGTGCCACCCGGGGCGGGGCCCGCGATCTGACCCGCCACAACACCGTCGCCGTCGCCACCGTCTGCGAGGCGATGCGGCGCAGCGGCTGTACGGCCCGGCTCGTCCAGGTCGGCTGTTCCTCGGAGTACGGGCCCTCGCAGCCCGGCTCATCGACCGCGGAGGACGCAATTCCGCGTCCCGGCGGTCCGTACGGCGTCAGCAAGCTCGCCGCCACCGAGCTCGTCCTCGGCTCCGGCCTCGACGCGGTGGTGCTGCGGGTCTTCTCCCCGGTCGGTCCGGGCACCCCGGCCGGCTCCCCACTCGGCAGGCTCGCCGAGGCGATGCGCCGGGCCATGCAGTCCGGCGACGGCGAGCTGAAGCTCAGCGGCCTCGGCGTGCAGCGCGACTTCGTCGACGTACGCGATGTCGCGCGCGCCGTGCACGCCGCCTCGCTCTCCGCGGCGCAGGGCGTCGTCAACATCGGTACCGGTCGCGCCGTGCGGCTCCGGGACGCGGCCGCCGTCCTCGCCAGGGTCGCCGGATACGCGGGCGCGCTCCACGAGCTCGACTCGCCCCCGCCCCGGCTGCCCATCGGCGCCCCGCGCACCTCGACCGAGTCGGTCATCGAGCACCTCTCGGCGACCCCGTCCCCCTACCCCGACGGCTGCGGTGCCTGGCAGCAGGCCGACGTGCGCACCGCCAGGGACCGGCTCGGCTGGCGCCCCCGGATCAATCTGGAGGAGTCCCTCGCCGACATCTGGATGGAGGCGGCGTGCCGTATCTGACCCCCACCGACACCGTCCGCCGGACCAGCGGCGCCGAACAGCTCGGCTTCGGCGTCCCCGGATACGCGCATCCACTGCTCGCCCCGACCGAGTGGGCCGAACTGGTCCGCCCCGGCACCCCGCTGCACTGGGCGGTCCTCAACATCGACTCCGGCCCCGGCACCCGCCCCGACCCGCACTGTCTGGAGGCCGCGGGCCGGCTCCGCAACGCGCGGGCGCGGGCGGTCCACGGTGATGCCCCGCAGGACTCCGTGCGCGCAGCGGGCGGGCGGCTGCTCGGCCATCTGGATCTGGCCTTCGGCTGCCGCCCCTTCGGGGAGCTGATCGCCGACGCGCAGTCCTTCCTCGACTGGTACCGCGTCGACGGCTTCTATCTCGGCCGCTGCCCGGCCGACCGTGCCGGACTTCCGGCGGTCCGCCGTCTCACCAGCACGCTCGCCACGCTCCTCGAACACGGCGACCGCGGCGAGGGGATCGGTCCGCTGGTGCTGGGCCTGGGCACCCACCCCCATCCGGGCTACGCCGAGGCCGCCGACCAACTGGTCACCTTCTCCGGCCCCTGGACCGACTACCGCTGGTCCCAGGTGGCGGAGTGGACCGCCGCCCACCCGCCGGAGCGGTTCGCGCACTTCGTCCACGGGGTTCCGCGCACCCACCTCGAAGAGGCCATGCGCATCGCCCGCTGGCAGGGCGCGGGCACCATCTTCTTCACGGACCGGGACGATCAACAGGGACAAACAGACCCATTCGCGGCGCTGCCCAGCTACTGGGACGAAATCGTCTCGCGGATCGGACCTGGTATCTCGGAATGAGGAGGGGCGTGGCAGTGTTACCGAGAGAACAACCGTACGTAGATGAAGTACGTAGAAACCGACCACCTGCATTGTTGAGGTTCCTGTGTCGCTGCCACCCCTGGTCGAGCCAGCTGCCGAGCTCACCGTCGACGAGGTCCGCAGGTACTCCCGCCACCTGATCATCCCGGATGTCGGGATGGACGGGCAGAAGCGGCTGAAGAACGCGAAGGTGCTCTGTGTCGGCGCGGGCGGTCTCGGTTCGCCGGCCCTGATGTACCTGGCCGCCGCCGGTGTCGGAACGCTCGGCATCGTGGAGTTCGACGAGGTCGACGAGTCGAACCTGCAGCGCCAGATCATCCACAGCCAGGCGGACATCGGTCGCTCCAAGGCCGAATCCGCCAAGGACTCGGTGCTGGGCATCAACCCGTACGTGAACGTGGTCCTGCACGAGGAGCGGCTCGAAGCCGACAACGTGATGGACATCTTCGCGCAGTACGACCTGATCGTGGACGGCACGGACAACTTCGCCACCCGCTATCTGGTCAACGACGCGGCGGTACTGCTGAACAAGCCGTACATCTGGGGTTCGATCTACCGGTTCGACGGCCAGGCGTCCGTCTTCTGGTCCGAACACGGCCCCTGCTACCGCTGCCTCTACCCGGAGCCGCCCCCGCCGGGCATGGTCCCCTCCTGCGCCGAGGGCGGTGTGCTCGGGGTGCTCTGCGCCTCGGTCGGCTCCATCCAGGTCACCGAGGCCATCAAGCTGCTCGCCGGCATCGGTGACCCGCTGGTCGGCCGACTGATGATCTACGACGCCCTGGAGATGCAGTACCGCCAGGTCAAGGTCCGCAAGGACCCCGACTGCGCGGTCTGCGGCGAGAACCCGACCGTCACCGAGCTCATCGACTACGAGGCATTCTGCGGCGTCGTGTCCGAGGAGGCCCAGGAGGCGGCGCTCGGCTCCACGATCACTCCCAAGCAGCTCAAGGAGTGGATCGACGCGGACGAGAAGATCGAGATCATCGACGTCCGTGAGCCGAACGAGTTCGAGATCGTCTCGATCCCCGGTGCCAGGCTGATCCCCAAGAACGAGTTCCTGATGGGCAACGCACTCCAGGACCTCCCGCAGGACAAGCGCATCGTCCTGCACTGCAAGACCGGTGTCCGCAGCGCCGAGGTCCTCGCGGTCCTCAAGTCGGCGGGTTTCGCCGACGCGGTGCACGTGGGCGGCGGCGTGATCGGCTGGGTCAACCAGATCGAGCCCGAGAAGCCGGTGTACTGAGCGATTGCCGTACCGGCACACACACGCCGAAGGGGCCGGTCCGCGCGCTGCGGACCGGCCCCTTCGACATGCACACGCCGTGCGTCACGAGCAGGTCCTGCCGTCCGCCGGAACCTTCCCGTCCAGGAAGTACGCGTCCACGGTCGCCGTCACGCACGCGCTCTCGCCGTACGAGCCGTGCCCCTCGCCCTTGTTGGTGAGCATGACGCCGACGCCCTTGCCCAGCTCGTCCGCCATCCTCCGGGCACCCTCGTAGGGCGTCGCCGGGTCGCCGGTCGTACCGACGACCAGGATCGGACCGGCGCCGGGGGCGCTCGCCTCCGGATGGTCGTGTGCGCCCTTCACCGGCCACTGCGCGCACCAGCCGGCCGTGTCCCACGCCAGGAAGGGGCCGAACACCGGGGACAGTTTCCGGAACTCGGGGAGCAGGGCCCGTGCCTCGGCCGCCGTCGGCCGGAGCCTGCTGTCCGCGCAGGAGATGGCGCGCTGCGAGTGGTTCTGGGTGTCGTAGTGCCCCTTCGCGTCACGGCCGTTGTACGCGTCGGCCAGCTGCAGCAGCAGGGTGCCGGTGCCGCTCTTCTCGGCCTCGTCCAGTGCCCGGGTCAGATACGGCCAGCTGTTCTTGGAGTAGAGCGGCATGACGATGCCGGTGATGGCCAGGGACTCGTTGAGCTCACGGCCCGAGTTCGTCGGCAGCGGCTTCTTGTCGATGCGTTCCAGCAGCCGGGCGATGCGCCGCGTGCCGGCCTTCGGGTCCTGGCCGCGGTCCTTGAGGTAGTTCTCCAGTGCCCGCTGGAAACCGGTCGCCTGGTTGCGCGCGTGCCCGACCGCGTCCGCGGTCGGGTCGACGACGGCGTCCAGGACGGTCCGGCCGACGTGCTCGGGGAAGAGGTGGGCGTAGGTGCCGCCGAGTTCCGTGCCGTAGGAGATGCCGAAGTAGTTGAGCTTCTTCTCGCCCAGCACCTGACGGATCAGATCCATGTCCCGGGCCGCGTTGGCCGTACCGACGTACGGCAGCACCTTGCCCGAGCGCCGCTCGCAGCCGGCGCCGAAGTCCGCGGCGTCCTTCATGAACGCCGCCTCCTCCGCCGGCGTGTCCGGGGTCATGTCGACCTTCCGGTTGGCGTCCTCCGTCTCCCTGTCGGTGCGACAGTTCACTCCCGCGCTGGCCGCCACCCCGCGCGGATCGAAACTCACCAGGTCGTAGCGGGTGTTGAGCTTGCTGTACGAGTCGGCGAGCCGCGGCAGTATCGAGACTCCCGAACCGCCGGGGCCGCCGAAGTTGAACAGCATCGCGCCGAGGCGCCGGGCCTCGTTCCGCGCGCTCTTGCGGATCACCGCGATCCCGATGGTGTCGCCGTCCGGCTTCGCGTAGTCCAGCGGCACCTCGATCGTGGCGCACCGCCAGTCGCCGCCGGGTTCGCTGCCGCCCGCAGGGGCCTTGCAGCTGTTCCAGTCCACCTGCTGGGAGGTGAGGGCCGCCGGCAACCGGAGTGAGCCCGGCCGCCCGTCCGGAGTGGCGGGCGAATCGCCGGACGTGGACGTACCGCCGGGGTTCGCCCGGTCGGCCGGTTTGTCGTCCGTACCGCCGGCACAGCCCGCGAGCAGGCCCGTCAGCAGAAGTGCGGCGCCGGCCAGAGCCCCGGCGCGTGCGTGTCCGACCACGTGTGCGTCCTCCCCGATGTGCGGGTTCACAACGACGTACAGAAAGTGCGTCCATGCTAAGGGCTGCGCCGTGACCCCCGGCGGACGCGCGACGGCGGCCACGGCACCTCGCCGCGTCGTCGGACGTCCGCATGCATCCACTGTGCGGGCGTCCCTCCGCCTTGCGACGCACCGCGTCCGACGCCGTACGCCGATCCAGCGGGGATCACGGGACGGTCCTCGGGCCGTGTGCGGTGCGGAGCCCGGACACCGCCACCACGCCGGAGGTCTTCGCCTCCGATCACGTCCTCCGTGCCGACAAGGCTCGTGAGCGATACATCCGGGGCGTCTCGGGCCGGTCGCTCACTTGCAGACGGTGCCGGCCGCCGGAACCGTACCGTCCAGCAGATAGGCGCTCACGGTCCTCTGCACGCAGGCGTTGCCGCTGTTGTACGCGCCGTGCCCCTGGCCCTCGTACGTCAGCTCCACCCCCACACCCTTGCCCAGCGCGTCGGCCATCGCCTTCGCTCCCTCGTACGGGGTCGCCGGGTCACCGGTGTTGCCGACGACGACGATGGGGGGCGCGCCGGGGGCGCTGACGTCCGGGGTCTCCCAGGCGCCCGCCACCGGCCAGCCGGTGCAGGTCATCAGGCCCCAGCCCAGATAGTCACCGAAGAGCGGCGAGGCGGCCCGGAACTCCGGAAGTCTCGTCTTCGTCTGATCCGCGGTGAAGCGTTGCTTGGAGTCGGCGCAGTTGATGGCGGTGTTGGCAGCCATCAAGTTGTTGTAGCGGCCGTCTTCGGCACGGCCGTTGAGCGAGTCGGCGAGGGCGAGGAGCAGCGCTCCGTTCCCGCCGTCGGCCTCGTCCACCCCCTGTTCCAGCAGCGGCCAGGTCTCCTTGGAGTAGAGGGCGGCCGCGATGCCGGTGATGGCCAGGGTCTGCGTCAGCTGCCGGGACCCGAGCCCCGGGATCGGCGTGTTCTCCAGCCTGGCGAGAAGGCCGGAGATCCCCTGCTCGACCTCCTTCCCGGTGGCGCCGGGAAGCTTGCAGGCGTCGCCGCGGGCCGCGCAGTCCTTGGTGAAGTTGTCCAGCGCGAGCTGGAACCCCCTGGCCTGGCTGAGTGAGGACTGCTCGGAGTTCTGGGTCGGGTCCACCACCCCGTCCAGCACCGACCTGCCGATGTTCTTCGGGAACAAGTTGGCGTAGACGCCGCCCAGTTCGGTGCCGTAGGAGATGCCGAAGTAGTACAGCTTCTTGTCGCCGAGCACCTGACGCATCAGGTCCATGTCGCGGGCGGCGTTGGTGGTGCCGACGTAGGGGAGCTGCCTGCCGGAGTTCTTCTTGCAGGCCAACGCGAACATCTTGGTGTCCTCGACGAAGGAATTCACCTCGGCGACGGTGTCCGGAGTGCCGTCGCTCTCGTAGCGGACATCGAGTTGCCGGTCGGTCTCGCACTCCACGCCCGCGCTGCGGCCGACCCCGCGCGGGTCGAAGCTGACCAGGTCGTAGCGGGAGCGAAGTTTTTCGTAGTCGGTGCCGAAGGCGGGCAGGGTGGCCACACCGGAGGCGCCGGGGCCGCCGAAGTTGAAGATGAGGGAGCCGATCCGCTTGTCCGGGTTCTTGGCCCTGGCCCGGATGAGCGCCAGCTCGATGGTCTCGCCGTGCGGTTTCGCGTAATCGAGCGGCACCCGCATGAAGGAGCACTCCCAGGGGGTTCCACCGGGCAGCGGCGTCGGCGCCGTCCCGCTGCCCTGTGCCGGGGACGGGGCAGGGCACGGCTTCCAGGTGAGCTTCTGGGAAGTGAGGTCGCCGGAGCTGCTCGCGTCGGCGTCGTTCGCCGCGAGGGGAGAGCTCCGGGGCCCGTCCGGGCCGTCCTTGCTGCCGCTCTTTGAGCAGGCAGTGACGGGCAGGAGCACGGTGACGGCGGCGGCGAGAGCGGCGGCACGCAGGGCGGGGGAGGTCCTCATGGGCCCATCGTGCGGCGAGAACCGGACCGGTGCACGGGGCACGGTCCAAGCGGGTGGCGGGTCTCTCGCCCGATCGGCCGACCGGTCTTGCGGATGTCGGACACCGTCCCCGCGGACGTCCGGGCGGGGTCGGGGAGGCCGGACCGGGCTCGCGTCCGGGGACCGGCGCCCCGGACGCGCCGTCCGGGGCGTCGAGGGGGCGTCAGAGTTCGCCCTTGCGGGTCAGATGGTTGAAGCAGAGCCAGCCGGGAAGCACCGGCAGCCACAGCGTCAGCAGCCGGTAGAGCAGGACGGCCGGTGCCGCGACCTCCTTCGGCAGGCCGACCGCGATCAGCCCCAGCGTCAGCGCGCCCTCGACCGCGCCCATTCCGCCCGGTGTGGGCGCCGCCGACCCCAGCGCGTTGCCGGCCAGGAAGACCACCGCGATGCTCGCGTAGCTGAGCCGCGGCACATCCGGACCGCTGAACGCCCGGACCGACGCGTCCAGACACATCACGAACACGCCGGTCAGCAGCAGCATCCCGCCGATGCCCGTCAGCAGCTTCTGCGGGCGCTGCACCACGTCGAGCATGCGCGGCACGACTCCGGCGAACAGCGACCGCACCCGTGTCACCACGAACTTCCGCAGGAACGGAACCGCCGTCACCACCAGCACCAGCACCGCGACCGTCAGCAGCCCGGCGATCACCGTCCTGGACGGGGTGAGCGAGGACGGGGTCTTCTCCGTACCGGTCAGATAGCCGAACGCGGCCAGCAGCAGGATGTGGCAGCCGAGACCGAACAGCTGTGAGGCGCCGACACTCGCCACGGCGAGCCCCGGGCGCACTCCCGCACGCTGCAGGAAGCGCGTGTTCAGCGCCACGCCGCCGACCGCGGCCGGGGCGACGAGCTTCACGAAGGAACCGGCGACCTGTGCCAGCACGGTCTTGCCGAACGGCACCCGTTCCGGGACGAAGCCCAGCAGGCTCATCGCCGCCGCGACGTAGCTGAGGGCCGAGAAGCCGACCGCGGCCGCCACCCAGCCCCACTCCGCCTGTTCGACGACCGCGCCGAAGTCGGCCTGGGTGACCTGCGAGATGAGGAAGTACGCGGCGATCGCGCCGGCGATGCAGCTGAACAGGGTGCGTGCCTTGATGCGCTCCAGCCGTACCGGTTCGACCGGCGCCTGTGGCCGGATCAGCAGCACCTGCTGTCGCATCTGGGAAAGCAGATCCTCTTCGCGCGCCTCCTCCAGGGCGTCGTCCATGGCCCGCTTCTCGGCCTGCTTCTGGTTGCGCAGCGACTTCCGGGCGGCCTTGCGCGCGGCCTTGTGGTCGGCCGCACGGTCGGGCCCCGTGCCGGCGGCGGCCGTGTCCTGGGCCGCCCCGTGTTCGAGCGCCCTGGCGCGCTTGGCCGCGTCCGACGCGTCGAGCACCGCCTCGCGCTCGCGCTGCGCGCGTTCCCGGGCGAGCCTGCGCAGGGTCGCCCGGGTGGAGCGGCTCAGCGCGATCGGCTGGAGCAGCGGCAGACAGTCCGCGACGGCATCGGGGCCGAGCACCTCCAGCGCGCCGGCGACGGCCCGCTCGGCGCCCACCCGCAGACCGGTGGTGGTGAGCAACTGGGCGACGTCCATCCGCAGGACCAGGTCACCGGCCGCGATCTCGCCGCCGCGCAGATCGGTGACGAACACCTCGCCGGAACGGTCGACCAGGATGGCGTCCCCGGTGAGCCTGCGGTGCGCGATCCGCCGCGACTGGAGCGCCCTGACCTGGCGCCAGGCCCCGCGCACCAGCTCGTCGGTGATCTCGGAGTCCTCCAGCGCGTCCAGCGAACGGCCGCCGATGTGCTCGTACACCAGCATCACGGCGTCGGGCCCGAGCTCGGAGGTGGCGATCAGCTTGGGTGCGTTGGCCCCGGCGGCGATCGCCGCGTACGCGAGCAGCGCCTCCTGCTCCAGAGCCTGACGCAGCGACTGGATGGAGCGGCGCTGGGTGATGCCGCGCAGGGTGAGCCTGCGCCAGACCCGGTAGAAGAAGCCCTGGGCCTGTTGCTCGCGGTCGACGACCGTCACATCCAGGGGCGCCCCGTCCTCCAGGGTGACCAGATAGCGGCGCCCCCGGTCGTTCTGGTCGCCGGAGTCGGGCGTGTCCTCGGCGCGCATCGCGGTCACCGGGTGGAAGCCGACATGGCGCAGTCCGGCCATCAGGTGTTGACCGGTCGGCCGTACGTTCGGGGAGCCGACCGCGTACAGCGTGCCGTACGCCACGGTCCAGCCGATCAGCACGGTGAGGACGATCGAGAACGGGGTCGTGTATCCGCCGACCAGCATGGCGAACGCGTCGAGCAGCAGCACCACCCACAGCACGACCCGCCAGCGCGGCCGTCTCGCCATCCCGACCGCCGTCATATAGGCGATGACGGGAGCGAGATAGCCGTGGACGGGATCGGTGAGCGCGTCACCGGGCTGCGGCTGGGTCAGGGCGTCCTGGATGGTGCCGGGTGCGGACTTGGCCACCCACAGGTCGGCGGCGAGCGTGACGCCGTGCGCCAGCACGGCGGCGAGCACGCCGTCCGCGATCCGCAGCCCGTCGCGTTTGATCAGCCGCTCGATGGCGAAGGCGACGGGAACGAGGAGCACGGCGATGCTGGAGACCAGGCCGGCCATCTTGATCAGGATGTCGGGTGCCTGGCCGGTGCCCTTGTTGATGTCCTGTTCGAGACCGGTGGTCGTGCCGTGGGCGAACGCGGCGATCGAGAAGAGGACGACGATCGCCAGGACACCGATGAGGAGCCGCATGAGATCGGAGGGCCGGTGCACCCGGGCGGGGAGCAGCGGCTCGTCCCCCGAGACGCGCTCGGCCTGTTCGGCCGCGGTGGTCGAGAGGGTCGAGCCGGCCAGATGCCCCGGGAGCGCCTGCTGCCCCGCACCGGGCTCTCCCTGCCCCGTACGGGAAGCCTCCCGCTGCGCATCGGGCTCTTCGGCGGGCTTGTCGGGGGTGTCCGGGTGCGGTTCGGCATCAGGGGCGTCCGCCGCCTTCGGTGGCTGCACGCCCTGCTCCTTCGTCGCCTCTGATTGGTCTTCGTGTTCTCGTATCACCGGTCACCGCCCGCACGATGGTGGCACGGCCCGGCGACACAGGAGGGCATCAGGGTGCACTGCGCGGACATGCGAAGCGCAACATACGCTCCTTTGTCCCTGCACGCACGCCCCGTGAAAGGACGCTCGCGGATCGCGCCGGACTGTCGGTGGAGTACGGCAGGATGGGCCGGATGAGCCAACACCGGACGAGCGGCGACGGGACGAGCGGCGACCGGACGATCCACGGCCGGGCGATCGACGGCGGTGCGATCGACGACCGGGCGGTCGACGAGTTGCCCGAGTACGCGGAGCGGGTGCTCGATGTCACCGAGCTGATCCCGCCGGGCCGTGTCATGACGTATGGCGATGTCGCCGAGTGGCTGGGCGACGGGGGCCCGCGCCAGGTCGGCCGGGTCATGGCACTGTACGGGGCCGCGGTGCCGTGGTGGCGCGTGGTGCGTGCCGACGGGGCGCTGCTCCCCGGCCACGAACTGCGTGCGCTGGGCCACTACCGGGAGGAGAGCACCCCGTTGCGCGAGGCGTCGCGCAACGCGGAGGGCCATCTGCCGCGGCTCGACATGAAGCGGGCACGGTGGGACGGCGTCACCGGCGGCGCGGACGCGGACGCGAGCGCGGGCAGGGAGAAGGGCGGAGGTGCTCACACCTGACAGCTTCGGCCATTCGGGGGCGCAACGGGCGGCGGCGGGCCCGACACGTGATGGGGAACACGAGGCGCCACGTGGCAGCACCCGTGACGCGAAGCGTGCCGGGAGCGTCCCCGACACGGCGCGTGGCGACCGCTCCCGCGGCATGGAGTGCGCCGAGGGCGTCGGTGACGCGGGACGTGACGAGGCACGCAGCGCACTCGCCCCGCATCGCGCCCCCGCTGGCGTAGCGTCGTCAGTTCGCGGCACGCGCCGCACCCTCATCACCAGTACACCCACCAGGACCGGCGAACCACGTGAGCTCCTCCTCCTTCACCCGGCACAGTCCGCACCGTCAGGCACGGCAGCGGACCGCGGGCGCGTACCGACTGGTGCGCACCCCGCCGGGCTCCGTGGCTCCCCCTGTTCTGGACGCGGCGCAACGTGCGGTGGTTGATCACCCCGGCGGCCCGCTCCTGGTGCTGGCCGGACCCGGCACCGGCAAGACGACCACGCTCGTCGAGGCGGTCGCCGCACGGGTGGCACGGGGCGGCGATCCGGCCCGCCTCCTGGTCCTCACCTTCAGCCGCAAGGCCGCAGTGGAGCTGCGCGACCGGATGGCCGCCAGACTCGGCGCCGCCCGCGGCCCACAGGCCACCACGTTCCACTCCTTCTGTTACGCACTGGTGCGCGCCCATCAGGACGCCGACCTCTTCGCCGAACCGATGCGGCTGCTCTCCGGACCGGAGCAGGACGTCACCGTCCGCGAGCTGCTCGCCGGCCAGCTCGAACTCGAACAGGACGGTTTCGCGCACATCCGCTGGCCCGACGAGCTGCGGGCCTGCCTGACCACGCGCGGATTCGCCGACGAGGTACGGGCGGTGCTCGCCCGCAGCCGCGAGCTGGGCCTGGGCCCGGACGCGCTGGCCGACTTCGCCCGCCGCACCGGCCGACCGGACTGGGGTGCCGCCGCCGAGTTCCTCGCCGAGTATCTGGACGTGCTGGACGCGCAGGGGGTGCTGGACTACGCGGAGCTGGTGCACCGGGCCGTGCTGCTCGCGGAGCGCCCCGAGGTCTCGGCGCTGCTGGCCGGGCGGTACGACGCAGTGTTCGTGGACGAGTACCAGGACACGGACCCGGCGCAGGTACGGCTGCTGCACGCGCTGGCCGGCAACCGGGGGAGCGGGCCGGGCGCCGGGGGCGGCCGGGACCTGGTGGCCTTCGGTGACCCGGACCAGTCGATCTACGCGTTCCGGGGCGCCGATGTGAACGGCATCCTCGACTTCCCGGAGACGTTCCGGCGGGCGGACGGCACCCCGGCCCCGGTCGGCGTCCTCACCACCTCGCGACGTTCCGGCGGACAGCTGCTGGCCGCCACCCGACTGCTCACCCGCCGGATGCCGCTGACCCGGCTGCCCTCGGCGAAGGTCCGCGCCCACCGGGAGCTCGTCGCGGTCGGCGAGGGCGGCAACGTGGAGGCGTACACCTACCCGACGGCCTCCGCCGAGCTCGACAACATCGCCGACCTGCTGCGCCGGGCACATCTGGAGGACGGCGTCCCGTGGAACGAGATGGCGGTGCTCGTACGGGCCGGAGGCCGCACGATCCCTTCGGTGCGCCGGGCCCTGACAGCGGCGGGCGTTCCCCTGGAGATCGACGGCGACGATCTCCCCCTGCGCCACGAACCGGCTGTGGCACCGCTCCTGACGGCCCTCCGTGCCGTCGCGACAGCGGCGCTGCGCCGGGGTGCGGAAACCTCCGTGACGGAGACCTCTGCGGCAGACACCCCTGTGACGGAGGTCCTCGGGGCGCAGACACCTGTCCCGGAAGGCGAGGAGGTCCGCCCCTCGGTGTCGCCGGAGGCGCCGGCGGAGGCAGAGACAGAGGTCCCCGAGCAGGCCCTGGGCCCGGAGCCCGATCAGGCCCCCGCCCCCGAAGCGATCTCCTGGCTGGACACCGAGACCGCCCTGACCCTTCTCACCTCTCCCCTCGGCTCCATGGACGCGGCCGATCTGCGTCGGCTCGGCCGGGCCCTGCGCGACGAGGAGAGGTCCGCCGGGAACCGCGTACCGGCGCCCTCCGGCGACCTGCTGGCCCGCGCGCTCGCCGAGCCCGAACGGCTCGTCGCGCACGATCCGGCGTACGCCCGCGGCGCCCAGCGCCTCGGCGCACTTCTGCGCAAGGCGCGTGAGCTCCTCGAAGGCGGCGGTACCGCGGAAGAGGCGCTGTGGGAGCTGTGGTCCGGCACCCCGTGGCCGACGCGGCTGGAACGTGCCGCGCTGCGCGGCGGGGCGGGCGGCCGCAACGCCGACCGCGACCTCGACGCGGTCTGCGCCCTCTTCGACACCGCGGCCCGCGCCGAGGAACGCACCGGCGGGCGCGGCGCGCTCAACTTCCTGGAGGAGGTCGACGCCCAGGACATCGCGGCCGACACCCTCTCCAGGCGCGCCGTGCGCCCCGACGCCGTTCGGCTGATGACCGCACACCGGTCCAAGGGCCTGGAGTGGCGCCTGGTCGTCGTCGCGGGGGTGCAGGAGGGGCTCTGGCCCGACCTGCGCCGCCGCGGTTCGTTGCTCGAAGCGGACCGGATCGGCCGTGACGGCCTGGCCGAACCGCTCACCCCCGGCGCCCTCCTCGCGGAGGAACGCCGCCTCTTCTATGTCGCGGCGACCCGTGCCCGGGAACGTCTTGTCGTCACCGCCGTCAAGGCGCCCGCCGACGACGGAGACCAGCCGTCCCGCTTCCTCGCCGAGCTCGGCGTCGAACCGCGCGACGTCACCGGCCGGCCGCGCCGCCCTCTCGCCGTCGCCGCCCTCGTGGCCGAACTCCGCGCCACCACCGTCGACCCCGAAGCCTCCGACACCCTGCGCGAGGCAGCCGCCCGCCGCCTCGCCCGGCTTGCCGCGCTCACCGACGACGAGGGGCAGCCGCTCGTACCCGCGGCCCATCCGTATCGCTGGTGGGGCCTGTACGAGCCGACCCGCTCCACCGTTCCGCTCCGCGACCGGGACCAGCCCGTGGCCCTCTCCGGCAGCGCGCTCGACCAGCTCGCCAACACCTGCGCGCTCCAGTGGTTCCTCGGCCGCGAGGTGAAGGCGGACGCCCCCGCGACGGCCGCACAGGGCTTCGGCAACGTCGTCCACGTACTCGCTGACGAGGTGGCGTCCGGGCGCACCCCCGCGGACCTGGCCGTCCTGATGGAGCGGCTGGACTCGGTCTGGGACGGACTCGCCTTCGACGCCCCCTGGAAGTCCCGGCAGGAGAAGGAACAGGCCAGGGTCGCCCTGGAGCGTTTCCTGCGCTGGCATGTCATGGACCGGGCCGGCCGTACCCCCGCCGCGAGCGAGCACGACTTCGACGTGACGCTGGAGGCGGGGGAGTACGAGGTGCGCATCCGCGGCTCCATGGACCGGGTGGAAGAGGACGCCGAGGGCCGGGCGTACGTCGTGGACTTCAAGACCGGCAAGCAGTCCCCGACCAAGGACGAGGTCACCCGGCACCCCCAGCTCGCCGTGTACCAGCTGGCCGTACGGGAAGGGGCGGTCGACGAGGTCTTCGAAGGCCGGCGCCCCGCGCCCGGCGGTGCCGAACTCGTACAGCTGCGCCAGCCCGCCCCCAAGAAGGAGGGCGGCGACGCACTTCCCAGGGTGCAGGCCCAGGAACCGCTCTCCGGGGAGTGGCTCTCCGAACTCCTGGCCACGGCCGCTGGCCGGGTCCTGGACGAACGCTTCACCCCCACGACCGGCCAGCACTGCACGAACTGCGCCTTCCGGGCCTCGTGCAGCGCGCAGCCGGAGGGCCGCCACATCCTGGAGTGACTCCTTCGGCGTTCCCCCCGGATGGCTGCGGGCGACCATGACGGGGATGTCGATGGACGGACCGGGCCGGTGTCCGTGCCGTGCCGTGCGAGACAGTTGTGCGCGTGGCCGAATCATGGACGTTCGACAGTGGCACCGTGCCGGTGGCTCCGGACGAGGCGCTCGACATGCTCGGGCTCAGGATCGCCGAGGGGAAGTTCGAGACATGGCTGACCAGTTCGTCCGGACGCCGGCTCGCCGTCGTCAGCAATGCCTAACGCGCCATGGTGATGCTCCTCGCGAACGAGGGTGACCCGGGCGAGCACGCGGTGGATCCGGGGGCCGAAGGCCGGAGCGACGGTTTCAGGCTGTCGAACGGCCAGGACGACGCGTACCCCGATGAGGACACCGTGCCGCCGGCCGAGGCACTCCGGATCGTCCGGCACCTCCTCTCGACGGGCACCCCGCCGGCCGACGCGGCCCGGACCGTC
This sequence comes from Streptomyces sp. NPDC101194, assembly GCF_044767885.1. Lineage (NCBI taxonomy): Bacteria > Bacillati > Actinomycetota > Actinomycetes > Kitasatosporales > Streptomycetaceae > Streptomyces > Streptomyces sp. NPDC101194. Next base: position 1,098,542 of record NZ_JBIWOS010000002.1, read on the forward strand.
GACCGCTGACCGGACAGATCACGGCACCGGGCCGGGTGCGCCGGTGCTCATGAGGTCGTCATCAGGTCGTCCTCGCGAGCAGGCCGAGGCGGCGCCCCTCGTCCTTCGAGGCGACCGTCCTTGTTCTTCCGGGCAGCCGTCCTTCGAAGCGGTCCGGACAGGGCCGACGGTGGCCCTGTCACCGGCCGACGCGAGGCCCCGATGCCCGTCCGCCGGATCCTCCGCGCCGTCCGGCCCGGCACGTTGTCGGTGCGCCCGGTTAGCCTCGGTCGGGTGTTCTCACGTATCACCGATCCCGAGCAGCTCAAGGAACTCCTCGGGATCCCGTTCACCCCGGAGCAGACGGCCTGCATCACCGCGCCGCCCGCCCCGCAGGTGATCGTGGCCGGAGCCGGGTCGGGGAAGACCACGGTGATGGCGGCCCGTGTGGTGTGGCTGGTCGGGACGGGACAGGTCGCCCCCGAGCAGGTCCTCGGGCTCACCTTCACCAACAAGGCGGCGGGGGAGCTCGCCGAGCGCGTCCGCAAGGCCCTGGTCGCGGCCGGGGTCACCGATCCGGACGCCATCGACCCGGACGACCCCCCGGGCGAGCCCAGCATCTCCACCTATCACGCGTTCGCCGGCCGGCTCCTCACCGAGCACGGGCTCCGCATCGGGCTCGAACCCACCACCCGCCTCCTGGCCGATGCCACCCGCTACCAGCTCGCCGCCCGCGTGCTGCGCGAGGCCCCCGGCCCGTATCCGGCCCTGACCAGGTCCTTCCCCACCCTGGTCAGCGATCTGCTGGCCCTCGACGCCGAGCTGGCCGAGCATCTCGTGCGGCCCGAACAGCTCGCGGAGCACGACACCGACCTGCTCCGCACGCTCGAATCGGCCCGGCTCTCCAACGCCGAACTGCGCAAGATCCCCGAGACCGCGCAGGCCCGTCGTGAGCTGCTGCAGCTGACCCGGCGCTACCGCGAGGCCAAGAAGAGCCGTGACCTCCTCGACTTCGGTGACCAGATCGCGCTCTCGGCCGAGCTGGCGCTCACCCGCCCGGAGGTCGGCGCGATCCTGCGCGACGAGTTCAGGGTGGTCCTGCTCGACGAGTACCAGGACACCTCGGTCGCCCAGCGCCTGCTCCTCTCCGCGCTCTTCGGCCGACGCCCCGGCTCCGGTTCCGGTTCCGGTTCCGGGACGGTGGCCACGGAGGCGCCGACCGGACGGGCGGGGGCGCGGACGGCGCAGACCGCGGCCGGGGCGCGGACCGCCGAAGCGACGGGGGCCGGCCACGCCGTCACCGCCGTCGGTGACCCCTGCCAGGCGATCTACGGCTGGCGCGGCGCCTCCGTGGCCAACCTGGACGACTTCCCGCTCCACTTCCCGCACGCCGACGGAACCCCCGCCACCCGCTACTCCCTCAGCGAGAACCGTCGCAGCGGCGGCCGGCTCCTCCACCTCGCCAACGGCCTGGCCGCACCCCTGCGTGCCATGCACGAGGGCGTCGAGGCGCTGCGCCCCGCCCCCGGCGCCGAACGGGACGGCACCGTCCGCTGCGCCCTGCTGCGTACCCACGCCGAGGAGCTCGACTGGCTCGCCGACTCGATCGCCCACCTCGTCAGGACCGGAAAGGCGCCCGGTGAGATCGCCGTCCTGTGCCGCACCGCGGGCGACTTCCCGGAGATCCAGGCCGCACTGGTGGCCCGCGACATTCCGGTCGAGGTCGTCGGCCTGTCCGGGCTGCTGCACCTGCCCGAGGTCGCCGACCTCGTAGCGGTCTGCGAGGTCCTCCAGGACCCCGGCGCCAATGCCTCCCTGGTCCGGCTGCTCACCGGGCCCCGCTGGCGGATCGGCCCCCGCGACCTGGCACTCCTCGGCCGTCGCGCCCGCCTCCTCGTCCAGCGCGCGGCCCACGGCGACGAGGACGACTTCGACCCCGACCGCCGCCTCGCCGAGGCCGTCGAAGGCATCGATCCCGCCGAGGTGATCTCGCTCGCCGACGCCCTGGACACCTTTCTCGAATCGGGCGGAGGAGAGGACGACGGCCTTCCGTTCTCCGCCGAGGCCCGCATCCGCTTCGCCCGCCTGGCCGCCGAGCTGCGCGACCTGCGCCGCTCGCTGGCCGACCCCCTCATGGACGTGCTGCACCGCGTCCTCGCCACCACCGGCCTCGAGGTCGAGCTCTCCGCGTCGCCGCACGCCCTGGCCGCCCGCCGCCGAGAGACCCTCGCCAACTTCCTCGACGTCGCGGCCCGCTTCGCCGCCGTCGACGGGGAGGCCACCCTCCTCGCGTTCCTGGGCTTCCTGCGGACCGCCGTCCAGTACGAGAAGGGCCTGGACAACGCCCTGCCCGGCGGGGAGAACGCCGTCAAGGTCCTCACCGCCCACAAGTCCAAGGGCCTGGAGTGGGATGTCGTCGCGGTGCCGGGACTGGTCACCGGCCAGTTCCCCAGCAGCCAGTCCCGCGACGCCTGGACGTCCCAGTCCAAGGTCCTCCCGCACGCGCTGCGCGGGGACGGGGCCACCCTCCCCGTCATCCACTCCTGGGACGCCAAGGGACTCAAGGGGTTCAAGGAGGAGATGAAGGAGCACCAGCACACCGAGGAGCTCCGCCTGGGATACGTCACCTTCACCAGGCCCCGCGGCCTGCTGCTCGGCTCCGGCCACTGGTGGGGCCCGACCCAGAAGAAGCCGCGCGGCCCGTCGGACTTCCTGCACGCGCTGTACGAGCACTGCGCGGCCGGACACGGCGAGATCGAGGCCTGGGCGGACGAACCGGCCGAGGACGAGGAGAACCCGGCGCTCGCCGAGAAGGAGGCCGACCGGGCGTGGCCGCTTCCGCTGGACGGCATCGCGCTGACCCGCCGCCGGGCCGCCGCGGACACGGTGATGGCACATCTGGAGGCACTGGCCGTGTCGGGAGGCGTGCCGGACGCGTCCGAGGCGTCGCCCGGCGTCCCGGATCCGTATGACGGCCCGTACGACGACGAGGTGTTCCCCGACGACGCCCCGTTCCCCGACGACGAGGCGTTTCCCGACGACGCCGGCGACTGGGACGCACTGTCGACGGAGCCCCCACGGACCGCTGCCCCGCCGCTCCCCGCCCCCGTTCGTCTCCCCGCTCCCACCCCCGCCCGGCCCCCCGCCCCCACATCACACGTCCCGGCCGCCCGCGCCCCCGAGCCCGCCGAGGACCGCGGCCTCACCCCCGAGGAGTCCCGCACGCTCGCCTCCTGGGACCGTGACCTCGACGCCCTCACCGGCGAACTGCGCCGTGCCCGCGCCACCGTGCGCGACGTTCTCGTACCCGCGTCCCTCTCCGCCACCCAGCTGTTGCGCCTGGCCGACGACCCCGACGGCTTCGCCCAGGAACTGGCCCGGCCCATGCCCCGGCCCCCGCAGCCCGCGGCCCGCCGCGGCACCCGCTTCCATGCCTGGGTGGAGTCCCGTTTCGAGGAACTGCCACTGCCCATGCTCGGGCCGGACGAACTTCCGGGCGGAGACGAGAGCGATGCCGAGATCGCCGACGAGCGCGACCTCGCCGCACTCAAGGAGGCCTTCGAGCGCACCCCGTACGCCCGCCGCACGCCGTACCGCGTGGAGACGCCGTTCCAGATCACCCTGGCCGGCCGGGTGATCCGGGGCCGAATCGACGCGGTGTACCGCACCGGGGACACCTACGAGATCGTCGACTGGAAGACCACCCGCGCCCGTACCGCCGACCCCCTCCAGCTCGCGGTCTACCGCCTGGCCTGGGCCGAACTGCACGGCCTCCCGCTCACCGACGTGATCGCCACGTTCCTGTACGTACGCAGCGGGGAGACCGTCCGCCCCGCCCGCCTCCCGGGCCGCGCGGAGCTGGAGCGGATCCTGCTCGACGAGCCGCCTCCCCCGGGGTAGGCCGGGTCACGACGGGCGGGCGGACCCCGCTGGGCGAGGCACTAGGCTCAAGGCCATGAGCGACACCCCGGACAGCGCCGTCCGTACGTACACCGAGCAGCACCGCACAGCCTTCCTCGACGACCTCGCCGACTGGCTGCGCATTCCGTCCGTATCCGCCCAGCCGGTCCACGACGGGGACGTACGACGCAGCGCCGAGTGGCTGTCCGCCAAGCTCAGGGAGACCGGCTTCCCGGTCAGCGAGATCTGGGAGACGCCCGGCGCGCCCGCGGTCTTCGCCGAGTGGCCGTCCGACGACCCGGACGCACCGACCGTTCTCGTCTACGGGCACCACGACGTGCAGCCCGCCGCACGCGAGGACGGCTGGGACACCGACCCGTTCGAGCCGGTGATCCGCGACGGCCGTATGTACGGGCGGGGCGCCGCCGACGACAAGGGGCAGGTGTTCTTCCACACCCTCGGTGTGCGGGCCCACCTCGCCACCACCGGCCGCACCACCCCCGCCGTCCACCTCAAGCTGCTGATCGAGGGCGAGGAGGAGTCCGGCTCCCCGAACTTCCGCGCGCTGGTCGAGGAACGGGCCGCCCGGCTCACCGCCGACGCGGTGATCGTCTCCGACACCGGCATGTGGGACGAGAAGACCCCCACGGTCTGCACGGGCATGCGCGGCCTCGCCGAGTGCGAGATCGAGCTGCACGGTCCCGAGCAGGACATCCACTCCGGTTCGTTCGGCGGCGCCGTCCCCAACCCGGCGACCGCCGTGGCCCGGCTCGTCGCCGCCCTGCACGACGCGGACGGCCGGGTCGCGATCCCCGGTTTCTACGACGGCGTGACGGAACTCACCGACACCGAGCGCGCGCTCTTCGCCGAACTGCCCTTCGACGAGGCCACCTGGCTGCGTACCGCCAGGTCTCGGGCGGCGTCGGGCGAGGCCGGCTACTCCACGTTGGAACGCGTCTGGGCCCGCCCCACCGCCGAGGTCAACGGCATCGGCGGTGGCTACCAGGGCGCCGGCAGCAAGACGATCATCCCCTCCTCCGCCCTCGTGAAGATCAGCTTCCGGCTGGTCGCGGGCCAGGACCCCGATCACGTCCAGCAGGTGGTACGAGCCTGGGCCGAGGCGCAGATCCCGGCCGGCGTCCGCCACCGGATCACCTTCGCGCCCGCCACCCGCCCCTGTCTGACACCGCTGGACCACCCGGCCCTGCAGGCCGTGGCCCGCGCCATGGGACGGGCCTTCGGCCAGAAGATCCTCTTCACCCGCGAAGGAGGCTCCGGGCCCGCCGCCGACCTGCAGGACGTGCTCGGCGCTCCCGTCCTCTTCCTGGGCATCTCCGTACCGTCCGACGGCTGGCACGCCCCCAACGAGAAGGTCGAAATCGACCTTCTGCTCAAGGGCGTGCAGACGACCGCCCACCTCTGGGGCGAGCTGGCCGTCGCACTCCGCTGAATCCTCTGAACACCCGATCCATCCCGGGGGAGTAGGAAGCACCTGTGAGCACCTTCGACAACGCCACCGCAGACCGGCCCATCGGTCTCACCGCGCCCAGCGGCATCGACCGCGCGGCGCACCACCGCCTCGACGAGGCGTGGCTGTCCGCCGCCTGGAGCCACCCGACAACCCGTGTGTTCGTCGTCTCCGGCGGGCAGGTGCTGATCGACGACACGGCCGACGGCGGTACGGAGATCGTCATGACCCCGGCCTTCGAGGCCCCGGTCACCGAGACCCACCGCTACTTCCTCGGCACCGACGAGGACGGCGTCAGCTACTTCGCGCTGCAGAAGGACTCCCTGCCCGGCCGCATGGACCAGCCGGCCCGCCCGGCGGGTCTGCGCGAGGCCGGACTGCTGCTCGGCCCCCGCGACGCGGGCCTGATGGTGCACGCGGTGGCCCTGGAGAACTGGCAGCGCCTGCACCGCTTCTGCTCCCGCTGCGGCGAGCGCACGGTCATCGCGGCGGCCGGTCACATCCGGCGCTGTCCGGCCTGCGGCGCCGAGCACTACCCGCGGACGGACCCCGCGGTCATCATGCTGGTGACGGACGAGCAGGACCGTGCCCTGCTGGGCCGCCAGGTGCACTGGCCCGAGGGCCGCTTCTCGACGCTCGCGGGTTTCGTCGAGCCGGGGGAGTCGATCGAGCAGTCCGTGGCCCGCGAGGTCTTCGAGGAAGCGGGCGTCACGGTCGGCGAGGTCGAGTACATCGCCAGCCAGCCCTGGCCGTTCCCGTCCAGCCTGATGCTGGGCTTCATGGCGAGGGCGACCTCCTCCGAGATCAATGTGGACGGCGAGGAGATCGAGGAGGCCCGCTGGTTCTCCCGCGAGGACCTGACGGCGGCCTTCGAGTCGGGCGAGATCATGCCCCCGTACGGCATCTCGATCGCGGCCCGCCTGATCGAGCTCTGGTACGGCAAGCCGCTCCCGAAGCCGGGCGCCGTCGGCTGACCTGCCGACCGGCATCGGCCGACGGACGGCTCACGCGCTACGGAACGCCCCCTCCGGCGCTGCTCGACCGGAGAGGGCGTTCGCGTACCGCGGAGCGGGTCAGACGGCCAGCGCCTGCTTGACCTGGGCCAGGGACGGGTTCGTCATGACGGCCTCGACACCTGTGGAGCCGACCACCAGGACGGTGGGAACCGTCTGGTTGCCCCCGTTGGCCTTCTCGACGAAAGCGGCGGACTCCGGGTCCTGCTCGATGTTGATCTCGTTGTAGGCGATGCCCTCGCGGTCCATCTGACCCTTGAGCCGACGGCAGTAGCCGCACCACGTGGTGCTGTACATCGTCACAGTGCCCGGCATGTCTTCGCGCTCCCTTGTCTCATCAGTCTTCTCAGACCTGTCGTCTGACTCATCCGTCTCATCCGTCACGCGGAGAAGCTGGAAAGTGCGTTGCCGCACGGAAAGGCAACGTACGCGAGCCGACCACCATTCCCGCTGCCGCCCCTCTGTCGCACGGCGGACCGGCCCCCGGCATCGAACCGCCGCCTTCGTGTCGAGGAGCGCGACCCTCGTGTCCGGGGGCGCCACCTTCGTATCCCGCATCGCGATCCTCGTACCGCATCGCGATCCTCGTAACGCAACGCCGCCACTTTCCTGGCCGGGACTGCCACCCCCGTACGGGACCCTCGTTCCCGCAGGGGACCGAGACTCCCGCATTAGTACGACAGATGCTGCCCCCCTGTGGACAACCTTCGCACCGGCCTCTTGCGACCTGGCAGCATGGCGGGGTGACAGCAGCAACGCATTCCTCCCTCTTCCCGCAGGTCCCCGAGTCGGCCGACGCCGTGCTCGACGGCCTGGACCCCGAGCAGCGCGAGGTCGCCACGGCCCTGCACGGCCCGGTGTGTGTGCTGGCCGGAGCCGGTACGGGCAAGACGCGTGCGATCACCCATCGCATCGCCTACGGAGTGCGCGCCGGAATACTTCAGCCGACGAGCGTGCTCGCCGTCACGTTCACCAACCGGGCCGCGGGCGAGATGCGGGGACGGCTGCGCCAGCTCGGCGCCGGCGGGGTGCAGGCGCGGACGTTCCACTCCGCCGCCCTGCGCCAGCTCCAGTACTTCTGGCCGAAGGCGGTCGGTGGTGACCTGCCCCGGCTGCTGGAGCGCAAGGTACAGCTGGTCGCCGAGGCCGCGGCCCGCTGCCGCATCCGCCTCGACCGCAACGAGCTGCGCGATGTCACGAGCGAGATCGAGTGGTCCAAAGTCACGCAGACCGTGCCCGCGGACTATCCGGCCGTGGTCGCCAAGATCCAGCGGGACGCCCCGCGCGACCCGGCCGAGATCTCCCAGATCTACGCGATGTACGAGCAGCTGAAGCGCGACCGCTCGGTGATCGACTTCGAGGACGTGCTGCTACTGACCGTCGCCATCCTTCAGGACCGCCACGACATCGCCGATCACGTCCGCCGTCAGTACCAGCACTTCGTGGTCGACGAGTACCAGGACGTCAGCCCTCTCCAGCAGCGGCTGCTCGACCTCTGGCTCGGCGACCGGGACACCCTGTGCGTCGTGGGTGACGCCGGCCAGACGATCTACTCCTTCACCGGAGCGACCCCCGACCATCTGCTGAACTTCCGCACCCGCCACCCCAACGCGACGGTGGTCAAGCTGGTCCGGGACTACCGCTCCACCCCCCAGGTCGTCCATCTGGCCAATGGACTCCTCGGCCAGGCCCGCGGCCGGGCCGCCGAGCACCGGCTGGCACTGGTCTCTCAGCGCGAACCCGGTCCCGAACCCGTCTACACGGAGTATGCGGACGAGCCCGCGGAGGCGGAGGGCACCGCGCGCCGCATCCGCGATCTGATCGCCGCGGGGGTCCCGGCCGGCGAGATCGCCGTGCTCTACCGCGTCAACTCCCAGTCCGAGGTCTACGAACAGGCCCTGGCCGACGCGGGCGTGCCGTACCAGCTGCGCGGAGCGGAGCGCTTCTTCGAACGGGCGGAGGTACGCGAAGCGGGCGTCGCCCTGCGCGGGGCGGCCCGCGCAGGGGGCAACGACTCCCTGCTCGACGACGCGGAGGGGCTGCCGGCGGAGGTCCGCGCTGTGCTGTCCACCAAGGGGTGGAGCCCGGAGCCGCCCGCGGGATCCGGGGCGGTGCGGGACCGCTGGGAGTCCCTTGCCGCGCTGGTCCGGCTCGCCGAGGACTTCGAACGGGCCAAGCCGGGCGCGACGCTCTCCGATCTGGTGGCGGAGCTCGACGAGCGCGCCGCCGCGCAGCACGCCCCCACGGTCCAGGGGGTCACTCTCGCCTCGCTGCACTCGGCGAAGGGCCTGGAATGGGACGCGGTCTTCCTGGTCGGGCTGACCGAGGGCATGATGCCGATCACCTACGCCAAGACCGACGAGCAGATCGAGGAGGAGCGCCGACTGCTGTACGTCGGCGTCACCCGCGCCCGCTTCCACCTCGCGCTGTCATGGTCGCTGTCCCGCTCGCCCGGTGGCCGCGCCGGAAGGCGCCCGAGCCGGTTCCTCAACGGACTGCGCCCCGGCTCCGTGCCGCTCGGTACGCGCGGCACGGCTGGTGGCGGCGGGATCGAACGGGGCCCCGGCCCGGTCGCCAAGCGCGGCCGGCGCGGCCCTGCCCGGTGCCGGGTCTGCGGCAAGACCCTGACCGACGCGGGCGAGATGAAGCTGATGCGCTGCGACGACTGCCCGTCCGACATGGACGAGGCGCTGTACGAGCGACTGCGCGACTGGCGGGCGGTCCGGGCGAAGGAGATCGGTCAGCCCGCGTACTGCGTGTTCACGGACAAGACACTGATGGCGATCGCCGAGGCGGTGCCGGGCAGCGCGGGTGAGCTGGCCGGGATCTCCGGTGTCGGCGCGCGGAAGCTGGACCGCTTCGGGACCGCGGTACTCGCCATTTGCGCAGGTGAGACGGTGGAGGACGAGCTCGCGGACCACGTTGACGAGGTGTGAGAAAAATTCGTCGAAAAAATAGTTTGCGCCCGCCCCAGTCATCACCATAGGTTCTTAACCACGGGAACAGCGGCTTCTCTGAAGCCCTGGCCCTGTGCTGTACTTATCCGAATACGTAGGACCGGCCCGCCGGTCCCCCCGAGACGCCGAGAGGAGGCGATTGAAGTGATCAGCATCATCAAGACCAACAAAATGACCGATCCCTCGGTCGTCTCCGCCTGCTCGCTCGGCCTCGCCTGCTCTTCGAAGTCCTCGCTGCGTGGCACCGGTATGTCCGGCATTTCCGCCGTCAGCCCGCTGTCCCTGTCGAGCTTCCCCGTGCAGGAGCGCAATGAGCGACCGACCCAGGCACCGGCAGCAGCAGTAGCGAAGGGACAGGCCCAGGCCTATGCCTTTGCGGCCGTCGGTGCAGGAGCGGAATCCGGCGCCAAGAAGCAGATGACGCATCACACGATGTGGGCCTTCCGTGGGCCTGAACCCTGGAGTGATCCAGCCTGATTTATCATCAGGCCGGCGCCTTCAGGGCCGCGGAACCCCACTCGGGATCCGCGGCCCTTTTGTTTTGTCCAAACGGACGAGACGGCGAGAAGGAGCCTCGGGACGAGCAACACCCGGTACCAGCCGCCCCCCGGCCAACAGGCCGGAACGACCAGACGAGGACACCACCCACCGTGCAACTCGAAGCGCACGCCCCGTCCGTACCGCCTTCCGACACGATCCCGCCGCCCGGCCTCACGGAGGACTCCACCTTGACCCCCCTCACCGCGCTCACCGCGCTCGACGACGCCATCGAGAACCTCGGCGTGCCCGTGCCCTGCCGCTCCTACGACCCGGAGGTCTTCTTCGCCGAGTCGCCGGCCGATGTCGAGTACGCCAAGTCCCTCTGCCGCACCTGCCCGCTCGTCGAGGCGTGCCTCGCCGGCGCCAAGGAGCGCCGGGAGCCGTGGGGCGTCTGGGGTGGTGAGCTCTTCATCCAGGGCGTCGTCGTCGCTCGCAAGCGGCCGCGTGGTCGTCCGCGCAAGAACCCGGTCGCGGCGTGATCGCCGGACTGGGGGTCACGGCCCCCAAACCCATGAAGCGCGTCGGAACCATCGACCGTCCCCACACCCACGATCCCCGAAACCAGGCCCCGATGTCCGTCCCCACGAATGAGCCCGTCGGCTCCGCAACACCGAACGCCACCATCATCGGCGCGAACGACTCGCGTCAGAACAGGACCCGCGAGATGCAACTCATCCCAGAAGCCCTGGCGCGTGCGCATATGCACGACCGCCTGAGGGAGGCCGACACGCAACGCCAGGCCGTACGCCTGGTCGCCGCGCGCCGGATGCAGCGCCGGGCGGAGCGTGCCTCGATGCGCGCCCGCCGTGCGCTGGCCATGGCGGTCATGCACTAGTCGAGCCGAACTCCAGCAGCACCCGCTGCCGGGCAGCCGCTCTGCCCGGCAGCAGACAGTACCCACAGTCAGTACCCCTTCCGCGGGGCCGGTCCGGACGGGCCGGCCCCGCGGTCGTGGTGTGTGGTGCCGCGCGGCACAGCGGCGACGGAGTTATCGTCACGAGGTGGACGAGGAGACTCATCACCGGATTCAGCAAGCCGCGCGCAGGGACGCAGCAGTGATCACGTGTGCTCTGTGCGACACCTCCACCGACGGCGAGACCGCACCGCCGACCTGGATCTGCTCCGTGGAGAACGGCGGACGCCAGTACTTCTGCGAGACGTGCGCGCGCACCCACATCAGAGCCATCGAGAGCCGTCTCGACTCCGCCTGGTGGTGAGCCCGGTGGTGACGGCCGAAGGAGTGCCGCTCAGGGATGGGACCGCCGGGGCGACACGGCCGGGGTACGGACCCCGAAGCAGTGACGCGACGGCGTGATGCCCAGGGCTCCGCGCCAGGTGCCGACCCCTACGCGCCGACGGCGCCGTCGCCCGCCAACTCCTCGATCAACGGCTCCTGCTGATTCTCCATCAGGAACCCCGGGAGCCATGATTCGAGTTCGTCGCGCAGCCGTACCGTCGCACCCAGCTGGCACAGCACCCCGATGGTGCTCAGCGTCACCCGGTGTATCAGCAGATAGGCGGGCGGCAGATTCAGCTGCTTGCCCAACTGGTGGGCGGGGGAGCGGGGGTCGGCGATCCGTGCCGCCTGATTGCGCATCCAGCTCCGGGTGAAGGTGAACTCCTCCACCTGAGCGGGCTCGATGATCGGGAGGAGATAGTCGAGCACCGCGTCCGGGTCGAGGTCGATCGAGTCCTTGACGAACCCCTCCCCGCGCAGGAGCTCGTACACCGCCACCGCCTCACCCGCCAGCGTCAGCCGCAGAGAATTCCCGATGGTCGGCGGCAGACCGCCCGGCAACCGGTCCACCGTGCCGAAGTCCATCACTCCGAGCCGCCACTGCCCGTCCTCATCGACCTCCTCGTCCGGAGGCAGCAGTCGGAAGTTGCCCGGATGCGGGTCCGCGTGGAGCAGACCGGTGCGCGCGGGCCCCGAGAAGAGAAAACGCGCCAGCAACTGACCGGCCCGGTCCCGCTGCTCGGGCGTGCCGTCCGCGATCACGTCGGCCAGCGGGACACCCTCCATCCACTCCGTCACCAGCACCTGATCGGACTGGTGCACCACGCCGGGGATCACGACATCCGGGTCGGCGGCGAATTCCTCGGCATGGTGACGCTGCGACCGTGCCTCCTGTTCGTAGTCCAGTTCCTCCGCGACCCGGTCGCGCAGTTCCGTGATGAGCGGCTTGATGTCCATGCCGGGGACCAACGGGCCGAGCAGTCTTGCGAACCTGCTGAGTTGAGTCAGATCCGAGAGCAGCGCCTCTCCCGCGCCCGGATACTGAACCTTCACCGCCACGTCCCGCCCGTCGTGCCACACCGCCCGATGCACCTGGCCGATCGAGGCGGCGGCCGATGGTGTGTCCTCGAATTCGAGGAACAGTTCCTGCCAGTCCTCGCCGAGCCGTTCCTCCAGTACCGCGTGCACCGTGGCGCTGGGCAGGGGAGGTGCGGCTTCCTGCAGTTTGGTGAGCGCAGCCCGGTACGGTCCGGCGACCTCCTCCGGCAGTGCCGACTCGAAGACGGACAGCGCCTGACCCAGTTTCATCGCCCCGCCCTTCAACTCGCCCAGGACCTTGAAGAGCTGATCCGCGGTTCGCTGCTGCACCTCCCGGGCGACCAGCTCCGCCGACTTCCCACCGATCCGCTTGCCCAGACCCCACGTGGCGCGGCCGGCGAAGCCCAGTGGCAGGGCGGCCAATTTGGCGGTACGGGTGACCGCTTTCCGGGGAAGATCAGACATGAGCCCCTCCAAATCCCAGACTGCCGTACCGCGTGCGGCGGTTACCCGGCCATTGTGTCGTGCGCCGCGTCGACCGCGGAGGCGCGCTCCCTCCCAGTGTGCCCAGCCGCTCCGCAGGAGCAGTCGAGGTGTGCCGGGATCCGCTCGGACCGCCAGTCCAACAGCGGCAGCGCCGCTTCCCACCGGGTGCCCGTACTGGCGGGCAGTTCCCCGTCCAGAAAGGACAGCGCGTGCGCGGCCGCGAGGCCTGCCACCGCCGTCGCCAGCGCCAGATCACAGGCCTGCACGGCGGTGCGCCGCCCGGACTGCCACTGGGACAGCATTCTGGTCCACTGTTCGTCCCCGTCCGCGCGATCCAGCGCCAGACAGCCCGCGCATGCCGTACCCCCGGGCAGGACCAGGGGCCCGACCACTCCGGTCGCCTCCATCACTCCGGCATAGAGATGGGGTGTTCCCGAAGTGATCCAGGGTTCGGCCGTGCGCGGGTCGGGGACGTACACCCCGAGCCCGTCGCGAGGGGCGACCACGATCAGCGAGAGCCCCGGCTCGCCACCTGCGCAGGACGCCGCCGCTTCCGCTTCCCGTGGAGCCGAACCGGCGGCAGCCCTGCGCACCAGTTGGCGGGCGGCGGTGTCCCTGCGTTCCCCGACCGCTGCCGGTGGCAGTCCGCCGGGTGAGACGTCCCACGGCTCCGTGTGCCCACCGTCCAACACCTCCACCCGGCCCACCCCGGAACCGGACAGCATCGCCGCGATCGCGGCACCGACCCGCCCGGCGCCCCGCACCTGGACCCGCATCGCCCGGCGGGCGGCCAGCCGCCGCATCCCGCCGCCCGGCTCCGGATGGACGACGGAGAGCGATGCCAGATCGGGACGGTGCCGCTCCAGGACACCGGGCCGCTTCCGTAGCGCATCGATCTCCGGGCCGGCAGGCCGTACGTCGTCGATCAGCCCGGCGGCCGTCAAGCGCTCTACCAAAGTGTCCATTTGATGGTCCGACAGGTTCAGTGCCCGCGCTTCTTCGCGCAGCAACGGGAGGCCGCGCGTACCGTCGAGCAGTTCCAGAAAACAGCCCGTGGAGATATCCATCGGACCGAGCTTGACCGCATGAGCGGGTGTCACCCCGAATTGCACGGTGCCTCGGCCGCGCCAGGCGCGGCGCAGTGCGGGCTTCAACATCGGATACACGGCTTCCCCCGGTCTGTGTTCCATGATCTCTGTGCGTGGGCTGCGTCCGGATCTCCGCGAGATCCGTTGTCAGAATGCAGGCGGACGTCGAGGCGTGCAGAAAGTTGTCCACAGGTGCGGGTATTAGTCGTTCAAATGGTGCATGCCGCGGAGCGGATCACGCGCGAACCGTCCCGGAGGCGGGACTTCCCCCACTGACACCGGGTAACGTCGTGGCGTGCCCGCCGACCCTTCTCCCGGAATCGCCGGGGAGTCCCCCGTGCGCAGCGCCGGAACCCATCAGCGCAGCGCGGCAGACCGTCCGCCCCGCGCCTCGGCAACGAGCGCGGTCGAGGTCCGCAGGAGCAGACGCCGCAGCAGAACGGTTTCCGCGTACCGGGAGGGGAATCGCACCATCGTGCTCATCCCCGCCCGGATGTCGGCGGCCGAGGAGCAGCGGTGGGTGAACGTGATGCTCGACAAGCTCGCGGCCCAGGAGAGCAAACGCGTCCTCGGCGACAGCGAACTGGCCGAACGGGCCGCGCGGTTGTCCGCCCAGTATCTCGAGGGGCGGGCCAGACCCGTGTCGGTGCGCTGGGTGACGAACCAGAACACCCGGTGGGGGTCCTGCACCCCGGCGGAGGGCAGCATCAGGCTGTCGCACCGACTGCAGGGCATGCCCGAGTACGTCGTCGACTACGTACTGGTCCATGAACTGGCCCATCTGCTCGTCCCCGGTCACGGTCCACGCTTCTGGCGGCTGCTGGAGGCGTATCCGCGCACCGAACGCGCCCGCGGCTACCTGGAGGGCGTGGTGGCGGCCGACCGGCTGCCGCATCTGCCCGCCGCACGCGGTGAGTGACGTTCGGCGGTTCTGTACCGGGTGTGTACCGGCTTGGCCCAACGCCGGAGATTGCGGTTAGCCTGGCGCGACGCATTCACATTCGGGATGGGGGACGGTCGTTACGCATGGCCAGGGAATTCCAGCGCGGCCACAAGGCCAAGATCAGCGATCTCACGCCGGGGACGGACCTGTACGTAGGTGTGCAGATCGCCGGCCCGGGACTGACCTTTGACATCAGCTGCTTCGGGCTCGATGCCAATGAGCAGCTCTCCGACGACCGGTATTTCATCTTCTTCAATCAGCCTAAATCGCCCGAGGAGTCCATTCAGCTCCTCGGTGCCCAGGCCGGTGACACCGAGTCGTTCCGCGTCACCCTGGACCGCATTCCGGCGAACATCCACAAGCTGTCGTTCACCGCCACGGTCGACGGCGCCGGCCAGATGTCCCAGGTCGGTCCCGGATACATCCGAATCGTCGCGGGCGGCGAGGAAGTCGTCAGGTACGCCTTCACCGGTTCGGAGTTCACCACCGAGCGCGCGGTGATGCTGGGAGACTTCTATCTGAAGGACGTCTGGCGGTTCGCCGCCGTCGGGCAGGGTTTCGACGGTGGTCTGGAAGCGCTGCTGAAGAACTTCGGCGGCGAGGTCGCCGAGGAGGAGCCGGCGGCGCCTCAGCCGCAGGCCGCCGTTCCGTCCTTCGCGCCGCCCACCCAGGCCGCCGCACCGGCGCCCGCCCCGTCCTTCGGCGCCCCGGCCGCACCGCAGGCGCCCCAGGCTCCACCGCCGACCCCGACCTTCGGTGCCCCCGACCCGCAGCAACAGATCCACAACGCGCCGACGATGGTGGCGCCGATGACCCCCATGGCACCGCAGGGCGGCACTGTTCCTCCACCCGCACCCGCACCCGCGCCGTACGGACAACCGGGCGGGCAGCCGCAGTTCGGTCAGGTTCCCGGCCCGCCCGTGCCCGCGCCCGCGCCCTATGGCCGGCCGACCCCCGCCCCGTACGGTCAGCCGACGCCCGCGCCCTACGGTCAGCCGGCTCCGGCTCCGTACGGACAGCAGCCTCCCGGCATGGCCCCGGGGGTGCCGCAAGGCCTGCCGCAGTCCGGTGGCGGGCTTCAGGCGGCCGTCAACCTCTACAAGGAGGTGCCGACGGGTCAGCGCTGGACCGCGCAGAACAAGCAACTGGTGCGTGTCGACCTCGGCCAGGACGGCGCCCCCGTCCTGGCCCGTCAGGGCAGCATGGTCATGTACCAGGGCAAGGTCGACTTCGGCTACAAGGGAGCGGGCTTCGCCGGCCGGATCGTCGGGAACGCCACGGGCCAGGAGATGCAGCTCATGCGCTGCACCGGCCGCGGCCAGATCTTCCTCGCGGAGGACAGCGCCCATCTGCACCCCATCGAGCTGCAGGGCGACAGCATCTGCGTCTCCGCCGAGCGTGTCCTCGCCTTCGACGAGTCCCTCCAGTACGAAGTGCGGAGGATCGAAGGGCACGGCATCCCGGGCGGCGCGCTGTTCACGATGCTGTTCCAGGGAACCGGCACGGTCGTGGTGATGACGCACGGCACTCCGGTCGTCCTGCCCGTGACGCCCACGACCTTCGCCGACAGCGACGCGATCGTGGCCTGGTCCGCCGCATCGCAGGTCATCGTCTCCAGCCAGGTGCGGCTGCGCTACAACGCCTACCCGGGACACAGCGGGGAGTCGGTGAACCTTCAGTTCCGGGGCGCCCCGGGCAACTTCATCGTCGTCCAGCCGTACGAGGTCTGAGGAAGCCGAGGAATGAACCAGCAGCTCGCGGGGTACGCCCCCGCACCGGTCACAGCCCGTATGGAGAATCACGGCAGCGCCATGCTGAAGGTGGCCATGGCCACGGGGCAGGACCTCCTCGCCCGGGTGGGCTCGATGGTCGCGTACGAGGGATTCATCCAGTACGAACCGAATCCGCCTGCCGTACGCCAGATCGCCCGTGACTGGATCACCGGTGAGGGTGCCCCGCTCATGAAGTGCAGCGGGGACGGACTGCTGTACCTGGCCGACTACGGTGCCCATGTCGTGGTCGTCCACCTCGACAACGAGGCGCTGTCGGTCAACGGCACCAACGTCCTCGCCTTCGACGCCCAGCTCCAGTGGGGCGTGGAGCGCGTCAAAGGGATGGCCAAGTTCGCCGGCCAGGGCTTGTGGAACGTGTCCCTCTCGGGCACCGGCTGGGTCGCCCTGACCTCGCGCGGAACCCCTGTCGTCGTCAACTGCGGGAGCGGTGAGGACGAGACGTATGTCGACCCCGACGCGCTGGTGGCCTGGTCCCCGAACCTCAAGGTGAAGGGCAAGCGCAGCTTCAAGGCGGCCTCCTTGATCGGCCGCGGCAGCGGCGAGGCCTATCAGATGGCCTTCTCCGGTCAGGGCATCGTCGTCGTACAGCCGAGCGAGGACAGCACCGACCGCCTGCGGGCCCGGGGCTGAGGGAGCGAGAAGACACCATGCAGAGTCCGCTTTTCCACCACACCGAACAGCAGTCCGCGGACCGCTACGTCCTGCAGAACGCGCAGATGCTCCGGGTGACGCTGAGCGGTCACGACGACATCCTGGCCCGCAAGGGCAGCATGGTCGCGTACCAGGGACTGGTCGAGTTCGACGGGGAGTACCAGTCGCGGGGGCAGAGCCACTCCCGTGCCCACACCGGTGAAGGCCTCGATCTCATGCGGTGCTCCGGCCAGGGCACCGTCTTCCTCGCCAATCTCGCGCAGTACGTGCACGTGGTGGATGTCGACCACGACGGGCTGACCGTCGACAGCGCCTATGTGCTCGCACTGGACTCGGGGCTGCATCACGAGGTCATCGCGGTGGACAGCCAGTACGGCATCGCCGGCACCGGCAAGTACCAGCTCAACATCTCCGGGACCGGCAAGGTCGCCCTGATGACCTCCGGTCAGCCGCTGATGATGCAGGTCACGCCGGACAAGTACGTCAACGCCGACGCCGACGCGATCGTTGCCTGGTCCAGCTCCCTGCGGGTACAGATGCAGGCCCAGACGCACTCCTCGGGTGTCTGGCGGCGGCGCGGAAACACCGGCGAGGGCTGGGAGCTCAGTTTCCTCGGCCAGGGCTTCGCCCTGGTCCAGCCGAGCGAGGTGCTGCCCCCGCAGAACGCCCAGATCGGCCAGGGAATCCGTGCGCAGTACGGGATGGGCCAGCAGGGCGCCCACGGCCAGAACCAGAACAACGCCTGGAACTGACCGCGACGCACAGGTAGGGGCGAGGGGCGGTCTCCACGGAGACCGCATCTCGCCCCTACCGCATCTCGCCGCTACCGGCGCTGCTCCAGCGCGGCGCGGGCCCGCGTCATCAGTTGTACGACCGAGGTGTCGGCCACCGATGCGACCTCGTCGTACGCGAACCAGCGCAGGTCCAACGACTCGTCGCTGATCTGCTCCGTCGCACCCGCCGGTGCCAGCGCCGCGTACTGCACGTCCAGATGCCAGTGGCAGGGCGCGGGGATCCGATGGCGGTCCAGTGTCACCGGGCCGCCCGCCAGCAGGGTCAGGCCGCTGATGCCGGACTCCTCGGTGGCCTCGCGCAGCGCCGCGGCGGCCAGCGTGTTGTCCTGTCGTTCACAGTGGCCGCCCATCTGCAGCCACATCCGCAGTTTGCGGTGCAGGGTGAGCAGCACGCGCCCGCGCTCCAGGTCGACGACCAGTGCGCTGGCCGTCAGATGCCCGGCTCCGCAGGCCTTCCACATGCCGTCGGGATGCTCCGCCAGATGGTCCAGATAGACCTGACGCAGTTCCTCCTGGGCCGCATCCAGCGGGTTCTCGTACCCCTTCAGAACGAGAACGGCGTCGTCGTACAGGCTCACCGGCCGCTGTCGCCCTTGCCGTCGCTCCCGTGGCCGTCGGTTCCCTCGGAGCCGGGTTCGTCCGTGCCGGCCCCGGGCTGCTGCGGACCCTTCGCGGCCTCGCCGAGCATCTTGTCCAGCTCGGAGAAGTCCAGCTGCTCGTGGTGGACAAACCCGTCCGGATCGTCCAGATCCTGAGCGGTCGGCAGCATGTCGGGGTGCTCCCACAGGGCGTCACGCCCGTCGAGACCACGGGCGTCCGTGAGCGACGCCCACAGACGCGAGGCGTCGCGCAGCCGCCGCGGACGCAGCTGAAGGCCGATGAGCGTGGCGAACGTCTGCTCGGCCGGCCCACCGGAGGCGCGGCGCCTGCGCATGGTCTCGCGCAGCGCGTCCGCCGAGGTCAGACGGGACTTCGCGGCCTCGTGCACCACGGCGTCGACCCAGCCCTCGACCAGTGCGAGCGCCGTCTCCAGCCTGGCCAGGGCGGCCTTCTGCTCCGGTGTGTCCTCCGGCTGGAACATGCCCTGCTGGAGGGCGTCCTGCAGCTGCTCGGGCTGCGACGGGTCGAACTGGCCGACCACGTCCTCCAGCTTGCTCGTGTCGACCTTGATGCCGCGGGCGTATCCCTCGACGGCGCCGAACAGATGGGAGCGCAGCCACGGAACATGAGCGAAGAGCCGCTGGTGGGCGGCCTCGCGCAGGGCGAGATACAGCCGCACCTCCTCCTGCGGCACGCTGAGGTCCTTGCCGAACCTCTCGACGTTCAACGGAAGGAGCGCGGCCTTGCCCGCCGGGCCCAGCGGCAGCCCGATGTCGGTCGAACCGACCACCTCGCCCGCGAGCACACCGACGGCCTGCCCGATCTGCTGGCCGAACATCGCGCCGCCCATCGACCGCATCATGCCGATCAGCGGGCCAGCCATCGCCTGCATCTCCTCGGGCAGCACATCGCCCATGGCCAGACCGACGCGCTCGGCGACCGGGTCGACCAGCTTCTGCCAGGCGGGGAGGGACGCCTCGACCCATTCCGCGCGACTCCACGCCACGGTGGAGACCGAACCGGAGGGCAGCGACGTCACGCCGTCCAGCCAGAGGTCGGCCAGCCGCAGCGCCTCGTCGACCGCGGACCGCTCCGACGGGCCCACGCTCGCGTCCTTGGTGCCGTCCGGCGTGCCCTGCGAGACCGTCTGGCGAGCGATCTGCTTGGCCATGTCCCAGTTCACGGGACCGCCCTCGTAGCTCAGCATCTGGCCGAGCTGCTGGAAGGCCGCCCCCAGGTCGTTGGGGTTCATCGTGCCGAACATCGCCGCGAACGGGTTGTCCGCGCCCGCGCCCGGACCGAAGCCGAACGGGTTCGCCGACCCGCCCGAACCCTGCCCACCTCCGGTGGGGTCCTTCTTCTTGCCCTCGTCGCCGTTCTCCGGCTCCTCCGGCGGAAGGCCGAATCCGAATGGGGTGTCACTCACGGGTTTCCTCGGCTCGTAGGGCCGCCGGCTCGAACCGACGGCGACTGCCCGACATCACCATCCAGCGTAGACACCAAAAGTCCGCTCGGGGCCTCAGTGCTCCGCCGGCTCCCGGCCTGCGGCAGGATGGACGCCACCTGGTACGCACGCGTCATTCGGGTACGTACTGAAGACAACCGCTGGAGACGCCCGGTGAGTTCCCCAGATCCTCAGGTTCGCGCAGCGCGAAACCTGTCCGACCCCTCGACCGCGGACAAGCCCGCAAAAAGCCGCTCCAGGAACCGTGGCCCCGTCGTCGCGGTCACCGGTGCCGCGGGCGGCGTCGGTGAACTGCTCACGGCCCGCCTCGCGGCCTCCGAGGAGATCAAGCAGGTCATCGCCATCGATGAACGCCGCAGAGGCGTCTCCGAGGCGACCTGGCACATCCTCGACGTCCGGGACCCCGCGATCGCGGAGAAGCTGCGTGGCGCAGATGTCGTGGTGCATCTGGCGCTCGATCTCGACCTGGAGACCGACCCCGCGGCCCGTACCGCCTACAACGTTCGCGGCACCCAGACCGTGCTGACGGCCGCCGCGGCCGTGGGCGTCCACCGGGTCGTGCTGTGCACCTCGGCGATGGTCTACGGGGCACTGCCGGACAACGACATCCCGCTCGCCGAGGACGCCGAGCTGCGCGCCACGGCCGAGGCCACGGGCGTGGGCGACCTCCTGGAGATCGAGCGGCTCGGCCGCCGCGCACCCCGTGCCCACCCGGGACTCAACGTGACCGTGGTCCGGCCGACCGTCCTGGTCGGCGGCACGGACACCGCGCTGACCCGCTACTTCGAGTCGCCACGTCTCCTGGTCGTCGCCGGATCTCGGCCCACCTGGCAGTTCTGCCACGTCGACGACCTGGTCACGGCCCTGGAGTACGCGGCGCTGGAGAAGATCGACGGCGAGTTCGCGGTCGGCTGCGACGGCTGGCTGGAGCAGGAGGAGGTCGAGGAGCTCAGCGGCGTCCGCCGGATGGAGCTTCCCTCCGCCGTGGCCCTCGGCGCCGCGGCCCGGCTGCACAGGATCGGCCTCACTCCGTCCCCGGCGGGTGATCTGGCGTACACCATGCACCCCTGGGTGGTGAGCGTGAGCCGGCTGCACGACGTGGGCTGGCGCCCGAGCTGGACCAACGAGGAGGTGCTCGCCGCGCTCCTCGAGGAGGTCGAGGGCCGGCACACGGTCGCCGGGCGTCGTCTCGGCCGCAAGGACGCCACAGCGGCGGGTGCCGCCGGGGCGACCGTGGCGCTGCTCGGCACCGCCGCTCTGGTCCGCCGCGCCCGCAAGGCCCGCCGCCGCATCTGAGGCCGTCCCTCGATCCCCGAGGGATCGGCCCGCGGAGCCGGATGCCGTGCGACGCAAAGCGGAGGAGCGTCCTCCTGCCGGGCGTCGCCGGACGGCCCGACGGGCCGGCGAGCTGCCGAGGTCGTCGCCGTGCGCCCGCCGGACACCAGGGACGGCCCCGGCAGGAGCCCGGGGCGTCTGTAGAAGGCTCCAAGGTCAGGGGCGGTCCGCCGGTGGAAAACGCTATTCCGTGATGTCGGTGAGGTACGGCACCATGGGCCCCATGGCTCCCACCCACGACCACCCCGGCGAGCAGGCGGCGATCGACCCCATCCGGCTGCTGGCGATCCGCGACACACCGTTGTCGGTCGACGAGATCTTCCGGGCCGTCGGGGACGACGCCGCGGGTGGTACCGCGCTCTTCGTCGGTACGGTGCGCAATCACGACGGCGGTCAGGACGTCGGCGCGCTCGGCTACTCCTGCCATCCCTCGGCGCAGGACGAGATGCGCCGGGTGGCCGAGAAGGTGGCAGCGGAATTCCCGGTCCGGGCGCTGGCCGCCGTCCACCGAGTGGGTGACCTCCAAGTGGGCGATCTCGCCGTGGTCGTCGCCGTCTCCTGCCCGCACCGCGCGGAGGCGTTCGAGGCGTGCCGCAAGCTCATCGACGATCTCAAGCACGAGGTGCCGATCTGGAAGCACCAGCGTTTCTCGGACGGCACCGAGGAGTGGGTCGGAGCCTGCTGAGTGCAAGCCGATCGGGTGGTCATCCGCCCCGATTTGCGTAACAGCCCCCCTGCCGTGAGCGTTGATGCTGTAGATGGTTAATCTGCTGATCGGGCAGTTGCGGTCGCTCACGGGGTAGGGAGGTCGTCATGGCGGCACTCGTCTGGCTGCTGATTCCGCTTTTCGCCGCGCTCGGTGCCGCGATATGGGGAAGCTGGGCGGCCCGTAATCGCACGGCCGGTGATGTTTCAGAACTCGCCGGGTATGCCCGGTTCCGCAAGGCGATGGAGAAGTCGCACTCCGGTTCCGATGTTGTCTGACCCTCCTCCGAACGTACGCAGTCGCCAATCCGCAACGCGCTGCTGATCGCAGACGCCCTTCGGTACGGCTCCGATCCCTCTTCCCGCCTCGCGTGGACGGGCCCCGACGGTGCACTTACGTGCCCTTCCCGTACTGTCGTTCCATGCCACGCCGCACCGCGACGATGCTCGCCTCCACCCTGATCCTCATCGCGCTGCTCTGCGCAGGCGTGCTGATCAAAGTGCCGTATTCGGAGATGTCTCCCGGGCCGACCGTGAACACCCTCGGCAAGGTCGACGGTGAACCCGTCCTGCAGATTTCCGGGCACAAGACGTATCCGACGTCCGGCAATCTCAATATGACGACGGTCAGGGTCACCGGGGCCGACTACCGGATGAATCTCGTCGAGGCCGTCTACGGCTGGCTGGCCCACGACAGCGTCGTCGTACCGCACGACACCCTCTACCCCGACGGCAAGACCGAGCAGCAGTCGACGCAGGAGAACGCCGAGGAGTTCAGCCAGTCCCAGGAGAGCGCCAAGGTCGCGGCTCTGAACGAGATGGGGATCAAGGTGCCGTCGCGCGTCGTGGTCTCCACGGTCATCAAGGGCAGTCCGGCCCAGGGCAAGCTGCACGCCGGCGACGTGATCAAGCAGGTCGACGGTACGGCGGTCAAGCAGCCCGAGGACGTCGCGAAGCTCGTCACCCGCCACAAGCCCGGCGAGGAGGTCACGTTCACGATCATCCCGGCGAAGACGGCGAGGGCGGCGGAGAAGGCCGGCAAGGAGCCGGAGGGCACCCGGAAGATCGTCATCACCACCGCGAAGGCGCCCAAGGAGAACCGGGCGATCGTCGGTATCCAGGCCGGGACGGACCACACGTTCCCGTTCCGGATCGACATCAAGCTCGCCGATGTCGGCGGTCCGAGCGCCGGGCTGATGTTCTCCCTGGGCATCATCGACAAGCTGACGCCCACCGACCTCACGGGCGGCAAGTTCATCGCGGGCACCGGCACGATCGACGACAAGGGCAAGGTCGGCCCGATCGGCGGCATCAACATGAAGCTGGTCGGCGCGCGCAACGCGGGCGCCCGCTACTTCCTGACGCCGGACGAGAACTGCAAGGCCGCCGCCTCCGACACCCCGAGCGGACTGAAGCTGGTGAAGGTCGGGACGATCGACGACGCGAAGAAGTCGCTGGAGAAGATCCGGGCGGGGGACACGGCCGACCTGCCGAGCTGCTCGGCAGGCTGACCGCGTCTCTCGGGGGTGCGGCGGGAGTCAGGCCTCGAAGGTCGCGGCCAGTGCGTCGGCCAGGCCGGGCACCAGACCGGCGCCCGTCCGCACCTCGCTCGGGGAGTCCTTCTCGCGGAGCCGTACGGCCGCCTCGCGCGTACCGTCCCGGAGGACGGCCACGGTCATCCGCACCTCCTGGCGTTCCGGGTGCTTGGCGACCCACTTCGTCAGCTGGGCGTCGCTGAGACCCTCCGGTACGGAGGCCTCGGCGGACGGCGGCAGCATCAGCCGCTCCACCGTCATCGCGCACCCGATCACCGCGTCGGGCCAGGCGATCGTGGCGAGGAACTCGTCCAGGGCGGTGCCCGGCGGCAGCTCCTCCTGCTCGATGGGGGTGAGTGAGGCGGTCGGGGAGTCTGCGTTGTCGAGACCGAGCTGGGCGGCGAGGCCGGGCTCCTGGGCGCGCAGCCTGGCGGTGTCGACGAGAGCGAAGAGCCGGGCCGGCTGGTCCCAGCCGAGGCCGGAGATGTACTCGTCGATTTCGAGGACGGCGACGGTGAGAGGGCTCGCGGCCATCGGGGGGCCTGAGGGGGAAACGTTGGGCATGGCCAATATCCTGCCTCCTTCTGCCCCGGGAACGGGAACTAGGTAAAGCCTCAGTAAGTTGCATAGGTGGGCTCTACGATCGCTGGGCCCGCTCCACACGACCCGCGAACTTCGAGGTGCGCACGTTGGCTTTCCAGATGCCGGACCGCGGCGGAGGCCCGACCGGGCCACGGATCAGAGTCGGCCGCCCGTCCCGGCGCGCCCGTACCCTGCTCATGACACTGGGCGTCCTGGCGGTTCTCGCCATGGCGTTCGTCATGTTCGCCGGGTTCTGGACGGACTGGCTCTGGTACCGGTCGGTCGCGTATTCGTCCGTCTTCACCACCACTCTGTGGACCAAGATCGGGCTGTTTCTCGTCTTCGGACTGCTGATGGCGATCGCCGTCGGTCTGAACATCTGGCTCGCGTACCGGCTCCGGCCGCCGCTGAGCGCGATGTCGCTGGAACAGCAGAGCCTGGACCGCTACCGGATGAGTCTCGCCCCGTACAAGAAGTGGGTGCTGCTCGCGATCACCGCGCTCGTCGGACTGATCGCCGGGGCATCCGCCTCCGGCCAGTGGCGTACCTGGCTGATGTATGTGAACGGCGTGGCGTTCCACCAGAAGGACCCCCAGTTCCACCTGGACGTCTCCTTCTACGCGTTCGACCTGCCCTGGTACCGCTTCCTGCTGGGCTTCGGCTTCGCGGCAACGGTGCTCTCGCTGATCGCCGCCGCGCTGACCCACTACCTGTACGGCGGACTCCGCATCACCAGCCCCGGCGCGCGGGCCACCGGCGCGGCCACCGGCCATCTGTCGGTGCTGCTCGGTGTCTTCGTCTCGCTGAAGGCCGTGGCGTACTGGCTGGACCGCTACGGTCTGGCCGTGAAGTCCAGCGACTTCAAGGCCACGGACAACTGGACGGGCCTGCGGTACGTCGACGCCAACGCCTACCTTCCGGCGAAGACCATTCTGTTCTGCATCGCCGCGATCTGCGCCGTGCTCTTCTTCGCGACGCTCTGGCGCCGCACCTGGCAGCTTCCGATGATCGGCTTCGGCCTGATGGTGCTCTCGGCGATCCTGATCGGTGGGCTGTACCCGGCCATCGTGCAGAAGTTCCAGGTCCAGCCGAACGAGCAGGCCAAGGAAGCCCCGTTCATCCGGAAGAACATCGAAGCGACGCGTGACGCGTACGACATCGACAACGCGCAGGTGCACGACTACTCGGGCAAGAGCACGACGAACGACGACGCCAAGCTGCGCGCGAGCGCGGACGACGCCGCCAGTTACCGGGTGATGGACCCCAACGTCGTCTCTCCGGCCTTCCAGCAGCTCCAGCAGAAGAGGAACTACTACCAGTTCCCCAAGACGCTGGACGTGGACCGCTACAAGGACGCCGCCGGCAAGGACCAGGACACGGTCATCGGTCTGCGTGAGCTCAACCTCGACGGCATCCCCAAGCGCAACTGGATCAACGACCACTTCACCTACACCCACGGCTACGGGGCCATCGCGGCCCGGGGCACGACGACCGGCAAGAACCCGAAGGGTTCCCCGGACTTCACCGAGGCCGGTCTGCCCACCACGGGTGACCTGGGCACGTACGAGCAGCAGATCTACTACGGCGAGAAGACCGAGCAGTACTCCATCGTCGGTGGGCCCCAGAAGGAGCTCGACTACGAGGAGGACGGCGAGAAGACCACCAGCTATCAGGGCAACAGCGGGGTCAGTCTCTCCAATGCCTTCAACCGCGCCGCCTACGCGGTCGCGTTCAGCGAGCCGCAGATCCTCTACTCGGGGGCCATCGGCGACGGCTCCCGGATCCTCTACAACCGCACGCCCAAGGAGCGCGTCGAGGCGGTCGCCCCTTGGCTGACCATCGACGGCGATGCCTACCCGGCCGTGGTGAACCACCGCATCCAGTGGGTCGTCGACGCGTACACCACCACCAACGGCTACCCGTACGCCTCGCGTACGACGCTGGGCGACACCACGGCCGACTCGCTGACCACCAACCAGCGTGCGGTCGTCGCCCAGCAGAACCAGGTCAACTACATCCGCAACTCGGTGAAGGCCACCGTCGACGCGTACGACGGCACGGTCAAGCTCTACGAGTGGGACACCAAGGACCCGGTCCTCAAGACCTGGCGCAAGGCGTTCCCGGGGACCGTGCAGCCCAGGGCGGACATTCCGCAGCAGCTCATGGACCACCTGCGGTACCCGCAGGACCTGTTCAAGGTGCAGCGCGAGCTGCTCACCCGCTACCACGTCACGAACCCCGCCCAGTTCTACAGCGGCAGTGACGCGTGGCAGGTCCCGGACGACCCGACCCAGAAGGAGTCCGGCGCCGTCCCGCCGTACTACCTGAGCATAAAGATGCCGGACCAGCCGGCCCAGAAGTTCTCGTTGACCACGACGTTCACCCCGAAGGGACGGCCCGACCTCGGCGCGTTCATGGCGGTGGACGCGGACGCGGCGAGCAAGGACTACGGCACGATAAGGCTGTTGAGAGTCACCACCACGGTGAAGGGTCCCGGCCAGGTACAGAGTGAGCTCAACGGCAACGACGACGTGGCCGAGTTCGTGAGAAACCTCAAGGGGACCGACTCCGACATCGAGTACGGCAACCTGCTGACCGTGCCGCTCGAAGGGGGCTTCCTCTACATCGAACCGGTGTACACGCGCGGTGGCACGCAGAACTATCCGCTGCTGCGCAAGGTCGCCGCCTCGTACGGGTCGAAGACCGTCTTCGAGAACAGTCTCGGGGAGGCGCTCAACTCGGTCTTCGGCGTGACGGGTCCGGGCACCACCGAGCCACCCGCGGAGACCACCCGGCCACCGGGCACCACGCAGCCACCGGCCACCGGTGACGCGGCGCTGAAGAAGGCGATCGCGGACGCGCAGAAGGCCTACGCGGAAGGCGAGGCAGCCCTGAAGAAGCAGGACTGGGCCGCCTACGGCAAGGCCCAGGCGGATCTGCAGGACGCGCTGCAGCGTGCGGCGGCCGCCCAGCCCAAGTCGGGCTCCACGAGCGATACGGGCAAGTCCGGCAATACGGATAAGTCGTCCGGAACCGGTGATGGCTGAGTGACTCGGTAAAGGCTCACCCCCGCGTCGTGGTACGGTTTCACCACAACGACGCGGGGTGGAGCAGCTCGGTAGCTCGCTGGGCTCATAACCCAGAGGTCGCAGGTTCAAATCCTGTCCCCGCTACTGAAAGACGAAGGCCCGGATCCTTTCGAGGATCCGGGCCTTCGTCATGTTCTCGCGACTTTCTTGTGCGGAGTGCGTGAAGGGCGGTTCGCGGGGCACGAGTTGGGCCCGGGCGTGTTTGACTTATCTCTCTGTGGGCATGTCGACAAAACGCTGAAGTGACCTCACTGGCCGCGGTATACGAGCTGTACGCGGGTTGCAGGTGGTGCGACGATGGTATTTATGGGGGACAGGGCAACTCTGTTGGAGACAGGGCGGTTTGTGCAACGTCGCGTTCATCGGCCGGATAGCGTGACGAATGAGGCTTTTGATATTGCCGCCGGGGAGAGCAGCGAGACCGCCGAGAACACTGGGATCATCGGGACGACCGAGACTGCGGGGTGTGCCGCGACCGTCGAGAGCACAGAAAGCACGGAGAGCGCCGGGGCCGGGGAGGGCCTCGGGGTCCAGGAGACTTCCGAGAGCCCGGAGAGCGCCGAGAGCGAGGAGCGCCACCGTCGCGCGGCCGACGCGGGGGACACCACGTCGATGAGTGTCCTCGGCGCCCTGCTGCTGCGCCGCGGCGATCTGGACGGGGCCGAGCCGTATCTGCGCGGAGCCACCGCCGACGGCGACCGGGCCGCGGCCAACAACCTGGGCGTCCTCCTCCACCAGCGCGGGTACACCGATGACGCGGCCGGCTGGTGGCGTATCGCGGCCGTCGCCGGTTCCGCCGCCGCCGCGCACGCCCTCGGTCGCCACTACCGGGAGCGCGGCGACGAGCCCGGTGCCGAGTACTGGCTGCGGCAGTCCGCCGAACAGGGACACGCGCTGGGCGCCTACGCCCTCGCGGATCTGCTGGAACACCGCAGCGACGTCGGCGCCGAGCGGTGGCTGCGTGCCGCCGCCGAACAGGGGCACCGCGAGGCCGCCTACCGCCTCGCGCGCATGCTGGACCGCAACGCGGCCGACGACCCGCACGACGCCTTCGGCCGCCCGGGGCTCAGCCCCGGCCCCGGCGAGGGCGCCGAGCGCCCGGGTGCGGTCGGCCGGTCCGGGGCGCGCAAGGACGACGGCCCTGTGGCGGGTCCGGCGACCGGGCGCGTGGGTGAGGCCGAGCAGTGGTACCGGCAGGCCGCCGCGCGCGGCCACCGGCGGGCCGCCCTGCACCTCGGCGCCATCCTCGAACAGCGCGGCGAACCCAAGGAGGCCGGCCGCTGGTACCTGATCTCCGCGAAGGCCGGGGAGGCGCGGGCCGCCTGCGCGCTCGGATTCCTGCTGCGCGACGCCGGTGACGAGGAGAGCGCCGCCGTGTGGTGGCTGCGTGCCGCCCAGGACGGGGACGGGAACGCGGCCAACGCCCTGGGTGCCCTGCATGCCGCCCGCGGTGAGCAGCAGACCGCCGAGCGCTGGTACCGCGCCGCCATGGACGCGGGCGACGTCAACGGCGCCTACAACCTGGGGCTGCTCTGTGCGGCGCAGGACCGTACGCCGCAGGCCGAGCAGTGGTACCGCCGTGCCGCGTACGCGGGTCACCGCGAGGCCGCCAACGCGCTCGCCGTACTCCTGCTCCAGGCGGGCGACGCGACCGGCGCCGAGCCCTGGTTCTCCAAGGCCGCCGAGGCGGGCAGCGTCGACGCGGCCTTCAACCTCGGCATCCTGTACGCCGGGCGGGACGAGGACCGTACGGCACTGGTCTGGTACGAGCGCGCCGCGGCCGCGGGCCACACCGAAGCCGCGCTCCAGGTCGGCATGGCCCTGCTGCACCACGGCGAGGAGCAGGAGGCCGAGCGTCATCTGCGCTGCGCGGCGGGCGGCGGCAGCGCGGAGGCCGCCTTCCGGCTGGCCGGGGTGCTGGACTCGCGGCAGCCTCCGCCCGGCCCTCCGGCGCTCGGCGAGCCGATGCCGGAGAAGACCGAGTGCGAGGAGTGGTACGAGCGGGCCGCCGAGCAGGGGCACCGCCGTGCCCAGGTGCGCGTCGGGATGCTCGCGGCGGCCCGCGGCGACGTGGACAGCGCGGCCCGCTGGTACCGCGAGGCCGCCGAGGCGGGCAGCCGCAACGGTGCCTTCAACCTCGGGCTGCTGCTCGCCCGTGAGGGCAGTGAGCGGGAGGCCGCGCTGTGGTGGAGCCGCGCCGCGAACGACGGGCACGGACGGGCCGCCCTGCGCCTCGCCCTGCTGGCCGCCCGCCGCGGCGAGCTCACCGAGGGGCAGCGCTGGTGCGCGCGGGCGGTCGAGCTGGGTCCGGCGGAGGTTGCCGAGCGGGCCGCCCGGCTGCGGGAGGCGCTGCACCAGGAACTCACCGCGTAGGCGGGGCGGGGCGTTGTGGCAGTGGATCCCGGCGCCCGCGCGTCGGGCTCCGGAACCGATTTGCGCTGGTCCGGAGCGGTGACGTACGGTGGGGAACACAACGACGCGGGGTGGAGCAGCTCGGTAGCTCGCTGGGCTCATAACCCAGAGGTCGCAGGTTCAAATCCTGTCCCCGCTACTGAAGACGGAAGGCCGGATCCTTTGAAGGATCCGGCCTTCCGTGCATCGTCCGTCCCGACCCGCGCTCAGAGTCTGTGACCCACCGCCTCCGAGTACATCGCCCGGTCGACAGCCTCTGCTTCCGGCACCGCAGCACCCTTGAAGACCCCTGCGTCCGCGTACGCCTTCTGCAACCGGCCCGTCGTGCCCGCGCGTATTTCCCAGTCCATCCGCATCGACGGCGTCGCCCGCAGTGTGGCCTCGTCGGTCTTCAGCAGCCTCGCCAGCTCGGCGACGAACGCGGGGTCGGCCTTGTAGTCGCCGGCGAAGTAGGTGTTCACCGTCCGGATGTAGGCCCGGAGGAAGGCGACGCCCGCGTCCGGGTCCTTCTTCAGCAGTGTCGGGCCGAAGAGCAGACCGCCGAGCGGTTCGCCGAGCGGCTGGCCGCCGAGGAATGCGTACTTCCGGTCGCCGTCCACCTTGCGCCAGACCGGGTCGAGCAGCCAGGCCGAGTCCACGCCGCCGTTCTGCAGCGCGGTCAGCACGTCCGCGGAACCGAGCTGCTGGAAGCTGATCCTGTCGAGGCCGCCGCCGTGCTTCTTCAGCGAGGTGTCCATCGGGTACGCGATGACCGAGCCCTTGCCGATCATCGTGCCCATCTTCCGGCCCGCCATCTCGACGTGATCGGCGCTCTCGCCGTTCTTGAGCCGCACCCACAGGCCGCTCTTGGAGGTGGGGTCGGGGGAGAAGTTCCCCGCCACCCACTTGATGTCGAAGCCGCCTCTGATGCCGTTCATCACGGCCGCCTCGGGTGCCGCCCACTGGGCGTCCACATCGCCCCTGGCGAGCAGTGGCAGGGCGTCCGGGGTGGGCAGCACCTTCAGTTCGACGTCCAGTCCCTCCTTCGCGAACTCGCCCTTCGCCACCGCGACCTGGAGCGGAGCGACGTACTCCGCGCTCAGGGTGCCGGTGGCGACGGTGAGCTTCCGTTTCTTCGCCAGGGGGCGGGGGCCCGGCGCGCCCTTGTCGCAGCGGGCCGGTTTCCGGTCGGGGGCGAGGCCGGCCGGGTCGGTCCAGCCGCCCGCGCCGCAGCCCGCGACGGGCTTGACGGTGCGCGGCGCGGCAGCGGCGCCGTCGCCGCCGGAGTCGTTCCCGGCGCAGCCCGCCACGCCGAGCAGGGATGCGGTGACGAGTACGACGGTGCAGGTGAAAGCGGTACGTGTACGCACAGTGCCTCCGTACGGGGAACGAGGGGAGCCGGTCAGGACCGGCCGCGGCCGCGGTCGCGCGGGGCCCACGGTGTGAGCAACCGTCCGGCGACGCGTACCACTTCGGAGAAGACGACGCCCAGGACCGCGACACACACGATGCCGACGAACATCACGTCGTTCTGGAACAGCGCTCGGGAGTCGAAGATCAGGTGCCCGAGCCCGTCGGCCGCCGCGATCTGCTCGGAGGCGACGATGACCAGCACGGCGACTCCCGCGGCGATCCGCGCCCCGACCAGGACGGCGGGCAGCGACGCGGGCAGCAGCACATGGCGGAACATCTGCCAGGGCGAGGCTCCGAAGACCTGACCGGCGTCCCGGTGGCCGGTCGGGACGGCGAGCACGGCCGCCATGGTGGAGATCCAGACGAAGAAGAAGACGGTCGCCGCGACCAGGGCGATCTGCGGCCCCTCGCCGAGCCCGAACATGTTGAGGAAGACCGGCAGCAGGGCCAGCTTCGGTACGACGTACAGGGCGTCGAGCAACGGCTCCAGCGCGGCCCGTACGAGGGAGAGCGAGCCCATCAGCAGGCCGAGCGCGTATCCCGCGACGGTGCCGATCGCGTAGCCGCCGAGGACCCGCTTGAGCGTGGCCCACACATCCGGCCACAGCTCACCGGCACCCGCCCGGTCCCAGCCGTCCGCCAGGATGGTGGAGGGGGCGGGGTAGACCCGGTCGTCGATCCAGGACCGCTCGGCGGCCAGTTGCCAGAGCAGTACGAGCACCAGTGGTACGGCGACGGCGAGCGAGAGTTCCAGGGCGCGCCGCCTGCGATGGGTGCGTACCGGACGCAGTTCCTGCGGGCCGGGCCTGCGGACCAGTACACCCTCGGCGGGTTGCGTGGTGTGGACGGTGGCGCTCATGCCGGGACCACCTCCCTGCGCACCTCGCCGCGCAGCAGCTCCCACAACTCGCTCTTCAACGCGGTGAACTCGGGTGCCGACCGGACCTCGCCGGTGCGAGGCCGGGCGAACGGCGGACGGCGCTCGGCGATGATCCGTCCCGGTCTCGCGGACATCACCAGCACCCTGTCCCCGAGCACGATCGCCTCTTCGAGGCTGTGGGTGATGAAGAGGGTGGTGGTGCGGGTGGTCTGGGTGAGATCGAGCAGCTCGTCCTGGAGGATCGTGCGCAGTTGGGCGTCCAGCGCCGCGAACGGCTCGTCCATCAGCAGCATCTCGGGTTCGACGGCGAGAGCGCGGGCGATGGCGACCCGTTGCCGCATCCCGCCGGAGAGAGCGGCCGGATACGCTCCCGCGAAGTCCGAGAGCCCCATCCGGGCCAGCCAGTCGCGAGCCCTGGCGTCGGCCTCCTTGCGCGGTACGCGCTGGATGTCGAGGCCGAAGCGGACATTGGCGAGTACGGTCTTCCAGTCGTAGATCCCGTAGTCCTGGAAGATCATCGCCGCCGGGCGGGACGAGGCCGTACGGATGGAGAGCTCGCCCGAGCTGGGGCGGAGCAGTCCGGCGGCGATCCGTAGCAGCGTGGACTTGCCGCAGCCGGACGGACCGACGATGCAGGTGAACTCGCCCGGTGCGACGGAGAGATCGACCGGGCCGAGGGCGGGAAGGGCCTTGGCCCCGCGTCCGAACGAACGGGTGAGCGCGTCGGCGTGGAGTTTGGGACTGGTGGCTGGGGCAGTGGGTGTGGGTGTGGTCGGGTGCGGAACTCCCACGGGTCTCTCCTCGCGCGTATCGAGGTGCGGATCCGCCCCGGGGCGGACGTGATCGCCGCCGACGATATGACGACCCGTCAGATCAGGGAAGGGGGTGCGCGCGTGGTGAGGTTGAGGGTGCGGCGGTGTGACGGGGCCGCCCGGTGTCCGTTCCGCCCTCGGCTCGCGGGTGGGGCGGCCTGGGCGGTCCGGGCGGCCCGGCGTCTTTGCGGCGACCGGTGCGTGCGCTCCGCCGGTCGGCCGGCGGGCGCGTGGTTCGCACCTCCGGCAGGCATGCGAAGGGCCCCGGTGGGCAGGATGCTCGCACCGGGGCCCTTCGTGGAGGAACTCAGCTCGTCGAGGCGCAGTTCGGGCAGATGCCGCGGTAGGTGACCTCGACACCGGAGACCGTGAATCCGAACCGCTCGTCGCTCGGCAGGTCCGCCAGCGGGTCGCCCGCCGGGTGCACGTCGCGGATGATGCCACAGTTCGCGCAGACGAGGTGGTGATGGGGGCGGTGTGCGTTCGGGTCGTAACGCTTGGCCCGGCGGTCCGTGGAGACCTCGATGACCTCGCCGAGCGTCACCATCTCACCCAAGGTGTTGTAGACGGTGGCGCGGGAGATCTCGGGCAGCTTGGTGACGGCCCGGGCGTGGACCTCGTCGGCCGTCAGGTGCACATGGTCCCCGTCGAGGACCTCGGCCACGACGCGCCGCTGCGCAGTCATGCGCCAGCCGCGTCCGCGAAGTCGTTCCAACAGGTCACTCATAAGAACAACCCTAACAGTGAGGGGACCAGGTCCCGAACAGGTGTGACTTTGGATGTTCACTTGACTTGGACAATGTCCATTGTAGGATCGAGACCGGCATAAGCCAAGGGACAGGCTGTGCAGGACATGACGAATGTGCAGGAATGACGCAGGAGGCGCACGTGACGCAGGGACCGCTCACCACGGAGGCCGGCGCGCCGGTCGCCGACAACCAGAACAGCCAGACCGCGGGCGTCGGCGGGCCGGTCCTGGTGCAGGACCAGTCGCTGCTGGAGAAGCTCGCGCACTTCAACCGCGAGCGCATCCCGGAGCGCATCGTGCACGCTCGCGGCGCCGGTGCGTACGGCACGTTCACGCTCACGCGTGACGTCTCCCAGTGGACGCGGGCGAAGTTCCTCTCCGAGGTCGGCAAGCAGACCGAGACGTTCCTCCGCTTCTCGACCGTCGCGGGCAACCTCGGTTCGGCCGACGCGGTGCGCGACCCCCGAGGCTTCGCGCTGAAGTTCTACACCGAAGAGGGCAACTACGACCTCGTCGGCAACAACACCCCGGTGTTCTTCATCAAGGACGCCATCAAGTTCCCGGACTTCATCCACACCCAGAAGCGCGACCCGTACACCGGCTCGCAGGAGGCGGACAACGTCTGGGACTTCTGGGGTCTGTCGCCCGAGTCCACCCACCAGGTGACCTGGCTCTTCGGTGACCGCGGCATCCCGGCCACCCTGCGTCACATGAACGGGTACGGCTCGCACACGTACCAGTGGAGCAACGAGGCCGGCGAGGTCTTCTGGGTCAAGTACCACTTCAAGACCGACCAGGGCATCAAGAACCTCACCCAGGACGAGGCCAACAAGCTCGCCGGTGAGGACCCCGACAGCCACCAGCGTGATCTGCGCGAGGCGATCGAGCGCGGTGACTTCCCGTCCTGGACGGTGCAGGTCCAGATCATGCCGGCGGCCGAGGCGGCCACGTACCGCTTCAACCCGTTCGACCTCACCAAGGTGTGGCCGCACGAGGACTACCCGCCGATCGAGATCGGGAAGCTGGAGCTCAACCGCAACCCGGAGAACATCTTCGCCGAGGTCGAGCAGTCGATCTTCAGCCCCGCGCACTTCGTGCCGGGCATCGGACCGTCCCCCGACAAGATGCTCCAGGGGCGACTCTTCGCGTACGGCGACGCCCACCGCTACCGCGTCGGCATCAACGCCGACCACCTGCCGGTCAACCGCCCGCACGCCACCGAGGCGCGTACCAACAGCCGTGACGGCTACCTGTACGACGGTCGTCACAAGGGTGCGAAGAACTACGAGCCGAACAGCTTCGGCGGCCCGGCCCAGACGGACCGGCCGCTGTGGGAGGCCACCCCGGTCACGGGCGAGATCGGCACGCACGAGGCCCCGAGCCACGCCGAGGACAACGACTTCGTGCAGGCCGGAAACCTCTACCGGCTCTTCTCCGAGGACGAGAAGGTCCGGCTGATCGACAACCTCGCCGGGTTCATCGCCAAGGTGTCGCGCGACGACATCGCCGAGCGCGCGATCAACAACTTCCGCCAGGCGGACGGCGACTTCGGCAAGCGTCTGGAGGCCGCGGTCCAGGCCCTGCGCGGCTGAACCGACGCCTGTCGTCGACGGCGGGCCGGCTCCCTCTTCGGAGGGGGCCGGCCCGCCGGTCGTTCCAAGGGCTGTCCCCAAATCCGTCGTGGACCGGCGCGCGGCGTCGGATGCGGTGCATCGCAAGGCACAGGGGCGTTCGCACACTGGATGCATGCGGATGTTCCGGCAACGCGGCGAGGTGCCGTGGCCGTCGTCGCGCGCGCCGGGGACTACGGGACAGCCCTTGGGCTCAGCCGACGAGTTCCGCGTGGTGGCGGCGCCTGATGGGCGCCCAGCAGCGCAGGATGTCGCGGACCGAGACGATGCCGACGGGTCCGTGGTCGTCCAGCACGATCAGATGGCGGAATCCGCCGTGCGTCATGGCCTCCGCGGCCTCTTCCAGGGTCCAGGTGGGCGCGGCGAAGACCACATCGGTGGTGGTGTGGGTGGAGGCCGTCTCGACATCGGGGTTCTTGCCGGAGCCGACCGCGTCGAGGATGTCGCGCTCGGTGAGAATGCCGAGTCCGCTGGTGTCCCGGTCGAGGACGACCGCGGCCCCGACGCGGCGGACCGACATCAGCCGGGCGGCCTGGCGGAGCGTATGGGTCGGTCCGATGGTGAGGATCAGCGTGCTCATGGCGTCACGGACGAGCATGAAGGGAGCCACCTCCTTCGTGAAGCGACCATGTGAGTCGGTTCACAAGTTCACAAGCGGGGGGACTCTCAGAGTTGCACCGATGCGGAACCGGAACAAGGGGCGGCGGGAGCGTCCGAGGGGCGTGCGGTGGTGCGTGACGCCCCTCGGGGGCGCGATCCCGATCAGTAGCGCTGGTTCAGATAGCCCAGCAGTTCGTGGTGGAGCAGTCCGTTCGAGGCCGCCGCGTTGCCGCCGCCGGGGCCGGAGACCCCGTCCAGGCTGGTGAACCTCCCGCCGGCCTCCTGGACGATGATCGCGTTCGCGGTCATGTCCCAGAGCGAGAGCTCGGGCTCCGCGCAGATGTCGACCGATCCCTCGGCGACCATCATGTACGGCCAGAAGTCCCCGTAGCCACGAGTGCGCCAGCAGGCCCTGGTCAGATCCAGGAACCCGTCGAGGCGGCCCTGCTCCTCCCAGCCGCTCAGCGACGCGTACGCGAACGAGGCGTCCGAGATCCGCTCCACCTTCGACACCTGCAGCCGGGTCGCCGAGGTCAGACTGCGGCCGGAGAACGCGCCCGCGCCCTTCGCCGCCCACCAGCGCCGGTTCAGGGCAGGGGCGGACACCACGCCGACCACCGGCTGGAAGCCGTCCTCACCCGCTTCCATCAGGGAGATCAGCGTCGCCCAGACCGGCACGCCCCGGACGTAGTTCTTGGTGCCGTCGATCGGGTCGACGACCCAGCGCCGCGGGCCGGTGCCCTCGATCCCGAACTCCTCGCCCAGAATCGCGTCGCGCGGACGTGCCCGATGGAGGTGGCCGCGGATCAGCTCCTCGGCGGCCTTGTCGGCCTCACTCACCGGCGTCATGTCCGGCTTGGTCTCGACCTTGAGGTCCAGAGCCTTGAACCGGTCCATCGTCGCAGCGTCGGCGGCATCCGCCAGCACATGGGCAAGGCGCAGATCATCGTGGTAGTCGGGCATGCCGTCACAGTATCGACCGCAGGTGAACAGAGCCACAGGGGTCCGCGGCGGCCCGGACCATTGACAGTCCCCGGCGGCGCGTCAACTCTGGAACGCAGGCCCCATGGCGCGGGAGGCGACGATGCCCACGGCGCGAGACGCATTGCTGGACGCCGCACTCTCGGCGCTGGCCACGCTGCCCTGGTCGGCGGTGCGCATGGTCGATGTCGCGTCGGCCGCCGGGGTCTCCCGGCAGACCCTCTACAACGAGTTCGGCGGCAAGGACGGCCTGGCCCGTGCCCTGGTCCGAGGTGCCGCGGACGGCTACCTGGCAGGCGTCGACCGGGCGCTGCGATCGGTCGGCGACCCGAGGGACGGCCCGGCCGCCACCGCCGCCTGGACCGTTCGTGCCGTACGGACGAACGCCCTCGTCCGAGGGCTGCTCACGGGCTGCTGGGGTGAGCGATTACCCCGTCCCGTACGCCCGGCCGCGCCGACCTCGTCGGCGGTTCCCGCCCAGCGGTGGGCCGACGCCGGAACGCCGACGCCCGCCGAACTGCTCGGCCAGGTCAGGGACCGCATGGTGGCCGCCCTCGCCGCGAGCCGGCCGTCGCACGACCCGGAGCCACTGGCCGCGACCTGCGAGATCGTGCTGCGGCTCGCACTGAGCTACGCGCTGGTGCCGGCTTCCCCGGGCGAGGGCGCACCGCTGGTGCGCACGGTCGTGGAGGGACGGTCGGCCGGATGAGGACCGGGCCCGCCGCCGCTTGTCACGGCGTGAGCCCGCCGGGGGTCAGTGCGACGAGCCGGAGAGCTGCAGACCGATCACGCCGAGGATCACCAGGGTGATCGAGATCAGCTTGAGGGCGGAGACCAGGTCGTCGAGGAAGACCATGCCGTAGATCGCGGTGCCCGCCGCGCCGATGCCGGTCCACACGGCGTAGGCGGGTCCGACGTCGAGCTTCTTCAGCGACAGCGTCAGCAGGCCGAAGCTGCCGAGGGCGAAGACGCAGAACGCGATGGTCGGCCAGAGCCGGGTGAATCCGTGCGAGAGCTTCAGACAGACGGCGAAGCCGGTCTCCAGCAGCCCCGCGACCACGACCAGCAGCCACGCCATCGTCAGTGCCCTCCCACTTCGGTGACCGCCTTGCCTCGCCGGGTGTGATTATGCACTTACCGGCGACGGCGGATCGCAAACGTGTCCCGGTCAGTCGCCCTCGCGCCGCTCCCGTGTGGAGAGCAGCCGCCGCAGCGAATCCAGTCGCGCCGGATCGGCGTGGCCGTCGGCCACCCAGGCGTCCAGGGCGCACTCCGGCTGATTGCCGTCGTGGGTGCAGCCGCGCGGGCACTCCTCGGTGCCGGGCTCCAGGTCGGGGAACGCGTGGATCACCCGGGACGGATCGATGTGATTGAGCCCGAAGGAGCGCACACCCGGGGTGTCGATCACCCAGCCGCGGTAGTCGGGCAGGGGGAGTGCCAGTGCCGATGTGGTGGTGTGCCTGCCCCGCCCGGTGACCGCGTTGACGACGCCGGTGGTACGCCGCCGGTCCTTCGGCACGAGGGCGTTGACCAGCGTCGTCTTCCCCACACCGGAATGGCCGACGAAGGCGGTGACCCGGTCGTTCAGCTGCTCGCGGACCCGCTCGGCCGCGTCGCCGTTCTCCAGTTCCTCGCGGCTGGTGACGATGAAGGGGACGCCCAGCGGGGTGTACGCCTCCAGCAGTTTGTCCGGGGAGGCGAGGTCCGACTTGGTGAGCACGAGGAGCGGGGAGAGCCCACCGTCGTACGCGGCGACCAGACAGCGGTCGATCATCCGCGGCCGGGGTTCCGGATCGGCCAGCGCGGTGACGATCGCCAGCTGGTCGGCGTTGGCGACGACGACCCGCTCGTACGGATCGTCGTCGTCCGCGGTACGGCGGAGCACGGAGCGGCGCTCACCGATGCGGACGATGCGGGCGAGAGTGTCCTTGTCGCCGGACAGATCGCCGACGATGGAGACGGTGTCGCCCACCACGGCGGCCTTCCGGCCCAGCTCACGGGCCTTCATCGCCATGACCGTACGGCCGTCCACGAGACAGGTGAGACGGCCCCGGTCGACGGTGAGGACCATGCCGTCCTCGGCGTCCTCGTGCTTGGGGCGGGTATGGGTACGGGGCCGGTTGCCCTTCGGGTTGGGGCGGAACCGGATGTCGTCCTCGTCGGGGTTCTTGCCGTAGCGGCGCATGTCTCAGACCCCGAGCATTCCGGTCCACATCTGCGGGAAGTCCGGCAGGGTCTTGGCGGTGGTCGCCACGTTCTCGATCTCCACTCCGGGGACGGCAAGGCCGATGATCGACCCCGCGGTGGCCATCCGGTGGTCGTCATACGTATGGAAGGTACCGCCGTGCAGCGGCCTGGGCCGGATGTGCAGCCCGTCGGCGGTCTCGGTGACGTCGCCGCCGAGCTCGTTGATCTCCTTGGTGAGCGCGGCGAGCCGGTCCGTCTCGTGCAGCCGCAGATGGGCGACGCCGCTCAGGGTGGACGGGCCGTCCGCGAGGGCGGCGACGGCCGCGATGCCCGGGGTGAGCTCGCCGACCTCGCCGAGGTCGACGTCGATGCCGTGGACACGGCCCGAACCGGTGAAGGTGAGCCCGTGCTCGGTCAGCTCGCAGCTGCCGCCCATCGCGGTGAAGATCTCCCGCAGCGCGTCGCCCGGCTGGGTGGTGTGCTCGGGCCAGTCGGGGATGGTGACCCGGCCGCCGGTGACCAGCGCGGCGGCGAGGAACGGCTGGGCGTTCGAGAGGTCGGGCTCGATGGTGAGATCACGGCCGAGCAGGGCGGAGGGCGAGACCCGCCAGACGTTCGGCTCACCGCCCGTCTCCGGCTCGTCGACCTGGGCGCCGACGGCCCGGAGCATGTCGACGGTCATCCGGATGTGCGGCATGGAGGGGAGCCGGGCGCCGGTGTGACGCACCTCCACCCCCTGGTTGTAGCGCGGCGCCGACAGCAGGAGCGCCGAGACGAACTGCGAGGACGAGGAGGCGTCGATCTCCACCGCGCCGCCGTCCAGGGCGCCGCTGCCGTGCACGGTCATGGGCAGCGCGCCGCGCCCGTCGTCGTCGATCCGGGCGCCCAGCACCCGCAGCGCGTCGATCACGCCGTTCAGCGGGCGTTCGTACGAACGGGGGTCGCCGTCGAAGTGGATCGGGCCGTCGGCCAGCGCCGCGACCGGCGGCAGGAAGCGCATGACCGTACCGGCGTTGCCGACGTCGATCGTGGTGGGGCCGTGCAGCCCGGCCGGGATGATCCGCCAGGCCTCACCGGCGGCGTCCGGGGCGTCCGCGACGGAGGAGCTGGACGACACCGTCTCCTCGATGCCGACGCCCATCGCGCGCAGTGCCTCGGCCATCAGCAGGGTGTCGCGGGAGCGCAGCGGGCGACGCAGCCAGCCGGGCTCGGCGGCGAGAGAGGCGAGGACGAGCGCGCGATTGGTGACCGATTTCGATCCGGGCACGGTGACGGTCGCATCGACGGCTCCGGTCGCATGCGGGGCGGGCCAGAGGGCGGGGTGCACGGAACGTTCGGTCATGGACCTCACTTTAGTGGCTCACCGCAAACCGGAATCTCGATCAAATGAGTCGAAACGGGGGCGTAACGCATGTGTGGTACACGGTGCCGTGCGGGACCGGCCCTCAGATGCCGAGCAGCCAGCGCCCGCCGCCGATCAGCGAGCAGAGCGACACCGCGTGGAAGAGGAACAGCCACAGCGCGGCCGGTACATCGGTCAGCCGCGACAACTGGTCCGCGTCCGAGTCCGGCGCCCCGCCGTGCCGCCGCTTCGACTGGAGCTCGAAGGCCGGGCGTACGCCGCCGAGCAGCAGGAACCAGACCACGGTGTACGCGAACAGCGACTGCACGGCGGGCGAGGCCAGCCAGGACACCAGCAGGAACGCCGACCCCGTGAAGATCACCGCCAGTGCGCCGTACACGTTGCGGATCATCACCAGCATCACCGCGAGCAGCGCGGTGGCCAGCCACAGCAGCAATGTGATCCTGCCGCTGACCAGCAGCCACGCCCCGCCCAGGCCCAGCAGCGGTGGGGCTGTGTAGCCGGCCGCCGCCGTCAGGATCATTCCGATGCCGGTCGGCCTGCCGCGGCTGACGGTCAGCCCGCTCGTGTCCGAGTGCAGACGGATGCCGGACAGCTGCCGCCCGGTGCACAGCGCGATCAGCCCGTGCCCGCCCTCGTGCGCGATGGTGATGGCGTTGCGGGTCAGCCGCCATATCAGGTTCGGCACGACGGCGATCAGCGCGAGGGTGCCGGTCACCACCACCAGCCACTGCTCGGGTGCGGGCTGGGTGCCGAATACGCGGTCCCACAGATTGCCCAGGTCGGTGCTGTCCATGGTGCGGGGGGCTCCTTGCGGTATCGGCGTCCTGTCGGCGCGGTGGTCGTGGCAGTCTGGCACTTATGTGCGGACGGTATGCAGCGAGTCGGCGGCCCGAGGACCTGACCGGACTCTTCCGGGTCGAGAAGTGGGAACCGGCGGAGACCCTGGTGCCCGATTGGAACGTGGCGCCGACCAAGGAGGTCTACGCCGTACTGGAACGTCCATTGAAAGACGCAGACGATCAGCGTCCGGTTCGCCAGTTGCGTGCTCTGAAGTGGGGACTCGTGCCGTCCTGGGCGAAGTCCCCCGAGGGAGCGGCACGCATGATCAACGCCCGCGCGGAGACCGTCCACGAGAAACCGTCCTTCCGCCGCCCCTTCGTCTCCCGGCGCTGCATCCTGCCCGCCGACGGCTACTACGAGTGGGTCACCGGCGCCGATGAGCGGCAGCTGGAGGAGAAGGGGAAGAAGAAGCGTCCGCGCAAGCAGCCCTACTTCGTGACACCCGCCGACGGGTCGGTCTTCGCGATGGCCGGTCTGTACGAGTTCTGGCGCGACCGGACCCTGCCGGACGACCACCCGATGGCCTGGTGGGTGACCTGCTCGGTGATCACGACCGACGCGGAGACCACTCCGCTCGCCGTCGCCCCCGCCGAGGGGCCGGCCACGCTCGCCGACATCCACCCCAGGATGCCGCTCATGCTGACCCCGGACCGCTGGGACGCCTGGCTCGATCCGTCGTGCACCGACGTCGAGGAGCTGCGGGCGCTGCTCGCGCCGCCGCCGGGCGGGCTGATGCGGGCCTATCCGGTGGCCACGGCCGTCAGCAATGTCCGCAACAACGGTCCGGAGCTGGTGGAGGAGCTGGCCGCGCCGGAGGTGAGCACGCTGTTCTGACCTGGTTGCGAGCAGGCAGGATGGGGCACGTGAGTACCGCTGAGACAGGCCGCAGCACCGAGACGGTGGACACGGACGCCGGGCCGGCCAGGATCACCTGGCTGCCCGCGGAGAGCCCGCAGGGACCGAAGAACCCGAAAAGCCCGAAAGGGCCCGAGGGGCCGGGGAACGCCCGCCTGGTGCTCGCCGTCGGCCATGGCGCGGGCGGCGGCATCGAGACCCGTGACCTGCGGGCGCTGGCCGCCGTGCTGCCTGCCCACGGGGTGGCCGTCGCCCTGGTGGAGCAGCCGTGGAGGGTCGCCGGCAAGAAGATCGCGCCCGCCCCGAAGACCCTGGACGCCGGATGGCGGGGCCTGTGGCCCGCGCTCGCCGCCCCGGGGCTGCCCGTCGTCGCCGGCGGGCGCAGCGCCGGGGCCCGGGTGGCGTGCCGCACGGCGACGGAGCTCGGCGCCCACGCCGTCCTCGCGCTGAGCTTCCCCCTGCACCCGCCGGGGAAACCCGAGAAGTCCCGCGCGGACGAGCTCCTCGGGGCCGGCGTACCCACGCTCGTCGTGCAGGGCGGGAACGACCCGTTCGGGCGGCCCGCCGAATTTCCTCCGGGGGAGTACGAGATCGCCGAGGTCCCGTACGGGGACCACGGCTTCGCCGTACCGAAGAAGTCCGGCCTGACCGAGGATCAGGCGATGGAGATCCTGACCACCGCCGTGACCGCGTGGCTGTCGGCCCTCGTGTGATTTGCGTCCCTTCGGGGGTGGGGGGGGGGGGGCGCCCCCCCCCCCCCGGGGGGCCCCCCCCCCCCCGGGGGGGGGGGGGCGCGGGGGGGGGGGGGGGGGGGGGGGGGGGGTGTTAGATAAAGTCGGCCGGTTGGTGGGGCCCGTGGTAGGTGTTTGCCCGATAGCGCGGGACATACCGGTG
>NZ_JBIWOS010000002.1:1141347-1287115 GCF_044767885.1 Streptomyces sp. NPDC101194
ACCACCCCCCCGCCCCGCGGCGCGCCCCGGTTGGGGCGGCCGCGCGCGCGGGGGGGGGGGGGCGGGGCCCCCCCCCCCCCCCCCCCCCCGCCCCCCCCCCCCCACCCCCGGGAATGTTGAGCCGGGGGCCACTGTTGTCGGTGTCATCGGTACATCAACGTCGTACGTGGAGAGGGAGTCCGTCGCATGGGTTCGACCATCTGCCCGCGCCGCTCGAACGCCGCCGAACTGGAGTGGACGGTCCTGCACGCGGCCAGGACCACTCCCGAGCGGGCGCTGAGCGGATCGGATCGACAGCCCGTCTCGAAGCAAGGTCGACTATTCTCCGATTCGAGCGGGTCCGGTTTCGGCTCCGCCACAGCGTTGGAGGAGGTGGGTCCGGTCACTGGGACCGACACAGGGACCGACGACGGCCGCGCGCAGGAGACGACCGCCGAGCGCAACGCGCGCTTCGAGCGGGACGCGCTCGGTTTCCTCGACCAGATGTACTCGGCCGCGCTGCGCATGACGCGCAACCCCGCCGACGCCGAGGACCTGGTCCAGGAGACGTACGCCAAGGCCTACGGCTCCTTCCACCAGTTCCGTGAGGGCACCAACCTCAAGGCGTGGATGTACCGCATCCTCACCAATACGTTCATCAACTCGTACCGCAAGAAGCAGCGCGAACCTCAGCGCAGCGCCGCCGAGGAGATCGAGGACTGGCAGCTGGCGCGCGCGGAGTCGCACATGTCGACGGGTCTGCGTTCCGCCGAGTCGCAGGCGCTCGACCACCTGCCCGACTCGGACGTGAAGTCCGCTCTGCAGGCGATCCCCGAAGAGTTCCGCATCGCCGTTTATCTCGCCGATGTAGAGGGCTTTGCCTACAAGGAGATCGCGGACATCATGGGGACTCCCATCGGTACGGTGATGTCCCGACTGCACCGGGGCCGCCGCCAGCTGCGCGGCATGCTGGAGGACTACGCCCGTGAGCGCGGGCTCGTCCCGGCCGGTGCCGGAGAGTCGGACGATCGGAAAGGCTCGGGCTCATGAGCTGCGGAGAGCCGCACGAGACGGACTGCTCAGAGGTCCTCGATCATCTCTATGAGTTCCTCGACCACGAGATGCCCGACAGCGACTGCACCAAGTTCGAGGTCCACTTCGAGGAGTGCTCCCCGTGCCTGGAGAAGTACGGCCTGGAGCAGGCCGTGAAGAAGCTGGTGAAACGCTGCTGCGGCCAGGACGACGTGCCGACCGACCTGCGCTCCAAGGTGATGGGCCGGATCGATCTGATCCGCTCGGGACAGGCCGTGCCCGAGCAGGACGTGACGACGTCGGAGACCGGCCGCCCGGCCGCAGCCACGGAATGACGCCGTAGCCCGGCGGCCGTCCCGCCGGGGCCCGGCCGCCCGGGTCCGCCCGCGCACCATCCGCGTCCGCACCACATCACCCGAATGTGCTAATCGGGCCCATCGGGGCTCGGTGGGAAA
Organism: Streptomyces sp. NPDC101194; assembly: GCF_044767885.1. NCBI lineage: Bacteria > Bacillati > Actinomycetota > Actinomycetes > Kitasatosporales > Streptomycetaceae > Streptomyces > Streptomyces sp. NPDC101194. The sequence continues at coordinate 1,142,814 of NZ_JBIWOS010000002.1, forward strand.
CACAACTCGCTAGCCTGGCGCCTCCATTGACCATGTTGGGGGGCGGGCCGGGCGGGTGGGAGCGACACAGGGGGCGGCACGTGCGTACGTCCTGGTGGCCGCGGCCGGTGCCCTGCTCTGTGTGCTGCCGGCGCTGCGCACGGGCGCCGGGATCCCCTGGGCCACCGTCGGACTGCTGACCGCGCTCTATCTGGCCTGTGAACTCCCCGGGCGTTGCCCCTTCTTCGGCAGCACCGTGCCCATCGGAGCCGGATCGTTCTTTCCGCTGCTGCTTGCCGCGGCTTTTCTGCTGCCGCCCGCCGCGGCCGGCCTGGTCGCGATCCCCGGATCGCTCGTCGGCCGGGTGGAGAACAGGCCCGCCGCCGCACGGCGGGTCTGGCGGGCCGCGCAGCTCGCCGTCACCGTCGAGGCGGCCTCGTGCGTCCACGGGCTGCTGGGCGGCGCGGCCACGCTCGGTGGGTCCGGCGCCGACCGGCTCCCCGACCTCCCGTACGCCCTGCTGCCCGCCTGCGCGGCCGCCCTGGCCTTCAGCCTCGTCCTGGCCGCCCTGGACGGCTCCATCCTGGTCGTGGCCGAACGGCTGCCCGTACGGCGCGCCTGGGACGGGCTGCTGTCCCGCTCACTGGGACCGCACCTGGTGCACGGACTCGCCGGACTGATGATGGCCGTGCTGTGGCGCGGTCCGTACGGTCCGGTGTCCGCGCTCATCGTCCTGCTGCCGATGTACATCTCCTGCTGGGTCTTCGCCCAGTACCACCGCGAGCACGCCGCCCACCGCGCCACCATCAGGGCACTGGTGCAGGCCGTCGACATCAAGGACGCGTACACCCGGGGTCACAGCGAACGGGTCGGACAGGCCTCCGTCCTCATCGCCCGCGAACTGGGCATGGAGCAGGGCCGTCTGGAGGTCCTGCGGTTCGCCGGCATCCTGCACGACGTGGGCAAGCTCGGTGTCCCGACCCGGGTGCTCCGCAAGGACGGACCGCTCACCCCGGAGGAACGGCGGGTGATCGAACTGCATCCGGAGTACGGGCACGAGATCGTCCGCGGCATCGGCTTCCTCGGCGAGGCCCGGGACGCGATCCTGCACCACCACGAACGGCTCGACGGCAGCGGCTACCCGTACGGGCTCAGCGGCCGGGCGATCCCCGAGTTCGCCCGGGTCGTCGCGGTGGCGGACGCCTTCGACGCGATGACGTCGACCCGGTCGTACCGCAGGGGGCGGCCGGTGCCCGCGGCGCTGGAGGAGCTGAATCGTTGCTCTGGCACGCAGTTCGATCCGCAGATGGTACGGGCGCTGGTGCGCGGGGTGGAACGGCACGGGTGGTCGCCGTCGACAGCGGTGACGGCGGACGAGGCGATTCCGCGGCCACGGAACGGGGAGGCACCGATGTCCCCGGCACGTCCGCCGCGGTCGGACGCGTTCGACGCGGCGCGCGGTCCTGTGGCGCCCGCCGACGGCCTCGGGGCGTCCCTCGGTCCGCAGCCGTCCGCGGACCGGCCCGGATGAACCCGGCCCGCACCCGGCGAAAGGCGCTGCCCCCGGCCGTCCTCGCCGTGCGCGGCGCCGCCGCCGCGCTCGCCGCCGCCGGGCTCGGCCACACCCTCTGGGACGGTGTCCACCAGCCCGGCCACGCCCTCGCCTTCGGGGTCCTCATCACCGTCGGTGAACTGGCCCGCTGGGGCGCGCTGCCCGGCGAACGCGAGCCCGCGCCGCTCGGGGCCGCGGGGGCGCTCGCGTACGCCCTGCTCGGCCGCAGCGGCGGCGCGCCCACCGGCCACGGCGTCCTCCAGGTGGTCGCCGTGCTCGTCGCGGCGCAGCTCGTCGCCTGTGTGCCGCATGTGGCCCGGGGCAGCGGACCCTCGCTCGACCGGGTGGCCCGCCGCATCCTGACCGTCGCCTTCGCCGCCGTGTGCTTCCAGCCGCTGTACAACTCCGGCCGCGTCGCGAGCCGGCTCGGCGAAGGCCCGTACTACGTGCTCTTCCCGCTCCTGCTCCTCGTTCTGACCGCGCTGTGCGACGCCGTGCTCGCCGCGCTGCTGCTGCGTTCGCGCACCCGCCATCCCTACGGGCCGCTGCTCCACGACGAGCTGCGCGCCCTCGTCGGCATCGGGTCCGCGGTCTGCGCGACCGGGGTCGTGATGGCACTCGGGGTCGCCGTCGCGGGGCTGTGGGCGCTGCCCGTCCTGTGCGTACCGCTGCTGCTCACCCAGGTCTCGTTCCGCCGGTTCGTCGCCGTGCGCACCACCTACCGGCAGACGATCACCTCGCTCGCCCGGTCCACCGAGATCGCCGGGTACACCCCGCACGGCCACGCCCGCAGGGTCGCGACGCTCTGCACCGCCGTCGGCCGCGAGCTGGGGCTCTCCGGACACGAGCTGACCGTGCTGGAGTACGCGGCCCTGATGCACGACATCGGCCAGCTCTCCCTGGTCGACCCGGTCCCGGACGGTGCGACGGCCACCCTGCCCCGGGCCGAGCAGCGCCGCATCGCGCTGCTCGGCGGGGCGGTGGTCCGGCAGACCGGGGTGGACGCCGACGTCGCGGTCGTGGTGGAACGACAGGCCGACCCCTTCCGCGAGCAGCCGCTTTCCGCCAGGATCGTCAGGGCCGTCAACGCATACGACGACCTCTGCGGGGAAAGTCTCATCGGGCCGCTGGGCGCGCTGGAACAACTCAGGCTCGGGACCGGTCACGACTATCAGCCCGAGGTCGTGGAATCCCTGGCCCGGGTCCTGGCACGGGACGGTCCGACCCCCGTTCCGCCCGGGTAACCCATGGGTAATGAGCGAGCGTCCGGCCGGGCATGGTTGGATGCGAAGAGGAGCGGAAAACGAGGGTGTCCAGTCGGGACGGGCGGGAATCGTGAGGATCTTCGGGAAGGTACGGCATCGGCCCTCCGCCTCTTGGCGGCAGGCCACGGACCGCGCGTTCACGCTGATCGGCGACGGCCGGTACGAGGACGCGGGCGCACTGCTGACACGTGCGGCGGACCTGGAACCCTGGCTCTCGGAGTCATGGTTCAACCTGGCGCTGCTGCACAAATTCCGGCATGACTGGGAACAGGCGAGAGCCGCCGGCCTCAGGGCCGTCGCGCTGCTCGACAAGGAGTCCGGTGCTCCCGACTGGTGGAACGTCGGGATCGCCGCCACCGCCTTGCAGGACTGGCCGCTGGCGCGCCGCGCCTGGCAGGCGTACGGCCTGAAGGTGCCGGGGGCCGGCCAGCACACCTCGGCGGCCAACAGCGAGCCCGTCGGCATGGAGCTCGGCAGCGCCGCGGTACGGCTGTCGCCGGAGGGCGAGGCCGAGGTCGTCTGGGGCCGCAGGCTCGATCCGGCCCGGATGGAGGTGCTCTCCATCCCGCTGCCGTCGTCCGGCCGGCGCTGGGGAGAGGTCGTCCTGCACGACGGGGTGCCGCACGGCGAGCGGGTCACCGCGGCCGGCCCCGCGTACCCCGTCTTCGACGAGATCGAGCTGTGGGCGCCGTCCCCCGTTCCCACCTGGGTGGTGCTGCTGGAAGCGGCCACCGAGGCGGACCGGGACGCGCTGGAGCAGCTGGCCTCCGACGCGGGGTTCGCCGCCGAGGACTGGTCGTCCTCCGTGCGGCTGCTCTGCCGGGCCTGTTCGGAGAGCAGGATGGAGAGCGACGAGGGCGACGGCGAGCACCTGGATCCGCACGACCACAGCGAGCCGGGGCATCCGGGCCCGCTGGGGCACCGCACCGCAGGTGAGCTGTGGGTGCCCGAGCGCGAGTGCGGGATAGCGGCGCCGGCCGGGCTGGTGCGCGGACTGCTGGACGGCTGGGTGGCGGACAGCCCGGACAGCCGTGAGTGGCGGGATCTCGAAGAAGTCTGCTGACCGGTGCCCGTAGGCTGTACGGGCACCGGTCGCGGTGCTCGGGTACCCGGCCCCCGACCTTCGGATGCCCGGGTTTCAGGTTTTGAGGAAGGCGTACGGCGGACATGGCGCAGCAGGAGACGGACGAGCAGATCACCCTCGACGACGAAGGTTTCGTCGTGGACACGGAGGACTGCGAGGCGCGCGAGGCGGCACATCGCGAGCGCGGTACCTCCCGTCCGATCACGGTCGTGGGCAACCCGGTGCTGCACAAGGAGTGCCGGGACGTCACCGAGTTCGACGACGAGCTGGCCCGGCTGATCGACGACATGTTCGCCAGCCAGCGGACGGCGGAGGGTGTCGGTCTGGCCGCCAACCAGATCGGCGTCGACCTGAAGGTCTTCGTCTACGACTGCCCGGACGACGACGGCGTACGGCACGTGGGCGCCGTCTGCAACCCGGTGCTCGAGGAGCTGGCGCCCGAGGACCGGGTCCTGGACGACTCCAACGAGGGCTGCCTCTCGGTCCCGACGGCGTACGCCTCGCTGGCCCGCCCGGACTACGCGGTGGTCCGCGGACAGGACGCCAAGGGCAACCCGGTCAGGATCCGTGGCAACGGCTACTTCGCCCGCTGCCTCCAGCACGAGACGGACCACCTCTACGGGTACCTGTACATCGACCGGCTCTCGAAGCGGGACCGCAAGGACGCCCTGCGGCAGATGGCGGAGAACACCCCGCGCTACGAGATCGTGCCGAACGACTGACGTCCGGCTGCCACCGACGGGCCCGGCATCCCCTGCGCGGGAGGCCGGGCCCGTCGGCCCTTGTCTGTTGACCGTCCGTCAACCACCGTTTGTCCGTGGGCAGTTGACGCGCGTCGACTCGTCCGACAAGCTCTCTCACCACATCTCCGTCGTGGTAGGGAACCCCTCATGCTCAGACGCACCGCACGACTCCTGCTCGGTCTTGTCATGACCATGGCTTTCGCTTTGGGTGGGGCCGTGGTCACCGCCGGCACCGCACAGGCCGACGGCTGCTACACCTGGACCCGCACCCTGTCCCCCGGCGCCACCGGCAACGACGTGGTCCAGCTCCAGATACGGGTGGCCGGCTACCCCGGCTACAACTCCGTGCTCGCCCTCGACGGTTCCTACGGACCGGCCACCACCGCCGCCGTCAAGCGCTTCCAGGCCGCCTACGGTCTCGCCGCGGACGGCATCGCGGGTCCGGCCACCCAGGCCAAGATCTATGAGCTCCAGGACAACGACTGCACCCCGGTCCACTTCACGTACGCCGAGCACAACCAGTGCAACTCGACCTGGGCGGGTGGTGCCGTCGCGGCGGGCACGGCGAAGGCCAACGCCCTGAGCACCATGTGGAAACTGGAGGCGCTGCGGCACGCGCTCGGCGACCAGCCGATCCGGATCACCAGCGGATTCCGCTCCACCTCCTGCAACAGCGCGGTCGGCGGCGCGTCCAACAGCCGTCATCTGTACGGGGACGCGGCCGACCTCGGCGCCGGACCGCACGCGCTGTGCACCCTCGCCAAGGAGGCCCGCAACCACGGCTTCAACGGGATCCTCGGCCCCGGCTACCCGGACCACGGCGACCACGTCCACGTCAACCAGGGGCCCAGCCACTTCTGGTCGGCACCGAACTGCGGCATCTGACACACGAGGGCCCCGTACGCCGGTCCGACCGAACCGGCGTACGGGGCCCATCTCCATGTACCGCCCGTGTCAGGCGGTCCTTGCCGTCAGCCGCGTCGCGCCCGTCGTCTGGACCGCGGCGCCGTCCGGAGCCCGCTCCGTCAGACGGAGCTGGGAGATGGCGTTGCGCAGGGTCAGCCCCCCGGCCCCGGTGTCCAGCTGCCAGCGCTGTGTACGCGCCGTCGCCGAACAGGCCCCGAGCGAGAGCTCCGCCCCCACCTCCAGCGGGGCGCCCAGGTACTTCTTTCCGCGCACCGCGTCCAGGCACTGACCGGTCTCGGACGACCGCACCGTGTAGTAGCCGTCGGCGGTGGCCGTCAGCGTCCAGGAGGCGGTACCGGCCCCCACCAGGGAGACGCCCGCGTCCGCGGCGGGGGAGAGCGCCCGGTCGCCCGCGGTCAGCCGGTACGTGCCGTCGGCGAGCGGGGTGCGGTCGGTGTTCGACCAGCCCGGCGCGTGACCGATCCGCCGGGCCAGTGCCTCGAAACCGGCATACGTCTCACTGGGTTTCGGGCCGCCCCAGGTGGCCTGTGCGAGGAAGCGCAGCGGCATGAAGGTCTTCGCCTCCACCTCGTTCTCGGTCTCGGCCGCCGCGCTGTCCGGCCACAGGCTGATCTTGGCGCCGGTGAGGTTCGCGGCCGTCGCGGGCAGCGTCTCGCCCTCGAAGCGCAGCGGCGTCCAGTCGCTCTCGTAGAGCTGTCGCGTCTGCGTCGTGTAGCCGCCTCGCACCAGGTAGAGCGCGTACGCCGAGTTCATGACCTGTCGGCCCTCGGCGAGCAGCGCGGACGGCTTCTGGATGGCGCCGCCGCCCAGCCAGTGCTCCACGGTGATGTCACGGTTCAGCGGGACGACGCCGTTGCGGCCGGCCAGGCCGTCGTTCCAGATCCGCAGCGAACGGCCCCCGGCCCTCACATGCTCGTCGACCTGGTTGATGAAGTCGACGAAGAGGTCGTCGGGGGTCGCGCCCGCGCCGAACCTCGCGGTCGCCGCGGTCTGCAGCTGCGGGTAGTTCGGGTAGGACGAGCCGATCATGTACTCGTCGGCGCCCATGTGCCAGGCGCGGGTGTCCCACACCTTCAGCGCCTCGTCGACCATCGAGGTGTAGTACGTCAGTGCTTCGGGCCGGGAGATGTCGAGCCGGGGCGGGGAGGCGACGCCGTTCCTGTCCTTGAGCTGGAGCTCCGGGTGGTTCTCCAGGTAGGTGTCCATGTGGCCGGGGGAGTTGATCTCCGGCACCAGCTCGATGTGGTACTTCTTCGCCAGCGCCACCAGGGTGCGGACCTGAGGCTTCGTGTAGTAGCCCCAGAACGCCGACGCCGGGTCGGTGTCGCTCTTGACCTTGGCCTCGATCCACAGCTGGTTGAGCTTCTGGGACGCCATGTCCTTCATCAGCCGTTCGAACCACGGGATCGAGACGTTGATGTAGCAGGCGCACACCCCGACCCCGCGCTCACGGTACGCGGGCACGTCGGTCGCCGATCCGCGCGCGGCGCGGCCGTCGTCGTTCAGCAGCTGGAGGACGGTCCGCGAACCGTAGAAGACGCCGGTGGAGGTCGCGGCCGTGACCGTGACCCGGTCGCCGACGTCGAGCCGATAGCCCTCCGCGCCCAGCGTCTTCTTCTGGGACGGGTCCTGCCGCAGCACGATGTCGCCGGTACGGGCCGCCGCCGCGCCCCGCGACACCGAAGCCTTCCCGGTCAGTTCGCCGGCGAAGCGGCGCGCGTCGCCGACGGTGCGGTCGTCCCGCACCCCGTCCAGTACGATCCGCGCCCGGTCGGCCAGCGTGAACTCGCCCTCGCCGGGCTGCCATTGCCGCAGAGAGGGCAGCACCTCGGGCGGTGGTGCGGCGGCGGACGCGTCCTCGGCCGCCGCGCTCTGCCAGGGCAGCAGCGCGGCGGCGAGCGCAGCCACCACAGCCCCGATGGTCCTTCGTCGTGCCATCCACATGTCCATGGGACCGACCCTCTTGGGTCACCCGGGCCATGGTCCATGGACAGGTGTGCTCAACGGTTGGACGAATGATCCGACGTCAGATCTGTGACGGGTCAGGCTACCTCGGTCATGGCGCCTGGGCCGCGGAAGGTGCGGCGGTAGGCGTTCGGCGTGGTGCCCAACGATCGTACGAACTGGTGGCGCAGTGCGGCGGCCGTTCCGAAGCCGGTGCGCCCGGCGATCGTGTCCACTGTTTCATCGGATGTCTCCAGGAGATGCTGTGCCAGCAGCACCCGCTGACGGAGCAGCCAGCGGTACGGAGTGGTGCCCGTCTCCTGCTGGAAGCGGCGGGCGAAGGTGCGTGGGGACATGTGTGCCTGGGCGGCGAGCTGTTCGACGGTCATCTCCTGGTCGAGGTGGCGCTCCATCCAGGCCAGGGTCCCGCCGACCGTGTCGCACCGGGTGCGGGGCAGCGGCCGCTTGATGTACTGCGCCTGCCCGCCGTCGCGGTGCGGCGGCACCACCATGCGGCGGGCGATGGCGTTGGCGGCATCGGGGCCGTACGCCTGCCGGACCAGATGCAGACAGGCGTCGATCCCGGCCGCCGTGCCCGCCGAGGTGATGACCGGGCCCTCGTCCACGTACAGCACGTCGGGTTCGACGACCGCCCGCGGGAAGCGGCGGGCCAGTTCGTCGGCATGACGCCAGTGGGTGGTGCAGCGACGGCCGTCCAGCAGCCCGGCCGCCCCGAGCACATAGGCCCCGGAGCAGACGCTCATCACCCGGGCGCCCCGGTCCACGGCCCGGCGCAGGGCGTCGAGGAGCTCCTCGGGGTAGTCCCGTGCGATGAAGTGGCTGCCGGCCGGCACGGCGATGAGGTCGGCCTCCTCCAGGCGGTCGAGGCCGTGTGGCGTACTGATGGTGAATCCGGCGTGGGTCCGCAGCACCGGGCCCTCGGCGGAGACCACGGCGAAGTCGTGGACCGGCAGGCCCTCGTCGCTGCGGTCGAGCCCGAAGACCTCGCACAGCACACCCAGCTCGAAGGGATGGACCTCGTCGAGCAGCAGGGCGGCGACATTGTTCAGCATGACGCCAGTGTGGCAGTAATTCGATGGTCCATGACAGTCCTGCCACTGCCGCAATCCGTCCGCGCGGACGAGAGTAGAGCCATGAACACATTCCAGAACGTACTGGGCATAGCCGCACTTTTCGCTCTCGTCCTGCTGCCTGCCCTGGCCGGACTCGCCCGGGAGCGCCGCATCGACCGCGAGCTGCGCGCCGCGGAACGGGCACGGAGTGACGGCCCCCCGGAAACGACGGGCGCCGCGCAGCCCGTCATGGCTGCGCGGCGCCCCCACCTCAGAAGCTGGGCCAGGATCTAGGGGTATGCCGTCCGGATCACGCCGGGCTCGCCGATCCGGCCCGATCCGACCGAAAGACCTAGAAGTCGTCGTCGAACGCGACCGATCCCTCCACCGCCACCTGGTACGCGGACGGCCGGCGCTCGAAGAAGTTCGTCAGCTCCTGCACGCCCTGCAGCTCCATGAACGAGAACGGGTTCTCGGAGCCGTAGACCGCGGGGAAGCCCAGCCGGGTGAGCCGCTGGTCGGCCACGCACTCCAGGTACTGCCGCATCGACTCCGTGTTCATGCCCGGCAGACCGTCACCGCACAGATCGCGGCCGAACTGCAGCTCCGCCGCCACGGCCTCCTTCAGCATGTCGGTGACCTGCTGCTGGAGCTCGTCGTCGAAGAGGTCGGGCTCCTCCTTGCGGACGGTGTCCACGACCTCGAACGCGAAGTTCATGTGCATCGTCTCGTCACGGAAGACCCAGTTGGTACCCGTGGCGAGACCGTGCAGCAGACCCCGCGAGCGGAACCAGTAGACGTACGCGAACGCGCCGTAGAAGAACAGCCCCTCGATGCACGCCGCGAAGCAGATCAGGTTCAGCAGGAAGCGGCGGCGGTCGGCCTTCGTCTCCAGCCGCTCGATCTTCTCGACCGAATCCATCCACTTGAAGCAGAACTGCGCCTTCTCACGGATCGAGGGGATCTCCTCGACCGCGTCGAACGCGGCGGCACGGTCGTCCGGGTCGGGCAGATAGGTGTCCAGCAGCGTCAGATAGAACTGGACGTGCACGGCCTCCTCGAAGAGCTGCCGCGACAGATACAGCCGCGCCTCGGGGGAGTTGATGTGCTTGTACAGCGTCAGCACGAGGTTGTTGGAGACGATCGAGTCACCCGTCGCGAAGAACGCGACGAGCCGGCCGATCATGTGCTGCTCACCGGGGGAGAGCTTCGCGAGGTCGGCGACGTCGGAGTGGAGGTCGACCTCCTCCACCGTCCAGGTGTTCTTGATCGCGTCGCGGTAGCGCTCGTAGAAGTCCGGGTAGCGCATGGGCCGCAGGGTCAGCTCGAAGCCGGGGTCGAGCAGGTTCTTCTCGGATTCGGTGGAGCTCATCACTGGCAGGCCTCGCAGGACTCGGGGTTTTCCAGGGAGCAGGCGATCGCGTCGGCGTCGGGCGTCGAGGCCTGCTGCACGGGGATGGGGGCGGTGGCCGCGGACGGGCCGGAGGCCGCACGGGCGATCCGGGTCGCCGGGCGCGAGCGCAGGTAGTACGTCGTCTTCAGCCCCTGCTTCCAGGCGTACGCGTACATCGAGGAGAGCTTGCCGATCGTCGGCGTCTCCATGAAGAGGTTCAGCGACTGGCTCTGGTCGAGGAACGGCGTACGGGCCGCCGCCATGTCGATCAGTCCGCGCTGCGGGATCTCCCACGCCGTGCGGTACAGCTTCCGCACGTCCTCGGGGATCCAGGCGAAGCCCTGCACGGAGCCGCTGGCCTCGCGCAGCGCCTCACGGGTGCGGGCGTCCCACACGCCGAGCTGCTTCAGCTCGTCCACCAGATACGCGTTGACCTGGAGGAACTCGCCGCTGAGCGTCTCGCGCTTGAACAGGTTGGAGACCTGCGGCTCGATGCACTCGTACACCCCGGCGATCGAGGCGATCGTCGCCGTGGGTGCGATGGCGAGCAGCAGGGAGTTGCGCATGCCAGTCGTGGCGACCCGGGCGCGCAGCGCGTCCCAGCGCTCCGGCCAGTTCAGCTCGGTGTCATAGTGGTCGGGGTGCAGCACCCCGCGCGCGGCACGCGTCTCGGCCCAGGCGGGCAGCGGGCCGGAGCGCTCGGCGAGGTCGCAGGACGCCTCGTACGCGGCCAGCATGATGCGCTCGGAGATCTTCGTGGAGAGCGCGCGGGCCTCGGGGGAGTCGAAGGGCAGGCGCAGCTGGAAGAAGACGTCCTGCAGACCCATCGCGCCCAGGCCCACCGGGCGCCACCTGGCGTTGGAGCGGCCGGCCTGCTCGGTCGGGTAGAAGTTGATATCGACGACCCGGTCGAGGAAGGTCACGGCGGTACGGACGGTGGCGTCCAGCCGCTCCCAGTCGATGGCGCCGTCGGCGACGAACGCGCCCAGGTTGACCGAGCCCAGGTTGCAGACGGCCGTCTCGCCGTCGTCGGTGACTTCGAGGATCTCGGTGCACAGATTCGAGGAGTGGACGACGCGGCCCGGCTCGGCGGTCTGGTTCGCGGTCCGGTTGGAGGCGTCCTTGAACGTCATCCAGCCCTGGCCGGTCTGCGCGAGGGTACGCATCATCCGGCCGTACAGCTCGCGGGCCGGCATCGACTTGCGGGCCAGCCCCTCGGCCTCGGCGGCCCGGTACGCGGCGTCGAACTCGTCGCCCCACAGGTCGACCAGCTCGGGCACGTCCGCGGGGGAGAACAGCGACCAGTCGCCGTCCGCGTCGACCCGGCGCATGAACTCGTCGGGGATCCAGTGCGCCAGGTTGAGGTTGTGCGTACGCCGCTGGTCCTCGCCCGTGTTGTCGCGCAGCTCCAGGAACTCCTCGATGTCGGCGTGCCAGGTCTCCAGGTAGACGGCGGCGGCACCCTTGCGCCGGCCCCCCTGGTTGACCGCGGCGACGGAGGCGTCGAGCGTCTTCAGGAACGGCACGATGCCGTTGGAGTGCCCGTTGGTGCCCCGGATCAGCGAACCGCGGGCACGGACGCGGGAGTACGAGAGCCCGATGCCGCCCGCGTGCTTCGAGAGTCGCGCCACCTGGTGGTAGCGGTCGTAGATCGAGTCGAGTTCGTCGAGCGGGGAGTCCAGCAGGTAGCAGGAGGACATCTGCGGGTGCCGGGTACCGGAGTTGAAGAGGGTCGGCGAGGAGGGCAGATAGTCGAGCCGGCTCATCAGCCCGTACAGCGCGGCGACTTCGTCCAGGGCGCGCTGCGAATCGTCCTCGGCGAGACCGGACGCGACCCGCAGCATGAAGTGCTGGGGCGTCTCGATGACCTGGCGGGTGTGCGGGTGGCGCAGCAGATAGCGGCTGTGCAGGGTCCGCAGCCCGAAGTAACCGAACCGGTCGTCGGCGCCGTCGGCGAGCGAGCGCTCCACCAGCGCGTCGAGGGCGTCCGCGTGCAGCGCGACGAACTCGGCGGTACGGTCCGCGATCAGGCCCTCGTGGTGCCCGACGGCGACGGAGGCGGAGAAGGAGACCGCGCCCTGGCCGGCCGCTTCGTCCGCGATGGCGCGGGTCAGGAGCCTGGCGGCGAGCCGGGAGTACGCGGGGTCCTCGGAGATCAGCCCCGCGGCGGCCTCGGTGGCCAGCGAGCGCAGCTCGGCCTCGTCCGACCGGGCGCTGCGGCCGCGCAGCGCGGCGGCGGCGACACGACCGGGGTCGGTGTCGGGCAGATCGACGGTGAGGTCGGTCAGGGTCCGCAGCAGTGCGGTCCCCGGTCCGTCGTGTGCGGTCCCCTCGGACTCGGCCGCTACGGACACGGCGACTGAAGCCGGATCGGCTGGCGCGATGGTCACGTGGTGCTCTCCCTCGCTCGGCTCGGGGCCGGCGGGGAACGGGGCAGCCGGGCAGAGGCGGGCCCGAGCGGGGCAGCACTCCGTACGGCGTCCACCGGCCCATCCGCGAGGCCCGGACGTCTGGCATCCGGTTCGGTCGAGCCGGATGCGCTGTCGGCAGGTCCTCGGACTTACTCGGGGGTGCGCAAAAGCGCACCGAACACACCGTTGCGGGACAGTTCCGGATTCGCACCGGATTCCCCTGCGGCGACAGCGAGCATGAGCATACATGTGGGGGCCGCCCGATGAGGCAGCCCCCACATGTTGTGTCGGCCGACTCGGGTCAAGCCCACAGAACGAGCTGTGCGGCCCTCTCCGGGGCCGCGTGGCCCCGATCGCGCGGACGGCCCGCCGAGCCCCGCAGGAGGGGGCTCGACGGGCCGTCGGCCGGTGGTGGAGCGTACGTCAGTGGCCGCCGCCCGGCGCTCCGGCCGTGGCCGGCGGGAGCTTCACCTGGACGCCCGGGTCGCCCGCGTCGGCCGTGTAGTCGGCCGGGGAGGTCTCGTCGATCCCGGTGGGTGCCTTCACCGCGTTCAGGACGAAGGTCAGCACCACTGTCACGACCACATTCAGCACGAACGCCGTCAGGCCGATGTAGCCGATCTCGCCGATGCCGGGAATCTCCTTGGACGAACCGCCGAAGTGCGCCTGGGTCGGGCTGGCGACCCCGTACGCGGCCACCGTCCCGTACACCATGCCGACCGCCCAGCCCGCGAGCAGTGCCCAGCGGTGGAACCAGCGGGTGAACAGGCCGCCGACCAGGGCCGGCATCGTCTGGAGGATCCAGATCCCGCCGAGCAGCTGGAAGTTGATTGCGACCGTCTTGTCCATGGTGAGGACGAAGGCGAGCGCGCCGACCTTCACCAGCAGGGACACCAGCTTGGAGACCTTGGTCTCCTGCTCCGGGGTGGCGTCCGGCTTGAGGAAGTCCTTGTAGATGTTGCGGGTGAAGAGGTTCGCGGCGGCGATCGACATGATCGCGGCGGGCACCAGGGCGCCGATGCCGATGGCGGCGAACGCGACCCCCGCGAACCAGTCGGGGAACATGTTCTCGAACAGCTGGGGGATGGCCAACTGCCCGTTGTCCACCTTGATCCCGGCGGCGATCGCCATGAAGCCGAGCAGCGCGAGCAGGCCCAGCATCAGCGAGTACAGCGGCAGGATCGTGGTGTTGCGCCGGATCACGTTGCGGCTGCGGCTGGAGAGCGTCGCCGTGATCGAGTGCGGATACATGAAGAGAGCCAGTGCCGAGCCCAACGCGAGGGTGGCGTAACCCCATTGGCCCGCCTCGCCGGGTGCCAGCGCGCCGCGCGGCTTGCCGGTCGCCGGGTTGGTCTGCGAGAACGCCTCGCCCGCCTTGGCGAAGATGTCGTGGAAGCCGCCGAGCTTGATCGGGATGTAGATGATCGCCACCGCGATGACCAGGTAGATCAGTCCGTCCTTGACGAACGCGATCAGCGCCGGTGCCCGCAGGCCGGACGAGTAGGTGTACGCGGCGAGCACCGCGAATGCGATCAGCAGCGGCAGGTCCTTGACGAACCAGTGGGTGTTCTCTCCGCCGCCCACGCCCATCACGTCCAGCACGGCCTGGATGCCGACGAGTTGGAGCGCGATGTACGGCATCGTGGCGAGGATGCCCGTGACGGCGACCGCCAGCGAGAGGCCCTTCGAGCCGAAGCGCCCGCGGACGAAGTCCGAGGTGGTGACGTACCCGTGCTTGTGCGAGACGGACCACAGCCGCGGCAGGAAGGTGAAGATCAGCGGGTACACGAGGATGGTGTACGGCACGGCGAAGAAGCCTGCCGCGCCCGCCGCGTAGATCGCCGCGGGCACGGCGACGAAGGTGTACGCGGTGTACAGGTCGCCGCCGAGCAGGAACCAGGTGACCCAGGTGCCGAACGACCGTCCGCCCAGGCCCCATTCGTCGAGGCTGGCCTCGTTCTCGGCCTTGCGCCAGCGCGCCGCCAGGAAGCCCATGACCGTGACGGCCAGGAAGAAGAAGATGAAGACGCCGAGCGCGACGCCGTTCACGCCGTCCTTCATGCCGACGCACCCCCCTTGCGGGCGCGCTGGTCACGCTGCCACAGCTTGTACGCGACCATGGTGAGCGCGGTGGAGATCAGCACCCAGAGCATCTGGTACCAGTAGAAGAACGGGATGCCGATGAAGGTGGGGTCCACCTTCGCGTACGAACTCACCCAGAGCATCGCCACGAACGGCGCGACGAGACACAGGGCGATGACCACCCGTACGGGCGTGATCGTGGGCGGTTTTCCTTCAGGCTCTGCTGCCATGCGGCGACTCCGTCCCCTCGCTGATCACCTGGTGTAATGCGCACGAAATCTAGGGGAGGCTTCCGGTCACCGTCACCCCCTGTCCGCATTGCGGTCCGGCAACGGTCCCGCGAACGGGATCGAATGTTCGGAATGTTGTCAAACGTGCGGGAGTCGGCCCGTGCGGAGGCAGGCGGGCGGCCCCCGTGCGGAGACGCGTTCCCCAGGGGCCGCCGACAGTCGAGTGCGCGGACGCGAGGGGCCGGGACCGGTCGGCCGCCGCGTCCGGGGTCAGTCCGTCGGCCGCTTCAGGCGCGCGACGAACTTGTACCGGTCGCCGCGGTAGACCGAGCGCACCCATTCCACCGGCTCGCCCTGCCCGTCCAGGGAGTGCCGGGACAGCAGCAGCATCGGCAGGCCGACGTCCGTGCCGAGCAGTCCGGCCTCGCGCGGGGTGGCGAGCGAGGTCTCGATGGTCTCCTCGGCCTCGGCCAGCCGGACGTCGTACACCTCGGCCAGCGCGGTGTAGAGCGAGGTGTACTTCACCAGTGAACGGCGCAGCGCGGGAAAGCGTTTGGCCGAAAGGTGCGTGGTCTCGATCGCCATCGGCTCCCCGCTGGCGAGCCGCAGCCGCTCGATCCGCAGCACGCGGCCACCGGCCGTGATGTCGAGCAGCCCGGCGAGCGTGTCGTCGGCCGTGACATAGCCGATGTCCAGTAGCTGGGACGTCGGTTCCAGTCCCTGGGCGCGCATGTCCTCGGTGTACGAGGTGAGTTGGAGGGCCTGCGAGACCTTCGGCTTGGCGACGAAGGTGCCCTTGCCCTGGATGCGCTCCAGCCGGCCCTCGACGACCAGTTCCTGGAGCGCCTGGCGCACGGTGGTGCGCGAGGTGTCGAACTCGGCGGCCAGGGTCCGTTCCGGTGGCACGGGGGTGCCCGGCGGCATGGTGTCCGTCATGTCGAGGAGATGTCGCTTCAGCCGGTAGTACTTCGGGACGCGTGCCGTCCGCGTGGCCGCGCCCGTCTCGTTCTCCGTACTGCCCCCGTCGGCACCCATGGCCCGCCTTCCCGACTGCTGCGTTGCTGCCGTCACCGGCTCCTCCGTCTGTCGCGGCTCACATGGTGGCACGGTCCGGTCACGGCTCGTCGCCCTCCCTCAGGTGTCGGTCCTATAACGGACGCGAGTGCACTTCTTATACACCCTTGACACCCCAAAAGGTCTAGGCCAAGCTCCCGGTGCTGGTCTAAACCATTAAAGACCAGGTCCCAGCCCCAGCAGTACTCGTCGACGGTCTTCGCGGTGGGGAGGGGTTGCAGCATCCCTGAGGAGGGTGGCGTGAAGCGCAAGCTCATCGCGGCGATCGGCGTCGCGGGCATGTTGGTTTCGATCGCGGCGTGTGGTTCGAACGACGACAAGACTTCGTCCAAGGACCCGAAGGACCGTAAGGAGACGCTCACCGTCTGGCTGATGTCGGACGCGCAGAGCACCTGGCCCGAACTGGTCAAGGATGTCAACAGCCAGTTCAAGGCGAAGTACCCGAACGTCAAGGTCAATGTCCAGTACCAGACGTGGGCGGACAAGGCCAAGAAGCTCGACGCCGCTCTGGCCGGTGACAAGTTCCCGGACGTCGTCGAACTCGGTAACACCGAGACCATGACGTACATCCTCAACGGGGCTCTCGGCAAGATCGACCCGAAGAAGTACGAGAACTCGGACACCTGGATCAAGGGTCTGAAGGACACCTGCGCCTTCGAGGGCAAGCAGTACTGTGTGCCCTACTACGCCGGCGCCCGCGTAGCGATCTACAACAAGGACATGTTCAAGGCCGGCACCGGCAAGGACACCCTCCCCGCCACGCAGGACGAGCTGACCGCCGCGCTCGACAAGATCGGTTCGAAGTACGGCAAGGACAAGGCGTTCTCGCCGCTGTACCTGCCGGGCCGTTACTGGTACGCCGCGATGTCCTACGTCGCGGCCGAGGGCGGCCGGATAGCCGAGTACGACGAGGGCAAGAAGGAGTGGAAGTCCACCCTCTCCACCCCCGAGGCCCAGAAGGGCATCACGGACTTCGTCGAGCTGGTCAAGAAGTACAACCACGGAGACAAGACCAAGGACGAGGCGGACCACGCCAACGTCATGGCCAACGAGAAGACCGCGCTTCTCTACGGCAACGGCTGGGAAGCCGGCAGCGTCGTCGACTCCAAGGCGAACGGCAACCCGAAGCTGGAAGGCAAGATCGCCACTGCGGGTATGCCCGGCCCGAACGGCAAGGCCCTTCCCTCCTTCATCGGCGGCTCCGACCTGGCCACCATCTCCAAGTCCAAGATCCAGGATCTCGGCGAGGAGTGGATCTCGATGTTCACCAGCGAGAAGTCCGAAGAGGTGCTCGCTTCCAAGAACATCCTTCCGAACAACACCAAGCAGCTTGAGCCGCTGAAGGCCAAGCCGGAGACCGCGGCCATCGCCAACGCCGTGCCGGACGCCTGGTTCACGCCGATCGCCCCGGGCTGGACGGCGATCGAGAAGAAGGAAACCCTCGAGGTCATGCTGCTCGACATCATCAAGGGCAAGTCGGTCGCGGATGCCACCAAGGCGGCCGACGCGGAGATCGACTCGATGATCAACAAGGAGTCCTGAGCCTCCGGCTCACGGAATCCGAGCCGGTGAGTCCAGGAACCACCGACTCGATTGATCATCTGCGGGGGTGGTAGTCCGAAAGGAGCTGCCATCCCCGTCCTCCGGTACCAGGTCCGAACGGAAGGCCAGCACAGTGAGTGCCGCCGATATGAAAGCAGCCGACCCGCCGGTGTCCGTCCCGCGGGCCCCTGAGGCGACGGAACCTCAGCCTGCGAAGAACGTGAATCGTCCACGGCGGAAGGCCGGCGCTCTGCTGCCGTACCTCCTGATAGCCCCGGCGTTCATCGCGATCGCCGCCGTGTTCGTCTGGCCCTTCATCAAGACGGTCATCATGTCCTTCCAGGACGTGGGCCGCCGTGAGCTGTGGTCGGGGGACGCCGCTCCGTGGGTGGGCTTCGATCAGTTCACCAACATCCTCGGAGACGGCGAGTTCTGGGACGTCGTCTGGCGGACCATCGTCTTCATGGTCGTCTGCGTCGTCGCGACCATGGCCGTCGGCCTGGGCCTCTCCATGCTCATGCAGCGGATGTCCACATGGGTACGGCTCCTGCTGACCGCCGCGCTGGTCGCCGCCTGGTCCATGCCGCTCCTCGTGGCCACCTCCATCTTCCGGTGGTTCGCGGACTCCGACTACGGCGTCCTGAACATGGTGCTGACCAAGTATCTCGGGATCGACGCGCAGGGACACAACTGGTTCCTGGACCCGAAACAGGGCTTCGTCATCATCGGCGCGGTGGTGGTCTGGGGTGCTGTTCCCTTCGTCTCCGTGACCCTGTACGCAGCGCTGACCCAGGTTCCCAAGGAGCTCGAAGAAGCCGCCTCGCTCGACGGAGCCGGCACCTTCGGTATCTTCCGCTTCGTCACCTGGCCCGTCATCAAGCCGGTCTTCCAGATGGTCGCCACCCTGTCCGTGCTCTGGGACTTCAACGTCTTCGGCCAGATCTTCCTGATGCGCGGCAACAAGCCGGAACCCGAGTACTCCGTCCTCGGTATCTACTCGTTCGAGAAGGCATTCGAGTCCAACTCGTTCAGCCAGGGCGCCGCCATCTCACTCATCACGGTCCTGCTGCTGTCCGGCGTCGCCGTGTACTACCTGCGCCAGCTGCTCAAGATCGGAGAGGTCGAGTGAGTACCTCCACCCCCCAGGTCCTCCGCCCGGACCGCAAGAAGAGCCGCATCGGCTACAACATCGCGGGCCTCGTCGCCTTCGTGCTGATGGCGTTTCCGGTCTACTGGCTGATCGTCAGCTCCCTGCGGCCCAACGCCGAGATCCGCAGCTACGACCAGACGCTCTGGCCGACGTCGATCACCTTCGACAACTTCTCCCGGGCCATCAAGCAGCCGAACTTCGGCACGGCCATCGAATCCAGCCTCATCGTGTGCGGCGTCGCCGTCCTCGGCGGCATGCTGCTGGCCACGATCGCGGCCTTCGCCATCGGACGCTTCCGGTTCCGCGGACGCAAGTTCTTCATGATCGTGCTGCTCGTCGTCCAGCTGCTGCCCCCGACAGCCATGCTGATCCCCATCTACATCCAGCTCAACGACCTGGGCGGACTCAACGAGTACTGGGGCGTCATCGTCATCTACCTCGTGTCCACCCTGCCGTTCGCGACGTGGATGATCCGCGGCTTCGTGATCAACATTCCGCAGGAACTGGAAGAGTCGGCCATGGTCGACGGCTGCAGCCGGATGGGAGCGTTCTGGCGCGTCACCTTCCCCCTGCTGGCCCCCGGCCTCGCCGCCGCGTCCATCTTCTCGCTGATCACGGCCTGGAACGAATACCTGCTCGCCTACGTCGTGCTGCAGGACAACGACAAATACACGCTCAACGTGTGGCTGATGAACTTCACCACCTCGCGAGGCATCGACTACGGCGCGCTGATGGCGGCTTCGACGCTGATCGCCATCCCGGTCGTGGCCTTCTTCCTGCTGGTCCAGAAGTACATGGCGACCGGCCTCACCTCCGGCGCCGTGAAGGGATAACGCTGCCTCATGACCACCCTGATATCCGCCACGGACACCGTCACCCGCGACGCCCTCGCCGTACTGCAGCCCGGATTCACCGGCACCACCGCCCCGGACTGGGTGCTGCGCAGGGTCGACGAAGGACTCGCCTCCGTCGCCCTCTTCGGCCGCAACATCCGTACGGCCGAGCAGGTCGCCGCGCTCACCGCCCAGCTCAGGGCCGGGCGTGACGACCTCCTCGTGGCCATCGACGAGGAGGGCGGCGACGTCACCCGCCTCGAAGTGCGCACCGGCTCCTCCTTCCCCGGCAACCTCGCGCTCGGCCATGTCGACGACGTGGAGCTGACCCGCTCGGTCGCCCAGGAGCTGGGCCGCCGGCTCGCCGAGTGCGGCGTCGACCTCAACTGGGCGCCGTCCGCGGACGTCAACTCCAACCCGGGCAACCCGGTCATCGGTGTGCGGTCGTTCGGCGCCGACCCCCGGCTCGTGGCCCGGCACACCGCCGCGTACGTCGAAGGCCTCCAGGCCGCCGGAGTCGCCGCCTGCGCCAAGCACTTCCCCGGTCACGGCGACACCGCGATCGACTCGCACCACGCGCTGCCGCGCATCGACGTGGACCTGGAGACCCTGCACGCCCGTGAGCTCGTGCCCTTCAGGGCGGCCGTCGCCGCGGGTTCCAAGTGCGTGATGAGCGCGCACATCCTGCTGCCGGCGCTCGACCCGGACCGCCCCGGAACCGTGAGCCCGCGGATCCTCACCGGTCTGCTGCGCGAGGAGATGGGCTACGACGGCCTGATCGTCACCGACGCCGTGGAGATGCAGGCCATCGCCGGGACGTACGGCATCGAGCGCGGCTCCGTCCTCGCGATCGCCGCCGGAGCCGACGCCCTGTGCGTCGGTGGCGGTCTCGAGGACGACGGCACGGTGCAGCGGCTGCGCGACGCGCTGGTCGCGGCGGTACGCAGCGGTGAACTCGCAGAGGAGCGTCTCGCGGACGCCGCCGCACGGGTACGTGCCCTCGCGGCCTGGACGCGGGGGGCCCGGGACCGGGCCGGCTCGGAGCCAGGTGCGGCAGCGCAGGAGGGGACCGCGCCCGGCACCGGAATCCGTTCTGACATCGGCCTGGTCGCCGCCCGCCGCGCGGTGCGGGTCACCGGTTCCGCCGAGCCGCTGACCGAGGCCGCGTACGTCGCCGCGTTCACCTCGGCGTCGAACATCGCGGTCGGCGACGAGACCCCGTGGGGCGTCGCCGCGGAGCTGGGCCGGCTGCTGCCGGGCACGGAGACCGGCACGTACAGCAGCGAGACCGAGGAGCCCGTGGCAGCCGTGCTGCGGGCCGCGGGGGAGCGGCGCGTCGTCGTGGTCGTCCGCGACGCCCACCGCCACGCGTGGATGACGGAGGCCCTCGACGTCCTGGTGGCGGAGCGCCCCGACACGGTGGTGGTCGAGATGGGCGTCCCGCAGGCGGCCCCCCGGGGCGCCCTGCACATCGCCACCCACGGCGCGGCCCGCGTCTGCGGACTGGCGGCCGCGGAGATCATCACCGCCGGTACGGGCCACCCCCGGGCCTGAGTACGGGACGGGACGAGGGGCCGCAGCACACCTCCCCGCCGGGCCGGATCGAGCCCGCCCGGCGGGGAGGACGCCCGTTCCCGCGGCCGCGCCTCCACGCACCGCGAGGGCGGTGGCCGAGGACGCCCGCGGGACACGCGTCGGCATACGAGAGGGCCGGGGCGCACCCTTGGTCGGGTGCGCTCCGGCCCTCTCCCGCGTCAGCGACGATCGGGGTCTTCCGTCCGGATCGTGCCGGACCCCGCGAGCCCGTCACGATCCGAACGGGAGGCCCTAAATGCCCTGCCACGGCGGCTTCGACGCGTACGTGGCGCGGAAGTAGTCCGCCAGCTTCAGCTTCGACGCCGCGGCCTCGTCCACCACCACCGTCGCGTGCGGGTGCAGTTGCAGCGCGGAAGCGGGCACGATCGAGGCGACGGGACCCTCGACCGTCTGCGCCACGGCCTCGGCCTTGCCCTCGCCGGTGGCGAGCAGGATCGGGTGCCGGGACTCCAGGATGGTGCCGATGCCCTGGGTGATCACATGGTGCGGCACCTGCGTGATGTCGTCGTCGAAGAAGCGCGCGTTGTCGATCCGGGTCTGCTCGGTGAGCGTCTTGATCCGGGTGCGGGAGGCGAGCGAGGAGCACGGCTCGTTGAAGCCGATGTGCCCGTCCGTGCCGATACCGAGGAGCTGCAGGTCCACCCCGCCGGCCTCGGCCAGCGCCCGGTCGTACGCCTGGCAGGCGGCCGGGATGTCCTCGGCGGAGCCGTCGGGGCCCATGAAGGAGGCCTCCGACAGACCGAGCGGTTCGACGACCTCGCGCAGCACCACGGAGCGGTAGGACTCGGGGTGGCCCGCCGGCAGCCCGACGTACTCGTCCAGCTGGCAGATCCGGGCGCGCGAGGCGTCCACGGCGCCGGAACGGACCTTGGCCGCCAGGGCCTGGTAGATGGGCAGTGGGGTAGAGCCGGTGGCAACGCCGAGGAGGGCGTCGGGCTTGCGGCTCAGCAGCGCGCCGATGGCTTCTGCGATGAGTTCGCCGCCTGCCTTGGCGTCCGGGACGATGACAACTTCCACGCGGGGCCTGCCGATCTGGAGAATTGAATCATGTGGTATAGACCAATCGAGGTCCAATCTAGCAGAACCCGACGGCGCGGACACGATGGCCGTGCCCGTCCCGGCCGCACCCCGCTGGCGGGCGTCCGGTTCCCCGTGGTCGACTGGGGCGAACAGCGTTCCTGACGCACCGGAACACTCCTGGGAGGCTCGACATGCCCACCACGTCATCGTCCGAGGAGCGCGAGAAGCCGGGCCGGATCATGTCCGGCGAGATGGCCGAACAGCCCGGAGTGCTGCGCCGGATCCTCGACGAGGGAGCCCCCGCGATCCTCGAGGTGGCCGCCGGGATCGCGGCACGGAAGCCGCGCTTCGTCCTCCTCACCGCCCGCGGTACGTCGGACAACGCCGCGCTCTACGCCAAGTACCTGTTGGAGATCCGGCTCGGTCTGCCCTGCGGGCTCGCCTCCATGTCCACCACGACCGCGTACGGCGCGAAGCCCGACCTCAGGGACGTGCTGGTCGTCACCGTCAGCCAGTCCGGCGGCTCGCCCGACCTGGTGGCCTCCACCCGGGCCGCCCGCGAGGCCGGCGCGATCACGCTGGCCGTCACCAACAACCGGGATTCGCCGCTGGCCGCCGTCTCCGAGTACCACATCGACATCCTCGCGGGCCCGGAGAAGGCCCTCCCGGCCACCAAGACCTACACGGCGTCGCTGCTGTCCCTCTACCTCTTCGTGGAGGGCCTGAGCGGCGGCGACGGTGCGGCCGCCGCGATCCTGCCGGAGCGGGCCGAGTCGATCCTGGCCCGAAAGGACGAGGTCAGGGCGCTGGCCGCGCGCTACCGCTTCGCCGAGCGCATGGTCATCACCTCGCGCGGCTACGGCTACCCCACGGCCAAGGAGGCCGCGCTGAAGCTGATGGAGACCAGCTACATCCCCGCTCTCTCCTATTCCGGCGCCGATCTGCTGCACGGGCCGCTCGCCATGGTCGACAACATCTCCCCGGTGATCGCGGTCGTCACCGACGGCCGGGGCGGCGAGGCGCTCCAGCCGGTCCTGGACCGGCTGCGCGGCCGTGGCGCGGATCTGTTCGTGGTCGGCCCCGAGGCCCAGGTGGCCGCGGCGTCCGCCGGCTTCGTGCTGCCGACGGCCGGGGTCGCCGAAGAGGTCCAGCCGATCCTGGAGATCCTGCCGCTGCAGCTGCTGGCGTACGAGGTGACGATCGCCCGTGGCCAGGACCCGGACGCGCCCCGCGCGCTGGCCAAGGTCACCGAGACCCGCTGATCGCGGAACGGGCCCGAGGAACACCCGCGGGCCACGGCGCCGGATCGGGACCCTCAGCCCGTCCGGCACCGCAGCCCGGAGTTGCTCGGCCGGCGGTGTGCGGTGCCCCCGGCCGGGGAGAGGTGCTCGCGCAGTCAGGGCAGAGAGCGCGGGTACCTCGATCCACTCTCCTGTGCGGGGAGAGCGGAAGCTCTGTCTTGAGCATTGTGGACTAGACCATTCGCCCGTGTCCATCCGTCGGAGCACCGCAATTTCCGGGTCTCCTCCTCTGACACGTACGCCCGGGGCGTACGGTTCGGAGCCATTGCCCATCCGCGGGTACGCTCGCACACGTGCCCTCCATGAACGACCTCGTCCGCCAGCACACAGCCCTCAGCGACACCGACCTGGAGTGGCTGCACCTGCTGGTCTCGGAGTGGCAGCTGCTCTCCGACCTGTCCTTCGCCGACCTCGTGCTGTGGGTCCCCACCCGGGACGGCACCCGCTACGTGTCCGTGGCCCAGATGCGGCCCAACACCGGCCCCACCTCCTACCAGGACGACATGGTCGGCCACTTGGTGCCACGCGGCCGCCGTCCCCTGCTCGACGCGGCGCTGGACGAGGGCCGGATCGTGCGCGAAGGCGACCCGGAGTGGCGCGAGGAGGTGCCGGTGCGGGTCGAGTCGATCCCGGTGCGGCGCGAGGGCCGGGTCCTCGGCGTCATCGCCCGCAACACCAACCTCCTGACCGTCCGTACACCGTCCCGGCTGGAGCTCACCTACCTCCAGTCGGCCTCCGACCTGGCTCAGATGATCGCTGCCGGGGCCTTCCCGTTCCCCGGCCAGCAGGTCGACATGGACGCGTCGCCGCGCGTCGGCGACGGGCTGATCAGGCTCGACGCCGACGGGGTCGTCCAGTACGCCAGCCCCAACGGCCTCTCCGCCTACCACCGCCTCGGCCTCGCCTCCGACCTGGTCGGCCAGCATCTGGGCGGGATCACCGCCGAGCTCGCCCCCTCCCGGGGCCCGGTGGACGAGGCCCTGGTCAAACTCGCCAGCGGCTACGCGCCCCGGGAGTTCGAGGTCGAGTGCGCGGGCGGGGTGATCCAGCTCCGGGCGATTCCGCTCAAGCCCAAGGGCGTCCGGATCGGCTCCCTGGTCCTGCTCCGGGACGTCACCGAACTGCGTCGCCGCGAGCGGGAGTTGATCACCAAGGACGCCACCATCCGGGAGATCCACCACCGGGTGAAGAACAACCTCCAGACCGTTGCCGCCCTGTTGCGGCTCCAGGCCCGTCGGATGGACTCGGTGCGAGGCCGTGAGGCGCTCAACGAGGCGGTACGGCGCGTCGGTTCGATCGCCATCGTGCATGAGACGCTGTCCCAGAATCTGGACGAGCGGGTGGAGTTCGACGAGATCGCCGACCGGGTCATCGCGATGGTCGCCGAGATCTCGCCGGGCAAGGTCACCTGCCGCCGGACGGGACGCTTCGGCATCCTCGACGCCGAGGTGGCCACCCCGCTGGCGATGGTGCTCACCGAGGTCCTGCAGAACGCGCTGGAACACGCCTTCACCCTCGCCGAGTCCGGCACGGTGGAGGTGTCGGCGGTGCGCGGCGGTTCCTCCGCCGAGACACGGTTGCTGATCACGGTTCAGGACGACGGCTGCGGTCTGCCCGAAGGCTTCGACCCGCAGCGTGCCGGCAACCTGGGGCTGCAGATCGTGAGGACGCTGGTGGAGGGCGAGTTGGGCGGCACCTTCGGAATGATCCCGGCCCCCGAGCGCGGCACCAGAGTCGTCCTCGACATCCCGGTCCGGGCCGAGAAGTAGCCCAGGCCGCGACCGGCGCGAACACAGCAGTGAGCCCGGACCGTTGATCACGGTCCGGGCTCACTGTTCATGCATGCGCTTCGGGGGGTACTGCGCGCTGCGACTCGGGGGCGGGGTTGTGCGTACGCGCTGTACGCGCCGCCTGGCTGAGGCTCGTAGCGGTGGCGTCGGATCAGGCGCTGGCGTTACGCGCCCGGTTGCGAGCGGCACGGCGCTTCATGGCGCGGCGCTCGTCCTCACTGAGGCCACCCCAGACGCCGGAGTCCTGGCCGGACTCGAGCGCCCACTGCAGGCACTGCTCCATGACGGGGCAGCGACGGCAGACGGCCTTGGCTTCCTCGATCTGCAGCAGCGCAGGACCGGTGTTGCCGATGGGGAAGAACAGCTCGGGGTCTTCCTCACGACAAACGGCGTTGTGACGCCAGTCCATGGCTGCTACCTCTCCTTGGTATTACATACTGTTGCTTGTGAATGTGAACGCTTTCACGAATCCCCCCGCAGTCAACGGGCCGACGCCCAGATGAACTGGTTGTGGTCCTGTGGATTGAGGAGGGGTTCTGGCTCTCAGTGGAGGCCGTTGTTGCGGGCCGTCCCGATCGCCATGTAGAGATTCGCAAACCTCGGCGGCGGATACAACCCCTTCTGGAAACTTTTTTTTGATTCCTCGGTGTCGACTAGGTCACAGCCGTACTTCTATGGGGTGGAGTCCAGCCCAAACGTTCGAGTTAAAGGACTTTGGTCTCTTCCACTCACACAATCACACGCAGTGCACGGCGTACGCCTGTGAACGTCACACTGGTGCGCACTCCCAGATGGTCGCCGTCCATCTGAAAGGGCAGCGGCGCCTTTGAATGCAAGGTGAAGTCCGTGAGGTCATGGAGTGAAACCGCGTGCTTCCCGGACGGGCCCTTCTCGGGGCTCGAAGTGAGCAGCTGGGTGCCGTACCGGGCCACTGCCGGGGTGGAGAGCCGCTTCAGTCCGAGTACGTCCAGGCCGGTGTCGAACGTGGCCTTCGGGGACGCGTACAGCGGGCGATTCCCCAGGTAGGTCCAGGGCGCCGTGTTGGAGATTATCGACAGTGAAAGATCGGTCACGGGCGGTTGCCCGGGCGTCTCCAGTGTGATTGCCCCGTGTCTGCGGTGCGGTTCCTCCAGGAATTGCCGGACGACCTGGCGGACATAGAGCGCGTGCGTGGAGCGCTTACCCGATTCGCGTTTCTGTTCGACCCGGCCGACCACGCCCGCGTCGAATCCGAGTCCGGCGCAGAAAGTGAACCAGCGTTCCGGGGCCGCCTCGTCGGGGGTGCCGGGGGTGCCGGCCGCCAGTCCCAGGCCGACCGTGCGTTCGGTCCGGTTGGCGAGCGCGTCCAGGATCGCGCCGGTCGCCTCCACCGCGTCGTTGGGCAGGCCGAGGGCGCGCGCGAAGACATTGGTGGAACCGCCGGGGACCACCGCGAGGCTCGGCAGGTTGTCCAGGTCGGGGCCGTTGTGGAGCAGACCGTTGACGACCTCGTTGACCGTGCCGTCGCCGCCCAGGGCGACCACCAGGTCGATCTCCCCGGAGTCCGCGGCCCGTCGGCCCAGGTCCCGGGCGTGGCCCCGGTACTCGGTGGTCACGGCCTCCAGC
Organism: Streptomyces sp. NPDC101194; assembly: GCF_044767885.1. Lineage (NCBI taxonomy): Bacteria > Bacillati > Actinomycetota > Actinomycetes > Kitasatosporales > Streptomycetaceae > Streptomyces > Streptomyces sp. NPDC101194. The sequence goes on from NZ_JBIWOS010000002.1 coordinate 1,169,408, forward strand.
TTCATCTCGCTGGCCAGCGCGTGGATGAGCACATCACGCGTCCGCGCACTGGTGGTGGTAGCAGCTGGATTGACCACAAGGAGTGCGCGCATGACGGCCAGACTACCTACCGCGTGGTATCGCTCTGAAGTCCTGCCCCATGGCCTTCACGCTCGGTGACGGATCGGGTGCGGTGGGGCGGGGGGCGCTCGTCCGTTCCCGTACGAATCCGACCCCCGGCTTCGCTTTCGCGGTGCCGGGATGCCAACCTGCAAGGGTGAGTACTCAGCAGAACGCGCCCTCCGAGCCGCCCTCCGAGCCGGATCCGGAGTCGCCCGCACCCTCGGTCGGACCGGCGAAGCCGAGCAGGATCACGCTCGTGGCCGGACTCAACGCCCTGGAAGGGGCGGCGCTCGTCGCCGGCGGGATCTACATGCTGGTGATGGGGTTGCTGGGGCGCCCCGAGAGCCCGCAGCAGGCGGAGATGGGCGGCCTCACACTGATCGCGCTCGGCCTGATCCCGCTGATCGCCGCGCGTGGCCTGCTGCTGCGGCGCAGCTGGAGCCGCGGCCCCGCGCTCATCACGCAGATCATCGGGCTTCCGGTCGCCTGGACCCTGCTGAGGTCCCACGGTGTCCTGATCCCGGCCGGGATCGTCCTCGCGGCGGTGGTCCTGACGGCGCTCTATCAGTTGGTCAGGCCGACGACGATCGACGAACTGGGCATTCGCCGACCGGGCACCACACCGGACGCCTAGGGGTCTTTCGTCCGGATCATGCCGGACTCGCGGGGGCCGGTGCCGCGCCTCGCGGCGTCCCGGTCGCACGTGTGACGGACCGCCCCGCCGTGGCGGGGACGCACGGGCCGATGGTCCGGCCGCCGCCCGCCGGGACGCATGAGCGGGCCGTCGCACCGCGACTGTCACGCGCGAGACCCGGCCGTCGAACCCGATCGCCCGGCCACCGCCTGCCGGGCGGGCACGAGCCGCTGCCCGTGCCCGGCCGCGCCACGCCCGAGCCGACCGTCCCGCGGCGACTGCCCGGCGCACGGAGTCGGCGTCCGCTTCGACACCGCGCGCAGGCGTCGGACGCTCGCCCTACTCCTCGACGAGCAACCGCTCACGCAGCTGTGCCAGGGTGCGGGCCAGCAGTCGTGAGACGTGCATCTGCGAGATGCCGACCTCCTGGGCGATCTGCGACTGGGTCATGTTGCCGAAGAACCGCAGCAGCAGGATCCGCTTCTCACGCGGCGGCAGGTCCTCCAGCAGCGGTTTGAGCGACTCCCGGTACTCGACACCCTCCAGTGCCTCGTCCTCGGAGCCCAGGGTGTCCGCCACCGCGGGGGACTCGTCGTCCGTGTCCGGCACGTCCAGCGAGAGCGTGCTGTATGCATTGGCCGATTCCAGGCCCTCCAGGACCTCTTCCTCGGAGATGCCCAGCCGCTCCGCCAGCTCGTGCACCGTCGGCGAGCGGCCGTGCTGCTGGGAGAGTTCGGCGGTGGCCGTGGTGAGCGAGAGTCGCAGCTCCTGGAGCCGGCGCGGTACCCGGACCGCCCAGCCCTTGTCACGGAAGTGGCGCTTGATCTCGCCGACGACCGTGGGTGTCGCGTACGTCGAGAACTCGACGCCCCGGTCCGGGTCGAACCGGTCGACCGACTTGATCAGCCCGATCGTGGCGACCTGGGTCAGGTCGTCCAGCGGCTCGCCGCGATTGCGGAACCGGCGGGCCAGGTGCTCCACGAGCGGCAGGTGCATCCGCACCAGCCGATTGCGCAGCTCCGCCTTCTCGGCCGATCCGTCGGGGAGCGCGCGCAGTTCGACGAACAGCGCCCGCGCCCCGCTGCGGTCGTGTGGATCGTGGTGCTCGTGCTCGCTCATCTGGCCTGCCCGCTCCGCCTGCGACTGCTCCAACGCGACCGTGGGGCCCACAGGCCCGTCCGCCCCGTCCTCCGGATGGGGCAGGGCCTGCTGCTCCGGGATGCCCGCTGCGCGCACCACCCCTGGTCGGATCGTCTCGTCCCGCACAGGACCGTCCCCGTTCCCGTTGCTCACGCCGGCCCGGGTCCCGCGCCGCGCTGTTTGTACAGGCTGATGCTGACCGTGCGGTCGTCGGCGACCGAGGAGTCGACCTTGCCGGCCAGTGCGGAGAGCACCGTCCAGGCGAAGGTGTCGCGTTCCGGCGCCCGGCCGTCCGTCGTCGGCGCCGACACCGTCACCTCGAGAGAATCCTCGATGAGCCGGAAGACGCAGCTGAGGACGGAGCCCGGCACGGCCTGCTGGAGCAGGATCGCGCAGGCCTCGTCGACGGCGATGCGGAGATCCTCGATCTCGTCGAGTGTGAAGTCCAAGCGCGCTGCGAGACCGGCCGTGGCCGTACGCAGCACTGACAGGTAGGCACCCGCAGCGGGCAGCCGGACCTCTACGAAGTCCTGATTCCCGGGCTCGCCTGCGATCTGGGACACCCTCACCTCCAAGGTGGCACAAACTCTTTCGAGGGTCCGGGAAGGGTGCCCCGGAGCCATGCGGTACGTCTTCGGTTCTGGTCCGGCGACGCTATCGCGATCCATGATGCCGTGTCGCCGGGCCCCGAGGGCTGCCCGCGGATCGCGAACGGACGGCCCCGGCCCACGACTGTCACTCATGGTAAGCCCATGAGTACACACGGTGGATAGGGGTCTGTCGAGGCCAATTACGAACAACCGGCGCCGGATTGACGTACCCGGACGTCAGACGATCGAACCGTCCTCGAAGCACCAGCGCCAGCTTTCGCCGGGCTCGAAGCTCCGCATCACCGCGTGACCGGTCTCCTTGAAGTGGGCGGTGGCGTGCTGCAGCGGAGACGAATCGCAGCAGCCGACATGGCCGCAGACCAGACAGAGTCGCAGCTGTACCGGATGGGTGCCCGCCGCGAGGCAGCCGGTACAGGTCCTGCTGAGCGGGGCCGGCTCGGGGCGCGGCAGTTCGGACAGGTGCGGGCAGTCACTCATGATTGTCAGGTTACGACGGATGCGAGGACCGTGAGATGGACGCATTGCCGCTGGTGGCACTGGTCGCGGCCAGTGCGGCCGTCGCGGGGGCGGCACGCCGCACCCCCGTGCCGGCCCCCCTTCTGCTGGTCGCGGCGGGGCTGATCGCCTCGTACCTGCCCGGGGTGCCGACGTACACCCTGGACGCGCACGTCGTGCTGCCCCTGCTGCTGCCGCCGTTGCTCTACACGGCGGCGGTCGACAGCTCGTACCTCGATCTGCGGGCCAATCTCCGGCCGGTCGCGCTGCTCTCCGTCGGCTACGTGCTGTTCGCGACCGTGGCGGTCGGCTGGCTCGCGTACCGCCTCGTGCCCGATCTGCCGCCCACCGCCGCCTTGGTGCTCGGCGCGGTGGTCGCCCCGCCGGACGCCGTCACGGCCGCCGCGATCGCCCGCCGGGTCGGACTGCCCGCCCGGGTCACGACGATCCTGCAGGGCGAGTCCCTGGTGAACGACGCCACCGCGATCACCGCCTACAAGGTGGCGCTCGCCGCCGCCGTCGGCGAGGGCATGAGCTGGGGCGCCGGGATCGGCGAGTTCCTCCTCGCGGCCGTCGGCGGCGTGGTGGTCGGTCTGGCGCTGATGGTGCCGCTGCACTGGCTCCGTACGCACCTCAAGGAAGCGCTGCTGCAGAACACGCTGTCCCTGCTGATCCCCTTCGTGGCGTACGCCGCGGCGGAACGCGTGCACGCCTCCGGGGTGCTCGCCGTGGTCGTCGTCGCGCTCTATCTGGGCCACCGGGCCTGGCAGGTCGACTTCGCGACCCGGCTCCAGGAGGCGGCCGTCTGGAAGATGGTCGCGTTCATCCTGGAGTCCGCGGTCTTCGCGCTGATCGGGCTCCAGTTGCCCTTCGTGCTGAAGGGGCTCGGTACGTACGCGGTGGCGGACGCGCTCTGGTACGCGGTCGCCGTGTTCCTCGCCGTCGTCGTGGTCCGCTTCGCCTGGGTCTTCCCGGCGACCTATCTGCCCAGGTGGCTGTCGAAACGGATCAGGGAGCGCGAGCCCGACACCGACTGGACGGCGCCGCTGATCGTCGGCTGGGCAGGGATGCGCGGGGTCGTCTCGCTCGCCATCGCCTTCTCGATCCCGGTGGTCATGGCCGACGGAAAGGCATTCCCGGCCCGCGACCTGGTGCTGTTCCTGACCTTCACCACCGTCATCGGCACCCTCGTCATTCAGGGGCTCAGCCTGCCACCACTGGTGCGTGTCCTCAAGCTTCCGGCGCCCGACGCGACGGCGCAGACGCTGGCGGAGGCGCAGGCGCAGAGCGAGGCGTCCACGGCCGCCGAGGCACGCCTGGAGGAGCTTCTGACCGACCGGCGCAACGCCCTGCCGGGTCCGCTCGCCGACCGCCTCCGCACTGTCCTGGAGCGCCGCCGCAACGCCGTGTGGGAGCGCCTGGGCGCCGCCAACCCGGTGACCGGGGAGTCGGCGGACGACACGTACCGGCGTCTGGCCGGGGAGATGATCGAAGCCGAGCGCGAGGTCTTCGTACGGCTGCGGGACGAGCGGCGGATCGACGACGAGATGCTCCGCACGCTGCTCAGACGGCTCGACCTGGAGGAGGCGGCGGCCTACCGGGAGGAGTCGGGCGCGCCCTGACGGGGGCGTCCGGAGCCGTCCGTCCGGATCGGGCCGGATCAGGCACCGGGGCGCGGAGCCCCGTCCGATCCGGACGAAAGACCCTGGGGCCGGCCGGTGACGACGGCCGCGACCGTGGTTCCCGGGGGGAAGGCGCCCTCCTCGGTGAGCGTGGTGAGCGCGTACAGCAGCTTGGCGACGTAGAGCCGCTCGACGGGCAGTCCGTGCAGCTGCTCGAAGTCGTCCGCGAAGGCGTGCAGCGGCGGGGGCGTACGGGCGTATCCGCCGAAGTGGAAGCGTTCGTCCAGGGACCAGGACCCGGCCGTCCCGCCGAACGCCTCCTGCTGCAGTTCGCGTACCGCGTCGCCGAGGAAACCGCCGCGCAGCACGGGGACGCCGAGGGCGCGCTGCCCCGGTGCGAGACCGGCGGCGAGACCGGCGAGGGTGCCGCCGGTACCGCAGGCCACCGCGACCACATCGGCCCTGCCGCGCAGCTCTTGGCCCAGCTCCGTGCAGCCCTGTGCGGCCGCGGCGTTGCTCCCGCCCTCCGGGATGACACAGCACTCCCCGTACGTGCTCAGCAGTCCTGCCAGGACCTCCGGATCGGCCTTCGCGCGGTACGTCCCGCGGTCCATGAAATGCAGGGTCATCCCGTCGGCGGCGCACCGGGCCAGCGAGGGGTTGAGCGGGCGGTCGGCGAGTTCGTCGCCGCGTACGACCCCGACGGTGGGGAAGCCGAGCAGCCGCCCGGCGGCGGCGGTGGCCCGCAGATGGTTGGAGTACGCGCCCCCGAAGGTCAGTACGGTGCGCCCGGCGGCGGCCCGCAGATTGGGGGCGAGTTTGCGCCATTTGTTGCCCGGGAGATCGGGGTGGATCAGATCGTCCCGCTTGAGCAGCAGCCGCACGCCGCGGCGCGCGAAGCGTTCGTCCTCGGCCGGTTGCAGAGGTGACGGGAGCACCGGCCGCAGGCGGGACAGGTCGAGCGCTTCGAAAGACATGACGTCATTGTCGTCGTGCCGCACCGGACCGGGCCGGAAGGGGGCGGGTACGGGCCACTTCGGGCGGTCCCGGATCCCGGCCTCGTCGCCGGAGGGGAGGCGCTTCCCGGCGACGGCGGCGCGCAGTGCGTCGTCGCCGGGTCCGGCGTGGTCGGCCCTGTCGCAGCCGGGTTCAGTCCTGCGCGAGCCACAGGTCGGGACCGAAGACCTCGTAGTGGATGTCGGCTGCCGGGATCCCCTTGGCCAGCAACTGACCGCGCACGGTGCGCATGAAGGGCAGCGGACCGCAGAGGTAGGCGTGGGTGCCCGGGGCGATCGCGAAGTCGCTCAGGTCGACCAGTCCGGTGCGGTCGGCGCGGTGGCCGGGCACCGGGTTCTCGTACCAGAAGTGGGCGGCGGCGTCGGGGAGTTTGTCGGTCAGCAGGGCGTGGTCCGTGCGCAGCGCGTGGTCGGCGGGGGAGCGGTCGCCGTGCACGACGGTGACCGGGGCGCGGTGGCCGGTCGCCGCGAGGTGCTCCAGCATCGAGAGCATCGGGGTACAGCCGATGCCCGCGGAGGCGAGCAGCAGCGGGGCGTCCGCGGAGTCGAGTACGAGGTCGCCGTACGGGGCGGAGACCCGCAGCCGGTCACCGGCTCCGACCTCGGCGTGGAGGTGGCGGGAGACCTCGCCGTCGGGCGATCCACCGCCGTGCACCCGCTTGACGGTGATCGAGCGCAGCGGCGAGCCCGGGGCGCTGGAAAGGCTGTACTGACGGATCTGGTGGGCGCCGTCGGGGAGTTCCACCTGCACGGAGACGTACTGACCGGGGCTGAAGGCGGGGGCGGGGGAGCCGTCGGCCGGTCGGAGCTGGAAGGTGGCGACGTCCGGGGTCTCCTCGACCCGGGCGACCACCTCCCACTCGCGCCACACGTCCCCGGCGACGATGCCGCGCTGCGCGTACAGCCGCTCCTCGATCGAGATCAGGGCGCCCGCCATCAGCCAGTAGACCTCGTCCCAGGCGGCGGCGACCTCCGGGGTGACCGCGTCGCCGAGGACCTCGGCGATGGCGGCGAACAGATGTGTGTGCACGATGTCGTACTGCGCGGGGGTGATGCCGAGCGAGGCGTGCTTGTGGGCGATCCGGCCGAGCATCACGTCGGGTCGGGTGTCCGGCTGCTCGACCAGCAGGGTCGCGAAGGCGGCGATGGAGCCCGCGAGAGCCTGGCGCTGGGCGCCGGACGCCTGGTTGCCGCGGTTGAAGAGGTCGCGCAGCAACTCGGGGTGGGCGTCGAAGAGCTTGCGGTAGAAGAGATCGGCGATGTCCCCGATGGCCGCCCCCACGGCGGGGAGGGTGGCGCGGACAGTGGCGGTCGACGTCTCGGAGAGCATCTGCGGACTCCTGAATCTAGAATTGGTATGTGAGATTCTTATTTTTGGACAGCGTGGAACCAGGCGGTGGCGCCCGTGGTGTGGTGTGCGGTGGCCCGGCCGCGGATCAGTCGGGGGCCGGGCGGCGGCTGCTGATGCCGATCAGCAGCGGTCCGGTGGGGGAGGCGACGAGTTCGGTGACGGTGATCGGGTCGAGCGAGGCGTAGAAGGCCTCCTCGGCCAGGCGCAGCGCGCCGCGCAGTCTGCAGGCCGCGCGCAGGGGGCAGGGGACGGATCCCTCGCAGTCGACGACGTCACCGGGTCCTTCGAGCTCCCGGACGAGTGCGCCGATGGAGGCGGACCGGCCCGCTCCGGTGAGACTGAGTCCGCCGCCGCGGCCCCGGCGTGCCTCGATGAGGCCGAGATGCTGGAGCTTGGCGACGACCTTGGCGGTGTGGGTGTACGGCACCTCCATGGTGGCCGCCACCTCCCGCGTGGTCGGCGGATCCTCGTTCTTCACGACGGCGAGGCGCATCAGTACGCGCAGTGCCACGTCGGTGAATCTCGTCAGCCGCATGACGGTCACGCTAGATAACTTGCATCGAAGATGCAAGTTAATGCCGCCCGTCGGCATCGCTGAGCGTCGTGCCCAGCCCAAAGCCCGATTAGTCGCACTCATTTGTGTAATGGCGTGCCGACTCTCCGTGCTGAAAGGCTTCTTCGCGCAGGTCGACCAATGATCGAAAGGGCGTCACATGTCCGTTGGTGAAGAGGTTCAGAACGAGCCGGTGCCGCCGCAGCAGAGTCTGGGCACGGCGGCGGCGCGGAACCTCGCGACGACCACCAAGTCCGCTCCGCAGATGCAGGAGATCAGCTCGCGGTGGCTGCTGAAGATGCTGCCGTGGGTGCAGGTCCAGGGCGGCACGTACCGGGTGAACCGCAGGCTGAGTCACTCGGTGGGGGACGGCCGGGTGACCTTCGTGCAGACCGGTGACCGGGTCGCGGTCGTTCCTGCCGAGCTCGGAGAGCTTCCGGCTCTGCGGGACTTCGGTGACGAAGAGGTGCTCGGTGAGCTCGCACGGCGGTGTGAGCAGCGCGACATCGCCGCAGGCCGGGTGCTGGCCACCACCGGGGACGCGGCGGACCGCGTCTTCCTGCTGGCGCACGGCAAGGTCGAGAAGGTCGGCACCGGCCGGTACGGGGACGAGACGGTGCTCGGGGTCCACGCCGACGGGGCCTACTTCGGCGACCACGCCCTGATCGACGGCGACGCCGTGTGGGAGTACACCGCCCGCGCCGTCACCGACTGCAAGGTGCTGACGCTCCGGCGGGCGGACGTGCTCAACCTCGCCGAGCGCGCGGGCTCGCTCCGCGCCCATCTCGCCGGACTGCTCAGCGTCCCGCGGCAGCGCACCAACAAGTACGGCGAGGCGGAGATCGACCTCTCCGCAGGCCATGTCGGCGAGGCCGTCGTCCCGCACACGTACGTCGACTACGAGGCGGCGCCGCGCGAGTACGAACTGAGCGTCGCCCAGACCGTGCTGAAGGTCCACAGCCGGGTCGCCGACCTCTACAACCAGCCGATGAACCAGACCGAGCAGCAGTTGCGGCTCACGGTCGAGGCGCTGCGCGAGCGCCAGGAGCACGAGCTGATCAACAACCGCGAGTTCGGTCTGCTCAACAACTGCGACTACGGGCAGCGCCTCCAGCCGCACGACGGGGTGCCCGGCCCCGACGACATGGACGAGCTGCTCTCGCGCCGCCGCGGCTCGAAGCTCTTCCTCGCCCACCCGAAGGCCATTGCCGCATTCGGCCGCGAGTGCAACAAGCGCGGTCTGGTGCCGGAGACCGTGGACGTCGGCGGACACCGTGTACCGGCCTGGCGGGGCGTACCGATCTTCCCGTCCAACAAGATCCCGGTCGGCGATGCCGGGACCACGTCGATCATCTGCATGAGGACGGGCGAGGACGAGCAGGGTGTCATCGGACTCCACCAGACCGGCATCCCGGACGAGATCGAGCCCAGTCTGTCCGTCCGCTTCATGGGCATCGACGAGCAGGCGATCATCTCCTACCTGGTGACGGCCTACTACTCCGCGGCCATCCTCGTACCGGACGCTCTCGGCGTGCTGGAAAACGTCGAGGTCAGCCGCCGGCGGTAGACCCCCGGGGCCCGGACGCCGGTGTCCGGGCCCCGTCAACCCCCGCCACCGGGCAGCCGTGCCCGGGGCGCCTCGGGAGGACGTCCCAGTGAAGACCCATCACGCACCCCCATCCCCCACCCCCCGGGCCCCGGGGGACGACGATCCGGCCGCCCGGTCCCTCCGGGGCCCGGAGGCCACGGCACCCCTCCCGGCCGCGCAGGGGCAGGAGGCCGCGGCCCTCCTCGAACAGGCCCGGGCCCTCGTCGACCCCCAACTGCGCGCCGCCGTCGAGTCCTTGCCCGGATCGCTGCGCCGGGTGGCGATGTACCACTTCGGCTGGCAGGAGGCCGACGGCACCCCGTCCGCGGCGCGGGCCGGCAAGGCGATCAGACCCGCGCTCGTCCTCGCGGCCGCCCGCGCGCTCGGCGGCGATCCGCAACGGGCGGTACGGGCCGCCGTCGCAGTGGAGCTGGCGCACAACTTCACCCTGCTGCACGACGACATCATCGACGAGGACCGGACCCGTCGGCACCGGCCCACCGCCTGGGCGGTCTTCGGCATCCCGGACGCGGTCGTCACCGGCGACGCCATGCTCGCGCTCGCCCAGCGGCTGCTGGCAGAGGACACGGACCCGGCCTCGGCCCGAGCCTCGGCGAGGCTCTCGGCCTGTGTCATCGAGCTGTGCGCGGGCCAGCAGGCCGACTGCGCCTTCGAGGACCGGGGTCCGGACGAGGTGTCGCTCGACGAATGCCTGACCATGGCCACTGCCAAGACGGGCGCGCTGCTCGGCTGCGCCTGTGCGCTGGGAGCCCTGTACGCCGGCGCGGAGGAGCGGGCGGTCGGCGCGATGGACGGCTTCGGCCGGGAGGCCGGTCTCGCCTTCCAGCTCATCGACGATCTGATCGGTATCTGGGGGGATCCGGCACAGACCGGGAAGCCGGTCGGGGCGGATCTCGTCGCCCACAAGAAATCCCTGCCCGTGGTCGCGGCACTGACCTCCGCCACCCCCGCGGCGGCCGAACTCGCCGAGCTCTACCGGGGATCCATGAACACACCCGACGAGGTCGGCCGCGCCGCCGACGCCGTCGAGCGGGCCGGCGGCCGGGACTGGGCGCAGATCGGCGCCGCGGACCGGATGGCCCGCGCGGTCCACCACCTGTCCCGGGCGGTATCCGACCTGGCCCCGGCCGGCGACCTCCTGACCCTGGCGGAGTTCGTCACCCGCCGGACGCACTGAACCGGAGGCATGGGGCCGGGCGCACCGAGCCGGACGCGCCGGGCCGGACGCGCCGGGCCGGACGCGCCGGGCCGGGGCGGAGAGGAGGAGGCGGGACGCGTGACGGCAGCGGAGGCGGTACCCCGAAGAGGAGCGGACGGCGCGGAGCGAGGAAGGGGACGGTGGAAGGGAGAACGGAGCAAGGAGCCGAGGTCACAAGGCCCGTGAGGTGAAGAGGAGGGCGACCGGGCGACTGTCATGGGCACGGGCTACAGTCCGTGCCCATGACAGATGAGTCATGGGCAGGGTGGTACCGGGACCGGCAGGGTTCCGATGCGGTCATCCTCACCACCGACGGACAGCAACTCCGCCTCCGGACCAGGGGCATCGACTTCGAGGGGGAGAGCTTCGACGGCCTCGCCCCGGTGGCCGGCACTCCACCGGCCGACGGCCTGTTCGCCCTGGTGGACGGTGCGTTGGGCGACTGCGTCCTGGAGTGGGACCTGCCGCTCCCGGTCCTCTGGGACGAAGTCGTCCACCAGGCCACGCTCAGCTGCCTGTTGTCGCTGCGTCGCCCCGATCCGTACCTCCACCTGGAGCTGCAGTTCGGCGGGGCTGCCTACGGATCCCACCGCGCGGAGAGCGACTTCGCGTCCGCCCTCGCCACGATCCAGCGGGCCCTGCCGCCCGGGGTGCGCCTCCAGACCTGCATCGCCTGCGCGTTCTCCGACTACTTCCCGGCCCCCGGCCGGGGTCTTTCCGGCGGTCTCGCATGCTTCCGGGGCGCCAAGGACGCCTACCGCGGAGCAGCCGGTGAGGGCGATGTCGTGGACCTGTGGGACCGGCGCACCGGCTTCGTCCAGGAGATCTGGAGCTGCCGCGAGTACGAGCCCCGCCCGGACCGGGGCGCCGGCACCGGCCACCGGGGCGCGTTCCCGCTGGAGCTGGCCTGACCCTCCTCGTCCCACCGTTGAAACCGTCCCGTCCCGTACCGGAGCCGATCCGGTACGGGACGGTTTCGTTGTTCCGGGCCCCGGGAGTCCCCGCCCGCCGTGAAACTCCGGACGTGGCCGCCCACGGGGCTCCCGTGGGGCTGCCCGATGTGATGGCGCGAAGACCTGCGCTGCGCTCATCAGAATCTTGTCGGGCCTCCATTGTTCTACTAGCATGCAAACAATGGAGGTTTTCATGATGCGTAAGAACCTGGGCCGCGCGCTACTCGTCGCCCTGCCGTTCCTGCTGGCACTCGTCGCCGACCTGGTCCTGTTCGCCGCGTTCCGTGACCGGATGCCCGGACAGCTGGCCAGTCACTTCCAGGCCGACGGCCGGGGCGACAGACACATGGGGCAGACGGGGTATGCCGTGCTCGACGTCCTGTTGTTCGTCGTGATCGGGGGGCTGTGGACCGTCATGGTGGTGCGGGGGAAGTTCTACGGGCGCGCCCACCGCAGGCTGACCGCCGGTGGATATGCCTTCGCCGGGTTCCTCGGCTGGATGATGGCCGCCGTGCTGATCGCCAACGTGGATGCCGCCGAGAACGCGCGGGGCGACGCCCAGGGGGTGTCGCTCCCGATCTGGCAGCTCGCCGTCGCTCTGGGGGTCGCCGCGCTCGCCGGGGGGCTGGGGCTGGCGATGGCCGCGCTCACGCCCGTACCGGAGCCGTCGGCCGCGACCGTGCCGGTCGGGGACGAAGCGCGGATCGCGCTCGCCGACGGGGAGGTCGCCGGATGGGCGCGCGGCACCGGGAGCTGGTGGCTGCCACTGATCGCGCTCGCGCTCGTGGTCGGCGGAGTGGTGGTGCTGTTCGTCTCGGGCTGGGCGGCCGCTGTCCCGCTGCTGCTCCTCGGGGTGCTCATGGCCGGCTTCGCCCGTCCGTACGTGGTGGTGGACCGGCGCGGTATCACCGTCTCGGGCATGCTCCCCTGGCCGCGTCTGAGGGTGCCGCTCGACCGGATCGAGACCGTCACCAGCCGGCACATCAACCCCCTCACGGAGTACGGCGGCTGGGGCTACCGCATCCGCCCGGGGCGGACCGGTGTCATGATCCGCTCCGGTGAGGGCATCGTGGCGACATTGGCGGGCGGCCGGAACTTCGCGGTGACCGTCGACGACTCGGCGACCGCGGCCGCACTCCTCAACACTCTGATCGACCAGCGACGGGCGGAGCACTGACCATGCTTTTCCGGGTCGATCCCACCTCCACCGTGCCGCTCGGCGACCAGATCGCGGCATCCGTGCGCCGCGCCGTCGCCGACGGGACGGTGGCACCGGGCGAGCGGCTGCCCGCCGCGCGGGTGCTCGCCGAGTCCCTGGGGGTCAACGTCCACACGGTGCTGCGGGGTTATCAGCAGCTCCGCGAGGAGGGGCTGATCGAACTGCGCCGGGGGCGGGGCGCGGTCGTCACCGGCGGCGCATCCCCGCACCGCGCCCGACTGCTCGGGCGGGTGCGCGAAGTGGTCGCGGACGCACGTGAGTTGGGCATGACGGAGGACGAGCTGCTGGACCTGGTGCGTGCCGCGCTCGACAGCCCGTAGGCCGGGGCGCGGCGGCCGGCCACGGCCTGGCGACAGGTCGCCGGAGTGCTTCTCCCGGTCCTCGTCCGCGGGCCCGGACGGCCACCCCGTCCTACGAGGTGGCCGTCCGGGCCGTCGAGCTGCCGGACGGTGTCAGGAGGAGCTGCGCGCGAGCGCGGCCGCGAAGCCGTTCTGCCAGAGGTAGTTCACCTGGCTGCGCTCGTTCGCGTTGGGGTAGGGATTCGTGCAGGACGTGCCGGGGCCGCCGCCCGACATCAGCTCGCTGCACGGACCGGAGTAGTGATCCGGCAGGCCGAGCACATGGCCGGTCTCGTGGGCGGTGACGCGGGTCGAGTTGTACTGCTGGTTCTGCGCGTAGTCGAGGAAGATGTAGCCGTTGCCGTGCCCGTCGGTGCTGGCGTACGAGCCGCTCGGGTCGTTGCCCTCGTAGTAGGCGAAGTCGGCGTTCGAGCCTTCCTGCAGCCGGACGTTGGAGACCGAGCTGTTCCAGATCTGCGCGCTGTTGGCTATCTGGGTGCGGAAGCTCGGCGCGTTGGCGGTGCTGTAGACGATGGTGACCGACTGGGCACCGGGGTTGGCCGCCCGCTTCTCGGCGACGGACTTGGCGACCGCCTCGAAGAACGCCTTGTTGGCGGCGGCGCTCTCGTGCGACCCGGAGTGGGGGGTGTAGCCCGCCTGTGCCGCCGAGGCGGCGGGCGGTGCGGCGGGTGCGGGAGAGGAGGCGATGGCGGGTGCGGCGCCCAGCGCGGCCGCGAGTCCGAAGCCGAGGCCGACCACGGCCGACAGGACGGTCCTGGGGTGTCTCATGGGGGGTCTCCTACCGATTACCGATCCGATGAACCCGTCCGATGATCGGACTCGGACGGGAGGCGGTACGGAGAGAGTGTCGGGGAGCGGAGGCCATGACGGATGATGTCAACCGGCGATAGCACCGGCCTATCGCCAGCTCCGGTACTGTCGACGAAGCATCTGACAACTCCCGCTGAATTAAAGGGTTTTGATGGGATTGCGGCGTCTGGTGCGTCGGCCGCCCGCCGCCCTAGGCTCGACGGCATGGAGCTTGAGGTGAGACACCTCAGGGCGCTGTGCGCCATCGCCGACACGGGCAGCCTGCACCGAGCGGCCCGCACGCTGGGCGTGAGTCAGCCCTCCCTGACCACCCAGCTGCGCCGGATCGAGAACGCTCTGGGCGCGGAGCTGTTCCGCCGGGAACGGACCGGCTGCCGGCCGACGTTGCTCGGCCGTGCCGTCCTCAGCCGGGCCCGCCCCCTGGTCGACGGGATGACCGCTCTGGTCAGCGACGCGAAGGCGGAGGCCGACGCGGTGCGCGCCTCCGGCCCGCGGCTGCGCATCGGCTGCACCGCCAGCCGGGTCATCGGCGGCTGGCTGCGCAGGCTGCGGCACCGGCTGCCCGACACGGACATCTCGCTGAGGGTCGACGTATCGGCCAGCGCGCTGCTGCGCACGGTCGAGGCGGGCGGGCTCGACGTCGCCTTCGTGCACGAGGTCGAGGGCTGCCCGCTGACCGTCCCGAAGGGCCTGGTGCAGCGCGTGCTCCTGGACCGTGAACCGCAGTTCATCTGCATGGCCCGGGATCATCCGGCCGCCGCCCGGCCCGTGGTCGACCTCGGGGACCTGGCCGCCGACCGATGGATGGTCGACCCCACCGTCGACGGCGAATGGGACGGGCTGCGCCGGGTGTTCGGCGCGGCCGGACTCGCGCCCACGGTTCTGCACGGCGACTACCTCACCGCCGCGTCCCTGGTCGTGCTCGGCGAAGCGGTCGCCCCCTGCCAGCCCACCTCCGGACCGCGCGACGACATGGCGATCCGGCCGTTGCGCGACGACCCCCTCGCGGTGCGGCTGCTGCTGGTGTCCCGGCCGGGCGCCGACATGGCGGCGGTGTACGCGGAGCTGGAGGCGGCCTACCGGGAGGCGGCCCAGCGCGCGGCCGGGTACCACCAGTGGCTGCTGCGCAACCGCAGTCCGCTCGCCCGTACGCCGTGACGGATCGCTGTCCGATTCCGCCGAGAGCGAGAAACGGTCCGGTCCGTGCGTTTGGCGGGCATCGTCGGGTTGCATGAGGCTTCTGATGCTGGGCGGAACGGAATTCGTCGGCCGCGCCGTCACCGAGGCGGCGCTCGCGCGCGGCTGGGACGTGACGGTGTTCCACCGGGGCCGTCACGCGCCCCCGCCGGGTGTGACGGAACTGCTCGGCGACCGCACCGCCGAAGGCGGCCTCGCCGCGCTGGCCGGGTCCGCCGGTCAGGGTGCGGGCGCAGATGCCTGGGACCTGGTCGTCGACACCTGGAGCGGTGCCCCTGCGGCCGTACGGGACGCGGCCCGTCTGCTGGCCGGCCGGGCCGACCGGTACGCGTACGTCTCCAGCCGTTCCGTGTACGACCACCCGGCCCCGGCCGGTCTGTCCGAGGAGGGGCCACTGGTGACCGGCGCCTCGCCCGACGCCGGTGGGGACGTCCCGTACGCGCTCGCCAAACGCGGCGGGGAACTGGCCGCGCTCGACGCCTTCGGGGACCGCGCACTCCTGGTCCGGGCGGGGCTGATCCTGGGGCCGGGGGAGAACATCGGCAGGCTGCCCTGGTGGCTGCTGCGGATCGCCCGCGGCGGACCCGTACTGGCCCCGGGAACGCCCGACCTGATGCTCCAGTACATCGACGCCCGCGACCTCGCCGACTGGCTCCTGGACGCCGGCCGCGCCGGTCTGCACGGGCCGTACAACCTGGTCAGCCGACCCGGTCACGCGACGATGGGTCAGCTGCTGGAAGCCTGTGTACGCGCCACCGGCTCCGGTGCGGAACTCCGCTGGATCCCCGCGGAGACCATCCTGGCGGCAGGGGTGGAGCCCTGGAGCGATCTGCCGGTCTGGCTGCCGCCGGGCGAGTTGTACGACACCTTGCACCGGGGCGATGTCAGCAAGGCCCACGCGGCCGGTCTGCGCTGCCGACCGGTCGAGGAGACGGTCGACGACACCTGGAGGTGGCTGGGCGAGCTGGGCGGCGTGGCCCCGCGACGGCCGGACCGGGCCCCGGTCGGCCTGGACCCGCGGGTGGAGGCCGAACTGCTGGCGGGCACGGATTGACGCACGCCCGCCCACGTGGCTCGCGCCGACGCGCCGCGGCCTGCCACGACGCGGTCTCCGCCCCTGGGCGGCGACCTGACCGCGGCGACCCACGTCCAACGGCATTCCGGACGGCGCGACCGTGCTGGTCCACGGCCACGGCAGCAGTCGCGACATCGGCACGCCGATGGGCTTGCCGCCGCGGGCCGGACTCCGCGGACACCGGATGTGGAACCTCCCCGCGCCACCGAGTTCTGGTTGAAGGGCACCGGCCGGTCCAGGGCGGCGTGCCGGTCGGCAACCGGTCGAGCGTGACGACGCTCGCGACGAGCGGTACCAACCGCATGCATCCAGGGTGCGGACGTTCCTTCGCCTTGCGCGGCACCGCATCCGACGCCGCGCGCTGATCCACCGGGGATCACGGGACAGCCCTTAACTTTGGCCCATGGCCGAACTGTTGCTGCACCTCACCGAACGCCCCTTGTGGGAGGCGGCCCGCGGGATCGGGACGTACGAGATGTCCACCCGCGGCCGCACCCTGCACGAAGAGGGCTTCATCCACTGCTCGCTGCCGCACCAGCTCGACGGCGTGGCCGAGATGCTGTACGGCGCCGGGAACCGGGCCGGGGCCGGTGACCAGGATCTGGTGGTCCTCGTCATCGACCCCGCCCGGCTCCCGGCACCCGTACGGTACGAGTCCGTCGCGCCCGGCGGCGAGGAGTTCCCGCACATCTACGGACCCGTCCCGGTGGACGCGGTCGTGGAGGTGCGCCCCTGGCTCCGCAAGGAAGGCGACCCCGTATGAACCCCGCACCCCCCACCGGCCCGGCGGGCATCAGCGCTCCCATCGTCGCCGTCACCGGCGCGAGCGGTGCGGTCGGCGGCCGTGTCGCACGGCGCCTCGCACGAGCCGGGGTGCCCGTGCGACTCCTCGGCCGCGACCCGTCCCGGCTGCCCGAGCTGCCCGGCGCCGCCACCGCGCCGCCCGCCCCCTACGGCGACGGGGAAGCCATGCGCCGCGCCCTCGCCGGGGCACACACCCTGTTCCTCGTATCGGCGCACGAGAGCCCCGACCGGGTGCGCCGGCACACGACTGCGGTGGACGCGGCGGTCGCCGCGGGCGTCGAACGCATCGTCTACGTCTCCTTCGTCGGCGCCGCGCCGGAAGCGACGTTCACCTTCGCCAGGGACCACTGGCACACCGAGGCGCACATCCGGGTCGCCGAGGTCCGTTACACCTTCCTGCGCGACAATCTGTACCTCGCGGGGCTCCCGGCGATGACCGGTGCCGACGGGGTGCTGCGCGGTCCGGGCGGTGACGGCCGGGTGGCGGCGGTGGGGCACGAGGACATCGCGGACGCCGCGACCGCCGTGCTGCTGGCCGACACCGAGAGCGACAGCACCCGGCACGACGGGGTCACGTACGACCTCACGGGCCCCGAGGCGTTCACGCTCGCCGAAGCGGCCGAGGAGATCGGCCGGGCCAGTGGACGGACCGTCACCTACGTACCCGAGACCCGTGAGGAGGCCTACGCCTCACGGGCCCGGTACGGGGCCGAGGACTGGGAGGTGGCCGGCTGGGTGACGTCGTACGAGGCCATCGCCGCAGGCGAGATGTCCACGGTCTCGGACGCCGTACCGCACCTCACCGGGCATCCGGCGACGAGCCTGGCCACGTATCTCGGGGAGAATCCGGAAAGCTACCGGCATCTGCTGAAGACGGACTGAGCCCCGGACGGGCCGGGTGCGCGGCGGGCGACGCCCGGACGCCGGCCACCACGGGGCGGCCTGTCCACGCGCCCGCGGGGCCGGCCGCCCCTCACCTCACGTACGCGCCCGCCCGCGCCGCCGCGACCGCGGCTTCGGCGGCGCGGTCCGCCGCCGCCTCGTCGAGCGGGTCGCCGCTGGCCAGCAACCGGTAGTAGAGGGGGGCCGACACGGCGCGGATCACCTCGTCCGGGTCCGTGCCCGCGGGCAGTTCGCCGCGGCCGACGGCGTCGGTGACACAGCCGGACCACTCCTTGACGCGGATCGCGTAGAAGCGGTGCAGCGCCTCCGCGGTGCGCGGATCGCAGGTCGCCGCCGCGATCACGGACTTGAACAGGGCACCCTGGCGCGGATCGGTGAGGGTGGTGACCACCAGCCGGGCGTTGGCCCTGAGGTCCCCGGCCAAGGAACCCGTGTCCGTACGGGGTGAGGACTGCTCGGCCATGTCGTGGAGCAGGTCCGCGATCAGGCCGGTGGGGGTGGACCAGCGCCGGTAGACGGTGGTTTTGCCGACTTCCGCGCGGCGCGCGACATCGGCGAGGTCCAGGCCGTCGAAGCCGTGCTCGGCCAGGGCGTCGCCCGCGGCCCGCAGGACGGATTCGCGTACCCGGGCGGTACGGCCGCCGGGTCGGACGGTGCCGGGTTCCGCATCCTCGGGCTTCATAACGGGTCTCCAGTTCCATTAGTTGGTCCGACTCTGTTACCGTGACTCTCATCTTAACGGAACCGCTGCCCCATTACGCCTCTCGTCGAGGAAGGGCCATCATGTCCGCACCCAGTCACGCACCATCGCCCGACGCCACCGACGCCACAGGTGTTGGCGGCGTCACCGGCATCGCCGCTCCGGTCGTCGCCCCGCACGCGGAGATCCGTATGACCGGACGGCAGAAGCTCGTCCTGACTCTCCTTCTCGGCGCCCAGTTCATGATCGCCGTGGACTTCTCGATCCTGAACGTCGCGCTGCCCGTCGTCGGCGAGGGCCTCGGCTTCCCGCTCTCCCGCCTGCAGTGGATCGCCACCGCTTTCGCGCTCGCCGCCGCCGGATTCACCCTGTTGTTCGGCCGGGTCGCCGACCTCGTCGGCCGCAGGCGGCTGTTCCTGGGCGGCATGGTCGTCCTCGGTCTCTCCTCCGCCCTGGGCGGACTCGCCACCTCGCCCGAAGTCCTGCTCACCGCACGGGTGTTGCAGGGGCTCGCCACGGCCGCGGTCACCCCGGCCGGACTCGCCCTGCTGACCACCGCCTTCAAGGAGGGCCCGCTGCGGGAACGTGCGCTGGGTCTCAACGGCGCTCTGATGTCCGCCGGATTCACCGCCGGGGCCATCCTCGGTGGGCTGCTCACCGATCTGCTCTCCTGGCGCTGGGCCTTCTTCGTCAACGTGCCGGTGGCCGCCCTGGTGGTGGCCCTCGCCCCCGCCGTCATCACCGACTCGCGCCCTGCGAACCGTCCCCGGCTCGACGTCCCCGGAGCCGTGACCGTCACCGGTGGGCTGCTCCTGCTCGTCTACGGACTGACCCGGGCAGGTGAGTCCGGCTGGACCACGCCCACCACCCTGGCCGCACTCCTCGCGGGTCTCGT
The DNA here is from genome assembly GCF_044767885.1 of Streptomyces sp. NPDC101194. NCBI lineage: Bacteria > Bacillati > Actinomycetota > Actinomycetes > Kitasatosporales > Streptomycetaceae > Streptomyces > Streptomyces sp. NPDC101194. Next base: position 1,188,654 of record NZ_JBIWOS010000002.1, read on the forward strand.
GCTCCTCGTGGGCTTCTGGCACGTGGAGAAGAGGGCCGCCGCGCCACTGGTTCCCGTGCGCATCCTGAAGCGGAGCAGTGTCATCTGGGGCAACACCGCCGGCCTGATCGCCTTCGTCACCGAGACCTCACTGGTCTTCCTGCTCACCCTCTATCTGCAGGAGGTTCTCGGCTACTCGCCGCTCGCCACCGGTCTCGCCTTCGGTGTCCTGGGCATCGGCACCGTGATCGGCGGCGCGTCCGGCGGTCGCGCGGTCGGTCGGTTCGGCAGCCGGGCGACCATCGTCACGGGTGGCATCGTCCAGGCCGCCGCCACCCTTTGCCTGGTGGCGCTCGGAACGTCGGGGTCATGGATCTGGCTCCTGCTGGTGGCCACGTTCATCGGCGGCATCGGCAACATGCTGATGATCGTCGGCTTCATGGTCACCGCGACCTCCGGGCTCCCCGACGAGGAACAGGGCCTGGCGACCGGCCTCGCCACCATGACCCAGCAGGTCGGCATCACCATGGGCATCCCGGTGATGAGCGCCGTCGCCACCGCCCGGATGTCCTTCCTCGGCGACACCGGACCCGAAGGTGTCCTGTCGGGTGTCTCGGTCGCGATCCTGGTCGACTCGGTCCTGGTGCTGGCCGGCGCGCTGCTGGCGGGAGCCTTCCTCGGCCCCCGTCGGACGAGGGTCGGCTCGCGGCGGTGACGCGGGACGCCTCCGCGGCGACACGGGCCTGCTTCGTGGGTTCCCGCGGTGGTGCGAGGATGCCGGACGGATCGGTTCCCGTCCGGCTTCTCCGCTCTGTCAGCCCTGGTCGTGCGCTTTTCGCAGCGCGGCGATGTCCAGCTTCTTCATGGCCATCATCGCCGCGGTGGTCCGGGCGGCCTTCGTCGCGTCCCGGTCGCCGATCAGATCGATCAGCGCGTCGGGGACGACCTGCCAGGAGACGCCGTACCTGTCCTTCAGCCAGCCGCAGGGCCCCTCTTCGCCACCGTCGGTGAGGCTGCTCCAGTAGTAGTCCACCTCGTCCTGGTCCGCGCAGTGGATCTGGAACGAGATGGACTCGTTGAAGGTGAACTGCGGTCCGCCGTTCAGCCCGACGAACTTCTGGCCGTTGATCTCGAACTCGACCGCCATCGCCGACCCGGCGGGCCCGGGGCCCGCTTCGGTGTAGCGGCCGATCCTGCCGAGGCGGGAGTTCTTGAAGACCGTGAGGTAGTACTCCGCAGCCTCCTCTGCCTGTCCGTCGAACCACAGACATGTGGTGAAGCCCTCGGTGGTCATCGCTGTCTCCTGTCGTGAGCGCATGTCTGTCCGTGCTGCGCGCATGTCCACCCATACCGACTGATCCCGCCCCGGAAACTCATCGGTCACATGTGGGGTATCGGTGACACCCCGGTCGACGGCCGACAGCCACGGATCGGTGCGCGTCCGGTCCGGGCCGGGATCGATCCCGGCCTCCGTCCACGAAGAGGGGAATCGGTCCCGTCCGGCTCCATATGGTCCCGGTGGGTGCGGCGGGCGCGACCGGCGACGAAGGCGGCGGCCGCACGGACGGCGACCGACAGCATCGCAGCAGGCGAACGGACCGGCACGATCGCCCCCCCGTATCGGACGAGGGCCGGCGCGTCCTTGGTGACGGTGCGGGCCGTGGCGGCCGCCCGGTTCTCGCCCCCAACAAACGGCTGTTCTCCGAAGGGAGTTGACCCTAGGCTCCTCGGAACGGGACCGCGCGGTCCCGCAGGTTGCGGGAGCCGTGGCAGAGCGGCCCATTGCAATCGGCGTGCGGGAGGTCCTCCGCATGTCGACCGAGGGGGTTCGGGCGGACCTGCCCTCCCCGTCCGCGGGTTCGAATCCCGCCGGTCCCGCAGCCGTTGGCCGATGCCGTGCGAACGGCCCGGACAGCCCGGCCCGCCGGGCCGTTCCCGGTGCCGTCCTCGGCGGCCCCTCGCGCAGCGCGCGGCCGCCCGGCACCATTCGCGCCAGGCACTCCAGCAACCCCGCGTCCCCGCAACCGACTTCGGACACGGTCGCACGACTGCCGATGCCCAGGGTGCCGTCGGAGAGTCCCGGGGCGGCGCCTATCGTGGCCGCCGGCCCGTGGACCGGCGAGCTCGTTCACGGAGCAGGTGCAGGAGCCCCACCCTCGTCCTCGGCAAGCCCCGGAGACGGTCCTCTCCGGGGGAACCTCACTGGCCCACCCTTCCGTCGACGCACTCGCGCAGCAGGTCGGCGTGCCCGCAGTGACGGGCATACTCGTCGATCCGGTGAACCATCAGCTCCCGCACCGCAATCCGGTCCTTCCCCACACGCTCGCCCAGATCCGGGTGCTCGGCCAGCGCGGCATCGGTCGCGGCCTGCTCGCGCTCCAGGTCCGAGTACGCGGTGTCGACCTCGGCCTGCTCGGCGACGGCGCCGTCGAAGTCCGCGTCGCGCTTGCCGTACAGCTTCGGCAGCGGATCACCGTCGCTGATCCAGTTGCGCCAGTCCCGTTCCACCTCGGCGAGGTGCCGAACCAGGCCGAGCAATGACATCGTCGACGGCGGAACCGACCGACGGGCCAGTTGCTCCGCGTCCAGGCCCTGGCACTTCATCCGCAGGGTCAGCCGGTAGTTCGTCAGGAAGTCCTGCAGCGTCGCCAACTCACCGTCCGAGCCGCCTCCTTCGTTGTGGCGGGGGTCGTCGTCCGGATCGACCCACATGTCGGGGTGGACGGTTGCCGGGCTCCAGCGTGCGGGCGTGTCGCTCATGCGTGTCATGTTGGGCCGCGAGGGCCCGAGTCGGCCAGTGCGTTTCTCATCGGCGTGCGGGCGTCCAGCAGGTCGGTCTCGGTCCTCGGTCACGGGTCCGCCGCCGTCACGCCGCGGATCCGCGCCCGCACCGGCGAGCCGCAGGACGGGGCGCGGCGCAGTGAACTCGCCGGATCGAGGTGTCGCTGACGAACGGCGAACCCATGGACAGTGGACCCGGCGATCCGCCGAACCCGCCTGCAACGTCGCCCCTGCGGAACCGGCCCCGGGGCCGATGGAACAGCCATGGGCGCGCACCGGGCCGGTCGGCAAGCGCACCGGCGTTGTTCCGGGAAGACGTCACTCCTGCGTCCGCGTCCCCGTGTCGACAGGGTCGTCTCGGAAGATTCGGTCCAGGTGGTGGTCCAGAACTCTGGTGGCCGATTCCGGGGTGCGCTGGCCGACAAGGATGCTGGTGCCGAGTCCTGCGGACATGGCGAGCAGGCTGACGGCTTCCAGGTGCGCGTCCACGCCGGGCTGAATGAGACCGCCCTCCTCTGCCTGCCGGAGGAGAGCGACGAGGGTGCTCTCGGCGGCATCGGGGTTCGTGATGAAGGGCTGGGTGGCGAGCACCTTGTCGGTGACGGACAGAACGGCGTACGAGGTGAAGACGAGATGGAAGGTGCGGCTCTCCTCGTCGGTCGGCAATGCCGCCGTCAGTATCGCCTCGATCATCGCGCGCGGTCCCGGTCGGTGGCCGGCGCCCCGGACCCGGGCGGCGACCCGCTCCCCGAACCTCTCGGCCAGATGCTGCAGCCCGTAGAGCAGCAGCTTCTCCTTGGTCTCGAAGTAGTACTGCACCAGCCGCAGCGAGACGCCCGCCTCCGCCGCCACATCGCGCATGCCCACGGCATGCAGCCCGCGACGCGCCGCCACCCGAAGGAGCGCCTCGGCGATCTCGGTACGCCGCTCTGTGTGGTCCACACGCTTGGGCATCGACCGCCCCTCCGCTCACTGTTCTCGCTGGACGGGTACCTCCCACCCACCTTGATGGTACGGCCGTACCATCATCGTGATACGTTCGTACCATAAAGAATCGACACCCGGAGGTGGACGTGTCCCGGACCGAGACCCGCACCCAGGCCGATGTCGGCCGCTATGTGAGCGATGCCTGGCGCGATCGCTACTTCGCGGCCTGTGATGCGGTCTATGGGCTGGGAGCTCCCGCTCTCGCGGAAACGGACGTGGAGACGTCCTTCGGCACCACGCATGTCTACCGGTACGGCCCCACGGACCCGGCCGCCCAGTCGCGCACCCCCGTCGTCCTGGTGCACGGAGCAGGCTCCTGCTCCGCCATGTGGTACCCGAACACCCCCGCCCTCAGCGCCGCCCGCCCGGTCTACGCGATCGACACCCCGGGCGATCCCGGCCGCAGCCTCCAGCGTGAACCCATCCATCGCCCCGAACGCGCCGCGCAGTGGCTGGACGAGACACTTGCAGAGCTGGGGCTCGAACGAGTGCACCTGGTCGGCTCCTCCTACGGCGGATGGCTCGCTCTGAACCAGGCCCACCGCAGGCCCGACCGCCTCGCCTCGGTCACACTCCTCGATCCCGGCGGCCTGGAGAAAGTGGGTTTGCGCTTCTTCGTATGGATCTTCGCCAGCCTGTTCGCGACCTCCGCGCCCAAGACGCTGCGCCCGCGATTGGCGGCGTGGCTGGAACAGCCGGTCCTCGTCGTGCCGGAGCTGCGCACCATGATCAGGCTGGGCGTTCGCGCCTACCGCATACGCCGTCCCGCCCCGCTGCCTCTGTCCGAGGACGAACTGTCCACCATCCACACCCCGCTCTACCTGGCGCTCGGCAAGCGAAGCCTTCTCGTGCACCCGCACAGGCAGGTCGAGCGCGTCCCACGCCTGATACCGAGCGCACGAGCCGAAATCATCTCCGACACCGGCCACGGACCCCAGATCGACCACGCGGACGAGATCAACCGCCGCATGCTGAGCTTCATGGACTCCATGGACTGACGGTCCCCGCATCCGGGGGCCCGAGGAACGGCTCTCGTCGCCGCATCATGAGGATCTCCGCCACGAACACGGTGTGCCTGGGCGGCCGAGAGCACGGCGATGTCGTCCTGACAAGCCGGCCGGCGCCGTCGGACCCGTGAGCGTCGACGCCCCCGCCGTCCGGATCGACGACGACGTGATGGGGATTCTCATCGGCGCCGCCGGTGTCGGAGGCGGCTGGAACACTGCGGCCGTGATCAACGAGACAACCGCAGACCTTCCTGGTGCTTGTGTCGACCACCTGCCGCCCACAGCTCGGGCGGAGCTCGCCGGGACCGCCTGGGAGGAACTGCCGCACTTCTGTACAGGTCGACACAATGTGCCCGATACGCCGGACGTCCTCATCGATGTGCTCTCCGCCGATCCGGGCCGCCGGGTTCGGGCGGTGGGGGACCTCTACCGGCTGCTCCTCAATCAGGAGCGCGTGTTTCCGGCAACCGCTCCGGCGGCCTCGGTCGTCGCTCGTCTTCTCGACGATCCGCGCACTCTCGCCGAAGACCGGTGGGAGCGCAGGGCAGGCCGGCGGCCGCTGCGCGCCGAACTGCTGAACTGGCTGGCCTCATTCGCCGACATCGCCCGCCTGGACGTCGAGGACGGTGCCGGCACGGCGCAGGATCTGGCCGCTGCCCGTGCGGTACGGCCGATGCTCCACGACCGCATCGCGGATTTCTGCGACGACGACGATCCGCAGGTGAGGGAGGCCGCGCTCGCGGCCACCGCCCTGCTCATGGCCGACCCCGTCCTCGCCTCGTCCATACCCCGCTACGCGCCCGCCGTTCGCGCGATCCTTTCCGCGAGCGTGGACTCGCACTACCGGTGGATCGCCCGGGAACGGCTGGCGGCCTGGGGCGAGGACGTCACCGGTCTCGTCGCCGCGGAAGAGGAGCACCGTGCGGCCCTGGACCGGGCACGCGCTTTGGCGGACGACCCGTTCGAGGAAGGCCAGGAACAGGCGATCCACTGGCTGGAAGAGCAACCCGAGGACACCGCGGCCCTGGAACGGTCCGGCCGCCGGCGTGCAGGCCGGACCCCACCTGCGCGGGCGGCCGTCCCGCAGGAGCCGGCACCCGAGCCGCCTGTGGCCGCCCCGGGGAGCGAGGCGGGGTACGAGGGCCCGTGGCGGATCGCCAGGGGCGAGGAGCGCTCCGAGTGGACGTTCACGCCGTACATAGGGGTCGGCCCGCTGCACTTCGGGATGACCTTGGAGGAGATCACCAGCGCCCTCGGCGAACGACCGACCGGTTCGTCCTGCTCCCCTCACGGTGAGGACCACCGGCTGAACTTCGCCGACTTCGACGCGAGCGGGATCAGGACCCTCTTCCGGGGCGGCCGCCTGGGGTGTGTGGCCGTGAACGCACTCACCGGCCCCCAGGTGAGACTGGACGCAGCCCCGCTGACCGGCTGCGCGCCCTCCCAGGTGGAGGACTGGCTCGCCCACCGCGCGGCGCCCCGGCCCGGCAGCCTGATGTACAGCCCCGCTGCCGATCCGGTCTTCACCGACCTCGGCCTGGTGATCCGGTCCCAGCGGGCCGGCGACGTCGCCCTGACCCGACCGCTCTTCCTGCTCCAAGACTGGCTCGACCTGTGGCACTCGCTGCCCGGCGAAGAGTGGAACTGCTTCTGAAGCGTGGTTCGCCGGTCGGCCTCGCCCGGATGCGAGGCCGACCGGAGCGACATGCCCGTCCACTGGAGCGATATCGGCGGTCGGTCCGGGAGGGGCGGCCCGCCGAAGACCGCCGAGTCCCTGCGTACCGTCCCGGTCGACGAGGGCGGAACCGGCGCTCTCCTCATGCACGTCGACGCGCGCCCCTCCAAGGAGCGGTTGTTCACGGCGGAGAGGGGAGAGCCCCTCAACTTCCTTCGCCGGAAAGCCGAATGGAACTGCGCCTGCCGCGCACCCCGGGCCGCAGAGGGCGAGGCGGCCGAGCGCGAGGGCCGCGAGCCCGTCTAGCCGCCCCGCACGGTGACCCACGGCCTGCGCCACTCCCACGCTTGCGTCCTCAACACCGCGGCGGCGCATCAAGCGGCCCAGCCCGTCCTCGGTCACGCGTCCGCCGTCGTCACGCCGCGGATCCACGCCCCCATGTGCACGTACGCAGAAGACCGCACCCGGTCCGTCATGGACGCCGTGTTCGGCGGCCCGCGGACCGGGTGCGGTCGGGTGGGCGATTCGACCCACGAAAGGAAGGTCGGGCGGCCCGGGCCAGGGTCAGGCCTTCTTGGTCTCCCAGAAGATCTTGTCGATCTGGGCGATGTAGTCCAGCGCCTTCTGGCCCGTCGCCGGGTCCGTGGAGGCCTTCGCCGCCGACAGCGCCTTCAGGGCGTCGTTGACCAGCTGGTGCAGCTCCGGGTACTTCTCGAAGTGCGGGGGCTTGAAGTAGTCGCTCCACAGCACCGAGACGTGGTGCTTGGCGAGCTCGGCGCGCTGCTCCTTGATGACCACCGCGCGGGCCCGGAAGTGCGGGTCCTCGTTGGCCTGGTACTTCTCCTGGACGGCCTTGACCGACTCCGCCTCGATGCGGGCCTGGGCCGGGTCGTACACGCCGCAGGGCAGGTCGCAGTGGGCGCTGACCTTCACCTTGGGGGCAAACAGGCGGGAAAGCATTGAGCTGTCCTTCCTCGTGATCGTCTTCTCAGGTGGGACATTACTCCGTGAGAGGAGGGTTTTCGTGGGTGCCCCCATGGGCTTAGGCCAAAAGTCCAGGGTGGGAGTGGGCCCAGTGGCCGAATGTACGGAACGCTGTACTGGACGGTGTACTGGATGGACCGGGAAGGTGCCGGAGAGATGCGGGAGGTGCCGGAGGTGCCGGAGCTGACGCGGGAGCAGCCCGCACGAGGGCTGGCCGGGCGTGTGCCGTTCCAGGTGGTGGAGGTGACCGGGCCGTCGATGGTGCCCACGCTGCATCACGGGGACTGGCTGCTCGTGCAGTACGGGGCGCCGGTGCGCCCCGGGGACGTGGTGATTCTGCGCCATCCGTTCCAGCAGGACCTGCTGATCGTCAAACGGGCCGCCGAGCGCCGACGGGGCGGCTGGTGGGTGCTGGCCGACAACAGCTTCGCGGGTGGCGACAGCACGGATTACGGGACGGTGCCCGACGAGTTCGTGCTGGCCAGGGTCCGGGCGCGCTACCGGCCGTTGAAGAAGGATCAGCGGTCGTTGTGGTCCGTGGTGACCTGGGCGGTCTCCGCGCTGCGGCCGGTGTCGGCGGCGCGTTCGGTCTCCAGGCGTTTGCGGGCCCGGTAGGCGGCCACGTTGGCGCGGGTCGCACAGCGGTCCGAGCAGTAGCGGCGGGAGCGGTTGGTCGAGGTGTCGAGGTAGGCGTTGCGGCAGGGCGCCGCCTCGCACAGGCCGAGCCGGTCCACGCCGTAGGAGGTGAGATGGAACGCGAGGCCCATCGCCGCGATGGCGGCGTACCCGGCCGTCGCGTTCGACGGGTGGTCGGCCAGATGCATGTGCCAGTCCGGCTTGCCGTCCTCGTCGCGCAGGTCGTGCCCGGAGATCTGCGGGCTGACGGGGAACTCCAGCAGTAGCGAGTTGAGCAGGTCGACGGCGAGCGTCTCGTCACCGCCGTCGGCCGCCTCGAAGACCGCGCGCAGCCGTGCCCGTACGGACCGGAAGCGGGTCACATCGGCGTCGGCCGCCCGCCGGGCCGCCTGCCGGTTGACGCCGAACAGCTCGCGGACCGCCTCGACGGAGGTGAGGGAGTCCTTGTTGCGGGCGGGCTCCTCGGTGTTGACCAGACGCACGGCATAGTCCGAGTAATAGGCCAGTTCCACTTGTAGTCCTTACGGCGTCGGTCTAAAGTCGATGCAGCGAGCGATGTAATGGGCTTTCTCGGTACCAGGGTATTACATGGAGGTTCCTCGTGACGGAGACGACAACAGGTACTGACTGGGCGGCCTGGCAGGAGAGCTGGGACCGCCAGCAGGAGTGGTACATGCCCGACCGTGAGGAGCGGTTCCGGGTGATGCTGGACATGGTCGAGGCCGTGGTGGGGCCCCGGCCGAGAGTGCTCGATCTCGCATGCGGTACGGGAAGTATTACGGACCGGCTCCTCAAGCGGTTCCCGGAGGCCACCAGCACGGGCGTCGACCTCGACCCGGCCCTGCTCGCCATCGCCCGCGGGTACTTCGACGGCGACGAACGCGTCACCTTCGTCACCGCCGACCTCAAGGACCCCGACTGGGCGGGGAAGTTGCCGTACGACTCGTACGACGCGGTCCTCACCGCCACCGCCCTGCACTGGCTGCACACCGAACCCCTCACCGCGCTCTACCGGCGGATCGGTGGGCTCGTCAGGGACGGCGGGGTGTTCATGAACGCCGATCACATGATCGACACGGAGACGCCCAGGATCAACGCGGCCGAACGTGCCCACCGGCACGCGGCCATGGACCGGGCGAAGGCCGAAGGCGCCCTCGACTGGGCGGACTGGTGGGCTCTCGCGGCCAAGGACCCGGTCCTCGCCGGGCCGACCGCCGAGCGGTACAGGATCTACGGCGAGCACGCGGACGGTGACATGCCGTCCGTGCGCTGGCACGCCGACACCCTGCGCGAGGCGGGGTTCGGCGAGGCGCGGACCGTCTGGGCCTCCCCGTCGGACTCCCTGGTGCTCGCGGTGAAGTAGCTGCAGCGCGCGCGGGAAGGGGTGGTACGGGCCGGGACCCGCACCACCCCTTTCTTTTTCTCCGCTCTGCTGCAACCCGCCGTGCGTCCCGCCGCACTGGAAGGGTGAGACGGTCCGCAACCGCGGACCCGGAGAGGGGCGCCGACGATGCGGAGCGATGACGATGCCGCGCTGCACGCCTTCGTCGAGGGCAGGCGTACCGCGCTGTTCCGCAGCGCGTACCTGCTGTGCGGAGACCGGCACGAGGCCGAGGACCTGGTCCAGGCCACGCTGGTCAAAGTGGTGCTCGGCGGGCGACGGCACGGGCGGCTCGACAACATCGAGGCGTACGCCCGCAAGACCCTGGTCAACACCTTCATCGCGACCCGCCGCCGGTTCTGGCGGCGGGAGCACGCGTACGGCGAACTGCCCGACCGTGCGGGCCACACGCCCGACACGGACACCGGGCTCGCGGTGCGGGCGGCCCTGGCCCGGCTCACGGACAAGCAGCGGGCCGTACTGGTGCTGCGCTACTGGGAAGACCTGAGCGTCGAGGCCACGGCCGCACTGCTCGGTATGCGGGAGAACACGGTCAAGAGCCACGCGGCTCGGGGGTTGGCGGCGCTGCGCGCCGAGATGGCGGAGGAATTCGTATGAACGACGTGCGTGAGCTGCTGGGGCGGGTCGCCGAGGACGCGGGGCGACCGGTCATCTCCACCCAGGCGGTGTACGCCGGGGCCGCCCGGGTACGTCTGCGGCGCCGGCTCACCGTCTCGGCCGCGGCACTCGCCGTGGTCGCGGCGGGAGCGGTGGCCGTACCGGGACTGGCCTCGGGCGAGAACAGGCAGAACGCCCCGGTGGCGGCCCCGGCCGAGATCAAGGGCGGCGACGACCGGGCGGAACGGCTGGTCGAGCTGCTCCCCGCGGGAGTGGGGAAGGTCGAACGGGTCTCGCTGGCCGTCATCATCAAGGGCGCCACCCCCGGGCAGGCCAGGGAACACCTGGACGGACCGCTGGACGGGCAGTTCTCCGTACGCCGGGACGGCGGCGTCGGCTACCTCGTCATCGGCTTCCTGAACGGCCGGCAGGCCGGCGAGAAGTTCGGCGGGCAGGACCCGGCCGCCGATCTGTGCCGACCGGTCAACGGGGAGCCGCGCCCGGACGACTGCGTACGCGAGGAACTCCCGGGCGGACGCGTGCTGACGATCTGGAAGGACCCCATGAACTACTCGGGCACGCCCAAGTGGGGGCCTGAGCTCGTGGGGCGTCTCACCCTGAAGGACGGCGGGGTGCTGGCCGTACGGGACAGCACCGGGTTCACGGGCGACCGGGCACAGGGACCGCTGCTCAAGAACCCGCCACTGAACCGTGCCCAGCTGCGGAGCCTGCTGCTCAGCCAGGAGCTGCTGCCGAAGAAGGGGTGACGCACGCGAGGAGGGCGGAACGGACCCGGTCCGTACCGCCCTCCTCGCGCGTTCCGGTCGCGGCGCTAGAGGACCTTCGACAGGAAGGACTTCGTGCGGTCGTGCTGAGGATCGGTCAGCACGTCGCGCGGGTGGCCCGACTCGACCACCACGCCGTCGTCCATGAAGACCAGCGCATCGCCGACCTCACGGGCGAAGCCCATCTCATGGGTCACGACGATCATCGTCATGCCGTCCTCCGCGAGCCCGCGCATGACGTCCAGTACGTCGCCCACCAGCTCCGGGTCGAGCGCCGACGTCGGCTCGTCGAAGAGCATCAGCTTCGGCTCCATGGCCAGGGCGCGGGCGATGGCCACTCGCTGCTGCTGGCCGCCGGAGAGCTGGGACGGGTAGTTCTTCGCCTTGTCGGCCAGGCCCACCCGGTCCAGCAGCCGCTCGGCCCGCGCCCGCGCGACGGCCTTGGACTCGCCCTTGACCTGGATCGGGGCCTCCATGACGTTCTCGATCGCCGTCATGTGGGGGAAGAGGTTGAAGCGCTGGAAGACCATGCCGATGTCCCGGCGCTTCAGGGCGACCTCGCTGTCCTTGAGCTCGTAGAGCTTGGTGCCCTTCTGGCGGTAGCCCACCAGATCGCCGTCGACGTAGAGCCGTCCGGCGTTGATCTGCTCCAGGTGGTTGATGCATCGCAGGAAGGTCGACTTGCCGGAACCGGACGGGCCGATCAGACAGAAGACCTCGCGCGGGGCGACCTCCAGGTCGATGCCTTTGAGGATGTGCGCGGCGCCGAAGGACTTGTGGACGCCCTCGGCCTTCACCATGGCGGCGGTCATGCCATGCCTCCCTTCGGGCGGCCCAGGGACGTCAGCTGCGCCCGGACCTTCTGCATCGGGGTCGGGGGCAGGCTGCGGCTCGAACCTCGTGCGTAGTACCGCTCCAGGTAGTACTGGCCGATGCTCAGCACCGAGGTCAGGATGATGTACCAGGCCGCTGCCAGGAACAGCATCTCCACCGTGGCGCCCGAGGTCTGCGAGACGTTCTGAGTGGCCCTCAGCAGTTCGGTGTACTGGGCGGCCACCGCCAGGGACGAGGTCTTGAGCATGTTGATGACCTCGTTGCCCGTCGGCGGCACGATGACGCGCATCGCCTGCGGGACGACGATCCGGCGCAGCGTCTTGGCGTGACTCATGCCCAGCGCGTGTGCCGCCTCGGTCTGCCCCTCGTCGACCGACTGGAGGCCGGCCCGGCAGATCTCCGCCATGTACGCGGCCTCGTTGAGGCCGAGGCCGAGCAACGCGCACAGGAAGGGCGTCATGAAGGACGACCACTCGTCCTTGTAGATCGGCCCGAGGTTGATGTACTCGAAGACGATGCCGAGGTTGAACCAGACCAGGAGCTGTACGTAGACGGGCGTGCCGCGGAAGAACCAGATGTAGAACCACGCGATGGTGGAGGTCACCGGGTTCTTGGAGAGCCGCATCACCGCGAGGACGATGCCCAGGACCACGCCGAGGACCATCGCCAGCACGGTGATGATCACGGTGTTCTTGACGCCCGTGAGGATCTGGTCGTCGAAGAAGTAGTCCGGGATGGCACCCCAGTTGACCCTGCCGCGGGCGAACGCGTAGACGAGCAGGGCGAGCAGCCCCACCGCGACGACCGCGGTGACGTACCGGCCGTAGTGCCGGACGGGTATGGCCTTGATCGTCTGTGGTCCTGCGGCAGGTACGGGGGGCGCCGGCGCAGTGGCCGCCGGGTCCGCCTTCTCGATTTCAGTCACAGCTGATGCCTTTCAGCTCTGGACGCCGGTCAGGATCCGCCGTTGAGCTTGGCCTCGGTGACCGCGCCCGCCTCCACGCCCCATTTGGCGACGATCTTTCCGTACTCGCCGTTCTTGATGATCGCGTCCAGCGCCGCCTGGACGGCCTTGGTCAGCTGGTCGTTGCCCTTGGCCACGGCGATGCCGTACGGGGCGGCCTGGACCTGCTCGCCGACGATCTGGAAGTCGTTGCCGCCGCCCGAGGTCTTCACCGCGTACGCGGCCACCGGGAAGTCGGAGGAGCCGGCGTCGGCGCCACCGCCGCGCAGCCGGGTCTGGGCCTCCAGGTCGTTGTCGAACGCCTCCATGGCGATCGTCCTGCCGCCCGTACACTTCTTCGACTCGGACTTGGCGAGGTCGTGCGAGACCGTGCCGCGCTGGACCACGATCTTCTTGCCGCAGAGGTCCGCCCAGGTCTTGATGCCCTGGTCGTCCCCCTTCTTGGTGTAGATCGAGACACCGGCGGTGAAGTAGTCGACGAAATCGACCCCCTCGCCGACCTTCTTCCCCGTGGCCGAGTCGACACCGTTCTGGCGGTCCTTGGTGTCCGTCATGGACGACATGGCGAGGTCGTAGCGCTTGGAACGCAGACCGGTGAGCAGCGTGTCGAAGGTGCCGTTCTCGAATTCGAAGGTCACTCCCAGCTGCTTGCCGAGCGCCTCCCCCAGATCGGGGTCGATGCCGACCGTCTTGCCGGACTTGTCCTTGAACTCGACCGGCGGATAGGCGATGTCCGATCCGACCCTGATGGTGCCCTTCTCCTGGATCGCCTTCGGCAGGAGGTCGGCGAGCGGGGCCTTCGCCGCGTCGGAGCTCTTGGAGCCCTTGTCGGTCTGGTCGCCGCAGGCGGTCAGCAGCAAGGTGCCGGCGACCGCGATGGCGCAGACCGCTGCAATCCGGGACTTCGCGGTCGTACGACGGGTGGTGCTTGCGGTCATGATCAGGTTCCTCCGGCAGGTGAGGGCTGTGTTGCCGGGCGGTGAATGACACGCGTCATCGGGTGTCGCCGCCCTGTGCGATTACGGCATCTTGCCATTCGAATTTGCCCAAACAGTGGGCCAGTCATGTCAAAATCGGGTAACGGGCGATTGCGAACCTCAAGCGGCCGGTACACCAAGGCCGGACCATCTGTGGGGATTTCATCTCCGCGCCGCAGGATCTGCGGCGCGTCTCGACTGGTGGACGCCATTTCGCCGGTAGGCCGACTTGTCCAGATATTCGACTATGAGTCACATCACCGCGTCGAGATGGACTCGTCGGTCACGCGGTCCGTCGGGTAAAAAAGACCTTTACACCCCTCATCCGGGGCTCAGGACGCGTGTGCGGCGCGTCCGCGCGTACGTATCTCTCCCTGCCGGGGCGGGCCAACCGCCGACGCGGGGAACGTACGCGGTGCCCGCCCACCCCTCCTCAACCAGGAGTGGCCACCCTCAAACGATGAAGACTTAAGGGGTCAACACCATGGCAGCGGAGATCGTCAATCCTCGCAGCGACAGCACCACCGACAGCGCCACCGACGAGCCGTTCGATCCGGCCTTCGCGCTGCACCGCGGCGGCAAGATGGCCGTGCAGGCCACCGTTCCCGTCCGCGACAAGGACGACCTGTCCCTCGCGTACACACCTGGCGTCGCCAAGGTGTGCAGCGCCATCGCCGAGAATCCCGAGCTGGTCCACGACTACACCTGGAAATCGCAGGTCGTCGCCGTCGTGACGGACGGCACCGCGGTGCTCGGTCTCGGAGACATCGGCCCCGAGGCCTCCCTCCCGGTGATGGAGGGCAAGGCGATCCTCTTCAAGCAGTTCGGCGGTGTCGACGCGGTGCCGATCGCGCTCGCGACCACCGACGCGGACGAGATCGTCGAGACGGTCGTCCGCCTCGCGCCCTCCTTCGGCGGGGTGAACCTGGAGGACATCTCGGCGCCGCGCTGCTTCGAGATCGAGCGCAGGCTGCAGGAGCGGCTCGACATCCCGGTCTTCCACGACGACCAGCACGGCACCGCGGTCGTGACGCTCGCGGCCCTGCGCAACGCCGCGAAGTTGTCCGGCCGGAACCTCGGCGACTTGCGCGCCGTCATCTCCGGCGCCGGCGCGGCCGGAGTGGCCATCGCCAAGTTCCTGCTGGAGGCAGGGCTCGGCGATGTCGCCGTGGCCGACCGCAAGGGCGTCGTCAGCCGGGACCGCCAGGACCTGACCGACGTCAAGCGCGAGCTGGCCGAGCTCACCAACCGGGCCGGGATCTCCGGGACGCTGGAGAGCGCGCTGGCCGGTGCGGACGTCTTCATCGGCGTCTCCGGCGGCACGGTGCCCGAGGCGGCCGTGGCGTCGATGGCTCCCGGCGCGTTCGTCTTCGCCATGGCCAACCCGAACCCCGAGGTCCACCCCGACATCGCGCACAAGTACGCGTCCGTCGTGGCGACCGGGCGTTCGGACTTCCCGAACCAGATCAACAACGTGCTCGCCTTCCCCGGTATCTTCGCGGGCGCCCTCCAGGTCCGTGCCTCCCGGATCACCGAGGGCATGAAGATCGCCGCGGCGAACGCGCTGGCGGACGTCGTGGGCGACGAGCTCGCGGCGGACTACGTGATCCCGTCGCCGTTCGACGAGCGGGTGGCACCGGCCGTGACGGCCGCCGTGGCCGCGGCGGCCCGCGCGGAGGGCGTGGCCCGGCGCTGAGGTCCGGGGCGGGGCGCGGGGTACGCCCGCACCCCGCCCCGCTTTCTCCCGCAACCGGGGGCCGTACCCGGCCCCGCGCCCCGTCGCCGCGGTGGCCCGTTGTCGCCCGGTGCGGCGGAACACCCCGGCGGACCCCGCGCGGTGCGCGTCACACCCGCGGCCGGTTACGCCGGCCCGTGCCCCGGCCTATCGTCGAGGCCATGTTCGCCGCCTACGCATCCCGCATCGACCGCGACCAGCCCCTCAACGGCCTCGAGCTGGGTGAGCGCCCCGCCCCCGAGGCACGACCGGGCTGGACCACCGTCGACGTCCGGGCCGCCTCCCTCAACCATCACGACCTCTGGTCCCTGCGCGGCGTCGGTCTCGCCGAGGACAAGCTGCCGATGATCCTCGGCTGTGACGCCGCCGGGATCGACGAGGACGGCAACGAGGTCGTCCTGCACTCCGTCATCGGGCAGACGGGCCACGGCGTCGGCCCGAAGGAACCCCGGTCGATCCTCACCGAGCGCTACCAGGGCACCTTCGCCGAGCAGGTCACCGTCCCCAGCTGGAACGTGCTGCCCAAGCCGAAGGAGCTCACCTTCGAACAGGCCGCCTGTCTGCCGACCGCCTGGCTCACCGCGTACCGGATGCTCTTCACGAACGCCGGGGTGCGTCCCGGCGATTCCGTCCTCGTCCAGGGCGCGGGCGGCGGCGTCGCCACCGCGGCGATCGTGCTCGGCCGGGCGGCCGGGCTGCGGGTCCATGCCACCAGCCGCGACGAGGCCAAGCGCAAACGCGCCGTCGAACTCGGTGCGATCGAGGCGTACGAGCCCGGCGCACGGCTGCCGGAGCGCGTCGACGCGGTCATCGAGACGGTCGGCGCCGCCACCTGGTCCCACTCGGTGAAGTCGCTGCGGCCCGGCGGCACGCTCGTCATCTCGGGTGCGACCAGCGGTGACCGGCCCTCGCACGCCGAGCTGACCCGGATCTTCTTCCTGGAGCTGAAGGTCGTCGGCTCGACCATGGGGTCGAAGGACGAGCTGGAGGACCTGCTGGCGTTCTGTGCGACCACCGGAGTGCGGCCCGTCGTCGACGAGGTGCTGCCCCTGGACCGGGCCCGCGAGGGCTTCGAACGGCTGGAAGCGGGCGGTCAGTTCGGAAAGATTGTGCTCACCTGCTCTTGAGGTGTGCGGGGTGAGCTGTTCTCATCTGCGCCATGCGAAAGCGGATGCGGATGGGCAGCGTACTCACCTCGGTCGTCACCTCGCTCGTGCTCGCGGCGGGGGCGCTCGCCCCCGCCGCCGACGCGCGCCCCGTGCCGCCCGACCGGACCGGCGTCCCCCGCCTCACCGACGACGAGGGCCGTACTCTCACGCTGCGCGGCTGGAACGTCGAGGACAAGGCGAACCGTGGTGACCAGGCGCTGACCGCCATCACCGAGAAGCACTTCCGGGATCTGCGCGCCAAGGGCTTCGGATTCGCCCGGCTGCTCATCTTCTGGGACGACCTGGAGCCGCGCCGGGGCCAGTACAGCGTCGCGTATCTGCGGCGGATCGACCGGGTGCTGGGCTGGGCGCGGAAGTACCGTGTCCACGTGGTGCTCGACGCCCACCAGGACGTCTTCGGCCCGGCGTTCGGTCATCGCGGCATCCCGGCCTGGGCGACCCGCACCGATGGCCTGCCCTTCACCCCGCACCCCGACGACTGGTTCGCCGAGTACTTCGAGCCCGCCGTGCAGCGGGCCTTCACCCACCTCTACGAGGACCCCGATCTCCAGCGCGCCCAGGCGCGGATGTGGAAGGTCGTCGCCGACCGTTACGCACACCACCCGGCCGTCCTCGGCTACGACCTGATCAACGAGCCGATGGGGGAGATCGAGGAGGGGGAGGACCTGGCGACGGCCGCCCGTCGCATCGAGTCCCGGCAGCTCACCCCGATGTACAACCGGCTCGCCCGCGCGGTCCGCTCGGTGGACCGGACGAACTGGCTGTTCGTCGAGCCCACCCCCGCCGTCGGTGAGGGCGTCCCCACCGGACTGGGGGCGATCAGGGACCACCGGACCGTCTACGCACCGCACTTCTACAACACCGCGATGGAGGCGGGCGCCGACTACGATCCGTCGGAGGGCTGGATCGAGTCGTACGAGGCGGCCGTCACCGCGTACCCGGAGCGGCGGCACATCCCGGTCGTCGTCGGCGAGTGGGGCCCGCTGAACAACACGCTTCCTCGGATGGGCCGCTTCTACCAGGACGCGATGGCCTCCCTGAGCCGCTACACCTCGGGCTGGGCCGGCTATGTGTGGTGCTACGGCGGTGGGTACTGCGCACTCGACAAGGACGGCGCCTTCGCGGCGAACAAGGAGCGGACCGCCACGCCGTACGCGCCCGCCGTCGCCGGAACCGTCCACTCCGACACGTACGACGACGCCACCGGCGTCTACCGGCTCTCCTACACGGCGGGCCGCCGCGGCACCACGGAGGTCTCCCTGCCGCCGACCGCGGGGAAGTGGCGGGTCGCGGTGAGCGGCCGGGCCCAGGTCCGCAGGGACGGGGGAGAGGTGCGGATCCGGGCCCGTGAGGGAGCGCACGTCACGGTCACGGTCACCCGGACGCCGCGCGGCTGAACCGGACTCGGCGGCACGGGTCGCGAGCGGAAGGCGGGCTGAGAGGCCCCAGGGGAGACGGGGGACGGGAGGGGCCGGAGCGGCGGGGCGGCGGAGGCCGGGGTGCTCCCCGGCCTCCGTGCCGGCCCCTCGCCCGCCGGTCGGGACTCCGTGCCGACCCTTGTCCCGTGCCGTTCCCCGGTCCGTGCCGGTCTCTGTTCCGTTCCGGCTCTCGCTCCGCGCGGTCCCCCTTCCGCGCCGCTCCCTACTTTCCGCCGTCGGTCTCCTTCCGCAGCAGCGCTCCGATATGGGCCGCCGCCGTCGACAGATGACGGCGGGCCTGCGTCAGTTGCTCCTCGGTGACGCCCCGGTCGCGGGCCGCGTCGCGGATGTCGTCGCGGAAGCGGTCGAGCAGGCGGTCCAGGTCACGGGCCGGGTCGCCGGTGGAGGCGGTGTCCTTGCCCCACTCGGGGTCTGCGTCGGCGGGTTCCGGCTTGATGTACGGGGGCCAACCGCCCGTCCTGGCGAAGCCGCCCAGCTGGCCGGTGATCTCGGCCAGCCCCTCCCGCACACCGGTGGGCCAGTCGCCCCGCGCGAAGTGCTCCTGGACCTGGCGGGCGGCGTTCTGCATCTGCTCGCGCGCCCTGTCCTGGGCCTCCTTCGCCTGACGGCGGGCCTGCTGGGCGTCCTCACGGGCGCGACGGGACTCGTCCTTCGCCCGGCGGGCCTGTTCCTTCCATTCCTGCTTGGCCTTGCGCAGCTCCTCCTTGGCGGCGCGCCACGCCTCCTTGTCGCCGAGGTCCCCGAGGTCGCCGAAGACGGACTCCCAGTCACCCGTGCGGCCGGAGCCGGTCGAGGTGTGCCTGGTCTCGTGCGCCGCGGCCCGCATCTCGCTGCGCAGCTTGCCCGCGGCGCCGCGTACGTCGTCCCGTATCTCGGCGGCCAGTTCGGAGACGGAGTCCCGGATCTCCATCTCCAGATCGGCCAGTTCGCCGGTGCGGCCCGCCAGTTCGGCACGGCCCGCGTCGGTGATCGAGTAGACCTTGCGGCCGCCCTCGGTGGCGTGGGTGACGAGGCCCTCGGCCTCCAGTTTGGCGAGGCGCGGATAGACCGTGCCCGCCGAGGGCGCGTACAGACCCTGGAAGCGCTCCTCCAGGAGCCGGATCACCTCGTAGCCGTGGCGCGGGGCCTCGTCGAGCAGCTTGAGCAGATAGAGGCGGAGACGCCCGTGGGCGAATACGGGAGGCATGTCAGAGCACCTTTCCGGTCGGGGCGGCATCGTACGGATCGTCCTCGGCCGGTGGACGGCGCAGCAGGGCGATCGCTCCCGAGACGGTCGTCGCCCGCAGCTTCCCGGTCCCGGCGCCGAGCGTGCCGGTGATCTTCTTCGCGCCCCACTGTCCGCTGACCCGCAGATCCTCGAAGCCGTTGGAGACGGCGCCGCTCGCGGTGTTCGCCTCGACCTTCGCGTCCGCCGGGTGCGGCAGTCGGATGGCGACCTCGCCGGACACCGTGGTGAGCCGGACGTCCGTGGGCTTCCCGGTGGGGTCCAGGTCCAGCACCATGTTGCCGCTGACGGATTCCGCGCGCACCGAGGCGCCCGCGCCCTCGACGACCGTCAGGTCGCCCGAGACCGTCTGGAAGTGCAGCTCTCCGGTGACCGACTGCGCCTCCACGCTGCCGGAGACCGTCTCGGCCCGGACCGGGCCGGCGAGTCCGACGAGCGTGGTGTCGCCGGTGACGCCCCGCACGTCCGTACGCCCACGGATGCCGGAGACCACGGCTCCGGCGCCGACCACGCCGACCTCCACCGCCGCCCCGGCCGGCACGGCGAGCGAGACGACCGCGCTGCGGTGCCAGCCCTTGCGGTCGAACCACGTGAGGAAGCCGTTCCACGGCAGGCCCTCGTACGTGACCGTGAGGGTGCCCTCCTCCTGCGTCACGATCAGCGGCGGTCCCTCGATCGAGGAGACCTCCAGCCGGGCGGTGCGCTCCTCGGTGCCGACGACGTTGACGGCGCCCCCGACGATGCGGACATTGAGTGAGGTCACGGGGTCGTCGAAGGTCAGTTTCCGGGGCTCGTCGATGGCCCATGTCGACACAGGCATGGTTCTGACCTCCTGGGACACTCCGTATGACGCAACATATCGCGTCTCTTGCTGAACACGATATATCGCGGATCGGAGAAGTCAAGGGAGGTGGTGACGGCGCCGGTCGGTCCATGGGGCTGAATAGCGTCGAACAGGGGCGAATTGCCCTAGCGTGTGAGGCATGAACGCGACATCCCCCGTGGGGGCGCTGCTGCTGTGCCGTGCCGAACCCGAGAACGTGCGGACGGTGGCCCATCTGCTGCGCGAGCGGATGCTGCTCGCGCCCGCCGGGGACGGTTGGTCCGTCCTCGTCCCCGAGGGAAGGCCCTGGCGGAACGGTGGCGAGGGGGATGTGGACGCGGAGCCGGTCGACCGGGTCGTGGCAGGCTGGGCCGCCGCGCTCGCCGTCGGCTCGACCTGGCCGGTCCTCGCGCTGTGGTGGGACGGCGACCGGGCCGGCCACACGCTGGCGTACGGATTCCGCCGCCCGGTCGGCTACGTCTGGCTCGCGGACGGCACCCCGGTCGGGGAGGACGAGGCGATGCGTACGTTCGCCGAGGGGTTGGGCCTCGACCCCGTGCTGGATGTCCAGGCGCTCGAAGAGCTCACCCGCGCGGACCCGGACGCCGATGCCCGCATCCGGCTGCGCGGGCTGCTCGCCGTCCTCACCCGGATCGGGCTCGACCTCCCGCCCGGCCTGGACCCGGACACGCCCGGCGACCGGCTGTACGCGGCGGCCGACGGCCGGCCGGATGCGGAAGCGATCAGCTGGACGGGCCGGCGCGAGGCGGTGCGGACCGGACCCGACGCGGTCGGGAACAGCCGCCTCGGTCCCTGGATGCGCGGCCCCAGGGCTCGGGCTCTGGGCGGCGCCCAGGTGGCGGCCGGACTGCCGCTCGCCCTCTGGGGGATCGGGCACCGCAGCGGCGGCTGGGCCCTCGCCGGGACGCTGCTGACGGTGCACGGGGCGCTCGGCCTCGCGTACGACCGCTTCAGGGCCGAGGATGCCGGGGCCGTCGCGGCGGACCGATCCATGACCGGGCCGGGTCGGTCAGTGGTCGCGACGGACTGATCCGTGGCCGGCACGGACCGATCGAGGGCCGGAAACGAACCGGTCAGGGGTGGAGCGGACCGGCTACTCGTCCTCGTCCTCGTCGTCGAGGCGGGCCAGCCAGGTGGCGAGGCGCTCGACCGGCACCTCGAAGTCGGGATTGAGATCGACGAACGTCCGCAGCTGCTCGGCGAGCCACTCGAAGGTGACCTCTTCCTCGCCTCGCCGCTTCTCCAGCTCCTCGATACCGCGGTCGGTGAAGTACATGCGGCAAGCCTAATGCCTGGTGACAGCCCCACGACGGCCGGGAGCGCGCCCTCGGGCGCGGTCCGCCACGGCCGCGCGGGGACACGGGGAACCCGCCGAGAACCGGTCGGCGGCGTCCCGGCGTCATGGTCCATGTGTCTCGCATCGGCCGCGTACTGCCGTTAGCCTGCGGGTAGTTGGGGGAAAGGGGGGTTTCATGGGTGACAGCGAGGCCCGCATCACACGCATCGAGATGCCGGACGGCACACCGGTCTGGGCGCGGATCTCCGGGGCGGAGGAGCTGGCCGAACCCGTCCGGGGTCCGGCTTTCACGGACATCGGGTACGGGGACCTCGCCGAGCGCGTGCAGGCCCGGGTCGAGAGCCTGCAGGCGGTCGTGACCAGCGTCGCGCGTTCGCTCGCCGAGCCGCTGCGAGCGGTGCGGCCCGACGAGGTCAGCGTCGAATTCGGCATCGAGCTCACCGCGAAGGCCGGCAAGGTCGTCGGTCTCCTCGCGGACGGCGAGGCCAAGGGCGGCATCAAGGTCACGCTGACGTGGAACGGCGGGGGTCCGCCCGTCGATCCACCGATCCCGGCGCAGAGCGGGGTGCCGGCGGTGGGGCAGGGTGCGGCGCCCCCGCCCCGGCACGCCGCACCGCATCCCGCCCCCGGCGGGCAGGCCGCGCCGTACGACCCGCCGCGGCCACAACCCGTCCCGCCCATGCCACCCCCGCCCTCCTCGCCACCCGGGCACCCGCCCGTGCCCGCGGCACCCCCGGCGGCGACCTCGGATCCGGGCGCGTCCCCGGCGACGCCGGACGCAGTCGCGCCCGCCGTGCCACCGGACGACGGAGCGTCCGCGGGGACGACGCCGGATGCGGACGCCCTTGCGGGCCCTCCGGGCGCCGGTGCATCCACCGGCGCACCGGCGCATCCCGACGGGGCCGGGCCGGGCACCGGAAGCCACTCATGACGCAGCCGCCGGGCAGGGGCGCAGGGGGCGGCTCGGAGAGTACGTACCGTGCGCTGGCGGGCCTCGTGATGGCCGCGACCGTACGCATCCATCGCCCGGAGCCCGGGTATGCCCCTGACGGATCCGACCGCGGCTTCCTGGGGAGCGGCTTCTTCATCGCCCCGAGCTGGGTCCTCACGTGCGCGCACGTGGCGATGGAGGGGGAGGGGCGTCAGGTGAGCGTGGTGTTCAAGCCGGACCCCGGCAGCGCCGAGACCGCGGTCGAGGGGACCGTGGTCGCCGCCCTGCCCGAGGGCCGTCACGGCCCGGCCGGGCCGGGCGGGGTGCGGGTGCCGACCCCCTCGGGCGGCTGGCCGGCCCCCGACCTCGCGCTCATCCGGCTGCTGAGACCCGTCGAGCACCCCTGTGTGTACGTCACCGAACGACCGGCGGGCATGTTCGGCGGCGGCTCGGTCCTCTACACCGGCTGGACCGGCGGCGGATCGGGGCAGCTGACCCGGTTCAGCGGGCGCTGCCAGGTGATGGGCACCTTCGGCGACTGGGCCGAGGACGACGAACAGATGCGTCTCGACGGCGACCGGATGTACCCGGGCCTGTCCGGCGGACCCGTGGTGGACCTGGCCCGCGGCGAGGTCGTCGGCGTACTCAAGTCGCGATCGGACGGCACGACCGGCGGGACCTCGATCGGTGTCGAGCGGCTGCGTACGCTGCCCGTGCCGCCCGGGGCCGTCGCCACCGAGTCCGACGACCCCTACCAGGCGGTGTTCCACGCCCACGACCGCTACCACGCGGACCGGCACGGCAGCCCGGTCGGCACCGAGCGGACCTGGGCCGACCTCCAGCGCGAACTGGGCGCCGGCGCCGGGCTCGCACTCAGCCCCCAGCAGCGCGTCGACCTGCTCGGCCGACTCGCCGAACTCCCGCCGCCGCTCAGCACCCGCAGCCTTCTCGACCTCCTGGACCGGCTGCCCGACACCCACCCGACCGAGCACCACGCGGCGCCGCGCGGCTGGCGCGACGGACTGGGGACGCTGTACGACGCCCCCGGCGGCGACAGCGCGCTGGAACTGATCCTGCGTTACTGCATGAGCGCCCTCTCCGCCGAACGCCCCTACGTCCTGCCGTCCACCCGACTCGCCGAGGACTCCCTGTGGGACTGGGTGAAGCGGATGGCCGAGGACCGGCTCTCCCGCAAGTTCCGCCACGAGCTCGCCGGGCTCCGGCACAACGGCCGCCTCACCCCCGACCGCGAGCATCTGCGCACCCCGGCGCCGGTACTCGAACCCACCAGGACCCGCGGCGCTCCGTGCGTCCTGCTGCAGCTGGAGCCGCGCGGCTGGGAACGGGACCGCTACGACTGGCGGATCGGCGTCGTCCAGCACACCGGGGACGTCCTGCCCGTCGCCGAGGACAGCCGGGGCACCGCACCGGAGGCTCTCCCGGTCCGCCTCGCCGGGCCGCTGGCGGAGGCGTTCCGGCGGTGCGACGCACCCGACGACCCCGCAGTGCTCCAGGTCGCCGTACCGCAGTCCCTCATGGACCTGGAGGTCGACGGATGGCACGTGCCGCCGGACGGGCGGCCGCTCGGGGTGCTGCGCCCCGTGGTCGTCCGCCGCCTGGACCACCGCCCGCGGGCGGCCGACGACGGCCCCGACGAGCGCGAGGCCCGCTGGAACCGCACCATGACGGCCCCGATGCAGGCCGCCGTCGTCGACTGCGAGGACGGAATGCGGGTACCCGTAGCCGTGGTGGAGGAGCTGCGCGGACTGGCGTACGAGACCGTCCCGGTGCTCTGCAGATACGGGGACCGGCCCGACCCGGAGACCGCGGCCGGTCTCGGACGGGTGCTCGACGGGGGTTTCGGGGTGGCCCTGTGGCGGCGCCGGGCGGCCGAGCCCGCCGCCGTCTGCGCGGATTTCCACCGGCGCGCCGCCGAGTCGGTCTCCGGGGCCCGTACGGCCGATCAACTGCCGAAGAAGGTCCATGAATTGAGACGCGGGGTACGTGCGGGCCGTACGGAGACGTACTGGTCGGACGGCGTCGCCCTCTACTGGGACGACCCGCACCACCCACTGCCCGGCTCCGACCAGTTCCTGGAGGCGCCATGAGGGACGACCGCGCCGACCGGACCCTTACGGGGCGTACATCGGATCGCTACCGTGATGCACGGTCGACTGCTTCCCCTGGCGGACGAGTGACGACGAGGAACACGCTATGAGTGAACCAGGCGAGTGGCTCATCTACCGAGGGGCCGGCGAACCGCACGAAGGCATCGAGCAGTTGCCGCCCCCGCCGCCGTGGCGGGACTTCGCGGGCCGTGGTGCGTCGGAGCCCGACGGGCGCGGTGGCGACGGATCGGCCGACCGTCGCCTCGGGGGCCACCGGCACCTCGCAGAACTCCATCGGCCGGGTGCCGAAGAGCTCGAAATGATCAATGCCGCGCTCTATCTGCGCCGCCCGCTGCTGGTCACCGGCAGCCCGGGGGCCGGTAAGAGCACGCTGGCCCACTCCGTCGCCCATGAGCTGGGGCTCGGCCGGGTCCTGCGCTGGCCCGTCGTCAGCCGCTCGACACTCCAGGACGGGCTCTACCACTACGACGCGATCGCCCGGCTCCAGGACGTGCAGATCGCCGCGCACGGCGCGGCGGGCGGGGCGACCGGCGTCGAATCGGCGGAGAGCGTCGGCAGCTACATCCGGCTCGGGCCGCTGGGCACCGCGCTGCTGCCCTCGGACCGACCGCGCGTGCTGCTCATCGACGAGCTCGACAAGAGCGACATCGATCTGCCCAACGACCTGCTCAACGTGCTGGAGGAGGGCGAGTTCGCCATCCCCGAACTGGAGCGGATCACCGACCGGCTGCCCGGCGGCGAGGCGGAGGTCCTCGACGACGACGGCAACAAGGTGAAGGTGCGGGACGGCCGGGTGCAGTGCCGGTCCTTCCCGTTCGTGGTGCTCACCAGCAACGGCGAGCGGGACTTCCCGGCGCCCCTGATGCGCCGCTGCATCCACCTGGAACTCGGCCGCCCCGACCACCAGCGGCTCGCGACCTTCGTCCGTGCCCACCTCGGCGACGAGGCGGCACGCTCCGGGGACGATCTCATCGCCCACTTCCTGGAACGCTCCCGCAGCGAACTCCTCGCCACCGACCAGCTGTTGAACGCGATCTATCTCACCGACGCCGCCGCGCCGGCCGGCCGCGACCGTCTCGCCGATCTGCTCATCCAGCGACTCGACCGGCCGAGGTGACGGGCTGATGGCCGGCGGTACGGCACGGCCCGGACCGGATGGCGGGCCCGGTCCCGACGACGGTCCGGGCGAGGGCGTGGGTCCTCACGGCGAGGTGCGGGACGAGGCCGCGCGGGATCAGGAGGCCCAGGTTTCGGGACCGGCCTCGGGACCGGTGCCGGAGACGACGTCGGAATCGGCTTCGGGACCGGCGCCGCACCCGGATTCCCTGCCGTACGACGGCGGCCTGCTGCCCGTGTTCGTGGCCCGGCTGCGCGAGGCCGGGCTCGACCCCGATGCCGAACAGCTCTGCGACGCCCTCTGGCTGGCCCGCTGGACCCGGCACCCCGACGCGCCGGACGACGAGGACGACGAGGCGGGGCCGCCGCTCCGCTTCGAGCGGGCACGGGAGAACGGGGAGGACGAGCGGCCCACGTCGCCGGTGACCGGCCGCGACGAGGCCCGGGCCCCCGTGGCGGACGAGGACGAGCCGGTGGAGGAGCAGGGCCCCGGGGGCGACGACCGGCGGATCCACCTCTACCCCGTGCCCCGCACGGGGCCACCCGCCGGTCGCCGTCCGGACGCCTCGGGCGGGCGCGCGCGTGGTGCCATCGGCGGAGGGCGGGCGAGGCCGCTCTCCCTCGGCGTGCCCGCCGCCCCGGCCCTGCCCGCGCCGCTCGAACTCCAGCGGGCCCTGCGCCCGTTGCAGCGATACCGCCCGGCGGCGCCCCCGTTGCGCCGCGCCCTCGACGAGACGGCGACCGCGGAACTCAGCGCCCGGTCCGGCGGGATGATCATGCCGGTCTTCCGCGGCGCGTCCCGAGGCGAGGCGCTTGTGCAGTGCGTCATGGACGCCTCGTCGTCGATGCTGGTGTGGGACCGGATGTTCGGAGAGATCCAGCAGATATTCGGCCAGTTGGGCGCCTTCCGGGATGTTCAGGTGCGCTATCTGCACCAAGGCCCCGACGGCGCGGCCGCGGTGAGCCGCAGCCCCGATCCGGTCGCCGCACCGCTGAACTCCGCGGACCGGCTGAGCGATCCGACCGGCCGCCGTGTCACCGTACTGGTCAGCGACTGCGCGGGTCCGCTCTGGCACAGCGGCCGGGCCCACCGTCTGCTGCACCGGCTCGCCCGACAGGCGCCGACGGCCGTGCTCCAGCCCCTGCCGCAGCGGATGTGGAACCGGACCAGGCTGCCGGTCACCTACGGTTCGCTGTCCCGCGGCGAGGGGCCGGGCGGAGCCGCCGTACTGAAGGTCACGGAACATGCCGGTACGGGACCGGCCGTGCATCCGGGAGCCCTGGCGATCCCCGTACTCCCGCCGGTGGAGGGCGCGTTGGCGGCCTGGGCGAGGCTGCTGTCCGGTACCGGCGCGGGGCGGATCTCCGGAGCCGTCGGCTGGGTGCGGGCCGATCAGCCCGCGGCGGCCGCGCAGCGTCCCGGTGACGGGCTGTCCTCGCTCCAGTTGGTCAGCCGCTTCCGCTCGGCGGCCTCCCCGGGCGCCGGACAACTGGCCGTCTACCTCGCGGCGGCCCCGCTGTACCTGCCGGTGATGCAGTTGGTGCAGCGCACGATGCTGCCCCACTCGGGGCCGTCCGAACTCGCCGAGGTGCTGCTGAGCGGGCTGCTGTCACGGAGCAAGGGCGAGGACGGCGCCGAGGACGGCGGCCAGTGGTACGAGTTCGCGCCCGGAGTGCGGGAGGCGCTGCTCGGCCCGCTGGGCCGGGACGAGGCGCTGCTCGTGCTCAAGCACTGCTCGCAGTACATCGAGCAGCGCTTCGGAAAGGGCGGGCCGAACTTCCCGGCCCTGGCCTTCGCCCAGCTCGGCGAGGGCCGGTACGGCTCGTCGCGGGCCACCCCCACCATGGACGGCACGGGGAGCGGCTCGCCCGACGGGGAGTTCGAAGAGGGTGACGAGAACGGGGAGGGCGGCACAAGCGGCGGGTCGCGCGTCCCGCACCCCTTCGCCGAGGTCGCGGTCCGCGTACTGGAGCGATTCATGCCCCTGCCCGAGCAGTTCGTGATGGAGACCGGCCAGGACGCCCACCGCGGCTCCGTCCAGACCCCGAACGCGGCGGTGGAGAGCGCCCGCGTCCTGGTACGGCACTTCGAATCGGACAGCATGGTGCAGTACCTGATCGACGCCGTGCAGTTGCTGCGGGGCGCCACGGAGCGCGAGGAGCAGCCGGGCGCCGACCCCGAGCTGTGGGCGGAGTACTCGCGCTGCGTCCTGCGGCTGTGGGAGGTGCAGGGGGACGCCGAGCTGCTCCGCGAGGCGGAGTACGCCGCCGAACGGGCCACCGCGCACCCCGGAGCGGTGCGCGAGCGAGCCGTGCTGGCCAAGGTGCTGCACGCCGCCGCGGACGACCGGAGGCGGCGCGGTGACCGGCGCGGCGCACTGGAGCTGCTGCGCCGCGCCGACCGCGAGTACACGGCGGCCTGCTCGGACCCCGGTCTGGAACCCGCCGAGGCGCTCCGGCTCACCCTGGAACGGGTCCGGGCCCTGGAGGCACAGTGGAGGCTCGACGGAGACACCGCTCTGCTGCAGGCCGCGTACGGCATGCTGGAGGCGTTCGCCGATGTCTGGCCCGACCAGGAGAACCGCCCCACCGCCCTGCCGCTGGCCCACGGCCGTACCCTGCTGAAGCTGGCCGGGGCCACCGTCGACAGCGAACAGTCCCGGGTGTACGCCGGACAGGCGGCACGCTCCTTGCGGACGGCGTTCGAACAGGGCGGCGGCCGGCACACCATGGGAACCGGGGTGCGCATCCTGCTGGACCTCGTGGACGCCCTGCTCGGCTCGGGCGAGGAACCGGACGAGGCCGCGACGCTGATCGAGCAGGCCCTGGAGACCGTGCGGGAGCAGCGGCAGCGCGCCCTGCTCCAGACCCGGGCGGGCCGGGTCCGCGTCGCGCGTTACGAACACACCGGCGACCCGGACGCCCTCGTCGAAGCGGCCGACTGGTTCGCCCGCGCCGCGCGCGGTGTCCCGCGCGACTCGCAGGCCCACGCCGATCTGCTCGCCGAGTGGGGCGGCACGCTGCTGCGCCGCGCCCGACTGCCCGACGGACGCGCGTACATCGGTGCCGCGGTACGGGTGTTGCGGGACTGCCGTACGGAGACGGCGACAGGGGGTACACGCCAGGCCGAACGTCTGCTGATGCTGGGCCGGGCGCTCATGCTGCGGCACCGGGCCACCGAGGACCGGGTCGACCTGAGGGAGGCCGAGCATCTCTTCGGGCTCGCCGCCCAGGAGGCCGCCGATCCGCTGACCGCGGCGCGCTGCTGGCTGGAACTGGGCCTGTCCCACCTGGACGCCTCCCGGGTCCTGCGACGTCCGGCCCGGCTCGACGAGGCGGCCGAGGCGTTCCGGGACGCTGCCGAGGCGGCCGGCGCGGCAGAAGTGGAGCTGGAGAGTCCGCAACAGCGCCAAGAAGCAGTCGAGTTGGGTGCTACAGCCAACCATTGGCGGGGTATGACCTACGAAAGGGCGGGACGCCCCCGGGCCGCACGCGAGGCGTACCGGGCGGCCCGCCAGGAATGGCGCAAACTGCCGGACGGCGGCGGCGCGGCGGGCGAGTCGACCGCCGAGCGGCTGGCGGAGCTGGAGCGCTGACTGCTCGACGGGACAGCACCAGGGTCCCTCGTTCGGTCGGGCAGGATCGGCGCGGCACGGTGCCGGGGAACGCCAGCCCGGCATGATCCGAGCGAGAGGCCCGGGCGACCCGGCGCCGGGGTGATGTGTGCCGTGTGCGACCGGCGTACGACCGACGCCGGTCGGCGGCGCCCGCGGCCAGGCGTATGCCCGGCTGTGCGGGGCATCGGTACAGGAGCGACAGGTGCCCATGGCTCGCATCGACGCCACGGGCGGGCGCGCGGGCACTCTTCGTGAACGCGGCAGGGGCGAACGGGGTGCGGGCGGCGGCAGTACGGGTGCCGGTGCCGTGCCGGCAGGGACACGCGGTCAGGGACGCGGGCTCGACGGGATGTGTTCAAGGGCGAGCACGTCACCGGCGGCTCGATGCGGCAGTACGGGGAGACATGATGAGCGAGTCGATACGTGACGGCGGGCCGGACGACGGACGGTCCAAGGGGACGGATGCGCTGCCGGATCTGCTGGAACTCGATCTGGAGGCCCTGCGGACGCTGAACCACCCGGTGCTCTGCGAAGTGGTCGCGGACCTGCGCGGCCGGGCCGAACAGCCGCGGGAGATGCTGTGGGGATTCACCAACGCCTTCTGAACCGGGGCGCCGGGGTGCCTCTCCGGAAGGGGACGCATGATTTCGGTCCGGGTACCGGTTGAACAGGACATCGTGGTCCGGGACCGGTTTGCCCGCGCAGCAGGCCAGGGATACTCGCTCCGGGCCGGCGACGGGGGCCGGTCCCGGAGACGTGCAGCACGGGGGTGCCGGAGTGTCTCGACAGGCGACGCCGCACACGCCCGGACGTCCGGGGTCCCACGCCGACGGCCGAACCCCGCTGCCCTTCGGTCAGTTCATCGTCAAGGTGCACGGCCGCTGCAATCTGGCCTGCCGCTACTGCTACCTCTACGAGGGCCCGGACCGGACCTGGCGTGATCGCCCGGCCGCCGCCGCACCCGCCGTTCTGGACCGCGCGGCGGAGCGGATCGCCGAACACGCGGCGGCCCACGGACTGAGCGGCGCGGCCCTCGTCCTGCACGGCGGCGAACCCCTCCTCGCGGGCGTCGACCGGCTGGCCGCCCTCTCCGACCGGGTACGCGACCTGGTGCCCGCGGACTGCGCCGTCCACGCCACCGTGCAGACCAACGGCACCCTGCTCACCGATGCGCGCGTCGCCGCTCTCGCCCGGCACGGCATACGCGTCGGCATCAGCCTCGACGGTGGTCTGGCCGCCCACAACACCCTGCGCACCGACCGCGCCGGACGCCCCTCCTGGCCCGCCGCCTCGCGCGGCGCCCGGCTCCTGGCCGACCGGTACCCCGGCGCGTACGCCGGCATCCTCACCGTCGTCGACCCCCGGACCGACCCGATCGAGACGTACGAGTCGCTGCTCGCCCTGCGCCCACCGGCCCTGGACCTGCTGCTGCCGCACGGCAACTGGTCGAACCCCCCGCCGGGACTGCCCGTCGCCGGAACGACCCCCGCAGGGCCGGGATCGGGCCGCCCGACCCCGTACGGCGACTGGCTCACCACCGTCTTCGACCGCTGGTGGCGGGCCGGACGCCGGGAGACGCGGGTGCGGCTCTTCGAGGAGTGCCTCGCCCTGCTGCTGGGTCTGCCCGCCGCCACCGAATCGCTCGGCCTCGACCCCGTCAACGCCGTCGTCGTCGAGACCGACGGGACGATCGAACAGGTGGACTCCCTCAAGTCCGCCTACGACACGGCCGCCGCCACCGGGCTCGACATCTTCCGCCACACCTTCGACGACGCCCTGCGCCACCCCGGCATCGCCGCCCGTCAGGCAGGCGCCGCCGCGCTCGCCGACGCCTGCCGCGCCTGCCCGCTGCTGAACGTCTGCGGTGGCGGCCACTACGCGCACCGCTACCACGCGGCCCATGGCTTCACCAACCCGTCGGTCTACTGCGCCGATCTCGAACGGCTGGTACGCCACATCGCGGGCCGGTTGTCCGACGCAACCGCAGGAGAACACCGATGATCCCCCCACTCCCGGACCACGCTCTCCAGGAACTCGGCCGCACCGAGGGCGGAGCCGACACCCTCCGCCTGCTCGTACGCGACCAGGACACCCGACGGCTCCTCCTCCTGCGTGCCGTGCTCGACGCGGCCGAGGCGGCCCCCACGACCGTCTGCCCGCCCCGGCTGCTCGACCGGCTCCGTCAGGACTGGGCTCTGCTGGAGACGGCGGAACGCGCCGACCGGGCCGCCGTGCGCACCGTCCTGCTCCACCCCCTCGTCGGCCCCTGGGCGCAGCGCTGTCTGCGCGGCCTCGCCGGTGCCGGTTCCCGAGCCGAACTCCACGCGGACCTGGACCATTTGAGCGCTCTGGCCGCCGCGGCGGCGATCCGCGCGGGAACCGTGTTCTCGGTCCGCCTCGTCGCTCACGGCAGGCTGCTGTCCCTGCCCACCCTGGGCGCCCTGCGCACGGACCCCGGACCGGTCGACATCGCCTTCTCCGACGGCGACCTGACGATGCGTGCGGTCGGTGGGCCGCCCCTGACCGCACACGCGCAACCGGACGGAACGACCTCCACGGCCGACCCGCGCTGGCTGCCCGTGTTCGCCCTGCCCGCCGTGCCGGGCGGTGTCGGACCCGTGCCCCTGGACGACGTCGATCCGTACCGCACCGGCGGGGACGGGCTCCGGCGCCACGGGCTGAGTGCCGCCACCCACGTCGACGACCACGAACGCAAGGCCTGGGCCGAGTCCTGGTCCGGGGTGGCGCCCCTGCTCCGTGTCGGCGGCGCACACCGCCTCACCGAAGCGGCCGTCCTGCTGCGCTGTCTGGTGCCGCTCGGCCCGCCCCCCGGCTCCGCGCCCGTCGGCGCAGGCACGGCGCACTGCAGCGGCACCAGACGCGAGGCGTTCGGCGCCGTCCTCACCAGCAGACCGGCCACCCCCGCCTACTTCGTCTCGACCCTCGTCCATGAACTCCAGCACACCAAACTGGCCGCCCTCGGCTCCCTCGCACCGCTGCACCACGAGGACGCGACGCCGCGCCACTTCGCGCCCTGGCGCTCCGACCCGCGGCCCTTCGACGGCCTTCTCCAGGGCGCCTACTCGCACCTCGCCCTCGCCGACTACTGGCAGCGGTTCGCGCTCGCCGCGCGGCGTGTCACCCACCGCGACCTGGCGTGGGCCGAGCACGCCCGCTGCCGCGAACAGGTCGGTGCGGTGCTGCCCGTCCTGGCGGGATCGGCTGCCCTGACCCGTGAAGGCCGGTTGCTGGTCAACGAGATGATCACGCTCTACCACCGTCTGGACGATTGTCCGCCCCCGACGGGTCATCTCGCGCGGGCACAGGCGTACGTGGCCACCACCAAGGTGATATGGCAGCAGAGGAACGGCTCGCGAACACAGTGAACAGCCCCCGCGACAGAGGTCGGAGCGACCATGCTCCGGTGTATGTTGAAAAGGCTCGCATCGAGGCAGGGAGACGGTTGAATGCCCGGAACGCGTAAGCAAGTTGGAGCAACCGGGGCGCAGACCGTCACCATCAGTTCCGCCGGTTTCAACCGCGCCTGGGCGGCGTGGATCGCGGACCGTCTGGAACGGCGTGGCGTGACGGTGGTCCAGCAGCGCTGGGACCCCCCGGTGGAGACTCCGCTGGAGGAGACCCTGCGGGACCTGACCCTGTCCCGGGGCCAGGTCCTGGTGATCCTCAGCGACTGGTACTTCCAGCTCGGACCCCGTAGCCACGACGAGTGGAACAGGGCCCTGCGCGAAGTCGTCGCCCCTGATCCCGACCGCTTCGCCGCCGTCTCCGTCACCACCTCCGCGCTGCCCGGGGCCACCGCCGTACTCGGCGCGGCCGACCTGACCAACGTCGGCGCCGACGAGGCCGAACGACGGCTGCTGACCCGCCTGGGCCTGCCCACGGACCCGCTGCCCGCCTCCGCCGAGACCCGGCCGGGCCCCCGGTACCCGGCCGACACCCCCGAGGTGTGGGGCGGGGTACCGCGCCGCAACACCCGGTTCACCGGGCGCGAGGAACTGCTCAACAAGGCGTACCAGGCCCTCCAGGACGCCGGAACCGGCGCCGGGGTCGTGACCCTGTACGGCATGTCCGGCGTCGGCAAGACCCAACTGGCCGCGGAGTACGTCTACCGCTTCGGTTCCGAGTACGACGTGGTCTGGTGGGTACCCGCCGACCGGCGTGCGCTCTACCGCCAGAGGCTCGCCGAACTCGCCCCCGAACTGGGCCTGTCCACCGGGGTCGAGTACGGCGAGCGGCTGCGCGCGGTACGGGACGCGCTGCGCCGCGGCGAACCGCACTCCCACTGGCTCCTCGTCCTCGACGGCGCCGACGAGCCCGAACACATCTGGGACCTCGTGCCGACCGGTCCCGGGCACGTCCTCATCACCTCGCGCAACCCGGAGTGGGGCGAGCACAACAGCAACCTCGTCGAGGTACCCGTCTACAACCGGGACGAGTCGGTCGCCTTCATCAGGCGCCGCGCCCCGCGCCTGACCCCTGCCGAAGCGGACCGACTCGCCTACACGCTCGAAGACCTCCCGCTGCTCCTCGACCAGACCGCGGGCTGGCTGAACGACTCCGACCTGTCGGTCGAGGAGTACATCGAACTCCTCGAAGGCGGCATCGACCAGGACGTCGTCAAGGTCTCCGCGGACTTTCCGCTCGCCTTCCAGACCGCCTGGTCGATACTGCTGAACAAGCTCAAGGACACCGTCCCCGAGTCCGTCGATCTGCTCCGCCTGTGCAGTTTCTTCGCACCCGGCTCCATCCCCGTGCGGCTGCTGAAGGACATGCCCGCCGGTGAGCTGCCGGAACAGGTCTCCGGGCTGATGAACGACCCGCTGCTGTGGAACAAGGCGATCGGCCAGCTCCGCCAGTACTCCGTGGTCCGGCTGGAGTCCCACGAATCGGCCGTCGACGAGGCGTCGTCCGGCGAGTCGCTCTACATGCACCGCATGGTCCACCAGATCGTCGGCCACGACATGACGGAACGGGACCGCCGGGAGTTCATCGACGTGGTCCGCCGGGCTCTCGCGGCCGCGGACCCGGGCAGGCCCACCGACACCCGGCTGTGGCCCGCCTACGCCGAGATCACCCCGCACCTGAAATGGGCCGACGTGCTCAAGAGCACCGACCCGGCGGTGCAGACCCTGGTGCTCAACTGCCTGCGCTACATGTACCTCTCCGGGGAGTACCGGGCCGGCATCAAGCTGGGCGAACGCGCCATGAAGGCATGGCGGGAACTGCTCGGTGAGGACCACCCCAGGATCTGGGACCTCAGCTACCACTACGCCAACCTGCTGCGGGCCGTCGGTGACTACGCCGGTACGGAAGCGATCGAACGCGCCGCCGTGGACCATCTGCGCACCGAGCGCGGCGTACAGGACCTGGAACACCTGCGCGCCGCCGGAGGCCTCGCCGCCGACCTGCGGGGCCTCGGCCGGTACGACGAGGCACTGGAGATGTCCGGCTGGGTCCTCGCCGCCTACCGTGAACTGCTGGGCGACCAGGACTCACGCACGCTCAACGCCCAGAACAACCTGGCCGTTTCACTGCGGCTGCTCGGCCGCTACCAGGAGTCGCTGGAGCTCAACCAGCGGACTCTGGAGGCCCGTCGGCAGTTCCTGGGCCAGCGTCACAACTGGACCCTGTCCTCCCAGACCAGCTACGCCACCGACCTGCGGCTGCTCGGCCGCTACGGCGACGCGCTGTCGCTCCAGAACCAGAGCGTCCGGGTGCACCGACTGGTCCTGGGCCACGACAATCCGCAGACCCTGCGAGCCGAGTACAACCTCGCGCAGTGCCAATACCGCTCGGGGGAGCGCGCCACGGCCTCGGCCCTGTTCACCCGGGTGCTGGAGCGATGCGAACGGGTGCTGGGCGAGGGCGACCCGCTGACCATGATGTTCGCGGCCGGCCAGAGCTGCTTCGCCCGCGAGCACGCGGACATCGACCAGGCCAGGGGCATAAGCGAGAAAGTCGTCGACGGCTATGTGAACATGCTCGGCGAGGACCACCCCTTCGTGGCGGGAACCCGGGCCAACCACGCCCTGATCCTGCGCAACGTGGGCGAGCGCGACCACGCCCACGCACTGCTGGAAGGGGCCCTCGCCGCGTTGACACAGGCCGTTGGCGAGTACCACCCCTGGACCCTGGGGTGTGCCATCAACGCCTCGGCGCTGCGCAACCTGGTGGGGGACCCGGAAACCGCGGCCGAGCTGACGGACGCGGTCATCACCCGGGCCACCGAGACCCTCGGCCGGACCCACCCGTTGACCCTCTCCGCCCGGATCGCCCACGCCGCGGACCTGCGCGGCGTCCGGGAGCGGCAGCGGGCCGAGAAGGTCGAGAACGAGGCGCTGGGCGACCTGGCGACCACCCTCGGCGCCCAGCACGTCCATACGGTCTCGGCCCGCTCGCGCAACCGCCCGTACTGGGACTTCGAGCCCCCGACCGTCTGAGACGGGGCGCTGCCCGCGCACCGGCGGCGCCCGCACACCGAAGGGCCCGGCCCCGCGAGCGATGCGCGGGACCGGGCCCTGGTTCGTACAGCAGCGGGTCAGGCGTCGAAGACCTCGGCGACCAGCTGGGCCTGCTCGGCCTGGTGGCGCTTGGCGGAGCCCACCGCGGGGGACGAGCTGTGCGGGCGCGAGATGCGGCGCAGACGCTCACCGTGCGGGACGTCGGCGCCGACGGCCAGGTCCAGGTGGTCGATCAGGTTCAGGGCGATGAACGGCCAGGCGCCCTGGTTGGCCGGCTCCTCCTGGGTCCAGAGGTACTTCTCGGCGTTCGGGTACTTGGCGATCTCGGCCTGCAGCTCGGCACCCGGCAGCGGGTACAGGCGCTCCAGACGGATGATCGCGGTGTCCGTGACGCCACGCTTCGTACGCTCGGCCTCCAGGTCGTAGTAGACCTTGCCGGCGCAGAAGACGACCTTGCGGACGTCGTCCGCGTTCACCGAGTCGTCGCCGATCACCGGGCGGAAGCCGCCGGTGGTGAACTCCTCCACCTTCGACGCGGCCGCCTTGAGGCGGAGCATCGACTTCGGGGTGAAGACGATCAGCGGCTTGTGGTGCGGGTTGTGCACCTGCCACCGCAGGAGGTGGAAGTAGTTCGACGGCAGGGTCGGCATGGCGACCGTCATGTTGTTCTGCGCGCACAGCGTGAGGAAGCGCTCCGGGCGGGCGGACGAGTGGTCCGGGCCCTGGCCCTCGTAACCGTGCGGCAGCAGCAGCGTGACGCCGGAGGTCTGACCCCACTTCTGCTCGGCCGAGGAGATGAACTCGTCGACGACGGTCTGCGCGCCGTTGACGAAGTCACCGAACTGGGCCTCCCAGATGACCAGCGACTCCGGACGGGCCAGCGAGTAACCGTACTCGAAGCCCATCGCCGCGTACTCGCTGAGCAGCGAGTCGTAGACGTTGTAACGGGCCTGGTCGTCGGAGAGGTAGAGCAGCGGGGTGTAGTCCTCGCCGGTCACCTGGTCGACGAGGACCGCGTGACGCTGGCCGAAGGTGCCGCGGCGGGTGTCCTGGCCGGCGAGCCGGACCGGGGTGCCCTCCATCAGCAGCGAACCGATGGCCAGGGTCTCGCCCATGCCCCAGTCGATCGTGCCGTTCTCCACCGAGGCCGCGCGACGCTGCATCTGCGGCATCAGACGGGGGTGGACGGTGATCCGCTCGGGGATGTTGACCTGCGACTCCGCGATGACCTTCACGACCTCCTGGGAGACCGCGGTGGTCACGGCGACCGGGAACTCGGGCTGGACCTCGGGGGTCTGCGCCGGAGCCGGCAGCGAGGTGGCCTCGCGGACCTCCGCGAAGACCTTCTCCAGCTGGCCCTGGAAGTCCTGGAGCGCCTGCTCGGCCTCTTCCAGCGTGATGTCGCCGCGACCGATGAGGGACTCGGTGTAGAGCTTGCGCACCGAGCGCTTCTTGTCGATCAGGGTGTACATCTGCGGGTTGGTGAACTCCGGGTTGTCGCCCTCGTTGTGACCGCGGCGGCGGTAGCAGATGAGGTCGATCACGACGTCCTTGTTGAACGCCTGCCGGAACTCGAAGGCCAGCCGTGCGACCCGGACGACGGCCTCGGGGTCGTCACCGTTGACGTGGATGATCGGCGCCTCGATCATGCGCGCCACGTCGGTGGCGTACATCGAGGAGCGCGAGGACTCCGGGGCGGCGGTGAAGCCGACCTGGTTGTTGATCACCACGTGCACGGTGCCGCCGGTGCGGTAGCCGCGCAGCTGCGACATGTTGAGCGTCTCGGCGACGACGCCCTGGCCCGCGAAGGCCGCGTCGCCGTGGAGCGCGACCGGCAGGACCGTGAAGTCCGTGCCGCCCTTGTTGATGATGTCCTGCTTGGCGCGGGCGATGCCCTCCAGGACCGGGTCGACCGCCTCCAGGTGCGAGGGGTTGGCGGCCAGCGAGACCTTGATCTGCTCGCCGTCCAGACCGGTGAAGGTGCCCTCGGCGCCCAGGTGGTACTTCACGTCGCCGGAGCCGTGCATCGACCGGGGGTCGAGGTTGCCCTCGAACTCGCGGAAGATCTGCGCGTACGACTTGCCGACGATGTTCGCCAGCACGTTCAGCCGGCCGCGGTGGGCCATGCCGATGACGACCTCGTCGAGGCGGGCCTCCGCCGCGGAGTCGATGACCGCGTCGAGCAGCGGGATGACGGACTCGCCGCCCTCCAGCGAGAACCGCTTCTGGCCGACGTACTTGGTCTGCAGGAACGTCTCGAACGCCTCGGCGGCGTTGAGGCGGCGCAGGATGCGCAGCTGTTCCTCGCGCTCGGGCTGCTGGGCGCGCGGGCGCTCCACCCGGTCCTGGAGCCACTTGCGCTGCTTCGGGTCCTGGATGTGCATGAACTCGATGCCGGTGGTGCGGCAGTACGACTCACGCAGCACACCGAGGATGTCGCGGAGCTTCATCATCGACTTGCCGGCGAAACCGCCGACCGCGAAGTCCCGCTCCAGGTCCCACAGGGTGAGGCCGTGCTCGGTGATGTCCAGGTCGGGGTGCTTGCGCTGGCGGTACTCCAGCGGGTCGGTGTCGGCCATGACATGGCCGCGGACCCGGTAGGAGTGGATCAGCTCGAAGACCCGCGCGGCCTTGGTCACGTCGTTGTCGTGCGAGGCGTCGATGTCCGTGAGCCATCGGACCGGCTCGTACGGGATGCGCAGCGACTTGAAGATCTCGTCGTAGAACTCGTTCTCGCCGAGCAGGAGCTGGGCGACGATCCGCAGGAACTCGCCGGAGGCGGCGCCCTGGATCACCCGGTGGTCGTACGTCGAGGTCAGCGTCATGACCTTGGAGATGCCCAGCTTGTTCAGGGTGTCCTGGGAGGTGCCCTGGAACTCGGCCGGGTAGTCCATCGCGCCGACGCCCATGATGAGGCCCTGTCCGGGCATCAGGCGGGGCACCGAGTGCACGGTGCCGATGCCGCCGGGGTTGGTCAGCGAGGCGGTGACTCCGGTGAAGTCGTCCATGCCGAGCTTGCCGTTGCGGGCGCGGCGGACGATGTCCTCGTACGCCTGCCAGAACTCGAAGAAGTTGAGCGTCTCGGCCTTCTTGATGGCCGCGACGACCAGCTGGCGGTCGCCGTTCGGCTTCACCAGGTCGATGGCCAGGCCGAGGTTGACGTGCTCCGGCTTGACCAGGGTCGGCTTGCCGTCCTTCAGCGCGAAGGAGTGGTTCATCGTCGGCATGGCCTTGAGGGCCTGCACCATCGCGTACCCGATGAGGTGCGTGAAGGAGATCTTCCCGCCCCGGGCGCGCTTGAGGTGGTTGTTGATGACGATGCGGTTGTCGAAGAGCAGCTTCACCGGAACGGCGCGGACGGACGTGGCCGTCGGCAGCTCCAGCGAGGCGTTCATGTTCTTCGCGACGGCGGCCGACGGGCCGCGCAGCGTCACGTACTCGGGGCCGGCCGGGGCCTCGGTGGCGGGCGCCGCCGCGGGCTTGGCCGGGGTCTCGGCGGCCTGTGCGGGAGCGGCCTGTGCGGGCGCGGCCTTCGCCGGAGCTGCCGGAGCAGCGGCGGCGGGAGCGGCCTGTGCGGGCGCCGGGGCCACGGGCGCGGTGGTCTTCGCGGCCGGAGCCGGGACCTGCGCCGGGGTGGCCCGGGGCGCGGCTGCCGGTGCGGCGGCGGCCGGGGTCACCGCAGCCCCCGCGGCTGCGGCGCCGGGAACGGGCTTGTCCGCCGTGCCGGACGTACCCGGCTTGTAGTCGGCGAAGAAGTCCCACCAGGCGCGATCGACCGAATTGGGGTCCTGGAGGTACTGCTGGTAGATCTCGTCGACGAGCCACTCATTGGGGCCGAAAGCCGCGGCCGGGTCGGAACCCGGGCCGGCTTGGTCGGTCGAGATGCTCGAGTTACTGGGGGACTGAGACGACACGGCGGCAACCGCCCTCTTCCGCTTCACAAGGTGATGGACAGCGGAAATCAAGGCTACGCCTCCCCAGCCGTTCCATGCAGGCGGGGCCGCTCTTCGTCGTGCAAGTCACATCGGAAGGCGGGTTTCGGCGCAGGAAATGGCGGGAAACAAGCATGGTTCCGCTTCACTCCGGGTACGCGGGACCGCGGCTACGACCCCTTGGACCGTACCCATTGAAGGGAACGCGCAGAACGTGCCCTTCCGGTTCGAACCCTATGTCAACCTCGCGGTTGCGGGATCCCCGGAAGAGTGACCTGGATGCGGCAGCCGCGAGCGGATTCGGCCACACCGATCCGTCCGCCGTGCAGATCCACCGCCCAGCGGGCGATCGCCAGGCCCAGCCCCGTACCGCCGTCGCTGCCGGGACCGTGCGGGGAGGGCACCTCGCCGCGGTTGAAGCGCTCGAAGACCCGGTGCCGCTCCGACTCCGGGATGCCCGGACCCTCGTCCAGGACCTCCAGCGCCAGGGACTCCGGCCCGGCGCCCCGCCGGGCCAGCACCGTGACCCGGCCGTGCGGCGGGCTGTGCTTGACAGCGTTGTCGACCAGATTGGCCACCACCTGGTGCAGCCGTTCCGCGTCCGCGTGCGCGGTCAGCTCGGGCGGCGACACGTCCAGATGCAGATGCACGTCCGTGCGGGTGTGGTTCCCGGAGCCGGAGGGCAGCCGGCGGTGCGAGGCGGCGAGATTCGCCTCCTTCAGCACACCCGACAGATACGGCCACACCTCGAAGCGGCGGGCCCTCAGCGTGACCACCCCGTTGTCCAGGCGGGACAGGTCCAGCAGGGTCTCCACCAGCCTGCCGAGCCGCTCGGTCTGCTTCAGCGCCGTGCGCATCGTCTCGGGATCGGCCGAGGACACCCCGTCCACGACGTTCTCCAGTACGGCCCTCAGCGCCGCGATGGGCGTCCGCAGCTCGTGCGACACATTGGCCACCAGCTCCTTGCGGTGCCGGTCCACGGCCTCCAGGTCGTCCGCCATGCGGTTGATCGTCTGGGCCAGGTCGCCGAGCTCGTCACGCCGGTCGGCGCCGCTCACCCGTCTGGTGTAGTCGCCGTGCGAGATGGACCGGGCCACGGTCGTCATCTCGTCCAGCGGTGCCGTCAGGCCGTGTGCCACGAACTGGGTGATCAACAGGGTCGCGATCACCGAGAACACCGTGATGAAGCGCAGCTCGGTCCTGGTGCGCAGGGCCACCATCAGCAGCCCGGTGGTGATGAACACCGACACCACCACGAGGGTGCCCAGCTTTGCCTTGACCGAGAAGGGACGCAGTCCGGAACCGGGCCGGGTCATGGCGCAGGGGTCTCCAGGGCGTAGCCGACACCGTGCACGGTACGGATCCGCTCCGCACCGATCTTCCGGCGCAGCGCCTTGATGTGGCTGTCGACCGTGCGGGTGCCGGAGGCGTCCGCCCAGTCCCAGACCTCGGCCAGCAGCTGCTCCCGGGAGAGCACCGCGCGCGGCGTGTTGGCCAGGCAGACCAGCAGGTCGAACTCGGTCGGCGTGAGGTGGACGTCGTCGGCGCGCACCCGGACCCGGCGCTGCGCGTGATCGATCTCCAGCTCGCCGAGGCGCAGTATGCCGCTGCGCGGTGTGACCGCGGCCAGCGCCGCGCGCTCGACCCGGCGCAGCAGGACGTGCACCCGGGCCGCCAGCTCGCGCATCGAGAACGGCTTGGTCATGTAGTCGTCGGCGCCGACCCCGAGGCCGACCAGCATGTCGGTCTCGTCGTCCCTGGCGGTCAGCATCAGCACCGGCACCGGCCGCTGGGCCTGCACGCGACGGCAGACCTCCAGTCCGTCGAAGCCGGGGAGCATGATGTCGAGCACCATCAGGTCGGGCTGCCACGCCTCGGCCGCGTCCACGGCCGCGGGCCCGTCGAGTGCGGTCTGCACCAGAAAGCCCTCGGCCCGCAGCCGGGCGGAAATGGCATCGACGATCGTGGCGTCGTCCTCGACCACCAGCACCCGGCGCTGCGCGCCCGGGGTGGCCGCGACACCGTTGTGGGTGGTGTGTGTCTGTTCCATCGCCCCGCCCCTGCCCGCTCTCACGGGGGCCATTCCCCCGGACACGCGGTCTTCGCTTGTGGATGTCATGGGTGATCCCGTCACCGGTCAGCAGCGTAAAGGCAGCGGACTGCTCTCGGCTACGCAGGGTGTAACGGCTTCGACCCAATGAAAGTGGCGGAGTGTCGGCCTTGTGGCGCTTGGCCCCGGGCGTTCGGGGGGTGTGGACGCCCGGTGGGGACTATCGGTCTGTCCGAAGTGCGAGATGAACCACGTCCGGAACACCTCGGGCAACACTGACCTCTTCGGTTCTTACCTCACCGAATCCGGCATTCCGCAAAGCTTGTTCGAACTCGACGGACGGTTGTGCGGACCACACTGCGAGAACGCCGCCGGGTGTCAGCCGTTCCCGGCAGTCCGCCAGTCCGGCGGGGGAGTACAGGCCGAGGTTGTCCTCGGTGACGGTCCAGTCCGGTCCGTTGTCGATGTCCAGGCACAGAGCGTCGTAACGTTCCGTAGTCGTGTGCAGGTACGAGACGAGGTCCGTCGTCAGGATCGCGGTCCGCGGATCGGCGAGCGCCGCCTCGGAGATCGCGGCCAGTGGTCCCTCCCGGTGCCAGTCCACGATCGCCTGCTCCCGTTCGACGACGGCGATCCGCCCCCACCGCGGCTCGGCGGCGGCCCGGACGAGGGAGAAGCCGACCCCGAGACCCCCGATGAGTACCGCCGGGGCCGTCCGCTCGGCGGGCAGCGCGGCCAGCGCCGCGTCGATCAGAAGCCGCTCGGAACGCCCGTCCGAGGTGTCCATCAGGAAGCACCCGTTGGCGATGATCTCGAAGTCGTCGCCCCGCTCCCGCAGCACGACCTCGCCGTACGGGCCTTCATGGCGGTCGAGCGTGACGGGGGCGAGGGCGTCGGGGCCGTGGATGTGGGGCATGGCGCGGATCTCCGGTGCGTGGCGGACACGGTCCTCCCCATCCTGTCCGGTCGGCGCGGTCGGCGGCCAGCGGATTGCCCGGCCCATGCCGGGAGGTGCGCGCCGGCGGGGCGCCGTCCCGGGCCGCGGGGCTGCGCTGTCGAGGAACACGCCCCTCGGGGAGCGTAAGCGCATATAAGAGGACGGCAGAACGGCGTGATCGACGCCCGGTGCGAAGCGATCACCCATTTTCGGCCACCTTGTGTGGCTCACGCCATGGACGACGTGGGGAAGGATCGCGGAGGGTAGGAAGTTGTTTTGGGGGGCTTGTACGGAAAGGGGCCTCGCGCGGTGCATCAG
Source organism: Streptomyces sp. NPDC101194 (assembly GCF_044767885.1). Taxonomy (NCBI): domain Bacteria; kingdom Bacillati; phylum Actinomycetota; class Actinomycetes; order Kitasatosporales; family Streptomycetaceae; genus Streptomyces; species Streptomyces sp. NPDC101194. Next base: position 1,231,483 of record NZ_JBIWOS010000002.1, read on the forward strand.
GGTACGGACAGAGTGGCCGGCGAGGAACACCACGAGGCGCAGCCGCTCGGCGCCATACCGCGTCAGCGCCGCAAGGAGGAGAGCGCCCCTCCTCCGGCCCGGCAGGCCCCGAAGGGCCGCGAGGCAAGCGAGGCACGCGAGGCGCGCAGGGCGCGCCGCCTGCTGCGGCTGCTGCCGACACCCACCGGTACCCCGTTCACCTTCGGTTATCTGCTGGTGCTCGTCGGTACGTCCCTCTTCATGGAGTTCGCCGACCAGGACACCGTCTCCGCCGTCCTGCGCGAATCGAGCACGGATGTCGCACATCTCGGTGAGACCCCGCTGCTCGTCCTGGTCGCCAGCGCCCTCTGGGTCGTCGGAGGGCTCACCTCGCCGTACGTCGTCGGCTTCGCCCTCGTGCTGACCGCCCTGGAGCGCCGCATCGGGGGGTGGCGCACCGCCGGGGTGTTCCTGCTCGGCCATGTCGTGGCGACGCTCGCCACGGAGATCCCGGTCGGGCTGTCCGTGGTGGCCGGTCACCTGCCGGAGTCCTCGCTGCACCGGCTCGACTACGGCATCAGCTTCGGGCTGATGGCGAGCGTGGGAGCCCTCGCCGGGCTGCTCGTGCCGTGGCCGCGGGTTGTGGTGCTCGGCGGCGTCGGCGCGATGCTGCTGCACGATCTGTTCGAGCTGAGCAGCCCCCTCGCCGACTGGGGGCATCCGCTGGCGCTGCTGCTGGGCGTGGCCTGCTGGCCGCTGTTGCGCCGGGTCGTCGCGGCCCGGGGCGTGGTGACCAGGGGCGCGGGGCCTTCTCGCCGTGCGCCGCGGGGTGTTCGGCTGCGGGCCAGGGCGCCGGATCGTCGATGAGCAGGTGCCGACGGAGCTGTCGACGACCTCCCGTGGGACTGAAGCGGAGGCGCGCGGGGTTCACCACGTACGGGTCGGGCCGGATCCGTGTGCGGCGGGTACGTCGGTGATCGCTCACAGCGAACACGCCTCGGGGAACAATGGGCGGCTCAGGAGCATTGAGTCTGCATAGCTCAACTTGACTGCCGAAGGGGAGATCATGGCTACCGAGTCCAATGCGGTCACTCCGCTCGCCCTGCCCGTGCTGCCGCTCGACGACGAGGTCGTGCTGCCCGGGATGGTGGTGCCTCTGGACCTGTCCGACACCGATGTGCGCGCCGCCGTGGAGGCCGCGCAGGCCGCGGCCCGCGAGGGCGGCGGCAAGCCCGAGGTGCTCCTGGTGCCGCGGATCGACGGGACGTACACCGGCACCGGTGTCATCGGCACCGTCGAGCAGGTCGGACGGCTTTCGGACGGAGATCCGGGCGCGCTCATCCGCGGCCGTGGCCGGGTACGGATCGGGGCCGGGACCAGTGGACCGGGGGCCGCGCTCTGGGTGGAGGGGACCAGGGTCGACGCGGTCGTCCCCGACCCGCTCCCCGGAGCCGCCGCCGAGCTGGTCAAGGAGTACAAGGCACTCGCCACCAGCTGGCTGAAGAAGCGCGGGGCCTGGCAGGTCGTGGACCGGGTCCAGCAGATCGAGGACATCTCCGCGCTCGCCGACAATTCCGGATACTCACCCTTCCTCACCACTGCCCAGAAGGTGCAGCTCCTGGAGACCGTGGACGCGGTCGCCCGGCTCAAGCTCGCCATCCAGTGGCTCGGCGAGCACCTCGCCGAGCAGGACGTCGCCGAGTCCATCGCCAAGGACGTCCAGGAGGGCGTCGACAAGCAGCAGCGCGAATTCCTGCTGCGGCGCCAGCTCGAAGCCGTACGCAAGGAGCTCGCCGATCTCAACGGGGGTCCTGGCTCCGGCGCAGACGAGTCCGACGACTACCGGGCCCGCGTCGAGGCCGCCGACCTTCCCGAGCACGTCCGCGAGGCGGCGCTCAAGGAGGTCGACAAGCTGGAACGTTCCTCCGACCAGAGCCCCGAGGGCTCCTGGATCAGGACCTGGCTCGACACCGTCCTCGAACTGCCCTGGACGGAACGGACCGAGGACGCGTACGACATCCGGGGCGCCCAGGAGATCCTCGACGCCGAGCACTCCGGGCTGCAGGACGTGAAGGAGCGGATCACCGAGTACCTGGCGGTCCGCAAGCGGCGTTCCGACCGCGGCCTCGGCGTCGTCGGCGGACGGCGCGGCGGTGCCGTGCTGGCACTGGTGGGTCCTCCGGGCGTGGGCAAGACCTCGCTCGGCGAGTCCGTCGCGCATGCCATGGGACGCAAGTTCGTCCGCGTCGCGCTCGGCGGTGTGCGGGACGAGGCGGAGATCCGCGGCCACCGGCGTACCTACGTCGGCGCCCTGCCGGGACGCATCGTGCGGGCCGTCAAGGAGGCCGGCTCGATGAACCCGGTCGTCCTGCTCGACGAGATCGACAAGGTCGGCTCGGACTTCCGGGGCGACCCGGCCGCCGCCCTCCTCGAAGTCCTCGACCCGGCCCAGAACCACACCTTCCGCGACCACTACCTGGAGGTCGAACTCGACCTCAGCGACGTCGTGTTCCTGGCCACGGCCAACGTGCTCGAAGCCATCCCGGAGGCGCTGCTGGACCGGATGGAACTGGTCCGGCTCGACGGCTACACCGAGGACGAGAAGGTCGTCATCGCCCGCGACCACCTGCTCCCGCGCCAGCTGGAGCGGGCCGGTCTGGAGAAGGACGAGGTGACGCTCGACGAGTCCGCGCTGCGCAAGCTGGCCGGTGAGTACACCCGTGAAGCGGGCGTACGGAACCTGGAGCGGGCCGTCGCCCGGCTGCTCCGCAAGGTCGCGGCCCAGCACGAACTGGGCGACCGGGAGCTTCCGTTCACGGTCACCGAAGCGGATCTGCGCGGCCTGATCGGACGGCCGCACCACGTCCCGGAGTCCGCCCAGGACCCGGCCGAGCGCCGGACCTCGGTGCCGGGCGTGGCCACCGGGCTCGCGGTGACCGGAGCGGGCGGCGACGTGCTGTTCGTGGAGGCGTCGTTGGCCGACCCGGAGACCGGGGCCTCCGGACTGACCCTGACCGGCCAGCTCGGCGACGTGATGAAGGAGTCCGCGCAGATCGCGCTGAGCTTCCTGCGGTCGCACGGCGCGGAACTGGAACTGCCGGTCGCGGACCTGAAGGACCGCGGAGTGCACATCCACTTCCCCGCGGGCGCGGTCCCCAAGGACGGCCCGAGCGCGGGTGTCACGATGACGACGGCACTGGCCTCGCTGCTCTCCGGACGACTGGTCCGTACGGATGTGGCGATGACCGGTGAGGTCTCGCTGACCGGACGGGTGCTGCCGATCGGCGGCCTGAAGCAGAAGCTGCTGGCCGCGCACCGGGCCGGGATCACCACCGTGGTGATCCCGAAGCGGAACGAGGCCGACCTGGACGATGTTCCGGCCGAGGTCCTGGACACCCTGGAGGTCCACCCGGTGACGGACGTCCGCCAGGTGCTGGAGATCGCCCTCGCGCCGGTCTCGGCGGCCCGGCCCGAGGAGAGGATCCCGGCCGCGGCGTAGCCGCCACGGCGTGACGGACGTGGCACCACGTGCGCGACCGGTACGGACGGCCCGCCTCCCCGGCAACGGGTGGGCGGGCCGTTCCACGTGGGACGGCGGGTCGGCCCACGAAGGACCGCACGGCGAGCGGGGCACCGAAGGCCGCGACGGCCCGGCGACTTCCCCGGCGGCGGACGCCGGTACGGGCACCGGTGCGGGTGCGGCCGGTGGGCCTCGTCGCCGGCGAGCCGGGCTCAGGGGCGGTAGATCGTCCCCGGGACGGGCTCGGCGGGCGCCATCAGCTGCGGGACGGTGACAAAGGTGTAGCCCTGCTTCTTCAGCGCGTCGATGATGCCCGGCACCGCGGGCACCGTCCCCTTGTAGATGTCGTGCAGCAGGATGATGCCGTCCTTGCTCGCCTGGTCCAGGATGCGCTTCTCGATCAGCGCCGAATCGGTGGTGGAGTAGTCCTTGGCGGTGGCGCTCCACAGGATCTGGGAGAGCCCCAGGTCCTCGCTGATCCCCGAGACGGTGTCGTCGGTGCGGCCCTGCGGCGGGCGCATCAGCCGCGGCTTCTTGCCGGTGATCTCCGCTATCGCGTCCTGCGCCTTCTCCAGCTCGGCGCGTATCTCGGCGGGCTTCTTGTCCGTCAGGATCGCGTGGGACCAGGTGTGGTTGGCCACCTCGTGCCCCTCGGCCGCGAGCCTGCGCACGGTGTCGGGGTGCTTCTTGACGTGGTTCTTGCCCAGCAGGAAGAAGGTCGCGTGCACCTTCTTCTCCTTGAGGATGTCCAGCAGGTGCGGGGTGTCCTCGCTGGGTCCCGCGTCGAAGGTCAGGGCAATGCACTTGGCCTTGCGGCAGTCCACCGGACCGAAGGAGCCCTTGGCGTCGGAGCCCGCGTCTCCACGTGCCGAGGCCGGTGCGGTGGTCTGCATGGAGCAGCCGCTCAGCGTCAGGGTGAGTGCCGTCACCAGGGCAGCGGCCAACCCCGCACCGATCGACTTCGTCTTCATGGGCAAGGCGGGTCACTCCTCCGTGGCTGAACAGAGCACGCGATGTGCGGCGGAGAAGGACTATACACACGGCGTATACACCGGATTTATAGGGGTGTCCGGTGCCTGCGCGGAGGCCGAACGGCCTGGTCATGGGAGCGAACAGGGTGGAGCCCCCGGTGGCTGGGTGGGTCACCGGGGGCTCGGTCGTGCGAAGCGGTGTGCCGCGCGGCAGCGGCGGGCCGGCTCAGCCGTTGGCGAGGGCCTGTACGCGGTCGAGCGCGCCGTTGAAGTGGCTGTGGTCGCCGACGTAGGGGCCGGACGAGGTGTACTGCCACATCGTGTAGTAGCCCCAGCCGGCCGGGAGTTCGCCGACCGTGCTGTTGTACCGGGCCACCCACAGCGGGTTGGTGGTCCCGAAGCTCGCGTTGTTCCCGGTGCAGGTCTGCCACCAGCTGGTCGCGGTGTAGATGACCGCGTCGCGTCCGGTGCGCGCCCTGTAGGTGTTCACGAAGTCACGGATCCACGACACCATGGCGGCCTGGCTCAGGCCGTAGCACTGGTCGCCGTACGGGTTCCACTCGATGTCGAGCGCGCCCGGAAGGGTCTTGCCGTCCTTGGACCAGCCGCCCCCGTGGTCCACGAAGTAGTTGGCCTGGACGGCGCCGCTCGTGGTGTTCGGGGTGGCGAAGTGGTACGAACCCCGGATCATGCCGACGTTGTACGAGCCGTTGTACTGCTGGGCGAAGTACGGGTTCGTGTAGTAAGTGCCCTCGGTGGCCTTGGTGTAGGCCCACTTCACACCGCTGTTCCAGAGGGTGGGCCAGTCGACGTTGCCCTGGTAGCTGGCGACGTCCACGCCTTCGGTCTGGGCGGCGAGGGTGTTGCGCGGCAGTCCGCCCTGGCCGTCGTGGGCGGCGACACCCATGCCCATGGTAGCCGTGCCCCGTGCGGGCTTCTTGGCCGCGGCGGCGGAGTCGTGGGCGTCCGCGGCGCTCGCCGCGCCGGGCAGGGTGAGGAGGAGGGAAAGGGCTGCGAGCAGGGTTCCGGCCGCCGCGAAGCGCGAGCGGCGGGACGTTCCGGATCCGGATCTGAGCACCGGCATGTGAGTGCCTCCGAGGCCTTGGTGGGGGGACGCGCTGATCCCAGGGGGACGCCGGGCGCACCCCTGTCGGCATGTCATGGTGTGGACATGCCATGCATGACGCTACGCACGTAGACCTGTGCTGCGAAAGGGGGCCTGGGCGCCGCCGTTGGTCTACGCCTGCGAAATACTGGCCAAGCTGCGGCGATGACCAGCGGCGAAAGAAACTTTCAGCGGCAGGAAAGCTCATGAGGGGTGTTGACGTGCACGGGAGCGAAAGCGGTAGTGAACCCGGCGCGACCGGAGAAAGTGGTGTGGACCACGCATTCCTGGCCCTGGAGCGGGAGTTGGCCGTCTTCCTGCGGCGGGCACGGGCCAACTCCGGGGAGATGGCGCGCGAGGTGCATCCCGAACTGGAGGCCGCCGCGTACGGACTTCTCGTCCGGCTGGAGTCGGCCGGACGGCAACGGGCCACCGATCTGGCCGCCTACTTCGGCGTCGGCAAGGCGACCATGAGCCGTCAACTCCGCGCCCTGGAGGACCTCGGACTGGTGGCGCGCGAGCCCGACCCGGCCGACGGCCGCGCCCATCTCGTCCACCTCACCGCCGAGGGGCTCGCCCGCTACCGCAGCGTCCGCGACGCCCGCCGCGAGCGCTATGTGCGCAAGCTCGCAGACTGGGACCGGGCCGAGGTGGCCGAACTGGCCCGGCTGTTGCATCACCTGAACGCCCGCGCCGAGGGCTGACGTCCGCGCCGGCCCGCTCCCCGCGGCACGTCCCCGTCCCGGTGCGGCTCACAGCACCGCGTAGACCGCCGTCGCGTCGTCATGGGTCTTGCTGCGGCGCAGGCGCGTGCGCTCCGTGTCCGCGTCCTCCAGGGCCCGGACGCGGTCGATCAGCCCCTGCGTCCCCTCCTTGTGGAGCACCCCGATGCAGTCCGCCCAGTCGCCTTCGCGGAACATCTCGGTCCAGCGGGCCGCCCCGTCGGTCAGCGCGGCGAGCGCCCGCACCCGGTCGGCGGGGGTGCGCCCGGTGACCGCACGGGCCGCCACGGACGGATCCGCGGCGGCGGTGAAGAAGCCGCCCTCCTTGTTCCGTGCCCGTGCGTCGGCGATCGCCTCGCTGGCGAGCGTGCCCGGTGGCAGGTGGTCCAGCCGGTCGTCGAGCAGGGGGCGCACGCTTCCGTCGGGAGCCTCGATCAGCAGTACGGAATCGGACAGTACGAGGTGCTCGATCTCGCGTTCGTCCCAGCGCGCCATGACGACCGTCGCCTGCGGTGTCCGCACGTGAGAAAGGTCACACAGGGAGCGATGCGTGTCGGCGGTGCGCCGAATGGACTCGGCCAGGATCTCCTGGAGGGTCAGATCCCGCCGCGAACCGGACAGTTCCACCAGTGCGCCACCCAGTCGTGCGGTGAACCAGGGCACCGAGTGCACACAACCGTCGTCACCCCTCGGTGGGGTCACCCCGTCGAGCAGGACCAGCGCCCCGCCCTGGCCCGAAGCGGGGACGGTCGTGGCGGCCCAGTCCTCGTTCGGGCGGTCGGGGCTGCCGGCGGCGGTGGCGAGTTCGATGCGCATACGGCCAGTCTGCACGATGTCTTCACGAGCCCTGCATGAATCAGAATTGGCCTGTACCACCAGGTCAGGCGGGTCTTCGGAGCGGAAGGAATGGCTCCGGGCGGCGTGCGGGTGGGCATCCTGCCAAAGCCGGGGCGGAAGTTCCAGCCGAAGCACCAGGTGTGCCGGACGCGCCTCGGGGGGAGACTTGTTCGTCAACTCCGGAGTGATGTTCACTCGTTCAGGTGGCGGAGTGGTTGATGCGCGCCCCCCTCTCAAAAGCACTGGAATGGTCAGAAGCCGTACAGGGGTCGGGGTGCTCGTTCACATGTGATCGTGCGTCACCTCTGCTTCAAGGGCGGACGAGTCAAGATTGCGAGCACCGGTGCAGAAGAAGCGGCCTCGGAGCAAGGGCAGCAAGCACAGCGGTTCCGGGGTGACGCCACCGGTACCCGCCGAGAGCGAGGGCACCCGGCGCACCGTGCGCGTACGCAGCCGGCTGGTCGCCGGTGTCGCGGTGGTCGGCATCACCGTCATCGCCGCGGGCGCGCCCGCGGCCCTCAGCGCTTCCTCGGACCTGAACGAGTCGCAGCGGCTGGTCACTCTCGCTGAGCTGAACCAGCAGGCCATCGCGCTCGCCCATGCCCTCGCGGACGAGCGTGACGAGGTCACCGCCTACATCGCGGCCGGCCGTGACGAGCAGTCCGGCCCGTCGGCGAAGGACAAGGGCGGCTCCGGCAGCCGGAGCGCCCGCGTCGATCAGCAGGTGGACGAGATCAGGGACGCGGCCCCGGCCGCACTGCGCCGCGATCTCTCGACCATCCCCTCCCTGCGTCGCGACGCGCTCAGCGGCAAGGGCTCGGCGCTGCAGGCGCATCAGGCGTACTCCGAGGTCATCGCCAAGCTCCACGACCTCGCCGACGAGCTCGCCGAGAAGACCCCGCCGCGCGCCGCCGGGGCCACCCGCGCGCCGCTCGCGCTCGGCCGGGCCACCGAGCAGGCCTCCGCCACCCGTGGGCTGCTGCTCGCCGCGCTCTCCGTGCCCCGTCCCGTCACGACCCCGCAGATCGACCCGATCACCGGACTGCCCGTCCAGGCCCAGGACCAGGGCAGCAGCAAGGACGACCGCACCCGTGACGAGCTGAGCGCCGCCGCCCAGCAGGCCCGGGTCGGTGAACTCGCCTCGCTCGCCGACTTCGACCAGGCCGCGGGCACCACGGCCCGCGACAAGCTGTCGTCCACCGTCACCGGCCCCGAGGTCGACAGCGCGGACAAGTACCTCAACTCCCTCACCGACCGCCCCGAGCTGTCCGAATCCGACCAGCAGACCAACAGCAAAAAGGTCGCGGCGGCGCTCTCCGCCCGGATCGACCGGATGCGGGGTGTCGAGTCCGCCCTCGGCACCGCGCAGGTCCAGCGCCTGGAGCAACTGCGCGACGACGACGTCACCGCGCTCGAACTGCGGATCGCGCTGCTCGGCGGCTGTCTGCTGATCGCCGTCGGCGTCTCCACCGCCGTGGCCCGCACGCTCACCCAGCCGCTCGCCGTCCTGCGGATCGGTGCCGCCCGCCTCGTCGCCGAGCCCGACAACGCCGAGCCGATCCGCTACACCGGCCGCAACGACGAGTTCGCCCAGGTCGTGCGGTCCATCAACGCCCTGCACGGCAAGCTGCACGGACTGCTCCACCAGTTCAACGGCCGCTTCGAGAGCCTGCAGACCGAGCGTGCCGAGCTGATCGCCGGACGCGAGGCCCTCACCGTCCAGCGCGCCGAGCTCCAGGTCCTGACCTCCGACCTGACCGCCCAGTTGGAGCGGCTGAAGAACACGGTCCACCACACCTTCGTCAACCTCTCGCTGCGCACCCTCGGCCTCGTCGAGCGCCAGCTCGGCGTCATCGAGAGCCTGGAGGAGAAGGAGCACGATCCGGAGCGGCTGGCCACCCTCTTCAAGCTCGACCACATGGCCACGGTCATGCGCCGGCACAGCGAGAACATGCTGGTGCTCGCGGGCGCCGAGCACGGACACGGGCACGCGGGTCCGATCCCGCTGGTCGACGTGGCGCGCGCGGCCGTCTCCGAGATCGAGCGGTACGAACGGGTCACCATCCAGTCCCTGCCGCCGCACGCCCAGATCGCCGGTTTCGCCGCCGACGACCTCAGTCACCTCATCGCCGAACTCCTGGAGAACGCCACCTCCTTCTCGCCGCCGGACTCCCCTGTCCAGCTCTCCGGATGGCTGCTGGAGACCGGCGAGGTGATGCTCTCCGTCCAGGACGAGGGCATCGGGATGTCGGCCGAACGAATGGGCGAGCTCAACGCCCGGCTCGGCGACCCGACGCTCTTCGACGTGGGCGAGGCGGACGACAAGGGAGCGCCCGGGGCCGGACTCGGCCTCCAGGTCACCTCGCTGCTGGCCGCGCGCCACGGCGTACGGGTCCAGCTGCGCGACCACAAGGGCAGCGGGGTCACGGCCGTCGTCGTGCTGCCCAAGGTCCTGCTGCCGAAGGCGCCCCCGGCCGCCACGCCGCCGCCGGTGACGGTACCCGGGGAAGGGCCCGCGCTGAACCTGCCGGGCTCGGTCGCCGAGTCCAACTCCAACGCCCTGCCGACGCGTACGCTCGCCCTGTCCGGCGACCCGCTGATCGCCGCGGCCGAGCAGACGATCCGCGAGTCCGAAGCCGCCGCCGAGCCCGAGGCCGGGTCCGGGCAGGCGGCGCACGCCGCGCCCGCTCCGGCCCCCGCCGAGACCGCGGCCGAGACCACGATGCAGGTCCGGCTCCCGGTGGTGCCGGAATTTGCGGACGGCCCCGAGTCCACGACGCCGGACCCGTACGCCATCGGCCCCGACCGCCACGAGCGCACCGTCGACGAGTCCGCGGAGCCCCGTACCGCCCCGGCTCCCGCGGCACACACCGCACCGGCCCCCGCGCCCGCCCCGGAGCCGTACACCGCCCCCGCGCCCGTCGCCGACACCCTGCCGGGCCCCCGGCAGCCGGAGCAGGGACGCATCACGGACAAGGGGCTGCCCAAGCGCACTCCCAAGGTCGTGAAGCCCGCCACGGCACCCGCCTCCGAGCGCAAGGGAAGCCTGGACAAGGAGGCCCTGCGCCGTCGGCTCGGCGGCTTCCATCAGGGCGCGAAGGACGGCCGCCGGGACGTCGAGGCGGAAATCGCCGAGAGCACGGCGACCCAACCGTTCCCCGGAACCGCCGTACACCCCGCACATCCCGACCACAGTGAACCGGCCGACCGCAATGACGACCGAACCGATGAGACGGGGGACACAGTCGAGGAGGCACGCAGTTGACTGCGCCCAGCACATTCGGGCTGAGTACCGAGGCCCGGAACCTTCACTGGTTGCTCAGTAATTTGGTGGAGGAGGTGCCAGGGGTCCACTCGGTCACCGTCGTCTCGTCCGACGGGCTGATGCTGCTCTCCTCCGACCCCGGCCACCAGACCACCCGCGTCACCGGTCGGCAGGACGGTCCCAGGGGCTCCAGCGCCGACCTGGCGACCATCGTGTCCGGCATCGGCAGCCTCACCTCCGGCGCGGCCAAGCTGATGGACGGCGGTGGCGTCAAGCAGACCATGGTCGCCATGGACGAGGGCAGCGTCTTCGTCATGTCGATCAGCGACGGCTCGCTCCTCGGTGTGCACGCCACCCCGGACTGCGACATGAGCGTCATCGCGTATCACATGGCGCTCTTCGTCGGCCGAGCCGGACACGTACTCACCCCCGAACTCCGCAGTGAACTGCGCAAATCGATGGAGAGCACCCAGTGACGTCCGCTGCTGAACCCGCCCGCAGGCTGCCCGTCCGCGGGTCCGACCGAAGGCCCGCACGGGTCCGCCCGTACTCCCTCACCGGCGGCCGGACCCGCTTCGGCCACGTCCTGCTCGTCGAGACGTTCGTCGCCGCGCTCGAAGCACCCGAGGAACGCCGTGAACTGACCAACGGCAACCTGGCCACCCGCGTCATGCCGGAGCTCCAGGCCATCGTCGAACTCTGCCGCCGGATGCGTACGGTCGCGGAGATCTCCGCCCTGTTGAAGATGCCGCTCGGCGTGGTCCGGGTACTGCTCAGCGACTTGGCCGACCAGGGAAAGATCCGCGTGTACGGGACCGGTCACGGCACCGGCCAGCCCGACCGCGCACTGCTCGAAAGGGTGCTCAATGGACTCCGCCGTCTCTGAGTCGCCACTCTTCGCCCCGCGCCAGCCCGGGGCCAGGAATCAGGCCGAAGAATCGCTGCAGGCCTGGCAGTTGGATCACACCAGGGCCCCCATCGCCACGAAGATCGTGGTCGCGGGCGGGTTCGGCGTGGGCAAGACGACCTTCGTGGGGTCGGTCTCCGAGATCACTCCGCTGCAGACCGAAGCGATGATGACGCAGGCCAGCGAGGAGACCGACGATCTCACCGCGACGCCCGACAAGGTCACCACGACCGTCGCGATGGACTTCGGCCGGCTCACGCTCGACGACGACCTCGTGCTGTACGTGTTCGGCACACCGGGCCAGCAGCGTTTCTGGTTCATGTGGGACGACCTGGTGCGCGGCGCCATCGGCGCGGTCGTGCTCGCCGACACCCGCCGGCTCGCCGACTGCTTCCCCGCGCTCGACTACTTCGAGAGCTGCGGACTGCCGTACATCGTCGCCGTCAACCACTTCGAGGGCACGCCGGGGTACGAGGCCGAGGACGTCCGGGAGGCCCTGACCGTACCTCCGCACGTACCAATTGTGATCATGGACGCGCGTAACAGGATCACTGTCGTCGAGTCGCTGCTGGCCCTCGTGGGCCACGCTCTCGACGCCACCCCGGCCTAAGGGCTGTCCCGTGATCCCCGGCGGGCGCGCGGCGTCGGCTGCGGCACCTCGCCGCGTTGTCGGGACGTCCGCCTTGCGATGCACCGCTTCCGACGCCGCGCGCTGATCCACCAGGGATTGCGGGACAGTCCTTGGGCTGCGTCTTCGAGCTGCCGTCTGCCGCACGGCCTCCGGTCGAACGACGCCGGTCCGAAGTCACGTCCCAGGGCCTTTCGTTCGGATCGGGCCGGACCGGCGAGCAGGGCACGCGAGCCCGGCATGATCCAATCGAGAGGCCCTGGGAGCGCGCCGAAGCGCCCTCCCAGCTCGCACGTCACACGTAACGGAGAACCGCGATGCGGAAGATACTCATAGTCGGAGCCGGCCAGTCCGGTCTCCAGCTCGCCCTCGGACTGCAGTCCAGAGGCTACGAAGTCACCCTCATGTCCAACCGGACCGCCGACGAGATCCGTTCCGGCCGGGTCATGTCGACGCAGTGCATGTTCCACACGGCGCTGCAGTACGAGCGCGACTACCAGCTCAACTTCTGGGAGTCCCAGGCCCCGCGCATCGAGGGCCTCGGCGTCTCGGTCGCCGCGCCGGACTCCTCGCGCGCCATCGACTGGGTCGGCAAGCTGGACGGTTTCGCCCAGTCCATCGACCAGCGCGTGAAGATGGCCGGCTGGATGGAGACGTTCGCTCAGCGCGGCGGACAGCTCGTCATCCACGGTGCCGCCGTCTCGGACCTGGACTACTTCTCCCGCACCTACGACCTGGTGATGGTCTCCGCGGGCAAGGGTGAACTGGTCTCCATGTTCGGCCGGGACGCGTCCCGTTCGCCGTTCGACGCCCCGCAGCGCGCCCTGGCCGTCGCGTACGTCCACGGCATGGGCCCGCGCCCCGAGCACCCCGAGTTCGACGCGGTCCGCTGCAACCTGGTCCCCGGCGTCGGCGAGCTCTTCGTGATGCCGACCCTGACCACGTCCGGCCGCGCCGACATCCTGTTCTGGGAAGGCATTCCGGGCGGTCCGCTCGACGTGTTCCAGGGCATCAAGGACCCCTCCGAGCACCTCGCCATGACGCTGGAGCTCATGGAGCGTTTCCTGCCCTGGGAGTACGCCCGTGCCACCAAGGTCGAACTGACCGACGCCAACGGCACCCTGGCGGGCCGTTACGCCCCGACCGTCCGCAAGCCGATCGGCCGACTGCCCGGCGGCGGGCTGGTCCTCGGCGTGGGGGACGTGGTCGTCGCCAACGACCCGGTCACCGGCCAGGGCTCCAACACGGCCTCCAAGTGCGCGAACTCCTACCTGAACTCGATCATCGAGCACGGTGACCGCGAGTTCGACGCCGAGTGGATGCAGGCCACGTTCGACCGGCACTGGGAGAACACGCAGCACGTCGTGAAGTGGACCAACGCGATGCTCGGCGCCCCGCCGGAGCACGTGCTGAACCTGATCGGCGCCGCCGGCCAGATCCAGCCGGTCGCCGACCGCTTCGCCAACGGCTTCAACAACCCGGCGGACTTCGAGAACTTCTTCTTCGACCCGGAGAAGACCAACGCGTACCTGGCCGAGGTGTCGGGCGCCGCGTAACCGTCCGACCCGCGAAGCAGCGGTCGACGTCGGGGAGCGTCGGTGTCCGTGGGCCGTCCTGCGACGGCCCACGGACGGCCCGACGGGAGAGCTCGGCCGGCAAGCGGCGGCGGCTCCTTCCTGCCTCCCTCAGGCGCTCCCCGGCTGCGCCGGTCGCACGGCTAGAGCAAACATGCCGGATGCAAGCCGCTTTCCACATCTGCACGGACCTGTTCGTCGCCCTGGTTCACGGTCGTCCGTGGGCCGGGCCCGTGAGCCGTCCGCAAGAAGGCTGAACGGCTGCGAACACCCACGGATGAGGCCGCGAGTTCGCTCGGTCGGCACTTCCGAGCGCTGAGCTTGGGAATCACCCGGCACTCGGTCCATGTATAGCCTGTGACTGCGTGAACGCGCGCTGGTGGCCCCGTCCTGACGACGGATTCAGCCCTTTGGTGACCGTTGCCTACCGTCCCTTCTGGCGCGTTGTGGCACGGCCTGCTGTGTGGTGCCAGGGGAGACGCCGGGCGGGAGGGAGATCGCGTTGCCCGGCGCGGTGGTGTGGTTCGGCAGGATGCCTAGTTGTATGGGCGTCAGCTTGGCGTGCCGCCGTCCGCGTATCGGTTCCGAGGGCCTCGCCGGGCTGGTGGGCGGTAGAGCCGGGAAGCGGGGCGTCGTTCTTGTGCGGGGCACGCCGATTTCAGCACGTCCGTCTTCCGGTCGGACGCAGTGCGCGACCGAGCGCGCCGGGCGTGATTGTTCAGGCGGGCGGCGCCCCTCGCAGGTGGCGCATGAGCTGCTCGAGTGCGTGCCAGCTCTCGGCGGTCTCTCCGTCGCCGAGTGGGTAGTAGAAGCCGGGCCGGGCGCTCGGGCCCAGTTGCACCGGGCGTTCCTTGAGCGGTGTCCTGCTTGCGGTGTCGCGTCCTGCCTCCCGGGCCTCCGCGGGGCCGAGTACGAAAGCGTAGGGCAGTGGAGGGTGCTCGAAGTGGGGCGGGGTGCTCAGGTCCCGGCGTGCCGCGCGTAGTTGGCACAGCATGGTCTTCAGCCCGTGCCGGGTCACCAGTTCGTCGGCCAGATCCGGCAGTGTCTCCAGGGTCGGCTTCTCACCCTCACTGTGGCCCACGGTGAGGGTGATGTCCTCCTCCACGCCCTCCGGGGTGCGGATCACGCGCAGGGTGGCGACGGCGGGCCGGTCCGGGGCGCCGACGACCACCGTCCAGGTGGGCTGCGGGGCACGTTCGTAAGCCAGCTCGGTCAGCTGCCGCCTCGACCAGGCCAGACCGGCTGGCTCCGATGTCCCCCAGCCGGCCGGCGGGCCGCCGGTCAGCGCCTGCCAGGCGGGTTCCAGCGCGCCGCCGAGAACGAGGTCCGCCCTGGGAGGGTGCAGGGTGCGGAAGGAAACGATGAGCTGACGCTCGCCACTGGGCCGAACCTCCGCGAAGGCATCCGCCACCGGGGTCTCACCACTCTCGTCCCGAACCGGGGAGAAAGCGTCGTCCTGCCAGCGCAGTACCGCGCCGGTCAGCCCGTCGTAGTAGCCGCACCGTTCGTCCTGCACCACCCAGCGTGAGGGGGTGGACTGCAGCAGCATGCGGGTGGGCAGGGAGAGGCGGCTGTGCGGCGGGGTGACGATCTGCAGGGACCGGTCGCTCTCCACGGTGGCCCGCAGTGCCTCGGAGAGCCAGCTCGTCATGGGGACGACCGGCCGGTCCTGCAGGACGACGGCGGCTTCGTCGGTGAGCATGTCGACGGCCGGCTGGGCGGCGGCGTGCGCCGGTACGGCGGTGATGCCGGAGACATCGACCGGGCGGGCCGCACCGACGGTGCCGGGGGCATCCGGCGGCCAGACCCTGCCGCCCAGGAGCATGGTCAGCCGGGCTGCGAAGGCGCCCGCGAGCTGTTCGGCCTGGGGGGACGCCCGCAGCGGCGCGGGCCTCGACCCACCACGTCGGGCCGTCGCCGGACGGCTCGACGCCGGGCCCCAGCAGCCGGTCCGCCTCACCCTGTACCTGGAGCAGCAGCGGCACCTCGATGGAGACGAGTGGCCGACCCTCGGCGTCACACAGTTGGACCACGGCGCCCTCGCCGGTGGTCTCGACCTGCAGGTCCGGGCCGCCCGCGAGCAGGCCCGCCAGGACGCTCAGCGCGTCCGGCACGCGCTCGGTGAGCGCGATCACGTCCTTGGTCATGCGATGTTCCCCCAAATCACGCGCTGGTCCCACTGAACTTGTCCTGGGCGGAGTGCCGAGTGCGGAACACTGTGCGGATCTCCTGCCTGGCTCCGCCGCGAACTTCGGGCCATGGCGCTACTGCGGTGTGCGGTACGGAGGAATCACCTGCACTTGGCCACCTCGCTCAGCGATCCATGCCTCTAGCTGTGAGCCGGCCAGCTCATGGCACGATTCGCCACTGAAGACGGTGATCGGACCGAAAACGGTGCCGGTCAGGCCACGCACCACTGTGGTGTCGTCGACAGTGACCTTGAAGGTGTTCTGGAACAGGACGGCGTCGGTCAGATCCGCACCCCTCATATTGACGCCGAAGAGCGAGGCCCCCATGATCCGCGTTCCTCTGAGGCTCGCTCCCGACGCATCAACCCCTTGCAACGAAGCCTTGGTCATGTCGGCATCGTCGAGCCGCGCCGACCGTAGTACGGCCCCGTCAAGATTCGCCCTGACGAGGTCGGCACCGGTCAGATCCGCACCGGTGAGGTCCGCTGACTGAAGGTCGGCGCGGTAGAAAGTCGCTCCCGCAAGTCGCACGCCCGCCAGGACCGCCTGGGTGAACCATGCCTTCGTGAAGTCGCCGCCCGAGAGGTCGGCGCCCCGGAAGTCCTGCTCGATACCGAAGAGGCTGTAGCCCTCCTCAGTAGCCCATTCACGCAACTGACGTGTTGCTTCAGGATCGGCCGGGAAAGCGGTTGGCTTCCAGCCTTTACGGGTACCAGATGACATGATCTCCCCAACCGTGGCCTTCAACGATGCTCTTTATGCTGTCGATTGCCGCTTGATCCGCGTTCCGGACGTCAACAATGACGACGCGATGCTTTTCGACAATCTGCTCCGTAAACGTATTGACCCAGGTCTGGACATGTTTAGCCGGGTTGTAAGCACCAGGAAAAGGGCGGGCGAGCATGTCCGGATTGCGCACATTGTTAAATGGGGGCCAGAATGAATGGACACCCTTGATGTCATAATACTTACCGGTGGTCTCGGAATAGAACTCACCCATATCGGCTTCCTCCGGGCGGCGGATGTCCGCCGGGAGACGCCCCTGCTCCCGCAGGTCGAGGCCGACCCGGGCCTCGTCCATCGAATCGTCGGTGATCTTACCTCTGTGATCCGGGTCGTGCTTCAGGTGGTCGAATTCTTCCGAAGCCCGCTTCTCCACATCTTCCAGATGACCCCAGTGCCCGGACCGCTCCTCAGCCGTCAACTCTGGAACCGGCTCGTTCACACGGTCGCCGGGCGTCGTGCCCGTCTCGCCCGAGGTATCCGATGGCCCGGCTCCCTCGTGCGCCTGCGTCTCTCCGCCGGACGGGTGCTTCTCCACCTGACCCTCGGCGCCATTACTGGATTCATGATGGGTGGAACCGGACGCGTTGTTGCCGTAAGGCCCACTGCCGTCATGGGTGCTATCCGAGGGACCGCTGGCGCCGGTGCCCGAAGTGTCGCCGTGACCGCCACTGCCGGACGGCGTGTGGGACCCGCCACCATCTGACGGCGTGTGCGAACCCGCACCCCTGGGCGAGCCGCCACCGGTCGTCGGGTGGTCCGCGGCGTGGCCGCCCGTGGGCGCTGTGTGGTGCGTGCCACCGTCACCCGGCGGGTGGGAACCACCGCCCGGGTGCGCCGAGCCGGTCGGGTGGCCCGCCGCGTTCTCCGCGTGGCTGGGTCCGCCCGCGCCCTCGAGCACCTTCTTCTCGCCGGGGGTGGTCTCGTGCGTGTTGGGCAGGTCGTCCTTGTGCGGCTCCCGGACGGGTTGGGTATCGGGAACGACGTTGCCGTGCTCGTCCCTGATGTACGCGTCATCGCCGATGATGCGCTTGTTGCCCGCGTGGTCGACGTATTCATGGCCGGAGGGCGCGTCCACCCCACCTGGGTGGGGCGGGGCCGCGATGGGCGCGTTGTGGGCCATGTCGTCGATACCGGCCTGGCTGGCCTTGAGGCCTTCCATGAAGTCGCCGACCTTCAGCTTGGTGACACCCGCCGCCTTGCCGAGGTAACTCATCGGATCGACGAGTGCGCCCGCCTTGCCCAGCACGGTCGCGGCCTCCGCGCCCACACCCAGCTTTCCGGCCTTGCCGAGCTTGAGCAACGAGCCCGAGCCGAGCGTCGCACCGTTGAAAAGCACCGCCCCGAACGCCCGCGAGGGATCCTTGTCCCACTCGTCCCACGCGACCAGCGACTTACCGAAGTTACGCAGAGCCGCCTTCTGCTGTTCACGGTCACTGTGGTCGACCGGGCCGAACATCTTGTCCATCGCCCAGTCGTACGGCGTGATGAGATAGGCGCTGATCCCGCCGAAGACACTACCGATGCCCGACCAGGTCTCCTGGAAATTGTCCCAGTCGAACACGTTGACCATGCTGCCCAGGCCCTTGATCGTGCCCCAGACACCGTCGACGAAGAACCCCTTCAGTCCACCGCCGACATGGCCCTTCGTCCACTCCCACGCAGCCCGAAGTCCCGTGTATTCACGCTCATCGGCCGTCCCCCAAGGCGTTTCCCTGGCATCCTTGACGTCACTTTCCTTGAAGCCATACATGCCGGCCTTATGTGAACCGTCATCAACAACGAAGCGCGTGCCACCCACCAATGAAGTAATCTTGTTGGCCGCATCACGTTCAACGCCCTGGAACGCCACCCATGTCGTACCGACCTCACGGACAAGACGCGCGTTCTCGTCGATCTTGTCCTGGTCCTTCTGTCAGTCGTCGTCTTCCTTGTTCTCCGTGACGAATTTCTCCGCGTCCTGGCGGAGCTCCTTCATTTTGTTCACCAGTGGACGGGCGGTCGATGCGAACTCCGTCAACGCACCACTGACGGACTCCAGCTTTTTCGCGAACCCATCCGCCTTGTCCCGCACCGGTATTGTCGAATTGAGCAACTCTTCCTGCTCGGGAGCGTCATAGACCGCGTCCAAGGCTTGGAAAGCATTGTGAGTGTCCTTGCCCGTATCACGAATGCTGGAGGCAGTCGTCTTCAGTGAATTCGCCTGCGTCTCCAAGGCCTCCAGATCGCCCGTGAAGGTCGGTATCTTCTCCAGGTCAATCACTTCTTGAGACCCTTCAGCTCTTCCGGAGTCGGAGCCTTGGAGTACTCCTTTTGCTTGTTCCTCGCCATCTCCAGGTCGCCCTTGATGTACTCCTCAGTGGCCAGGCGCGCCCCGGTGATGGACTTCCCCGTCCGGGCAGGAAGATACTTCAAGTCGCCGTTCGTATGGTTCTGGAACTCCTGCAACGCCTGAGCCACGGGACCGAACGCACCCCCCTTGGGGATTTCGGTCCCGCCCAGAACCATCGTTCCTGCACACGTCGCGGCGCCCAACAGGCCCTCGCCGTACGATGTGAACTCTTCCTCGAACTCGCTGCCGACCTCGGCTGTCCTGCTCAGGACTCCACGAACGCCATCCGGCTTGATGTCCCACTTGGGCACGGTCCCCCCGTTCCGTAAACGTCTCTTCCAGTGGCCCGGCGTCAGCCGGATGGCCTCGACGGCGGCCGTGGCCCTGGCCGGCGCCTGGTGCGCTGTGCCGTTGTTCTTCTCCAACGTCGAGCGCGCGATGGTCAAGCGGACCTCAGTCGCCACCTCGTGTGGGTCATAAGTCCCGTCAACACCGCGTGGTCAAAATGAACTTGACGAGCTCGACACCGTCACTTCTCAGAGTCCGCCGCTCGATCACCATGGCCTGCACCGGTGTGCCATGTCTATCAATAGCGCATTACCACTTGCAAAGTGGATAGGGGTACGTCCACGTACCTTTCGCCGGGCCAGTGGTATTCATCATGGAATCAGCCACCGCTGTCACGTGTTTGCGACAAAGTGCGGCTCGGTCACGATAGATGAGCAGCCGTGCCCGGCAGGGATGATATGGAAGTCGACCTCGCCGGTGAGTCGACCCATGCCCTTGGCCAGGTCCTGGTCCGCCACCTTGATGAAGTCTTGGGCTGGCGGCGGCTGATGGGCTACTTCCGCGCCTACGGGCCGATGCGCCCCGAGGGCCGCAGGCGGCCTGCGCCAGAGTTCGGTGCTCACGCCCCCGCTCACCGGACGGTTCGCCAAGGCTGCCCCGGGACTGAACATGGGATCGCCGTGGCGAGGGCGACACCAAGCCGACAGTGGATATCCTCGCGATCCACTTTCCGGCCATCCTCCGCATGGAGCTCAACGTGCCGCTACCCGGCCTCGTGGCCGACGCTCTCAAGGCACACATGAAGCAAACGCACCGGTCGAGATCACCTTGCCTTGGCGGCGCGCTGACGGCCCGAAGGTGGCCAGGCGTCTGATCTTCACCGCGCGGATGGGTAACAACGTATGGCGCACCTCGCTCAACGAAACCGCGTGGAAGCCCGCGCTCGTGGCGGCCGGAGTCATCCCGGAGCTGAAATGAGGGAGGGTAGCTATGCCGCGGCGTGGGAGCATGGCGTGCACGCGCTCAGGCACTTCTACGCGTCGGCTCTCCTCGACGGCGGGGAGAACATCAAGGCGGTGAGTGAGTACCTGGGGCACAGCGATCCGGCCATGACGCTGTGGATGAACGCCCGCCTGATGCCGAGTAGCCGGGAGGGCACGCGCAAGGCCATCGCGACGGCCTGCAGCAGGGGCCTGATTCGGGGCTGACGGCCCACGGGCGGCCCACGGGATGCCAGGAACCGCCCATCTGAGGAGAGTTCGCGGGTGGGGGGCTTGTGGCGTGTGTGGCTTACTTGCCCGACCCGGAGAAGACCAACGCGTACCTGGCCGAGGTGTCGGGCGCCGCGTAACCGTCCGACCTGCGAAGCAGCGGTCGACGTCGGGGAGCATCGGTGTCCGTGGGCCGTCCTGCGACGGCCCACGGACCCGGTGAGGACGTCAAGTCCGTTGCTGATGGGGCGCGTTACGGCACCGCCGCGTACCGCGCGGCCGTCCCGGCAATATCACCGCTCCGACATGACCAGGACAACCACGGCCAGGGTGGGCGGCATGCAGGAGATCAGGGTTCCTGACGACAACACGACGGAGATGATGCGTTCTGCCGCTCGCACCCGCGACCGGGGCTCGCCCCGGCACGCAGCCGGTGCCCGGGAACACCCCGGCTCCTGGGGACGGGCGCTGGTCACGGGGTTCTTCGCCGTTCTGCTCGGCGGCCTCACCACTTGGAGGCTGGTCGCCGCCCGGGACGACCTCATCGCGCCCCTCGTCTTCGCCTTCGGCTACATCCTCACCCTGATGCTGGTGTGGGCCGCCGCAAGGCAGAAGCCGGGCCCGACCCGCCCGGCGCAGTGGATCGCCGTGTACGACGCCGGACTGGTGTACTGCGTGGAGGGCGCCGGACAGGCGCCGGCGCTGGCGTGGGACGAGATCGAATGGGCCGAGCACAAGGTCGTCGAGGCGAAGGGCCGGCTCGGCAAGACATTCCGCATCGTGCACTCCCTGACGGTGCGGCCCCTGCCGAACCCCGTGCGGCACGGATCGATCGTCCTGCCGGGAGGTTTTCCGCGGGCGGAGACGATCGGCGTCTTCGTGACCGACCGGGTGCGGGTGTGCCGGGGCCACTCCTGATCGCGGTCCCGGCTGTCATGCGGAACGGGCGCCCCGAGCGCCCGTTCCGCGGGCCGTCCTAGGTGTATTGACCCGCAGGGTTGTTGACGCGACTGATGGGTGGTCGGCCATCCAGTGCGGTGTGGCACCGGTGGTAGTTGTAGGTATGGAGGAAGTCCGCCAGGGCCTCGGTGCGTTCGGCGTTGTTGGAGTACGGGCGCACGTACGCCCATTCGTCGAGCAGGGTGCGGTTCAGGCGCTCGACTTTGCCGTTCGTCTGCGGGCGGTACGGCCGCGTGCGCTTGTGGACGATCCCGGCGGCGGCGAGTGTCTGGGCGAACAGCCGGGATCTGTAGCAGGAGCCGTTGTCGGTGAGGACGCGTTCGACGGTGATGCCGTGCGCGGAGAAGAAGGCATTCGCTCGCTCCCAGAAGGAGGCCGCTGTCTCCTTTCGTTCGTTGGCCAGGACCTCGCTGTACGCGAGCCGGGAGTGGTCGTCGACGGCGGTGTGGACGAAGCTGTAGCCGATCACGGGACTGCCGCCCTTGCGTGCGTCGGTCGTGGCCTGCCGGTTGGAGGCGGCCTGCTGGCGGGGCATGATCCGATGGCCTCCGCCGTCGGGGATGTTGCCGAGCTTTTTGATGTCGACGTGGACCAGTTCGCCGGGACGCTCGCGCTCGTAGCGGCGGATGACCTGGCCGGTTGGGCGGTCCATCCATCGCAGACGGTTCATCTGGTGGCGGGTCAGGACGCGGTGGACCGTCGAGGCGGGGATGTCCAGGATCGGGCCGATCCGGGCGGGCCCCAGCTTGCGCTCGCGCCGTAGCTCGCAGATCCGGTGCTCGGTGGCTTCGGGGGTGCGGTGTGGAGTGGTCCCGGGGCGGCTGGAGCGGTCGTGGAGGCCCGCGTCGCCTTCGTCCCGCCAGCGCCTCACCCACTTGTAGGCGGTGGCGCGGGAGATTCCCATTTCGTCGGCGACGTGGGCGACGGGCCTGCCAGCCCGGACGCGGTCGACCAGGAGTCGTCTGCCGTGGATGGTCAATCTGGCGTTCGGGTGTGGCACGGGAAACCTCTGCTGTGGTGCGGTCCTGGCTGGACGAGGACGGCGACGGCCGGGGCACTGGGCGGGTACGCCCAGCCCCCCGGCCGTCGCCGTCGTAGGTGGTGGCGGTTCGGTCAGAGGCCGAGGACCTCGTTGAGGCCGTCGGCGAGGGTGGCGGGGGTGCGGCCGAGGAGGGCGGCGAGGTCGGAGGTGACGATGTCATAGCGGCCCTCGCGCATGTCGGTGACGAACGCGGACAGGACGTTCACGCCGGGCTCGGGGACGCCGGCGGCGCGGAGCGTGTCCTGGAAGGCGTGGGGTTCGGGGCTGCTGAACGGGACGGTCTTGCCGGTCTGCCGGGACAGGGTGTCGGCGATGTCCTTGAAGGTCACGGACTGAGGCGCGGTGAGGTGGTAGGTCGCGTTCGTGGGGGCGTCCTTGAGCAGGACGTTGGCGGCGGCCTCGCCCATCTCCCGGCGCAGCGCGAAGGGGATCTTGCCGTCGCCGGCGGGGAGGTGGATGCCGTGGTCGAGGAGAGATGGGCCGCTGAAGACGGGCAGGACGTCGAGGTACATGGTGTTGCGCAGGATCGTGTAGCCAACGCCGCTGTTCTTGAGGTGGTCCTCGGTGCGGAAGTGCGCCTGGAGCATGGGGCTCATGGGGGAGGCTTCGGTGTCCTTGACCGCGGTGCCGGTGTAGACGAGGTGCTCGACGCCGGCGTGCCGGGCGGCGTCGATGACGCCTGCGTGCTGTTCGAAGAGGCGGCCGTGGTCGTTGGAGGAGACCAGCAGCACCTTGGTGACGCCGTGCATCGCCGTGCGCAGTGCGTCGGTGTCGTCGTAAGAGGCGACGCGGATCTCGGCGCCCTTCTCCTTGAGCGCGGTGGCCTTGGCGGGGTCGCGGACGAGGGCGGCGACCTGGCCGGGCGCTGTCTTGGTGATCAGGTGGTCGATGGCCGCGGTGCCGAGCTGTCCGGTCGCGCCGGTGACGAGGATCTTGTTGTTCATGCGGGTAGTGGCTCCTTGCCGTGAGGGGTTGCGTGAGGTGAGGGGGTGGCTGTCCCGGGCGGGCGGGGCAGCGGAGGAAGGGGGTGCCGGTGGTGCCCCGGGCGGGGCCGGCGGCTGATCAGCCGCTGGCTGGAAGGCCGGCGGTTTCTCCGTCGGAGGGTGCGGCGGTGCCGGGGTTCTCGCCCGGGGCGGCGTCGGTGGCCGGGGTGGTGGGGACGGCGCAGACGCCGGTGGCCGGGTCGCACAGGCCCTCGGCCTCGCCGTCGAGGAACGCCACGAGTACGGGAGTGGCGGGTGCGGGGTCAGCCATGGATCTGCTCCCACGCCTTGTCGAGGGCGGCCGTGTACTGGGCGGTGCTGACGGCGCCGGGGATGCCGAGGCGCTCGCCGAGCACGGTGAAGGGGACGCCGGTGGCGCCCAGGCGCACGGCCTGGTCGTGGTCGGCGCGTACCGCGTCGGCGTAGCGGTC
This sequence comes from Streptomyces sp. NPDC101194, assembly GCF_044767885.1. Classification (NCBI taxonomy): domain Bacteria; kingdom Bacillati; phylum Actinomycetota; class Actinomycetes; order Kitasatosporales; family Streptomycetaceae; genus Streptomyces; species Streptomyces sp. NPDC101194. The sequence goes on from NZ_JBIWOS010000002.1 coordinate 1,255,210, forward strand.
GGTGGCCAGGACCTCGCGGACGGCGTCGGTGGGGATGCCGAGGTCTTCGCCGAGCCGGACGAGGGTGTCGGGGGCGAAAGCGGCGTCGTTGCCGCTGAAGACCTGTGCCTGCATGGCGCGCAGGTAGTCGAAGGCGACGCCGTGCTCGTTGCCGAGGTGGATCAGGCGCAGCATGGCCAGGGTGTTGCTCGCCGGGCGGTCGACCTCGTAGCGGAGGCCCTCGGCCGCGGCCTTGTCGGCCATGCCCTGTTCCATCGCACGGGCCTGCGCGGGGGCCGCCCCGTACTTGGCGGCCAGGTAGTCCAGCGTCGGCACGACGGTGGCCGGGGCCTTGGGGTCGAGCTGGAAGGTGTGCACCCTCAGCTCGATGTGATCGGCGTGCGGGGAGGTCTCAATCGCCTGGCTGAGCCGCTGCTCGCCCAGGTAGCACCAGGGGCAGAGCACGTCCGCCCAGACGTCGACCGTCAGGCGGGTGGGGTTCGGGGCTGTAGTCGGATTCATGAAGGGGCCGCCCTCCGGTGGTAAGTTGAGTAGTGCCTCAAGATGAACCGTAACACTTAACTTGAGGGTACACTCAAGATGTGAGGGAGCAGACATGGCGGAACAGGCGAAGACGATGCGGCGCGACGCGCGGGACAACGTGGCCAAGCTGCGCGCCGCCGCACTGGAGGTCTTCTCGACCAAGGGGCTCGGTGCCCCGCTGGAGGAGATCGCGAAGGCTGCCGGAGTGAGCGTCGGCACCCTCTACAACCGCTTCGGGACCCGCGAGGCCCTGATCGACTCGGTCATCCCCGAGATCGCGGGCAACAGGCTCAAGGAACTGGGCGGAAAGGTGGCGGCCAAGGCGACGGCGCGCGAGCGGTTGGAGACCTTCGCCCACGGCATGATCGACCTCCAGCGCGACGACCCCGCGCTCAACGACGCGATCCTGCGGCGCTTCCCCGGGGCCACCGCCCTGGTCGAGACCTGCGCGGTCTCCTCCTCCCTCGGCCACGACCTGGTCGCCCAGGCCCACAAGGAAGGCTCCCTCGACCCGGACTTCACCGGCGAGGACCTGTTCTGCCTGCTGTGGATGGCCGGCACCGCCAACCGCGAAGCCGCCGCACCCACCGGGTGGCGGGGCGTCCTGATGCGCTCCCTGAACTCCGCATGGATCGACCCGGCCACGGAAGCCCCCTGAGACGCAGCGCTCCCGACCAAGGGCACGGCGAACGAAAAGGGTTCGGCCCCCGCTTCACGCGGGGGCCGAACCCTTTCGCCTCCCCGGCCGCGCCGGAGAGGGTCAGCTCACGCGGCCTCGGCCGCCTGGGCGGCCAGCTCCTTGCCCCTCAGGGCCGCCCGGCTGTGCGCGAGTTCGCGGGACGCCTCGAACAGCGGCAGCAGCTCGGCCATCTTCGGATCCACCGGAGCACCCGTCAGCTCGGGCACGATGAAGTCGACCTCCATGCCCAGCATCATGCTAAACACCCCCTCAAGGTAGTTCTGCACGTAGTCGAAGCCGTCCCGGGGCGTCCCCGGACCGTAGGCGCCGCCCCGGCTGGCGATCACCGTCACCGGCTTGCCCGCGACCGTCGCCGCCCCCATCGCGGTCCGCCCCATCAGCACCACGTTGTCGATCCACGCCTTCAGACTGGAGGGCGCCGACAGGTTGTACATCGGCGCACCGACCAGCACCGCGTCGGCCGCCTCCAACTCCTCGATCAGCTCCCGCCGCTCGGCGAACGCCGCGGCCTGCTCTGCCGTGTGCGCGGCCGGGTCGACGTACCCCGCGTGCTGCGCGGCGGCGTCGATGTGCGACACCGGCGACACCGCCAGGTCGCGGTAGACGATCCGCCCCTGCGGGTGCTGCTCCAGCCACGCCTTGCGGAAGGTCTCCGCGACCTGCCGCGACGCGGACTCGGCAACGGGAAGGACGGAGGAATCTATGTGCAGAAGGGTAGCCACGGAAGGTCTCCTTGCGGTTCGGCGGGATGTCCTGCAACTCGGGCCACCTAAGTTGAGGGCGGCCTCAAATTCAAGGTAACAAAACTTGAGGGCACCATCAAGTTATCCGTGGGTGGAGGCTGCCAATGGCGACGAGGGCGCGTGGACGATGCGGAAGGTTGCTGGCTTCCTCCGCACCGCCGCCCCGGGAACCACCGAGCGGACCGCGCTCGACCAGGCGGCCATGCGGCGCAGCCAGACCGACACCCTGTGGGTCACCGCCGTCCCCGCGGAACGACCACCCCTCCATCCAGCAGCCAGTCGCACATCACCGCTCGGGCCGGTCTCCACTGTCAGCAACGTCCGTGGGCAATACACCTAGGCCTGGGGCGCCGACGACGAGCTGTAGCCCGCGTCCGGGCCGGCGGACGCGCTCTGCGGGAGCTGCGGCAGCTGGTACACGGAGAGCGGCTCGCTCCGCGGATCCGGCCGTACGGCGCCCAGCAGCGGATTCGACGCCACGGGCGAGACCTTCACCCGGGTGCCGGGCCGGGGTGCCTGTACCACCAGGCCGTTGCCGATGTACAGCGCCACATGGGTGGCCTTCGGGAAGTAGATCACCAGGTCACCGGGGCGCAGCGCGTTCAGCGGCACCTTCGGCAGCTGCCGCCACTGCTCCTGCGAGGTCCGGGGAATGACCCGGCCGGCCTTCGCCCAGGCCTGCGAGGTGAGTCCCGAGCAGTCGAACGAGTTCGGTCCCTCCGCGCCCCACACGTACGGTTTCCCGATCTGCCGGACGACGTACTTCACCGCCGCGCCGCCCGCCTCGGACGGCGGCCGGGTCGAGGACAGGGCGCCGGAGGCGACCAGGGTGCGCTGAGCCTTCGCCATGCCCTGCTGCTCCAGCCGGGACAGCTCGGCGAGCTGCGCGGCGGTGAGCGTGGCCAGTTTCGCCTCCACCGTCCTGAGCCGCGACCGGACGTCGTCGCGCTGCTTCCTCTGCCGAGCTGCCAGGACCTGCTGCCGGTCCAGTACCTTGCGGGATTCGACCGCCAGGTCGTGGGCGCGTTTCTCGGCGCCGGTGAGTCTCTTCACGGTCGCCGCCCGCTCGGCCGCCGCACGCCGCAGGACATGCTCCTGGTCCAGGAGGTGTTCGGGATCGCGGGCGAGCAGCAGCTGCATGTACGAGGAGAAGTCGGACCGCCCCTGGTACTGCTCCCGGGCCAGCTGTCCCGCCTCGTCGTGGCTGTCGGACAGCGCGACCCGGGCGGCGGCCAGGGAGGCGTCGAGCCGCTTCGCCTCCGCCCTGCGCTTCTTCAGCTCCGCCGCGGTCCCGTTGTACGTCTCGGTCGCCTCCTCGGCCTGCTGGTACAGCTTCTGGAGCTGGGTCAGCAGCTGGGTGACGCTCTTGTTCACGGCCGCGGTCGTCGGGGCCGGGGCGGCGGGCGGCTGCGCGGTGCCGCTCTTCGCGGGGTCCGGGACCACCGGCGCGGCGGCTGCCTGCGGGGCTACGAGGAGCGTGGCCAGGGCCGCGGTGCAGACCGCACACAGGACTCTGCCTGACACGACATCACCTCCGTCGACGGGGCGAACCACGGAATACCCCAAAAGTGAGCGCAACGGAACAATACGGTCACCCGGTGTCAGGAGATGCAAGAACCGTGCGGTGTGGCGGCCTGCAGGTTCGCCCGGAAGGCGGTGGGCGCATGCGGTCCCAGGGGTCTCGGGCAGGGACCGCCCCTCTTTCGGATCGGACCGGACCGGGTCACGTCGAACCCGGCCGGACCGGAGCGAACCGAAGCGGAACGGGGCAGTCCTCAGGCCACCGGGAACGCGTAGAAGATCCGGTCGCGCCGGACGACGACCGTCCGCCCCGTCGCCAGCACCCGGTACGGCGCGGTGACCGTGGGCCCCTTCGGGTCCTGGGAACCGATGTCCTGGAACTTCCACAGCCGCCGCCCGTCCTCCGCGGCGAACGCGGTCACCTGGGCCGTGTCCGCGGCCAGCAGCGTCTTTCCGGACGCGCTGAGTGTCACCGCGGGGGCGACGGCGCCGGGTGCCGCCTCCGTCGAGCGCCGCCAGCGCAGCCGCCCCGTCTCCCGCTCGACCGCCCCCACCTCCTGGTTGCGGTTGGTGGTGTGCAGCAGGCTTCCGGAGACGACGGAGGTCCCGTACGCGGTCCCGGTGGTTCCGTTCACCGTCCACTTCGGCTTGCCCTCCGGGAGTTCGAAGGCCTGGAGGTCGTCGCCCACCGCCGCGTACACGAGGCCACGGTCGTCACCCATCGCCGCGCCGTCGGGCGCGACCGTGCCGAACGGCCTGCTCCACAGCAGCTTCCCGGTCTTCCGGTCGAAGCCCCGGAAGACGGCTTTCCCCTTCGCGGACTTCACGTCGCCGGAGGTGAGGGTGGCCGGGCTCTGACGTACGACGAGGTCGTCCCGCCCGGCCGCGATCAGCCGGTAGACGGGGGCGGCGGGGCCTCGTCCGGTGGGCACGGGGGTCCGCCACAGCTCCTTGCGCCGCAGGATGTCGTAGGCGAAGAGATAGGACCTGACCGCCTTCTGGTCCTTGCCGCGTTTCTTGCCCTTCTTCGGGGGCGGGGCCTTGACGGTGACTTCGTCGGAGCCGGTGAACCAGACCACCGGTCCCGAGCCGCCGACGATCTCCGCCACCGCGAGATCCGACACCCCGGTGAACTGGTCCGCGTAGCCGACCCGGTGGGCCACCTTGCCGTCCTTCGGCGACAGCCACAGGAACTCGGACGGACCGGCGACGAAGCAGAGGTCCTTCCCGGCCGGCAGTGCGGCCTGTCCCTCGGCGGCGTCGGCGTTCTCCCAGACCCGCCGCCCGGTGCGCAGATCGATGCCGCAGGCCCCGTTCTCGCCGGTCAGCACGAGCAGCCGGTCGTTCCAGAGGGCGGCGGTCAGCGGTGACGGTTCGGCCGCCGGGTGCGTGTACACCCAGCGCGGCCGCGGGGGCAGTCCCGCGACGGCGGGGCCGCTGCGGCTCGGCGCGGGCTCGGGGTCGTCCGTGGTGCCGCCGTCCCCGGACCCGAACGCGAGCGCCCCGCCTGCGCCGACGACCAGCCCCGCGGCCCCGGCGGCGAGCCCGATGAACAGCCCGCGCCGGTCGACGGCCGGGGAGGGGGAGGGCGCGGGACGTACGGGGACCGGCAGCGGTACCGGGGGGAGGACGGCGGGGAGCGCGGCAGGGGGGTCGGCGGGCGTGCCCGCGCCGGGTCCGGTGAGCTCGCGCGGAACGGACAGCTGGGTCGTGGGCCGGTCGGTCCTCGATGCTCGGCGTCCGACGTCCCCGAGCTGCGTGGTACGGGTGTCCTGGGCGGGGAGGGGCTCCACGGCCGGGCCGGCCGTCGCGTCCGAGGGCGTGGTGACGGGAGCGTCGGCCGGCTCACCGGCCGGGGCGGCGTCCTCGGGGCCGTCGACGGCCGCGTCGGCCGGTCCGCGCACCGGCGCGTCGACCGGGCGACCGGAAGAGACCAACTTCCCCGCCTGTAGCCCCTGTTCCTTCACCGCTGCCGCCACCTGCCCGGGCAGCCAGCCGCCCTTCGCCGAACCCGCTGCTCCCTCCAGGGCGAGTTCCGCCGCGACCGTCCCCGCGGTCGGCCGGTCGGCCGGGTCCTTCGCCAGGCAGCGCGCGATCAGGCCGCGCAATTGCGCCGGTACCGCACCGAGTTCGGGATCGGTGCGGGCGATCCGCTCGGCGCCCTCCGCGGCCGGCCCGTCGGCCAGCGGGGTCGTGCCGGTCGCCGCGTACGCCAGCAGCAGGCCCAGTACGAAGAGATCGGAGGCCGTCCCGGGTTCCTCGCCCTCGACCTGTTCCGGGGTGAGATAGCCGAGCCGTACGGACAACTGCCCACCGGGCCGGGCCTCGGCGGCGGCTGCGGCGCCCAGCGGGCCGAACGCGGTGAGCCGCGGCCCGTCCTCGGCCAGCAGCACCGTCCCCGGGGCGAGGCCCTGGAGCACGGCTCCGGTGGCGTGCACCCGGGAGAGCGCCTCGGCGATGCCCGCGCCCAGTATCCGTACGGCACGCTCGGGGAGCGGACCCGTGACCTCGATCGCCTCGGAGAGCGTCAGGGCGGGGGCGTAGGGGACGGCCGTCCACGGCGGGACGTCGTCCGAGTCCTCGGCAAAGGCTCCCAGCGGTGGCTGGACCCAGCCGCCCGCCAGCCGCTCCGCGGTGCGGGCCTCCGCCTGGAAACGGCGCCGGAAGGCGGGCAGCGCGGCGAGTCCGGGACGGGCGGCGGTCACCACCACGGGTCTGTCGTCGGCCGGGTCGTGTGCGAGGAACTGCACGGCGCTCGCGGTCTCGCGGAACCGCGCCAGTACGGCGTACGGACCGATGCGGCGTGGATCGTCCTGACGCAGCGCCTCCATGGCGCACCCCCTTGCTGACCGTGCCCGGCACCAGAGCGTCGATCTTAGACCGGTCGGCCCGGCCTGCCTCGCGGCCGCGCGGGTCCGCGCCCTCAATCCGGCTTCGACCAGGGCCACTTGGGGCTGTGCCGCTCACGGCCCCCGGGGGCGTACTCGTACACCCAGCCGCGCGGGAGACCCAGCCGCTTGGAGTGACCGGTCGGAACCCTGCGGTACGCGTACACCGTTGCGGGTCCGCCGTCGGCGGCCGGTACCGGGACCTCGTACCACTTGGGCGGATGGCCGGTCGGCCCGACGAGGACGGGCAGGACCCGCCCGTCCAGGGGGCCGCCGGTGAAGGGGGTGTTCTCGCTTCGCACCGTCCCAGTCTGACCGATCAGTCCCCGGGCAGCAGATGGGCCGCTCCGCCGACCACCGGGATCAGCCGCTCCGCCAGCCGTCCGGCCGGGCCCGCGGCGGTCTCCAACGGCAGCAGCTCCGTGACCGTCGAGGCGGTCTCCGGGTCCGTCGCCGCCGTGGCGGCCAGCAGCACGATCAGCTGGTCGACCAGCCAGTCGCGCAGATCGGACGCGGCCGGCCGCTTCCCCTCGTCCAGCCAGATGAGGGAAGCCGCCTCGACGGCCGCGATCCAGGTGCGCACCATCATCCGCAGCCGGGGCCCGGGAACCGTGCCGTCCCGGCCCAGGTGCAGCAGGATCTGCTCGGCCGCCGCCCGCCGTACCTCGTCGACGATCGCCGTCGTACGGGAGGTCTCGACGACACTGCCGCCGCGCAGCAGTGCGCTGAACCCGGCGTCGTGCTCGTCGACGAAGGCGAGATAGCGGTCGAGCACCCGCTGCACCCGCTCGGTCGGCGGTCCCGTCGGCGGCTCGTTGAAACACAGGATCAGCTCCTCGGCGGCGGACCGGAGCGCGGCCTCGTACAACTGCTGCCGCCCGCCGGGGAAGTAGCGGTAGACGAGCGGGCGGGAGACTCCGGCGACCGTCGCCACCTCGTCGAGCGAGACCTCGTCGGGGGCCCGGTGGGCGAAGAGGGTGAGCGCCGCACCGAGGAGCTGGGTGCGGCGTTCCTCGACGCTGAGCCTTCGGTAGGCGCGGGTCGGCGGGGCTGTGGCGGCGGAGGTCATGTGTCGAAGCCTAAGCCGGACGGGCCCCGGGGGAGCTCGGCCTCCGGCGGCGGGTTCAGGCCAGCAGGCCCGAGCTCTTCCACAGCCTGCGTCCCACCCCGTTGAGCACCCCGATGTCGTCGAGGAAGTCCGTCAGCCGCTTCGCGCCGCTCTGCATCACTTCCGCCCGGTGGCCGCTCGCCCTGACCTGGGCGACGGCCTCGCGCCGGTCCAGGCCGACGTTCTCGTAGGCCTGCGGATTGATGAAGCAGACGCTGAAGACCCGGGCCGCCTCGCCGCAGCTCACCCGGGTGAGTTCACGCTCCCAGCGAGGGGCGGTCACCATCTGGCGGCGCAGCTCCTCACGGGCGTACCGGACGTGCCGGGCCTCCTCGACGACATGGATGCGGGTCACCCCGCGCACCAGCGTCTGGACGCGCTCGTCCGGGAACGTCAGCCGCTGCATCCAGTCGAGGATCTCCTCGCCGAGCAGGGTCGCCGCGAACGAACCGGGCGTGGTGGAGATGGTCTTCAGTACGCGTGCGAGGTTGTGATAGACGCGCGGCACGGGGTAGTCGGGTGCCCGGCTCCACTTGATCATGCGGCCGAACATCATCGAGTGCCGGCACTCGTCGGCTATCTCGGTGAGCGCGTAACGCACGTGGTTGCTGGTCGGCGGCTTGTCGTAGATGTGCCGGACCAGCAGCTGCATGAGGATGATCTCGAACCAGATGCCCAGTGAGGCCAGTGACGCCGCCTCGTGCCTGGACAGGTCCATCCGCTGCTCCTCGGACATCTTCCGCCACAGCGGGGTGTCGTAGAGCGAGACGAGCTCGGGCGGCCAGAACCACTTGCCGTCCTCGATCGCCGCCTCCCAGTCGAGTTCCTTGTCCGGGTCGAACGAGTGCTTGGCCGAGGATTCGAGCAGCCGCTCGGCGATCTGTTCGCGGTCCCGGAGCGGGCCGAGTGCGTCGCGGAGCAAGCGCACGTCGCGTTCGGACACTGTCGTCATGGCTGGGGGCACCTCACATGTGGGTTACCTGCGGTCACCTCTTATGAGACTGCTCGTCAGCAAGGCCGTCAATCCCTTGCGCGCTACTTGTTGACCCGGTGTCTAGCAACGTGTGAACCTGCCAACTGAGGCAACCGCCGCGGAACTTATCGGAGCACGCAAGGCGAAGGAGCCGTCCGTGTCGACACACGACCTCTACACCACCGCCCCCGACACGCCGCTGTGGCAGGTGCCCGCCTCCGGCGCCGCCCGCTTCAGCTGGGACTACGACGACGGCCGCGAACGCCTGCTCGCTCTCTACCAGAAGGGCAAGGACAAGCAGTGGGACGGCAACAAGCGCATCGACTGGTCCCTCGAGGTCGACCCCGCCGACCCGCTCGGCACCCCCGACGAGGTCCTCACCCTGTACGACACCCCGCACTGGGCGAAGATGACCGAGAAGGACCGGGGCGAGCTGCGCAAGCACTACACGGCCTGGCAGTTCAGCCAGTTCCTCCACGGTGAGCAGGGCGCCATGGTCTGCGCGGCCAGGATCGTGGAGTCCGTGCCCGACCTGGACGCGAAGTTCTACTCCGCGACCCAGACCATGGACGAGGCCCGGCACGCGGAGATATACGGCCGGTTCCTGCACGAGAAGGTCGGGATGCTCTACCCGATCAACGACAACCTCCAGGGGCTGCTCGGCGACACCCTGCGCGATTCCCGCTGGGACATGCCGTACCTCGGCATGCAGGTGCTCATCGAAGGACTCGCCCTGGCCGCGTTCGGCATGATCCGCGACACGACGAACAAGCCGCTGCCCAAGCAGATCCTGGCGTACGTCATGCAGGACGAGGCCCGGCACGTCGCCTTCGGGCGGATGGCGCTGCGGGACTACTACAAGCAGCTGAGCGACGCCGAACTGCGCGAACGCGAGGAGTTCGTCATCGAGGGCTGCTACCTGATGCGGGACCGGCTCCGGGGCGTCGAGGTGCTGGAGAACTTCGGCATCGGCAGGCAGGAGGCCGACGCCCTCTCGGAGCAGTCGCCGTTCCTGCAGCTCTTCCGCAAGCTGCTGTTCAGCCGGATCGTGCCGTGCGTCAAGGACATCGGCCTGTGGGGCGAACGGCTCCAGAAGGCCTACGTCGACATGGGTGTCTTCGAGCTCGGCGACTCCAGCCTGGACCTGCTCATGGCCCAGGACGAGGAGACCGCCGAGCAACTCGACCGCGACCGGTTCGCGGCCGAGGAGCGGGCCAGGGTGGCCGAGGTCGAAGAGGCGATCGCGCAGGGCGGAACGGAGGGCCCGCCGGCGCAATGAGGCGGCGGGCGCGGCCGCCGGGGGAGGCGGAGGGCGACGGGGTGCCGGCGCGGCGGCTGCGACGCCGCGCCGGTGAACCGTGGCGTCAGGGCTTTCGTGGCCGGTGCCGTTCGCCCTGCTCGTCCCGCCCGCCAGGCCCGCCACGGCCCGTGTCGTTCGCCGAGGCCGGTGCGCCCGTCACGACCGGTACCGATCGCCGTGCCCGGTCAACCCGTGGCGAGAGGAGCCGGGAAGGACTTTCGCAGAGTGAACGCCCGCTCCGTGGGGCCGTGTTCGCGCAGATGGAGCAGGCGTTCCTCGGCGTCCTGCACCGTCGGGCGCTCGCCCGCCGGTACCCACCACAGGGCCGTCATCGCCTCCTCCACACGCTCGAACCACTCGCGCCGCCGCGCCAGCAGTTCGCGGTGCTGCCCCTGGTACATGAACGCCGTCAGCGCGTCGGTGTCCCGCCACACCGACATGTTCACGATCAGCCGGCTGTCTCCGAAGACCGGAACGTCGGTGGCGTTGCCGGTCTCGCTCTGCAGCCGCCAGACGAAACCGGCCGCCTCGTCGGCGACCGCGTTCACGGGGTCGAGGGCGTCGACGAAGTCCTTCAGTTCGGGGGAGTCCAGGGGGAATCTGAGTCGGGCCGTGTTCACCTGGGCCAGTTCATGGCCGGTGCCGGTCGGCCGGTCGCTGAATGTCATGGCCGCACGGTAACCAGGGCGCTCTCCACCGCACGGGCCATTCCGAGCAGCGAGACGTCCGACCCGCGCTCCGCGACCAGCTGGAGTCCGACCGGGCAGCCGTCCGACGTGAATCCCGCGGGCACGCTCGCGGCGGGATGTCCGCTGAGGTTGAACGCCCAGGTCAGCGCGGTCGAGTAGAGCTCGCCCGGACCGTCGTGCCCATGCGGGCGGTTGGGGGTGGCCGGGGTGAGCAGCAGGGGCGTACGGGCGAACAGGGCGTCGAGGCGCAGGTCGTTCTCGCGTCGGAGCTCCGAGGCGGCCGGGGACGGCTCCCCGCCACGGACCGCCTGCCACGCCTCTCGCGGATCGAGCAGCTCGCACGTACGGTCCACGAGCCGCACCACCTGGGCCGTCACGAGCCGCCGCACCGCACGTCGGACGACGGCCCCGACCTCCGGGTCGACCTGCGCGTACCCCAGGTCGGGGCTGAACACGGCAGGGATGGGAAGAACCGCGGTCGCCGGTTCGCAGCCGTCCAGCACGCAGCGCAGGAACGTCTGGGCGTGCACCGCCGAACGGGCCAGCACCCCGGCGGACGCGAGCCCGGACCGGTCGGGCGACGGCAGCAGGCCGTTCGTCGTCTTCAGGCCGAACACCCCGCACCACGCCGCCGGAATCCGGACCGACCCCGCCCCGTCGCTGCCGGTCGCCAGGTCCACCAGGTCCGCCGCGACCGCCACCGCCGAACCCGCCGAGGAGCCGCCCGGGGTGCGGTCGGGGCGCCAAGGGTTGACCGTTGGGCCATGGGCGCCCAGCCCCCACGTCTGCCAGGGCGTACCGGGTCCGGGCACCGAGGTCGCGCCGACCGGGAGGCCACCGGCGGCGATCAGCCGCCGGGCCGTGTACGAACGGATGCCGGCAGGTCCCTTGACCGCGAACGGCATTCCGCCCAGCGGGAGCCGGCGCGCGGATTCGGCCCCCGCGGCCACCCTCGCGTGCCACACCTCGATGAACGCGCACAGGCGCGGATCCTCCCGGTCGATCCGTTCCAGCGCCGAGGCCGCCCCACCCGCATCCGTCACGCGCTCAGCCTCCCAGAGCCGCCCGCATGACGGAACGGGCGATCGGGGCCGCGCTGCCACCGCCGCTGATGTCGGCCCGGTCGGCGGCGGCGTCCTCGACCACCACGGCGACCGCGACGGCCGGCTGCCCCGAATCCGGCGCCTGCGCCCAGGAGATGAACCAGGCGTACGGCATGCCCGAGTTGTCGATGCCGTGCTGCGCTGTGCCGGTCTTGCCGCCGACCGTCACCCCGTCGATGGCGGCGTTGGACCCGGTGCCCCGCTCCACGACGTCGACCATCATCCTCCGCAGCTGCGAGGCCGTCCGCGGGTCCATGGCCCGGTGGTAGGTGTGCGAGCCTTCGCGGTGGACGGTCGAGCCTCCTCGTGTGGTCGTACGGTCCACCAGATGCGGGTACTTGAGGTCGCCGCCGTTCGCCACGGCCGACGCCACCATCGCCATCTGGAGCGGTGTCGCCGTCGTGTCGAACTGGCCGATCGAGGAGAGCGCCAGCTGGTCGTCCGACATGCGTGTGTCGAAATTGCTCTTCGCCACTCCCGAAGGGATCTTCAGCCCGGTGTCGTTGAAGCCGAACTTCCGCACCGCGTCCACCATGCCCTTCAGCCCGACCCGCACCCCCAGTTCCGCCATCACCGTGTTGCAGGAGACCCGGATCGCCTCGGCGAGCGGGGCGTTCTCGCAGCCTTCCGCCTCGTTCGGCAGCGTGGTCGTCGTGCCCGGCAGCACATAGGGGGACGGGGTGTCGGTCTCGGCGTCGGGATCGGTGACGACGCCCGCGTCGAGCGCCGCCGCCGCGGTCACGATCTTGAAGGTGGAGCCCGGCGGATAGGTCTGCCGGATCGCCCGGTCGAGCATGGGCTGGCTCCTGTCCGCGTTCAGCCTCCGCCAGGCGTCGGTCACGGAGGAACCGGTGCCGGAGAGCAGTCCGGGATCGTACGAGGGGGACGAGACCAGCGCCAGGATCCGGCCGGTCGACGGTTCGACGGCGGCGACCGCGCCCCGTCGCCCGCCGAGCCCCTCGTAGGCGGCACGCTGCACCGTGTCCTTGATGGTCGTGACGACATCGCCGCCGGGCTGCCGGCCGCGGGTGATCTCGTTCCACAGCGGGAGTGGGGCGAGCATCGGGTCGGTGCCGGAGAGGATGTCGTCCTCGGCGTGCTCGATCAGGGTCGTGCCGTACGTCTGCGAGGCGTAGCCGGTCACCGGCGCGTACAGCGGGCCGTCCTTGTACGTGCGCTCGTAGGCGAGCTGCTCACCGGTGTTCTCGGAACCGGTCACGGACTTGCCGCCGACCAGGATGTTGCCGCGCGGCTGGTGGTAACGGGCGATCGTGAGGCGGCGGTTGGCCGGATTGTCGTCCAGACTGTCGGCCTCGAAGACCTGGATGCGCGCGGCGTTCAGCAGCAGTGCGACGAGAAGCAGCAGAAGGAGCGCGGCGGCCCGGCGGATGTAGCGGATCACGGTCTGACCTCCGGGGCCGGCGGCATGTGGGGTGTCACGGCCCGCGGGTACGGCGGCACCGTCCGGCGGTGCGTGCGCGCGGTTCGCGGGTACGGGGTCACGGCCCGTCCTCCACCATCGATGCGACGGTTCCGGTCTCCACATGTTCGGGGTGCGGTCTGCGGGCCTGGTCGCTGACCCGGATCAGCAGCGCCACGATGATCCAGTTGGTGACGACGGACGAACCGCCCTGGGCGAGGAACGGCATCGCCATGCCGGTCAGCGGGATCAGCCCCATCACCCCTCCCGCGATCACGAACACCTGGAGGGCCAGGATCGAGGCGAGACCGATCGAGAGCAGCCGTCCGAAGGGGTCGCGCAGGGCGAGGCCGGCCCGGTAGCCGCGGGCGACCAGCAGCGCGTACAGCAGGAAGATCGCGGTCAGCCCGGTCAGCCCGAGCTCCTCGCCCGCGGTCGCCAGAATGAAGTCGGACTTGGCGGCGAAGCCGATGAGGATGGAGTGCCCGAGCCCGAGCCCGGTGCCGAGCATCCCGCCCGCTGCGAACGCGAACAGCGACTGGGCCAGCTGGCCGGGGCCCTGACCCGCCTCGATGGTGGCGAACGGGTCGAGCCAGTCCTGGACCCGGCTGTGCACATGCGGTTCGAAGGAGCCGACCACGAACGCGCCGACGGCGGCGAGCAGCAGGCCGACCGCGATCCAGCCGGTCCGGCCGGTCGCCACGTACAGCATGATCACGAAGAGGCCGAAGAACAGCAGTGACGTGCCCAGATCGCGCTCCAGGACCAGCACGCCCACGCTGATCAGCCAGATCGCCACGATCGGGCCGAGCACCCGCCCGGTGGGGAGCTGGAGCTTCCAGATCCTGCGGCCGGTGTAGGCGAGGGCGTGGCGGTTCGCGGCGAGATACGCGGCGAAGAACACGGCGAGCAGGATCTTGGCGAACTCGCCCGGCTGGAAGGAGAGACCGCCGACCCGGATCCAGATCTTGGCACCGTTCACCGCGGGGAAGAAGATCGGCACGATCATCAGGACCAGGGCGGCGGCGACCGAGAGATAGGCGTACCGCTGGAGCACCCGGTGGTCGCGGAGGAAGACGACCACCCCGATGAAGAGCGCCACCCCGAGCGTGGACCAGACCAGCTGGGTGGGGGCCGCCTGGTCCTTCGGGGTCTCCAGATCGAGCCGGTAGATCAGCACCAGTCCGAGGCCGTTGAGCAGTACGGCGATGGGCAGCAGCAGTGGATCGGCGTACGGGGCCCGGAAGCGGACCGCGAGATGGGCCAGCAGGGCGAGCAGCCCGAGGCCCGCGCCGTATCCGGCCACATCGGGCGGGACCGTGCCGTTCCTGGCCAGGCCGACGGCGGTGTAGCCGTAGACCGGGACGAGGACGGCCCCGATGAGGAGCAGGAGCTCGACTCCGCGCCGCTTGGGCAGGCGTGGATCGGGCGGGGGTGCGTCCGCCGTCGTTGCGGTCATGTCCCGCAACGTAGCAAGAGGTGGTGTCTATTTCCCTTATGTCATAGCGGGTATGTCCTGATATCCGTACAGGCGCGCCCGGCGTCCGGTATCGGCGCGGTGCGGCGCCGAGGCACCGTCACTCCTCCTGACGCGGAGAGGAATCCGGATCGTCGTGGCTCCGGGGGCCCCCGTCGTCGAGCGGTACGTACTCGGGGAGCGTCAGCCGCGCCACCGCTCCGCCGTCCGGGGCGTTGGAGAAGTCGAGACCGGCGCCGATCTCCGCCGCCTGCCCGACGGCGATGGTCAGTCCGAGACCGTGTCCCCGGCCGCCCTCGGTACGGAACCGCTGCGGACCGTCCTCCAGCAGATAGTCCGGGAAGCCGGGCCCGTGATCGCGTACGGTCACCGTCGGCCCGTCGACCGTCACCACCACCGGGGGCAGGCCGTGCTTGTGGGCGTTGGTGATCAGATTTCCCAGCACCCGCTCCAGGCGGCGCTTGTCGGTCTCGACCCGCACGGGCGCGTGCGGACCTTCCCGGCCGACCTCCACGGAACGGATCGTGGTCTTCGTCCCGAAAGCGTGCACCACGCGCTCGACGAGCGGCGCCAGCTCGTGCACGTCGAGATCGACCTGTTCCGTGCGGGCGTCGAGCCGCGAGATCTCCAGCAGGTCCTCCGTCAGTGCCCGCATCGCCCGGACCCGGTCCCGCACCAGCTCCGACGGCCGCCCCGGCGGAAGCAGTTCGGCGGCGGCCGAGAGACCGGTCAGCGGAGTGCGGAGCTCGTGCGCCACATCGGCGGTGAACCGCTGCTCCGTCTGCAGCTTGCGCTGGAGCGTGGACGCCATCGTGTCCAGTGCGCCCGCGACGACCGCCACCTCGTCCTGCGGGCGCGAGGGGTCCGCCGTGCGCGGGTCGTCGACGCGGGCGTCGAGGTCGCCCGCGCTGATCCGGCCGGCCACCAGGGCCGTCTGGTGCAGCCTCCGGGTGACCCGGGTGACGGCGAGCGCGCCGACCAGCAGCGTGGCGCCGGTGGCCAGCAGGGAGGAACCGACGATCGCCCCGTCGAGATCGTTGATCGTGCGGGCGCTCTGGCTGTAGTCCACCGCCGTGGCCAGCGCGCGGCCGTCGGCCGGAGCCGCCGCCCACATGGCCGGACGCCCGTCGTGATAGGCGACGAGCGTGCCGCGTCGGCCGCCCACGGCCAGTGCGCGCAGGGACTCGGGCAGCCCCGGCGGATCGATGCCGGAACCCGGTGGGAGCGCCTCGCCCGTCTCGTACGCGACGGTGACGTCCGCCAGCCGCGACAGCGCCTTCTCGCGGGCCTGGCTGACGGTCTGGTGTGTCACCTCGCCGTGGACCAGCACGCTCAGCAGCGCGGCGAGGGCGCAGCACATCACGGTGATGAAGACGGCCGACTTCCAGGTGAGCGTCGCGGTCCAGGACGGCATGCGCGGCCCGCGCCGCGCCGTCCCGTGGCGGCTCACCGGCGCTCCGCGGAAACGCCGACGGACGGCGTGGCGGTCGGGGTGGCGGCCGTGGTGTGCGGTCGCGGGGCCGGGGACGGCGGCGTCCGCAGGATCTCGTCCCGGGTGGGCAGCATCGCGCGCTGCCGGCTGTCCCAGGACCAGGCCGTGCGGTACTCGTAGCCGATGATGGCCGACGGGGCCCGCACGATCAGATCCCGCCCGGCCAGCTGGACACTGATCACGGCGTCCGAGGTGGACAGGATCCGGGTCAGACCGCCCCCCTCCGGCATGTAGACCCGTACGGAGAGCTGGTGGTCCGGCAGCCGGATGCCGACGACCATCTCGTCCTTGCCGTCGCCCGTCAGATCACGGAAATAGGGCCGCAGCACGGGGCAGGACGCCGGATCGGAATGGCACGTGCCGATGAGGCGGACCGTTTCGGCCGGCAGCTCGGCCGCGCCGCTGGAGCGGCCGGGCCGGGCCTTCAGGCCGGCCTGCACCACCGCCACCGGATCCAGCCGGTGCACATTGTCGTCCGGCACCTTGATCCCGGGGATGCGCGCGGTCTCCCCCTCGCCGTAGTCGTACGGCGCGGCGGAGGCGGGCGGCAGCTCGGGCCAGAGCAGCGCGGGCCCGACGGCGGTCGGGGCCGGCCCGGCGCTCTGCAGCCCGCCGCCGACACCGCAACCGGCCAGCAGCGCCGCGCCGACGGCGACCCCTGCGGCCGCCGCCGTGCGGCTTCGCACCCGGCGCTCCCGGCGCATGACACCCTCCCTTCCCGTGGTCCATACCTCATAGACCTTATTCGGAAGGAAGTCCTTTATGCCTATTTAGTGCTGAGAAGCCACCGGGAGCGGCCGTCCGAACGGTGCCGGGAACGGCTGTCCGCCCGGCGCGCGGCACCAGGAGCGACGGTCCGTGGCGCCGGTGCGGAAGTGACGGTTCAGCGCTGGTAGGGGTTCTGGCCCTGTCCGCCCGGCGCATATCCCGGCTGTCCCTGGCCCTGCCCCTGAGCCTGCCCGAACGGATTGCCGTCCTGCGAGGCGGCGTGCTGCGCGAGCAACTGCTCGGCCTGCTCCTTCGCGATCTGCTGCTCCCCGCCGCAGAACGTGCACTGGGTCGCGAACTTCGTCGAGAACGGGAACAGCGGCACGAAGAACAGCGTGAACTTGGTGACCCGCTTGCGGAGCGTGTGCGCGGCCGGATTGCCGCACCAGCCGCAGACCAACGTCATTATGGCCAGCTGGTACAGATATCCCCGCGTACCGAAAATGATCACGTGGTGGGTCCCTTCCCCGTCTTTCCCAGGAGTGCCTGCCGGCAGAACGCCAGCAGTCTTTCGTCGTCGTATGTGTCGTGACTGCCGAATCCGCCGTCCATCGCGTTGTGGCGGCGTACGGAGGCGAGCTCGGCCCGCAGCGCGTGTGCCGCGTCCGACCCTGCACCAGCGACACCCTTCCGCGCCAGACATTCCGCCACCCTGACCCGGACATGGCGGTTCTGCTCCCAGGCCGTCAGGAGCACCGGCACGGACTCCGCGGCCCGCCCGGACACGTCCCACAGCGCGATCGCCGCGTCCACCCGGAGCCACGGCTCCTCGTGCCGGAGCAGTGCGCGCAGCCGGGGCGCCGTGACCGCCGCCCGCGTCCCGAGACGGCCCAGCGCGTTCAGCGCGGAGCGCCGCTCGTGGTCGCGCTCCGCCTGCAGGCCCTCGATCAGCACCGGCAGCACGGCGTCCGCGTCCCCGTCGACCGCCCACAGGGCCAGGGCCGCCTCCGTCGCCGAGGCGGCTCCCGGACGGTGCAGCAGTGTGCGCAGTTCCGGTGCCGCGGCGTGCGCCGCGGGCCCGAACGATGCGAGCGCCCGCAGCGCCGCCGTACGCAGCCACCCACCCCGGTGGTCCGGCGCGCCGCGCAGCACCCGCAGCACCTCGGGCACCGCCTCGTCCGCCCGCAGTGCGGTCAGCCCCGCGAGCAGCGGACCGGCCCGGTCGTACGCCCTCTCGTCGAGCCGGACCTCACCGAGCCTGCGGCGCAGCACGGCGGCCAACGGGGCGGCCGCCGCCCCCATGTGGTCGATGGCGGAGCCCACGTCGTGCGGCACCTCGGGCCGCTCCAGCGCCGCGGCCAGCGCGGGCACGGCATGGGCGTCGCCCAGCCGGGCCAGCGCCTTCACGGCGCTGCCGAGCCCCGGAGGTCCGCTCGGCCAGTCCTGCACCCAGGCGCCGGGGTCGGCCGCCACCCGCGCCGCCAGCGCGTCGGCGGCGGGCGCGGCGAGCCCGAACAGTTCCTCCAGCACATGGGCGGCGGCCTCGGCCAGCCGTGGTTCGGGGGTGGCGAGCTGCTCACCGACCAGCCGGACCAGTTCCTCGTACGAGCCGCGCCAGGCCCTGATCAGCCCGCTGCTCATCCGGAGGGCGTCGATCCGCTGCCGGTGGTCGGGGCTGCGCAGCTGATGGGTCAGCAGCGACGTCCGCTCGGCGACCCGGTCGTCGAGCCCGACGTGCAGGGTCCGCAGCAGATCCGCCGTCCAGGGGGCGGTGCGCCCGGAGGTCTCCTCGTCGGACAGTGCCCGCAACTGTCCCACCATGGTCACCGGCGCGGTCCGCTCCTCGCCGGTCGGCTCACCGGTCCCGGACGCCTCGGCGTGCGCGTCGACGGCCGCGACCGCATCGGCCGGACCGGCCTGCGCCTCGGCCCCGGGGGCCGCGCCGGAGCGGCGCCGGGGCGCGGGGTGCAGCTGACGCAGCAACCCCGTCACCATCCGTACGACATCGCCCGGCAGCGCGTCCGGCGCGCAGCGGGCCAGCTGTGCCAGCGCGGCGAGCCGCAGTCCCGGCGGGAAGCCCTCGCCGGTCAGCCGGGTCAGCCAGTCCGCCGACTGTTCGGCCAGCCCACGATGCCGCAGCGCGACCCGGCCGGCCGCCTCGACCAGCGCGAGCCGCACCTCCTCGGCCGGCTCCACCGGGAGCCGCTCCCGCAGCAGCGCGAGCACCCGCGCCGGGTGGCTGTGGAGCGCGGCGAGTGCCAGGGGCGCGGCGAGCCTCACCCCCGGGTCCTCGTCGGCCATCAGCTCACAGAACACCCCGGAGCCCGCGGCGACGGCGGCCGCCGCCATCGCGTAGTTGGCCGCGCCCTCCATCTCCTCCTCGTCCAGATCGTCCTCGTCGTCCTCGTCCAGATCGATGCCACCGATGCTGGTGAGCAACTCGACGATGCTGCCCCGGTCCGGAATCCCCGGGTCCACGGCCAGCTCGAAGAGAAAAGGGATGCAGGCCAGCGTGCAGGCATACACATCACCCTGGTGGTGGACGGCCCCGTACATGCCGTCCAGTGCCACCTCGCGCTCCACCGGATCGGCGGACGCCAGACCCCGCAGCATCGCCGGCACATCATCGGCAGGCCCGTAGGCATGCTCCATAGAGGCCCAGTCGACCTCGTCGATTCCTGCGAACACGCCATCGCCTCCCCACGCACTTCCACGAAGCAGTGTCTGCGAGGAGTCTGCACCACCGCTCGGACGATCCGCCCTCCACATGCGGTCATTTCCTTACGGACATGACAAAGATCCATGTCATGCGGTATCGGCGGGCCGAGCCGGAACGTCCTCTTCCGACGGCCACGGCCACGGCCACGGCCACGGCCACGGCGACGGCGACGGCGACGGCGACAACGACGACGGATGGACGGAGGGACGGACGGAGGGACGGAGGGACGGAGGGAGGGACCAGGATCGGGCGCGGGCCGAGAAGGCGCCGTCGGCGGTGAAGGCCGGATCGGCGGACCGTTCACCGACGACGTGGTGGGGGCGGCATCCGGGCGGAGCCCGTCGGGCAGCGGCAGCCGGCAGCCGGCAGCCGACATCCGCCTCGCCGTCGAGGTCGCGGCCGTCGGTGCGGAGGTGGTCACGGCCTCCGGTCGACGCGGGCCGCGGTCACGGTGTCGGCCAGTTCCGCAGCAGGGCGTCGAGAGCGTCCAGGGTCCTCGACCAGCTTTCCTGCGAGTCCGGAGCGCTGTGGCTGAACCCGCCCGCAAGCTCCAGGCTGACGTAGCCGTGAAAGACGCTGCCCAGCAGCCGGACCGCGTGCGTCTGGTCCGGCTCCGTCAGGTCGTATCCCCGCAGGATCGCCCGCGTCATCTGCGCGTGCCTGCCGCCGGCACTGGCGGCGGCCGCCGCCGGGTCGAGCCTCAGTTGCGCCGCGGCGTAGCGGCCGGGGTGCTCGCGGGCGTAGTCGCGGTAGACGTTCGCGAAGGCGACCAGGGCGTCCTTGCCGGCCCGCCCGGCCAGCGCGGCGGCGCCGCGGTCGGCGAGCTCCTCCAGCGCGAGCAGGGCGATCCCGGTCTTGAGGTCCTGGGAGTTCTTCACGTGCGAGTAGAGACTCGCCACCTTGACATCGAACTGCCTGGCGAGCGCCGAGACGGTCACCTGGTCGAAGCCGACCTCGTCCGCGAGTTCCGCGCCTGCCCGGACCAGACGTTCCGTGCTCAGCCCCACGCGTCCCATGCCCGCCCCTTCTCTCGGCAGATTCGATCTGCGCATGCGCCTAAAGGTTATAGGTAAATTGCCCTGCCCTTTCAAAGTCGCCGAATCGGCACGAGGGGACGTCCGACGGTCCGAACCCTCCTTCCGGGGAAGTGGACCGGCCGGCGGGCGGGAGAGCCGGGGCGGGCCCGGTGATGTGGCCGGAAAGGTCTGCCGGGCGTCGCGAGCCGGTGAATCCGTCCGGTCGCCGCGCTAGCGTGCGACCGGCAGGGGTCGCGCCCGGCCCGGGTCGACGAGCGGCCCGAGCAGGTCCCCGTACCGCTCCAGGCGTCCCCCCATGTCACTGGCCAGGAAGGTCAGTTCCTCCGGTGTCCGGCACTTCTCGATCTCCGTCCAGGTGACGGGCGCGGAGACGGTCGGTTCGGGGCGGGCGCGCAGCGTGTAGGGGGCGGCGGTCGTCTTCGACGCCGCGTTCTGACTGAAGTCGACGAAGACCTTCCCCGGTCGCAGCGCCCGCGTCATCCGGTGCACGACCAACTCCGGAAGCTCCTGCTCCGCCTCGACGGCCAGTCCCTTGGCGTAGGCCGACACCCGATCGGCGGGGGCCGGCTCCAGCGGTACGAGCAGATGCAGCCCCTTCGACCCGGAGGTCTTCGCGTAGGCGGCCAGCCCGTCCGCCGCCAGCCGCTCGCGCAGCCACACGGCCACCGCACAGCACTCCCTCACGGTCGCGGGCGCCCCGGGGTCCAGGTCGAACACCATCCGGTCGGCCGTCCCGGGCGCATCGGTCCGCCACTGCGGGGTGTGGAACTCCACCACCAGGTTGGCCGCCCACATCAGTGAGGCCAGATCCTGTACGACCACCTGGCGGGCCGACCTGTCCTCGCTGCGCGGCACCGGGGTGGTCCGCACCCAGGGCGGTGTGCCCGGCGGCGGGTTCTTGGTGAAGAAGAGCTGCCCGTCCGGTCCGTCCGGATAGCGCAGGAAGGACACCGGCCGGTCGCGCAGATGTGTCAGCAGGGCCACCGCGGCGGTGGCCGCGTAGTAGTGGAGCACCTCGCCCTTGGTGGTCCCGGTGGCCGGGTACAGGACCTTGTCGAGGTTGCTGAGCGCCAGCCGCCGCCCCTCCACCTCTGTGATCGGCGTCATACGATAAGAATCACATGCATTTCGGATCTACAGGTATCCATGCGGATGCAAGGGGTGAACAGTGAGGTCCATCTGGAACGGCGCCATCTCCTTCGGGCTGATCAGCATCCCGATCAAGCTCGTCAACGCCACCGAGAACCACTCGATCTCCTTCCGCCAGATCCATCTCACCGACGGTGGCCGGATCCGCTACCGGAAGGTCTGCGAGATCGACGAGCAGGAGGTCGCCGGGGCCGAGATCGGCAAGGCGTACGAGGACGCCGACGGCTCGATGATCCCGATCACCGACGAGGACCTCGGCTCCCTCCCGATTCCCACCGCCAGGACGATCGAGATCGTCGCCTTCGTGCCGGCCGCCTCGATCGACCCGCTCCAGATGGACGCGGCGTACTACCTCTCCGCCAACGGGGTCCCGGCGGTCAAGCCGTACACCCTGCTGCGTGAGGCGCTGAAGCGGAGGCGGAAGGTCGCGGTGGCGAAGTACGCCCTGCGCGGCCGGGAGCGGCTCGGCATGCTGCGGGTGGTCGACGACGTGATCGCCATGCACGGCCTGCTCTGGCCGGACGAGGTCCGCAGCCCCGAGGGCGTCGCGCCGGAGACCGAGGTCACGGTCCGTGAAGCCGAACTCGACCTGGCGGACGCGTTGATGGCAACGCTCGGAGAGGTCGACATGGACTCGCTCCACGACGGCTACCGGGAGGCGGTCGAGGAACTCGTGGCGGCGAAGGCGCAAGGCCGCGCCCTGGAACCGGTGGAGGCGGGAGAGTCCGGCGGTGGCAAGGTCATCGACCTGATGGCGGCCCTGGAGAACAGCGTCCGGGCGGCGAAGGAGGCACGCGGCGGGAAGCCGGAGGAAGTGTCCGATGAGAAGCGGGAGGCGGCGAACGCCCCTGTCGCCAAGGTCACTTCGCTCACCGGCCGCAA
The DNA here is from genome assembly GCF_044767885.1 of Streptomyces sp. NPDC101194. NCBI lineage: Bacteria > Bacillati > Actinomycetota > Actinomycetes > Kitasatosporales > Streptomycetaceae > Streptomyces > Streptomyces sp. NPDC101194. Next base: position 1,277,641 of record NZ_JBIWOS010000002.1, read on the forward strand.
GAAGTCCGGTGGAACCGGGGCGAAGAAGAAGGCGGCCCCGTCCGCCGGGAAGACCGCTGCGAAGAAGGCCACGCCGAGCAGGGCTCCCGCCAAGAAGACCGCGGCGCGGCCGACGGCGAAGAAGTCGGCCACCAAGTCCACGGCGAAGAAGACCACCGCGAAGTCGGACACGAAGTCGACGGCGAAGAAGGCGGCCCCGCGCAAGCGCGCCTCCGCCTGAACGGCGCCCGGCGCGCGGTGATGCCCGCGGCTGTCCGTCCTGCCGGGCGCCTGCCGTGCGGCGACGCCCGCGGCTACCCCTCCTTCTCCTCCGCTTCCGTCGCTGCCGGTGCGAAGCCGATCAGTCCGAGCCGCCGGGTGGCGCGGGTCAGCGCCACGTACAGGTCGTTGACGCCGCGCGGCGAGCCGGTTCTGATCCGCTCCGGCGCCACGACGATCACCGAGTCGAACTCCAGCCCCTTGGACTGCCGCGCGTCCAGCAGGACGACGGGGCCGGTCAGGTCCGGTTTCGGGCCGTGCGACGCATCAGGCATCGCGTCGGCGAGCGCGGCGTGCAGTTCCGGCGGTGCGATCACCGCGACTTTCCCCTCGGCGCAGCACTCCTTGGCGACGGCTTCCGACGTGGCATGGACCAGCTGTTCCGGTTCGACCGCCATGGTCCACGGTCCGACACCGGTCGAGCGCACCGACCGGGGCGGCTCGAAGGCGGGGTCGGCATCCCTGCGGACCTCGGCGGCGACCTCCATGATCTCCGCCGGGGTGCGGTAGTTGACGCCGAGACGGGCGTGCTGCCAGCGGTCACCGACGTACGGGCCGAGGATCTGTTCCCACGAGTCGGCGCCGGCGGCGGAGCCGGTCTGCGCCGGGTCGCCGACCAGCGTCATGGAGCGCGTGGGGCAGCGGCGCATCAGCAGCCGCCAGGACATCGCGGAGAGCTCCTGCGCCTCATCGACGACTATGTGACCGAAGGCCCAGGTCCGGTCGGCCGCGGCCCGCTCGGCGGCGCTGCGGTGGTCCGTCTCCTCCTGGCGTTCGGCGAAGCGTTCGGCGTCGATGATGTCGTGGGCGGAGAGCACTTCCGCGTCGTCCTCGTCGTCGAAGTCGGTGCTGCGCGAGCCGAGGGAGAGGTCGAGGACGCCCTGGGCGTAGGCGATCCGCTCCCGGCGCTCGGCCTCCTCGGCGGCGCGCAAGGCACTGTCGTCCTCGCCCAGCAGCTCGGCGGCCTCATCGAGCAGCGGCACGTCGGCGGCCGTCCACTCGGTACGGTCCGTCAGGGCGGTGGGGTCGACGCCGGGGCGGCGGATCGACGCGGCCTCCGCGGGGGGCAGATGGGCGGGCCGGGCGAGGAAGTCGGCGACCAGCCCCTGAGGGGTGAGCCGAGGCCACAGACTGTCGATCGCGGCGTGCACCTCGTGGTTGGCGGCCACTTCCTTGCGGAGCTGCTCGATGTCGGAGGCGTCGAGCAGGTTGGGGCCGCCGAGCGGGTCGGCGCCGATGCGCTCGGTGAGCTGCTCCGTCAGCGCGTCGATGATCCGGGCGACGAAGTGGCGGTGGGCGAGGTTGTGGGGCAGCCCGGTGTCACGGGCACCGGCCCGGGCGCGGGCCGCCGTTGCGCGGTCGAGGACCAGCTTCTCCCGGCCGTGGCCGACCTCGATGGCGCGATCGGGCAGTTGCTGCCGCTCGGCCACAGCCGTGCGCAGGACGCCTGCCATCCGGACGTCACCCTTGACGGCGGCGGCCTCCGGGCTGTCCGTGCCGGTGGCCTGTACGCCGGGAAAGAGCTCGCCCACGGTCGCCAGCAGCACGCCCGTCTCACCGAGAGAGGGCAGCACATTGCCGATGTAGCCGAGGAAAGCGGGGTTGGGGCCGACGATCAGCACCGCGCGACGGGCCAGCTGCTCGCGGTGGGCGTACAGGAGGTAGGCGGCACGGTGCAGGGCGACCGCCGTCTTGCCGGTGCCGGGGCCGCCCTCGACGACGAGGACACCTCGGTGCGGAGCGCGGATGATGTGGTCCTGCTCGGCCTGAATGGTGCGCACGATGTCGGTCATGCGCCCGGTGCGGGTCGCGTTCACGGCGGCGAGCAGGACGGCGTCGTCGTTGGGGTCCTCGAAGCCGGTGCGGAGGCCGGGCTCGGTCTCCTGGAGATCCAGGATCTCGTCGTGCAGGGCGGTGACCCGGCGCCCGTGCGTGGTCAGGTGCCTGCGGCGGCGGAGGCCCATCGGTGTGTGGCCGGTCGCCAGATAGAACGGCCGGGCCACCGGTGCGCGCCAGTCGATGAGCAGCGGCGTGTGCTCCTCGTCGCTGATTCCCAGGCGCCCGATGTGGTGGTGCTCGCCGTTCCGCAGATCGATCCTGCCGAAGCAGAGCCCGGTCTCCACGGCGTTCAGCGCGGCGAGGCGGTCGGACTGCTCCGCGACCGCGATATCCCGCTCCAGCCGGGCCTGCCGCCCTTCGGCGGCCTGACCCAATGAGGTCCGGACGGCTCCTTCGGCCCGTTCCCGGAGTACGTCGACACGCATGTGGAGCAGGGTGATGAATTCCTGTTCCCGCGCCATTTCTTCGCTTGACAATTGCACTCCAGACCCGATAGCATGCGGATATTGAATTGCTTTGTGTCCTCATGGCGCAAGCCATATAAATATTCAATATACGCAGACAGGTGACCCGGACGTCAATTTCGTCCGGGATTTTTTATGAGCTCTGCTGAGGGCTGTCCGGGCGGGCGCGGCCTCAGGGTGTCCAGCCCTTACGGGCCGGGCAGGGTCCGGCGTGGTACTCCGAGCGCTGTCCGCGCACCCGCGCGTGGACGACACGGGACAGGTCGATCGGCGCGAGTGCGTCCTGGCGGTCCCACAGGGTGGCGTCGAGCATCTCGTGCTGACGGACGCTCTCCACGACATCGAAGCCGCAGTCGGACAGCAGCGCGGCGAGGCCGCCCGGCGTGAAGAACGTCTGCCACGGCTCGCCCTGCTCGGCGGCGAAGAGCGCGACGGCGTCGACGTACTGCTGGGCGGCGGCGTCACGCATTTCCGCGGGGAGCAGGTAGTCCATGACGAGCTCCGTGCCGACGGCGAACGAGCCCGTGGCCGCCAGTGTCCCGGCCACGGCGTCGGCGCCGAGATACATGCTGACGCCCAGCCACAGGACGACCGACGGCTCGGCGCCGTCGAAGCCGTGGGCATGCAGCCCCTCGGCCAGGGAGTCCCGCTCGAAGTCGAGCGGGACGTACGTCACGCGGCCGGGAACCGGGATGCCGGCAGCGGCCAGCCGTTCCCTCTTCGTTCGCTGCGCGTCGGGGCGGTCGACCTCGAAGAAGCGGACGTGCTCGGTGGAGCCGGAACGATGGGCGAACGTGTCCAGGCCGGCTCCGAGAACGACGCACTGGCGCATGCCGGAATCGAAAGCGCGCAGGGCGCGGTCCTCGGCGTATCGGCTGCGGCAGATGGTCTGGGCCCGGGCCGCGGCCAGTACCGGTCGGTCCCCGTGGAGGCGGTGATAGCCCAGGAGCTCGCCGGCTTCACTGCCCAGCAGGAGTTTCGCCAGCGGGTCGGAGAAAATCAGTGGCGGCCGGTCGACGACGAGGTGGGCGGCACGTGCGGCGGCGGCCATCAGGGCGGTGCCGTTCGAGTTCTTCGCATTCACCTGGGCAGCATATCCGCGAAAACTGACATCATATCAGAATCAGTGAATTTTGTAAATGCTCCGGCGATTGCGATGTGATTTCAATCGACGGTGGCGATTATTGATTCTCCGGCGTGAAATGGGCGTCGGAAGTCGCCTTTCGGCCGCACGTCTCCCACAGGTGTCCGGCAGCCCTCGCGATCCCCGCGGGGAGGCGGCATCGCGGGGGCGAAGTCGGGGCGTGCGGGAGTCCGGCGGGCCCCGCACACGGGACCGCCCCGGAGCGGCGGCCCCGGGGCGGTCCTCACATCGTGGCGTCGTGCCGTCGTCCGGACGTCAGTGCCACCTGTACGAGTTCACGTAACCGGCCGCCGGAGTCCCGACCCCCGTCACGTCGTCGTACCCCTTGACCGCCTTGAGCGAGGCGTCCTTGCCGAGGCTGCGCAACGAGGTCAGTACGCCGTCCGCGGCGTCGACGCCGTTGGCGAAGTCGACCCGGGCCACCGCGAGATCGCGGTTCGGGCCCAGCGGGTGGTCGGTGACGTCGTGGTACGCCTTCGAGCCGTACCGGGCGTAGATCGCCGGGTTGGCGAAGCCGATCGGCAGACCGTGCCGGGCCTGCTGCGCGAGCGCCTGCACACCGGCGATGACCGGCGCGGCCAGTGACGTACCGCCGATGCGGTACTCGTCGTAGCCGAGCGATCCGTCCGGCAGCGTCTGGGTCTGCCCGACCAGGAAGCCGGTGTTCGGGTCGGCGACGGCCGCGATGTCCGGGGCCGTGCGCATCCGCTGCTTTCCGTTCGCCCGCGCGAGCGAGTCCGGGACGATGCCCCGCTGGTAGAACGGCTGCTTCACGGACGAGCTGGTGCCGCCGCCCGCGCCGGAGGTGTACGCGCCCGGGAAGCCGGTCCAGCTCCTGCCGTCGTCGGAGAGGCCCGCCTTCAGCGTGCCCCAGCCGGTCTCCCACTGGTACGTGTCGTTCTTGCCGACGGCCAGCGCGGTACCGCCGACCGAGGTCACCCAGGCGGAGTTGGACGGGACGTCGATCTGCTTCGTCCCCGTGGACGCGACGTTGTCGCCGTCGTCACCGGAGGAGAAGTAGAAGCCGATGCCCTCGACCGCGCCCATCTTGAAGACCTGGTCGTACGCGGCCGCGATGTCCGGGGTCTCGTTGGCCTCGATGTCGCCCCAGGAGTTGGAGACGATGTCCGCGAGCCGGTGGTCGACGACCTTGTTCAGCGAATCCAGCAGGTCGGCGTCGTAGCAGGAGGCGCCGCCCACGTACACGATGTCGGCGGCGGGCGCGACCGCGTGCACGGCCTCGACGTCGAGGGTCTCCTCGCCGTACCAGCCGGAGGCCCCGCACTCCTCGGTCTTCGTGTAGTCGGCCGGCAGCACCTGGCTGAGCTGTCCGCGGCGGTAGGGGGCGTCGCCGTTGCGCCTGGCGTACTCGGCGGCGTCCTTCGCGATGGTCGGCGAGGCGTACGCGTCGGTGATCGCGACGGTGACACCCTTGCCGGTCCAGTCGCCCGCGCCGTACGCGGCGCGCAGCTGCTTGCCCGTGTAGCCCCTGACGGCGTACGGCACCTTGGATCCGTAGGCGCTCGGCAGCGACGACGCGGTCTTCGAGCCGTAGTACGAGGAGAAGGGGCCGGAGTTGCGGAACACGGCGTCCGGCGGCGGCAGTGTCTCGTCGTGGCTCGACTTGTGCGGCGCGTTGTCCAGGCCGGACACGGCGAGGACGGCATCGCTCAGCCCGGCGGGCACGGAGGCGGTGGAGGCGGGGGCGCGGTAGGTCCGGTCGCCCTTGCGGTAGTTGCGCAGCTGGGTGCCGAACGTCTTCTCGGCGGTGGCGACATCACCGGTGGCCGAGACGTAGTGCCGATTGGCGCCGGTGACGGTCAGTCCGCTCGACCTCAGCCACTGGCTGACCTGGTCGATCTGCTGCTGACTGGCCCCGAACCGGGCCTGTGCCTGCTCGGCGCTCAGGTACTTCCCGTACGAGGCGGACCGCGGGTCGGACACGGCGGCGGCGTACGCGGCCAGCCCCTTCGCGTCCCGTCCGGCCAGATGCACCCGGACACTGACCTTGCCGCTGTCGGCCGTGGCCCCCCGGTCGGCCGCGGCGGTCGCCCAGGCGGGCTTGCTGCCGTGCAGTGCGTCCCGCCCGCTCGGCGCGGAGTCCGCGCTGGCGTTCGGTATCCCGAGGGCGAGCGCGCCGGCAAGCAGCGGGAGTGTCGCCGCCATGCTCAGCGCGGCGCGACTTCTCGCGCGGCTGGTTCTCATATAACCCCCTGCGATGTGGGTCTTCGCGTGTGGTGCATGTGCCGGATGATGTGCACATGTAATGCGCCACTCTGGCGAGGAACGCCTCATGTAGGGGGCATGCGTTCACCAAGAATCGACCAAGTGAGCGGATGTGAACGGTAGTTCGTGGAGAACATGCCCAATTGCGCCTGCTCGCCGATGGGCGGGCGGCTTGCGCTCCCGCCTCAGGTGCCCTTCGGTTCGTAGCCGAGTCCGGGAGACCTGCTCACGTACGTACAGCCGGTGTACCGGTATCCGGGCTGGATCTTCGAACCGTCCGCGTAGCTCGTCACGCCTGTGCCGGACGAGGCCCCTCGGTGCTTGTACAGGAAGTGGTACTCACCCGCGGGCAGCCAGAGCGTCACCTTCGGGTAGCTCTTCCCCTCGGCCTTGCAGGCCGCGGCGGGCCCGCCCACCCAGGAGTACGAGGAGCAACCGCCGCACCCCTTGATGCCGGTCCTTCCCGTCACCGGCCCGGTGTACAGGATCTCGACCCCGTCGGGGGCGTCGTTGCTGATGACGAGCTCCATCCGGCTCCCGCCCGGCGGGCCCGAGGGCGGCAGGTGCTTTCCGGCGGACGGCCGTTTGCCGGCGATCTCGGCGGCGATGGCGATGTCCCGGGCCCGAGCGCGGCGCTTGTCCTTCTTGTACGTGGCGGCGAACTCCGTCAGCATCTGCCGCGCCTGCTCGAACCGCTTGGCTTTGAACCGGGCGACGCCGCAGGCGTATGCGCCGTTCTGGATGCCGCCGTCGGTCTTCGGGGCCAGCGCGGAGACGGACTTGACCGGCATCGCGAGGGCGGTCGTGCGGAGCCGCTGCAACGTGTCCCTGGCGGCGCAGGGGTCGCTTCCGCGCACGGCCCGGTTCTGCTCCGAGATCTTCCCGGAGAGCGCGGGCCCCACCTTCCCGGCCTCGGTCGAGTCGGGGAACGTGCGCAGCAGCTCGCCCAGTTCGTCGCTGTCCCTGGTACTGGTCGGCACGGCCCCCAGCTTCGACACCCCGCATGCGTACAGCGAGGCGGCGAGCGGACCGTCGGGGTAGTCGGCGAGATCGCCCAGAAGCTTCGGGTCGATCGACCGCGGCAGGGTCCGCAGATGGGTCAGCGGCTCGACGGCCTCGCAGAACTTCTTCTGCCGGTACGGCGCCGAGACCGCCTTGTAGTACGCGTCGAGCCGCTGCGGCACGAGCTTCCCGGCCCTCGATCCGGAGTGCTTCTCGCCGAGCCCCCGATAGATGGTGAGCGCCGTCCGGTAGTCACCCCGCGCGGCGGCGAAGGGCTTGCGGGAGGCGGCCTCGACGCTCCGGTCGCCCCGGTCCAGCCGGTCGAGCAGCATCTGCTCGACCGCCTCGTCCTGCGCGGAGCCGTAGAACACCACGCCCCCCGCGGGCACCGCCAGCAGCACCAGGCCGGTCCCCGCCGCCACCATCGGTCGCCACGACCCGCCGACGGTGCGACGCCGTGCGGTCCTCGCCCCGTCCACGGCCGCCAGGACCAGTACGACGAGATACGCGACGACCAGCCCGCTTGCGACCCCGTCGGGGTCGGCCGGGAGGGCGGCCGACAGCAGCGCGCCGGTCGCCGCCCAGCAGAGAACCGTCCTGATCCAGCACCGCATCAGCGCGTAGCCGAGCCCGAACCCGCTCAGGTTGAGCAGACCCGCGGCCACGGAACGGAGAACGCCTCCCGGCGGCGGCCCGACGACGGGCGGCCGGCTCGGTGGAGGGGGCAGGGGAGGCGAGGTGGGCGGCGGCGGAGGAATCGCCCCTGTCCCGAATCGCTGATCGTCCCAACTCACTTCGGCCCCCCACCCGTTGAGCTATGCGGGCCTCGCTCCATGCCCGGTTGGATTACCTTCCACGACGCCCCGAACAGTGTCAATCCGGACCGGTCGCCGGGCCGGTCGACCGCCGACGAATCGACGCATTTCGACGCGGCCCGACCCCGCACCCGGTAAAGTGCCCGGTGCCGCGACTGGCGCGTGCCCCGGCAGGGGCGCTCCGTGGAATCGACCACGAGGGAGCGGCACACCCCGGGCCCGCCCGGGGGCGTCATCGCCGGAGAGTCGTCCGCCTGGGCATCCGGGTCCACCGCAGCGATGCGAACGACCCGGGAGGATCCCGTGACCGCACCCGTACCCTCGTACCCCCGCCACCCCGCCCTGGCGGAGGCCGATCCGGAACTCGCCGCACTGGTGACGGCCGAGGAACAGCTCCAGGCCGACACCCTGCGCCTGATCCCCAGTGAGAACTACGTCTCCGCCGCCGTGCTCGAAGCATCCGGCACCGTGCTCCAGAACAAGTACTCCGAGGGCTACCCGGGCAAGCGGTACTACGAGGGCCAGCAGAACATCGACCAGGTGGAGACGCTCGCCGCCGAGCGCGCCGGGGCCCTCTTCGCGATGGACCACGCCAATGTGCAGCCGTACTCCGGCTCACCGGCCAACCTTGCCGTGTACCTGGCGTTCCTGAAGCCCGGCGACACCGTGCTCGGCATGTCACTGCCGATGGGCGGCCACCTCACGCACGGCTGGGGCGTCTCGGCCACCGGTACCTGGTTCCGCGGGGTGCAGTACGGCGTACGCCGCGACACCGGCCGCATCGACCTGGACGAGGTACGCGACCTGGCTCTGGCCGAGCGGCCCGGGCTCATCTTCTGCGGCGGTACGGCCGTGCCCCGCACGATCGACTTCGCGGGCTTCGCCGAGATCGCCCGGGAGGTCGGAGCGGTCCTGGTCGCCGATGTCGCCCACATCGCCGGCCTGATCGCGGGGGGCGCCCACCCGTCGCCCGCCCCGTACGCCGACGTGGTCTCCACCACCACCCACAAGACCCTGCGCGGCCCGCGTGGCGCGATGCTGCTGAGCAGGGCGGAGCACGCACGCGCCATCGACCGCGCCGTCTTCCCCGGCCTCCAGGGCGGCCCCCACAACCAGACGACGGCGGCGATCGCGGTGGCACTGAAGGAGGCCGCCCGCCCCGAGTTCAGCGCCTACGCCCACCAGGTGGTCACCAACGCCCGCAGCCTGGGGGAGGAGTTGGCGTCCCGAGGCTTCGACCTGGTCTCCGGCGGCACGGACAACCACCTCCTGCTGATCGACCTGACCTCCCGCGGTGTCCCGGGCAAGATCGCGGCGAAGGCCCTGGACCGAGCCGGAATCGTCGTCAACCACAACACCGTCCCCTACGACCCCCGCAAGCCCTTCGACCCCTCCGGCATCCGCATCGGCACCCCGGCCCTGACCTCCCGGGGCGTCCCGGCCTCCGAGATGGCCACGATCGCGGAGTGGATCACCCGTGTGGTCGAGGCGGCGCGCACCGACGACGAGGCCACGGTCGAGAAGGTCCGCACGGAGGTGAAGGCCCTGATGGACGGCTACCCGGCACCGGGGCTGCCGGTGGACTGACGGACGCGGGTGGACCGGCCGGGGGGGGGGGGGCCCCCCCCCCCCCCCCCCCCCCCCCCCCCCCCCCCCCCCCCCCCCCCCCCCCCCCCCCCCCCCCACCCCACCCCCCCCCCACCCCCCCCCCCCCCCCCCCCCCCCCC
>NZ_JBIWOS010000002.1:1287125-1438454 GCF_044767885.1 Streptomyces sp. NPDC101194
CGCCGAGGTGGCCCGGTTCTATATGGACCCAAGGGTGTTAAGGCCCCTTTTGCAGGGCAACCGGCAACGGGGGCGGCGGTGGCCCGGAGGGGGGGGGGGGGCCGGGGGGGGGGGGGGGCCCCCCCCCGCGGCCCCCGGCCCCGCTCCAAGGACCCGGACGCGAACCACCTCCGCGACTCCAACAACCTGCACCACAGCGCTGCACGCGACCCAGCCCTCGCGGACCTGCACAGAGGACTGTCCTGATGAAGATGTCCCTCAGTGGAGTTGACCAGGGCGGTCTCGGAGAAGGCTTCGAGGCGCAGCGGAGCGGCACGGTGTTCGGCGTAGTCCGTGATCACGTCTCGCTTCCCGGCGCTCGCGATCACCGTCTCGTGAGGGCCTTCGAGAAGCTGAAGGAGTCTGCTGCGGCGACGGGAACCTGCCGGGGTACCCGCCTCCCCGCGTACGAGACGGAAGCGGACGGTGCGGCGCCGATCGAGCAGTGCCTCCCGGCCGACGGCGTTGCCGAGGCGAGGACGACCCGAGCATTCCGCCGGACGCCGTCACGGACCCCTTCGACCGGTACTCGGCGAACAGGCACGGGCACGGGTACAGGTACAGGCACAAGGCATGGTCCGACCGAACCGACGGCGTCGGGAAACGCCGAGTGATCACCGCCCGCACGGCTCCACGCCTATGCTCACGGCATGGAGCAGAGCGAAGTGGTGAAGCGCGTGGTGGGCATCCTCACGGAGGCGGGCGAGATCCGTCGGCTCCTCGAAGAGAACGTCGACCGCGACGACGTGCAAACGGATTCGAGCGTGGTGACCGCGCTCCTGAACGAGACGATGCCTCGGATCACGATCCCCGAGGACGCCTCGATCGAAGAGGTCGCGGCGGTCGTCGGCCGGGAGGTCGGGGGCGCGGTGGAGCAGCTGGTCGGTGCGTTCACCCTGGCCTTCGCGATGCTGGCCCAGGTGCACGACTCCGGACAGACGGACGTGTCCTCCGCCGATGTGCTGCAGGACCTGGCGTTGCGGGCGGAGCAGGTCGGTTCCGGCGGCCCGGAGGACGAGGGCTTGTGAGCGAGGTGCCGACGTGGAGGAAACGCAGATCGTCGCGGCCGGCCTGCTCGCCCTCCTCCGCCTGGCGATCCACAGCACCGGACCCCGCTCCCCGAGACCTCGCTCCCTGATCCGGCCTGACAGGTGGCACAACCTCGACGAGGAGGGCTGACACTCGGGCCCGCGCCGACGATGCCTGCGGATTCGCGACTGCTCGCACATCAGTGGGTGCCGCCCGTCGCCCTGCCCATATGGGTCCTCAGGCCGGATCTCCGGCCATGACCGCGGCGATCGCGGACACGCCGTTCAGGACGGCCGTCGGCTCCTGGGCCAGGTCGAGGGCGTGCTGGGTGAGCACTGTGCCCGTCCCGCGGACCACGTGCCGCTGTTGTGGCTCGTTGCCCTTCGCGTAGACGAGATGGCCGTGTGGCAGCCCGAGCACGGTGCAATAGGCCAGCATCTGATAGAGATCCGAGCCGGGGAATCCCTCCCGCTTCTCCGCCTTGTACTTGGCGTCCGCGACCCCCAGCGGCCGCCCCGTCCCGTCGTACCAGACCAGGTCCGGTTTGATCAGGATCCCGTCGGCCTCGTCCAGGTGATGGCGTGCCTGGGCGACCGATCGTCCCCCGTGGGGGAGCAGAGCCCGGGACAGCGCCGTGCAGACGAAGTCCTCGAAGACCGAGGCCAGATCCAGGACGAAGCCGTCCAGCCGGGTTCCCGCGCCCTGCTGTTCGGCAGAGCGGCCGGCCAGCACCAATTCGGCCAGGCGCAGCGCGGAGTGGTAGCGGGCGTTCAGCCTGGACGGACGCCATCTCGGCGGTTGACGACCGGGGGAGAGCGCGGAGACCTCCGCCAGCCGGGCACGTACCCGGGACAGTCCGAGACGGACGGGGCGCGGCACGCCCGGGAGCCGAAGCAGGCGTGCGCTCGCCGCCAGCAACAGCTGGTTCTCGGCTATGTCTGTCGTGTACTCGTCGTACGTGACCTCCAGGGGCAGGGGTACCCCGAAGCGTCTCCTTGTCTGGTCACCCTCCCGGATCCGTCCGCGTACGACGGTCAGTGCGCTGTCCGTGGTGCGGTATCCCTGCAGCAAACCCTGGCGCAGCGCTCGTTCTGCCTGCCGTACGAAAGCGGCGGCCAGCGCGGGCAGCACCTCGTGCTCGTCGCCCACCTGCACCTCCCCGGGGTCGTCCCACCAGGGCTTCACCGGATCAGCTGCGTAACCGAGCAGGAAGAACAACCGACGGACAGGCAGCTTGGGCGCGATGTGCACCTCCACCCCGCCCAGCCGGATCGCACCGACCTTGCCCAGTCCGCGCAGCTGCCAGGCAGTGCCGGTGCCGGCGGAGTACGGGTCGGGCCGTGCGTCCACGACACCGGAACCGGCCAGCATGCGGCCGGCCTCGGGCGCCAGCTGTACCTCGGTCCACGGACCGTGCTCCAGCAGGTCGATGCGGTGTACCGGGCGGTCCCCGGTCACGGCGCCGGGGCCGGGGGCTCGGCGGCCCGGGACGGCCGGCTGACAACCCTCCGCAGGTCGGGCAGTCCGTAGCGGGCCCGGACGTCGACCAGTTCGTCGCCGTGGTGGTGCTCTTCGAGGAGCGGCAGGACGGCCGTCTTCCACACCCGCTCCAAGCCCCCCTCGTCGTAGACGGACGTCCGCATCAGGTACGACGGCCCGATCTTGAAGTCTCTGTCCTCGATCCGCCGGTTCAGCTCACGGTGCAGCGCGGGCACGTCCTCGCTCGGGCTGATCTCCCCGGACTCCTCCTTCTTCTCGACCCACCGCGCCAGCAGGTCCCGGGTCGGCTCCTCATCGGGATGCAGCGCAAGGAAGGCGAAGCGTCGCCTCATGGCCGCGTCGACCAGGGCGATGGAACGGTCGGCGGTGTTCATCGTCCCGATGACGAAGATGTTCCGCGGCAGCCGGAACTCGCCCGAGTACTGCAGGTCGATCGTGCTGTCGCGGTACTCCAGGAGGAAGTACAGCTCGCCGAACACCTTGGCCAGGTTGGCCCGGTTGATCTCGTCGATGATCAGGAAGTACGGCGTGTCCGGATCCCCGTCCGCGAGATCGACCAGCTGCCGGAACGGCCCCGACCGCAGCTCGAAGGTCAGCGCGCCTGTCGTACTGCCGTCCTGGACGACCGGCCTGAAGCCTTCGAAGAAGTCCTCGTAGGCGTACGAGGGATGGAACTGGACCAGTTTGACCGCGCGCGGATCACCGGCCAGGTGCTCGGCGATGTGCTGCGCCAGGTAGGTCTTACCGGTGCCGGGCGGTCCATGGAAGATCAGCTGCTGTCGGTCCTGCAGCAGGTCACGCACCTCACGCAGCCACTCCTCACCGACCAGCAGTTTGGCTGCCAGCTCGGCAGCCGGGAGGGGCAGCTCGGCACCGGGGCGCGAGGACGCCGAGGCGGTGGTCGCGGGCAGCAGAGCCGATTCGTCATCGGGCACCTCCGGAGCCGCGGAATCCCGGTGTGTGCTGGACAGCTCCCGGACGAGGTCGATCGCGCCGGTCAGGTCGACCACATCGTGCTGGCTCTGCAGCCGCCCGCGCAGCTCCTCCGGCAGTTCCTCGTGGGCGATCTCCAGACCGCTCCACTCGACGGCACGGCGCAGGCAGCTGTGCTCGTCGGGGCTCGACACCCACTCCGGCCCGCCGGTGACCCGGCCGAGGAACAGCCTTCCGCCACTGGTGGCACATACGAGATCGTCCTCGTGCATGCGGTTGAGGAACAGGTCGAACTCGGCGGCCAGCTCCCCGCGCTTGTTGTACGAGAGGTGGGCGTACCGGTCCTCGACCCGCAGCCGAAGTTCCTCCCGGGTGATCGGCGTGGCCACCCGGCCGAGCCGGGACGCGACCAGTGAGCAGTAGCCGTCCGCCAGCCACCGCGCCGCCACGTTCCTGCCCTGCCCGCTGACGCCGCCCCGTACCAGCCAGGCGCTGGCGGACTGCGCCCCCCGGGGATCCTGGGGGAGAAGGTAGGGCTGGAGACCGGCGACATCGATACGGGTATCGGGCCCGGGTGCCGTGACGTCCGTGCGTCCTTGCTCCTCGGCGATCTCCCGCAGGACGGCCTCGGTCTCCGCCGCGTCGGACAGGACCTCGGGAGCGGGCCGGCCGTCGGAGTCCAGCACCCGGTGTGCGTTGGACGGACGAATGCCCCAGAGCCAGCGGCTGAGCGGCTCGCGGTCGCAGCCGGTGGCGGTGGACAGGTCGCCGAGCGCCAGCCATCGGCCGGCCGGAATGGCGCCGACGAGGCGGCTCGCGTACGCGAATCCGTGCTTGTGACGCTTCCAGTAGGCGAGCGCCTTCTTGGCCGTTCCGTAGAAGGAGACCGCCTCGGGATGGTCGCGCAGCGCGGCCCGGCCGAGGTTGGTGATCCGCCACAGCCCGTTGTTCTTGCGCAGACAGCCGGCGATGACGAGATCGGACGTCTGCCACCGCCAGGCGTTCTCGCCCTTCTCCTGCCCGTCGTCGTAGGTCTCCGCGTCCTCGGCCGTCAGCGGAAGTTCTTCCCTCACCTGCTTCCACAGCTCCGCGTGGTGCATGCCCCCGGGGTGTTCGGCGAGGATCTCCATGGACCTGCGCGTGAGCGGCGTGATGCGGGCCTGACGGGTGGGCATGAGGCAGGGCTCCGGGGAGGTGGCTGGTGGGCGATGCCCGTTCAGGATAGGCAGTCCCCGTACGCCGTCCGGAAGGCCACTTCCCCTTGTGTCCTCACGCAGTTGGGCGACGAACGACTGCCGGGTGCGGGTCCCGGACGACGTCACGTCCCGTCGCCACCGCTCCCGTCTCGCCTCGGGAGAACCCGCAGATCGGGAGTGGTTGCCCGAGTCCGGGACGCCAGGTGCGACGGCCGTCGTCCGGCAGCCTTCGGAGGGAATGAGAACAGAGGGCATGAAAAAAGACCCACTGTTCAGCGTTTCTGCTGATCAGTGGGTCAATTCGGCACCTTGTGCAAGGTGCCCTCGGCAGGATTCGAACCTGCGCACACGGCTCCGGAGGCCGATGCTCTATCCCCTGAGCTACGAGGGCGTATCGCTGTGTTGCTCGGCGACGGGTGAAACACTACCAGCTTCGGCGGGGTGTCCGTGAACAGGTATTTCCGGGCCGTCGGGGCCGGTGGCGCTGGTCCCGACGGGGGCGTGCGGTGCGGTTGGGGCGCATCCGGCCACCCCTCGCACCACTCGTCCGAGGTCGGAAATAGGCAAAACCCGGACGCAGCCCCTACGTCCCGCCTACTCTCGGAGTGTGTCAGGGGCGTGCGGCCGCGTGCTCGTTGTCGACGACAACGAGGTCATCCGGCAGTTGATCAGGGTCAATCTTGAGCTTGAGGGCTTCGAGGTCGTGACCGCGGCCGATGGTGTCGAGTGTCTGGATCTGGTTCATCGGGTCCGCCCCGATGTGATCACGCTCGACGTCGTCATGCCCAGGCTGGACGGTCTGCAGACCGCCACCAGACTGCGCTCAGATCCGCAGACCAGACATCTGCCCGTGGCGATCATCAGTGCCTGCACTCCTTTCGAGGTGGACAGCGGGGTCGCCGCAGGGGTCGACGCCTTCCTGGCGAAGCCCTTCGAGCCGAACGAGCTCGTGCGGCTCGTACGGCAGTTGATGGACCGGGACGATCCGCCGTCGCTCGACGGCAGACACGGCGCCGGGAAGGCGGAGAGCACCGCAGGGTGACCGCATGGCGAAACCGGGTCGCGGGATGCCCCCCTTCCTCCCATACGCTTGTCCTGTGACCCCCGCCGATCTCTCCAGGACCGTGCTGCACGCCGTACGCCGCGCGGTCGACGAGGACGCCTTGCGCGCGCCCGTGCCCGCGTGCGTGCGGGTGGAGCGGACCCGGCCCGGCGGGCGTGGGGACTACGCCTGTGCCGTCGCCCTCCAGCTGGCCCGGCCCGCCGCGCTGCCGGCCAGGGAAGTGGCCGAGATCCTCCGGGCGCGGGTGCAGGAGGCGCCGGGGATCGGCGGCGTCGAGGTCACCGGACCCGGGTTTCTGAACTTCACCCTGCTCGACGGCGCCGACCGGCTGGGCGCGCTCGTCCGGGCCGTCGACGAGCGCGGCGCGGAGTACGGGTACGGGGACGACCTCGTCGGTACCGCCGTGTCCTTCGCGTCCGTCGACGAGCCGCGCGCCCGCGTCGTCACCGAGACCGTGGAGCGGCTGCTCCGGGCCCGGGGCGCGGAGGTCGGGGAGCGTACGGCCGACGGCGAGGCACTGCATGTGGTGGCCGTGCCCGCCTCCGACCGCGATCTCTTCGAGCGGCTCGGGAACGATGCCGCGCGCTGGGCACTGCTGCGGGCCGCCCCGCACGACCGGCCCCGGTGCACCGGGAGCGACGAACTGCTCGTGCAGGGGGAGAGCAATCCGCTGTTCCGGGTGCGGTACGCCCACGCCAGGACCCGCGCCCTGAGCCGGAACGCCGAGCAGCTCGGTTTCCGTGCCGCATACGAGGAGGGCGTGGACGCGCCCGTGCTCGGGGCTCTCCTCGCCGACCATCCCGGTGTGCTCGCCGCGGCCGCCCGCCACCGCGAGCCCGACCGGGTCGCCCGGCAGCTGGAAGCGGTCGCGCAGGCATTCTTCGACTTCCACGACGGCGCCCGGCCACTGCCCGTCGGTGACGAGAAACCCTCGGCCGCCCACCGTTCCCGGCTCGCCCTCGCCGAAGCCGCCGGGACGGTGCTGGCAGGCGGCCTGTCCCTGCTCGGCATCAGCGCACCCGAAGTCCTCTGAGAGACCCGAGAGAACAGAGCAACACGATGAGCCGATCCGCACACCCCGCCGGGCCCCGCCACGCCGATGTCATGACGGAAGGGCACTACACGGCCCCGCCCGCCGATCTCAATGCCCTGGACGAGAAGGTCTGGGCCCGTACGGTCGCCCGTGACGAGCACGGCACGGTCACCGTCGGCGGGATCGAAGTGACGCGACTGGCCGAGGAGTTCGGCACCCCGGCCTACTTCCTCGACGAGAGCGACTTCCGGGCCCGCTGCCGGGCCTGGGCCGACGCCTTCGGACGGGACGCCGATGTTTTTTACGCCGGAAAGGCGTTCCTGTCGCGGGCCGTCGTGCGCTGGCTCAAGGAGGAGGGGCTCAACCTCGACGTCTGCTCCGGGGGAGAGCTGACCTGCGCGCTGGACGCCGGGATGCCCGCCGAGCGCATCGCCTTTCACGGCAACAACAAGACCGTCGAGGAGATCGAGCGGGCGGTCACCGTCGGCGTCGGGCGGATCGTGCTCGACTCCTTCCAGGAGATCGCCCGGGTCGCGCACGTCGCGCAGCGGCTCGGCAAGCGGCAGCGCGTACAGATCCGGGTGACCGTCGGCGTCGAGGCGCACACCCACGAGTTCATCGCCACCGCGCACGAGGACCAGAAGTTCGGGATCGCGCTGGCCGACGGCCGGGCCGCCGAGGCGGTGCGCCGGGCGCTCACCCTCGACGGGCTCGATCTCATCGGCATCCACTCGCACATCGGCTCGCAGATCTTCGACATGGCCGGTTTCGAGGTCTCCGCCCGGCGCGTGGTGCAGCTGCTCGCCGAGGTGCGCGACGAGCACGGGATCGAGCTGCCCGAGATCGACCTGGGCGGCGGACTGGGGATCGCCTACACATCCGAGGACGACCCGCGAGAGCCGCACGAGATCGCCAAGGCGCTCGGCGACATCGTGACCCGCGAATGCGAGGCGGCCGGGCTCGCCACCCCGCGGATCTCCGTCGAGCCGGGCCGCGCCATCGTCGGCCCGACCGCGTTCACGCTGTACGAGGTCGGCACGATCAAGCCCCTGGAGGGGCTGCGTACGTACGTCAGCGTCGACGGCGGCATGTCGGACAACATCCGCACCGCGCTCTACGACGCCGAGTACAGCGTCGCGCTCGTCTCGCGCACCTCCGAAGCCGAGCCGATGCTCGTCCGCGTCGTCGGCAAGCACTGCGAGAGCGGCGACATCGTGGTCAAGGACGCCTTCCTGCCGTCCGACCTGGCTCCCGGCGACCTGATCGCCGTGCCCGCCACCGGTGCCTACTGCCGCTCGATGGCGAGCAACTACAACCACGCCCTGCGCCCGCCCGTCGTCGCCGTGCGCGACGGTCGGGCCCGTGTCATCGTCAGGCGCGAGACGGAGGAAGATCTCCTGCGTCTCGATGTCGGCTGATGAAATAGATGTCTCAGGATCCGGACGGGTGGCAGAAACTCCCGTCCGGTGAGTGAGACTGGTCCACACATCAGAAGTAAAGGAAACGAGGTCGGATGATGCGTACGCGTCCGCTGAAGGTGGCGCTGCTGGGCTGTGGAGTGGTCGGCTCAGAGGTTGCGCGCATCATGACGACGCAGGCCGCCGACCTTGCCGCGCGCATCGGCGCGCCGGTCGAGCTCGCCGGTGTCGCCGTGCGCCGGCCTTCCAAGGTACGCGAGGGCATCGATCCCGCACTGATCACCACCGATGCGACCGCCCTGGTCAAACGGGGCGACATCGACGTCGTCATCGAGGTCATCGGGGGCATCGAGCCCGCCCGCACGCTCATCACCACCGCCTTCGAGCACGGCGCGAGCGTCGTCTCCGCCAACAAGGCGCTGCTGGCCGAGGACGGTGCCGCACTGCACGGCGCCGCCGAGCAGCACGGCCGGGACCTCTACTACGAGGCCGCCGTGGCCGGCGCCATCCCGCTCGTACGGCCGCTGCGCGAGTCCCTCGCCGGTGACAAGGTCAACCGGGTCCTCGGCATCGTGAACGGCACCACCAACTTCATCCTCGACCGGATGGACACCAGCGGAGCCGGATACTCCGAGGCGCTCGACGAGGCCACCGCCCTCGGATACGCCGAGGCCGACCCGACCGCCGACGTCGAGGGCTTCGACGCCGCCGCCAAGGCCGCGATCCTTGCCGGAATCGCCTTCCACACCCGGGTCAGGATCGGTGATGTGCACCGCGAGGGCATCACCGAGGTCACCGCCGCCGACATCGTCTCCGCCCGCCGCATGGGCTGCACCGTCAAGCTCCTCGCCATCTGCGAGCGCGCCGCCGACGGGCAGTCCGTCACCGCGCGTGTGCATCCCGCGATGATTCCGCTGAGCCACCCGCTGGCCTCGGTCCGTGAGGCGTACAACGCGGTCTTCGTCGAGGCCGAGGCGGCCGGGCAGCTGATGTTCTACGGTCCCGGCGCCGGTGGTTCGCCGACCGCGTCCGCGGTCCTCGGCGACCTGGTCGCGGTCTGCCGCAACAAACTCAACGAGGCCACCGGCCCCGGCGAGTCCGCGTACACGCGTCTGCCGGTCAGCCCCATGGGCGAGGTCGTCACGCGGTACCACATCAGCCTCGACGTGGCCGACAAGCCCGGCGTGCTCGCCCAGGTCGCGACGGTCTTCGCCGAACAGGGCGTATCCATCGACACCGTCCGCCAGCAGGGCAGAAATTCAGGCAGCGGCGACGAAGTCGCCATCGAGCAGGGTGGCGGCGGGCGACGGGTGGGCGGAGGCGGCGAGGCATCTCTCGTCGTCGTCACCCACCGCGCGCCCGACGCCGCCCTCTCGGCGACCGTCGAGGCGCTGCGCAAGCTCGACACCGTGCGCGGTGTCGCCAGCATCATGCGTGTTGAAGGGGAGTAAGGACCCATGACCAGCAAGGGCACCCACCAGTGGCGCGGCATCATCGAGGAGTACCGGGACCGCCTTCCGGTCACGAGCACGACGCCGGTCGTCACGCTCCGTGAGGGCGGTACGCCGCTCGTCCCCGCTCAGGTCCTCTCCGAGCGCACGGGCTGCGAGGTGCACCTCAAGGTCGAGGGCGCCAACCCCACCGGTTCCTTCAAGGATCGCGGTATGACGATGGCGATCACCCGGGCCAAGGAGGAGGGCGCACAGGCCGTCATCTGCGCCTCCACCGGCAACACCTCCGCCTCCGCCGCCGCGTACGCGGTGCGGGCCGGCATGGTGTGCGCCGTCCTCGTGCCGCAGGGCAAGATCGCGCTCGGCAAGATGGGCCAGGCGCTCGTGCACGGCGCCAAGATCCTCCAGGTCGACGGCAACTTCGACGACTGCCTGACCCTGGCGCGCTCGCTCTCGGACAACTACCCGGTGGCGCTGGTCAATTCGGTCAACCCGGTCCGTATCGAGGGCCAGAAGACCGCCGCGTTCGAGATCGTCGACGCGCTCGGCGACGCGCCGGACATCCACGTCCTCCCGGTCGGCAACGCGGGCAACATCACCGCGTACTGGAAGGGTTACAAGGAGTACGCGGGGGACGGTCTGTCCACGCACACCCCGCGCATGTGGGGCTTCCAGGCCTCCGGCTCCGCACCCATCGTCCGCGGCGAGGTCGTCAAGGACCCGTCGACCATCGCCACCGCGATCCGGATCGGCAACCCGGCCTCCTGGCAGTACGCGCTGAACGCCCGGGACGAATCGGGCGGTTTCATCGATGAGGTGACGGACCGCCAGATTCTGGCCGCCTACCGGCTGTTGGCCTCCCGGGAGGGTGTCTTCGTCGAGCCCGCCTCGGCCGCGTCCGTCGCCGGCCTGCTGAAGGCCGCCGAAGAGGGCAAGGTCGACCCCGGCCAGAAGATCGTGTGCACGGTCACCGGCAATGGGCTCAAGGACCCCGACTGGGCCGTCGCGGGCGCTCCGCAGCCGGTCACGGTCCCGGTCGACGCGGCCACCGCCGCCGAGAAGCTGGGTCTCGCGTAAGTCTTCGGACCTCTCGACGGGGATCCGGTTCGGCCGTCGGCGGGAGCCCGGCCCGGCCCGCCGGGCGCCCGGCTCACCGTCGGCGGCAATCCCGGTAAGAATCCAGCTCAACCGTCCTTTTTCGGGGCGGAGAGCGCATAGGAGGCGGGCGACACGCATCGTGCGCCTCCTGTGCGCCCTATGTCGCCACAGAACCTTCCTTCGATAAGCTGTACCCAACCCGCCCCGCCGCATGTGCCGCGGTGCAAGGGCCGTTGTGGCCGTCGGTTTCCCCGGAATCCCACTCCCCGTCGCCACGACTTCCGCCATTGTCGAGAAATCGCTCCACCACCCCCCGCTGCCTCACAAGGAGAGTCGTCCAACCGATGGCCGGTCCCGCCTTCCGAGCCGCCGCCGTCCGGGTGCGCGTCCCCGCGACCAGCGCCAACCTGGGCCCCGGTTTCGACGCCTTCGGCCTCTCGCTGGGGCTGTACGACGACGTCGTCGTCCGCGTAGCCGACTCCGGACTGCACATCGATATCGCCGGTGAGGGCGCGGACACGCTGCCCCGTGACGAGAGCCACCTCCTCGTACGCTCCCTGCGCACCGCCTTCGACCTGCTCGGCGGGCAGCCCCGCGGCCTGGAGATCGTCTGCGCCAACCGCATTCCGCACGGGCGCGGCCTGGGATCCTCCTCCGCCGCCATCTGCGCCGGCATCGTCGCCGCCCGGGCCGTGACGACGGGCGGTGACGCCCGGCTCGACGACGCGGCGCTGCTGGAACTCGCCACCGAGATCGAGGGGCACCCCGACAATGTCGCGGCCTGCCTGCTCGGCGGTTTCACACTCGCCTGGATGGACGGCGGATCGGCCCACGCGATCAGGATGGATCCCGCAGATTCCATCGTTCCGGTGGTTTTCGTCCCCGGCAAGCCGGTCCTGACCGAGACGGCCCGCGGGCTGCTGCCGCGCTCGGTCCCGCATGTCGACGCCGCCTTCAACGCCGGTCGTGCCGCGCTTCTCGTCGAGGCCGTGACCAGGCGCCCCGAGCTGCTGCTCACCGCCACCGAGGACCGGCTGCACCAGGAGTACCGCGCCCCGGCCATGCCGCAGAGCGTGGAACTCGTGAACCGACTGCGTGCCGACGGCGTGCCCGCGGTCATCTCCGGTGCCGGGCCGACCGTGCTCGCACTGGCCGAGGACGGTGCGGCCGACAAGGTCGCACGGCTGGCGGGCGAGGGATGGGCGGCCAATCGGCTCACGCTCGACGCCCCGGGTGCGAGTGTGCTGCCGCTCGCCCCGTAGCCGAGAAGTGATTGCCGGTGAGTGAGAGGGGGAATGTTTGTTGGAGCCGGTAGTGTTAACCTCAAGTCTGCAACCGACGTCTATGTGGCGCGTTGCTTCGTGTCCCTTTCGGGGACCACATTTCTTCCGGGAGCCTCCCCAACTGCCTGAGCAGCCTGCCTGAGCAGTTTCGTGCACGCTCCGGAACCGGCACGACACCCCTCGCTTGTCCAGGAGTGGGCCGAGCAGGGGGATGCTCGCGCCGGACCCATGCACACCTTCATCTCTCCGCCGTACCCGGCGGACCACCGCCCCGGCACGGTCCGCAAGAAAAAGACCGCAGTCGGACAGCACAACCGGTCGCCGAGCCAGAAGGCCGACGTCCGCTCCAGGGAAGGACCCTTCGTGAGCGACACCACCGATCTGATGGGCGTGACTGCCGACAAGAACGTCGACAGTGCTGCGCCCGCCGAAGGTGCTGCCACTGGCACCACCGCACGGCGCCGCCGCTCCGGCACCGGCCTTGACGGCATGGTCCTGGCCGAGCTGCAGCAGGTCGCGTCCGGCCTCGGCATCAAGGGCACTGCGCGGATGCGCAAGGGCCAGCTGATCGAGGTCATCAAGGAGGCGCAGGCCGGTAGCGCCGCGGCGCCCAAGGCCGCCGCGCCCGCCGCGGACGCCGAGACCAAGCCGAAGCGCCGTGCCACCTCCAAGGCGCGCACCCGGGACGAGCCCGCGGCCGCCGCACCCGCCGAGAAGGCCGCGGCCCAGCAGCAGATCGACATCCCCGGCCAGCCGGCCAGCGACGACCAGCCCACGGGCGAGCGCCGTCGGCGCCGTGCGACGGCTCAGGCGGGCAGCCCGGAGGGCAAGGCGGAGAGCAAGCCGGCCGCCGAGGCCAAGGCGGAGGCTCAGGCCGAGCCGAAGAGCGACGAGCGTGCCGACGCGAAGGCCGAAGCCGCCGCGGACACGGCCGAGGGCCGCCGTGGCGACCGTCAGGACCGCGGACAGCGCGGCGACCGCGGCGACCGTCAGGAACGCGGCGAGCGCGGGGAGCGTCGCGACCGCCAGCGCGACCGTCGTGGCAAGGGTGACGAGCAGGGCCAGCAGGGCGGCCAGCGTCAGCAGCGCCAGGGCCAGCAGGGCGGCGGACCGCAGGACGACGGTTACGACGACGAGGCGGGCGGCCGTCGCGGTCGCCGTGGCCGCTACCGTGACCGTCGTGGCCGTCGTGGCCGCGAGGACTTCGCCAACGAGGTTCCCGTCTCCGACGACGACGTCCTGATCCCCGTCGCGGGCATCCTGGACATCCTCGACAACTACGCGTTCATCCGGACCTCCGGCTACCTGCCGGGCCCGAACGACGTGTACGTCTCGCTCGCCCAGGTCCGCAAGAACGGCCTGCGCAAGGGTGACCACGTCACCGGCGCGGTGCGCCAGCCGAAGGACGGGGAGCGGCGCGAGAAGTTCAACGCACTGGTCCGCCTCGACTCGGTCAACGGCATGGCGCCCGAGACCGGACGCGGCCGCCCGGAGTTCCAGAAGCTGACCCCGCTCTACCCGCAGGACCGGCTTCGCCTGGAGACCGACTCCAACGTCCTGACGACGCGGATCATCGACCTGGTCGCGCCGATCGGCAAGGGCCAGCGAGGCCTGATCGTGGCCCCGCCGAAGACCGGCAAGACCATGATCCTGCAGGCGATCGCCAACGCCATCACGGTCAACAGCCCCGAGTGCCACCTGATGGTCGTCCTGGTCGACGAGCGTCCGGAAGAGGTCACCGACATGCAGCGGTCGGTGAAGGGCGAGGTCATCTCCTCGACCTTCGACCGTCCCGCCGAGGACCACACCACCGTCGCCGAGCTGGCCATCGAGCGCGCCAAGCGTCTCGTCGAGCTGGGTCACGACGTGGTCGTCCTGCTGGACTCCATCACCCGCCTGGGCCGCGCGTACAACCTCGCGGCCCCCGCCTCCGGCCGCATCCTGTCCGGTGGTGTCGACTCGACCGCGCTCTACCCGCCGAAGCGCTTCTTCGGTGCCGCGCGCAACATCGAGGACGGCGGTTCGCTGACCATCCTGGCCACCGCGCTGGTCGAGACCGGTTCGCGGATGGACGAGGTGATCTTCGAGGAGTTCAAGGGCACCGGCAACATGGAGCTCAAGCTCGACCGGAAGCTCTCGGACAAGCGCATCTTCCCGGCGGTGGACGTCGACGCGTCCAGCACCCGTAAGGAAGAAATCCTCCTGGGCGGCGAGGAGTTGGCGATCGTGTGGAAGCTGCGCCGGGTGCTGCACGCGCTCGACCAGCAGCAGGCGATCGAGCTCCTCCTGGACCGGATGAAGAAGACCCAGTCCAACGCGGAGTTCCTGCTCCAGATCCAGAAGACGACGCCGGCCCCGGGCAACGGCAACGACTGACGTCGCACCCGGACCGGCCGAACGACAGAGGCCGGACAGCAGGGCCGAACAACAGGGCCGCCCCCGTCACTCCGGTGACGGGGGCGGCCCTGTGTCGTGGCGTCCGCGCACACGACGCAACCGATCCGGTCTTTTCGGCCGATCCGAGACCTTCGCCACATGACGGTCGCGCCGGCGGTTGCCGCCGTGATGTCTGTACAGGGCAAGAAACCGCAGGTGAGCGTGGGATCACCAGTGGTTCGTCAAGGCTCCACGTCCCTTTTGTCCTCGCGCGGGCGTGACAGGGCGCTGTGCAACCCTTCTCCGTACCGCGACGTCGTACGAAGTGACGACAAGTCGCCAAAGTCGACGACTCAGTGCCCGAACACCGCTGCAGGGGGTAGCCGGGAGCAGCTGACGACCGAAGGAGACGGATGACCGAGCAGACCGGGAGCGGCGGCCGAATACGTCCCACCGGCAGACGCCGGAGGAGGCCGTCCCGACGCCACCGGGCGAAGGTGGCGGCGATCTGGACCCTGGCAGTCGCCGTGATCGTCGGCGGCGGCGGACTCGGGTACGCCTACTTCAAGCTCAACGGCAATCTCAAGGCCGTCGACATCAACGCGGCGCTCGGCAAGGACCGTCCCCACAACGTCGACAACGGCTCCGAGGACATTCTCGTGCTCGGCTCCGATTCCCGTTCCGGCGCGAACTCCGAGTACGGCGCCGACGAGGGTACGGCCCGTTCCGACACCGCGATGGTCGTGCACGTCAACAAGGGCCACAGGACGGCCTCGGTCGTCTCCATCCCGCGCGACACCCTCGTCACCCGCCCGGAATGCACCAGTGACACGACGGGGAAGCCCGTCGCGGGCCAGCAGCGCGCGATGTTCAACACGGCGTACGAGGTCGGCGGACCGGCCTGCGCGGTCAAGACCGTCGAGTCCATGTCCGGCATCCGCATGGACCACTACCTCGAAGTCGACTTCACCGGCTTCAAGAAGCTCATCGACCAGCTGGGCGGCGTGAAGATCACCACCACCCGCGCGATCCACGACTCCAAGAGCCACCTCGATCTGGAGCCGGGCACCCACACCCTCGACGGCGAGCAGTCGCTGGGACTCGTCCGCACCCGCAAGAGCGTCGGCGACGGCAGCGACCTCGGCCGCATCCAGCTCCAGCAGGCATTCATCAAGGCGCTCATGGAACAGGTCAGGAGCGTCGGGGTGTTCTCGAACCCGAAGACCCTCTTCGACCTCGCGGACACGGCGACGAAGGCCATCACCACCGACTCCGACCTGGGCTCGGTCCAGCAGCTCACCGGCTTCGCCAACGGCCTCAAGGGGCTCGGCGCGAAGAACGTCCACATGGTCACCCTGCCCGTGCAGTACGACCCGGCCGACCCGAACCGCGTCGTGCCGCTGGAGGAGTCCGCGAAGCAGGTGTGGTCGGCGCTCGAACAGGACAAGGCGATCCCTGCCTCCGCCACCGAGAAGTCGGCGGGCGACAAGGGCGTGGCGGGCAGCGTCGTGCGGTGACCGGGCGGGCCGGGAATAGTTGCGGCCCGCCCCCGGTTTTGGGAGATACGGCCGGTCCTGGCAGACTGGTACGTCGGCCCCGGTTCACGGACGCGCAATCCGCGCGGACGACCCGGTGCCCTCCCGAACCTAGGAGAAACCCTTGAAGCGCGACATCCACCCCGAGTACGTCGAGACGCAGGTCAGCTGCACCTGTGGCGCGTCGTTCACGACCCGGAGCACCATCGACGGCGGCACCATCCGCGCCGACGTCTGCTCCGAGTGCCACCCGTTCTACACGGGCAAGCAGAAGATCCTCGACACCGGTGGCCGCGTGGCCCGCTTCGAGGCCCGCTTCGGCAAGGCTGCCGGCTCCGCCAGCAAGTAGCGAGCCACTGCGCCGGTTCTCGGCGCCCTCTTTCCGGGGGCGTCGGAACCGGCGTTTTTTCCGGCCGGGGGTGCGCGGCCCGTATCCCCGCCCGGCCGGCATCACGCCGTCCAGCAGGCACGTTTGAGTGAAGAAACCAGGAGCCCGAAGATGTTCGAGGCGGTCGAGGAACTGATCGGTGAACAGGCCGATCTCGAGAAGCAGCTCGCGGACCCGGCGGTCCACGCCGACCAGGCCAACGCGCGCAGGCTCAACAAGCGCTACGCCGAGCTGACCCCGATCGTCGGCACGTACCGCTCCTGGAAGCAGGCCGGGGACGACATCGAGACGGCCCGTGAACTCGCCGCCGACGACCCCGACTTCGCCGCCGAGGTGAAGGATCTGGAGAAGCAGCGCGAAGAGCTCACCGAGAAGCTCCGCCTCCTCCTGGTCCCGCGCGACCCCAGCGACGACAAGGACGTGCTCCTGGAGATCAAGGCGGGCGCGGGCGGCGACGAGTCCGCCCTGTTCGCCGGTGACCTGCTGCGGATGTATCTGCGCTACGCCGAGCGCGTCGGCTGGAAGACCGAGATCATCGATTCCACCGAGTCCGAGCTCGGCGGCTACAAGGATGTCCAGGTCGCCGTGAAGACCAAGGGCGGCAACGGCGCCACCGAGCCCGGTCAGGGCGTGTGGGCCCGGCTGAAGTACGAGGGCGGCGTGCACCGCGTGCAGCGGGTGCCGTCCACCGAGTCCCAGGGCCGCATCCACACCTCCGCCGCCGGCGTGCTCGTCACGCCCGAGGCCGAGGAGGTCGACGTCGAGATCCACGCCAACGATCTCCGTATCGACGTCTACCGCTCCTCGGGTCCGGGCGGCCAGTCCGTCAACACCACGGACTCGGCGGTCCGCATCACCCACCTGCCGACCGGGGTCGTCGCCTCCTGCCAGAACGAGAAGAGCCAGCTCCAGAACAAGGAGCAGGCCATGCGCATCCTGCGTTCGCGTCTGCTCGCGGCCGCGCAGGAGGCCGCCGAGCAGGAAGCCTCGGACGTACGGCGCAGTCAGGTGCGCACGGTCGACCGTTCCGAGAAGATCCGTACGTACAACTTCCCGGAAAACCGGATCTCGGACCACCGCGTCGGCTTCAAGGCGTACAACTTGGACCAGGTGCTCGACGGCGACCTGGATTCCGTGATCCAGGCCTGTGTCGACGCCGACTCCGCCGCCAAGCTCGCCGCCGCATAAGAGCAAGACCCGCCCCGCCCGTAACCCCGTACGGAGAACCGCGATGAACCTGCTGCTCGCCGAGGTGGCCCAGGCCACCCAGCGGCTGGCCGACGCCGGTGTGCCTTCACCGCGATTCGACGCGGAGGAGCTCGCCGCGTTCGTGCACGGCGTCAAGCGGGGCGAGCTGCACCGTGTGCCGGACTCGGACTTCGACGCCCGCTACTGGGAGGCCATCGCCCGCCGCGAGGCCCGCGAACCGCTGCAGCACATCACCGGACGCGCCTTCTTCCGCTACCTGGAGCTCCAGGTGGGCCCCGGCGTCTTCGTGCCCCGGCCGGAGACCGAATCGGTCGTCGGCTGGGCGATAGACGCGGTGCGCGCGATGGACGTCGTCGAGCCGGTCGTCGTCGACCTCTGCAGCGGATCGGGCGCCATCGCCCTGGCCATGGCCCAGGAGGTGCCGCGCTCCCGGGTGCACGCCGTGGAGCTCTCCGACGACGCCCTCAGATGGACCAGGAAGAATGCCGAGGGGTCCAGGGTCACCGTCCACCACGGAGACGCGCTCACGGCTCTTCCCGAGCTCGACGGCCAGGTCGACCTGGTCATCTCCAATCCGCCGTACATCCCGCTCACCGAATGGGAGTACGTGGCACCCGAGGCCCGCGACCACGACCCGGAGATGGCCCTGTTCTCCGGCGAGGACGGCCTCGACACCATCCGCGGCATCGAACGCACCGCACACCGCCTGCTGCGCCCCGGCGGCCTCGTCGTCATCGAGCACGCCGACACCCAGGGCGGCCAGGTGCCGTGGATCTTCACCGAGGAACGCGGCTGGGCCGACGCGGCCGACCACCCCGACCTGAACAACCGGCCGCGGTTCGCCACGGCCCGCAAGGCCATGCCGTGACCGGCGGCCGCCACCCGCACGACCCGTACCCGTCATACCCGTACATGCTTGAGGAGGCCGGCTGATGGCACGGCGATACGACTGCAACGACGCGACCGACCGTACGACGGGTCTGCGTGAGGCCGCGTCGGCCGTCCGCCGCGGTGAACTGGTCGTGCTGCCCACCGACACCGTGTACGGGATCGGCGCGGACGCCTTCAGTTCCGAGGGCGTCGCCGACCTGCTGGAGGCCAAGGGGCGCGGCCGCAACATGCCCACGCCCGTCCTGATCGGCTCCCCGAACACGCTGCACGGGCTGGTCACCGACTTCTCCGAGCAGGCCTGGGAGCTCGTCGACGCCTTCTGGCCCGGCGCCCTCACGCTCGTCGCCAAGCACCAGCCGTCGCTGCAGTGGGACCTCGGTGACACCCGCGGCACCGTCGCCGTCCGGATGCCGCTGCACCCGGTCGCCATCGAGTTGCTCACCGAGGTCGGCCCGATGGCCGTCTCCAGCGCCAACCTCACCGGACACCCGGCCCCCGAGGACTGCGACGCGGCCCAGGAGATGCTCGGCGACTCCGTCTCCGTCTACCTCGACGGCGGCCCGACGCCCGGCATCGTGCCGTCGTCGATCGTCGACGTGACCGGCAGGATTCCCGTGCTGCTGCGCGCCGGCGCGCTCTCCGTGGAGGAGCTCCGCAAGGTGGTACCCGACCTTGAGGTGGCCAATTGACCGCCCCTGAGGGGCGTGGCATAGCGGGGCGGTCCGACACCTTCCGCATCCTCCACGTCAGCACCGGCAACGTCTGCCGCTCACCGATCACCGAGCGGCTGACCCGGCACGCCCTGGTGGACCGCCTCGGCGATCCGCGTCAGGGCGGGCTGATCGTGGAGAGCGCGGGCACCTGGGGCCACGAAGGCGCCCCCATGGAGGCCAACGCGGAGATCGTCCTCGCCGACTTCGGCGCCGACACCTCCGGCTTCGTCGGCCGGGAACTGCTCGACGAACACGTGATCCGCGCCGAC
Source organism: Streptomyces sp. NPDC101194 (assembly GCF_044767885.1). Taxonomy (NCBI): domain Bacteria; kingdom Bacillati; phylum Actinomycetota; class Actinomycetes; order Kitasatosporales; family Streptomycetaceae; genus Streptomyces; species Streptomyces sp. NPDC101194. The sequence goes on from NZ_JBIWOS010000002.1 coordinate 1,306,550, forward strand.
CTGGTGCTCACCGCCACCCGCGACCACCGGGCACAGGTGATCTCGATGGGTCACTCGGCCGGGCTGCGGACCTTCACCCTCAAGGAATTCACCCGGCTGGTCCGGGCCATAGACCCCGCCACGCTGCCCGACCCGCGCGACGAGGGCGTGGTCGAGCGCGCCCGCGCACTGGTCCGGGCCGCGGCCGCGCTGCGCGGCTGGCTGCTGGCCCCCACCGCCGAGGCCGACGAGGTGTACGACCCGTACGGCGCCCCGATCACGTTCTTCCGGTCCATCGGCGACGAGATCAACCAGGCCCTCGACCCGGTCGTCACCGCGCTGACCGGGGTGCCGGCCCCGCACTGACCGGTGCGCTCCCGCGCCACTCTGACGGCCGTACGCGTCGGCCGGGTACCCCAGGGCCCAACGGGTGTACGACGTCGCCGCACAGCGGGCAGGAGGCCCGTCACGGGCCTACATTGGAGCTGACGCCAGCGCACCCTCTCCAGGCCCGGAGTTCATCGATGCCGGTCACCACTCCCGCCGCACCCCCCTTTGCCGCCGGGGCCGCCCTGCCGCAGGACTTCGGTGCCCTGCTCCGGGAGGACCCGGAGATCGCCGCCGTGCTGCTGGAGGAGCTGCACCGGCAGTCCAGCACCCTGCAGCTGATCGCCGCCGAGAACTTCACCTCGCCCGCGGTCCTCGCCGCACTCGGCTCGCCGCTCGCCAACAAGTACGCCGAGGGCTACCCCGGCGCCCGCCACCACGGCGGCTGCGACCAGGCCGACGCGGCCGAACGCATCGCCTGCCGGCGGGCCACCGCGCTCTTCGGCGCCGAACACGCCAACGTCCAGGCGCACTCCGGGTCCTCCGCCGTCCTCGCCGCCTACGCGGCCCTGTTGCGCCCCGGCGACACGGTGCTGGCGATGGGACTCCCGTACGGCGGACATCTCACCCATGGCTCGCCCGCGAACTTCTCCGGCCGCTGGTTCGAGTTCATCGGATACGGGGTGGACTCCGAGAGCGGCCTGATCGACTACGAACAGGTGCGCACCCTGGCGCGCGCGCACCGCCCGAAGGCGATCGTCAGCGGCTCGATCTCCTACCCCCGCCATCCCGACTACGAGCTGTTCCGGGAGATCGCCGACGAGGTGGGCGCGTACCTGATCGCCGATGCCGCGCACCCGATGGGACTGATCGCCGGGGGAGCGGCGCCGAGTCCCGTCCCGTACGCCGACGTGGTCTGCGCGACCACGCACAAGGTGCTGCGCGGTCCGCGCGGCGGGATGATCCTGTGCGGCGCGGAGCTGGCCGAGCGGATCGACCGGGCGGTGTTCCCCTTCACGCAGGGTGGCGCGCAGATGCACACGGTCGCCGCGAAGGCCGTCGCGTTCGGGGAGGCGGCCACCGGGGCGTTCACGGCGTACGCCCATCGGGTGGTGGCCCATGCCCGGGTGCTGGCCGCAGGTCTGGAGGCCGAGGGCTTCGACGTCACCACCGGCGGCACGGACACCCATCTGATCGTCGCGGACCCGGCCCCACTGGGTGTCGACGGTCCCGTCGCGCGTGCCCGGCTGATGGCGGCGGGCCTGGTGCTGGACACCTGCGCGCTTCCTTACGGGGACGCCCGGGGCATCAGGCTCGGCACCGCCGCCGTCACCACCCAGGGCATGGGCGACGCCGACATGGCACGGCTGGCGGTGCTCTTCGGGGCGGCCGTGCGTGAGGAGGGCGACATCCGCGCCGAGGTCCGGGAACTGGCCAGGAAATATCCGCCCTATCCGGGGTAGACGCGTCCCATGCAACCATCGGCCCGGTCTCGGTGTCCTCGACCATGAGTCCGACGTAGTTAAGGTGAGGGCTGAGATGGCCGGCGAATTCTGTGGGGCAGCCCGTGCGTGATTACCTGCTGACGCTCTGTGTCACGGCCGCGGTGACCTATCTGCTGACCGGCCCGGTGCGGAAGTTCGCCATCGCGGTCGGGGCGATGCCCGCGATCCGTGCGCGCGACGTCCACCGGGAACCCACACCCAGGCTCGGTGGCATCGCCATGTTCGGCGGGCTGTGTGCCGGACTGATCGTCGCGGCGCATCTGTACAACCTCGACTGGGTCTTCAAACTCTCCAACGAGCCGCGGGCGCTGCTCTCCGGCGCCGCGTTGATCTGGCTGATCGGTGTTCTGGACGACAAGTTCGAGATCGACGCGCTGATCAAGCTCGGCGGGCAGATGATCGCCGCCGCGGTGATGGTGATCCAGGGCCTGACGATTCTGTGGCTGCCGATCCCCGGCGTCGGCACCGTCGCCCTCACCCAGTGGCAGGGCACGCTGCTCACGGTCGCCCTGGTCGTCATCACCATCAACGCGGTCAACTTCGTCGACGGTCTGGACGGTCTCGCGGCGGGCATGGTCTGCATCGCTTCCGCGGCGTTCTTCCTGTACACGTACCGGCTCTGGTACGGGCACATGATCGAGGCGGCGGCTCCGGCGACACTCTTCACGGCCATCCTGATGGGCATGTGCCTGGGCTTCCTGCCGCACAACATGCATCCGGCCCGGATCTTCATGGGCGACTCGGGCTCGATGCTGATCGGCCTGGTGCTGGCGGCCGGGGCGATCTCGGTCACCGGGCAGGTCGACCCGGACACCATGAAGCTCTTCGCGGGCAGCGAGCGCGAGGCCACCCACGCGATGCTGCCGGTCTTCATCCCGTTGCTGCTGCCGCTGACCATCATCGCGATCCCGGCCGCCGACCTGCTGCTGGCGATCGTGCGGCGCACCTGGAACGGTCAGTCGCCGTTCGCCGCGGACCGCGGGCATCTGCACCACCGGCTGCTGGAGATCGGGCATTCGCACAGCAGGTCCGTGCTGATCATGTACTTCTGGTCGGCCCTGATCGCCTTCGGCGCCGTCGGCTACTCCGTGCACTCTGCGTCCCTGTGGATCGTGCTGGTCATCATGGGGCTGAGCGCGCTGGGCCTCGTACTGCTGCTGATGCCGCGTTTCACGCCGCACGCGCCGTACTGGGCGGAACGCTTCGTACCGCCGCGCTATCGTCGTCACCGCGGCCGGGGCACGATGCCCGAGGCGGCGCGCTCATCGGCGGACGGAGCCCAACAGCGGCCCCTGGACACGCAGATGGGGCGGGAGGAGCACGAGGGGCAGGAGCGCACACCGGTCGTCGTGGGAGTCTCCGGCGTCAACGGGGCGACCGCCATTGGCCCCCGTTCGCGTTTTTCGGACAGAGATAGGGCTGATTCCAGGCGCTGACGATTCGGTCATCGAGGGGCAATACCAGGCAAGATATTGAGTTGTCTTGCTCACACGCGCATGTTCACTCTCACGTGTGACAGCAAGCACACTTTCTTGGTAAAGACCTCATCAAATAGTTTGTGATACCGTTCACGAAGCCCGGTGACGGAGTTGAAGGACCTGAGTACCACGGTCCATCGGCCCGAGGCATCGACTCGAACCAGGCCTACGCTCGTCCATGACGACACACTGCCCACCCCCAGCAAGCGGAGCTGCCGCCATGCCGTCCAACGACGTCCGGACTCTCCTTCAAGCCGCCGTACCCACCGCTGTCGCCGGCGCTGTTGCTGCCGCCGTCAGCGGTGGCGTCGCAGGCGGCAAGGGAGCCCTGGGCGCGGCCGTTGCGACGATCGTGGTGATCCTCTTCATGGGGATCGGACTCATGGTCCTGCAGCGGACCGCGCGGTCCCTCCCCCACCTGTTCCAGGCGATGGGGCTGATGCTGTATACGACTCAGCTCCTCCTGTTGTTCATTTTCGTCGCCGCATTCAAGAACACCACGATGTTCAACCCGAAGGCCTTCGCGATCACGCTGGTCGCGACGACCCTCGTGTGGATCGGCGCGCAGACGCGTGCGCACATGAAGGCCAAGATCCTTTACGTCGAACCCGAATCCGACAAGGACAAGGGTGAGAAGCCCAAGAACACCGGGTCCAAGACGTGAAGGGTAGGGGCGGAATAAGTGCAAGTCCGGGACCCTGCTATCGTCCGGTTCCAACTGCGGCACTGCGGGCGCGGGCATGTGAGCTGACGCCTGCTCGATCGCGAGGCTCAATGCCTGACTGCCGCTCACACATCCGTAACACCAGTCCAGTGCCGAACCGCGGCTGCGCGCCGCGCCGACACAACGAGGTTGCCGTACCTATGCGCCACGCTGAAGGAGCCCGCGGTGAGTGCTGACCCGACACAGGTGCTCGCCTTCGAGACCGATTGCCACATCTTCTCCGGTTGTGGTTTCCCGGGTCCTGGCTTGCACTCTTTCCTGTTCGAGCCGATCTTCGGTGACGCGGACAGCAACATCTACTTCAACAAGACGATGCTGCTGGCGCTCCTCGGTACGGTCATCATCGTCGGCTTCTTCTGGGCCGCCTTCCGTAAGCCGAAGGTCGTTCCGGGCAAGCTGCAGATGGTCGCCGAGGCCGGATACGACTTCGTGCGCCGCGGCATCGTCTACGAGACGCTCGGCAAGCGCGAGGGCGAGAAGTACGTCCCGCTGATGGTCTCGATCTTCTTCTTCGTGTGGATGATGAACCTCTGGTCGATCATCCCGCTCGCCCAGTTCCCGGTGACGTCGATCATCGCGTACCCGGCCGCTCTGGCCTTGATCGTCTACGTCCTCTGGATGAGCGTCACGTTCAAGAGGCACGGCTTCGTCGGCGGCCTCAAGAACCTGACCGGCTACGACAAGTCGCTCGGCGCGGTCCTGCCGCTGATCATGGTCATCGAGTTCTTCTCGAACGTCCTGGTCCGCCCCTTCACGCACGCGGTCCGACTCTTCGCGAACATGTTCGCGGGCCACACGCTGCTGCTGCTCTTCACCATCGCCAGCTGGTACCTGCTCAACGGCATCGGTATCGCCTACGCAGGTGTCTCGTTCGTGATGGTCCTCGTGATGACGGCCTTCGAGCTCTTCATCCAGGCCGTTCAGGCGTACGTCTTCGTGCTCCTGGCGTGCACCTTCGTCCAGGGCGCTGTCGCCGAGCACCACTGATCGCGCCTCCCATACCCCCAGTCGTCCGGTGGCCAACCCCCGCCGGTCCGTGAAAGAGAAGGAAGAACTGGCATGTCCCAGACCCTTGCCGCCGTCACCGGTTCCCTCAGCTCCGTTGGTTACGGCCTGTCCGCCATCGGCCCCGGCGTCGGCGTCGGCATCATCTTCGGCAACGGCACGCAGGCTCTCGCCCGTCAGCCCGAGGCTGCCGGCCTGATCCGCGCCAACCAGATCCTCGGCTTCGCCTTTTGTGAGGCGCTCGCCCTGATCGGTCTGGTCATGCCGTTCGTCTACCCGACCTCCTGACTGGTCGGGAACAGACCATTCGACGGAAGGCACTGACGTGAACCCTCTGGTTCAGCTCGCGGCGGAGAAGCCGGAAAACCCGCTCGTCCCGCCGATCCCTGAGCTCGTCATTGGCTTCATCGCCTTTGTCATCGTCTTCGGCTTCCTCGCCAAGAAGCTCCTCCCGAACATCAACAAGGTTCTGGAAGAGCGCCGCGAGGCCATCGAAGGCGGTATCGAAAAGGCCGATGCGGCCCAGACCGAGGCCCAGAGCGTGCTCGAGCAGTACAAGGCTCAGCTCGCCGAGGCCCGCCACGAAGCCGCGCGCCTGCGCCAGGAGGCTCAGGAGCAGGGCGCCGTGATCCTGCAGGAGATGCGGGCGGAAGGCCAGCGGCAGCGCGAGGAGATCATCGCTGCCGGCCACGCCCAGATCGAAGCCGACCGCAAGGCCGCGGCTTCCGCGCTGCGTCAGGACGTGGGCAAGCTCGCCACCGACCTGGCCGGCAAGCTCGTCGGCGAGTCCCTCGAGGACCACGCCCGGCAGAGCGGCACCGTCGACCGTTTCCTCGACGAGCTCGAGGCGAAGGCCGAGGCTGTCCGATGAACGGCGCGAGCCGCGAGGCACTGGCTGCCGCACGTGAGCGTCTCGACGCGCTGACCGACAACACGTCGGTCGACGCGGCGAAGCTCGCCGAGGAGCTGGCCGCCGTAACGGCGCTGCTCCAGCGCGAGGTCTCCCTGCGACGGGTCCTGACCGACCCGTCGCAGCCCGGCGAGGCCAAGGCGGAGCTGGCCGGACGACTGCTGAGTGGCCAGGTGGGCGGCGAGACCGTCGACCTGATCTCCGGCATGGTCCGCTCCCGCTGGTCGCAGTCGCGTGACCTGGTCGACTCGGTCGAGGAACTGGCGAACACCGCGGACCTCACCGCCGCCCAGCGCAGCGGAGACCTCGACGACGTCGAGGACGAGCTGTTCCGGTTCGGCCGGATCGTGGCCTCCGACAAGGAGCTGCGCGCCGCGCTCACCAGCCGGTCCGCGTCCCCCGCCGCCAAGGGCGAGCTGCTGCGCAGCCTGCTCGGCGGCAAGGCACGGCCCGCCACCGAGCGGGTCGTCGTGCGGCTTGTCACCCAGCCGCGTGGACGTAGCCTGGAAGCGGGACTCGAGTCCCTCTCCAAGCTTGCCGCGGAGCGCCGGGACCGGATGGTCGCCGTGGTCACCTCGGCAGTGCCGCTGAGCGATCGGCAGAAGCAGCGTCTCGGCGCCGCACTGGCGAAGATCTACGGTCGTCCGATGCACCTGAACCTCGACGTGGACCCCACGGTCCTCGGCGGGATCGCGGTGCGGGTCGGTGACGAGGTCATCGACGGCACCATCGCGGAGCGCCTCGACGAGGCGACCCGTCGCATGGCCGGCTGACGAGCACAGCGCAGCAACAGAACAGAGCAAGACCAGCGGCCCGGTTGGGCCGTGCAGAAACTGCAGAAGATTCCTGGGGGTCGGCCCCCAGACCCCCTTAAGAAACTTCGGGCCCAACAAGGAGAGCAGGGAACCCAGATGGCGGAGCTCACGATCCGGCCGGAGGAGATCCGGGACGCGCTGGAGAACTTTGTCCAGTCGTACAAGCCGGACGCGGCCTCGCGCGAGGAGGTCGGTACGGTCAGCGTTGCCGGCGACGGCATCGCGAAGGTCGAGGGTCTTCCCTCGGCCATGGCGAACGAGCTGCTGAAGTTCGAGGACGGCACCCTCGGTCTCGCCCTCAACCTCGAGGAGCGCGAGATCGGTGCGATCGTCCTCGGCGAGTTCAGCGGCATCGAAGAGGGCCAGCCGGTGCAGCGCACCGGTGAGGTGCTCTCCGTCGGCGTCGGCGAGGGCTACCTCGGCCGCGTCGTCGACCCGCTCGGCAACCCGATCGACGGTCTCGGCGAGATCGCGACCGACGGCCGTCGCGCCCTCGAGCTGCAGGCCCCTGGCGTCATGGTCCGTAAGTCGGTGCACGAGCCGATGCAGACCGGCTACAAGGCCGTCGACGCCATGGTGCCGATCGGCCGCGGCCAGCGTCAGCTGATCATTGGCGACCGTCAGACGGGTAAGACCGCTCTGGCCGTCGACACGATCATCAACCAGCGCGACAACTGGCGCTCGGGTGACGTGAACAAGCAGGTGCGCTGCATCTACGTCGCCATCGGTCAGAAGGGTTCCACCGTCGCCTCCGTGCGTGGTGCCCTGGAAGAGGCCGGCGCGCTCGAGTACACGACCATCGTCGCCGCCCCGGCGTCCGACCCGGCCGGCTTCAAGTACCTGGCGCCGTACACCGGTTCGGCCATCGGTCAGCACTGGATGTACCAGGGCAAGCACGTCCTGATCATCTTCGACGACCTCTCGAAGCAGGCCGACGCCTACCGCGCCGTGTCGCTCCTGCTGCGCCGTCCGCCGGGCCGCGAGGCCTACCCGGGCGACGTCTTCTACCTCCACTCGCGTCTGCTGGAGCGCTGCGCGAAGCTCTCCGACGAGATGGGCGCCGGTTCGATGACGGGTCTCCCGATCGTCGAGACCAAGGCGAACGACGTGTCGGCGTTCATCCCGACCAACGTCATCTCCATCACCGACGGCCAGTGCTTCCTGGAGTCCGACCTGTTCAACGCCGGTCAGCGTCCGGCCCTGAACGTCGGTATCTCGGTCTCCCGTGTCGGTGGCTCCGCCCAGCACAAGGCCATGCGCCAGGTCTCCGGCCGACTCCGCGTCGACCTCGCCCAGTACCGCGAGCTGGAGGCGTTCGCCGCCTTCGGTTCCGACCTGGACGCGGCCTCGAAGGCGTCGCTGGAGCGCGGTAAGCGCATGGTCGAGCTGCTGAAGCAGCCGCAGTACGCCCCGTTCCCGGTCGAGGAGCAGGTCGTCTCCATCTGGGCCGGCACCAACGGCAAGATGGACGACGTCCCGGTCGAGGACATCCGTCGCTTCGAGACCGAGCTGCTGGAGTACCTGCGCCGTGAGCGCAAGGACCTCCTGACCAGCATCGCCGAGGGCGCCAAGATGTCCGACGACACGCTGCAGGCGATTGCCGACGCGGTCGCCGCCTTCAAGCAGCAGTTCGAGACCTCGGACGGCAAGCTCCTGGGCGAGGGCTGATCGATGGGCGCTCAGCTTCGCGTTTACAAGCGCCGCATTCGCTCCGTCACCGCCACGAAGAAGATCACCAAGGCGATGGAGATGATCGCCGCTTCGCGCATCGTCAAGGCGCAGCGCCAGGTGGCGGCGTCGACGCCGTACGCGACCGAGCTCACCCGCGCGGTGACCGCGGTCGCGACCGGCTCCACCACCAAGCACCCGCTGACCACCGAGGCCGACGCTCCGGCGCGGGCCGCGGTCCTGCTCATCACGAGCGACCGCGGTCTGGCCGGCGGTTACTCCTCCAACGCCATCAAGGCCGCGGAGCGACTGACCGAGCGGCTGCGCGGTGAGGGCAAGGAGGTCGTCACGTATGTGATCGGCCGCAAGGGTGTCGCCTACTACGGATTCCGCGAGCGCAAGATCGAGGAATCGTGGACGGGCTTCACCGACAGCCCGACGTATGCGGATGCGAAGCGGGCCGCGGCCCCGCTGATCGAAGCGGTCACCAAGGAGACCGCCGAGGGCGGCGTGGACGAGCTGCACATCGTCTTCACGGAGTTCGTGTCGATGATGACGCAGAACCCGGTGGACAACCGGATGCTGCCGCTCAGTCTGGACGCCGCGAAGGAGGAGGACGGCAAGGGCGAGATCCTGCCGCTCTTCGACTTCGAGCCGTCGGCGGAGGACGTCCTCGACGCCCTGCTTCCGCGGTACGTCGAGAGCCGGATCTACAACGCGCTGCTGCAGGCCGCTGCTTCCGAGCACGCCGCCCGCCGCCGCGCGATGAAGTCGGCCACCGACAACGCCGGTGAGCTCATCAAGAGCCTCTCCCGGCTTGCCAACGCGGCCCGCCAGGCCGAAATCACCCAGGAAATCAGCGAGATCGTCGGTGGTGCCAGTGCACTGGCCGACGCGACCGCGGGGAGTGACAAGTAATGACGACGACAGTTGAGACGGCCGTTGCCACGGGCCGCGTCGCCCGGGTCATCGGCCCGGTCGTCGACGTGGAGTTCCCCGTCGACGCGATGCCGGACATCTACAACGCGCTGACCGTCGAGGTGGCCGACCCGGCCGAGGACGGCAAGCTCAAGACGCTGACGCTCGAGGTCGCCCAGCACCTCGGCGACGGTGTGATCCGCGCGATCTCGATGCAGCCCACCGACGGTCTGGTCCGCCAGGCCCCGGTGACCGACACGGGCACCGGCATCACGGTCCCGGTCGGCGACATCACCAAGGGCAAGGTGTTCAACACCCTTGGTCAGATCCTGAACAAGCCCGAGGCCGAGGCCGAGGTCACCGAGCGCTGGCCGATCCACCGCAAGGCGCCCAACTTCGACCAGCTCGAGTCCAAGACCGAGATGTTCGAGACCGGTGTCAAGGTCATCGACCTGCTCACCCCGTACGTCAAGGGTGGAAAGATCGGTCTGTTCGGTGGTGCCGGTGTCGGCAAGACCGTTCTGATCCAGGAAATGATCTACCGCGTCGCCAACAACCACGACGGTGTGTCGGTGTTCGCGGGCGTCGGTGAGCGTACCCGTGAGGGCAACGACCTCATCGAGGAGATGGCCGACTCCGGCGTCATCGACAAGACGGCGCTCGTCTTCGGTCAGATGGACGAGCCGCCGGGCACGCGTCTTCGTGTGGCGCTGGCCGGTCTGACCATGGCGGAGTACTTCCGCGATGTGCAGAAGCAGGACGTGCTCTTCTTCATCGACAACATCTTCCGGTACACCCAGGCCGGCTCCGAGGTGTCCACCCTGCTCGGCCGTATGCCGTCCGCGGTGGGTTACCAGCCGAACCTGGCCGACGAGATGGGTCTGCTGCAGGAGCGCATCACGTCGACCCGTGGTCACTCGATCACCTCGATGCAGGCGATCTACGTCCCCGCGGACGACCTGACCGACCCGGCCCCGGCCACCACCTTCGCCCACCTCGACGCGACGACGGTTCTCTCCCGTCCGATCTCCGAGAAGGGCATCTACCCGGCCGTGGACCCGCTGGACTCCACGTCCCGGATCCTGGACCCGCGCTACATCGCGCAGGACCACTACGACACCGCCATGCGGGTCAAGGGAATCCTGCAGAAGTACAAGGACCTCCAGGACATCATCGCCATTCTCGGTATGGACGAGCTCGGCGAGGAGGACAAGCTCACGGTCTTCCGCGCCCGTCGCATCGAGCGCTTCCTGTCCCAGAACACCCACGTCGCCAAGCAGTTCACCGGCGTGGACGGTTCGGACGTTCCGCTCGACGAGTCGATCGCCGCGTTCAACGCGATCGCCGACGGTGAGTACGACCACTTCCCGGAGCAGGCGTTCTTCATGTGCGGTGGCATCGAGGACCTCAAGGCCAACGCCAAGGAGCTCGGCGTCTCCTGAGCCCATGGCTCACCGAGGGGGGCGGGTGCGTCCCGTCCCCCTCACCACGCCCCGTAGAATTGACCCAACACCCGGCTCGAACGGCCGGGTGGTGACCCGAGGAGCCACCCTTGGCTGCTGAGCTGCACGTCGAGCTGGTCGCCGCGGACCGCAGTGTCTGGTCCGGCGAGGCCACCCTGGTCGTCGCGCGCACCACGTCCGGCGACATCGGCGTCATGCCCGGTCACCAGCCGCTTCTGGGTGTGCTGGAATCGGGCCCGGTGACGATCCGTACGAGCGACGGCGCGACCGTGGTCGCCGCTGTGCACGGCGGTTTCATCTCGTTCGCGGACGACAAGCTCTCGCTGCTCGCGGAGATCGCGGAGCTGGCGGACGAGATCGATGTCCAGCGCGCCGAGCGTGCGCTGGAGCGTGCGAAGTCGGACACGGACGCCGCTTCCGAGCGGCGCGCCGAAGTGCGACTGCGTGCGGTGGCGGTGCGCTAGCGCTCCGCGACAACGTAGCTTTACCCTCAGCCGCGGCCCGAGCTGGAGACCACTCCAGACCGTGCCGCGGCTGAGGCGATGCAGGTGCAGGTGCGGTTCTGGCGGTATCCGTTACTCGACGATGCGAGGAGGTCGGTGGAGATGTTCCTCGCGCTGTGGGTGGGCGGGCTGGTCGTCGCACTGGTCGCGGTTGGTCTCTTCGTCTTCGGTCTGCGCCGGCGGCTGATTCAGCGCTCCGGCGGGACCTTCGACTGCAGCCTGCGATGGAATGTGCCGGAGGAGCCCGATTACTCCGGCAAGGGCTGGGTGTACGGGGTCGCCCGGTACAGCGGCGACCGGATCAACTGGTTCCGGGTCTTCTCGTACGCTCCCCGCCCGCGTCGGGTCCTGGAGCGTTCCGCGATCGAGGTGATCGCCCGTCGGCTGCCCGAGGGCGAGGAGGAGCTGGCGCTCCTGTCCGACGCCGTGGTGCTCGGCTGTCTCCACCGTGAGACCCGCCTGGAGCTGGCCATGAGCGAGGACGCGCTGACCGGATTCCTCGCCTGGCTGGAGGCGGCTCCGCCCGGCCAGCGGGTCAACGTGGCGTAACCAGGGGCTCGCGGAGGGGAGCACCTCACCTCCCGGGTGAGGGCAAGGGCGTGCGCGGGCTGACGGCCCCGTGCGGCGTCGGCCCGCGAGGTCCCGTACGGCAACGCACGAAGAACCGGGGAGACAGGGGGCGGACCCGTCTCCCCGGTCGTTTTCCGGGGTGTTGCGCGCAACCGCGCGGGGGTTACTTCAGACCGTTGTTGATCGCGCTGACGAGTTCACCGTTGGTGGTGTCACCACTGAACTCCCAGAAGAACGCGCCTCCCAGACCCTGGCCCTTCGCCCAGGTCATCTTGGACGCGATGGTGGCCGGGGTGTCGTAGCTCCACCAGTTGGTGCCGCAGTGCGCGTACGCCGTACCGGCGACGGTGCCGGTGGCGGGGCAGCTGGTCTTCAGGACCTTGTAGTCCTCGATGCCCGCCTCGTAGGTGCCGGGTGCGGCGCCGGTCGCGGTGCCGCCGGGCGCGTCCTGGGTGACCCCGGTCCAGCCGCGGCCGTAGAAGCCGATGCCGAGCAGCAGCTTCGAGGCGGGGACGCCCTGGGCCTTCAGCTTGGCGATGGCGTCGGCGGAGTTGAAGCCGGCCTGCGGAATGCCGTTGTAGGAGGTGAGCGGGGAGTGCGGGGCGGTCGGGCCCTTCGCGTCCCAGGCGCCGAAGAAGTCGTACGTCATCACGTTGTACCAGTCCAGCGACTGGGCGGCGCCCGCGTAGTCGGTGGCGTCAATCTTGCCGCCGGTGGAGGCGTCGGCGGTGATGGCGGCCGTCACCAGGTTCTTGGCCCCGAACTTCGCGCGCAGGGCCGAGGTGATGCCCTTCAGCGCGGCCGGGCCGCTGGTGTCGCAGGTCAGACCGCAGGCGTTGGGGTACTCCCAGTCGATGTCGATGCCGTCGAAGACATCGGCCCAGCGGGGGTCCTCCACCAGGTTGTAGCAGGACTCGGCGAAGGCGGCCGGGTTCTTCGCGGCCTCGCCGAAGCCGCCGGACCAGGTCCAGCCGCCGAAGGACCACAGGACCTTGATGTTCGGGTACTTCGCCTTGAGCTTGCGCAGCTGGTTGAAGCTGCCGCGGAGCGGCTGGTCCCAGGTGTCGGCGACGCCGTCGACGGACTTGTCGGCGGTGTACGCCATGTCGTAGTCGGCGTAGGCGTCGCCGATCGCGCACTTGCCGCCGGTCACGTTGCCGAAGGCGTAGTTGATGTGCGTGATCTTCGCGGCGGAACCCGAGGTGTCCAGGTTCTTGACGTGGTAGTTCCGGCCGTAGACGCCCCAGTCGGTGAAGTAACCGAGGTTGACCTTGCCGCCGGTGCCGGGGTCGGGGTTGCCGCCGCCACCGGTGGTGCGGACCTTGACCGCGCCGCTGACCGGACCGGTCTGGCCGGCGGTGTCACGGGCCTGCACGGTGTACGAGTAGTCGGTTCCGGCCTTGAGACCGGAGTCGGTGTACGTCGTACCGGTGACCGTCGAGACGACGGCGCCGTCGCGCAGGACGTCGTAGTTCTTGATGCCGTTGTCGTCGGTCGCGGCGGTCCAGCTGAGCTTCACCGAGGTGTCGGTGACGGCGCTCGCGGTGGGGGTGCCGGGCGCCGAGGGGGCGTTGTCACCGGGGACGCTGCCGCCGTCGCAGGAGGCGCCGTTCAGCTTGCAGCCGGTGGGGGCGCCGGAGCCGGTGCCGTTGAAGCCGAAGGAGACGCTGGCGCCGGGTGCGACCGAGCCGTTCCAGCCGAGGTTCTTGGCGGTCCAGTGGTTTCCGGAGCTGGTGACGGTGGCGTCCCAGGCGGAGCCCACCGCGGTGCCCGAGGGGAAGTCCCACTCGATGGTCCAGGAGGAGAGGGCGGTGGTGCCGGTGTTCTTCACCGTCCACTGTCCCTCGAAGCCATTGCCCCAGTCGGACTTCTTGAGGTACGTGGCGGTTGCCGAGGTGGCGGCTTCGGCGGGGGAGGCCAGGCCGACCATCGCGGCGAGCGGAAGAAGCAGCGCGGTGAGTCCCGCGACCGCTCTGGATCTGGTGGCTCTTCCGGTCCCGAGTCTGAATCGGGTCCGGCGTAGGGGGGTTTCAGTGCTCAACGGTGCTCCTCGGGTGAGGTCCGGACAAACGGGGGGTGGTCCGTGGACTGCAAACCCTGCGCCGCCCTGAGTGCGCCTTGTCATGGCGCGCTCACCGCAGTGTGTCCGGTGAGATTAGGAAGGTCTGGACCAATCGTCAAGAGGTCCAGACCAAAGATCGTGATCGGAGGAGTGCGGCGGTCCGGGCCGGAGAGGGGCGGGGCCGAGTGCGCGCGCGGCCGCACAGTGGGGGATCGGGGCACGGCGGAGCCATGTGAGGGGCGGCGCCGGAGAAGGAACGGCTCTTCAGCTCCCGGCGATCATGCTCATGCTCGCGCTTACGCGAAGTCGCCGCGTACTGACATGTCTTGTCGCCTCAGATGCCCAACTCCTGCGCCAGCACGGCCGCCTGGACCCGGCTGCGCAGCTCCAGCTTGCCCAGCAACCGGCTGACATGCGTCTTCACCGTCGCCTCGGCCATCGAGAGGCGGACCGCGATCTCGGCATTCGACAGTCCCGCGCCGAGGCAGCCGAGCACTTCCCGCTCCCGCCGGGTGAGGGCGTCGAGGACCGCGGGGTCGGGTGCGTTCGCCACCCGTACGGGGGTGGTCCCGGCGAACTCCGCGATCAGACGGCGCGTCACGGCCGGGGCGATCAGGCCCTCGCCGCGCGCCACGGTGCGTACCGCTTCGAGCAGATCGCGCGCCTCGGTGTTCTTCAGCAGGAAGCCCGCCGCCCCCGCCCGCAGTGCCCCGAAGACGTACTCGTCCAGATCGAACGTCGTCAGCACCAGCACGTCCGCCAGTTGCTCGGCCACCACCTGCCCGGTCGCCGCCACCCCGTCCAGGCGAGGCATCGACACATCCATCAGCACCACGTCCGGACGCAGTTCGCGTGCCAGGCGCACCGCCTCCTCGCCGTCCCCGGCCTCGCCGACGACGTCGATGTCCGGTGCGCTGCGCAGAATGAGCACCAGCCCGGCCCGGACGGCCGACTGGTCCTCGGCGACCACAACCCGGATCGTCATGCTTCCATCATCCCTTCCTCCGCGGGCAGTTCGGCCCGCACCCGCCAGGTCTCCGTGCCGCCGCCGGGGCGGGCCGGCCCCGCCTCGATCGCGCCGCCCAGCAGGGCCACCCGCTCCCGCATCCCCACCAGGCCGGCCCCCGATCCGGGCGCGCGCGGCCCGGTGCGGTCCCCGAGCACACTGCTGACCTCCACGGTGAGCAGCGGCCCGTCCCGGCCCAGACGCACCACGACCGGGCCCGGTGCGGCGTGCTTGAGCGCGTTGGTCAGGGACTCCTGGACGATCCGGTACGCGGCCAGCTCGACCGGCGCGGGCAGCGGTCCCCGCTCGCCACGAGTGTCCTCGAAGGTGCAGGTCAGTCCGCTCGACGCGGCGTTCGTACGGGTCTGTTCGACCAGCGCGTCCAGCGAGGCGAGCGTCGGTGAGGCGCTCGGCTCGCCGGCCGCTTCGCCGGTGCGCAGCAGTCCGATCAGCCGGCGCATCTCGGCGAGCCCGTCGACGCTGTTCTCCCGGATCACCCCGAGTGCTTCGCGCGAGGTCTCCGGCTCGTCGATGGAGAGCGCGGCGGTGGAGTGGATGGCGATGGCGGAGAGGTGGTTGGCCACCATGTCGTGCAATTCGCGTGCCATCCGGGCGCGTTCGGCGGTCACCGCCTGGGTGCGGTCCATCTCGGCCAGCAGCGCGGTCTGGTCGGCGCGCAGCCGGGCGGCCTCGGCGGCGTCCCGGTGGTTGCGGACGCTGACCCCGGTGATGGCGGGCAGGAACGAGACCATGCCGGTGACGACGCCGATGAGCAGTGCCTGGGGATTGCGGAACCACGCCAGGAATCCGATGGTGACCGCGACCGTGATCAGGATCGTGGTCACCGGAATACGGCGGGCGGCGGACGGTGTCCCGTACAGCACGGCCGCGTACATGAGGTCGGTGAACATCATCACCGTCGCCAGGTTCCCGATCGTGAACTGGTCCGCGATCAGCGCGAACGTACCGACGACCAGTGCCGTCTGTGGAGCGGTCCTGCGTACCAGTTCGAGGCCCGAGACGACGGTGAGCGGCAGTAGGGAGACCCACGGTGCGACGAAGGCCCGGTCGCCCTGCGTGTGCAGCCCGAGCAGCCACAGGAACAGGCCACCGAACAGACCGGTGGCGGCGATGAGCACGTCGTGGCGGTGCGGGCGGGCGAGGGAGAGCACCCTCCCATCCAACACGGCGGCCCGGCCCCGGACCTCCCTATGGGGGGTGAGGTACGAGTACATCGAAGGATGCAGTCGCGGTTCGTCACTGGTGACGACGATTCCGGGCTTCCCGGACGGAAGGCTGGAGGGGACGGGAAGGAGAAGTGCCGTGATCGTCACGCTGATCGTGCTCTGTGAAGTCGGCTTCTGGGTGTTGCTGGCCGTGGGGCTCGTGCTGCGGTACCCGGCGAGGAAGCCGCGACTGGGTGCGGCCGTGCTGCTGTGCGAGCCGCTGCTGGAGGTCGTGCTGCTCGTGGTGACGGCCATCGACCTGAAGAACGGGGCGGAGCCCGACTGGAAGCACGGACTCGCCGCGGTCTACATCGGCTTCACGGTGGGGCTCGGCCACTCCACGATCCGCTGGGTCGACGCCCGGGTCGCCCACCGCTTCGCGGGCGGTCCGCCGCCGGTGAAGCCGCCGAAGTACGGGATGGAGCGCGCGGCGTACGAGTGGCGGACCGCGGCGCGCTGGACGGTCGCGGCGGTGGTGGCGCTGGCACTGCTGCAGGCGGCGATCTGGTACGTGGGCGGGGACGGGGACGTGTCGTCCCTCCAGGCGTGGCAGCAGAGGATGCTGTTCGTGATCGGGCTCAATGTGGTGATCGCGGGGAGCTACACGCTGTTCCCGAAACGGGAGGGAGCGCGGCGCTGAACGGCCGGACGGGCGCTGCGGACCGGGCCCGTCCGGCGTCTTCGGCACGCATGGCTACCGCTCGCCGCCCGGTACCCACAGCACGTCGCCGACCTCCTTGTTCGCCGTCCTCGCGAGGATGAACAGCAGGTCGGAGAGCCGGTTGAGATACGTCGCCGTCAGGGCGTTCATCACCTCGCCGTGCACCTCCAGCGCCGCCCAGGTGGACCGCTCCGCGCGCCGGACCACGGTGCACGCCTGGTGCAACAGCGCCGCCCCCGGCGTACCGCCCGGCAGGATGAAGCTGCGCAGCTTCTCCAGCTCCTCCAGGAAGTGGTCGCAGTCCGCCTCCAGTTTGTCGACGTAACTCTGCTCGACCCGCAGCGGCGGGTACGCGGGGTTCTCGACGACCGGGGTCGACAGATCGGCGCCCACGTCGAACAGGTCGTTCTGCACACGGACGAGGACCTTCACGACGTCCTCGGGGAGTTGGCCGAGGGCGATCGCCGTACCGATGACGGCGTTGGCCTCGTTGGTGTCGGCGTACGCCGAGATCCGCAGATCGGTCTTGGCGGTCCGGCTCATGTCGCCGAGGGCGGTGGTGCCCTGATCGCCGGTGCGGGTGTAGATACGTGTCAGGTTGACCATGTGACCAGCCTAGGGTCTTTCGTTCGGACCGAGCCCGGCACGATCCCGACGAGAGGCCTGCTCACACCCCGGCCCGGCGGAAGACACGTGCGCCCACCGTGACGGCGAGCGCCGCGAAGCCGAGCGCCACCAGGACGCCGTACAGCATGTGCGCGGTGGCGTACGAGCCCACGTACGCGTCCCGTACCGCGTCCACGAGATAGCGGAACGGGGTGAGGTGGGAGAGCACGTCCAGCCAGCCGGGGCCCAGCGTCATCGGCAGCATCAGGCCGGAGAGCAGCATGGCCGGCATGGTGACCGAGTTGATCACCGGTCCGAACTCCTGCGGCGTACGGACCTTCATGGCCAGGGCGTACGACAGGGAGGCCAGCGAGACCGTCAGAAGTCCGACGAACGCGAAGCCGATCAGCACCCCCCACAGCGGGGCGCGCAACCCCATGACCAGGGCGGCGAGGACCAGCAGCACCGCCTGGAACATGAACAGCAGCGCATCCCGCAGGACCCGGCCCAGCAGCAGGGCGGTCCGGCTGACCGGGGTCACCCGCATCCGCTCCACCACCCCGTTCGAGTTGTCGATGATGACGGCGAACCCGGCGAACGAGGCTCCGAACAGGCCGAGTTGGAGCAGCAGTCCGGGGACCAGGATCTGCCAGGAGTCACCGGTGGGACCGAGTGGCAGTCCGGTGAGCAGCGGGCCGAAGAAGAGCAGGTACAGCAGAGGCATGAGGATGCCGAAGAGGATCTGGAACCTGGAGCGCAGGGTCTGCCGGGCGTACCGGCCGAAGACGAGCGCGGTGTCGTGGAGAAGCATCGGATTCCTTCGGGTCGGCGGGGACGGTGCTGTGGCCGGGAGGCTCGCGGCGTCCGGCGCGGTGCGTCGCGAGGCGGAGGATCGCCCTCGTGCCGGCCGCACTCGGGTGATGCGGCAACGCGGCGGGGTGCCGTGCGGCGCCGGCGGCCGGTGACCCTTTCCGGTCACGGCACTAGACGGCGACGGGAGCCGTATCGGCGGGCATGGCCGAACGCCCGGTGATCGCGAGGAAGGCGTCCTGGAGCGAGGCGTCGGCCGAGCCCGCGTACCGGGTCTTCAGGGCGGCGGGTGTGCCCTCCGCCGCCACTCGGCCGTCGTCGACCACGACCAGCCGGTCGGCGAGTGCGTCCGCCTCGTCGAGGTAGTGGGTGGTGAGCACGACGGTCGTGCCGGATTCGTCGCGCAGCCGGCGGACCAGCGCCCACAGATCGGCACGGCTGCCCGGGTCGAGTCCGGTGGTCGGCTCGTCGAGGAAGAGCACGGCGGGGCGGTGGGTGAGCCCCATCGCGATGTCGAGCCGCCGCCGCTGGCCCCCGGAGAGCGTGGCCGTCCGCCGGTCGAGCAGCTCCGTCAGGCCCAGGCCGTCGGCGAGTTCTCCGGCGCGGTCCGCCGCGGCGGACTTTCCGAGCCGGTACATCCGGCCCTGGGTGACCAGTTCCTCCCGCACGGTGATGTGGGGATCGACGCCGCCGGACTGGGCGACGTAGCCGCACTTCTCCCGCACGCCCGCCGGATCTTCGAGCAGGTCGCAGCCGGCGACGGTGGCCGCGCCACCGGTGGGGGCGAGCAGCGTGGTGAGCATGCGGAGGGTGGTGGTCTTGCCCGCTCCGTTGGGACCGAGGAGGCCGACGATCTCACCGCTCGCGACCTTCAGATCGATGGAGCGTACGGCCGTCACCGGGCCGCTCCTGGTGTCGAAGGTCCGGGCGAGGCCGGCCGTGCTGATGATTGACATAGCGACTACAAAAACAGAGTCAATGAAAAAATGCAATGACTCCAAATATTCATGGACCCCATGAGGGCTCTACGATGGGCCCATGGCTGAGGGACTCAGGGAGCGCAAGAAGCGCCAGACCAGGCAGCACCTCTCGGACGTGGCGACCGGTCTCTTCCTGGAACGGGGCTTCGATGCGGTCACGATCGCCGAGATCGCCCGCGCCGCCGACGTCTCGGTGAACACGGTCTACAACTACTTCCCGGCCAAGGAGGACCTCTTCCTGGACCGCAGTCGCGGCATCGTCGACCGCCTCTCCCGCTACGTCCGGGGCCGCGACAAGGGCGAGTCCGCGGCCGACGCCGTCCTGCGCGAACTGCGCATCCAGGTGGAGGGCGTGTCGCCCGCCGTCGGTCTGATGGAGGGGTACGCGCACTTCGCGCGGGTCGTCGAGGGTGCCGACGGGCTCAAGGCCCGCCTCTGGCAGGTGCAGCAGGAGGCGCTGCTGCATCTGGAGACGACGCTCCAGGAGGAATCCGGAGCCGAGGCCGGCGACCCGACCCCGGTCCTGGTGGCGGGTCAGCTCTCCTGGGTGCAGAGCACGCTCATGGGGTACATCGGCCGTGAGATGGTGGCGGGCCGCGGGGCCGCCGAGGTGTCCCGCGACGCGCTCGTCCTGCTCGACGAGATCGAGGACCTCCTCGGCGAGAAGGTCCTCAACTACGCCCGGCGCGCCGCCGAATGACGCATGCCGGTGTGATGTCCGTCATGTGAGACGTGACGCGCATCTCTTCACGGCCACAGGGCCCCTCGCGGGTACTAATCTCCGCCGAAGAGCATGCGAACAACCGTCAGGACCGGGCCGTGCAGGGACCAGCTGCAGGGGCGAACAGAAACCAAGGGGTGCACACGTGGCCAGGAAGCTCGCCGTCATCGGAGCCGGACTCATGGGATCCGGCATCGCGCAGGTCTCCGCCCAGGCGGGCTGGGACGTCGTGCTGCGGGACGTCACCGACGAGGCCCTGACCCGTGGTCGTGACGGCATCAAGGCCTCCTACGACAAGTTCGTCTCCAAGGGGAAGCTGGAGGCGGCCGACGCCGACGCCGCGCTGGCCCGCATCACCACCACCACCGACCTCGACGCGGTCGCCGACGCGGATGTCGTCGTCGAGGCCGTCTTCGAGAAGCTCGAAGTGAAGCACGAGATCTTCCGGGCCCTCGACAAGATCGTCCGGGACGACACCGTCCTCGCGTCCAACACCTCCGCCATCCCGATCACCAAGATCGCGGCCGTGACGGAGCGTCCCGAGCGCGTCGTCGGTGTGCACTTCTTCTCGCCGGTCCCGATGATGCAGCTCTGCGAACTCGTCCGCGGCTACAAAACCAGTGACGAAACCCTCGCCGCCGCACGGGAGTTCGCCGAGTCCGTCGGCAAGACCTGCATCGTCGTCAACCGTGACGTGGCCGGCTTCGTCACCACCCGGCTGATCTCGGCGCTCGTCGTCGAGGCCGCCAAGCTGTACGAGTCGGGCGTCGCCTCGGCCGAGGACATCGACATCGCGTGCAAGCTGGGCTTCGGCCACGCCATGGGGCCCCTCGCCACGGCGGACCTGACCGGCGTCGACATCCTGCTGCACGCCACGAGCAACATCTACACCGAGTCGCAGGACGAGAAGTTCGCCGCCCCGGAGCTGATGCGCCGGATGGTGGACGCAGGTGACATCGGCCGCAAGAGCGGGCAGGGCTTCTACACGTACTGATCGTTTTCGGTCCTCCGGTCGCCCGATCCGCCGTCGGTCGGGCCCGGAGGTCCGGGGGGCGTCTTTCGGATCCGGTGGGCCCGCTCGGGTCCTTGCCGGGCCTTGGTCACTCCACGGAGTGAATTCGGTATCGGTTCGCTTACAGACGGCAACTTCCCTGTCTCCGTCACAGTCAGTTGTGGGAGAGACAGAACAGACGGACGAACCTTTCTACGGAGAATTCCCGGGGAGCGCATATGCACATCAGGGGCGACCACGCCGAGCTGGTCGTCGGGGGCCGCCTCGACGTCCGAAGCGCGGCGGACGCCCGTACGGCCCTGCACTCGGCCCTCGACGACGGAGTCGGCGACCTGGTGCTCGACCTGACCGAGCTGGATTCCTGGGACGCCACCGGGCTCGGCGTCATCATGGGCGCGCACCGCCGGGCCGGACGGGCCGGACGACGACTGGTGCTCCGCGGCGTGCCGCCGCAGATGCAGCGCCTGCTCGTGGCGACCCGGCTGCACCGCATCCTGGCGATCGAGGGCGGAATCGCCGCGGACTCCCTGCCGCGCGTCTGAGGGCCCGCCCGAAGCGGCCCGGCCCCGGCCGTACGGTCGGCCGAAGGTGCACATTCCGTACGAGAACGTGCGCTTCGGGCGGCGTGGACCCCCGACTGTGCGCGGAGACGGTACGACGGTCTAGGGTTCGGCCGTCCGCCGATTGACGGGAACCCACCGGGCGGACACCGGACCGGAGGCGACAGCGGGGCGTGCGAGGCCGGGAGGGGCAATCGTGCGCGACGCGTCTGGGGGCTTTGGTGATGGACCCGACACCTCGGGGGCCGGAAGAGTACGGCCGGGACAACGACGGCTTCGGCGAGGAGGCCGACCGCCGACGACCGTCCGGCGATCCTTCCCCGAGCTCTCAGCTCCGTTCGAGCAGGGGAGGCCCCGTCCCGGGCTCCCAGCTCCGTCCGGGCGGCGGAGGCCCCATGAGTCCGGATTTCGGTCAGCAAACGCCGCAACAGGCACGTGTCGTCCGGCTCGTATCGGGTGCCCACCTGCTCACCGTCAACCCGGTCGACGGCAGCGAGGTCGAGCTGTGCCCGCCGGGGGAGGAGCCCGAGCCCCCGGCCCGGCGCACCGCGGCCCAGCGCGCCGACCGCGAACGCGCCACCGCGCCGCCCGTGCCGCCGGGACCGCCCGCCCCCCGGCTGCCGCTCCTCGAACGTGCCGAGGAACGCGAACGGCTGGTGCGCCTGCTGGCCCGCGGCCGCTCGGTACGGCTCACCGGACCGGCCGGATCCGGCCGCACGGCGCTGCTGAACGCCGTCGCCGACGACTGCGCGGACCTCGCGCCCGACGGAGTCGTACGGCTCTCCGGCTGCAAGCGGACCGTCACCGACCTGCTGTACGGGCTCTACGAGGCCGTCCATGACGCACCGCTGCACCGGCCCGACCGCGCCGGTCTCCTCGACGGGGTGCGGCGCATCGGCGCCGTCGTCGTACTCGACGACCTGGAGGTCGGCGGCGGCGCCCTGGAGGAGCTGCTCGACGCCACACCGGAGTGCGCGTTCCTGTTCGCGACGGATCCGGATGTCGCCGCTCCCACCGCCGACTCGTACCTCGAAGAGGTCTTCCTCGCGGGTCTGGGCCGCGGTTCCTCGCTCGAGCTGCTGGAGCGGGTCGTCGAGCGTCCGCTCACCGACGAGGAGGCGAACTGGGCGGGAGACCTCTGGTTCGAGTCCGAGGGGCTGCCGCTGCGCTTCGTCCAGGCCGGTGCCCTGCTGCGCCAGCGCGACATGCTGCGCGCCGACCCGGAGGCCTACGAGGGCCTCGACGGCCGGAGCGCCGAGGCGCCCTTCGGACACGACGAGGCCGTCGACGGCGTCCACATCCCGCTGCCCAGCCTCGGCGAGGGCGCGGCGCCCGCCGCGCTGCTCGCCTCACGGCTGAGCGGCCCCGCCCGGGACACCCTGCGCTTCGCGGTCGCACTGGGCGGCGAGGTACCGCACCAGGCACATCTGCCCGCGCTCGTGGGGGACACCCACGCCGACGCCGCGCTCGGCGAACTGGCCGGCTGCGGGCTGCTCTCCCCGGCCGGCCCGCGCTACCGGCTGGCCGCAGGAGTCGTGACCCAGCTGGAGGCCGCCGGATACGGGGACGACAGCACCGACCGGGCACGGACGGCGGCCCAGCACTACACCTGGTGGGCCGGCCACCCCTCGGTCACCCCCGCACGGGTGACCGCCGAGGCCGACGCCGTCATCGCGGCCATGACGCGACTCGTCCCGGGCGACGGGGCGGGACAGACCAGCGTGGCCGTGCTGCTGGCCCGCAGCGCCTCCCCGGCCTTCGCGGCAGGACTGCACTGGGGCGCCTGGGAGAGGGCGCTGAGGATCGGTCAGGAGGCGGCCAGGATCGCCGGAGAGGTCGCCGAAGAGGCGTACTTCCACCACGAGTTGGGTGTTCTGGCGCTCTGCGACGGCAACCCGGACCGGGCCAGGGCGGAGCTGGAGACATCGATCAGCATGCGCGGGGTGCTCGCCGACAAGTCGGGCGCGGTGGCCGGACGACGCGCGCTCGCGCTGGTCGCCGACCTCTCCGGCAGTCTGCTGCCCGGCGGCCGCACCCCGGGCGTCGAGGACACGCCGGTCGCACCGTACGAAGCGACCGTGCCGCCCGTCGCCGGTCCCGCGACGGCCGTGACACAGGCGTTGTCGCGGCCGTACGAGGACGTCACCGCGGTGATGTCGCGGCAGAACGCCCCCGCGGCCCCCGAAGGCGCGCGGCGCGGTCGGTTCGCGGCGCTGCGCGGGGCCCGGCGCAATCTGGCCGCGGCGGGCGCGGGCGTGCTCCTCGTCGGCGTGCTCGGCACGGTGGTGGCGCTGGGGATGACGGGCGACCGCGACACCCCGCGGAATCCCCGTGTCACGACCGAGGAATCGGTGGGCCGGGACGACACCGGGGACGGAGCCCCGGCCGACGGCTCCACGGACGGCCCGGCCCCCGCGGACGCGACGACCGGTGACAGCGCGGGGACGCCGAGCCCCTCGGACGTCCGGACGACGCCGAGCGGGAGCGCCACGCCGTCCACGGACCCGACGGGGCCGGACGACACCCCGTCGTCGTCCACGCCGTCCAGCGGCAAGCCGTCGTCCGGCAGGCCGACCGGATCGTCCGGCCCGACGAAGTCGCCCACGCCGACGAAGCCGGGCAAGCCGAGCCCGAGCCCGTCGGACCCCGACTCCCCGGACCCGACGGAATCGGTCAGCGAGCCCCCGCCGACCTCGCCGGACACCTCCGACTCGGCGAGCGGCCCCGCCGCCTCGTCCCCGGCGGCGGGCCCGGACAGCGGTCCGGCGGCGGCCTGAACCACCCCAAGAACGCCGGACGCCGGACGGGCCGGGCCCGTCCGGCGTCGACAGGGACCGGAAGGTCAGAACAGGCGAAGCTTGTCGTCCTCGATGCCGCGCAACGCGTCGTAGTCGAGCACCACACAGCCGATCCCGCGGTCCGTCGCCAGCACCCGGGCCTGCGGCTTGATCTCCTGCGCGGCGAAGATCCCCTTCACGGGGGCGAGATGGGGGTCGCGGTTGAGCAGCTCCAGATAGCGGGTCAGCTGCTCCACGCCGTCGATGTCGCCGCGCCGCTTCAGTTCCACGGCCACGGTCTGCCCGTCGGCGTCCCGGCACAGGATGTCGACCGGTCCGATGGCGGTGAAGTACTCGCGGCGGATCAGGGTGTAGCCCTCGCCGAGTGTCTCGATCCGGTCAGCGAGGAGTTCCTGCAGATGCGCCTCGACGCCGTCCTTGATCAGCCCCGGGTCGACGCCCAGCTCATGGGACGAGTCATGGAGGATCTCCTCCATCGTGATGATCAGTTTCTCTCCCGCCTTGTTCACCACGGTCCACACACCGGCGGTGTCGTCCGTGCCCTCCTTGAGCGTGCACGGCGGTGACATCCAGTTGAGCGGTTTGTACGCCCTGTCGTCGGCGTGGATCGAAACACTCCCGTCCGCCTTCACCAGGATCAGACGGGGAGCGGAGGGCAGGTGGGCCGTGAGCCGGCCGGCGTAGTCCACGGAGCAGCGGGCGATGACGAGACGCATGGTCGGCAACGCTACTCGACGACGGGGGCTCCACGCGATTCTCCCTCCGTCGCCCGCCATCGCCCCCGGACCGGGGCGTTCCGGGCTTGCCCCTCTTTGCTCCCCTTCGTTATTGGCCGGTTGTGTTCCCAATCTCCTGGTGCGGCCAGGACTGCGCCCTTACCGTGTAAGCGGGAGGTCGCCGTGTGTGCACGCTGCGTCGCCGTCCTCCTGCCCTGCCCGTAAGGCCCCGGCCCGCGTCGGGGTCGCGAGAGGAGAACCCATGTCGCTCGACGTCTCACCGGCGCTGTTGGAACAGGCCGAGCGAGGCGAGGTCGACGAAGCCGACTTCGTCGACTGCGTCCGGACCTCCCTGCCCTACGCATGGGAGATGATCAGCTCTCTGGTGGCTCAGCTGAAGGTCGACGGCGGAGAGTTCGCCGACAACCAGACGCCGCCGCCGGACGAGCAGGCACGTGGTCAGCTGCTGCGCGCGCTCGCGAGTGATGCGATACGCGGCGCGCTGCAGCGGCACTTCGGGGTGCGCCTGGCATTCCAGAACTGCCACCGCGTCGCGGTGTTCCCGCTGGACGCCTCGGTCGACGAGCGTCTGGCCCGCTTCACCTCGGTGAGGGGCCAGTTGCTCAACCAGTCGCCCGAACTCCGGGACTGCTAGGCCGTGTCGTCCTAGGGGGGCGTTCCCGCGCCTGTCCGGCGGATCAGGGTCGGACGGGGCGCGGCGTCCCGCGCGGCGCGTCGCGCGATGCCGGAACTCCCGGACGGAGTCACGCCTGCTCGAACGAGGTCGTGAGTTCGGGGTGCCCGTTCGGATGTTCCGGCAAGGCCGCGGGATGCCGTGCCCGGCGTCGCGCCCCCGGCCATGAGCCGCCGGACATGTGCGAACGCCGCCGGCGCCGTTTTGGGGCGTGGGAGGCGCGACCGGCTCCGGGGCGGCGGCCCCCGTACCCCTGACGAGTTCTCATGTGAGCAGCGGCAGCACTTCGGTGCCCAGCCGCGCTACGTTCTCCTCCGTGGCCGCCAGATCTCCCGAACCCTCCGTCAGGAGCGCGAAGCGGGTGATGCCTGTCCGCTCGGCCGTGGCGGCGAGCCGGTCGGCCGCCAGCCGGGGCGGGCCCACCGGATGAATGCCGCAGAGCAACTCCGTGTAGGCGACCGGGTCGCGCATCACCCGGTGCCGGCCGTCGACCGTCACATGGGCGTCCAGACCCTGCCGCAGCCAGCCGGGCATCGCCTTCACGAGCGTCTCCGCGGCCTCCTCGGAACGGTCGGCGATCTGGGCCACCCCCGCGGACACGTGTCCGGCCTCGCGGACGCTCTCGGGGGAACGGCCCGCGGCGAGGGCCGCGGAGCGCCACAGAGCGACCATCTCGGCCTTCTCCTCGTCACCGCAGTGCATCCCGAGCAGCATCGGCAGACCGTTCTCAGCGGCGAGCCGTACCGTCTTCGCGGAGGTGCAGGCGACGACGACCTCGGGGCCGCCGGGGCCCTCGCCGCCGTCCCGTTCGAGCAGTTCGTCGGCCCGGGGGACCACCGCCACCTCGCGGAAGCCGTAGCGCTCGCCGTTGCCGGCGACCCGTGCTTCGCGCAGCCAGTCCAGCAACAGCGCCAGGTCCTCCGGGAAGCCCTTCTCGTACGCCTCCAGGCCTCCTCCGAACACCTCCAGGTCCACCCAGGGGCCGCCCCGGCCGACGCCGAGCGTGAATCTGCCGCCGCTGGTGAGATGGAGCAGCGCGGCCTGTTCGCCCAGCGCGACCGGGTGCTGGGTCGGCAGCACGCTCACCGCCGTACCCACCCGGATCCTCCGGGTGCGGCCGAGCAGCAGCGCGGCCAGTGTGACGGCGGACGGACAGACCCCGTACGGCACGAAGTGATGTTCCGCCAGCCAGGCCGAGTCGAGGCCGGATTCCTCCGCGACCTCGGTGGACCGGATCGCGCGATACAGCGCTTCTCCGGGTCCCTGCCCCGGAAACTGGGCTGCCAGTACGAACGTTCCCACACGCATGGCCAATTGCCTCCTTACGGCCGACGCGGCTCTCCCCTACCGGCAACAACGTCTGACACGTGCCAAAGGCACGGTCCGGTGACAGGTTGTTGCGATTTTCCGGTAACCCACTCCCTCCGGGAGGCCGCCCCGGACGGTACGGGACGCCCGCATCGGCCAAATGGCCCTACGCTGGACGGGAACTGCCCAGCCCGCCCCGTGTGAGGTGTCACGTGTCCCCGCGCCGCAACCGCCCCCGAGGCGGCGAGAGTCCCCACGACAGCGCAGTGGAGCCGGGTGCCCGGTACGGGGGTGGCGGGCGGACGGAGGAGTGGCGGGGCGAGGAGTGGTCGGTCCGCCCGGTGAGTGGCGCGAGCGCGGCCGGAAAGCGCTACCGCTGTCCGGGCTGCGACCAGGAGATCCCGTCCGGCGTCCCGCACCTGGTGGCCTGGTCCGAGTACGGCGGCATCGACGACCGCAGGCACTGGCACAAGGCCTGCTGGAACGCGAAGGACCGCCGCACCACACAGGTGCAGCGGTCCAGGAACGCGCCTCGCTACTGAGGTTCGGCGGCCGGCCCGGCCGGCGACCGGTCACACGTCGCGCTGGTCCAGCGTCGCGTAGGCGGCGACCATGGCAGCGGCCGTCAGCCCGAGCATGATCCACAGCGGGTCCCAGCCGGACGGCCCCGACCCGGTCACCGAAGTGTCGTAGAACGCGCTGAGCTGGCTGGGGATCGAGTACTCGAAGAGTGCCTGGCGCAGATCGGCCAGCGAGTCCGAGAACATGAACATCGCCAGCACGAGCGGCAGCAGCACCACCCCGATCATGATCGTGATCGCGCCCGCGGAATGCCGGATGAGCGCACCGATCGCCAGCGACAGCAGGCCCAGCAGCGCGATGTAGAGGCCGACGCCCACCGTGGCGCGCAGCCAGTCGTCGCCGCTGGGCTCCTTGCCGTCCAGCATGGCCACCTGCACCGCACCGACCACGGCGGTCACCACGGTCGTGATGGTGAAGGTGAGCAGGAAGAAGACGATCGCCTTGGCGGTGAGCACCCGGCTCCGGCTGGGGCAGGCCGTCAGCGTCGTGCGGATCAGGCCCGTGCTGTACTCCGAGGCGATGGTCAGCACGCCGAGCGTGATCACACAGATCGAGCCCAGGAGCACGCCGAAGAAGCCGAAGCTGAGCTCGGGGACATCGCCGATGACGGCGTCGGTCATGCTCAGCAGGACCGCCGCCATGATGCCGAAACCGAGGAGCAGCACGACCAGGACGCCGAGCGTCCACATCGTCGAGCGCACGGAACGGATCTTGGTCCACTCGGAGGCGAGCGCGTCGCCGAGGGTGGCCGCGCGCACCGGGATCGGGGACGCGTAGAGCCCGTGCATGTTCTCCTGCGGCGCGGGGGGCTGCTGGTACGGCGCCTGCGGGGTCGGCGGTGTGGTCATCGGGCGTCCTCGCTGGTCTCGCTCTTGGTCAGGTCTGCGGGGGCTGCGGCGGCCTCGGGGGCGGCCGGGGCCCCCGCGTACGGGTTCTGTCCGGGCGGCGGAGGGGCGTACCAGCCCTGCTGCGGCATCTCCGGGACCGGCTGCTGGGGCGGCGCCCCGTAACCGGGCTGCGGTCCGTAGCCGCCGTGCACGGGCTGCTGCAGCCCGGCCTTCTGGTCCTCCGTCGAGCGGTAGTCCACGGCGCCCTGCGTCATCCGCATGTACGCCTCCTCCAGCGAGGCCTGGTGCGGCGAGAGCTCCCACAGCCGGACATCCGACTCGTGGGCCAGATCGCTGATCCGCGGCAGGGCGAGCCCCGTGATCCGCAGCGCCCCGTCCGGCTCCGGCATGACCTGGCCGCCCGCCTCGGTGAGCGAGGCCGTCAGCTTCTCCCGCTGCTCCGGCACGCCGTCCGCGACCCGCACCCGGGCGAAGTCCGCCGAATTGGCGGAAATGAAGTCCTTGACACTCATGTCGGCGAGCAGTTGTCCGCGGCCGATCACGATCAGATGGTCGGCGGTGAGCGCCATCTCGCTCATCAGATGGCTGGAGACGAAGACCGTACGGCCCTCGGACGCCAGCGTCTTCATCAGGTTGCGGACCCAGAGGATGCCCTCGGGGTCGAGGCCGTTGACGGGCTCGTCGAAGAGCAGCACCTGCGGGTCGCCGAGCAGTGCCGCCGCGATGCCGAGCCGCTGGCCCATGCCGAGCGAGAAGCCCTTGGAGCGCTTCCGCGCCACCTCGTGCAGACCGACGACACCGAGCACCTCGTCGACCCGGGCGGCCGGGATGCCGGCGAGCTGGGCGAGCGAGAGGAGGTGGTTACGGGCGCTGCGGCCGCCGTGCACCGCCTTCGCGTCCAGCAGCGCACCCACCTGCCGCGGGGCGTTCGGCAGGCTGCGGAAGGGGTGGCCACCGATCGTGACATGGCCGGCCGTCGGTTGGTCCAGGCCCAGCATCATGCGCATGGTGGTGGACTTGCCCGACCCGTTGGGACCGAGGAATCCGGTGACGGCACCCGGCCGCACCTGGAAGGAAAGGTTGTACACGGCCGTCTTCGCGCCATAGCGCTTGGTCAGGCCGACTGCCTCGATCATGCTCCAGCCCCATCGACTCTTGTCCGTCGTCGGGGCCCAGGCCGTTCGGCCGCACGCCCCCCGTAAGAGTTAGGAGGATATCCAGGCCTTGACGGTTCCGGCCAAGTCGTTACAGGAGCGCATCGTTCCGCGTCGGAGCGGACGGGACGCTTCCGACCGCGGCGTGCGAGGCTCTCACCGGCGGTGCGTCCCGCCCGCACCTGTCATGCGTCCCGCGTCTTCAGTACGAGATAGCCGCCGACCAGTGCCGCCGCCACCCAGGCGAGCAGAATGCCGAAACCGCCCCATGGCCCGTACGGGGCCGGATTGCTGTTCATGGCGTCGGGCACCACCTGCATGATCTTGGACCCGGCCTGGTCGGGGAAGTAGCGGGCCACCTTCTTCGCGCCCGGTACCGCCGACAGGATCTGGGAGACCAGGAAGAAGAACGGCATCAGAATGCCGAGCGACAGCATGGAGCTGCGCAGCATCGCCGCCACGCCCATCGAGAAGATCCCGATCAGGCCCATGTAGAGGCCACCGCCGACGACCGCGCGCAGCACGTGTTCCGCACCGATGTCCGTGCGGTGATCGCCGAGGAGCGCCTGTCCGAGAAAGAACGAGACGAAGCTGGTGACGATGCCGACCACCAGGGCCAGCACCCCGGCCACGGCGACCTTGCTGAAGAGGAACGAGCCGCGCTGCGGCACGGCGGCCAGCGAGGTGCGGATCATGCCCGAGCTGTACTCCGTACCGACCACCAGCACACCGAAGACGACCATGGCCAGCTGGCCGAGGACCATCCCGGAGAAGCTGATGAGCGTCGGGTCGAAGGTGGCCCTCTCCGCCGGGGGAAGGTCCTTGAACTGTGCGTTCATCAGGGCACACAGCGCCGCACTCATCGCGACGGTGACCACGAACGCCGAGATCAGGGTCCAGACGGTCGAGGAGACCGTGCGGATCTTGGTCCATTCGGAGGTGAGGACCGCGGGTACCGATGCCATCGTCGTCACACTCCCTTGCCGGTGCCGGAGGTGCCGGGTGCGCCCGGCGCGACGTGCCCGGCACCTCCGTCGGCCGTCCGCCGGTCGTACTGATCGCCCCAGTGCGGGCCCACGGGCGCTGCCTCGCTGAGGTCCGAGTGCGCGTGGTACTCCACGGAATCCGCCGTCATCTGCATGAACGCCTCCTCCAGCGAAGCCCGCTGGGAGCTGAGCTCGTGGAGCACGATCTGATGCCGGGCGGCGAGTTCGCCCAGCGCCTCGGTGGTGGCGCCGTCGATCTCCAACGTGCCGCCGCCCGCCTCCACCACGACCATGCCCTCCTCGTGCAGCACATCGCGCAGCCGTTCCTGCTGCGGGGAGCGCAGCCGCACGTAGCTGCGCGAGTTCCGGTGGATGAAATCGGCCATCGAGGTGTCGGCGAGCAGCCGGCCCTGGCCGATCACGATCAAGTGGTCCGCGGTGAGTGCCATTTCGCTCATCAGATGCGAAGAGACGAAGATCGTCCGGCCTTCCGCGGCGAGCGCCTTCATCAGATTGCGGATCCAGTGGATGCCCTCGGGGTCGAGGCCGTTGACGGGTTCGTCGAAGAGCAGCACCTGCGGGTCGCCGAGCAGTGCCGCCGCGATGCCCAGCCGCTGGCCCATGCCGAGCGAGAAGCCCTTGGACTTCTTCTTCGCCACCGCGCTCAGACCCACGGTGTCCAGCACCTCCGCGACCCGGCTCTCCGGGATGCGGTTGCTCTGCGCGAGACAGAGCAGATTGTTGTACGCGCTGCGCCCGCCGTGCATCGACTTGGCGTCGAGCAGCGCACCGATGTACTTGAGGGGCTCCGCCAGGTCGCGGTAGTGCTTGCCGTCGATGCGCACCGAACCACTGGTCGGGTTGTCGAGATCGAGCATCATCCGCATCGTCGTGGATTTGCCCGCCCCGTTGGGGCCCAGAAAGCCCGTCACCATTCCTGGCCTGACCCGGCACGAGAGCCGGTCGACGGCGACCTTGTTGCCGAAGCGCTTGGTGAGACCATCGAGCTCGATCATGCGTTCACGCTAGAACGGCCGCGCGCCCGGCGCCACCACAAGGGCGGAACCGGGCGCGCAAGGAGTACAAGTGCGGTACTGCGGAGTCGGCCGGACTGCTGAGAGGTCAGCGAGTCCGCGCCGGGTGGCTCAGCGGGTCTGCTGGGCCGGGACGCCGCGGGTGGCCGGCTCGTCGTCGGCCGGGGCACCGGCGGCGGCCACCGCCGCACCGGTCAGCGTCGCCAGCATCTCGCGGACGTTGGTGAGCTGGGCGTTGATCGAGTCGCGGCGGTTGGTGAGCGCCGCCAGCTCGCGCTCCGACTCGCTGCGGATCCGGTCGGCCTTCGCGTTCGCGTCCGCCACGATGTCCTCGGACTGGCGCTGCGCGGTCTCCACCGTCTGACGGGCCCGACGCTCGGCGTCCGTACGGAGCTTCTCGGCCTCCAGGCGGAGCTGCTCGGCGCGGTGCTCGATCTCGGCGAGGCGCTTCTCGGCCTTGGCCTGACGGGACGCGAGGTCGCGCTCCGACTGGTCGCGGCGCTTGGCCAGGTTGGTCTCGAAGTCCGCGGCGGCCTGGGCGGCCTTGGCACGGGTCTCCTCGAAGAGGGCGTCAGCCTCCTCGCGCTTCTGCGCGGCGTCCTTCTGGGCTTCCGTACGCAGCGCGCCGGCCTCACCCTTGGCCTTCTCGACGATGCGCACGCCCTCGTCCTCGGCCTTCGCCTTGCGCTCGGCGGCGAACGACTCGGCGTCGTTGCGCACCTGCTGGGCGGCCGACTCGGCGAGCTCACGGTGCTGCTCGGCGGCGCGACGGGCCTCCTCGCGCAGGTCCTTCGCCTCCTCCTCGGCCAGGCGGAGAATCTTCTCCACACGTGCGCCGAGGCCGGCGTACGACGGCTCCGCGTCGTTCACCTGGGCCTGGGCGTTCTGCGTCTCGAGGTGGAGCTCCTCGATGCGCTTTTCCAGAGAAGTGATGCGGGTGAGAGCACTATCACGATCGGCGACGAGCTTGGTAATGCGGTCGTCCACCTGACCGCGGTCGTATCCACGTCGCACGAGCTCGAAGCCGAAGGGGGAGGAAGGGTCGCTCATGAGGTTCCTGTCGAATGAGACCGGTGAGGTGTTAGGGGGAATCCTAGGGGCCCGGACGGCGTGTCATCGAGTGGATGCCCGTTTGATCTGGAGAATGACACCCCTTTTGAGTGGCTGACCCCCGCAACTCTTGCCACTCTCGGGGTTGAACGTCCTTGACGAAGCACGGGAGATGACAGGACGACTACCCCTCGGACGACTTGCCACTCGAACGAGTTCCGGCCGCGGCCCCGGCTCTGACGCCACCTGCGGCGCCGCTGCCCGAGCCCTTGCCGCTGGTCGGCGTCTCGAACGACTCCAACGCCTCCAGTACGTCCTGGACTCGGGAGATCTCGGTGTTGATGTCCTCGCGCCGACGCACCAGCAGATCGAGCTCGCGCTTGCCCTCGTCGACCGTGCGCTTCGCCTCCGCCTCGGCGTCGGCCCGCAGCTTCTCGGCCTCGCGGACCAGCGTGGCCTTCTTCTGCTCGGCCTCCTTCAGCAGTGACTCGGCCCGCTTCACCGCCGCGATCCGGACCTTGCTCGCCTCCGAATTCGCTTCCGCCAGCAGCTCCTTGGCCTTGGCCGCCGCCTCGTCGCGCTGCTCGGTCGCCGCCTTCATCAGATTGTCGACGCGCTCGCCCGCCGTCTTCATCTGCTCGGAGGTCTCCCGTCGGGCCCGGTCGTGCAGCTCCTCGATCTCGCCCTCGATCCGGGCCCTGAGCTCCTCGGTCCGTTCCCGGATGGCCGTGGCGTCCCGACGCGCGCCGACCAGCAGTTCGTCCGCGTCCGTACGGGCGCGCTCCACCAGGGAGTTGCCCTCGACGGTCGCCTCCGAGGTGATCCGCACGGCCTCCTTGCGGGCCGCGCCGACCATCGTGTCGGCCTGCTCCTCGGCCTCGGTGGCAGCGCGCAGCGCCTCCTCCTGGGCCTTGTCGACGAGTTGGTCGGCCTGCTCGGCGGCATCGGCACGGCGCTTCGCCGCGGCCTCGCGCGCCTCGTCCAGCAGCCGGTCCGCCTCCTGACGGGCCTCGGCCCGCATCTGCTCGGCCGCGGCCTCCGCCTCGGCACGCACCCGCTCCGACTCCTCGCGGGTACGGGCCGCGTGCTCCTGCGCCGAACCGACGGTGGCCGCCGCCTCCGCGCGCATCCGCTCGGCCGCGTCCGCGGCCTCGTCCGCCACCCGGGCCGCCTGCTGCGTCGCCTCCTCGACGAGCCGGCCGGCCTGCTGCGTCGACTCCGTGCGGATCCGCTCGCCCTCGCTCGTCGCCTCGCCCACCAGCCGGTCGGCCTGGGTCGCCGCGTCGGAACGCATCCGATTGGCGTCCTCGCGGGCCTCGGCCCGGCTGCGCGCCGCGTCCTGCTCGGCCGAGGCCAGCGCGTCGGACGCCTCGGTGCGCATCCGCTGGCTGTACTCCGCGGTGTCCGCGCGCAGCCGCTCCGACTCGCTGATCGCGTCGGCGACGGTCCGCTCGGCCATCGCCTTCGCGGCCTCGGACTCCTCCTGCGCCTCCTGGCGCACCCGGGACGCGTCCTCGCCGGCCCGCTCCCGCTCCGCGTGCGCGTCGGCGCGGACCCGGTCCGCCTCCTCCTGCGCCTCGGACTTCGTCCGTTCCGCGACATGCTCGGCGGTGGAGCGCAGCCCGGCGATCTCCTCCTCGGCCTGCTCCTGCAGCCCGCTGACCGAATCCCGTACCTGCTGAGCGGTCTGCTCGGCCGTGGAGACCAGCTCCGTCGCCCGGCTGTCCGCCTCCTCCACCAGGCGCTGCGCCTCGGCCTGCGCCTCCTCGACCCGCTTGCGGGCGGAGGCGAGGAGCTCCTCGCTCTGTTCGCGGGCGCGCTCGCGCTCCTGGTTCGCCTCGGTGCGTGCTCCGTCGAGGGTCTCCTCGGCCTCCCGGCGGCGGCGGTTGGCCTCCTCCTGGGCGGCGGCCAGTGCCTCGGCAGCCTCCGCGCCCACGCGCTCCGCGGCCGCGGCGGCCTCGGACC
Organism: Streptomyces sp. NPDC101194; assembly: GCF_044767885.1. NCBI lineage: Bacteria > Bacillati > Actinomycetota > Actinomycetes > Kitasatosporales > Streptomycetaceae > Streptomyces > Streptomyces sp. NPDC101194. The sequence goes on from NZ_JBIWOS010000002.1 coordinate 1,341,194, forward strand.
GCACCCGGTCGGCGGTCTCCTGCGCCTCGGACTTGAGCCGCTCCGCCTCGGCGGCCGCCTCGCCGCGCAGCCGCACGGCGGTGGACTCGCCCTCCGCCCGCGACTGCGCCGCGTCCGCCGCGGCCTCGTCGCGCAGCCGCTCCGCCTCGGTCTCGGCCTGCTCCCGCAGCGCCCGCAGCCGCTCCGCGGCCTCCGCGCGCAGCCGCTCGGACTCCTCGTTCGTCTCACGCCGGATGCGCTCCGCCTCGGCGCGCGCGTCGGTGAGCGCCTGCTCGGCGGTGGTGACCCTGGTCTCGGCCTCGGAATGCAGCCGGGCAAGCTCCTCGGCCGCCTCCGCCTGCCGGGCCGCGACCGCACGCTCGGTCTCCTCGCGCAGCTCCTGCGCGGCCTGCTCGGCCCCGGAGGTGGTGGACCGGGCCTGCTCCTCGGACTCGCCGCGCAGCTCCTCGGCCTCGGCACGGGCGCGTTCCAGCGCCTCCTCGGCCTGCTTGCGCAGCGCGCCCGCCCGCTCGGCCGCCTCGTTGCGGACCCGCTCGCTCTCGGTGGACGCGGTGCCGCGCAGCTCCTCCGCGTCCGTCTTCGCCTTGGACAGCAGCTCCTCGGCGGACTTCGCGCCCTCCTCGATCTGCTGCAGGGCCTCGCGACGGGCCTCGCCGCGGATCCGCTCGCCCTCGGCGACGGCCTCGGAGCGCAGCTGCTCGGCCTCGCCGCGCAGCCTGCGCGCCTCCTCCTGCAGCTCGACCGTCTTGGCCCGGTACTCCTTGGTGTCGTCCTTGGCCGCGCCCTTGAGCTGATCGGCCTGCTCGGCGGCCTCGCCGCGCAGCCGGTCCGCCTCGGCCTCCGCCTCACGGCGGATCCGGTCGGCCTCCTCGCTCGCCGCGCCGGTGGTGGACTTCGCGTCCTCGGACGCCTTGGTCAGCACCTCCTCGGCGGCCCTGGCGGCCTTGGCGAGCTGGGCCGCGGCGTCCTCGGCGGCGGCCGTGCGGGCCTTCTCGGCCGCCTCGGACTTCAGCCGGTCCGCCTCGGCGCGGGCATCGGCGAGCGCCTGCTCGGCCTCCGCCTTGAGGTTCTCGGTGTCCTTGGTGGCCTCGCCGACCAGCCGGGCGATCTCCGACTTGGCGGTACGGGTGCGCTGCTCGTTCTGCGACTCGGCGGCGGCCAGCCGCTTGACGGCGGCCTCCTTCGCCTCTGCGGTGACCTTCTCGGCCTCCAGCCGGGCCTCCCGCAGCCGGGTCTCGGCCTCCTGCATGCGCTGCTCGGCGGCCCGGTTCAGCTCGGCGGTCTGCTGCCGGGTCTGCTCGGTCTCGGCCGTCGTCGACGAACGCAGCCGCTCGGCATGGCTGGTGGCCTCCTGCGCCTGGCTGGAGGCGGCGCTCAGCAGCCGCTCGGCGTCCTTGCGGGCGCGCAGCAGGATCGACTCCGCCTCGGCACGGGCGGTTTCCGCCTCGGAGCCCAGCCGCTGCCGGGTCTCGTCGGCCAGCCGGCCCGCCTCGGCGCGCGCGGCCGTCAGGGACTGCTCGGCCTCGGCCCTGGACTCCTCCAGCAGCCGGCGCGCCTGGGACTCCGTCCGGGCCCTGAGCTGCTCGGCCCAGGCGACGTTCTCGTTGACATGGGACTCGACGGTCTGGCGGCGCTCGGCCAGCTCCTGGTCCAGTTGCTGGCGCCGCTGCACGGCCTCGTTGTGCAGCTCGGCCTGGAGCCGCGCCTGGTGCTCGGCGTGTTCCTGCAGGATCCGCTGCGTCTGCGCACGGGCGTCGCGGAGCTCCCGCTCGGCGTCGGTCCGCAGCTGCTCGGCCTGGATCTGGGCATTACGGAGCAACTGCTCGGCCTGGTAACCGATGTCCGCGCTGTCGTAGGCGGGACGGGTCGCGAGATTGCGCCGAGCCTCGTGCAGCTTGGCGCGCAAGACCTCGACCTGGTAACCGAGGTCCTCGGCGTGCTGGACGGCCTTCTCCCGGTCGGTCTTCAGCCGGTCCATCTCGGCCTCGAACCGCGAGAGATGGTCGTCGTCAGCTCGGTGGCTCTCCTGGCGTTCGTAGCCCCGCACTGCGCGGTCCCATCCTTCCCCGAGCTCTCAACTTCTTCCCCAAACTCTCAACTTCGTTCGAGCAGGGGATGCCCCACTGAGCAGGGGAGACCCCAACCCTGGTCGCAACTCTCCAACGAGTACCGTTCGCCGGCGAGCGGTCCCCCGGGGAATGGTGACAGATCAACGGCTGGGGACGCGGCGCGGCCCCGACCCGGCCCCGGCCCGGAACGGCCCACTCTACCGGGCCGGGTATCCGGTGGTCAGTGCTCAGCTGCGGACGTGACCAGTTCGGTGAGGACGCCGTGGCAGTCCTTGGGGTGCAGAAAGGTGATGCGTGACCCCATGGACCCGGTCCTGGGCTCGTCGTAGAGCACCCTGACCCCCTTCTCCCGGATGTCCGCGGCGTCGGCGTCGACGTCCGCGGTGCCGAAGGCGATGTGGTGGACGCCCTCCCCGTTCTTCGCCAGCCACTTGCCCACGGCCGAGTCCTCCCGTGTCGGCTCCAGGAGCTGGAGGTAGGAAGCGCCGCCGTCGGACGTATCGTTGATCTTGAGCATGGCCTCCCGCACGCCCTGCTCCTCGTTGATCTCGGAATGGAACACCTCGAACCCGTAGGTCGATCGGTAGAACTCGACGGTCGCGTCGAGGTCGGAACAGGCGATCCCGATGTGGTCGATTCGCGTCAGCATGGAACCAGTGCAGCGCCCCGCCGATGGTTACGCAACGTGCGCGCCATCACACCCGCTGCCGGATGACGGGTGGGGTACCGCTCAGTACATTCATGTAAACCCTCGTTCACTCCTCATCCCAAGGGGCTGCCCCTCATGTCAGGAACGACCGGTACCACCTCAGTGATCGTCGCGGGCGCGCGTACGCCCATGGGCCGCCTCCTCGGCTCGCTGAAGAGCTTCTCCGGGGCCGACCTCGGCGGTATCGCCATCAAGGCCGCGCTGGACCGGGCCGGTATCGGCGGCGACCAGGTCGAGTACGTGATCATGGGCCAGGTGCTGCAGGCCGGTGCGGGCCAGATCCCGGCACGCCAGGCCGCGGTCAAGGCGGGCATTCCGATGAACGTTCCCGCGCTCACCGTCAACAAGGTGTGTCTGTCCGGGCTCGACGCGATCGCGCTCGCCGACCAGTTGATCCGTGCGGGTGAGTTCGACGTCGTCGTCGCCGGCGGCCAGGAGTCCATGACGAACGCCCCGCACCTGCTCCCGAAGTCCCGCGAGGGTCACAAGTACGGCGCGATCGAGATGCTCGACTCGATGGCGTACGACGGTCTGACCGACGCCTACGAGAACATCCCGATGGGCGAGTCCACCGAGAAGCACAACACCCGCCTGGGCCTGTCCCGCGCCGATCAGGACGAGATCGGCGCCCTCTCCCACCAGCGCGCCGCCGCCGCCCAGAAGAACGGGCTCTTCGAGGCCGAGATCACCCCGGTCGAGATCCCGCAGCGCAAGGGCGACCCGGTCCTCTTCTCCAAGGACGAGGGCATCCGCCCGGAGACGACCGCGGAGTCCCTCGGCAAGCTGCGCCCGGCCTTCACCAAGGACGGCACGATCACCGCGGGCACCTCCTCGCAGATCTCCGACGGAGCCGCCGCGGTCGTCGTCATGAGCAAGGCCAAGGCCGAGGAGCTGGGCCTGGACTGGATCGCCGAGATCGGCGCCCACGGCAATGTGGCGGGCCCGGACAACTCGCTCCAGTCGCAGCCGTCCAACGCCATCAAGCACGCCCTGAAGAAGGACGGCCTGGAGGTGGCGGACCTCGACCTCATCGAGATCAACGAGGCGTTCGCGGCGGTCGCCGTCCAGTCGATGAAGGACCTCGGCGTCACCCCGGACAAGGTGAACGTCAACGGCGGCGCCATCGCGCTGGGTCACCCGATCGGCATGTCCGGTGCCCGGGTGGTGCTGCACCTGGCGCTGGAGCTGAAGCGGCGCGGCGGCGGCACCGGCGCGGCGGCGCTGTGCGGCGGCGGAGGGCAGGGCGACGCGCTGATCATCCGCGTCCCCAAGTAGGCAGGAACGGCCGCGGCAGGCCGTACGTAGTACGTAGTGCACGTGGAACACGCAGCGAGCGAACGGAGCGGTGATGGTGGACGTCCCGACCCTGGTCGAGCAGGCCCGTGCGGGCAGGCCGCGGGCCGTGGCCCGGCTCATCTCCCTGGTGGAAGGGGCGTCGCCGCAGCTGCGCGAGGTGATGGCGGCCCTGGCGCCGCTGACGGGCAACGCCTATGTCGTCGGCCTCACCGGTTCACCCGGTGTCGGCAAGTCGACATCGACGTCGGCTCTGGTCTCCGCCTACCGGAAGGCGGGCAAGCGGGTCGGCGTCCTGGCCGTCGACCCGTCCTCCCCGTTCTCCGGCGGGGCGCTCCTCGGCGACCGGGTCCGGATGTCGGAGCACGCCTCCGACCCCGGCGTCTACATCCGCTCGATGGCGACGCGCGGGCATCTGGGCGGCCTGGCCTGGTCGGCACCGCAGGCGATCCGGGTACTGGACGCGGCGGGCTGCGAGGTCGTCCTGGTGGAGACGGTCGGTGTCGGTCAGTCGGAGGTGGAGATCGCCTCGCAGGCCGACACCTCCGTCGTCCTGCTGGCGCCGGGCATGGGTGACGGCATCCAGGCGGCCAAGGCCGGGATCCTGGAGATCGGCGACGTGTACGTCGTCAACAAGGCCGACCGGGACGGCGCGGACGCCACCGCGCGCGAGCTCAACCACATGCTGGGCCTCGGCGAGTCGCGAGGGCCCGGCGACTGGCGGCCGCCGATCGTGAAGACGGTCGCCGCCCGGGGCGAGGGCATAGACGAGGTCGTCGAGGCCCTGGAGAAGCACCGGGCGTGGATGGAGGAGCACGGGGTGCTCGCCGAGCGGCGCACGGCGCGTGCCGCCCGCGAGGTCGAGACGATCGCCGTCACCCGCCTGCGCGAGCGGATCGGTGATCTGCACGGCGACCGCCACATCGGCGCGCTCGCCGAGCGCATCGTGGCGGGGGGCCTCGACCCGTACGCGGCGGCGGACGAACTGGTGGCAGGACTCACCGAGGCCTGATCCGACGGTTCGACCGGACGGGACGACCGGGCTGGACCGGGAGCGGCGTGCGGGCCGCCCCCGGGGCCGCCGGGTCGTCCCGTCCGGCGCTGCGGCCGATGACGTGTCCGTGGCAGGATTACCGCCGGACACGAGCACGGGGTGTCCGGCGATTCATGCGTACCGACGGGGGGAGTGGCGCATGCTGGGTCCGCTGCGGGAGGACTCGCCCGGACGGATCGGGCCCTACGCGATACGGGCCCGGCTCGGCGCGGGCGGCATGGGGGAGGTCTTCCTCGGATCCCCGGAGAGCGGCGGCGACCCGGTCGCCGTCAAGACCGTCCGCCGCGACGTGGCCCGGGATCCCGGCTTCCGCGACCGCTTCCGCCGCGAGATCACCGTCGCCCGGTCCGTCGACGACCCCCGTCTGGCCCCGCTGCTCGACGGGGACGCGGACGCCGAGGTGCCCTGGCTCGCCACCGGATACGTGGCCGGACCGACCCTGGCCGCCGCCGTGCGCGGGGCGGGCGCGATGGACGAGGCCGAGGTGCGGATGCTCGGCGCCGGACTGGCCCGCGCGCTGACGGCCGTCCACGCGGCCGGGATCGTCCACCGCGATGTGAAGCCCGGCAACGTGATGCTCGCCGCCGACGGGCCGCGCCTGATCGACTTCGGGATCGCCCGCGACTTCGGCGCGACCCCGCTCACCACCACCGGCCGCATGGTCGGCAGCCCCGCCTTCATGTCCCCGGAACACGTGGCGGGCAGCGGACGCGTCGTTCCCGCGTCCGACGTGTTCTGTCTCGCCTCCGTGCTCTGTTACGCCGCCACCGGACGCGACCCCTTCGGGGACGGCCCGGTCGCGGCCGTGCTCTACCGCGTCAAGTACGTCGAGGCCGATCTCGACGATGTGCCGGAGGCGTTGCGCGCCGTGCTGGACCGCTGCCTGGTGGCCGACCCGGCCGCCCGTCCGGCCGCCGCCGAACTCGCGGAGCTGCTCGACCCCGGCGCGGCGGAGCGGTGGCCGGAGGCGGTGGCCCGGCACATCGCCGAGCACGAGCGCGAACTGGACCGGGTCGTCGCGCTGGACGGTCCGCTGCTGCCGGGATACACACCGACCGAGGTGGCCGCCGGGCGTCACGTCGAACCCCACCGACTGCCCACTCGGGGAACCGACTTCACTCCGGGCCTGCATGTCGCGCCCACCCAGGGCCCCGGCCTCGCCCGGCCCCCGCGCCGCTCCCGGCGCACCCTGGGCGCGGCCCTCGCCGCGCTGATCGCTCTGGGGGCGGCCACCGGGGGCATTCTGGCCTGGCGCAACGACCACGGCACGCCCGATGACACGGCGGGCAAGGACCGTTCACCCGTCGTCGGCAGAATCGTGGCGGGCGTGGACGAGAACGGCGGCCCGGACGGCTCGGGCACGGTCCCCTATGGCCGCGACGTGCGCCCGGCGGGGTGGACGAAGCCGTGGAAGGGCAAGTTCTCCGGGTCGCCGATCGGTTGCTCCGCGGGCCGTGACGTCGTGGTCTGCCGGAAGACGGACGGCACGTACGAGGCGCTGTCGGCGGCGGACGGGCACCGGATGTGGACGCTGGACGCGGGGGAGACCACTCGCTCGGCGGGCTGGGGACCCCGGGGCCAGTTCTTCATGCCGGCCGGAGCCACCCGCCCCAGCGTGTACGACGACACCGTCCTGCTCGCCGCGGGCGACCGGCTGCAGTCGCTGGACGCCCGTACGGGGGCGGTCCGCTGGACGGCCCGGTCCGGCGGGGCGCACGACCTGGACAGCGCGCCGCTCGTCGTCGGCGACTCGGTCTTCGCCTCGACCGCACCGACGCCCGAGGGGGCGGCCCTCGCCGCGTACGACCTGAGGACCGGCGCCGAGAAATGGCGCAAACCGCTGGCCCCTCAGACGGTCTCCAACGCCCAGCACGGCAACTTCTGGCCGGTCGCCACCGATGGCAGGGTGGTGTACGCGGTCGGTGAGGACGCGCCCAGGGCGTACCGGCCGAAGGACGGCGCTCTGCTCGGCACGGCCGGTGGCGAGGCCGTGCAGGAGGCCGTCGAGCGCAACACGGGCTGCGGGGACCTGCGGGTGCGTGACGGGTCCGCCTTCTGCGCGACGTACGTCTCCGGCGGCGACCCTTCGGGCCACGGCGACGACATGCATCTGCTGCGGTTCTCGGCGGGAACCCTCAAGACGCTGGGGCGGATCCCGGTGGATCCCGCACTCGTCGGAGAGGCGACGCTCACCGCGCTCGACGACCGGGTGATCACATTCCGCAGGAGTGGCGAAGGGGTGCCCGACGAACTCGTCGTCGTGAGCCGTGACAAGGGCCGGACCCTCGGCAGGTTCCCGCTCGGCGGGAAACAGGCGCAGGGCATGAGCAACCCCGTGTCCGACCCGTTGATCGTCGAGAGCACGCTGGTCTGGGCCGACAGCACGTCCTTGTACACGGTCCCGATCCGCCGGGACGGCGCCCTGGGGGCCCTGGCGCGGACCCGGATTCCGGGCGCCCCGGGCCCGAGCCGGACACCGACGTACGACTCCGTCACCGAGGGCGTGTACCTGGACAAGGAACTGCTCGACCCGCAGGTGCTGCCGGTCGGCGGTGTCGTGCATGTCGTGTACGACGACGGCACCACGGTCTCCGTACCGCTGCCCGAGTGAACCGTCCGGCGAACGGCGAAGGAGCCGCGCAGTGATCGAGCCGCTTCCGCCCGGCCGGGCCCGGCTGATCGGCCCCTACCAACTGCTGGGGCTGCTGGGCGCGGGCGGCATGGGCGAGGTGTATCTGGCCCGGCCGGCCGGTGCGCGGGACCCGCTCGGCGGTCTGGTCGCGCTGAAGACCGTGCGGCCGGATCTCGATCTGGACGACGGCTTCCGGATCCGCTTCCGCCGCGAGATCGACGCGGCGGGCGCCGTCCGCAGTCCGCACACCGCGGCCCTCGTCGGCGGCGACGCGAGCGGCCGACTGCCCTGGCTGGCGACGGAGTACGTACCGGGCCCCTCGCTCGCAGAGGCGGTGACCCGCGGCGGGCCGATGCCCGAGCCGGTGGTGCGCGAGATGGGTGCGGGTCTCGCCCGCGCGCTCGCCGACATGCACGCCGTACGCGTCCTGCACCGCGACCTCAAGCCGGGCAACGTGCTGCTCGGTGCGGACGGGCCGAAGGTGATCGACTTCGGGATCGCCCAGGCCTTCGACGCCACCCAGCTCACCCGGACCGGCGTGGTCGTGGGCAGCCCGGGCTACATCTCGCCCGAGCACGTCAACGGCTCACGGTCGCTCGTACCGGCGTCGGACGTCTTCTGTCTCGGTGCGGTGCTCGCTTTCGCGGCGACCGGGCGGGGACCGTTCGACGACTCCGACATGGCGGCCGTGATCTTCCGGATCTCCCAGGGCGAGGCCGAACTCTCCGGCGTGCCACCGCGGTTGCGTGCGGTGATCGAGAAGTGCCTGCACAGCGACGCCGAGGCCCGGCCGACGCCTCGGCAACTGGTCGGCATGCTGCTGCCGGGAGACCGGGCGGGCGCGGCGGCCGGCGGACCGTTCCCCTGGACGGAGGCGATCCGGGGGCAGCTCGCCGCGCACGCGGCGGGAGCGCGCGCCGTCGCGGCGGCGGCCGCGTTCTCGGCCGCCGCACCGGCACTGCCGTTCCACTCCCCGGATCCCGTCGGGCCCGCCCTGGCGCCGACGCCTGTCGTGCCCGTGGCGGTACCGGGTGACGGACGGGGGCACAAAAGGCTGTGGATCGGGCTCGCGGCAGCGGCCACGGCGGTGTGCGCGGTGCTGGGGACGGTACTGCTGCCGGGTCACTTCAGCGACGGTGGAGGCGACGTCGGCGCGGGCGGAACCGGCGGTGGAGGCGCGCGGCCGACCGTCTCCGCCTCCCGGGCCGGGCGGACCGAGGCGGGGCCCGCTGTCGTTCCCGGCGCGGACGCGGGTCGCACCGGCGATTTCGGGACGGGCGCTGCCGACGCTTCCATCAGGCCCGCGGGCTGGCAGCCCTGGCACGCCAAGATCGCGGCGGGCCGGGTGCGGTGCGTGCTCGCGGACACCTCCCTGGTCTGCGGCGGCCCGGAGCGCATCACCGTGCTGGACGCCGCGAACGGCGAGCGGCGCTGGCAGACCCCGCCGGGAAAGGCGGGCACCGGACCGGCCTCGGTGGCCGCGGTCATCGGCACCACCGTGTACGCCTTCGAGGACGGCGCCCTGGTGGCACTGGGCCTTGCCGACGGTGCCGAGAAGTGGCGGGACGCGCAGGCCGGCGACGCACGGGTGGTCGACTCCCTCCGGTCCGGCGGCGTCCTCTACTACGCCACGAAGTCCGCGGGCACCGGTACCGGCCGGATCGTCGCCCATCGACTCACCGGCAAGCACGCACGCATGTGGGACACGCCGTGGGACGCCCCGGCCGCCGAAGCGGAACTGGCCTTCGCCGACGGCCGGCTGGCCGTGGCCGGCGACGGCATCACCGTCCTGAAGGGCGCGGACGGCGCCCGGCTGGGGGCCGTCGCGGCCGGTGACGTGACCTGCCGCACGCCCGTTCTGAGGGGGGCGGAGCTGCTCTGCTCGGGCCCGGACGGGCTGACGGTCGTCGAGGTGACGGCCCCGCAGAACCGCCGGACCATCGCCGACGGCCTCGATGTCGCCTACCGGCCCGCCGTCGCTCCGGACGGCACGGTCGTGGTGAGCACCCGGCACCGGGTGTACGCGTTCGGGCTCGCCGACGGACGGCAGATCTGGGCGACGCCCGACGCGGTCGACCACTCCGGCGCGCCGGTCGTCGTCGGCGACCGCGCTTACCTCGTCACTCCCGAGGGTTACCTGGAGTCCTACGACTTCGCCCGCGAGGGGCAGGGCACCCCGGTCAACACCAAGCGATATGACGGATGGCCGGACTCCGAGGTCGACCCCCGTGCCGTCTCCCTGCTGGTGAAGGGGGACGTGGTGTTCGCGGGCATGGACCAGGGCACCGTGATCTCCGGGTACGCGCCCTGACGGTCCGCCCGGAAACCGCCCCTCAGTCGTCGTCCCCGTGGTCCTCGTCCCGGTCGTGGTCGTCGTCCACCCGGTCCGCCGTCACCTTGCCCGTCCTCGCGTCGACGTCCAGCTCGTGCTGCTTGCCGTCCTTGCCCCGGACGTCCACCTCCCAGCGCAGCGCCCCGCCGCCGCGGCCGTCGTGGTCGTCCAGGTCGACCGATGTCACCGTCCCGGGCGTCGCCCTCAGCGCGGCGTCGACCGCCGCGTTCAGCGACACGGGGGCGGATTGGGGCGCCTGGCGGTCGCGGTCGTCGTCATCGTCGGAGACGTGCCGGCCGAGCACCTTGCCGTTGCCCGCGTCCACGGTCACGTCGTGCCGGACCTTGTCGGAGCCGTACACGTCGAGCTCCCAGACCTGCCCGCCGTCCTCGTCGTCCAGCTCGGCCTCGGTGACCGTGCCCGGGACGGCCCCGACGGCGGCCGCGACCGCGTCCTCGACACCGACACGGGCGGTGCCGCCGCTCGCCGCGCTGCTCCTGGCCTCGCGGTCGTGGCCGTCGTCGTCCGCGAGGGCGACGGCCGTGGCGGCTGTGCCGCCGACGAGCACGGCCGCGGTGACGGCGGCGATGACGATCTTGCGCTTCATGAGGGTTCCTCCCCGTATCGGGACGGTTACGACATGGTCCACACTGCCGGGGTGATGCTGAACGCAGCCTGAAGCCGCCTGAAGCCGTCTTCAGGTTCGGTTTGCGACCCTGTGCACATGCGCCTGTTGATCGTGGAGGACGAGAAGCGGCTGGCGACGTCCCTGGCCGCGGGGCTCACCGCCGAGGGCTTCGCCGTGGACGTCGTGCACGACGGTCTCGAAGGGCTGCACCGGGCCGCCGAAGGGGCGTACGACCTCGTCGTTCTCGACATCATGCTGCCCGGGATGAACGGCTACCGGGTCTGCGCCGCCCTGCGCGCCGCCGGCCACGAGACGCCGATCCTGATGCTGACGGCGAAGGACGGGGAGTACGACGAGGCGGAGGGCCTGGACACCGGGGCCGACGACTACCTGACCAAGCCCTTCTCCTATGTCGTCCTGGTGGCCAGGATCCGGGCGCTGCTGCGGCGCCGGGGCGGGGGTTCCGCCTCTCCTGTGGTCACCGTCGGCGCGCTGCGCATGGACACCGCCGCCCGTCGCGTGCACCTCGGCACGGCCGAGATCACCCTCACCACCAAGGAGTTCGCGGTGCTGGAACAGCTGGCGCTGCGGCCCGGTCAGGTGGTGAGCAAGACGGACATCCTGGAGCACGTCTGGGACTTCGCCTACGACGGCGACCCGAACATCGTCGAGGTGTACGTCAGCGCGCTGCGGCGCAAGCTCGGCGCGACGGCCATCCGCACGGTGCGCGGGGCCGGATACCGGCTGGAGGCGCTGTGAGGTCGGTACGGGCCAGGGCCGCGCTCGGCGCCACCGTGGTCGTCGCCCTCGCGCTGGTCGGGGCCGGGCTCGCCGTACTCCTCGTGCTGCGGGCCAACCTCACCGACCAGGCCGGTCTGCAGGCCGAGGTGGTGGCCCGCGAGGTGGCCGGGCAGCTGGCCCTCGATGTGCCGTACGACCGGCTGGAGATGCGCGAGGAGGAGGACCATCCGGTCCAGGTGACCGACGAGGACGGGCGCGTGGTGGCCGTCTCCAAGGACCTGCAGGCGATCTCCGGCACCGGTACGGGGCAGGTCACCCCGGCCCCGACGGCGGCCGCAGGGGGCTCCAGCGGTTCCGACGACGACGACGCGAGCGATGACGACGACCGGCAGCACAGTGCCCCCGGCCGGGGCGAAGTCGACTCCGGAGACCCGGACTTCCACAACGGCACCGCGACCGTCGACGGTGAGACGGCCGACTACCGCTTCGCGACCGTCGAAGCGACCACCTCCACCGGGGTGACCCTGACCGTCCACGCGGGCGCCCCGCTGGCCGCCGAGCAGGAGGCCGTGGGCAGCGTGCGCGGCGCGATGCTGATCGGACTGCCGGTGCTGCTGCTCGTCGTCGCCGGGGTGACCTGGCTGGTGACCAGGCGGGCGCTGCGTCCGGTCGAGGGCATCCGGCGCGAGATGGCCGCGATCACGGCGTCCGAGGATCTGAGCCGGCGCGTGCCGGAGCCCGGTTCCGGTGACGAGATCGCCCGGCTGGCCCGTACCACCAACGAGACCCTTACGGCACTGGAGGCGTCGGTGGAGCGGCAGCGGCGCTTCGTGGCCGACGCCTCGCACGAACTGCGCAGCCCGATCGCCTCGTTGCGCACCCAGTTGGAGGTGGGTGCCGCGCATCCGGAGCTGCTGGACGTACCCGGCGCGGTCGCCGACACCGTTCGACTGCAGGCACTGGCGGCCGATCTGCTGCTGCTCGCCCGGCTGGACGCGGGGGAGCGGCCGGGACGCACCACGCTGGACCTGGGCGCGCTCGTCCACGAGGAGGTCTCGCAGCGCACCGGCGACCGCATTCCGGCGGCCGTGTCGGTGCCCGAATCCGGCGGGTTCGAAGTGACCGGCTCCCGTGGGCAGTTGGCGCGGGTGATCGGCAATCTGCTGGACAACGCCGAACGTCACGCGGAGCGCGCGGTGGCGATCTCGGTACGTGCGGAGCGGGGTGGCGTCGTCGTCGCGGTCACCGACGACGGGGCGGGGGTGCCGCCGGGCGAGCGTGAGCGGATCTTCGAGCGGTTCGTGCGACTCGACGACGCCCGCACGCGGGACGAGGGCGGCGCCGGTCTGGGCCTCGCCATCGCCCGCGACGTCGCGTCCCGGCACGGGGGCCGGCTGACGGTGAAGGGTGCGCGGGAGGGCGGTGCACGGTTCGAGCTGTGGCTGCCGAGCGCCGGCTGAACGCCGTCCTGCGGCGGTTCGCGTCCCGAGCGGGGCACGGCCGCCGTTCCGCCGAGGTCACACCTTCCGGGCAGCCCGGGGCCGCCTCGTCGCCGCCCCGTTCCGAGCCGTGCGAGACCGTCTTCCCGCCGTGGGTCACACCTTGCCGCGTCGCCCCCGCAGGTGATCGGCGACCGGTGCCAGCGCCGCGTGCAGGTCCGCCAGCGCCTCCGGCGTCAACAGGTCCATGAAGTGTTTGCGTACCGACGCCACGTGGTGCGGAGCCACCTTCCGCATCGTCTCGGCGCCGTCCTCGGTGAGGACCGCGTACAGACCGCGCCGGTCGGACTCGCAGTTCTCCCTGCGGACCAGGCCGGCGTTCTCCATACGGGTGATCTGGTGCGAGAGCCTGCTCTTGGACTGCAGCGTCGCGGCGGCGAGGTCGCTCATCCGCATGCGCTGGTCGTCCGACTCCGAGAGGTTGACCAGGATCTCGTAGTCGTTGTTGGTCAGGCCGAACGGCTGGAGATCCTTCTCCAGCTGGTGCATCAGCAGCCTGCTGACGTCCAGGTGGGTGCGCCAGGCGCACTGCTCCGCGTCGTTCAGCCAACGGGTGGCCGTCTCGGTCTCCATATATGGATTCTACCTAAGAAGTTGAAAGCCGGACGAAGTGGGGAAGTGTGACGCCCGGCACCCGCTCGGAGCCGGGCTCGGGTGCGGGGTGCAGACGTTCGACGTCACACTCCGCAGACTACCGTTCACCAACCGAAGCGACGCTGGAGGTCCCCGAGCTGACCGGCCGGACGGGACGAGGAGCCGGGTTGACCCGGTTGGCCGGGCACCCCGGCCTGCGCCGGTGTCGCCCCCGTGGGCAGCTCGGGCATCAGCGCCTCGGTCGACTGGAGCAGCACCGTACCCGCGCCGACGAACTCGAACTGGTGCTCCTCGCCGGAGGTGCCGCCGAACCCCGTCATCGACCGCAGTCCGCCCAGCACGCCCGTCATGTAGCCGTGGTCGTAGTGGTGGCACGGCGAGGGGCAGTCCGCCCAGCCCACCAGGGCCTGCGGGTCGACCCGCAGCGGCGGCTCCATGAAGACCACCGGGCCGTTGGAGGCGGCCACGAACCTGCCCGTGCCGATCAGCGTCAGGAAGCCCGGCACGATCGACTGCTTGAGAGCCAGCGTCGGCTGGTACGCCAGCAGGTTGCCGGACCGGATCGTCAGGTTCCCGTCGTCCAGGTCGTACGAGTTCACGTCGAAGGCGCGGTCCGCGAGCAGCATCTTGCCGCTGCCCTCGGCCACCACCCAGTCGCTCGCGTGCAGCGGCGAGTGGAAGCTCGTACGGAGCAGCCGCTCGAAGCGGCCGTGACCGATGCCGTCGAACTCGATGTGCCCGTAGTAGGCGATCATCTTGCCCTTCTGCAGGAACCACTGGCTCCCTTTGAGTTCGACGCAGAAGGTGTACGCGTTGACGTTGTCGTCCGACGGCAGTGTCATCGGGTCGAAGACCACGGGCGTGCTCACAGCTTCTCCTCCGAGGCCTGGACGTACACCGCTCCACTGCCGCTCAGCTCCAGCTGGAACGCCTCGCCGGAGCCGCGCCCCACCATGTCGCGCCAACCGAGCGCGGTGGAGAGCTTGTTGCGCACGTCGCCGTGGTGCGCGACATACGCCTGCGGGTCCACGTGCACCTCGCGGCCCGGGGTGATCGGCAGCTCGATCACCCCGCCGTGTGCCATCACGGCGACCGCGCCATGACCCTGGAGAGTGGTGGTGAACAGCCCCTGCCCGGTCACCTGGCCGCGAACCATGCCCATCACCCCGCCCTGCGAACCCATGAACATCGTGCCCTGCCGGAGCGTCCCGTCGAAGGCGAGCAACCGGTCGGCCTCCACGTAGAGGGTGTCGCCGGACAGGTTGATCACCTGGATGTGGTGGCCGCCGTGGCCGAACATCACCGTGCCGTTGCCCTCCACCGTCATCAGCGGGGTCGCCTCGCCCGCCACCCGGCGGCCGATCATCGACATCACGCCGCCCTGGCCGCCCTGGATGTTCGGCGTGAACGAGACCTCGCCGCGACAGGCCAGCATCGCTCCGCGCTGGCTGTACATCTTCTGGCCGGGAAGCACGGTCGCCTCGACCATCTTCGAGTTGATCTCACGGAACGGCATCAGACATCGCCCCCGATGGTGTTCCGCTCGCTCGGCTGGACGTAGACGACTCCCTCGCCCTCGAACCTGATCTGGAAGGACTCGCCCGAACCCTCGCCGATCAGCGTCCGGAAGTTCACCCCGGACTGGAAGTGCTGCCGCAGGCTGCCCTGGTGCGCGATGTAGGCGCCGGGGTCGACGAACAGCGGGTACTGGGCGGAGACCCGCAGCGCCACGGCCGAACCGTCCGACATGATCGCCGCCTGGCCGGTGCCCTCGACGGTCGTGGTGAACAGGCCGTTGCCCGTCGCTCCGCCGCGCAGGCCGGTGAAGGTGGTGCCGGTGCGCAGCCCGGCCTCGGTGCACAGCAGATTGCTCGCCTCGACGTAGAGCTTGTCGCCGCGCAGCGAGACGAGGCTGATCTCGCTCGCACGGTCGGCGAAGTAGCAGGTGCCCTGCCCCTTCACCTCCATCACGGACATCTGTTCGCCGGTCAGCCGGCGCGTCACCATGCCGCGCAGGCCGTCACCGCCACCGGTCATCTTCTTGAACGTCATCCGGCCGTCGTACGCGACCATCGAGCCGTTCTTCGCCTTGACGGCGTCGCCGGTCAGGTCGACGGCGAGCGTTCTGCTGCCTTGGAGTCGGAACATTGCCACGGAGCCGACGGTAGCGGCCGGACACCGGCCGGGACAGGGCCGCAGGGTGGAACAGGCACCCTGAACCGCCCCTGATACGCATCCGGTACGGGACCCGTACGTGATCGGGACGTATCCCGTACGGCGCGACGACGGAACGGGACGCGTCCCGGCGACGTGCGACGGGGAGCGACGGCGGCCCCCTCAGGACATGACGGCGGAAGTGACCGGAGACATACGGCCCCCGGCGCCGGGTTCCGTCCGTGTCGATGCCACAATGGGTTGCGCTTGTGCCTCCGTTCACAAGCCGTCACGACCCTCCCACCGAAGGTGCCCTCGTGGACATCAAGACCGCTACCGCCCTGCACCGGCTGCGCCTCATCTCGATTCCCGAGGCGCTCTCCTTCCCCGCGCTGATCATCTTCGGCTCGATCCTCAGCCGGGTCTCCGACATCGACTTCCTGATGATGCCGCTCGGCATCCTGCACGGTGTGCTCTTCGTGATCTACGCCGTCCTGCTCCTCGACGTCTGGTCAAAGACCAAGTGGCCGTTCAAGCGCGTCGCGTTCTTCTTCCTCCTCGCACTGCTGCCGTTCGGCGGTCTGTACGGCGACAAGGTGCTCAAGCGGTACGAGGCCGACGGCGTCATCGCCGCCCGCGCCCGCCGGGAAGGCGTGGTCAGCGCATGATCGTCGCGTTCTCGGTCAGCCCGCTGGGCGTCGGCGAGGATGTCGGCGAGTACGTCGCCGACGCCGTCCGGGTCGTGCGGGAGTCCGGGCTGCCCAACCGTACGGACGCCATGTTCACCTCCGTCGAGGGCGAGTGGGACGAGGTCATGGACGTCGTCAAGCGGGCCGTCGCCGCCGTCGAGGCCCGTGCCGGACGTGTCTCCCTGGTCCTGAAGGCGGACATCAGGCCCGGTGTCACCGACGGCCTGACGTCCAAGGTCGAGACCGTCGAGCGGTACCTGGCGGACTGAGCACCCGTCCGCCCGTCCCGCTCCCAGACGAGCCCCCGCGCCCACCCGGCCGGGGGCTCGTCCCGTTCCCGCGCGCTGCCCCGGTGTGCGGCGCTCAGGGGGCTCCCGCCGCCACCGCGATGCCCAGCGGTGTGCGTTCGTACAGCACCTGGTGGCCGTACCGGCGCGAGGTGAGCAGGCCCGCGGCGCGCAGCACCGACAGATGCTCCGACACCGACGAGGGCGCAAGGGAGAGCCGGTGCGCCAGCGTCGTCGTCCCGGCGGGTTCGTCGAGCGCGCACAGGATGTCGGCCCTGGCCCGTCCGAGCAGCCGGGCCAGGGCATCCGGGGTGCGGTCCGAGGACTCCGTCCACAGCCCCCCGATACCGCGCGCCGGGTAGATCACGGCCGGCTGCCAGGGCGGCTCGTACCCACCGACCACCTCCGGCCAGACGAAGACGCTGGGCATCAGGACCAGCCCCTCACCGCCGAGCACCCGGGAATGGTCGCCGCGTGTGCCGGTGACCGTGAGCGTCGAACCGCTCCAGTGCAGCTGCGGGCTCAGCTCGCCGAGCAGTCGCTCGAAGCCGAGTTCGGCGAGGCGCCGTGAGTGGTAGGCGATGTCCGCCTCCAACAGGGCACGCAGACGCGGCCAGTGCGGCTCGACCATCACCCGCCAGGCCCGTTCCAGCAGATCCGCCAGCTCCCGGACCGTCCGCGCGGGATCGGCCAGCATCCGCCGCGCGGCGGGCGAACCGAGACCGCCGGGCATGCCGACGAGGGCCTGCGCCATGTCGTCCCGGGCCGCCTGCGGATCGACCGCGCGGACGGCGGCGATCTCCTCCTCGAAGGTGGCCAGGGGGCCGAGCGGGGGCGGGCAGATGAAGTCGGGGTTGTGCCCGCCGTCGGGCATCAGCCGCCACAGCGGCGCGAGGTCCAGTCCGGCGGCGGCCTCGCCGATCCGGCGCAGCCAGGGCAGGTGGTAGCCGTGCCCGCCGGGCCGGCCGAGCGTGCGCACGGCCGCCTGCGTCTCCCAGAGCGGGGAGAGCGCGAAGCGGCAGCGGAGCAGGTCGCTCTCGTCGAAGTGGAGATGGAACGGCACGAGGGACTCCGGCAGGATTCGGCGTCAGCCGAAAGTCTATGGGCGGGCCGCACGGTTCGGCCAGGCTGCGGCCATGCCGAACGACGACCGTACGCAGGCGGGCACACCCCGCACCGCCCCCGCCCCCGACGTGCCGTTCCCGGCATGCGTCCCGGAGCCCCGCGACGACCCGCACGACCCGAGCGGCGGACCGGGGCTCCGGGGCGGGGCGGACGGTGACGCCGGGCCTCCCGGCGCGGCCGGAGGGGCCGGTGCCGACGTCCCCGGCAGTGCGCCCGGCCCCGGTGCCGCCGCCGACGGGGGAGCGGGACCGGGCACGGAGGGCGGCTACCGGGCCGTGTTCCGGGTGCGGGAGTTCCGGGCGGTGTTCGCGGCGCACCTGCTCTCGCTGCTGGGCGTGGTCGTCAGCGAACTCGCCCTCACCGTCCTCGTCTACGACCTCACCGGCTCGCCGCTGCTCTCCGCCCTCACCTTCGCGCTGGGCCTCCTCCCCTACCTCGTCGGCGGCACGCTCTTCGCCGGGGTCGCCGACCGTTATCCCGCACGCCGTGTCCTCGTCGTCTGCGATCTGGTCTGCGCCTGCTGCGTCGCCGTCATGGTGCTGCCGGGCACCCCCGTCGGCGCGCTCCTCGCGCTGCGGTGCGCCGTGGCGGCGGTCGCGCCCGTGTTCTCCGGGACGCGGACCGCCGCCCTCGCCGACATCCTCGGCGAGGGCGACCTCTACGTCCTGGGCCGTTCGCTGCTGCGGATCGTCTCGCAGAGCGCCCTCCTTGCCGGTTTCGGCGTCGGCGGGGCGTTGCTGGCGGCTCTGTCGCCGCGCGGCGCGATCACGGTCACCGTCGGCACGTTCTGCTGCTCGGCGCTGCTGCTCCGCTTCGGCACCCGCCCCAGGCCCGCCCGCCTGGTCGCGGCGGGCGAGGGCGGCGCCGGAATGCTGCGGGACTCCCTCGCCGGAGCACGGGCCGTCTTCGCCGACCGCGGGATCCGGGCGCTGCTGCTGCTCTTCTGGGTGCCCGCCTTCTTCGTGGTCGCGCCGGAGGCCCTGGCCGCCCCCTACGCCGACGCGGTCGGCCTGGGGCCCGCGGCGCTGGGCCTGCTGATGGGCGCGATGGCCGTCGGCCACATCGGGGCGGAGCTCTGGGCGGGCTCCGCCCTCGATCCCCGCACCCGCTCCAGGATCGTGCTGCCCACGGCCGCCCTCGGGCTGCTTCCGCTGACGCTGTACGCCTCCCGGCCCGGCATGTCGCTCACCCTCGTCGCCCTGGTGCTGGCCGGGGCGGGGGGCGCGTACATCATCGGGCTCGACCAGTGGTTCGTCGACGCGGTGCCGGAGGTGCTGCGGGGCAGGGCGATGACCCTGCTCACCGCCGGACTGATGACGATCCAGGGGCTCGGCATGGCCCTCGCGGGGCTGGCCGCGGAGTTCTTCCCGGTCCACCAGGTCGTCGCCGCCTCCGGGGTGATCGGCACCCTGTGTACGCTGCTGGTCGTCCGGGAGGTCCAGAGAACGGGAGTCCGGTACCGAAGTCCGAGACGGGGCTGACCAGCATATGACCAGTGGGTAAGGTCGATGCCGTGCCGAAGCCGCTCAGTCTCCCCTTCGATCCCATCGCCCGCGCCGACGAACTCTGGCAGCAGCGCTGGGGCCCGGTGCCCTCGATGGGGGCGATCACCTCGATCATGCGCGCGCAGCAGATCCTGCTCGCCGAGGTCGACGCGGTCGTCAAGCCGTACGGACTGACCTTCGCGCGGTACGAGGCGCTGGTGCTGCTCACCTTCTCCAAGGCGGGGGAGTTGCCGATGTCCAAGATCGGTGAGCGGCTCATGGTCCACCCCACCTCCGTCACGAACACCGTGGACCGGCTGGTGCGCTCCGGCCTGGTCGCCAAGCGCCCCAACCCGAACGACGGCCGCGGAACCCTCGCCTCCATCACCGACAGGGGCCGCGAGGTCGTCGAGGCGGCGACCAAGGACCTGGTCGACATGGAGTTCGGCCTCGGTGTGTACGACGCCGAGGAGTGCGCGGAGATCTTCGCCATGCTGCGGCCGCTGCGGATCGCGGCCCAGGATTTCGAGGAACCGTAGGACAACATTTCGAGGCCCGGGCCGCTGCAAGATCGCCCAGGGCGTCCGGTTACGCTCGATTCCATGAAACGCAGTGTGCTGACCCGGTACCGGGTGATGGCCTACGTCACCGCAGTCATGTTGCTGGTGCTCTGCACCTGCATGGTCTTCAAGTACGGCTTCGACATGGGCAAGGATCTGACGCTCGTCGTCTCCCAGATCCATGGCGTGCTCTACATCATCTACCTGATCTTCGCCTTCGACCTGGGCTCCAAGGCGAAGATGCCGGTGGGCAAGCTGCTCTGGGTGCTGATCTCCGGCACCATCCCGACGGCCGCGTTCTTCGTCGAGCGCAAGGTCGTCCGCGAGATCGAGCCGCTGGTCGCCGACGCTTCCCCCGTGGCCGTCAAGGCCTGAACCGCGGGCCGGGAGACCGGCCGCACCGCACCACCCGAACCGCCCCGTGCGAAGCACCGGGCGGTTTGCCATCGACATTTACTAGGACGTCCTAGTAAATTCGATGGTATGGACGCTGACGCGATCGAGGAGGGCCGCCGCCGCTGGCAGGCCCGTTACGACAAGGCCCGCAAGCGTGACGCGGACTTCACCACGCTCTCCGGAGACCCCGTGGAGCCCGTGTACGGCCCCCGCCCGGGGGACACGTACGAGGGCTTCGAGCGGATCGGCTGGCCCGGCGAGTACCCCTTCACCCGGGGGCTCCACCCGACCGGCTACCGCGGCCGGACCTGGACCATCCGCCAGTTCGCCGGCTTCGGCAACGCCGAGCAGACCAATGAGCGCTACAAGATGATCCTCGCCGCGGGCGGCGGCGGGCTCAGTGTCGCCTTCGACATGCCGACCCTGATGGGCCGCGACTCCGACGACCCCCGCTCGCTCGGCGAGGTCGGGCACTGCGGCGTGGCCATCGACTCCGCCGCCGACATGGAGATCCTCTTCAAGGACATCCCGCTCGGCGACGTCACGACGTCCATGACGATCAGCGGACCCGCCGTCCCCGTCTTCTGCATGTACCTGGTCGCCGCCGAGCGCCAGGGCGTCGACCCGGGCGTCCTCAACGGCACGCTCCAGACGGACATCTTCAAGGAGTACATCGCGCAGAAGGAGTGGCTCTTCCAGCCCGAGCCCCATCTGCGCCTCATCGGCGACCTGATGGAGCACTGCGCCCGCGACATCCCCGCCTACAAGCCGCTCTCCGTCTCCGGCTACCACATCCGGGAGGCCGGGGCGACGGCCGCGCAGGAACTCGCGTACACCCTCGCCGACGGCTTCGGCTACGTGGAGCTCGGCCTCTCCCGCGGGCTGGACGTCGACACCTTCGCGCCCGGCCTCTCCTTCTTCTTCGACGCGCACCTCGACTTCTTCGAGGAGATCGCCAAGTTCCGTGCGGCCCGCCGGATCTGGGCCCGCTGGATGAAGGAGACGTACGGCGCCAAGACCGACAAGGCGCAGTGGCTCCGCTTCCACACCCAGACCGCCGGTGTCTCGCTCACCGCCCAGCAGCCGTACAACAACGTCGTGCGGACGGCGGTCGAGGCACTCTCCGCGGTCCTGGGCGGTACCAACTCGCTGCACACCAACGCCCTCGACGAGACACTCGCGCTCCCCTCCGAGCAGGCCGCCGAGATCGCGCTGCGCACCCAGCAGGTGCTGATGGAGGAGACCGGCGTCGCCAACGTGGCCGACCCGCTGGGCGGTTCCTGGTACGTGGAGCAGCTCACCGACCGGATCGAGGCCGACGCCGAGAAGATCTTCGACCAGATCAAGGAGCGCGGCACCCGGGCCCACCCGGACGGGCAGCACCCCATCGGGCCGATCACCTCCGGCATCCTGCGCGGCATCGAGGACGGCTGGTTCACCGGCGAGATCGCCGAGTCCGCCTTCCGGTACCAGCAGTCGCTGGAGAAGGGCGACAAGCGCGTCGTCGGCGTCAACGTCCATCACGGCTCGGTCACCGGCGACCTGGAGATCCTGCGGGTCAGTCACGAGGTCGAGCGCGAGCAGGTCCGGGTGCTCGGCGGCCGCAAGGACGCCCGCGACGACGCCCGGGTCAAGTCGGCGCTGGACGCGATGCTGGCCGCCGCCCGCGACGGCTCCAACATGATCGCGCCGATGCTCGACGCGGTACGGGCCGAGGCGACGCTCGGTGAGATCTGCGGGGTCCTGCGCGAGGAGTGGGGCACCTACACGGAGCCGCCCGGCTTCTGACGAGCGGGCGGCGGCGACCTGGTGTCGCCTTCGGGGCGCACCGGGAGCGTCACCGTGCCCGGCCGCCGCGGCCCGTCCGGTTCAGCCGGAGGCCACCGCGCCCAGCCCCGCGAGCAGCAGTACGGTGAAGCGCCGGGCCCAGTCCGCGTCGACGGGCTCGGCGCTCACCAGGGCCCGGTGCACGACCGCGCCGGCGATCACATCGAAGATCAGATCGGCGGTCGTCGCCGCCACGGCCTCGTCCTGCTCGACGGGCAACTCCCCGCGTTCCTGGGCCCGTCGGCGGCCCTGGAGCACCAGCCGCTTCTGCCGGTCGACGATCGAGTCGCGGATCCGGGTCCGCAGGGCCTCGTCACGGGTCGACTCCGCGATCACCGCCATCAGCGCCGTCCGGGTCTCCGGCCGCTCCAGCAGCGCGGCGAACTGCAGGACCACCGCCTGCACATCGGCCGACAGGCTGCCCAGGTCGGGCAGTTCCAACTCGTCGAAAAGGACCGCGACGGCGTCCACGACCAGCTCGTTCTTGCCCGCCCACCGGCGGTACAGAGTGGTCTTGGCGACTCCGGCCCGCGTCGCCACGTCGCCCATCGTCAGCTTCGACCAGCCGAGGTCGACCAGGGAGGCCCTGGTCGCCTCCAGGATCGCTTCATCGGCCGCGGCGCTGCGCGGACGCCCCGTTCGAACGGGTTTGGGGTTGCTGTGGCTCAGCATGCCGCGACCATACCGGTCAGTAAGTAGAACCGACCGGCCTCGTTCGCCGTGAGACAGATCACCGAACACACTTGTGCGCGAGGGGTTCCCGGCAGTTACGCTACGGGTCGTAGCGTAACGACGACGGTCGTGCCGTCGTGACGCCACGACCGAACGACAGCCACAGGCACCGGGTGGGGACCCGGCGCCGGAACGGGCCATTCAGGGGCCCTCGGGCCGTGTCTGTCCGTGCGCCCCGCACTCCGGTGGGGACCCGCGGACGGGTGCGGTTCCCGGATCGCTTTCCGTATCGGTGCGCCGAGGGGGGAGGATGTACGTATGCAGCCTAGGAACATGTCCATGAGCGGCGTCGTCGACCTCGCCGCGGTGAAGGCGGCCGGCGAGGCCAAGGTGAAGGCGGAGCAGGCCCGCGCCGAGGCCGCCCGGCAGGGTGGTGGCGGTGCCGTGTCGCCGTCCGCCCTGGTGATCGACGTCGATGAAGCGGGATTCGAGAGCGATGTCCTGCAGCGCTCCGCCGAGGTCCCGGTCGTCATCGACTTCTGGGCCGAGTGGTGCGAACCGTGCAAGCAGCTGGGCCCGCTCCTGGAGCGTCTGGCCCGCGAGTACAACGGCCGCTTCGTGCTGGCCAAGGTCGATGTCGACGCCAACCAGATGCTGATGCAGCAGTTCGGCATCCAGGGCATCCCGGCGGTCTTCGCCGTCGTCGCCGGGCAGGCCCTCCCGCTCTTCCAGGGCGCGGCCCCCGAGGCCCAGATCCGGCAGACGCTCGACCAGTTGATCCAGGTCGGCGAGGAGCGGTTCGGGCTCACCGGGATCGTGGTCGACCAGGACGCCGCCGCCGAGGGAGCCGACCAGGCTCCGGCCGAGGCACCCGCGGGTCCGTACGACGCCCTGCTCGAAGCGGCCGTACAGGCCCTGGACGCCAGTGACTTCGCCGGTGCCATCCAGGCGTACCGGAACATCCTGTCCGACGACCCGGCCAACACGGAGGCCAAGCTCGGTCTCGCCCAGGCCGAACTGCTCGCCCGGGTCAAGGACATGGATCCGCAGCAGGTCCGCAAGGACGCCGCGGACAACCCCGCCGACGTCGCGGCGCAGCTCGCGGCCGCCGACCTGGATCTCGTCGGCGGGCACGTCGAGGACGCCTTCGGCCGGCTCGTCGAGACGGTGCGCCGTCACTTCGGCGACGAGCGGGACACGGCGCGTCTGCGGTTGTTGGAGCTGTTCGAGGTGATCGGTCCCGACGATCCGCGGGTCGGCGCCGCGCGGACGGCGCTGGCGCGGGTCTTGTTCTGATGTGACAACGCGGCCGTGGCACCCTCTGGGTGTCACGGCCGTTTTCGCGAGCGGGCGATAAGAGACGCCCCCGCTTTACCAAATCTTGATAAAAGTACGGCCTGTTACTCGCAGTAAATCGCCCCTCGGGATCTGTCCGTATTAGGGGCCCGATCCTCCCTTTCGTCCTTCCGTTCGGCGCCACCCTGTGTGGCCGGGTGATGTCACCCCGTCGCGCATCGGTTATCGGGCCGTTACTAGCGAGTAACGAACCCCCTTGTGCCACGGGCGGGAATGCACCACGATCGGCCACGCTCGGTCCAATAACGCCAGCCCGGCTGCCAGTCGGCGCGGCGGCCCTGTTGGGTCCCCACCGAGTGGGTCGGCGGTAGTGGCGCCGACTCCGGACAGGGGGGTTCCTGCCGTCCGGCAGGGCCTGTCCGAACAGGTTGCGCGCATGCGTGGCCAGTGGTTGTCGCTCGGGGGTGATCGCCGGTGATTCGGACGCGGTTCCAGCCTCCGTGCGCGGCGCTCTCTTTCCGAGGACGTAGCACTTCTCCCATCCCAGGACGGGCCCAGGCCCGGACCGGAGATGTACGTCCGAGAAGGAGGAAAATTTATGAGTTCCCAGGTTCGTGGCGGCACCAGATGGAAGCGTTTCGCTCTGGTCATGGTGCCGAGCGTCGTCGCGACCGCCGCAGTGGGTGTCGGTCTCGCGCAGGGTGCCCTCGCGGCGTCCTTCAGCGTGTCCGGCCAGAGCTTCAAGGTGCACGCGGACAGTCTCGTCGGCCACAACTTCGTCCAGTACGGTTCCGTCGCCACCGGCACGAACCCTGAGGGCGAGAACGGGGCGCACGCCGTTGCCGTTTCCGGCTTCAGTGACGCCACGATCACCAACATGTGCCAGTCGGTGGTCACTCCGAACCTTCCGTTCGGCCTCGGCAACGTCACGCTGCAGCTGCATGCGGGTACGAACCCGAAGAAGCCGGTCGAGGCGACCAATCTGTACCTGGACATCGCCGAGCTCGACGCGGACGCCGAGTTCAGGAACATCGACATCGGTGTTGCCGCGGGTTCTCTCAAGGACCCGAACAACCCCAAGTCGATCGGCATCCAGCCTCGCACCCAGGCGAACCCGAACGGCTTCGCGCAGCGCGCCGAAGAGGCGAAGCTGACCGATGTGAGGCAGACGGCGTGGGCGACCACCGCAGGCACCTTCAAGCTCAGCAACCTGAGCCTGCGGCTGAAGTCGGGCGTCAAGGAGTGCTACTAAGCGCTCGCCCGGGCGGCCGGGGTGCCCGAAACGGGCCTCCGGCTGCCCACCCATTCTCTTCTCACAGCAGTACCGGTTCCAGGGAGCTGTTTTCCATGAGCCCCGAGTCCACAGGGCAGAACGAGCACTACCTCCGCGTCCTCCGGCGGAGATTCCGCACCTGGCGGGGTAACCGGCCGTTCTGGGCGGGCCTGTTCACCATGGTGGGTGGTCTACCCATCGCGTACTTCCCGTACGCCAACATGCACCTCGGCAACATCACGCTGGCGATGTCCACGACCGCCGGTGCCGGATCGCTGATCATCGGGGTCCTGCTGATCACGCTGGGCCTCACGATGTGGTTCCACCACATCGTCAGAGTGTTCGCCGGTGTCGCCGCGATCCTGCTGGCACTGATCTCCATACCGGTCGCCAACATCGGCGGGTTCCTGGTCGGCTTCCTGTTCGCCCTGCTCGGTGGAGCGCTCTCCATCTCCTGGGCCCCGGGCGAGCCGAAGCCCGACCCCACGGACACCGGTGCCCAGGGGCTGAAGACCGAGGACGCCGGGCCCGGGACACAGGAGCCCGAACCCGAGTTCCACAGCACGGCGGCGGTGCCCCAGCAGCAGCCGGAGCAGTACGACACGACAGTTGAGGTCGACGGCGGGAGGCATCGTGCGGGGTGACGAGACGCAGCTGAGCTCGACCGGGGAGGACCTCCGGACGAGAAGCGGGCCGCGCCACGCGGCCCCCCGGAAGTCGTTGCTGACGAAGCTGCACATACCCGCGGGCAAGGCCTTCGCGCTCGCTGCGATGCCGACGGCCGTCTTCGTGGGCATGGGGCTCACCCCCAAGCTCGCTCTGGCCGACGACAGCACGGACATCCCCTTCGCGCCCGGCCCCTGCGTGACCCGCTCCGACGAGCCGAGCGAGTCCCCGTCCCCGTCCGCGTCGGAGACGAAGTCGCCGTCCCCGTCCGCCACCGATTCCGTCGGCAAGGGCGACACGGCGACACCGAAGCCCTCGGCGACCCCCTCGGCGACCGCGTCGGCGAGCGACGCGGCGAAGCCGGAGGCGAAGGCCGCCGACGCGCCCGCCGCCGCGCCGAGCGCCTCGCCCACCCCCACGAAGTCGACGAACCCGCTCGACCCGCTGGGCCTCGGCGACGCGCTGAAGGACCTCTTCGACGGGCCGGACAAGGCCACGGCGAGCCCGTCCCCGAGCGCGAGCGCCGCGTCCCCGAAGCCGTCGCAGAGCGACACCGCCAAGCCGGCGGAGAAGGCGACGGAGAAGGCGACGGAGAAGGCCGCGGGCGCCGCGAAGGAGACCGCCGACAAGACCGCCGCCGCCATCCGTGACGCCGCGGACAGGGCCGGCAAGCCGGTCAAGGAGCTGGACGACAGCGCCAAGGGACTCGACGCCAAGAAGGACGAGGACATCCCGGACGGCGCCAAGGAGCGCTTCCCGTGTCCGACGGCCGACCCCGAGGCGCTGGCCGCGGCCGACCTGGAGACCGGCGTCCCGCTGCTCCCGACCGACCCGTGGATCCTGGACAGCTCGCTGCTCACCCTCAACGGGCTCGACTACAAGGGCATCGTCGAGGTGAAGACGCAGGACGGCACCATCAAGAAGGTGCTGAAGTTCACCGCGAGCTCCATCGACATCAAGGACCTCCACCAGCTGACGGTCGGTCCGAACGGGACCACGGCCCACGTCCAGGCGCGGAAGGGCTCCACGTCCACCATCCGCAACGGCACGGTGACGATGTACACCGAGGAGCTGAAGGGCAACCTCTTCGGCCTCATCCCGGTGACGTTCAGCCCGAAGACACCGCCGCCGCTGAACGTTCCCTTCGCGTTCTTCACCAAGGTCAAGGTGACCCAGGCCGGGCAGTTCGGCGGGACGCTCAAGGTGCCCGGACTGCACAACTACTTCACCGGCGGTAACAACTAGCCATATGCACCGGGCTGGTTCGGGAGCCCTGGAACGGTCGCGGTCCGCGCTTCATGACGAGGCGCGGACCGCGGCCGTTCACCTGTGCACGCAGACAGGGCGCGAGACGTTCGCATCGGTGGGGGTGATGTCCTGGTGGCGGAGATCTTCTCCGGTCTCGGCCGCATGGACCTCGCCGCCCACGTGGACCGCTGGTCCGATCCGGAGGTGTCACGGGCCGACGGACACGTCGGTCAGTGGTCGGCGGCGGCCGAGATGTTCGCCTCACGAATTCAGGCGGACCACGCCGCTCTGTCCGACGAGCAGTGGCAGAAGGTGGCTGCGCACCTGCCCCAAGGGCTGTCCCGGGTCAGCCCGTACCGGGGCCGTTCGTCTCGCGTACATCGAAACGGAGGGCGTCGCCCGCATCCAGGTGCGGGCGACGCCCTCCGTGCGGGTACGGGCCGCGTCAGTCGCGCGCCCCGCCGCCGACGTGGTGCACCCGCACCATGTTCGTCGTGCCCGGGATGCCGGGGGGCGAGCCGGCCGTGATGACCATCGTGTCGCCCTCGTTGTAGCGGTCCAGCTTGAGGAGTTCCGCGTCGACCAGGTCGACCATCGCGTCCGTGTTGTCCACGTGCGGGACGACGTGGGCCTCGACGCCCCAGCTCAGGGCGAGCTGGTTGCGGGTGGACTCGTCCGTGGTGAAGGCGAGGATGGGCTGCGCGGCGCGGTAGCGGGAGAGCCGACGGGCCGTGTCGCCGGACTTGGTGAAGGCGACCAGCGCCTTGCCGTTCAGGAAGTCCGCGATCTCGCAGGCGGCACGGGCCACCGAACCACCCTGGGTGCGGGGCTTCTTGCCCGGCACCAGCGGCTGGAGGCCCTTGGAGAGCAGCTCCTGCTCGGCGGCGACGACGATCTTCGACATCGTCTTGACCGTCTCGATCGGGTACGCGCCCACGCTGGACTCGGCCGAGAGCATGACCGCGTCCGCGCCGTCCAGGATCGCGTTGGCGACGTCGGACGCCTCGGCGCGGGTCGGCCGCGAGTTGGTGATCATCGACTCCATCATCTGGGTCGCCACGATCACCGGCTTGGCGTTCCGGCGGCAGAGCTCCACCAGGCGCTTCTGCACCATCGGGACCTTCTCCAGCGGGTACTCGACGGCCAGGTCGCCACGGGCGACCATCACACCGTCGAACGCCATGACGACGCCCTCCATGTGCTCGACGGCCTGCGGCTTCTCGACCTTGGCGATGACGGGGACCCGGCGGCCCTCCTCGTCCATCACCTTGTGGACGTCCTTGACGTCGTTGGCGTCCCGTACGAAGGAGAGCGCCACCAGGTCGCAGCCCATCCGCAGGGCGAACCGCAGGTCCTCGACGTCCTTCTCGGACAGGGCCGGGACATTGACCGCCGCGCCGGGCAGGTTGATGCCCTTGTGGTCGGAGACGACGCCGCCCTCGATGACGATGGTCCTGACCCGGGGACCGTCGACCGCGACGACCTTCAGCTCGACGTTGCCGTCGTTGATCAGGATCGGGTCGCCCTTGGCGACGTCGCCGGGCAGGCCCTTGTAGGTCGTGCCGCAGATCGACTTGTCGCCGGGTACGTCCTCCGAGGTGATGGTGAACTCGTCCCCGCGGACCAGCTCGACGGGGCCCTCGGCGAACTTCGCCAGGCGGATCTTCGGACCCTGGAGGTCGGCGAGGACGCCGACCGCACGGCCGGTCTCGGCGGCGGCCTTGCGGACCCGGTCGTAACGACCCTGGTGCTCCTCGTGGCTGCCGTGACTGAAGTTGAAGCGTGCCACGCTCATGCCGGCCTCGATCAGAGCGACGAGCTGCTCATGGGAGTCGACGGCGGGACCGAGTGTGCAGACGATTTTGGAACGGCGCATGAGGCGGATCCTATCGGTTTGTTTCGCTGCGGAATATTCCGTCTGGTGGAAGGTACAAAGGGGCGCGGGGGTGCTCAGTTGTGGTCCTGTCCGACGAGCGCGAAGGTCTGGACGGCGATCTCCAGCTCCTCGTCCGTCGGTACCACGGCGACCGCGACCCGTGCGTGGTCCGGCGAGATCAGCCGCGATGCGCCGGACCGTACGGCGTTCAGATCCGCGTCCACCGCCAGACCGAGCTCCTCGAGACCGGCGATCGCAGCCTCCCGTACCGGTGCCGAGTTCTCCCCGACCCCCGCCGTGAACACCACGGCATCCACCCGCCCGAGGACCGCCGAATAGGCGCCGATGTACTTCTTCAGCCGGTGCACGTAGATGTCGAACGCCAGCGCCGCGCGCTCGTCGCCCTCGTCGATCCGGCGCCGGATCTCCCGCATGTCGTTGTCGCCGCAGAGCCCGAGCAGCCCGCTCCTCTTGTTGAGCAGTTCGTCGATCTCGTCCGTCGACATCCCCGCCACCCGCTTGAGGTGGAAGGTGACGGCCGGATCGATGTCGCCGGAACGCGTCCCCATCACCAGCCCCTCCAGCGGGGTCAGCCCCATCGAGGTCTCCACGCAACGGCCGCCCGCCACCGCCGAGGCCGAGGCGCCGTTGCCCAGATGCAGCACGATGACATTGACCTCCTCGGGGGTGCGCCCCAGCAGCTTGGCCGCCTTGCGGGAGACATACGCGTGCGAGGTGCCGTGGAACCCGTAGCGCCGGATGCGGTGCACGTCGGCGGTCTCGGTGTCGATCGCGTACCGCGCCGCGTACTCCGGCATCGTGGTGTGGAACGCCGTGTCGAAGACCGCCACCTGCGGAAGGTCCGGGCGCAGGGCCCGCGCGGTACGGATGCCGACGATGTTCGCCGGATTGTGCAGCGGGGCCACCGGGACCAGGCGCTCGATCTCCTTCAGCACCTCGTCGTCGACGACCACCGGCTCGGTGAAGCGCAGCCCGCCGTGCACCACCCGGTGCCCGATCGCCGCCAGTGCGGGGGAGTCCAGGCCCAGCCCGTCGGCGGCCAGTTCCTCGGCCGCCGCCCTCAGCGCGGATTCGTGGTCGGCGATCGGGCCGATCCGCTCACGCGGCTCGGCACCTTGGCCGACCAGCGGGGTGTGCACCAGCCGGGAGGTCTCCTCGCCGATCCGCTCGACCAGTCCGGCCGCGAGGCGGGAGTGGTCGCTCATGTCCAGGAGCTGGTACTTCACCGACGAGGAGCCGGAGTTGAGGACGAGGACGCGATGCGCGGACGCGGTGGGAGGGGCGTCTGCGGTTGGGGTGGTCATGCGGTTCGCTCCTCGCTCTGCGCCTGGATCGCCGTGATGGCCACGGTATTGACGATGTCCTGGACCAGCGCGCCCCGGGACAGGTCGTTGACCGGCTTCCGCAGGCCCTGGAGCACCGGACCGACGGCCACCGCGCCCGCCGAGCGCTGCACGGCTTTGTAGGTGTTGTTGCCGGTGTTCAGGTCCGGGAAGATCAGCACCGTAGCCCGGCCCGCCACCTCGGAGCCCGGCAGCTTCGTCGCGGCCACGCTCGGCTCCACCGCGGCGTCGTACTGGATGGGGCCCTCGATCCTGAGGTCCCGCCGGCTCTCGCGCACCCGTTCCGTCGCCTCGCGCACCTTGTCGACGTCGGCGCCCGAACCCGAGGTGCCCGTCGAGTACGACAGCATCGCGATCCGCGGCTCCACGCCGAAGCGGGCGGCGGTGGCGGCCGACTGGATCGCGATGTCCGCGAGCTGTTCCGCGTCCGGGTCCGGGTTGACCGCGCAGTCGCCGTACACCAGGACCTCGTCGGCGAGGCACATGAAGAAGACGGAGGAGACGATCGAGGCGTCCGGCCGAGTCTTGATGATCTCGAAAGCGGGGCGGATCGTCGCCGCGGTGGAGTGCACGGACCCGGAGACCATGCCGTCCGCGAGCCCCTCCTGGACCATCAGCGTGCCGAAGTAGTTGACGTCCGCGACGACGTCGTACGCCAGCTCCAGGGTGACCCCGCGATGCGCGCGCAGCTGTGCGTACCGCTCGGCGAACGCCTGGCGCAGTTCGGAGGAGTGCGGGTCGATGAGCCGGGTGGCGGCGAGGTCGATGCCGAGGTCGGCGGCCTTCTTGCGGATGACGTCGGGGTCACCGAGGAGCGTGAGGTCGCAGACGTCGCGGCGCACCAGCACGTCGGCGGCGCGCAGCACCCGTTCCTCGGTGCCTTCCGGCAGGACGACCCGGCGCCGGTCGGTGCGGGCCTGTTCCAGCAGTTGGTGCTCGAACATCATCGGGGTGACACGGCCGCTGCGGGCCACCGAGATCCGCTCCAGCAGGGCGCCGGTGTCCACATGGCGCTCGAAGAGGCCGAGCGCGGTCTCCGCCTTCCGGGGCGTCGCCGCGTTCAACTTGCCTTCCATCGCGAAGAGCTGCGCCGCAGTGGGGAAGGAGCCGCCGGCCACCGCGACGACCGGGGTGCCCGGTGCGAGTCGCGCGGCCAGCTTGAGTATCTCCTCGCCGGGACGTTCGTCCAGGGTCAGCAGCACACCCGCGATCGGCGGGGTCCCGGCGCTGTGCGCGGCCAGTGAGCCGATCACCAGGTCCGCCCGGTCCCCCGGCGTGACCACCAGACAGCCCGGGGTCAGCGCGTTCAGCATGTTCGGCAGCATCGCGCCACCGAAGACGAAGTCCAGCGCGTCCCTGGCCAGCCCGGAGTCGTCGCCGAGCAGCACCGTGCCGCCGAGCGCCGCGGTGATCTGGGTGACGGTCGGCGCGGAGAGCGCGGCGTCGTCCGGCAGCACCGAGCAGAGGACGGGGAGCTGGGCCGCCAGCCGCTCGGCGATGGCGTCGCGGTCCTCGGCCGCCACCCGGTTCACGACCATCGCGAGGACGTCGCAGCCCAGGCCGGCGTACGCCCGGTAGGCGTTACGGGCCTCGGCCCGTACGGACTCGGCGGTCTGGTCCTTCCCACCGACCACCGCGATCACGGAAGCGCCGAACTCGTTGGCGAGACGGGCGTTGAGCGCCAGCTCGTCGGGCAGCTGGGTGGCGGCGAAGTCCGTGCCGAGTACCAGTACCACCTCGTACTTCCGGGCCACCCGATGGAAGCGTTCGACGAGCTGGGAGACCAGCTCGTCCGTACCCTGTTCCGCCTGGAGCGCGGACGCCTCGTGATAGTCCAGACCGTAGGCCGACGCGGGGTCCTGGGGGAGCCGGTAGCGGGCCCGCAGCAGTTCGAACAGCCGGTCGGGCCCGTCGTGGACGAGCGGCCGGAACACTCCGACCCGGTCCACCTGACGCGTCAGGAGCTCCATGACTCCCAGATCGACGACCTGGCGACCGTCTCCCCGGTCGATACCGGTCACGTACACGCTGCGCGTCACGCGTGCTCTCCCGTCCAATTTTGTGGTTTGGGATGGTATTGCCATGTTGACGATACCTGTGGGGGCCGAGGCGCCGCCCGCCGGGCGAGAGGCCCTGTGCGCAGGGGTGCGGCCCCTCCCGCCCTTCCGGTCGGACCGCCGTCGGATCCACCGCCGTCTCCGGCGCGGCACCCGTGCGGGCACCCCGCGTCGGCCGGGAGCGCGAGGTCCAGACCTGACGTGGGACAATCGTGGTGGCTCACGGTACGGGGGATTCTGTAGTCGCCCCCGAAACGCACGACACTAGCGAGCAGGAGATACAGCACGATGCGCATCGGAGTTCTCACCGCAGGCGGCGACTGCCCAGGCCTGAACGCAGTGATCCGGTCGGTCGTGCACCGGGCCGTGGTGGGTCACGGCGACGAAGTCATCGGTTTCGAGGACGGGTTCAAGGGACTCCTCGACGGTCACTTCCGCCCCCTCGACCTCAACGCGGTCAGCGGCATCCTGGCCCGCGGCGGGACCATCCTCGGTTCGGCCCGGCTGGAGCGCGACCGGCTCCGCGAGGCCGCCGAGAACTGCGCCGAGCTGAGTCGCCGTTACGGCATGGACGCGCTGATCCCGATCGGCGGCGAAGGCACTCTCACCGCCGCGCGGATGCTGTCGGACGCCGGAATGCCCGTCGTCGGCGTTCCCAAGACCATCGACAACGACATCTCCGCCACCGACCGCACCTTCGGCTTCGACACGGCGGTGGGCGTCGCCACCGACGCCATAGACCGCCTCAAGACCACCGCCGAGTCGCACCAGCGGGTCATGGTCGTCGAGGTGATGGGCCGGCACGCCGGCTGGATCGCTCTGGAGTCCGGAATGGCGGGCGGCGCGCACGGCATCTGCCTCCCCGAGCGCCGCTTCCAGGTCGAGGACCTGGTCAAGATGGTCGAGGAGCGCTTCGCGCGCGGCAAGAAGTTCGCGGTCATCTGTGTCGCCGAGGGCGCGCACCCGGCCGAGGGCTCCATGCCGTACGCCAAGGGCGAGATCGACCAGTACGGTCATGAGCGCTTCCAGGGCATCGGCAACCGGCTCGCCATCGAGTTGGAGACCCGGCTCGGCAAGGAGGCCCGGCCGGTCATTCTCGGTCATGTGCAGCGCGGCGGCACGCCGACCGCGTACGACCGGGTGCTCGCCACCCGCTTCGGCTGGCACGCGGTGGAGGCCGCGCACCGGGGCGACTTCGGCCGGATGACGGCCCTGCGCGGCAACGACATCGAGATGGTTCCGCTCGCCGACGCCATCACCCGGCTCAAGACGGTGCCCGCGGACCGGATGGACGAGGCCGAATCGGTCTTCTGACCCCGCACGCCCGAGGCGGCGTCGCAAACCGTGGCCGGCGGCCTCGGCCGTCCTCCCCGTGGACGGCCGGGGCCGCTCGCCGCCCTTCGGCCCGCAGCCACCGAGGCGGTGCGGGCGGGCCGCGACCCGGTGACCCCGAAGGCGGCCCCGACGGACGAGAACCGCGGTCACCGGGGTCCGCACGGCTCAGGCGCTCGTCCCCTCCACCCCCGCCGTCCGCCAGAACCGTTCCACGATCTCCGCCAGGAACTCCCGCCCCGCGTCGCCCGTCGCCCCGGCGCGTTCCGTACCGGTGCTGCTCCAGCTCAGCGTCGACACCATCAGCGCCTGGTAGTCGGCGTGCAGCTGTTCCAGTACGTCCTGCAGGAACCCGCGCTCCAGCGGCACCAGCTTCGCCACCGGCCGGACATGTGCCTGCCAGCGCGTCGTCACCGCGCCGCGCAACAGCTCCGCCAGCTCCTCCTCCCGGCCGGACACCGCCACGAACCCGGCGGCCGTCAGCCCCAGCACCTCGCTGAGCACCGCGGACTGGCGTTCATTGCCGCGCCAGCGGCCCGACTCCTCCATCCGCAGATAGGCGGAGGGACTCAGCCCCAGCAGACGCGCCAGTTCCTCCGCGGCCAGCTCCCGCGCCACCCGGTGCTCCCGCAGGGTGCGCGCGGCGGTGAGCAGCTCGCCCGGCGAGCACCACAGCACGCCTGCCAGTGCCGTGAGTTCGTACTCGCTCGGGACGGTGAGTCCGCGCTCCCAGGCGACCACCGTCTCCGTGCCGACCCGGAGTCCGTACTGGGCCCCGAGGCCGTAGGCGACATGGCCGGGAAGCATCCCCAGGGCCTCGCGGAGTCGGCGCGCGGCGGGAGCGTTGAAGGGCGGGGAGGGGTGCACGGCCCCACCGTAGGAGTCAACAGGTGGCCTGACTACGGTGTGTTCCGCCGATATCACGGCTCGTAGGAACATCCTAGGACGTGTCCTCGGACGGGTGTCGCACCGTGGGCGGCAGTACGAGGACACGGCCCGGGGCCTCTCACGCCGACGGTCCTCGCGCTCGTCACCGGACAGATGCCTGGCGCCGCACGGGCTCAGCGCACCTGGGCCACCCACCGGTAGTACAGCTCCGGACGCCCGATCTGGCCGTACTGCGGACTGCGCACCGCGCGCCCCACCGTCACCAGGTGCTCCAGATAACGGCGCGCGGTGATCCGCGAGATGCCCAGCTCCGCCCCGGCCGCACCCGAGGTCACGCCGTCCGGCGCGGCCCGCAGGACGCGGGTGACGGCCTCCAGCGTCGGGCTGCTCAGCCCTTTCGGCAGCCGGGACGGCTGCGGAGCGCGCAGTGCGCCGAGCGCCCGGTCCACCTCGTCCTGGCCGCTCGCCTCACCGGCCGCCGCGCGGAACTCGGCGTAGCGGACCAGCCGGTCGCGCAGGGTCGCGAAGGTGAACGGCTTCAGCACGTACTGGACGACACCGAGCGACACCCCTTCCCGGACCACCGCGAGATCGCGTGCCGACGTCACCGCGATGACGTCGGCACCGTGCCCGGCCGCGCGCAGGGAGCGCAGCAACTGCAGACCGTGCCCGTCGGGCAGATACAGATCCAGCAGCAGCAGATCGACCGGCACGCGGTCCAGCGCCCGCACCGCCTCGGCCCGCGAGTGCGCGACCGCGGCCACGGTGAATCCGGGGACCCGGCCCACGTACAGCCGATGGGCGTCCGCCGCGACCGGATCGTCCTCGACGACCAGCACCTGGATCATGCGGTGGCCTCCTTCGTGGTGTGCGTCGTGCGGTCGCCGACGGCCAGCGGCAATCGCACCGTGAACTCCGCACCGCCGTCCGGGCCGCGGTCCAGCGCCACCGTTCCGCCGTTGCGGTGCACCGCCTGCCGGACGAGGGCCAGGCCGATGCCCCGGCCCGCGCCATGTGTCGACCAGCCCCGGTCGAACACCTCGGCGGCGTCGTCCGGATCGATCCCGGCCCCGGAGTCGGCGACCCGCAGCAGCAACTCGCCCTCGCCCGCGAGGGCGGTGACGGTGACCCGCGCACGGGCGGCCCGGCCCGGCCCGGCCGTCCGCGGGGCGGGCACGGATTCCGGACCGGGCGCACCGGCCACCGCCTCCGACGCCGCGTCCACCGCGTTGTCGATCAGATTGCCGAGGACCGTCACCAGATCCCGGTGCGGCAGCGTCGCGGGCAGGGCGCCGTCGTCGATCAGACTGTCGTCCGCCAGCACCAGTTCCACCCCCCGCTCGTTCGCCTGCGCCGCCTTGCCGAGCAGCAGTGCCGCCAGCACCGGCTCGGCGACCGCGTCCACCACCCGGTCGGTGAGGGCCTGGGCCAGCTCCAGTTCCGCGGTGGCGAAACCCACCGCCTCCTCGGCCCGCCCCAGTTCGATCAGCGAGACGACGGTGTGCAGCCGGTTCGCCGCCTCGTGCGCCTGCGAGCGCAGCGCCTGGGTGAACCCCCGCTCGGAGTCCAACTCTCCGGACAGCGCCTGGAGTTCCGTGTGATCGCGCAGTGTCACCACCGTGCCGCGCTGCTCCCCGCCCACCACCGGGCGGGTGTTGACCACGATGACCCGGTCCGCCGTCAGATGCAGCTCGTCGACGCGCTTCTCGGAGGCGAGCAGCGCACCGGTCAGCCGGGCCGGCAGATCCAGCTCGGTGATCCTGCGCCCGACGGCCTCCGGTTCGAGTCCGAGCAGTTCCCGGCCCGCGTCGTTGATCAACGCGATCCGGCGCCCTCCGTCGAGCATCAGCAACCCCTCGCGCACCGCGTGCAGCGTGGCCTGGTGGTAGTCGTGCATCCGGCTCAGCTCGGCCGCGTTCATGCCGTGCGTGTGCCGCCGGAGCCGGGCGTTGATCACATACGTACCGAGGCCGCCGAGTGCCAGCGCCCCGCCCGCCGCCATCCCCAGCGCCCCGAGCTGCGCCCGCACCTGCGAGGAGACCCGGTCGACCGTGATGCCCGCGCTGACCAGACCGACGATGCGGCCGCCGTCCCGGATCGGGGTGACGACCCGGATCGAGGGGCCGAGCGTGCCGGTGTACGTCTCCGAGAACGTCTCGCCGCGCAGCGCCTGCGCGGTGTGCCCGAGGAACCTCTCGCCGATCCGGTCGGTGTCCGGATGCGTCCAGCGGACCCGGTCCGGGGACATGATCGTGACGAAGGCGATCCCGGTGTCCGCGCGCACCTTCTCCGCGTACGGCTGCAGCACGGCGGACGGGTCCGGGGTGCGGATGGCCTCCCGTACGGACGGCGAGTCGGCGATCGCCAGCGCGGCGGCCCTGACCTGCCGGGTCGCGGTCTGCTTCGCCTGCTCACGGCCGGAGACATAGGTGAAGAACGCACACCCGACCACCACGGCGGTGAGCAGCACCACCTGCATGGCGAAGAGCTGACCGGCCAGGCTGCGCGGGCGGGTACGGGGACGGGGGAAGCGCATGGCCACAGTGTGCCTGGCCGAAAACATATGAACGAAATGCACGTAACAGTGACCGGCGTCACAGCGGAGCGGGATAGTCGCCAAGCCCCCCAGGGACGGGGGAGCGACCCTGACGAGCCGAGGAGAACCCCGTGGGAGTGGCAGCCGCCAAGCGGGACCGTACGCATTATCTGTATCTCGCCGTGATCGCGGCTGTGGGCCTCGGCATCCTCGTGGGCTTCGCGGCCCCGGGCGTCGCGGTCGAACTCAAGCCGATCGGCACCGGCTTCGTGAACCTGATCAAGATGATGATCTCGCCCATCATCTTCTGCACGATCGTGCTGGGCGTCGGTTCGGTGCGCAAGGCCGCCAAGGTCGGCGCGGTCGGCGGCCTCGCCCTGGGTTACTTCCTGGTGATGTCGACCGTCGCACTCGCCATCGGTCTGCTCGTCGGCAACCTCCTGGAGCCCGGCCAGGGCCTCCACCTCACCGAAGCGGTGCGTGCCGCCGGTGAGAAGCAGGCCGCGGGCGCGAGCGAGTCCACCGTCGACTTCCTGCTCGGCATCATCCCGACGACGATGGTCTCCGCCTTCACCGGGGGCGAGGTGCTGCAGACCCTGCTCATCGCCCTCCTCGCGGGCTTCGCACTGCAGGCCATGGGGTCGGCGGGCGAGCCGGTCCTGCGCGGCATCGGCCACATCCAGCGCCTGGTGTTCCGGATCCTCGCCATGATCATGTGGGCGGCCCCGGTCGGCGCGTTCGGCGCGATGGCGGCGGTGGTCGGCGAGACCGGGGTCGACGCGCTGAAGTCGCTCGCGATCATCATGGTCGGCTTCTACGTCACCTGCGCGATCTTCGTCTTCGTGGTGCTCGGTGCCATCCTGCGACTGGTTGCCGGGATCAACCTGCTGTCCCTGCTGAAGTATCTGGGCCGCGAATTCCTGCTGATCCTCTCCACCTCGTCGTCGGAGTCCGCCCTGCCGCGGCTCATCGCGAAGATGGAGCACCTGGGTGTCAGCAGGCCCGTCGTCGGCATCACCGTGCCGACCGGCTACTCCTTCAACCTCGACGGCACCGCGATCTACCTGACGATGTCCTCGCTCTTCATCGCCAACGCGATGGGCGACCCGCTGAGCGGCGGTGAGCAGGTCTCGCTGCTGCTCTTCATGATCGTCGCCTCGAAGGGTGCGGCCGGAGTCACCGGCGCGGGCCTGGCCACCCTCGCGGGCGGCCTCCAGTCGCACCGCCCCGGACTGGTCGACGGCGTCGGGCTGATCGTCGGCATCGACCGCTTCATGAGCGAGGCCCGCGCCATGACGAACTTCGCGGGCAACGCGGTGGCCACCGTCCTGGTCGGCACCTGGACCAAGGAGATCGACAAGGAGCGGGTGGACCAGGTCCTCTCCGGCGCGCTCCCGTGGAACGACGAGATGCTCAACCAGGACGCCGGGCACGGCGACGGCACGGACGGCGTTCCGGAGCCGCGCGACGGCGACCGGGAGCCGGCTGCGGCGAAGGGCTAAGGGCTGTCCCGTAATCCCCGGCGGGCGCGCAGTGATTGCGGGACAGCCCTAGGGTCCTTCGTTCGGAACAGGGCCGTCCCCGGCCACGCCACACGGACACAGGGCCATCGCGGAATCCTCCGCGACGGCCCTGTGTCGTCTTCCGCGGTGATTCCTCCTTGCCTTGACGTCCGCGTCAAGGTCTACGGTCGAAGACATGCGAATCGGGGAGCTGGCCGAACGGGCCGGGACGACGACGCGGACCCTGCGGTACTACGAGTCACGTGGACTGCTGCCCGCGCGACGGGCCGACAACGGGTACCGCGCGTACGACGAGGACGACCTGCGCCTCGTCCAGCAGATCCGGACCCTGCAGGACTTCGGGTTCGAACTGGAGGAGACCCGGCCGTTCGTCGAGTGCCTGCGCGCCGGCCACCCGGCCGGTGACGCCTGCCCCGCTTCGCTCGCCGTCTACCGGCGCAAGCTCGGCGAGCTCGACTCGCTCATCGAGCAGCTCCGCACGGTACGCGCCCAGGTGGGCGCACAGCTCGCGAGAGCCGAGCTGGAGGCCGCGGCAGAACTTCCGGGCGGTCCGGAACCACGTTGTGAACTGGGAGGATGACAGATGATTCATGCGGCAGAGGGTGTGGCCGAGGTCACCGACACCACCTTCGACGAAGAGGTGCTCGGGGCCGACCTCCCCGTCCTGGTCCAATTCACCGCCGACTGGTGCGGCCCGTGCCGTCAACTCGCCCCCGTCCTCGGCGCAGTCGCCGCCGAGGAGGCCGGGCGTATCAAGATCGTCCAGATCGACGTCGACACCAGCCCCGGGATCGCGAGCCGGTACGCGGTGCTGGCGACGCCGACCCTGATGGTGTTCCGCTTCGGCGAACCAGTGAAGTCGATGGTGGGAGCCCGGCCCAAGCGCAAGCTGCTCCAGGAGCTGGAGGACGTGTTCGCGGGGGTGTGAGGCGGGGACGGGGCGTACGTCCGAACCCTTCCGCTCGGGCCCTGTCGGGAGCGGCGGGCCTCGACCGGGGATCAGAGCAGCGCCCGGCTCCAGTCGGCGGTGCCCAGCCTGCGGGTCTTCAGCGTGTCGAGGCGCCATTCGCCGTGTTTCTTGACTGCGGTGTAGAGCCGTTCGGAACGAAACGGGTGGTCGAGTGGATCACGAACGAGGAGTTCGCATCTGTTGGGCTTGGGACGGTGGACCGAATGGAGTGTCTCGCGTTCGTCCACTTCGGTCGGTGTCCCGATGCTGTGCGGGCGGTAGGTGCGCGGGCGGACGCTGAGATAGGCCGACGCGAGTACGTCTCGCTCCGCACACAGCGCGTCGAGGTCCCGGGCCCGATCGGCGAGGGCGTCCTGTTCCCACTTCGCCATCCGGAGGATATAGCCGCGTACGACTGCGACAGGGTCGGCGTAGTCCACCCGGGCGGGGGCCACCGAAGGCCAGGAGAGAGCGGGCGGCTCGGCGACGGGTGGCGGGAGAACGGCGCCGGCTTCGACGAGCAGCCGATGAACGTGGGCTGCCCCGTCGTTGCCGGCCGATTCACGGTTCAGGGAGAGCGCATTCCGGCCGGAGCCGTCCGTGACGGCGACACCCGCGGTGTGCTCGAGCAGGATGCGCACCGCGTCCGCGTGGCCCTGTTGGGACGCGAGCATGAGCGGGGTGCGATCGAAGTCACCATTGGCGCTGTCGACAGCGGCGCCGTGATCGAGGAGCACCCGCACGAGGTGCGTGTCCCCTTGTGCCGCGGCCCAGCCCAACGGCGTGAATCCGACGGCGGTGTCACGTGCCTCGACATCGGCAGACGCTGCCAGGAGGACAGCGGCCGTATCGAGGTGACCGCCGATGACCGCCTCGAGAAGGGGCGTTCTCCCCGTTCCCCGGGCACGCACGTCCACGTCGCACCGGGTCTGAACGAGCTTCCGCACCGATTCGGTGTCGCCGCTGCTGCTCGCGCGCAGAAGTGTCATGGTCGTGATCCTTGGTCGAGGGTTCTCCGCGTGCTGGGCATCGTAGGCCGATGCCCGGGCCCGGGCGCGTGTCAGGGGCTCCGGTGGACCCTCGCACCGAACCGGGAACCGGACGCCGAACCGCAGACGTGCGCCATGCCGTGCGTCGTGTGCGCAGACTCCTCCGCTGCGGCGGAGGACCGGGACGCCCCGCGGAGCTGGGCCCTCTCGCACTCGGGGCGCGATCCGTCCCACCACACGCACGTGAGCCGACCACCGGACCTCGGCGAACGCGCATGGACCCGCGACCAGGGCCATGGGCCGTGGACTGTGCCCTCATCACCGCACACAGGCCTCGATTCCCGAGCCTCGGTCGGCCTGGCCTGGATGCTTTCCTTCTGGTGGGTATCTGAGAAACAAGTGGGTTCTTGGCGGGTGCATCCGCCGCGATGATCATGGCGCGTATGACTACGCATACGAACACCTCGTCCGCACCCGTCAGTGTCACCGTCATCGGCCTCGGCTCCATGGGCCGGGCCCTCGCCGGCGCCCTCCTGGACGACGGGCACCGCATCACCGTCTGGAATCGTTCCCCGGGCAAGGGCGATGAGCTCGTCACCCGGGGTGCGGTCCGCGCCGCATCGGCCGAAGAGGCCGTGCGTGCAAGTGAATTGGTGGTCGTCTGTGTCGTCGACCACGAGGCCTCGCAGCGGGTGCTCGGCCCGCTGGCGGACGCTCTCGCCGGGCGCGTCCTGCTCGATCTCACCTCCGACACCCCGGACCGGGTCCGTGCCTCCGCGGCCTGGGCGCAGGCACATTCGCTCGACTACCTGGCGGGCGCGATCATGGTGCCGATCGAGGTGGTCGGCGGGCCGGATGCGCTGATCTTCTACTCGGGTTCGCGGTCCGCGTACGACCGGCACGAGGCCGTGCTCAAGGCGCTCGGCGCCAATGCCCCGTTCCTGGGGTCCGAGCACGCACTCGCCGCGGCCCACGACATGGCGATGCTGGACTTCTTCTACGGGAGCATGGCGGGGCTGGTCCACGCCTTCGCCCTGGCCGGGGCGGAGAACATCTCCGCCGCGGCCATCGCGCCGTATCTGCGGACCATCGTGGACATCCTGCCGCCCATCGTGGCCGGGACGGCGGCCGACATCGACGCGAAGCGGTACGACGGGGCCGGAGCCAACCTCGCCATGATGACCGCCGGGGTCGATCACGTGCTGCACGCGGCCGCCGGCCGGGGCCTGGACACGTCCCAGCTGGAGGCGATCAAGGCCGTCTCCGACCGTGCCATCGCCAGGGGGCACGGGGCCGACTCCTGGGCGAGCACGGTCGAGGCGCTCCGGGGGTGAGCGGGCCGGCCCGGCGGGGGCCCGCGACCGAAGGGCGGTCACGGGCCCCTCACCCTTCGGTTCACACCGGCTTGAACCAGACCGTCGCCAGCGGTGGCAACGTCAGCAGAATGCTGCCGGGGCGACCGTGCCAGGTGACCGGTTCGGGCTTCAGCGGTGCGGGATGGCACACGTCGCTGCCGCCGTACCGCGCGGCGTCCGTGTTGAGGACCTCCGCCCACGCGACCTGGTCACCGAGGACGTCCGGGACGCCGATGCGGTAGTCGTGCCGCACCACGGGGGAGAAATTGCTGACGGCGAGCAGCGGCGAACCGTGCTTGTCGTAGCGCAGGAAGGCAAAGGTGTTGTCCTCCGCCGCACCGCCGTCCACCCAGTCGAAGCCCCCCGGGTCGGTGTCGCGCTGCCAGAGCGCCGGGGTCGCGCCGTACACCGCGTTCAGGTCTCCGACCAGGGTGCGCACGCCCCGGTGGTCGGCCTCCGCCCCGTACGAGGGATCGAGCAGCCACCAGTCCGGACCGTGCCCCTCCGACCACTCCCCTCCCTGGGCGAACTCCTGTCCCATGAAGAGGAGTTGCTTGCCGGGGTGGGCCCACATGAAGCCGAGGTATGCCCGGTGGTTGGCGCGCCGCTGCCACCAGTCGCCCGGCATCTTGCCGACCAGGGCCTGCTTCCCGTGCACCACCTCGTCGTGCGAGATGGGCAGCACGTAGTTCTCGCTGTACGCGTACACCATCGAGAAGGTCATCTCGTCGTGGTGGTACTTGCGGTGCACCGGCTCCTTCGACACGTACTGCAGGGAGTCGTGCATCCAGCCCATGTTCCACTTCAGCCCGAAGCCGAGCCCGCCGAACCCGTCGGGGCCGACGACGTGGGTGGCGCGGGTGACGCCGTTCCAGGCGGTGGACTCCTCGGCGATCGTGACGACGCCCGGATTGCGCCGGTAGACGGTGGCGTTCATCTCCTGGAGGAAGGCGACGGCGTCCAGGTTCTCCCGGCCCCCACGCTCGTTCGGCGACCACTGCCCGCTGTCGCGCGAGTAGTCGAGATAGAGCATCGAGGCGACGGCGTCGACCCGCAGGCCGTCGACGTGGAACTCCTCGCACCAGTAAGTGGCGTTGGCCACCAGGAAGTTGCGCACTTCCGTGCGTCCGTAGTCGAACTCCAGCGTGCCCCAGTCCGGGTGGGCCGCCCGCGAGGGGTCGGAGTGCTCGTACAGCGGGCGGCCGTCGAACTCCGCGAGCGCCCAGTCGTCGCGCGGGA
This sequence comes from Streptomyces sp. NPDC101194, assembly GCF_044767885.1. NCBI lineage: Bacteria > Bacillati > Actinomycetota > Actinomycetes > Kitasatosporales > Streptomycetaceae > Streptomyces > Streptomyces sp. NPDC101194. The sequence goes on from NZ_JBIWOS010000002.1 coordinate 1,384,530, forward strand.
AGTGCGCGGGCACCCAGTCGACGATGACGCCGATTCCGGCCCGGTGCAGCGCGTCGACGAGGAAGCGGAAGTCGTCCGGTGTGCCCATGCGCGAGGTCGGTGCGTAGAAACCGGTGACCTGATAGCCCCAGGAGCCGCCGAAGGGATGCTCGGAGACCGGCATCAGCTCCACATGCGTGAACCCCAGGTCCTTTGCGTAGGCGGGGAGTTGCTCGGCCAGTTGGCGATACGTCAGACCTGGTCGCCAGGAGGGCAGATGCACCTCGTACACGGAGAAAGGCGCCTCGTGCACCGGTACGTCCCCGCGGTGCGCCATCCACTCCTCGTCCCGCCACTCGTGGTGCGAGGCCGTCACGATCGAGGCGGTGGCGGGCGGCACCTCGGTGCGGCGGGCCATCGGGTCGGCGCGCTGTGTACGCGAACCGTCCGGGCGGCAGATCTCGAACTTGTAGACCGTGCCCTCCCCGATCCCGGGCAGGAACAGCTCCCACACCCCCGAGGAGCCGAGCGAACGCATCGGGAAGCCGGTGCCGTCCCAGTGGTTGAAGTCCCCGATGACCCGCACACCGCGGGCGTTGGGGGCCCAGACGGTGAACCGGGTGCCGACGGCGCCCTGATGTTCCATGGGCTGCGCACCGAGGGCCGTCCACAGCTCCTCGTGCCGTCCCTCGCCGATCAGATGCAGATCGAGGTCGCCGAGGGCGGGCAGGAAGCGGTACGGGTCCTGCACCTCGGTCTCGTCGTCCTCGTAGACGACCAGGAGCCGGTACTCGGGAACGGAGGTCATCGGCAGCAGGCCCGAGAAGAGGCCGTCGCCGTCGTCGTGCAGCCGCGCGCGCAACCCCTTGGCCAGGACGGTCACGGATCGCGCGTACGGGAGCAGCACCCGGAAGGTCACACCGCCGCGCACCGGATGGGCGCCGAGCAGGTCGTGCGGGGCGTGGTGCGCTCCGGAGAGCAGCCTGCCCCGGTCGTCGGTGCCGAGGGGGCGTGCCCGGCGCACGCCCTGGCCGCCGTCGGCTCCCCGGGGGCGCGACGCCGCGGCACCGGTGGCCCGCTCGGCCGCCGGCTTCTGCCGCCCGGCAGGGGCGTCGGGGACGGCGGGGGCGTCGGTGGCGGATACGTCGGAGGCGGCCGGGGACGCCGTCCTCGCCGCAGTCGGCGGCCGGACCTGGCGGACCTCGGGCTCGGTGGGGTCGGGCGTCTTGCGGGACGGCTTGCGGGCGGTCAAGGGGACAGCCTCCTCGGAGGTGTTGTCGGGGCGGAACGGGGCGGCGTGGGCGCGGGGCCGGGCGGTGGAGCGGGAGGGCGGCGGGATCGCGGGCGGGCACCCGGGCCGTCAGTCGGCGACGGCGGCCAGGCGGTGGATCGCCGCCATCGGGACCGGAAGCCAGTCGGGCCGGTGCCGTGCCTCGTACAGCACCTCGTAGACCGCCTTGTCGGTCTCGTGGGCGCGCAACAGTTCCGGTTCGCTGCGCGGGTCGGCACCCGCGGCCTTGGCGTACCCCTCGCAGTAGGCGGTCCGGCAGCGCGCCGCCCACTCGGCGTTCCACGGGCGGTGCGAGCGGGCCGCGTAGTCGAAGGAGCGGAGCATGCCGGCGATGTCGCGCACCGGGGGCTGCGGCCGACGGCGCTCGGACAGCGGTCGGGCCGGTTCGCCCTCGAAGTCGATCAGCGACCAGAAGCCGTCGGCCGCGCGCAGGGTCTGGCCGAGGTGGAGATCGCCGTGGACCCGCTGGGCCGCCCAGCCGTGGCCCCGGTGTCCCAGCGCGGTCACCGCGTTGAAGGCGGTGCGCAGTCCGGGGACGTACGGCACGAGTGCCGGTACCGCCTGCGCGGCGGCCTCCAGCCTGCGCACCATCGCGGCGGCGAGATGCTCGGTCTGGGCGCGGCGCAGGGCGGACGTCGGCAGGGCGGCGGCGAGCGCGGTGTGCACCTCGGCGGTGGCCCGGCCCAGCGCGTGGGCCTCGCCGGTGAAGTCGCGGCCCGCGGCGAGGGCGCGCAGAGCGAGCTGCCAGCCGTCCTCCGCGCCGCGCAGGAACGGCTGCAGGACACCGAGAGTGAGCGGCTGAGGAGCGGTGGCCTCGAACCAGGCGACGGGGGCGGGCACCCGTCCGCAGCCCTCGCGGGCGAGCGCGAGCGGCAGTTCCAGATCCGGATTGGTGCCCGGGAAGATCCGGCGGAAGATCTTGAGGATGTAGGCGTCGCCGTAGACGAGCGAGGTGTTGGACTGCTCGGTTTCGAGCAGGCGCGGGGGCAGCTTCGCGGCGATGGGGGCGCCGCCCCGGTCGAAGCGCAGGACGCCGAGGGCGCCCCGGGTACGGAAGCGCTCCAGCAGGAGGGCGGCGAGACGCGCGTCGTGCAGGCCCTCGTAGACGGTCCGGCCCGCGAGCGGTCCGTTCGTCACATGGCCGATGAGCGCGGGCGCCAGCCGGGGCGGCAGCGCCGCCCTTACGCCGAGCAGCAGTTGGTAGCAGTCGTCCGGCGACTGGGCGGGCATGGACGGCTGGTGGGCCCGGACCAGCAGATGCAACAGCCCGGCCCCGGACCGGGCGCCCGCGGAATCGGTGTCCACCGGCAGTATTTCGGTCGCCGACACCAGCGAGAACGCGGTGATCGGTTCTCCCTTGCCCGCGAACCACCGCTGTCTGGGCAGCCATTCGTGCAGCAGGGGAGCGAGAGAGGGGAGCAGGGCTGTGCTGGCGGCAGCCAGGGCGACCCGAGTGGAGGCAGCCTCCGACATGGCATCGCGTCCTTTCCCCGGGCACACCACAGGATGCGAAGAGTGTCCCGGATTGCGGCAATAGCTGTCCGGCTGTGCGGGACGTGTCGGGTCAGGATGGTCCGTACGGACTCGACTCGAAGGGTTCGAAACGCCTGAGGGGACCCGGAGGGGACCGGAGGCGCTCGATATGGGGGAGAGGGTGCCCCGTGCGGGGCGGTGGAAACCGCCCCGCGGTGGGTGGTGCGCGGTGGCACCGGGTCAGCTCGGCGGCGCGTCCTTGCGCAGCCGGAACCAGTAGAAACCGTGTCCCGCGAGAGTCAGCAGGTAGGGCCACTGGCCGATGGCCGGGAACCTTACCCCGCCGATCAGCTCCACCGGATGACGCCCGTCGTACGACCGCAGATCGAGCTCCGTCGGCTGCGCGAACCGCGAGAAGCTGTGCACGCACAGCACGAGATCGTCCCCGTGTTCCCGGGTGAAGGCGAGCACGGCCGGGTTCGACGAGGGCAGTTCGTTGAACGAGCCGAGTCCGAAGGCGGGGTTCTGCTTGCGGATCTCGATCATCCGCCGCGTCCAGTGCAGCAGCGACGACGGCGAGGCCATCGACGCCTCGACATTGGTGACTTGGTAGCCGTAGACCGGATCCATGATGGTGGGCAGGTAGAGCCGCCCGGGATCACTGGAGGAGAAACCGGCGTTCCGGTCGGGCGTCCACTGCATCGGAGTGCGCACGGCGTCCCGGTCGCCCAGCCAGATGTTGTCGCCCATCCCGATCTCGTCCCCGTAGTAGAGGATCGGGGAACCGGGCAGGGACAGCAGCAGTGCCGTGAACAGCTCGATCTGGTTGCGGTCGTTGTCGAGCAGCGGTGCCAGCCGCCGCCGGATACCGATGTTGGCCCGCATCCGCGGATCCTTGGCGTACTCCGCGTACATGTAGTCGCGCTCTTCGTCCGTGACCATTTCGAGGGTGAGCTCGTCGTGGTTGCGCAGGAAGATGCCCCACTGGCAGTTCTTCGGGATCGCCGGGGTCTTCGCCAGGATTTCGGAGACCGGGTAGCGGCTCTCGCGCCTGACGGCCATGAAGATCCGGGGCATCACGGGGAAGTGGAACGCCATGTGGCACTCGTCGCCGCCGGCCTGGAACTCGCCGAAGTAGTCGACGACGTCCTCCGGCCACTGGTTGGCCTCGGCGAGCAGCACGGTGTCCGGGTAGTGCGCGTCGATCTCCTTGCGGACCCGCTTGAGGAAGTCGTGCGTCTCCGGGAGGTTCTCGCAGTTGGTGCCTTCTCGCTGGTACAGGTACGGCACGGCGTCCACGCGGAATCCGTCGATGCCGAGGTCCAGCCAGAAGCGCAGGGCGGAGATGATCTCCTCCTGCACCGCCGGGTTCTCGTAGTTGAGGTCGGGCTGGTGGGAGAAGAACCGGTGCCAGTAGTACTGCTTGCGGACCGGGTCGAAGGTCCAGTTGGACGTCTCCGTGTCGACGAAGATGATCCGGGCGTCCGGGAACTGCTTGTCGTCGTCGGCCCAGACGTAGTAGTCGCCGTACGGCCCCTCCGGGTCGGAGCGGGACTGCTGGAACCAGTCGTGCTGATCGCTCGTGTGGTTCATGACGAAGTCGATGATCACGCGCATGCCGCGCTGGTGCGCGGCGTCGACGAACTCCACGAAGTCGGCCAGATCGCCGAACTCCGGCAGTACGGCGGTGTAGTCGGAGACGTCGTAGCCGCCGTCGCGCAGCGGCGACTTGAAGAACGGCGGCAGCCAGAGGCAGTCGACACCGAGCCACTGCAGATAGTCCAGCTTGGCGGTGATGCCCTTGAGGTCGCCGATGCCGTCACCGTTGGAGTCCTGGAAGGACCGGACGAGGACCTCGTAGAACACGGCGCGCTTGAACCAGTCGGGATCGCGGTCCTTGGCCGGGGTGTCCTCGAACGTGTCGTGGACGGGCTCATTGACGATCATGGTGTGGGTGACCCTCCGGTCGGCGGGGACGGTCGCAGGACGACGATGTGTGCGGGCGTCACGCCCGGCTCCAGGCGCACATAGAAGGTCCTGCCCCAGTGATAGGTATCGCCGGTGAGCTCGTCGCGCACCGGCACGCTCTCGTGCCGGTCGAGGCCGAGTCGCGGCATGTCCAACGAGACCGTGGCCTCCTGGGTGTGGTGCGGGTCGAGGTTGACGACCACCAGAACGGTGTTCGAACCCGCACGCTTGCTGTACGCGATCAGCGCGTCGTTGTCGACGGAGTGGAAGTGCACATCGCGCAGTTGCTGCAGCGCCGGGTGACGGCGCCTGATGCGGTTGAGCCGGGTGATGAGCGGGGCCAGCGAGCGGCCCTCGCGCTCCGCCGACTCCCAGTCCCTGACCCGGATCTCGTACTTCTCCGAGTCGAGGTACTCCTCACTGCCGGGACGGACCGGAGTGTTCTCGCACAGTTCGTAGCCCGCGTACACACCCCAGGCCGGGGAGAGAGTCGCGGCGAGAACGGCTCGGGCCTCGAAGGCCGGTCGGCCCCCGTCCTGGAGATATCCGGACAGGATGTCCGGGGTGTTCACGAAGAAGTTGGGTCGCATGTAGGAGGCGGTCACGCCCGACAGTTCCGTGACGTAATCGGTGATCTCCTGTTTGCTGTTGCGCCAGGTGAAATACGTGTACGACTGCTGGAAGCCGATGGCGGCGAGCGCATGCATCATCGCGGGCCGAGTGAATGCCTCGGCCAGGAAGATCACATCCGGGTCGGTCCGGTTGATTTCAGCGATCACCTTCTCCCAGAAGACCACCGGTTTGGTGTGCGGATTGTCCACGCGGAAGATGCGCACCCCGTGATCCATCCAGAACCGCAGAATGCGGACGCTCTCCTCGACCAGTCCGTCCAGATCCTTGTCGAAGGCGATCGGAAAGATGTCCTGGTATTTCTTCGGCGGATTCTCGGCGTAGGCGATCGTGCCGTCCGCGCGATGGTGGAACCACTCGGGATGTTTCTCCACCCAGGGATGGTCGGGAGAACACTGGAGCGCGAAATCCAACGCGATCTCCATGCGCAGGGTGCGGGCGGTGCCGACGAGATGATCGAAGTCGTCGAGGGTGCCGAGCTCGGGATGGACGGCGTCGTGGCCGCCCTCGGCCGAACCGATCGCCCAGGGCACTCCCACGTCCTGGGGAGCGGGGGAGAGCGAGTTGTTGGGGCCCTTGCGATGGGTGGTTCCGATGGGATGGACGGGCGGCAGATAGACGACGTCGAACCCCATGGCGGCGACCGCGGGCAGCCGCTCGGCAGCCGTACGGAAGGTGCCGCTGACGATCCTCGCCGGCCGGGCCGCCGTCCTTCCCGCCCTGCCCTTCCCGGTCGACCCGGCCCGCCCGGCCGGTTCGACCCTGGCCCCCTCCGAACGGGGGAACAGCTCGTACCAGGAACCGAACAGGGCCCGTCGGCGCTCGACCACCAGAGGGAGCGGGGGAGACGCGGTGACCAGTTCGCGCAGCGGGTGACGGGTGAGGGCGGCCCGCGCCTCGGGGGCGAGCGCCGCGGCCAGCCGGGCGGCGGCCGGGCGGGACTCGTCGCGCAGCGCGTCGGCGGCGGCCAGCACCGCCTCGCGCCCGTCCCGTTTGGGTACGCCCTCGGCGGCCCGTTCGTACAGTGCGGCGCCCTCCGCCAGGACGAGCCCGGTGTCGCTCCCCGCCGGGATCTTGATCTCGGCGTGCTGCCGCCAGGTGGCGAGCGGATCGCCCCAGGCCTCGACCGTATACGTCCAGTGGCCCTCGGAGTCCGGGGTGACATCGGCGCCCCAGCGGTCGGTGCCGGGCGCGAGTTCGCGCATCGGCGTCCAGGGGCCGGGCCGCCCGGCCGGATCCAGCAGCACCACACTGGCGGCGACGGCGTCATGGCCCTCGCGGAAGACGGTCGCGGTGACCTGGAAGGTCTCACCGGCAACGGCCTTGGCGGGCCTTCTGCCGCAGTCGACGAGGGGACGGACGTCGAGTACGGGAATGCGACCGATCATGGAATCACCTGGGGACTGGGGCTCGGGATGAACGGGGCGCGACACGGCCGCGGAGCGCGGAATTCGCGCACCGCGAACGATGGGGTCCGTCCTTTCTAACTGTTCCGTTGACGGCTGATGGGGTGTGGGCATGGCCGCTCCTGTCCGCATTCACTCGAATGGCACTCGAATGGCTGGGGTGCGGATGTGTTTCGCGGAGGTAAACCGGATGGACATCGGTCCCGCAGCTGCCTCGCATTCATGCTGCATTCGGGCGGCATTCGCGTGCTCCCGGGATGTGCTCGAAGTGTGTACCGAAGTAGCCTTCCCACAGTTCTCGGGGGGCCAATCCGGTGGTGCGTCAACTACTCGGGCGTATCCGCGACGACCTGAATGCGCCGAGGACCGCCCCGCGTGCGCGGGCTCACCGGTGCTCTTCCGGACGCCACTGGGCAGCTTTCCCCTTGGTGTGAAGTGCCACAAGAGCGAACGAGGGAAGGGAATCGGCCATTACCTGTGTGACCCGTGTGGTTTGACCGGCCGTGAGGGGTCCCGGGTGCGAATGAGGCGGGGTGGGTGCGGCGCGGGGCGGGCAGCGCGGAGATCGCCCCGGAGCGGAGGCCGTGCGGGCGCCCCGTCCGGCGGCACACGCCGTGAGCCGTTCGCGCGCCGTGGCTGCGGAGCGCGGCCCGCCGTTAACGTCGGGGGTGACGGAGAGACGCACCCCGTGGTGCGTCCCGTCGGATCCGTACGTCCCCTGTAAAGGTGGAATGCGTGAAGGCCATTCGTCGATTCACCGTGCGTCCCGTTCTCCCCGATCCCCTTCAACCGCTCAGCGACCTCGCCCGCAATCTGCGCTGGTCCTGGCACACCGAGACCCGTGAGCTCTTCCGGGCCGTCGACCCCCAGGCGCGGCGGTCGGCGGAGTGCGACCCCGTCCGGCTGCTCGGTGCGGTGTCCGCCGGCCGACTCGCCGAGCTGGCCCGGGACCAGCAGTTCCTGCACCGGCTGACCGAGGTCTCCGCCGACCTCCGGGACTACCTGGACGGGCCCAGGTGGTACCAGGAACAGCTGGCCCGGGGGGCCGGGCTGCCGGCCGCCGTCGCCTACTTCTCACCCGAGTTCGGCGTGACCGCCGCGCTGCCCCAGTACTCCGGCGGCCTCGGCATCCTCGCCGGCGACCATCTGAAGGCCGCCAGCGATCTGGGCGTACCCCTGATCGGGGTCGGCCTGCTCTACCGGCACGGCTACTTCCGCCAGAGCCTGTCCCGCGACGGCTGGCAGCAGGAGCACTATCCCGTACTCGATCCGAACGAGCTCCCGCTCACCCTGATGCGCGAGGCCGACGGCACCCCCAGCCGGGTGGTGCTCACGCTTCCCGGCGGTCGTTCGCTGCACGCCCACATCTGGCAGGCCCAGGTGGGGCGCGTACCGCTGCTGATGCTCGACTCCGGCGTGGAGGAGAACGCGCCGGGCGAACGCGAGGTGACCGACCGGCTGTACGGCGGTGGCAGCGAGCACCGGCTGCTCCAGGAGATGCTCCTCGGCATCGGCGGCGTACGGGCCGTGCGGACGTACTGTCGCCTCACGGGGCATCCCGCGCCGGAGGTGTTCCACACCAACGAGGGGCACGCCGGTTTCCTCGGACTCGAACGCATCCGTGAACTCTCCGACACCGGACTGGACTTCGATTCCGCGGTGGAGTCGGTGCGGGCCGGCACGGTCTTCACCACCCACACACCCGTGCCCGCCGGGATCGACCGGTTCGACCGCGAGCTGGTCGCCCGGCACTTCGGGGACGACGGCGAGCTCCCGGGAGTGGGTGTCGAACGCATCCTGCAACTGGGCATGGAGACCTACCCGGGCGGCGCACCCGAGCTCTTCAACATGGCGGTGATGGGGCTGCGGCTCGCCCAGCGGGCCAACGGGGTCTCGACCCTCCACGGCTCGGTCAGCCGGGAGATGTTCGCCGGGCTGTGGCCGGGCTTCGACGCGGCGGAGGTGCCGATCACCTCGGTGACCAACGGCGTCCACGCGCCCACCTGGGTCGCATCCGAGATCCTCCGGCTGCGCAACCGGTACGGCGGCACCCCTGGACGCTGGGACTCCGCCGCCGAGATCCCGGACCGGGAGATCTGGGACCTGCGGCGGCACCTGCGCGGACAACTGGTCGCCGAGGTGCGCGAGCGGCTGCACGCCTCCTGGCGCACCCGGGGCGCGGAACCGGCCGAACTCGGCTGGATCGACGGCGTGCTGGACCCGGACGTGCTGACGATCGGCTTCGCCCGGCGGGTGCCCTCGTACAAGCGGCTGACGCTGATGCTGCGCGACCGCGACCGGCTGCGGGAACTGCTGCTCCACCCGGACCGCCCGGTCCAGATCGTCGTCGCCGGCAAGGCCCACCCCGCCGACGACAGCGGAAAGCGGCTGGTCCAGGAGCTGGTGCGGTTCTCCGACGATCCCCGGGTGCGCCATCGCATCGTGTTCCTGCCGGACTACGGGATGGCCATGGCGCAGAAGCTCTACCCGGGCTGCGACGTCTGGCTCAACAACCCGCTGCGGCCTCTGGAGGCCTGTGGTACGAGCGGCATGAAGGCCGCGCTCAACGGCTGCCTCAACCTCTCGGTCCTGGACGGCTGGTGGGACGAGTGGTTCGAGCCGGACTTCGGATGGGCGATCCCCACGGCCGACGGTCTGGCCCTGGACGAGGACCGCCGTGACGACCTGGAGGCGGGCGCCCTCTACGAGTTGATCGAGGACCGGGTCGCTCCGCGCTTCTACGACCGGGGTGGTGACGGGCTCCCCCAGCGCTGGATCGAGATGGTCCGCCGCACGGTGGGCGTCCTCGGGCCCAAGGTCCTGGCGGGGCGCATGGTGTCCGAGTACGTGGAGCGGCTCTACGCGCCGGCCGCGCGCGCCCAGCGGGCGATGGATCCCGGCACCGCGCGGCAGCTCGCCGACTGGAAGGCCAGGGTCCGCGCTGCGTGGCCGCGGGTCGCCGTCGACCACGTGGAGGCCGTGGCGCCCGACGCCGTGGGCGGCTCGGCCGAGCTGGGCTCGGCGCTGGTGGTGCGGGTCAGGATCGCCCTCGGGGTACTGGAGCCGGACGACGTGGAGGTGCAGGCGGTGGCCGGCCGGGTGGACGCGGCCGACGGGATCTCGGACGCCCAGATGTTTCCGCTGAAGCCCGCCGGAGGACAGGACCTGGAGGGACGCTGGCTGTACGAGGGACCGCTGGCCCTCGACCGCACCGGGCCGTACGGCTACACGGTGCGGGTGCTCCCCACGCATCCGCTCCTGGCGACCGGTGCGGAACTCGGCCTGGTGGCGCTGCCCGCGGAGACGATGGGGGACGGCGCGGGCCTGCTGATGCGCTGACGCGGCCGCTTCGGGGCCCGGCACCCCCGTGGTGCCGGGCTCCTTCGTTCCTCGAACGCCGCGCCTCGACGTGCTCCGTCTCCCACGTCGCCGGGGCCGGCCGGATCCGGGGCCAGGGCCTCTGCCCAGGGGCCGCCGACCGACCGCGGCACGCACCGGGGCCGCACGCCACGTACCGACTCGGTGCCGCGGTTCCCGGTCGTTGTGCGGGGGAACCCCGAGGGACACGCCCGGGAGACCCCGACCCACGCGAACACCCCCGAGCGACCGGCGCCCGCCGCGCACAGGGAAACGCCCGGGAGGAGCGAGAGCTCCTCCCGGGCGGTCGTCGCCGGATCAGGCCCGGCTCCGGGTTCAGAAGGTCAGCTTGAAGCTGTTGATGGTGCCGGTGTCGCCCGAGTAGACGTCCTGGACCTTCAGCTTCCAGGTGCCGTTCGCCGCCACAGCCGAGGCGTTGACCGTGTAGGTGGTCTTGACGTCGGCCGCCGAGTCGGAGATCGAGGAGTTCTTCAGCCGGTAGGTCGTCCCGTTCGGGGCGACGAGGTCGATGACCAGGTCACCGCGCCAGCTGTGGGTGATGTCCACGCCGACCTTGAGGGCGCTGGGCGCGTTGCCCGTCCGGCCGGTGACGTTGACCGAGCTGGTGATGGCGGCGCCGCGGTCCGGGATGGCGACCGGGGTGCTGTTCTCGAAGACGGTGCCCGACGGGTCGGGGTCGGTGCCGCCGCCGGAGCGCGCACCGACGTTGATGCCGGCCCAGGCGTCGGCGACCGCCTTGTACTCGGCGCTGGTCGTGCCGTACAGCTCACCGGCCACGGCGAGGGTGCCGGTGCGGGCCGCCGCGTAGTTCGTGGTGGAGGTGAACTTGGTGGTGAGCGCCTTGAACCAGATCAGCGCGGCCTTGTCACGGCCGATGCCGGTCACCGGCAGACCGTCGGAGGTCGGCGAGTCGTAGTTGACGCCGTTGATGGTCTTGGCGCCGCTGCCCTCGGAGAGCAGGTAGAAGAAGTGGTTCGCCGGCCCCGAGGAGTAGTGGACGTCGACGTTGCCGATGCCCGAGTACCAGGCGTCCTTGGACGCGCCGTCCTTGCTCGGCTTGTCCATGTAGCGCAGCGGGCTGCCGTCGCCGTTGATGTCGATCTTCTCACCGATGAGGTAGTCGCCCTTGTCGGTGGAGTTGTTGGCGTAGAACTCGACCGCGGTGGCCATGATGTCGCTGGTCGCCTCGTTGAGGCCACCGGACTCACCGCTGTACACCAGGCCCGCGGTGGCGGCGGTGACGCCGTGCGTCATCTCGTGCGCGGCCACGTCGAGGGCGGTCAGCGGGTTCGCGTTGCCGCTGCCGTCGCCGTACGTCATGCAGAAGCAGCTGTCCTGCCAGAAGGCGTTGACGTAGTTGTTGCCGTAGTGGACGCGGGAGTACGCGCCGACGCCGTCGCCCCGGATGCCGGAGCGGCCGTGGACGTTCTTGTAGTAGTCCCAGGTCTCCGCGGCGCCGTAGTGGGCGTCCGCGGCGGCCGTCTCGGCGTTCTGCGGGGTGCCGTCGCCCCAGACGTCCGTGGACTTGGAGAACAGCGTCCCGGTGCCGGAGGTGCCGTGGTTCAGGTTGTACGTCTTGTGGTTGCCGCGGCCGGTGTCGGTCAGCGTGTACGACGGCGCGGTGCCGAGGGTGACCTGGCCGCTGTACTCGGTGTTGCCGACGCCGTTCTCGACCCCCTGCCACTCGTACAGCTTCGCGCCGGAGGTCGCGTCCGTGATGACGTGCAGCTCGTTGGGGGTGCCGTCCTCCTGGAGACCGCCGACGACGGTCTCGTAGGCGAGCTGCGGCTTGCCCTGGGCCAGCCAGACCACCTTGCGGGGCGCCCGGTCGGCCTCGGTCCGCTTGGAGCCGTCGGCCCTGGCGAGCCCGAGAGCCTGCTTCTCCGCCGCGGCGGGGGCGACGTCGGCCTTCGTGTCCACGGCCTTCAGCGTGTTGCTGCTGACGCTGGACGCCTTGGTGACGCTCTCGGTCGTGCCGGCCTTGGACTCCTCGACGACCAGGTCGCCACCGAGCACCGGGAGTCCGGCGAGGGTGCGCTCGTAACGCGTGTGCGTGGTGCCGTCGTTGTCCTGGACGACGTCCCGGACGACGAGCTTCTCCTGCGAGCCGAGACCGAGCTCCTTGGCCGTGGCCGCCTTGGTCGCGTCGGCCTCACGGATCAGCTCGGCACGCTGGGACGGGGTGAGCTGCTTGGCCAGGGCACCGTGCTTGGCGCCGGCGGTCGTCGCCGCCGCGGTGGTGGTGCCGGGGGTGGCGGTGGCCGTACCGGTCTGGACGCCGACGGCGAGGAGGGCTGCTGCGGCTATCAGAGCGCCGGTCGCGGTGGCACGACGGCTGGGCGTGGATCTCACGCGGACTCCTTCTGCGAGGGGGGTACCGGCGGCAGGGCGTGCCGTCCGGGGGAGAGCGAGAAGTGCGCAGAACGGGGTGAAGAGTGTCAGCCGAAGGACGGTTCTGTCAGGACCGCGTCAACAAGTTGGCCGGAAGTCGTTCGTTGCCGTAAAGGTCATGTTCGTTAAGCGGACGTTTCGCCGAGCATCACCGCGATGCCGTCCAGGGTCCGCCGCAGCCCGAATTCGAAGAGTGAGTCCAGGTCGAGGTCGAACTCATCATGTTCGAACAGGGAGTTGAGGAACGGGTACTCGCCGCTGGCCGAGATGGCATCGAACTGTGGCTCATTTCTTTCCATCCATTCCGTGTCGGACAGCCCGGTGTCCTGTCGCGCCTGCGCCTCCATGTCGGCGGCCATGGCCAGTCCCTGGACGTGGGCGAACACCGTGAGATGGATGTGCAGCATGGTGTGCGACGGGAGGCCGGTGCCCGTGAGGGCGCGCAGCACCCACTCCGTGTACCGCATGGCGTGCGGGGACGCGGTGGGCCGGGTGAAGGAAGCCATGGCCTGTGCCATCCACGGATGGCGCCCGTACACCGAGCGCAGCCACCGGGCGGCGAGTTCCAGCCCCGGCCGCCAGTCACGGGGCGCGGCGCCCAGCGGTCGTTCCGCGAAGACCTCGTCGGACATCAGCCGGACCAGCTCGGTCTTGCCCGGCACATGGCGGTACAGCGCCATGGTGGAGGTGGACAGCGTGGTCGCGACCCGGCGCATGGACACCGCGGGCAGCCCCTCGGCGTCGGCCAGTTCGATGGCGGTGCGCACGATGCGCTCACGGCTCAGGGCGGGGCCGGCCCCCGCACCGGCGCCCCCCGGAGCGGGGCGCTCGGCGACGACCGTGCCGACCCCCGGCACCGCTCGTACGAGTCCTTCGTGGCGCAGCACCGACAGCGCCTTGGTGGCGGTCGCCATGGCGACACCCCACTCCCGGACGATCGCACGGGTGGACGGCACCCGCTCGCCCGGGGCGAATTCATCGGAGACGATCCGGCGACGGAGCTCACCGGCGATCCTGAGATAGGGCGGTTCGGTCTGCACGGGCGCACTGTACTAGTGCGCCAGAACCGGCGTACACCCCATCAACTCCGGTGATCCGAGGGCCGGTACGAGAACAGCGGCAGGTGTACTACGGCGGTGTTTGCGGTGTACGCGGCGAGGCTGCTGTGCTCCCGGCATGACCTCAGGACCAGACATCCCGACAGCACCCGTGTCCGCCCCGGACCCCGACGCGCCCGAGCCCGCGGCACCGCGCGCCGGACGCCGTGAATGGATCGCGCTCGGCGTGCTGATGCTGCCGCTGCTCTTCGTGTCGATGGATGTCTCCATCCTCTTCTACGCCCTGCCGGCCATCGGCGCGGACCTCGAACCCGGCTCCACCCAGCAACTGTGGATCCTCGACATGTACGGCTTCGTCCTCGCCGGGCTGCTCATCACCATGGGGGCACTCGGGGACCGTATCGGCCGCCGGACCGTACTGATCACCGGCACGGTGCTCTTCGCCGCGGCCTCGGTCGCCGCCGCCTACGCCCAGTCCCCGGGACAGCTGATCGCCGCGCGGGCGCTCCTCGGCGTGGGCGGCGCCTGTCTGATGCCGTCCACCCTCGCCCTCGTCCGCAACCTCTTCCACGACCAGCGACAGCGCTCCGGGGCGGTCGCCCTGTGGACGACCGTGATGGCCACCGGTATCTCCTTCGGACCGGTCGTCAGCGGCGCGCTCCTCGAACACTTCTGGTGGGGTGCCGTCTTCCTCGTCAACCTGCCCGCGATGGCACTGCTGCTCGTCCTCGCACCGCTGCTGCTGCCGGAGTCCAAGGCACCGAGCAGAGGCAGGTTCGACATCCTGGGCGCGGTGCTCTCGCTCGCCTCGCTGCTGCCGCTGATCCATGGCATCAAGGAGCTGGCCAAGCACGGGTACCGGCCCCTGCCGGTCCTCGGCGTCACCGTCGGCCTCGCCCTGGGCCTCGTCTTCCTCCGCCGGCAGGCCCGCCTCGCCCACCCGATGGTCGACCTCGCGCTCCTGCGCCGACGCACCTTCGGGGGCTCGGCCCTCGTCAATCTGCTGGCCATGGGGGCGACCGTCGGATTCGCCGCGTTCTTCTCCCAGTACGTGCAGTCCGTCCTGGGCAAGAGCCCCTTCGAGGCGGCGCTGTGGAGCCTCGTGCCCTCCCTCGGCGTCGTGGTGGCCGCCCCGCTGGGCGGGGCGCTCGCCCGGCGGTTCGACCGCGGGTACGTCATGGGCGGCGGGTTCCTCGTCTCCGCCGCGGGCTTCCTCTCGCTCACCCGGATCGGGACGGACACGCCGCTGTGGACGACACTCGCCGGGTCGGCCGTCTACGCGGGCGGGCTGGTCGCCGCGATGACGCTCGCCAACGAACTCGCCCTCGGTGCAGCGCCGCCCGAGCGGGCGGGCTCCGCCGCCGCCGTCCTCGAATCGGGTCAGGAACTCGGCGGTGCCCTGGGGATGGCGCTGCTCGGGTCGGTGGGCGCCGCCGTCTACGGCCGGGACATGCACGGCGCCGCGCCCGCCGTACCCGAAGCCGCGCGGGAGACGCTGTCCGGCGCGGTCGCGGTGGCCCGGCAGCTTCCGCACCAGCTCCGGGACACGCTCCTGCCCACCGCGTTCCGGGCCTTCACCCACAGCATGAACACGGCCGCGGCGGGTGCCGCCCTCGCGATGGCCGGTGCCGCCGTGCTCTCCATCGCCCTGCTCCGCGGCACGGAGTCCGCCCCGGCCGGTGAGGCAGGCGGCTCATCCGTCGAGGAGAGGCACCGACGGCGGTGAAGCACCGTCGCCCCGGGGCGGGGCCGGGTGCGTCAGCGGGTGGTGAGCACCATCCGGAAGCGGGCGGCGCCGGACATCATCTTCCGGTACGCCTCGTCGACCGCGTCCAGCGGCACGGTCTCGGTCATCGGGCGGATTCCGTGCAGGGCACTGAACGCCAGGGTGTCCTGCACGTCCTGCGCGGTACCCGACGCGTGGCCCCGGACGGTCTTGCCGCTCATGATCAGCTGGGCCGGGCTGATCGCCAGCGGTTCGGGGTCCACGCCGATCACCACCAGCTCACCACGCGGGGAGAGCCCCTCCACGGTCGCCGAGATCGCCTCGGAGTTGGCCGCGGTGGCCAGGACCGCCTTGGCGCCGCCGAGGGCCTGCAGCGCGTCCGCGACGGAGGTGTCCGCCGTGCTGTCGACGTAGTGGTGCGCGCCGAGCTCCTTGGCGAAGTCGGCCTTGGCGGCTCCGCGCGCGATGGCCACGGTCTCGAAGCCCATCGCGGCCGCGAACTGCACCCCCAGGTGGCCGAGCCCGCCGATGCCCAGCACGGCGACCAGGTCACCCGGCCGGGCGGAGCTGCGCCGCAGCCCGTCGTACGTGGTCACCCCCGCGCAGGCCATGGGGGCCGCATCGGCCGCCGCCAGCGCGTCGGGGATCCGGGCCAGGGCGTCCACCGGCGCGACCACCGTTTCGGCATAGCCCCCGTCGTACGCCCACCCGGGCACCTTCAGGTACCGGCACACGACGAAGTCGCCCTGCCTGCAGGGCGTGCAGTGGCCGCAGCTGCCGCCGAACCAGCCCACCGCCACCCGGTCGCCCACCTGCCAGGCGTCCTCCGCTCCCGCGCCGAGTTCCTCGATCCGCCCGGCGATCTCATGCCCGGGGACCACCGGAAACCGCACCCCGGGGAGCCCGCCGTCCACGAAAAGGGCGTCGCTGTGACAGACTCCGCAGGCCTCCACGGCCACCCGTACGTGGCCGGGTCCGGGCTGCGGCACCTCGCGTTCGACGATCTCGAACGGACCACCGGCGGTGGCGACCTGCGCGGTTCGGTAGACGCTCATCTGGAATCTCTCCGGGTCATGGGCGGACGCCCCCCAAAACCAGCAGACCAGCTCCGGCACGGTCACGCGCGCCGAGTGGTGCAGGCGAGGGGGACCACCCGGCGCACGTGCCGAAGTCCTCGCGGGGCCCCGTCTTCGGTGGCACCGGCTCCCGCGGAGACGTCGGAATCCGCGGGAGCGCTGCTCGCAGCGGCTGCGCGTGGGTGAACTGCCTCGGCGCGCGGCTTCAAAAGGCCACGGCCGGCAGTCGGCGGGGGGCTCGTGCCGGGGCCCTGCGACCCGTCATTCGGGTCGAATCTCGCGGAGTCGGTTGATCCGATCCCGTCGTCGTCCATGAGCGGGCCGGCGGGCGGCAGGAGCCGTCGATCGGCCGGGGCCGGTACGGATCTTCTTCGAAGCCGGCGAGTGCCGCATCGGACGCACGTTCAGGCGCGTCAGCCGGCGAACCCCGGCACCACCAGAGCGGACTCGTACGCGATCACCACCGCGTGGGTCCGGTTCTGTGCGCCGAGCTTGGTCAGCACGTTTCCGACGTGGGTCTTCACCGTCTCCAGGCTCACCGTGAGCGACTCCGCGATCTCCGGGTTGGACAGGCCGGTGGCCATCAATCGCAGCACCTCCTCCTCCCGCCCCGTCAGCGCCGCCTTCGGCAACGCCTCGGCGGAGCCCAGCGGGCGGGCGGCGACCATCCGGCGCAGTGCCGCCGGGAAGAGGATCGCCTCTCCCGCCGCCACCACCCGCACCGCTTCCGCGATCTGCCGGACCGGAAGCCGTTTGAGCACGAACCCACTGGCCCCCGCACCGAGCGCGGCGGTGACGTAGCCGTCGTTCTCGAAGGTGGTGATCACCACGACCTTCGGCGGTTCGGCCGACTCGGCAAGGAGGTGCCGGGTGGCCTCGATGCCGTTGCGTCGCGGCATCCGCACATCCATCAGAACCACGTCCGGCCGCAGCCGCCGCGCCTGCTCGACCGCCTCGACGCCGTCGGCGGCCTCCCCGACCACCGCGATTCCCGGCTGTGCCGCGAGCAACGTGCGCAGACCGCTGCGGGTCACCTCGTCGTCGTCCGCGATCAGCAGTGTGACGGGGGTGCCGGTAGGGCTGGTGGTGGCGGGGCCGGGGCCGGTCGTGACGGCTGGGCTCGCGTCGGGGCCGGTCGTGACGGCTTCGCTCGCGTCAGAGCCGATCATGCCGACAACCGTACCGGCAGCCGGACCGCCAGCCGCCAATGCTGCGGCCCGTCCGGGCCGGCCTCGATCTCGCCGTGCAGCAGCCGCACGCGCTCGGCCAGCCCGGGCAGGCCGTGCCCGGATGTCGGGAAGGCACCCCGGCCGGTACCTCTGCCCGTCCCCGCCCCGGTCCGGTTGACCACGCCGAGCTCCAGTCCGCTTGGCGAGGCCGTCACACGGACCTCGATCGGACCGTCCGCCCCGTGCCGCAACGCGTTCGTCAGCCCCTCCTGAAGGATCCGGTACGCGGCCCGGGAGAGCGTCCCCTGGACCTGCGCCAGCTCGCCCGACAGCTCCGGCTCGACCGCCGCGCCCGCGTGCCGCAACCGGTCCAGCAGCTCGGGCAGGTCGGCCAGGGTCCGGGGCGGCGCCGTCTCCGCCTTCTCCTCGCGCAGCACGCCCAGCACGTAGTCCAGGTCCTCCAGCGCGGCCCGGGCCGACTCCTCGATGCTGCGCAGGGCGGCCCGCGCCGCCACCGGGTCGGCGGAGAGCACCTCGCCCGCCACCGCCGCCTGGATGGTGGCCGCCGTCAGCGTGTGCCCGATCGAATCGTGCAACTCGTGGGCCAGCCGGTTGCGTTCGGCCAGCCGAAGCTCCCGCTCGGCCGCCAGCGCGAGCTGTTCGGCGGACGACGGCCCCAACAGCCTCGGCGCCAACCACCGCAGGGCGTTCGTCACCACCACGCACACAGCCGCCGCCAGCAGCACGCAGCCGAGCGCCACCGCCCAACTGCCCCAGCCACTCGCCACGCGGACCGACCGGCCGAACAGACTCAGCCCCGCCTCGGCGCGGAACCAACCCACCGGGAGGGTCAGGCCCGCGAGGATCAGCACACCGCTCAGCAACGCCCCCGTCCACCCCAGTGCCACATGCAGCAGCAACCAGACCGGAGTCCGCCAGCGGTCGGCGCGCAACGGCAGGGCGGGGGCCGGCGCGACCACGGCCTGCCCGGTGCGGGGTGAGTTCGCGGACCGACCCGCGGCCACCGGATCCGGCAACGGCACCCCCAGCAGTCGACGGGCGCACGCGATCAGCACCCGCCGCGTGGTGCGGGCCAGACCGACGACGCCGATCAGCGCTGCCCAGACCAGCAGGGCCAGGACGATCCGCACTCCCTCCGGAGCGGATCCCCACGCCAGCACCGGCAGCAGTGCGAAAGGCAGCAGCGGAATGCTCGCCAACGCGCCGCAACAGGAGAACAGCGCACCCGCATACGTGGAGCCGCGCAGCAGCGGCCGGATTCCTCTGATCACAATCGGCCAGTATGACCGGACAAGGTGCCGGTGGCCTCCCCCGATCGAGGGAGCACATTCCCCCGCCTTGCAGCGATGTGCACCCGAGACCCCGCAGGCCAGGATCGTGTCCTGCCCAGTCGACGGGAGGACGGATGATGAACACGCAAGGGACAGAGACATTGCCGGATCACACGGTGTCGGCCGAGGCCGCGTCGACCCGGACGGCGTCGACGCCGACTCGGGCGACACCGACCGGGGCCTCCGGGGCGGACCCCGGTTCCCCGTATCCGCAAGGCCCCGGCTACGGCATGCGGCCTCCGGTCGGCAGGAACGGCCTGGCCGTGGCCGCCATGGTGCTCGGCATCATCGGCCTGATCACCTCGATCGTCGTCGTCGGCGGCCTGCTCGGCGTCATCGGTCTGATCCTGGGCATCGCCGCCCTGATGAAGGCCGGGCGGACCGGTGTCGGCCGGGGCATGTCCATCACCGGCGCGGTGACGTCGTTCATCGCGATCGTGGCGTCCGTCCTGGCCGCCGTTCTCATGGCCTGGTACGCCGACAACACGCAGAAGTGCTACCAGCCGGAGAGCTTCCACCAGTACAGGCAGTGCGTTCACCAGCAGCTCACCGACTGACCGGCGGTCGGCGGCAATGCCGGCAATGTCCCGGCCTCGGCGCACCCGAGTCCCTGGCGATGGAATCGCTGCCCTCCCGCGCACACGAGGGAGGAAGGGCCAATCACCTCTCCCCAGCAAGGACGAGCAACACTGTGCGAAACAGACGAACAGCATCTCTTCTGGCTGTCGGTGCCGCGACGGCTCTCATTTCGGCGCTCACCCCCGCAATGGCCTCTTCCGCGTCCCGGACCACAGCGGCCAAGGACCCTCTGCGGCAGTACACGCAGCAGAATCCGCGATGGCAGCGCTGCGACGCGGAGAACCCCGCCACCTATCAGTGCGCGACTCTCAAGGTGCCGCTGGACTACAGCGATCCCGATGGAAAGAGGATCGGCATCGCGATATCCCGCCTGAAGGCAAGCAGCGCAGAGGAACGACGCGGCGTTCTGCTGCTCAACCCCGGCGGCCCCGGCGGGCCGGGCCTGGACATGCCTGTCGACCCGGAACTGAACCTCCCCGGGAAGGTGAAGAGACAGTACGACCTCATCGGGTTCGACCCGAGGGGCGTCGGGCAGAGCGCTCCCGTCGGCTGCGGTCTGACCGACGACGAAAGGAACGACGAGCGCTCGTACGGGGCCGAGACATTCGCCAAGGACGTCGAGTGGGCACGCACGGTGGCCGACAAGTGCCGGGCCCAGGCGGGTGACGCCCTGCGGCACCTCACCACGCGCAACACCGCTCGCGACATGGACGTCATCCGCGCCGTGCTGGGAGAGAGGAAGATCTCCTACCTGGGGTACTCCTACGGCACCTACCTCGGCGCCGTCTACACACAGATGTTCCCCCGGCGCACCGATCGGTTCGTGTTGGACAGTGCAACCGACCCCGCGTGGGTCTGGCGGGGCATGTTCCGAAGGATGGCGGAGGGGGCCGAGCCCGCCTTCACGAGATGGAGCGAATGGACTGCCGAACGACACCCCACGTACAACCTGGGCCATACCCCGGCCGAGGTCCGCAAGACCTTCTGGAAGCTGATCGCCCGGGCCGACGACAAGCCCATCGACTCCGACGGGACGGCCCTCACCGGTGACGACATCCGCTCCGAGCTGCGCGCCGAGTTCGTCCGCGTTCAAAGAGCCGCGGAAAGGGTCGTCGAACTGAAGAGGGCGGCCGAGGGCAGGACGTCGGCTCCGTCCGGCACGCCCGAGCGGGTCCAGGGCCCCGTCCCACCGGCGTTCGCCCGTGACGTTCCCCAGGACAATGACGCCGCGAGTGCCTGGTCCGTCCTGTGCGCCGACACCCGTACGTGGCCGCGCGATCCCGAGCAGTACCGCCGCGACGCGATCCGCGACAAGGCCCGGTATCCGCTGTACGGCGACTTCGCGTCCAACATCAAGCCGTGTGCCTTCTGGAAGCAGGGCGGCGAGCCCGCGACAACGGTGAACAACAAGGTCGACGCACTGATCCTGCAGAACCAGTGGGACCCTCAAACGCCCCTGGCCGGCGCCCGGGCCATGCACCGGGCCCTGCGCGGCTCCCGGATGGTCACTGTCGCCGGAGGGGAGGGACACGGCGTCTACGGCACCGACTCCTGCGCGGACAGGAGCGCCACGGCCTATCTGACCACGGGCAGGCTCCCGGCCGAGGACCTGACCTGCCGAGCACCGTCCGGGCAGCAGGAGTGAGCCCGCCCGCTTCTCGGCCCGACGTCCATCGACCGAGGCTGCGGTAAGGGCACTTCACGTGCCGGCCCATCCGCGTACCGGATCGACGCCGTCGAGCTCCTGTGCGTACGACGGGCGCCGCCCGCGCTCCGTGCCGTGCTGAGACGGTACGGAGGGCGGACGGCACACACGCACAGAAGATCGGAACGGATCCGACGGAGACCGTCGCTGAACGCAGCCATGGGCGACGGGGTCACGGCTCCTGGAGCCCTCTCCGTCACACCAGACTCTCCCGCCACGCCCGGTGCAGCCCGGCGAATCGGCCGGTACCGCCGATGAGTTCGGCCGGGGCACCGTCCTCCACGATGCGCCCGTGCTCCATCACCAGGACCCGGTCCGCGATCTCCACCGTCGAGAGGCGGTGGGCGATCACCACCGCGGTCCGGCCGTGCAGCACCGTGTCCATGGCCCGCTGCACCGCGCGTTCGCCGGGGATGTCCAGGGAACTCGTCGCCTCGTCGAGGATCAGTACCGAGGGGTTCGCCAGCAGGGCCCGTGCGAACGCGACCAGTTGGCGCTGACCGGCCGAGATCCGGCCGCCCCGCTTGCGTACGTCCGTGTCGTACCCCTCGGGCAGACCGGCGATGAAGTCGTGCGCGCCGATCGCCTTGGCGGCCTGCTCGATCTCCTCGCGGGTCGCGTCCGGGCTGCCGAGCGCGATGTTCTCGGCGACCGTCCCGGAGAACAGGAACGCCTCCTGGGTCACCATGACCACACCCCGACGCAGCTCGGGCACGGCCAGGTCCCGCAGGTCGGTGCCGTCCAGCAGCACCCGGCCGTCGGTCGGGTCGTAGAAGCGGGCCAGCAGCTTGGCGAGCGTCGACTTGCCCGCGCCCGTCGAACCGACCACGGCCACGGTCTGGCCGGCCGGCACCGTCAGGTCGAAGCGCGGCAGCACCTCGCCGCCCGTGCGGTAGGCGAAACGCACCGAGTCGAAGACGACCTCGCGGCCCGGGTGCTCACCCGCGAGCGCGGGCAGCTCACGCGGCTTTGACGGCTCGGGGACCGAGGGGGCCTGGGCCAGCAGGCCCGCGATCTTCTCCAGCGAGGCCGCCGCCGACTGGTAGGAGTTGAGGAACATGCCGAGCCGGTCGATCGGGTCGTACAGCCGGCGCAGGTAGAGGACGGCCGCGGCCAGCACACCGAGCGCCAGGGTGCCCGACGCCACGCGGTACGCGCCCCACAGCACGATCCCGGCGACCGCCGTGTTCGCGACCAGCCGGGAGCCGACGACATAGCGCGCCATCTCCAGCAGCGCGCTGCCGTTCGTCCACGCGTGTGCGCTGTTGAGGTCCTGGAAGTGCCGGTCGTTGATCCGCTCGCGGCGGAAGGCCTGGACGGGACGGATGCCGTTCATCGACTCGGCGAACTTCACGATGACCGCGGCGATCGCCGTCGACCGCGCCGCGTAGAGCACTCCGGCCCGCTGCTGGTAGAGCCGCACCAGCAGGTACAGGGGAACGAAGGAGAGCACCGCGACCGCGCCCAGCCCGAAGTCCAGCCAGAGCAGCATCAGCGAGATGGAGACGAACGACAGGATGACGCCGATCAGCTCCTGCAGACCTTCGCTGAGCAGTTCCCGCAGCGACTCCACGTCCGTGGTGGAGCGGGAGATCAGCCGGCCCGAGGTGTAGCGCTCATGGAAGTCCACGCTCAGCGCCTGTGCGTGGCGGAAGATCCGCCCGCGCAGATCGAGCAGCACGTCCTGGTTGACCCGGGCGGAGGCCAGGATGAACGCGTACTGCATGCCGCCCGCAGCCACCGAGCACAGGGCGTATCCCACGGCCACCGCGATCAGCGGCCCGTAGTCCTTGTCCCGGAAGGCGGGCACGCCGCTGTCGATGGCGTACGCGACGAGCAGCGGGCCCGCCTGCACCGCCGCCTGCTGGACCAGCAGCAACAGGGCGGACACCATCACCCGGCCCCGGTGCGGCCGGAGCAACGACATCAGCAGTGCGCGGGTCGCGCCACGGGGCGTGGGCAGATCGTCCCGGTCGAACCGGTCCCCGGCGCCGTCGGAGGGGGACGCGCCCCCGGGCGTCTTCTGCGCATCGCGCCGGCCGGCGGGCCCGGTCGTCGTCGTACTGGTCATCGGGTGCGGCCCTTCTCGGCGGGGACGTCCGGCACGAGGCGGTCCTCGGCGGACGGGTCGGGGAAGGCGTCCTCGGCGAGGGCATCCTCCTGTGCGCTTGTGGCGCCCGCCATCAGCCAGGCGTACTCCGCGCTGTCGCGCAGCAGTTCCTGATGGGTGCCGACAGCGGTGATCCGTCCCTCCGACAGCAGCGCCACCCGGTCCGCGAGCATCACGGTGGAAGGACGGTGCGCGACGACGATCGCCGTCGTCTCCTCGAGCACCTGCCGCAGGGCGGCCTCCACCAGTGCCTCCGTGTGGACGTCCAGGGCGGAGAGCGGATCGTCGAGCACCAGGAAGCGTGGCCGGCCGACCACGGCGCGGGCCAGCGCGAGCCGCTGCCGCTGACCGCCGGAGAGACTGAGCCCCTGCTCGCCGACCTGGGTGCCGATGCCCTCGGGCAGGTCATGGACGAAGTCGGCCTGGGCGACCGCGAGTGCGCGCCGCAGCTCTTCCTCCCCGGCGCCCTCGGCGCCCATCAGCACGTTCTCCCCGACGGTCGCCGAGAAGAGCGTCGGCTCCTCGAACGCCACGGACACCAGCTCGCGCAACTCCTCCCGCGGCATGGTGGTGATGTCCCTGCCGTCCAGGGTGATCCGTCCCGCGGTGGCCTCGTGCAGCCGGGGGACGAGGGCGGTGAGCGTCGTCTTCCCGGAACCCGTGGCTCCGACCAGGGCCATGGTCTCGCCGGGGCGGATGCGCAGATCGATCCTGGACAGGACGGGTTCGGAACCGGCCTGCGCGTCGGGGTAGCGGAACTCCACGCCCTCGAAGACCATCTCGCCGTGGACCGGTGTGTTCTTCGGAGCCGGGCCGTCGGCGGTGGGCGTGTCGTCCTCCTCGGCCACGTCCATCACCTCGAAGAACCGCTCGGTCGCCGTCGCCGACTCCTGGCTCATCGCCAGCAGGAAGCCGATCGACTCGATCGGCCACCGCAGCGCGAGTGCCGTGGACAGGAAGGCGACCAGGGTGCCGGCCGAGAGCCCGCCGTCCGCGACCTGGACCGTGCCGAGGACCAGCGCCGCCCCGATGGCCAGCTCCGGGATCGTGGTGATGACGGCCCAGATGCCCGCGAGGAGACGCGCCTTGTCCAGCTCCGTGCTCCGCAGCCGCTGCGAGAGGGCCCGGAACGCGAGGGCCTGGCTGCGGTGCCGTCCGAAGCCCTTGATGATGCGGATGCCGAGCACGCTCTCCTCGACGACCGTCGTCAGATCGCCGACCTGGTCCTGCGCCTTGCGTGCCACGCGCGAGTACTTCGTCTCGAAGGCCGAGCAGACGATCACCAGCGGCACCACCGGGGCGAGCAGCACCAGCCCCAGCGTCCACTGCTGCATCAGCAGAATGATGAAACCGGCCAGGATCGTCGTGCCGTTGACCAGCAGGAACGTCAGTGGAAAGGCCAGGAACATGCGCAGCAGCATGAGGTCCGTGGTGCCGCGCGACAGCAACTGCCCCGACGGCCAGCGATCGTGGAACGCCACCGGCAGCCGCTGCAGGTGCCGGTACAGGTCGGCCCGCATCGCCGCCTCGACCCCTGCCAGCGGCCGGGCCACCAGCCACCGCCGTATCCCGAAGAGCACGGCCTCGGCGATGCCCAGCAGCAAGAGGTACAGCGCGCCCAGCCAGACACCCCCCGGATCACGGTCCGCCACCGGGCCGTCGACGATCCACTTCAGTACGAGAGGGATCACCAGGCCGATGCACGAGGCGACTATCGCGACCAGCGCGGCGCCGAACATGCGGTTACGCACCGGCTTCACATAGGGCCACAGTCGCAACAGTGAGCGTACGGTGGACCGTTCCTTGGGCTCTGCATCTTTTTCGGGCATCACAGGCGAGACTACGGTTCACCACTGACATCGCTCATGTGGTTTTTCGGCCGTCCGGCGGTTCCGGGCGGCGGACCGGATCCCGTGGGACCCGCAGGTCGTACCCCGTATCAACCGATCGGCCGATGTCCGTTCGAGCGCGATGGACGATGGTGCGCCGATGCCCGCGACACGATGCTCGTGGGCATGGCAATCATCGAAGTGAGCGGGGTGCGGAAGGCCTACGCCGGGCGCCCCGTGGTGGACGGAGTGAGCTTCGCCGTCGACGAGGGGGAGATCTTCGGGATCCTCGGACCCAACGGCGCGGGCAAGACCACCACCGTCGAGTGCGTCGAGGGGCTGCGGGTTCCCGACGCCGGAACGGTCCGCGTCGCCGGTCTCGACCCGGTCGCCGACCACGACCGGGTGACCCGGCTGCTCGGCGCCCAGCTCCAGGAGAGCGAGCTGCAGGCCAAGATCACCGTGGCCGAGGCGCTGGAGCTGTACAGCGCCTTCTACCCGGACCCCGCCGACTGGCGCGCGCTGGCCGAACGGCTCGGTCTGCACACCAAGTACGGCACCAGGTTCGCCAAACTGTCCGGCGGCCAGAAGCAGCGGCTGTCCATCGCGCTCGCCCTGGTCGGCAACCCGAAGGTCGTGGTCCTCGACGAGCTGACCACGGGTCTGGACCCGCGGGCCCGGCGGGACACCTGGAAGCTGATCGAGGACGTACGCGACAGCGGTGTGACGGTCCTTCTGGTCACCCACTTCATGGAAGAGGCCACGCGGCTCTGCGACCGCGTCGCAGTGATCGACAAGGGCAAGGTCGTCGCACTCGACACCCCGTCCGGCCTGATCGACCGGGCCGGCAGCGCCACCGCCATCTCGTTCACCCCCTCACAGCCGCTCGACGACACCGAGCTCGCCCTGCTCCCCGGGGCGGTATCCGTCGAGCAGAAGGACGGCCGGGTCGTCATTCAGGGCACCGACGAAACGGTCAACGCCGTGATCTCGCTGCTGGCCCGCCACCGCATCACCGCACACCGACTCCGTGTCTCCGAGGCGACGCTGGACGACGCCTTCCTCGACCTCACAGAACAGGCGGCCTGAGATGACCACGGCGAACCCGGCCACGGCGACGGCCACGCCGACCCCATGGGCGGCGGTCCTCAGGTCCGAGACGCGGCTCTTCCTGCGCGAGCCCGCCGCCCTGTTCTGGATCCTCGTCTTCCCCACCGCGCTGATGACGATCCTCGGCCTGATCCCGTCCTTCCGGAACCCCGACGACGCGCTCGGTGGCCGCCGTGTCATCGATCTGTACGTACCGGTGGCGGTGCTGCTCGCCATGATCATGGCGGGACTGCAGGCCATGCCGCCCGTCCTGACGGGCTACCGCGAGCGCGGGATCCTGCGCCGGATGTCGACCACTCCGGTGCCGCCGTCCGCCCTGCTCACCGCACAGATCGCCCTGCACGGCGCCGCGGCCCTCGGCTCCAGCGCGCTGGTGCTGGCCGTCGGCCGGATCGCCTTCGGCGTCGCACTGCCCGGACAGCCCCTCGGCTACGTCCTGGCACTGCTCCTGTCGACGGCGAGCGTCCTCGTCCTCGGCGCACTGCTCTGCGCGCTCTCCCGCACCACCAAGGCCTCCGCCGCGATCAGTTCGGTCGTCAACCTCGTGATGATGTTCAGCGCCGGGGTATGGATCCCGGTGCAGTCCATGCCCGACACGCTCCGGCGCATCGTGGAGGTCACCCCGTTCGGCGCGGCCTCCCAGGCGCTGGACCGGGCGGCGTCCGGTGGCTGGCCCGGGTGGGCGCAACTCGGTGTCATGGCGCTGTGGGCGGCCGTGGCGACCGGGCTCGCGACCCGTCTGTTCCGGTGGGAGTGAGCGTTCATGGGGGAGAATCCCCCCATGAACGCGGGGGACACGGCACAGCCGGGCGCGACCGGGGCGACGACGGCCGCGCAGTGGTGGGAACGGTTCTTCCGGTACGGGCCGTACGGGCTGCTCGGCCTGGGCAGCACGGTCTCGGCCGTGACCGCCGGCCTCATCATGTCCCGCGCGCAGGTGCACGTCACCGTGGCGCTGGTCCCGGTGGCGATCGTCCTCCAGCTCTGGTGGGGGCGGGTCCGGCCGGGTGTCCCCCCGCAGTCGGGGGCGGCGCAGTTCTACTTCGTCGCCCGGACGCTGCTCGCCGCCGTACTGACCTCGTGCAACCCGTTCTTCTCCATGTTCGCGGTGCTCGGCTACTTCGACGCCGGCCGGCTGCTCCCGCGGCGGGCCATGCGCGCCGGGCTGCTGGCCACCGCCGTCATCATGGCGGGCTCGCAGTCCGGCAGCGGCCTCCCGCCGGCCGACCTCATGAACTGGGTCGCCTTCGGTGTCCTCCTCGCCCTGCACGCAACCCTCACCATGGTGTTCGCCCAGATCGGCGACCGGGAGGCCGAGCAGACCCGCGCCCAGACCGACACCATCGCCGAACTGGAGTCCGCCAACGCCCGCCTCGAACGCGCCCTTGCGGAGAACGCGGGCCTGCACGCCCAACTCCTCGTCCAGGCACGCGAGGCGGGCGTCGCCGACGAGCGGCGCAGGCTCGCCGCCGAGATCCACGACACGCTCGCACAGGGGCTGACCGGCATCATCGCCCAGCTCCAGGTGGTGACATCGGTCGCCGACACCGACCCGGCGCTGGCCCGGCAGCACCTCGACCGCGCCGCCGC
Source organism: Streptomyces sp. NPDC101194 (assembly GCF_044767885.1). Classification (NCBI taxonomy): domain Bacteria; kingdom Bacillati; phylum Actinomycetota; class Actinomycetes; order Kitasatosporales; family Streptomycetaceae; genus Streptomyces; species Streptomyces sp. NPDC101194. The sequence goes on from NZ_JBIWOS010000002.1 coordinate 1,412,350, forward strand.
GCTCGCCCGGCACAGCCTGGGCGAGGCGCGCCGCTCGGTACACGATCTGGTCCCCGCCGCCCTGGAGCACGACGACCTGCCGGGCGCGCTGAAGAAGACGGTGACCGGCTGGGGGGAACGCCATGGGATCCGGGCCGAGTTCACCGTCACCGGGACCGTCGAGCCGGTCCACGACGAGATAGCCGCCACCCTGCTCCGCATCGCCGAGGAGGCCCTCGCCAACGCCGGCCGCCACGCCGATGCCTCGCGGGTCGGGATCACTCTGTCGTTCATGGACGACGAACTCGCCCTGGACGTACGGGACGACGGACGCGGCTTCGACCCGGCCGCCCTGCCGCCGTACAGCGGAGCGGGGGGTTTCGGGCTCGGCGGCATGCGGGCCCGCGCCGAACGCGTCGCGGGCATCGTCGAGGTGGAGACGGAGCCGGGTCGCGGCACGGCGGTCTGCGCCCGGGTGCCACTGGTTCAGGACAGCCGGTGACCAGTACGGTTGGCCTGTCATGGCTGAGGAACCCGCACGCGTCATCACGCTCGTCGTCGTCGACGACCACCCCGTCGTACGGGACGGTCTGCGCGGCATGTTCGATTCGGCTCCGGGGTTCCGGGTACTCGGGGAGGCGTCGAACGGGGTGGAGGGTGTCGATCTCGTGGCCCGGCTCGACCCCGATGTCGTCCTGATGGACCTGCGGATGCCGGGCGGTGGCGGAGTGGCCGCCATCGCCGAACTGACCCGGCGCGGCGACCGGTCCAAGGTGCTCGTCCTCACCACGTACGACACCGACTCCGACACTCTGCCCGCGATCGAGGCCGGTGCCACCGGCTATCTGCTCAAGGACGCCCCGCGCGACGAGTTGTTCAACGCCGTGCGGGCCGCCGCCGACGGCCGTACCGTCCTCTCGCCCGCCGTCGCCTCCCGCCTCGTCTCACGGGTGCGCACGCCGGCGGCCCCGGGCAACGAAGCGCTGTCGGGCCGTGAGCGCGAGGTGCTGGCACTCGTCGCGAAGGGCACCTCGAACCGCGCGATAGCCGCCGAGCTGTTCATCAGCGAGGCCACGGTGAAGACCCATCTCACCCACATCTTCGCCAAGCTGGGCGCCAAGGACCGGGCCGCCGCCGTCGCGATCGGCTACGACCGCGGCATCCTCGGCTGACGCACGCGCCCGCCCGCTCATTCCCTGACCCGCAGCAGCAGCACCGATCTCTCCGGTACGGTCAGCGTCCCGCCGCCCGGGTGGACGGTGCCGGGGGCCGCATCCTGGTCCTCCCGCGAGGTGTCCAGGACGAGTTCGTAACTCTGCGCCCAGGGCGGCCCGGGGAGCACGAAGCCGCTCGGCCGGTGGTCCGCGTGCAGGATCGCCAGAAAGCTGTCGTCCGTGACCGGCTCGCCGCGCGCGTCCCGGCCGGGGATGTCGCGACCGGAGAGATAGAGCCCGAGCGTGGCCGCCGGGGCGTACCAGTCCTCCTCCGTCATCTCCGCGCCCTGCCGGGTGAACCACGCCAGGTCCCGCAGCCCGTCCGCCGCCTGTGCCTGCCCGGAGAAGAAGGCGCGGCGGCGCAGCACCGGGTGGCTGTGGCGCAGGGTGAGCACCCGTGAGGTCAGCTCGGTCAGCGCCCGCCACTCGGGCCGGTCGAGCAGCGACCAGTCCACCCAGCCGACCTCGTTGTCCTGGCAGTAGGCGTTGTTGTTGCCGCCCTGGGTACGGCCCATCTCGTCGCCCGCCACCAGCATCGGCACCCCGGTGGACAGCAGCAGAGTGGTGAGCAGATTGCGCAACTGGCGGCGGCGCAGCGCGTTGACGTCGGGGTTCTCGCTCTCGCCCTCGGCGCCGCAGTTCCAGGACCGGTTGTCCGAGGTGCCGTCCCGGTTGCCCTCGCCGTTGGCCTCGTTGTGCTTCTGCTCGTAGCTGACCAGATCGCGCAGGGTGAAGCCGTCGTGCGCGGTGATGAAGTTGACCGAGGCGTACGGGCGCCGGCCGCCCCAGGCGTACAGGTCGCTGGATCCGGTCAGCCGGTAGCCGAGATCCCGTACGTCGGGCAGGGCGCCGCGCCAGAAGTCCCGCACGGCGTCGCGGTAGTGGTCGTTCCACTCGGTCCACAGCGGGGGGAAGGCGCCCACCTGGTAGCCGCCGTTGCCGACGTCCCACGGCTCGGCGATCAGCTTCACCCGGCGCAGCACCGGGTCCTGGGCGATCACCGCGAGGAACGGGGAGAGCATGTCCACGTCGTGCATCGAACGGGCCAGCGCCGCCGCCAGATCGAAGCGGAATCCGTCGACGCCCATCTCCGTGACCCAGTAGCGCAGCGAGTCGGTGATCAGCCGCAGGACGTGCGGCTGGACCACGTGCAGGGTGTTGCCGCAGCCCGTGTAGTCCGCGTATCTGCGGGCGTCGGACTGGAGACGGTAGTAGCCACGGTTGTCGATGCCGCGCAGTGACAGCATCGGGCCCAGTTCGCTCGCCTCCGCGGTGTGGTTGTAGACCACGTCGAGGATCACCTCGATCCCGGCGTCGTGCAGGGCCCGCACCATCCGCTTGAACTCGCCGACCTGCTGGCCGGCGGTCCCGCTGGCCGAGTAGTCGGCGTGCGGGGCGAAGTAGCCGATGGAGTTGTAGCCCCAGTAGTTGCGCAGGCCGCGCCGGAGCAGATGGTCCTCGTGGGCGAACTGATGCACCGGCAGCAGCTCCACCGCCGTCACCCCGAGCCGGAGCAGATGGTCGAGCGCGGCCGGATGCGCGAGACCGGCGTAGGTGCCCCGCAGTTCCTCCGGGATGCCGGGGTGCAGCCTGGTGAAGCCGCGTACATGGAGCTCGTAGATGACGGAGTCCGCCCACGGGGTCTTGGGGCGGCGGTCCTCGGCCCAGTCGTCGTCGTCGTGGACGACGACGCCCTTCGGCACGTACGGGGCGGAGTCCCGTTCGTCGCGCACGGTGTCCGCGACCTGCTGGTGCGGCCAGTCCCGCACATGGCCGTACACCTCGGCCGGGAGGGTGAACGAGCCGTCCACGGCGCGGGCGTACGGATCGAGGAGCAGTTTCGCCGCGTTCCACCGGGCACCGGTCCAGGGGTCCCAGCGGCCGTGCACCCGGTAGCCGTACCGCCGGCCCGGCCGTACGCCCGGCACGAATCCGTGCCGGATCTCATGGGTCAGCTCGGTCAGCGCAAGGCGCGTCTCGTTTCCCTCCTCGTCGAAGAGACAGAGCTCGACGGCCTCCGCGCCGCCCGCCCAGAGCGCGAAATTGGTGCCCGCCACGCCGTCGGGGCCCACCCGGAATCGGGCTCCGAGCGGCGTGGGAGCGCCGGGCCACACGGTGGGCGGGCGCCCCGTCACGGCCTGTCGCGCGCGCTCTCGCACGGACGCCGTCGCCGTCTCCTGCACTGCTTCCTGCTCGGCTGCGCTCGACACCTGCTCGCCTCCCGCGGCTCGTGGGGATCCGCACCGAAGAGGAGCGCACGGCGTCCCGGCCGCGGCTCCCCGAGTGTGGTCCTCCCCTTTGTTCTGCCCACACCCGCGCCCGCACTCACGTTTCCCCCGACCGGCCCCCGTCGTCGGGGGACGTGGACCATGTGGTGAGGAGGGCGGCGGCGGACACGGACCACCGTGCCGACACGGGCAGGACCCCGGAACCTGAGCCGGGCCCTTCGGGAGGCCGGCTCCGCCCTGCGCCGAGGCACCGTCGGAGCGGCCGGGACCCGTCCGGCGGACGCGAACGGACCCCGGCCGGCCCCGTGCGCACGCCGGACCGCGTGTCACCCGGCGAAGCCCGGGAGAACTTGGGACTGAACGGTGACATCCGCGGGGTCAACTCCACCGGTTCGGTGTGATTATCTTTCGCTGAGCGCGCATGTGCAGCGCGCGGGGGCGGGGACCTGCGGGTTCCCAGGGCCTTGGCGGGGCCGGGCCGTGTGAGGGGAGACGAGCACATTGAACGGGCAGCCGATATCGGGGACATCGGCCGGGGCGAACAGCGGGCGGCGCGGTCGGGGAGCCACCGGAACGCTGGCTCTGGGACTGGGGGCGCTGCTGTTCCTGGTGACCGCGTGCGGCGGGGGAGACGCCGGCGACGCGGGCAAGGGCGGCAAGGGCGGAAAGGCCGAGGACACCACGGCCTCACAGGCCGTGGTGACCGTCGCGCCGAAGGACGGGGCGGACTCCGTCGCCACCAGCGGGGCGCTGAAGATCTCGGCCGCGCAGGGGAAGCTGACCACGGTCAAGGTCGCGGACCCCAAGGGCGCCGAGGTCGAGGGGAAGATCGCGGCGGACGGCGCGAGCTGGACGCCGGACCAGCATCTGGCCGCCGCGACCAAGTACAGCGTCCACGCGGTCGCCAAGGACGCGAAGGGCCGTGAGTCGGCGAAGGACACCAGCTTCACGACGCTGGTCCCGCAGAACACCTTCATCGGGCAGTACACCCCGGAGGACGGCTCCACGGTCGGTGTGGGCATGCCGGTCTCGATCCACTTCACCCGGGGCATCACCGACCCGGCCGCGGTCGAGAAGGCCATCAAGGTGACGGCCGAGCCGTCCGTACCGATCGAGGGCCACTGGTTCGGCAACGACCGGCTCGACTTCCGCCCCGAGGCGTACTGGGCCGCCGGTACCAAGGTGACCCTGAAGCTCAACCTCGACGGCGTCGAGGGACGCCCCGGTGTCTACGGCAAGCAGGCCAAGACGATCTCCTTCACCATCGGCCGCAGCCAGGTCAGCAGCGTCGACGCGAGCACGCACCGGATGAAGGTCGTCCGCGACGGCCAGCAGATCAAGGACATCCCGATCTCGGCGGGCGCCCCCGCGACCACCACGTACAACGGTCAGATGGTCATCAGCGAGAAGCTCAAGGTGACCCGCATGAACGGTGACACGGTGGGCTTCGGCGGCGAGTACGACATCAAGGACGTGCCGCACGCGATGCGTCTGTCCACCTCGGGGACCTTCATCCACGGCAACTACTGGGGCGGGTCCGGTGTCTTCGGTTCGGCCAACACCAGCCACGGCTGTGTCGGTCTGCAGGACGTGCGTGGCGCGTGGAGCAAGAAGACCCCGGCGGCCTGGTTCTTCGACAACTCGCTCATCGGCGACGTCGTGGTCGTGAAGAACTCGAAGGACCGGACGATCCAGCCGGACAACGGCCTCAACGGCTGGAACATGTCCTGGGCGGAGTGGACCAAGTAGTTCGCGTCGATCGGAACACGAGCGGGCCCGGTGCTGTGACCGACAGCACCGGGCCCGCTCGTCGCTCCGGCCCGCGAACCGAATCCCCTGTCGCCGGAGGCGGTTGGGACCGACCGGCGATCGGCGCAGGCGCCTCGCGGCGGCGTGGTCGATCAGCAGCGCTTCGCCATGCCCCGGTCCTCCGCCCGGCGATGCCCCCGGAGCCGCTCCTTCTTCCACTCCCGATCGACGGTCGGTCTAACCTGCCTCTCATGACCGTAACCCTCGAAGTACGCGACGGCGTCGGCACGATCCTGCTGGACCGCCCGCCCATGAACGCCCTGGACGTCGCCACCCAGGACCGGCTGCGTGAACTCGCCGAGGAGGCCACCCGGCGCGACGACGTCCGCGCCGTGGTCCTCTACGGCGGCGAGAAGGTGTTCGCGGCGGGCGCGGACATCAAGGAGATGCAGGCGATGGACCACACGGCGATGGTCGTACGGTCCAAGGCGCTGCAGGACTCCTTCACCGCGGTGGCCCGGATCCCCAAGCCCGTCGTCGCCGCCGTCACCGGCTACGCGCTGGGCGGCGGCTGCGAGCTGGCGCTCTGCGCCGACTTCAGGATCGCCGCCGACAACGCCCGGCTGGGCCAGCCGGAGATCCTGCTCGGGCTGATCCCCGGCGCGGGCGGCACCCAGCGCCTCGCCCGGCTGATCGGCCCCTCCCGGGCCAAGGACCTGATCTTCACCGGTCGCCATGTGAAGGCCGAGGAGGCCCTGTCGATCGGTCTGGTGGACCGCGTGGTGCCGGCTGCCGAGGTGTACGAGCGGGCGCACGCCTGGGCCGCCGGGCTGGCGAAGGGGCCGGCCCTCGCGCTGCGCGCCGCCAAGGAATCCGTCGACGCGGGACTGGAGACGGACATCGACACCGGGCTCACGATCGAGCGGAACTGGTTCGCGGGTCTGTTCGCCACCGAGGACCGGGAGCGCGGAATGCGCAGCTTTGTGGAAGAGGGGCCGGGCAAGGCCAAATTCCTCTGAGCGAACGCCAGTTGGGCACAGGTTGACGCGGGTTCATCCGTGCGGGCGGATTGGCCGGACCTTAAGGGAACGTTAAGGTCCGGCTGTCCGAAGCGGCTGGCAAAGTCGTCTGGATGCGATATCCGTGCAGGTCAACAGGGGTGCGAGGGGCCACATTCTGCCACTGGCATATGCCTATCGACCTCTGCGGAATGGTGTATTCCGGGGTGGGGATTCCCTTGGAACGACCCCGGAGCACCCGCCTTGCGGCCATGATGGTGTGCATGGCGGGCCTGGAGGGTGTGGAGCAGCCGCGACCGCGCAGCGGTGCGACAGCGGCGCGGTGGATGCCGACCATCGAGGACGAACAGGCGTTCAAGGCACTGGAGTTGTTCGGGAATCCGGCGGAGGGCGAGGTCCGGCTGCCGTCCCGTCCGGAGTCCGCGGCCACCGCCCGGCGGCTCACCTCGTGCGTGGTGCTCCGTCAGTGGGCACTCTCTCCGCAGACCGCCGAATATGCCGTGCTGCTCGTGTCGGAGCTCGTCGGCAACGCCGTGCGGCACACCGGCGCCCGGGTCTTCGGGCTGCGGATGCTGCGACGTCGCGGCTGGATCAGGATCGAGGTGCGCGACCCCTCGCGCGGGCTGCCCTGTCTGATGCCCGTCCAGGCGATGGATGTCAGCGGGCGCGGGCTGTTCCTCGTCGACAAGCTCTCCGACCGGTGGGGAGTGGATCTGCTGCCGCGAGGCAAGACCACGTGGTTCGAGATGCGCATCTCCGACCGCTGACCCCGGCGGCCCCGTTCCGGATGCACAGAAGCCCCCGGTCCGCCGTGGTGGGGCGCTTCGGGGGCTGCTGTGTGGGGGGCCGTGAAATGGGGGGTGTGTTCACGGCCGCTTGTGACGACCGGGCTCGGGTCGGTGCGGTCGTGTGACCGACTATGGCAGATGGGCGACCTCGCGGCCAAAGGTGCAAATAGGGCATTGATGAATATTGCGGGGCATTTGTTAAGGGAATCAAAGGTGTGATGAGTCACTTGCCTGGAAAAGCATGAATATTTATGGGATTTGGCGAATGATTCATTCGCGTCACCCATAAACCCTCAGTGATATCTTCTGTCCGTTTCGCGCCTACTGTTCTGCACATGAACGCCTCCGACGGACCGGTGCACCGCCGCAGCGCCCTGCGCGCCGGAGCGGGGGCCGCCCTCGCCGGTGTCCTCGCCGCCGGATGCGCGGGCCGCGGCGACTCCACCGGGTCGGCCCGGAGCGCCTCGACCGCCACGAACCCGCAGCGCTCCGCCACCACGCCCACCGGGCACCCCGCGCCCGCGCCGCGCCGCATCCCCGGACAGCCGGCCCAGATCGACCACGGCCCCCGCGACCGCGCCCGCGTCGCCCTCACCTTCCACGGCCAGGGCGACCCCGCCATCGCCCGGACCGTGCTCGCCGAGGTCGAACGCGCCCACGCCCGGATCACCGTCCTCGCCGTCGGCAGCTGGCTCGACGAACACCCCGAGATGGCCCGCCGCATCCTCGACGGCGGGCACGACCTCGGCAATCACACCCAGCGCCATGTCGACATCTCCTCGATGGGTGAGCAGGAGGCATACGCGGAGATCACCGGCTGCGCCCAGCGGCTGCGCCGGCTCACCGGCTCCATCGGCACCTGGTTCCGGCCCTCGCGCGCCAGGTACGCCACCCCGCTCGTCCAGCGGCTCGCCGCCGCTGCGGGCTACCCGCACGTCCTCTCGTACGACGTGGACTCCCTCGACTTCACCTCTCCCGGCGCCGCGGCCGTCACCCGCAAGGTGGCCGGGGAGATCCGTAACGGATCGGTGGTGAGCCTGCACTTCGGCTACGCGGACACGGTCGCCGCCCTGCCTCTCCTCCTCACCGAAATCGACCGCCGCCGACTGCGCGCGGTGACGACCACGGAGCTGCTGACCTGATGTCTTTCTCCACCAAGCACACCGCGGCCCTGCTCGGGGGCGTTCTCCTCGCGGTACTCACCGGTTGTGGCTCCCCCGCCGAGAAGGGGAACGTCGAAGCCGTCGGCAGCGAGGCCGCCGTCCCGCCCGTCAAGTCGCAGGGCCTCACCCCGTCCGGGCTGCCCGGCATGCCCCCGGTGCTCGACGCCAAGGACGTCTACGCGGCCGACCGGCCGGGGAAGCTCTCCCCGGTGGTCAAGGGCTTCCCGTCCCGGGTGTACGTCCCCAACACCAACTCCGACACGGTGTCGGTGATCGACCCGGCGACGTACAAGGTCATCAAGACCATCAAGGTCGGCCGACAGCCGCAGCACGTCGTCCCGTCCTGGGACCTGAAGACTCTCTGGGTCAACAACGACATCGGGGACAGCCTCACGGCCATCGATCCCGCCACCGGGAAGAAGGGCCGCACGGTACCCGTCTCCGACCCGTACAACCTCTACTTCACCCCCGACGGCAAGTACGCCGTGGTGATGGCCTCGATGGATCGTCAACTGGTCTTCCGTGACGCCCACACCATGAAGACCGTCAAGGCCGTCCCCGTCACGTGCGGGGGCGTCAACCACGCCGACTTCTCGACGGACGGCCGCTACTTCATCGTCTCCTGCGAGTTCTCCGGCGAGCTCCTCAAGGTCGACACGGCGAGGATGAAGGTCGTCGCCCAGCAGAAGCTGCCGCTGGACGGCGCGATGCCGCAGGACGTGAAGCTGTCGCCCGACGGCGGTACGTTCTACATCGCGGACATGGTCGCGAACGGGATGTGGGTCCTGGACGGGAAGAAGTTCACCACCCCGAAGCTGCTGCCCACCGGCAAGGGCGCCCACGGCCTCTACGTCAGCCGCGACTCCAAGGAGATGTACGTCTCCAACCGGGGCGAGGGCACCATCTCCGTCTTCGACTTCGCCCGGCGCGAGCTGGTGAAGAAGTGGAGCCTGCCGCACGGCGGCAGCCCGGACATGGGCGGGATCTCGGCGGACGGCAAGGTCCTCTGGCTGAGCGGCCGTTACAACTCCGAGGTGTACGCGATCGACACCTCCACCGGCAGACAGCTCGCCCGGATCCCGGTGGGCAGCGGCCCGCACGGACTCGCCGTCTACCCGCAGCCGGGCCGGTACTCGCTGGGCCACACCGGCGTCTTCCGCTGACGGCCCGGCGTCAACACTCCGCCCGACACGCTCGCCTTCGGGTGACGCTTCGCGGCCCGGCATCGCACTGTCGAGACAGTGACCGTCATGATGATCACTTCTCGTCTGCGGCGTCGGGCCGCAGTCGCCCTTGCCGCTCTCTCCGCCGTGCTCGTCCCGGCCGCCGCCACCGAGGCCGCCCCCGCCGCCGCTCCCGCGGCCGTCGCGTTCAAGCCCGGTGGCTGCCCGGTCGTCACCGACCATCTCCTCGCTGCCGCCGACCCGGTGGACATCCGCCGGATCACCCCGCGCCCCTCCTGGCGGGACAACTGCCGCCAGCTCTACCGGGCGGACGGCCGGGGCCCGCAGACCATCTTCGACGAGGGCTTCCACGCCAGGGACATCGTCCACGGCCAGTACGACCTGGAGAAGTACGTCCTGGTCAACCAGCCCTCGCCGTTCGTCTCCACCACGTACGACCACGACCTGTACAAGCGCTGGAAGAGCGAGTTCAACTACTACATCGACGCTCCCGGCGGCATCGACGTGAACGAGACGATCGGTGACACCCACAAGTACGCCGACCAGATGGAGGTCGCCTTCCCCGGCGGCGTCGACCGCACGTTCATCGTCGGGGCATGCCCCGTCGACCGGGCGACCAGGACCGAGATCATGAACAAGTGCGTCGACAACCCGAACTACAAGCCCTGGCGCAGCTGATCCGCTGAACCCTCACCCCGCGACGAACAGGGCCTCGGCGCCCACCGGCCGGTAGCCCGCCGTCTGGAACGTCCGCACACTGCGGGCGTTCCCCGGCGACTGCTGGGCCCACACCGCCGAGTCCGGCACCAGATGCCGGGCCGCCCGCGCCAGTCGCTCGCCCAGGCCTCGGCCGCGCGCCTCCTCGGCCACCTCGATCGCGGTCTCCCAGCGCCCCGCGACGCCCCGGCCGAGGATCACCACACCGCCGTCCGCGGACCAGACGCGCACCTCGTCGCGGTACTTCATCGCCCGCGCCACCCGGGGATGCTCCGGGTCCTCGATCTCCCGCAGCGCGATCTCCGGCTCGCCCGGCAGCGCGTCCGCGACCGTGAGCAGATCGATGGTGTTCATGTGCCGACCGCTCCGGGCCAGCAGCGCGCCCAGGAAGTGCGGATTCATCGTCGCGGCGAGCTCGTCGCCGGGGGTGGCGGCCAGTACGGCCCGCACCCAGCCGGGATCCTCGTCGGTGAACACCACCGAGTGCGCGGTGAACGCCAGCACGCCCGCGTCCCTCACGTTGGGCTGCCCCACCACCGTCGTGGCCCCGTCCGGCGGCGGAAACCGTCCGTGCGCCGCGGCGGTCAGGATCCGTACCAGCGTGTCGTCCATCAGAGTCCCGCTCCCCGGTCGAGTCGTGGCCCGCCGGGCAGCGGGCCACCCACTCATGATCGACGACCGGCCGCCGCGACCGCCATCCGCCGGGACCGTTAATCTGACCTCCGTCAGTCAGACACTGGTCGGACCTCGACCAGGCATGGGTGAGGCATCACGAAGGGGCGGAACTGTGGCGGACATCGAGTCGGCGCGCAAGGCATTCGAACGGTTCGATCTGAACGGCGACGGGCTGATATCGGCCGCCGAGTACAAGAGCGTGATGGCTCAGCTCGGCGACCCGTACGTCACCGAGCCGGTGGCCCAGGCCGTCATCAACTCGCACGACGCCAACGGCGACGGGCTGCTCACGTTCGACGAGTTCTGGGCGGCGCAGAACAAGGGCTGACGGCCGGGAGGACCCCGGCCCGCGGGCCGGGGCCGCCGGCCCGTCGCCTCCGGTCGCGGCGCAACGGCCGGTCTCAGGCGTTCCTGCGGTACGGTGCCCAGCCGCGCAGCTCGTCGTCGCGCGGGGCGTGCACCACGGCGGGGGCTCCCGGGCCGAAGCCCATCACCGGACGTGAGGTGTCCCAGCCGGGCCAGCCGGGGTCACCGGAGGCGGCGAACCGTACCCACGCCGCGTGCATCGCGTCGGCCAGTTCCTGCGGGGCGTCCTCGCCCGCCAGGGCCACCGCGTCGGGCCGGTCCAGCGTGTCGAAGACGAAGGCGATCTCCAGCCCGTGGCAGGCGCCGAGCCGCAGCACGGGGGACGGCCAGCCGAACTCGTAGAAGTAAGTGCCCCCCGAGGCACCGGTGCGGGCGTCGGCCACCCGGTTCAACGGGACGCGCAGCAGCAGATCGGTGGCCAGCGCCCCGAGCACCTCACCCGGAGCGGACCCCGGCCGGTTCGCGCGATACGTACGCGCCGTGGCGTTCGGCACCCTGAACTTCAGCAGGGCCAGCCGGAGCCCGACCCCGGACAGCCGCTCCGTCAGCCCGCTCGGCACGAACCAGAGCCGGTACTCCTCGCTGTTCGATCCCATCAGCAGATCGACGTCGGACGCGGCGCCGTCCAGCAGGGCCTCCAGCGGGTGACGGGGCAGCAGATCACCGTCCACCACGATCTGGAAGGAGTTCCCGCCGGTCAGCGGGGAGCCGCCGGACGTCACCGCGGTCTGCGCCGCGAGGAGCCGCGCCGGGTCCACCGCGGCCAGCACCCCGGCCGTCGCCGCGACCCGCAGCCGCTTGGCGATCAGCTCCGTGGTGCGGCGGGCGGCGGCGTCCAGGGGGAGTGCGGTCGGCGCACCGCTCTGCAGCACCGCCCGCCGGAACAGGCCCTTCGCGCGCGGTGCGGCCAGCAGTGCGGCGATGCTGATGGCCCCGCCGATTCGCCGCACACCGTGACCCGGTCCGGATCTCCGCCGAACGCCGCGATGTTGTCCCGCACCCAGGTCAGCGCCGCGAGCTGGTCGAGCAGCCCCCGATTGGCGGGCGCGTCCGGGAGGACCCCGAACCCCTCGACGCCCAGCCGGTAGTTGACCGACACCAGGACCACGCCGTCACGGGCGAACGTCGCCCCGTTGTACACCGGCACGGCCGACGAACCGTGCAGCAGCGAACCGCCGTGGATCCAGACGAGGACGGGCAGCCCGGTACGGGCCGGGGAAGGCGTCCACACATTGAGGTTGAGACAGTTGTCACCCGGCACGTCGGGATCGGGCAACAGCCGGTCCAGCGGCGGGGCGTACGGCCGCTTGGGCGCCGTCGGTCCGAACGTCACCGCGTCCCGCACCCCGTCCCAGCGCTCGGGCGGCTCGGGCGCCCCGAAGCGGCGGGAGCCGACCGGCGCGGCCGCGTACGGGATGCCGCGGAAGACCGCGACACCCCGCTCCAGCGTGCCGCGCACCGCCCCGTGGACCGTGCTGACCTGCGGTGAAGCCTCGGATACGGGTGGGGGTACGGCAGGCATGGGGTGGCATCGGCCCTTCTGCGGCGCGTTCATGGACGGAGTCTCGGCGGGAGGTCGTGGAGGTGGGCGGCGTGATGGTCGGCGAGCCGGACGGCGGGTGAGGGCGCCGTCGGGGTGCGGTACCTCCACCGGCGCCGATGACTCGACCCCGTCCGGCGCGACCCGGATCCGGCGTTCCTCCTGCCATGACCCGACGGCCCCCGTCAGGCGGCGAAGAACCGGGACAGCGACTCCCGTCGGTCGACCTCCACCAGATCGGGGCGGGTGTAGCGCTCCGCGCGGGCGTGGTAGTCGAAGTCGCCCCTGACCAGACCACGGTAGTCCTGCACACACCGCTCCAGCGCGGCGCGGGTCGGGCCGTGGATCCCGGCCGCCTCTATTTGCTCGATCAGTTCCTGCTCGGCACGCCGGACCCGTTCCGCTATCTCCGCGAGCTGTGTCCCGGCCTCGTCGACCGCCTCCTGGAGAGTTGATCCGTGGTCGCGCTGAATGAGGCGTACCGCATTGTGCTCGTAACCGAGCAGGGCTTCCTTCTCGAAGGAGCAGATGTCGTTGCAGAGCCCCGAATGATCGGTTACGGCGTTGCGCAGGGCGATATACGCGGGAAGACTGCGGGCGGATTCCGGGAGGTCGATTCCGGCGGTGATCTCATGCAGGTCCAGGAAGGGCTGCATCGCCACCGAATCCCGGCGGTGCTTCACGAATTCGTCCCTGGTCGGCACCTGCCCGGCGGCCCGTTCCACGGCCTCGGCGTAGTAGGTCCACAGCCAGGCGACCGTGTCCCGCCGGAACTGCCGGATCCAGCGCGTCGAGCGGTCCGGGTACGTCCGGGCCCGCAGTCCCGCGAGTGCGTGCTCCATGGCACCGCGCGGCGGTGCGCCGTCCAGCACGGCCACCAGCCGGTCGATCGCCGCCTCGCACATGCGCGGATCCCGCCCGGCGGGACCGTCGTCGAACTCGTCGTCGACGAGGAAGGCCCAGAAGAGCCACTGGCAGAAGAGATCGAGATGCTGCTGCGATGCGGTGGGGAATATGAGGGATATCCAGAGTTCGGGCCTTGTCCGGATCATCTTCTTGCGGGCCACCGGAGAGAGTGTGAGGTCATTGGTCTCGGCCCATTCCCATGCGGCCTTCCTGGCGTCCTCGATTCCTGGATTGCACCCGGCGCTCAGGAACGGCATATGAAACTCTGGCAGCGCGATCTGGCTCATTGATGCCCCTCGTCGAAACGATGCGGATGAACGATACGAACGTCGATCTGATCGAATTCACGCGTCGAAGCCGTTACGCACGGGGAGACGGACCGCGCCTTCCCGGCCGTTCCCGGCCGGACGCTCACCGCACGAGTCGAGACGGTCATCCCTGCTCACTCTCCTCCGCCGGGGTCGGGCATCGGGGCCGGGCCCGCGATGGCAGACGCCGTCGGCGCAGGACGGTGGCATCACCATGCGTGACTCCCAGTCAACCCCGAGTGGGCGGGCGGGGGAAGCCATGTGTGACCGAAATTGTGTGGTCGCCAGGGGACGTCTCGTCATCCCAGGTGGTTCAGCCGACCGCGCGGCCGTCCGGGGGAGTCACCGGTTTCACGCCGTTCCGGTGCGGCCCCGAAGCGCCCCGGGCAGGTCGGTGATCCCCCTGCCCGGGGCCGCTTCACAGCAGGCTCAGGCGCCCTTCAGATGCCGCATCAGCCGCTCGAAGTCCTGCCAGCCCGACAGGTCCGACGGGTCGCCCGGCAGCGGGTAGTACAGCGACGGGCGGGAACTCGGGCCGAGCTGGACCGGGGGCTCGGACAGCGGAGTGCGCCGGGCACGGTCGCCGGGCATCTCGCGGACCTCCTCCGCGCCGAGCACGAAGGCCAGCGGGACACCAGGTCCCTCGAAGCGCGGCGGAACGGCCAGGTCGCGGCGGGCCTTGCGGAGCTGGACGAGCATCGACTGCAGGTGATGACGGGTGGCGAGGACCTCCGCGGCCCGCGGCAGGGCGTCCAGCGGCGGCTCCTCGTCGGGGCCGTAGCCGAACGCCAGCGTGACGTCCTCCTCCACACCGGCCTTCGTACGGCTGATGCGGACCGTCGCCAGGCCCGGCCGGTCCGGGCCGCCGACCACCACGAGCCAGGTCGGCTCGGGCGCCCGCTCGTGGGCGACATCGGTCAGCCGGCGCAGCGACCAGGGCAGGTTGGCGGGCTCCGCGGTGCCCCAGCCGGCCGGAGCCGCACCGGTCAGCTCGCGCCACACCGACTCCAGAGCCCCGCCGAGCACCAGCCGGTCGTCCGCGGGGTGGACCGTGCGGAACGAGACGGCCAGCTGACGCTCGCCGGTGTCCGCGACCTCCCGGTACGCGGCGGCGACCGGAGTACGCGGGTCCCCGGGCACCGGGTCGGCCGCCTCGACCGGCGAGAACAGACCGTTCTGCCAGCGCAGTACGGCACCGGACAACCCGTCGTAGTAGCCGTCCTTCTCGTCCTGCACCACCCAGCGCGACGGCCAGCCGGTCAGGCTGTTGCGCACGGCGGGCGAGAGCACGACCCCCGGCGAGGTGACGATCTGGAGGCCCAGTTCGGCGTCGGCGGCGGCCCGGAACGCGTCCGAGAGCCAGGCCGTCATGGCGATCACCGGGCGGTCCTGGATGACGACGGCCACCTTGTCGGTGAGGGCGTCCACGGCGGGCTGCGCGGCGGCGGGCGTGGGCGCCACACTCACGCCGTCGGTCTTCACCACGGCGAGGGAACGCGCGGCCTCGGGCGGCCAGGCGGAACCCCCGGCCAGCGTGGCGATCCGGGCCGCGAAGGTGCCCGCGAGCAGCTCGGCCTCCTCGACACCGGTGGTGGCACGGGCCTCCGTCCACCAGAACGGGACCGGGGGAGCGGTGGCCCCGAGCAGCCGCTCGGCCTCGCCCGCGACCTGCACCAGCAGCGGTGCCTCGACGGAGACGAGCGGACGGCCCTGCTCGTCGCAGAGCTGCACGACGGCATCCTCGCCCGCCGTACCCACCAGCTTGTCGGGACCGCCCGAGAGCAGACCCGCGAGCACGGTCAACGGGTCGGGCATGCGCGTGGTGAGGGCGATGACGTCCTTGGTCATGTGGTCGGCCGTTCCTTCTTCGTCCGGGGTGCGGATGCGCTGCGGGGTGCGCCCCGTGGGTACGGGACGGCTCCCCGGTGCGTCACTCGGCGGTGTACACGGTCTGGATCAGGCGGTTGGGCCGGCCCCTCTGGACGAACACACCGCGGCCCGGCGGCTGCTGCGTGGCGTACACACCGGGGAACAGCTGACCCTCGCTGCGGTCGCCGGCCATCAGGAGCGCCGAGGAGCCCGACTCGCGCAGCCCCAGCACCAGCGGGTCGTACATCCCGCGCGACGCGCCCGCGACCCGGCGCGTCAGGACGAAGTGGAGCCCGATGTCGACCGCGGACGGGATGTACGGCAGGAACGGGTCGAGGGGTGCCTGGCCCGCCGTGGTCAGCACGTCGTAGTCGTCGACGAGGATCACGATCCGCGGACCGCTGCCCCAACTGCCCGGCTCCAGGTCCTCGGTGTCCGCCCGGTCGTCGGGCAGCCGCTTCTCCAGCTCGGTGGCGATACCGGCGGCGAGGCCGGCACACATCTTGGGGTTGTACGCGTAACCGCCCCGGAACTCCTCCGGAATCGCGCCGCGCAGACCACGCCGCGGGTCCATGACGGCGAAGACCAGCTCCTCCTCGCCGTAGCGCTCGATGAGTCCACCGGCGATGGTCTTCAACAGGTTCGTCTTGCCGCACTCGCTGTCGCCCATGATCAGCAGATGCTGGTCGTGCTGGAACAGGTCGAGCATGGCGGGCGCCAGCGCCGTCTGGTCCAGCCCGATCGGCACCCGCCGGGGCTCGGCGACCGGCCCCGGCAGCAGATGCGGCTCCAGCACCTGCGGCAGGATCCGTACCGGCTGGGCGACCTCTCCGCTCCAGGTGGCACGGATCGTGCGGGCCGTGTGCTCCAGGACGGCGCCCAGGTCCGAGGTGTCGGCCAGTCCGTCCGTACGCGCCAGCGCGACCTGCGCGAAGAGCTTGCCGTCGGTGAGGATCCGGCCCGGCTCGTCCGGCGACAGCGTCTGGGCGAGCTTGCGGTCGATGCTGGACTCGCTGGGGTCGTTCAGCCGCAGCTCGACCCGGGTGCCGAAGTTCGACTGGGTGGCGATGCGCACGTCGTTCCAGCGGAGCATCCCCGCGACGACGTGGATGCCGTAGCCGCCGCCGCGCTTGAGGATGTCGACGACGGCGTCGTCCAGCTCGTCGAAGTCGTCGCGCAGCGCCCCGAACCCGTCGATGACGAGCACGATCTCGGCCGACGCCAGCTGCGGCAGCCGGCCCGCGGCGTGCAGGGAACGCAACTGCTCCACGGAGTCGATGCCGTGCTCGCGGAAGAGCTCCTCACGGATCGCGAGCATGCCCCGTACCTCCTCGACGGTACGGGCCGCGCGCTCCCGGTCCGCCCGGCCGGCCACCCCGCCCACGTGCGGCAGGCCCGACACGGCCTGGAGTCCGCCACCGACCAGATCGAGGCCGTAGACGCCGACCTCCTGAGGGGTGTGGGTCAGCGAGATCGAGAGGGCGAGCGTGCGCAGGAGCGTGGTCTTGCCGGACTGCGGGCCGCCGATGATCGCGGCGTGACCGCCCGCCACCGTCAGGTCCAGGTACCACTGGCCCTGCCACTGCTTGGTCGGGTCGTCCAGCAGCCCGAGCGGCACCTGGAGCGGACCCCGCCGCTTGGCGAGCTGCATTCCGCGCGAACCCACCTCCAGCGGACCCGCGACCTTGTCCAGGGCGATGGCGTCGGGCAGCGGAGGCAGCCAGATACGGCGCACCGGACCGGCCGCGTCACGCAGCTGATCGACGATGACGCCCATCTCGGTCGGCCCGGTCTCCCGGCGCCGCACCTTGGGCTCCTCGCCCGTGCTCTCCGGCTCGGCCAGGGTGTTGTAGGCCTCGTACTCAAGGGCGAGCGGACCCTGGTCGGCCTCCTCCGTACGCTCCACCGGACCCCGGTACGCGCCCGAGACGTAGCTCGCCTTGAAGCGCTCGTAGTGGCTGGTGTCGACCTTCAGATAGCCGAACCCGGGCAGCGGCGGCAGATGGAAGGCGTCCGTGGTGTCCAGGACCGTACGGGACTCGTCGGCGGAGAAGGTGCGCAGACCGAGCCGGTACGAGAGATAGGTGTCCAGGCCCTTGAGCTTGCCGCCCTCGATGCGCTGGCTGGACAGCAGCAGATGCACCCCGATGGAGCGGCCGATGCGCCCGATCGACAGGAACA
The DNA here is from genome assembly GCF_044767885.1 of Streptomyces sp. NPDC101194. Taxonomy (NCBI): domain Bacteria; kingdom Bacillati; phylum Actinomycetota; class Actinomycetes; order Kitasatosporales; family Streptomycetaceae; genus Streptomyces; species Streptomyces sp. NPDC101194. Next base: position 1,430,236 of record NZ_JBIWOS010000002.1, read on the forward strand.
GGTCGATGAAGTCCGGCTTGGCGGTGAGGAGTTCACCGAACTCGTCGATGACGACGAACAGGTGCGGCAGCGGGTCCAGATCGGGCCGCCGCTCCGCGCGCAGCGCCGCGTAGTCGCCGATGTCGGCGACATTGCCCGCGTCCTTCAGGACCTGCTGGCGGCGCTTGACCTCACCGGCGAGCGAGGCGTGCACACGCTCGACGAGGCCCGCCTGGTTCTCCAGGTTGGTGATGACACCGGCCACGTGCGGCAGGTCGGCGAACGGCGCGAAGGTCGCACCGCCCTTGTAGTCGACGAGGACCAGGGCGAGATCCTCCGGCGGGTGCGTGGCCACCAGGGCCAGGACGAGGGTGCGCAGCAGCTCCGACTTGCCGGAACCCGTGGCGCCGACGCACAGCCCGTGCGGCCCCATGCCCAGCTCGGAGGACTCCTTCAGGTCGAGGAGCACCGGCTGGTGGGAGTCGCTGATGCCGATCGGTACGCGCAGGAAGGCCCGTTCGCCGCGCGGTGCCCACAGACGTGACAGATCGAGCCGTGCCACGTCGTCGATGCCGAGCAGGTCCGCGAAGTCGACGGGCCCCGACAGCGGGGCGTCGACGAGGGACTCGGCGGACAGCCGCATCGGCGCCAGCATCCGGGCCAGCCCCTCGGCGAACGGGATGCCGACCTCGTCCACGGTGCCGTGGGCGCTGATCGGTTCCCGCTCCCGCAGATCCTCGATCACCACCGCGTCGCCGTCGACGGTGATCCGGACGCTGACGTGTCCGGGCTCCTGCACCCGGTGTTCGAGCAGATGCAGCACACTGACGCTCATCTCGCGCAGGCCGACCGCGTCGTCCGGGCGCGGCAGGTCGACGGCGTCCTCGCCGTGCCCGTCGGTGACGACGAGCAGCCGGGACGTCATGGACAGCGCGTCCTTGCCGGACAGACCGCGTCGCACCTCGGCCGCGTAGGAGGCGCGGCGCCGCAGCTCCGGGCCGATCTGACGGGCGAGCTGGGGCGCCGAGGGGGCGATCCGGCGTGCGGAGACGGGACCGTCGAACTGCTCCGGGTCGAGCAGGTGCGGCATCCACTTGGCCCACTCCCAGTCGGCCAGCCGGTCGCCGGGCACGGCGAGGGCCATCGCCACGTCGTCGGGGGCGTGGGTGGCGGCGGTCTGGACGAGCAGGGCGCGCGCGACGCGCAGGCAGTCCTCGCGCGGGCCGATGACACTGATGTTGCCGACCCGGTCGAGCGGGACGGTGAGCGGCAGTTCGGTGCCGGTACGGAAGCGGTCCATCAGCGCCGACGCCTCGTTGAGCATGAACGTGTCGGGCGGGGAGAGGACCGACGAGCCCTGCTGGGCTACCTTCAGATCGCGTACCGGCATCTCACCGGTACCGACGCGCACCCGCAGGAAGTCGCCGTCGAGACGGCGGCGCTCCCACACCCGGGCCGGGTCGCGCACTATGTCGTACAGCGCGTGCGGCGGGGGGTTGAGGACATCGGCCCGTTCCGCCCGCTCGCGTTCCTCGACGGAGAGCTCCTCGCGCAGGTCCTCCAGATAGGCGAGGTAGGCCTCGCGCTGGGTGCGGCGGGTGCGCTGGGCCTTGCCGCGCTGGGAGAAGACGAGCGCGACGGACCCGATGACGGTGACGACGAGGATGATCGCGCCGAGCCCGGCGAACTGGCTGTTGCGCACGACCGTCATCATCACGACGGACGACATCACACCGGCGACGGGCAACAGCGACATCGCGATGTTGCCCGACTTGCCCTCGGGCAGGTTCGGCGGGGCCTCGATGGTGCGTGCCTCGGAAGCGGCCGGCGGCCGGGTGGTCCTGGCCGGGCGGTGGATCAGTCGGGTACTCATCGTCGTCCGTCACTCGGGGTCGGGCTCGGCATCGGGGATCAGTGGGTCGACCGTGGAACCGGCGGCGGTGCCGACCGTCGTCGGTCGTACCCCTGGTCGTGGTCCGCGGTGTGGCCGGTCGTGGTCAGTGGTGCTGCTGGGAGAGCCGGAACACGTCCGCGGCGAGACGGGTCACGGCCTCCCTGGTCGCGTGCGCCAGGAGTTCGGTACGGATCGCGCCACCGGCCGCCAGATGCCGGTCGTACGGCAGGACCTGGACGCCCGCTCCGGTGGCCTTGAGCTTCTCGGCGGCCTCGGCGAGGTCGAGTCCGGGATGCGGCACGAGTTCGCTGAGCACGACGACCGTCCCGGCGATCACCTGCCGCGGCAGCGACTGCATCCACTGCAGCACCGCGTACGTACTCGTGATGCCCTCCAGCGTGGCGGGGGCGGCCAGCACGCGGGCCTGCGCGGCGGACAGCGCGACCCGGGCGACCTCGGCCGGCAGCGTCTCGCAGTCGACGACGGTGACGCCGAAGTAGCGGCGCAGCGAGACCATGACCCGCTCGTACGCCCTGCTGTCCAGCATCGCGCCGATCTGGCCCTGGCTGCCGGGCAGCAGCCAGGCGTTGCCGGGGAGTTGTACCAGATAGCCGGTGATGTCCATCAGCGACATCTGGGGCTCGATGATGCCCGCCAGGTCGCCGGTGGTCCAGCGCAGCGTCTCGGCGCCGAGACGCAGCGGCAGCGAACCGAGCGCCGGATCGGCCTCGACGAAGAGGACAGGATCCTGCCGGTAGTGCGCGTACGTGGTGCCGAGCAGCGCGGCGACGGTCGACTTGCCCGCGCCGCCCCGGATCGAGGTGACGGCGATCTGCCGGCCGGTCGTCACGGGTTGCTGGAGCGTCTCGGCGGTGGCGGTGGTCCGGGCGACCTCGCGGGCGGCCGACGAGGACACGCTCACGCGCAGGGCGCGTGCCGCCCGAGCGGTGAAGGGCTCGCCATGGCGCGCCTTGCGGCCGACGGCGGCGAGGCCCTTGTCCACCACGGGCCGGGAGTCGGGCGTGCGGTGGGGGCGGGTGCCCGGGGTGTACGCGGCCGGGGCCTGCTGCGGCTGCGGACGACCGGCGGGGTGGGGCGCTGCCTGCTGCGGTTCGGTGGGGCCGGGGCGCTGGGGCGGCTGTGGCCGGTGCTGTTCGGGGTGGCCGGCATGCGGGGCTGCCTGCCGGGCGTGCTGCTGTTCCTGCTGTCCGGGGTACGGGGCGGCTGCCTGCTGCTGTTGCTGGTGGCCGGCCTGCTGCTGGGGCGTCCCGTACGCGGGCGCGCCCTGCGCGGGGAGGCCGGGGTTCGGCGCGGGGGCGGCGTACGGCTGACCGCCCGGCCCCTGCGCGTGGGCGTCGTACCCCTGCCCGCCGGGGCCCTGCGCGCCCTCCTGGGCGGCACCGCCCCTCATGGCGCGCAGCACGTCGCCCTGCCAGTTGTCTTCGTTCGGCATGTCTGCCCTTCTTTTTCGCCCTGCTGCCCCGCCCGGAGCACCTGCGCGTCGAGTCAGAACTTGTTGAGCAGCTGTCCGTACACGCCGAACACACCGACGGCGAGCGGGAAGAGCCCCACCACGCCGATGGATTCGACCAGATCGGCCATGCGCCGCAGCCGGACCTGCACGTGCTCGGGCGGCTGCACCGCCAGGACGAGCAGCGGCAGCACCGCGGCCACGCACAGCAGGGCGAGCGGCCCGGCCCCACCGGCGTGCTGCGTCCACAGCATGACGAGGCGCACGACCAGGATCGCGGCGGCGGCGAAGAGCGCCACGACCTCGGCGACCAAGGGGAAGGCACGTGCCCGGGAGAGCAGCACGAGGGCCACGAGCGAGGGAAGCGCCACGGTCCACACGGACGGTTTGTCCGCCAGGGTGAGCAGCCAGCCGCCGGCCGCCGCGGAGACCGCGGTGACCATCGTCGCGAGGGCCAGGCCGCGGTGGGTGGCCGCGAGCGCGTTGCCCACCTGGTGGCGGCTGACGGAGACGCCGCCGGACCGGCGGTCGTCGAGCGCGGTGAGCCCGGACGCCGCCAGCGCGAGCCGGGGAAGCAGTCCGAGCAGCACCACGGAGAAGACGGCCATGACGGCGCCGAGCCGGGCCGGATCGCCCTGGACGGCGGCAACTGCCTCCCACACCACGACGATCGCGGTGGTCGCGGCGGCACCGATGAGTCCGCCGCGGCCGAGCGGTGAGAAGTGGCCGAGCAGGACCAGCATCAGCACGAGCGCGCCCGCGACGGCCGCGAGCCGTGCGGTTCCCGACCATTCGTAGGCATCGGCGGCGGTCCACGCGGTGACGATGCCGAGGCTGCCGGAGGCGAGCAGGAGCGCGGTCGCCAGGCCCCGGTTGCCCTGCCCGACCTTCGCGAAGAGCGCACCGGCCGCCAGTAGGACGACCGTCACGGCCACGAGGGCGCCGGTCAGCGCTTCGAGCGCGAACTCGCGGCGGGCGAGCAGCGCGGCGACCACCGCGAAGGCCACCGACGCCACACCCGCACTGGTCCGCCGGGCGGCGGGACGCCAGCGCCAGGCCTGCAGATCGAGGTCGTCGGCCACCAGATCGGTGACGTCGTGCACCACCGGGGCGGGGGGCGCGGAGTGGGCCCGGACGAGGCGCAGCACGGCACCGTCCGCGATCCCGGCCGAGGACAGCGTGCTGTCGTGCGGCAGCGCGGAGCCGTCCGACGTGATCAACTGCCGTGTCATCGGGCGCGCAGCGGCCCGGTCGTCCAGCAACTGCAGAATGTCCGGAAGCAGCTGACCGATCGGCGTATCGGACGGCAGGACGATATCGGCCCGGCGTCGTTCGCCGACCAGGGTCACCCGGCTGAGCTGCGCTCGGGAAGTCGTTGCTGTGCTCACCACTTTACGGGAACCTATCATCGCGACGTTTGAGGAGTCGGGCAGCTTGGTGTGCCCATGCTACTAGCGCCTTCTCCGGCCCCTTTGTAGGGAAGTCATTTCTGAATGAGCCGGAGTTGTCGAGCTATTGGGGATTCTTCGTCGATTCCCCGTTCTTCTCCGGTTGTGGTGATTTCACGGGCTGCTGGTACTGCTGCTCCTGGCGCTGCTGCTTCTGCTGTTCGGCCTTCTGCTTCTCCAGCATGTTCTGGACGAAGGACCACCCGACACATCCCGCGCACAGCACGGCCGCGATGGCGATCCCCGCGAACACCTTCCCGAGCCGCTCGTCCGCCGTACGCCGCGCCCGCTGCGCGCCGAACAGCAGCGCGTCCCGCATCCTGCGCCGGCGTACCGCCACCGACTCCAGAAGCTGGCTGTCGTAATCCCGTGCCATTCGTCTCGTCGTCCGTTGCCTCAGTCGTACGTGGTGTCGGTCGTGGTCGCTGCATCATCGCCCTCGGCGCGAGGAACGGCGGCCGGGGCCGGGTCTGTCCCGGGCACTCCGGGGGAGCGGCATATTCCGCATCAGCCGACGGGCACCGTAAGGAAATCCCCCAATTCTCTCCTGCAACATAAGGCATGGGCGAGCAGGCAGTACAGCCCAGGTCGAGGCGGGAGCGAGTACGGCCGACGCGCATTCCGTGTGCGTCAGGGATCGTCCCGCGAACCGTCTGCCACGGCCTCGTACCACGTGCACAACGACTCGGCCACGGCGTCGAGGAGACCGCTCTGCGCCGCCTGCGCGATCGTCCCGTCGGAGAACCGTTCCCCACGCACCACGGCCGTGGCCGCGCGCACCGCGTCCGCCGGACCCAGCCGCCCGTCGGCGGGCACGGCCGGCGGTGGGTTGTCCTGCCACAGGTACGCGGGCGTCACCGCGCCGACGACGGACAGCGCGTGCACCAGGCGTTGGAGCCGCTCGCCGTGGAGCGGGTGGCTCATCCGCCGGGTGCCGTCGGGCCGCTGCCCGCCGTCGGACCACCGCACGGCGCGGTCCTCATCCGTGAGCGCGGCGAGCGCTTCCCTCAACTCGCGCCACGCGTCGGCGTTCTCGCGGTCGAGCTGAGCCAGCAGACGCCGGTCGTCGGCCTCGGTGACGACGCGGGCAAGCTCCGTGAGCGCGGCCAGGGTCGGGGCCGTGGTCAGGGAGTCCGGGACGACATGACTGACGCACCTCGGGTCCGAGTCACGGGCCAGCTCGGCGAGCGCGGCCGTGGGTACGAGCCCGCGCGCCTTGGCGGTGCGGAGCTTCGTGGACCACTTGAGCCCTTCGTCGAACCCGGCCCGGTCACCGGCGGGCCGCAGGCACCAACCGGCGGCGTCGTCCTCGTCATTGGCCCACAGGTAGCCCATTGCCTCGCCGCAGGCGTCGGCGACGGTGAGGTGATGAACCGGCTTGTCGGTCTCGGCGCGGTAGCGCGGCGCCTCGGGTTCGTACGTCATGGTCAGCTCGCGGCGGCGAGACTCCTGACCACATCGACGTTCGGCGCCTCGGTCAGGGAGCCGGGTACGACATGGCTGCTCTTCGAAGGGTCCGATTCCTTGATCATCTCTGCCAGGGCGGCCGTCGGGGCGATTCCCCGGGCCTTCGCGTCGTGGAGCTTCCGGGCCCACCTCGCACCCTTGTTGAACGCCTCGTCGCCGCCCGCCTTGCGGACCAGCCAACCGGCGGCGTCGTCCTCGTCGTTCGCCCATACGTAGCCGATCGCCCCGCCGTCCCTGTCCGCCACCGTCAGGTACTGGACGGGCTTGTCGGACTGGGAGCCGTAGCGCGGTGGCCCGCCGGGCGCCTCGTCGAACAACAGATCCTCGTTCAGCCGCGGATTGGGCCGCTGCTCGCTGCTCATTCGTGTACCACTCCCTTGTTCGACGGCAGGACTTCCCCGTAGACCTGGACCTGGCCATTCTCCATAAAGACGCGGGTCACCTTGAACTCGGAACCGCGGGCCAGGAGCAGCTCCCGCTCCGACACGTCGAACTTGGAGACCTTCTCCAGCCACAGGGCGGGCGTCCCCTTCGGCACGCGGAGGTGCAGGATCGCCTCCTTGCCGGCGAAGCCGGACACCGGGTGGTTGCCGAGAGACGTGGAGGTGTAGCCCTTGTCCGGGTACGTCCTGCCCAGCATGTCGAGCGGGGAGTCCAGCTTGAGGTGGCCCAGCCCCGTACCCCGGACGACCATGATGTCGTCGGGCACGGGACGCGTCGACATGACCCTGTCCATCTCGGCGATGTCGTGCAGCACCTCCGGCTTCGGACCGAACCCCGGAGTGCCGCGCAGATGACCGTTCATGTCGTGGTACGACGGGAACGTCTCACCGGTGTAGTCCCAGAGAGCCTGCTTCGCGGACGGGTCCAGATTGTCCACGTAGTCGTTCCAGTAGTCCTGGCCGTACTTGATCGCCGCCGTGTCGTCGACGAACGGGACCGTGCCCTCGGTGAGTTCGGCTGCGGCGACCCGGTGCTTCTCGGCCGTCGTGAGGTCGTCGAAGTCGTCGGCGGAGAGGTGCGGGGTGTACTTGAAACCGTCACCCGGACCGCCGTTCCCCACCCCGTCCCCACCGTGGTGGCCGGCGGTCGTCGTGTCGTCGGCGCTGTGTGTGAGGTCGTCGGCGGCGCCGTGCGGGTCGACGTGGCTGCCGTGGCCGCTGTGGTCACCGGCGTGCGCCGCGTCGTCGGCGTGCGCGGCCACGTCGTCCGCGTGCCCGCCGTGGGAGGTGTCGTGGGTGCCACCGTGCGGACCGTCGTGCCCGTGCGTGCCCGGGCCGTCGTGGCCCGGGGCGTGCGGGGCGTCCGGGGTGTGCGGATTGCCGTGGGGCAGGTCGTGGCCCGGCCCGTGCGGCCCGGTGGGCGGAAGATCGTGCCCAGGAGCCGTGTGCCCGGGGATGTCGTGCGCGGCGCCGGTGGGGAAGTGATGGGTGGGAACGTGACTGCCGACGCCCCCCGGGACGTGGCTTGCCGGGTCGAAGTGTGCGGGGGCGGGGCCGAACGATCCGTTCGGTACGTGGTTGGGTATTCCGCCCGGGACGTGGCTTGCCGGGTCGAAGTGTGCGGGGGCGGGGCCGAACGATCCGTTCGGTACGTGGTTGGGTACTCCGCCCGGTACATGGCTGCCCGGACCGTACGGCACATTGCCGAAGCCGCCGCCGGGGGTGTGCGGCGCCATGCCGGGGAAGCCGCTTCCCGCGTGGACGCCCGTCGGCACCGACTGCTGTATCTGCCACGACGACGGCAGGCCCGACGTATGAGGGACCGTGTCGTGCGGGATCGGAGTCGTTTCGACCACGCCGTTCGGGGCGACCAGATTGCCGTTGGGCTCCAGAAGACGACCGTCGGGCAACTGCACGGAACCATCGGGGAGTTTGGGGATTTCGATGTTGCTGATGCCCTTGATGCCCTTGGTGATGTCGCCGATCTTGGAGAGGCCGGCGCCGGCGCCCTTGGCGAT
>NZ_JBIWOS010000003.1:0-174844 GCF_044767885.1 Streptomyces sp. NPDC101194
CCGATCTTCGACCTCGTCGACTACGGCGTCGTCGGCGACCTCTTCCAGGTCGTGCCCCAGCTCACCGACGAGGTCGAGTCCCGCAAGGGCTGACCTCTCCGTCCCCGACAGCGTCCCGACGGTCCGGGGCCGTGTGGTGTGTACTCACCACACGGCCCCGGACCGCTTTCGATCACCGGAGATCTTCTCGGCCCACGCGAAACGCGCGGTGTCCGCGGGAACTCGCACCGCCGGCTCCACGACCACCTCATCGAAGTCGCGATCAGCGACTCGTTCCGAACGCGATGTCGAGGGTGGGATTGTGTTGAGCGGTCGTCGGACATGTGGTGGCCTCGTCGTCCTGGGTCTGCTTGCGACAGCCTGTGGCCCGACCGGATCCGGGGCCGATCAGGACGGCCGCCCGAAAGGCTCGGCGGCCGGCTTCCCTCTGGCCGTCGAGGATTGCGCAGGGGTCCGTACCACCTTCGACTCGCCTCCGCGCAGGATCGTGACCAGCAACGCCTCCGGTCTGGAACTGCTGCTCCGGCTCGGCGCGTCGGACCGGGTCATCGGGACGGGATTCCCTCCGGGCAGGGGCGCGCTGCCGAAGGATCTGGCCGCCGAGGCCGCCGAGGTGCCGGTGCTCGGCAGGACGGCGATTCCCAAGGAGAGACTGCTGGGTTCGGGGGCGGACACCTATCTGGAGGCGTTCGCCTCGATGGGCGGCATGGGGGGCGACAACACGGTCCCCGGGCGTGAGGAGTACCGGGCCGCCGGAATCAAGGTGGTGCAACTCCGTTCGACCGCCTGCGCGTCGATGCGCGAGGGGCCCAGGAACGACCTGTCCGACGTGACGGACGACATCCGTCGGCTCGGGGCGCTCACGGGCACCTCGGAACGGGCCGACGCCCTCGTCGCCGGCATGGAGGGCAGGATCTCCGCGGTGCGCAGGGCCCTGGGTGATCTGCCGGAGTCCCGACGGCCGACGTACTTCGTCTTCGACTTCGACGGCGGGACCGAACAGCCGGTGGCCGTGTGCGGGAAACAGGTGGCCAACGCGGTGATCCGGCTGGCCGGTGCGCGCAATGCGTTCGCCGACTGCGACAGCGACTACAGGCAGGTCGGCTGGGAGGACGTCGTCGAGAAGAACCCCGACTGGATCCAGCTGGCCGTACGCAACCGGGGCAGTGCCGTGGCCGACGACAGGGCGTTCGACGAAGCGGAGAAGTTCCTCAAGTCGTTCCCGGCGACGCGCGGACTCACCGCGGTCGAGGGGGACAGGTTTCTGCGCATTCGCTCGGAACGGACCACCATCGCCGGTGTCGGCAATGCGGACACGGTCGAGCAGATCGCGCGTACGGTGCACGCCGACCGGTTCGAGGGCGGACGGTAGATGGCCCTCGACAGCTCGGCCGACGGGACGGCCGGTCGTCCGGGCCCGGTCGAACCCGAAGCGCCGGGCGCCGAGGGATCCGCATACGTGCGACGGCCCCTTCCCGCCCGGTGGGTGGCCGCCGCTCTCGCGGTGGCGCTGCTGCTGGGGCTCACGGCCGCCGTCTCCCGGGGTTCCTCGCACGTGGCGGTGACCGAGGTGTGGTCGGCGGTGGGGCACCGGCTGACCGGCGGGACCGCGCGGCCCGGCACCCGGGACCTGATCGTGTGGCAGTTGCGGGTCCCCCGGGCCCTGCTCGCGGCCGTCGTGGGTGCCGGACTCGGCATCGTCGGCACCGCCGTACAGGCCCTGGTGCGCAATCCGCTCGCCGATCCCTACCTTCTGGGCATCTCCAACGGTGGTTCTCTGGGAGCCGTGGCGGCGATCGTGCTCGGCGCGAGCACCGGGGGTCTGTTCGGGCTGGGCATCTCCGGCGCGGCGTTCGCCGGAGCGTTGCTGTCGTTCGGTCTGGTCTGGACGATCGCCCGGCGAGGCGGTGGCTTCTCGCCGCTGCGTCTCGTGCTGGCGGGGGTGGCGATCGGGCAGTTCCTGTCGGGGTTCACCAGTTATCTGGTGCTGCGGGCCGGTGACGAGCAGCAGACCCGGGGCGTGCTGTTCTGGCTGATGGGCAGCCTCGGCGGTGCGCAGTGGAGTTCGCTCGCCCTGCCCACGGCGGCCGTCGTACTGGGTCTTGCCGTGTTTCAGGGCCGGGCCAGAGCGCTGAACGCCTTGCTGATGGGTGATGAGACGGCGGCCGGGCTCGGCGTTCCCGTGGTGCGGCTGCGGCGCCAGATGTTCGTGGTCACCAGTGTGCTGACCGGTGTGCTCGTGTCCGTCTCCGGCGCCGTCGGATTCGTGGGGCTGCTGGTGCCGCATCTGTGCCGACTGGTGGTCGGAGGGGACCATCGCAGGCTGCTGCCCGTGTCCGCGCTGACCGGTGCGGTGCTTCTCGTCGTCGTCGACACCCTCTGCCGCACCGTGCTGCCGGATCAGGAGCTTCCCATCGGTGTGGTCACGGCGCTGCTGGGCGCCCCCGCCCTGCTGTTCCTGCTGGACCGGCGTCCGGAGCACGGCCGATGAGAATCGACGTGCACGACCTCCGGGTGGCCTACGACGGCCGTACCGTGGTCTCGGGGCTGCATCTCATCGCGTCCTCGGGCGAGATCACCGGGCTGGTCGGGCCCAACGGCAGTGGGAAGTCGACCGTGCTGCGTACCGTCTACCGTCATCTGCGCCCGGCCGCGGGCCGGGTGCTCCTGGACGGTACGGACATCGGGGCGCTGCCGCCCGCCGAGACGGCCAGGCATGTCGCCGCTCTGCCGCAGGAGCGCGGTGGGGACTTCGATCTGACCGTCCACGAGATCGTGGTGATGGGCCGCACCCCGCACAAGCGTGCCTTCGCAGGTGAGGACCGGACGGACCGGGCCGTCGTCACCCGTGCCCTGGGACGGGTCGGTCTCGCAGGGTACGGGAACCGCCGGTTCTCCGCGCTGTCGGGCGGCGAACGCCAACGGGCCCTGCTGGCCCGGGCTTTCGCGCAGGCCCCCGACGTCCTGGTGCTGGACGAACCGACCAACCACCTCGACGTGCGCCACCAGGTGGAGCTGCTGTCACTGCTTCGGGAGCAGGGGCGCACCACATTGATCTCGCTCCACGACCTGAACGCGGCGGCCTCGGTCTGCGACCGCCTGCACGTACTGCACCAAGGAGCGCTGGTCGCGTCCGGCACTCCCCTGGAGGTACTCACTCCGGCTCTGTTGGCGGAGGTGTTCGGCGTGCGGGCCGCGGTGGTCGAGCATCCGTTGACCGGTGATCCGCTGATCGCCTTCGATCACCGGTCGGTCGTGTGACCCCGTGCCCGTCCCACCATGGGCCGGGCACGGGCGGCTCGACCTGACGCGCACGGCCATGGGCCCCGGTGCGGTCCTCGGTCCACTGCTGCCCGCCCGACTGCCGAGAAGATTCGGCCACGGCATCGTGCTGGTGTCCTCAGCGGTACTCGCCGACGGTGTGATGCTCCGCGTGCCCCTGCTCCGCGGCTCGACCGTCGCGACGATCCTCCTGCTCACGGCGGTCGACTTCCCTTTCGGCGTCTTCACAACTCGCGCGAATGGGCCGGTCGGGGTGATCGATCGGGGCCGTGCTGCAGTCGGGATTCGTTACTCAATGTGATCAGTGCGGGTGGTTGGGGCGGTCATCGCTGTGGTGGCCCTGGAGGTGCAGTGCTGACGCCCGTGGCCGGGCTGGGGGCTGGTAGCAGGGGGTGCGTAGAAGTACGCAATTTCGTTCCTGGTGCCTGTTTGGGGGGCGGGTTGGTGGATGGGGGCGGGTACCGTGCCAATCATGTCTGACGATCTTCAAAGCAACAGCCTGTGCCATGAAGTTGCCGTGGCGGGTGGGTGGTTGGCCGATCCGGAGTGGCTGGTGAAGACCGACCCGGAGCGGGTCATGGCGGTGCTCGACGGTGCCTCGGGGCCGGAGGAGCTGTTGGCAGCGGCGATGTACCGGGCTTCTGCGCACCTGCACCAGGGTGCGGAGAGCTGGGTGCGGCGGCAGTTGCTGGGGCTGGACGCCGCCCGGTACGGAGACGTGGCGTTGTCGGCGCGGATCGCGGCTGTACCGGTGGCGGGCAGACCGACAGCGCCGTGGGGGGTGGAATGGGCCACGGGTGGCCTGGTTTCTTCGCAGTTCCGGCATGCCCTGACGGGCCACGTCGGCTTCGTGGAGGCGGTAGCGACCACGTCGATGGGTGGGCGTCCGGTCGCGGTCACCGGCAGTTGGGACAGAACGGTGCGGGTGTGGGACCTGACCACAGGGAAGCAGATCGGAGAACCCCTCACCGGCCACACCGGCACGGTCTGTGCCGTGGCCGCAACGGTCCTGGACGGTCGACCCATTGCCGTCAGCGGCGGCAGTGACGACACCGCGCGGGTGTGGGACCTGACCACAGGGAAGCAGATCGGCGAACCCCTCACGGGCCACGCTCACCCGGTGTGGGCGGTGGCGACGGCGATGGTGGACGGCCGTCCGGTCGCCGTCACCGGTAGCTGTGACAAGAAGGTGCGCATGTGGGACCTGACCACCGGGCAGCCCATCGGCAAACCCCTGACCGGCCACACCAACGATGTGTGGGCGGTGGCGACGACGGTGGTGGACGGGCGCCCGGTCGCCGTCACGGGCGGCGGTGACAAGAAGGTGCGAGTGTGGGATCTGACTGATGGCCACCAAGTGGGCGAGCCCCTCACGGGCCACACCGACGTGGTGCGTGCGGTGGCTACCGCGGTCGTGGACGGCCGCCCGGTCGCCGTCACCGGGAGTGACGACGCCACGGTGCGGCTGTGGGATCTGACCACCGGCCAGCAGGTCGGCGAGCCCCTCACCGGCCACACCCACTGGGTGTATGCGGTGGCGACGGCGATCGTGGACGGCCGCCCGGTCGCCGTGACCGGCAGCACCGATGGGACGGTGCGGATGTGGGACCTGGCCACCAGGCAGCCCGTCGGCGAACCGCTCACCGGCCACACCGGCTGGGTGCTCGGGGCGGCGACGGCAGTGGTCGACGGCCGACCCGTCGCCGTCACCGGCGGCCGGGATGACGCGTTGCGAGTATGGAACCTGGCCACCGGCCAGCCCGCCGGCAATCCCGCGACCAGCCATACCGGCCCGGTGCTCGGGGCGGCGACAGCGATGGTGGACGGCCGCTGCGTCGCTGTCACCGGCAGCGCCGACAAGACGGTGCGGATATGGGACCCGACGACGGGCCGGCCCGTCGGCGAACCCCTTGTGGGTCACACCGGCTGGGTGGGCGCGGTGGCGACGGCAGTGGTCGACGGCCGGCCGGTCGCCGTCACCGGCAGCTGGGACAAGAAAGTGCGGGTGTGGAACCTGATCACCGGCAGACCCCTCGGCAGGCCCCTGGCTGGGCATACCGGCATCGTGCTCGGGGTGGCGACGGCGGTGGTCGACGGCCGGCCCGTCGCCGTCACCGGCAGCTTCGATGGGATGCGCATATGGGACCTGACCACCAGGAAGCCGTCCGGCGAACCCCTCGCCCACGTCGGCTCGGTGGATGCGCTGGCGACCACGTCGCTGGACGGCCGACCCGTCGCCGTCACCGGCAACGATGACCATACGGTGCGGATATGGGACCTGGCCACCCGGCAGCAGGTCGGTGAGCCCCTCACCGGCCACACCGACATGATTCGTGTGCTCGCGACGACGGTGCTCGACGGGCGACCCGTCGCCGTCAGCGGCAGCAAGGACAACACGGCCCGGGTGTGGGACTTGACCACCGGCCAGCAGATCGGCGAGCCCCTCACGGGCCACACCGACATGATTCGCGTGCTCGCGACGACGGTGCTCGACGGCCGGACGGTCGCCGTCACCGGCAGCCGGGACCGTACAGTCCGGGTGTGGGACCTGACCACCGGCGAGCAGGTCACCTCCCGCCTCGTGTCCTTCCCCGAGCCTGTCGGGGCGTTGCTGGTGGCACCAGGCAGCGGGCTACTGGTCGGTTTCGACAGGGAACTCGCCCTCATCTCCGCCCCGTTGGCCGCGCCCGAGCAGACACCGTAGCGCCGGCGGCACTCCCGGGCGGCCATGGTCGCCCGGGAGTGCCGGATCGGGTGGACAGCACGCGTCACCGGCGACAGCAGGAATGTGCCGCCCGCCAAAGAGCCGACCGCACCCGTGGCGCGGTCGCCGTGGGTTGGCCGGGTACAGGGCCGGGGCCTGATCACGGGACACGAGGCGCGTGGGAGTACGCGCCTTCGGTCCCGGCGCCCACCTGAGACGGGTTGGTCGAAGGTACGGGGCGGTTACCCTTTCGGTCATGTCTGACGATCTTCAAAGCGGCTACCCATGCCGTGAGGACGTACTGGCGGGTGGCCACCGTCCGCTCAGCCGTGAATTCTTCGACCGTCATGTTGCCGAGGTTGCACCCGACTTGCTGGGCCGCGTTCTCGTCTGCACGCTGCCCGAGGGAACGATCGCCCTGCGCCTTACCGAAGTCGAGGCGTACAACGGCCGGGACGACCCCGGCTCACATGCCTACCGGGGCCGCACCCCGCGCAATGAGGTCATGTTCGGGCCGCCCGGCCACATCTACGTCTACTTCACCTACGGTATGCACTTCTGCATGAACCTCGTCACCAGCCAGGACGGACACTCCTCGGCCGTTCTACTGCGCGCGGGCGAGGTCCTGGACGGTGTCGAACTTGCCCGCAAGCGTCGCCCCACCGCGCGCCGGGACCATGAACTCGCCCAGGGACCCGCCAGACTGACCGTGGCCCTCGGCGTCAAGGGGAACTTCAACGGAGCCGATGCCTGCGCAGACGGCATACCCTTCAACGTTCTGACCGGCACGCCCCCCGCCCCGGCGCTCATCCGCACCGGCCCACGCACCGGCGTCTCCGGCGCGGGCGCAAGCACCCCCTGGCGCTTCTGGATTGACGGCGAACCCACCGTCAGCCCCTACCGCGCCCACGTCCCCAGACGGAAACCGACCGGCCGACCGGCCGGCCGACACCCTGCTCCCTGACGCATGACACACCCGCAGGCCCTCGACGCGCACCGTCCGGACGCTGGGCACCGGTGACCGGGCGGGGCCTGGTGGTCAGGCCCCATACCCGCACCGCCTCCGCCGGGTAGGTGTGGCCGGTCAGGGGCTGATCGAGGGGCTGGCCGGTGCCAGGCCCCACGCCTGCGGCCCGTACGACGTCGGGTAAGTGATATGCCCCGTACTGCCGTTGCGGCCCCACTCGCCCGCCTGGGGAAGGAGCTTCCGGAATGCTCAGCGCTCACACGGAACCCACACGGGGAAGCCTCGCACCGTTTCGGATCCCTTGGATGACGTGCTTGTGGGACGGTCCCCCCGAGAAGTTCAGGCGGCCGGTGCCTGCTCCACGGCTTCGAGGGGCATCCGCCCCGTGTGCTGCCGTCCCTGTGCCCGGCGCACGACGAGGGGCGCCACCAGACCCGTCAGGGCGAAGAGTGCTCCTACGACGTACCACCCGGGGCGGCCCCAGGTGATGCAGAGCGCGATGAGCAGGCCCGGCCCCAGGGCTTCGGCCAGACCGGCGCCCAGGCCGAACACTCCGAGGTACTGTCCGGTGGCGTGCGTCGGCGCGAGGGCGAACGAGACCTCGAAACCCGCGGCGGAGTGCCAGAGTTCGCCGATCGTGTGGATCACCATCGCGGTCATGAGCAGCGTTGCCGCGGCCCACGCCGGTATCCCCGCGGTCAGGGAGATCAGGGCGCAGGAGACGAGGAAGGCCGCACCCGCTCGGCGGTAGGCGACTGCGCCGGCCGCCGGGGAATCGATGCTGCGGCTGGCTCGTACCTGAAAGGCGATGACGATGAGGGTGCTGGTGAGCATGGTGCCCGAGATGAGCCAGCGCGGGGCGGTGGTGGCGGTGACCAGCCAGAGCGGAATGGCCACGGTGAGCACCTTGAACTGAATGGCCATGATCCCGTCGATCGCGGTGATCAGAAGGTAGGGGCGGTCCCGCAGGGCGACCCAGCGGGGGCCGTCGACGGTGGCGACTGGCTTGACCGGCGGCAGGAGGAACAGGACCGCGGCGGCGGCCACGAAGGCGAACGCGTTGCCTACGACCAGGAGTTGATAGGCCGTGAGGGTGCCCACTTGAACGACCCATCCCGCCGCCAGGGCACCGAGGGAGATGCCGACGTTCGTCACGGCACGGAGGTAGGCGCGGAATTCCTGCGGTCGGCCTCCTCCGTAGTGCCTGATGAGCGGGCTCCGTGCGGCAAGTCCGGCCGCCTTGGCCCCCGTGGCCGCGCATACCACGAGGACGAACGGCCAGAAGCTGTCCGCCAGCACGAAGCCGGCCGTCGCCGACGCCTGGACGACCAGGGTGGTCGCGTAGACGCCGCGAGCCCCGCATCGGTCCGCGAGATGGCCGACGATGATGCCAACGGCCAGCGAGACGAACCCGGCGATGCCGAGCCCGAGCCCGACCTGGCCTGCGGGAAGGCGCGCCGCCTCGGTGAAGTACAGGACTCCGGCGGTCAGATAGAGACCGCTGCCGACCGTGTAGACGAAGTTCGAGACGGCGATGACGCGCTGCGGGGCGGAATCCGGCATCAGTGCGGGCACGACGGGGCTCCAGGTCCTGGACGGGAAGTAAGGACCGATCCAGCTTGGTGAATATTACTCGCATGTGCAAGGGAGTTGCGCCTACTCCTCACGAGAGCGGGCCCGGTCTCACCGCGCGGCCACGCCGCGGCGCGGGACGGGGGCGGCCGCCCGAACACGACTGCGCCCCGGATCGCGCGCCCGCGACAAGGACGGCCACCGGGTCGTCCGGACGGATGTCGCCCGGCGTATGCGCATCGGTGACGAGCACGTCGCCCGCCTCCGCTCGCCCTTTAGCTCCTCGTCCGAGCAGTGGGCAGCGTGCGGCGCAGCCCCCGTGGCCGCCCCGGCCCCTCACCGCTGCGGAACCGGTTCCCCCGCCCGGCCGGCCCGGATCGGACCGAGTCTCCCGGTCCTCGTCAGTCCGGCGACCGCGGCGGCGCACATCAGGCCCACGCCGCACAACACCATCCAGGGCAGCCGCGGTTGCTCCGCGGAGGCATCCCACACGGCTCCGGTCGCGAGGTTCCCCACGGTGATTCCGACGCCCGAGATGGTGTTGTACAGACCGTAGTGGGTGGCGACCAGCCGGTCGCCGGAGAGCGTGACGACGGTGTCCATCTCGAACGGGTACACCAGGGCCGTACCGAGGGCGAGCAGGGCGGCCGCGAGGAACAGCGGCACCAGGGCCGCAGCCCGGATCAGCGGCCCCTCTCCCCCGGGCGGCGCCCCGGCGGCCACGAGTGGCGCGAAGGCGCCACCCATCAGCGTCAGGCCGTACACGACCGACCGACCCGGCGACCAACGCGCCCGCGCCCAGGCGGTGATGCGCAGTTGCCCGGCCGCGGCGACACCGGCGGACACGGCGAAGAGCGCGGTGGTGACGCCGTCCCCGCTTCCCGGGGCCACCCGCTGTGCCTGCAGCGGCAGCGCCAGATAGACCTGGAAGGACAGGACGTACGAGCCGATCATCGCCGCCGAGAAGAGCAGAAAGGGGCGGTTGGACGCCACGACACGCCAGTCGGCGAGCACTCCCTGGCGCCCCTCGCCCGCATCGGACGGACGTCCCCGGTCGGGCAGGGCCTTGATCTGTACGAGAGTGAGCGCGAGGAAGAGGAGCGCCGCCACCGCGCACACCATCCGGAAGTTCAGAGCGATCAGGGAAAGACCGATCAACGGGCCGACGAACATGCCGACTTGATAGAAGACATTGAACAGCGCGAACGCCTCGACACGTCGCTCCCCCGCCTCCCGTGCGAGGTGGGCGCGCACGGCCGGGTTGAACAGCGCGCCCGCGAAGCCGGTGAGCGCCGACGCGAGGATCAGGGCGGGCAGCGAGTCGACGAGGCCGAGCAGTCCGAAGCCGACGGTCCGCAGCACGCAACCGGCGATGATCACGTTCCTGCAGCCGAGCCGGTCGGCGAGCGTGCCGCCGATGAGGAACATGCCCTGTTGGCTGAAGT
Organism: Streptomyces sp. NPDC101194; assembly: GCF_044767885.1. Lineage (NCBI taxonomy): Bacteria > Bacillati > Actinomycetota > Actinomycetes > Kitasatosporales > Streptomycetaceae > Streptomyces > Streptomyces sp. NPDC101194. Next base: position 9,971 of record NZ_JBIWOS010000003.1, read on the forward strand.
TTCTTACGCCGAGCACCAGTCCGACCGCCCAGGCGGCCATGCCCAGGCCGCCCGAGAGATGGATCGCGAGGTACGGCATGAGCATGTAGAACGCCGTGTTGATGGTGAACTGCTGGACCGTCAACAGGCGGACGGCGCCGTCGAAGGAGCGGAACTGCCGTACGAGTCCCCTCATCGCGCGGCCACCTCGTCCGCGTGCGGCGCGGTGATGTGCGCACAGCGCGTCCAGCGCTCCACGGCGCGCTCGCCGGGACGGCCGATCTCGTCGGGGTCGTCCGCGGGCGGGTGTGAGAGCAGGTCGTGCGCACGGCAGTAGTCGTCGCTGTAGACCGTGTCCCAGTACCGATGGACCCCGTCGGGGAAGATCGCCGCGATACGGGTGCCGGGGGCAAGGGTACGGGCGAGCCAGCCGGCCACCAGCGCCACGGCGCCGACGCTCCAGCCGCCACTCGCGTAGTGGTGTCTGGCCAGCCGTCGGGCCGCCCAGACCGCCTCGCCCGGTGCGACCCAGTGGGCCTCGTCGAACGCGGCGTGGTCGACGTTGCACGGATGGATGCTGCTGCCCAGGCCGCGCATCAGGCGGTCTCCGGCCGGCTGGCCGAAGATGGCGGAGCGCACCGAGTCGACACCGACCAGCCGCACGCCCGGTGAGAGCGCGCGCAGGGCACGGGTGATCCCGGCGGAGTGTCCGCCCGTTCCGACGGCGGCCACCAGCACGTCCACCCGGCCGAGCTGTACGGCGAGTTCGAGGGCGAGGTTCGTGTACGCCGCCGGGTTGTCCGGGTTGTGGTACTGGTCGGGGCACCAGGAGCCGGGCGCCGCGGCGAGCAGGGAGCGGACGCGGTCCCTGCGCGCCTGCTGCCAGCCGCCGACCGGGCTCGGTTCCTCGACGACCTCCACGCGGGCACCCAGGGCGCGGAGCTGATGGACCATGAGGGGTTCCATGCCCGGGTCGGTGACCAGCGTGACCGGATGGCCGTAGGTGATGCCCGCCAGCGCGAGACCGAGTCCGAGCGTTCCGCTGGTGGACTCGATGACGGGCGCGTCGGGACGGAGCTCTCCACGGGCTCGGGCCGCCGCGACCATGTGGAGGGCCGGACGGTCCTTGATGCCGCCGGGATTGGCACCCTCCAACTTGGCCCAGAAGCCGCGGCCGGCCGGGCTGAAGGGGCTTCCGACCCAGAGGACCGGTGTGTTGCCCACCATTCCGGCGGGGGTGCGGCGGGGGGCGCCCGCGGGTTCGGGGAGTTCGTGTGCCGCCACGAAGGCGTGCACGTCGTCGGGGGAGATGCTGCGCAGAGCAGTGGTCATGCCGACCTGGTCCTTCCACGGCCACGACTGGTCGGGGCCGTTGCGTGAGAGCGGTACGGGGCGCGGCACGTGCGGGCGATCGACGGAGCGACCGGGCGCACGGAGCCGTGTCACGTACGGCTGACGCAGACCAGGCTCAGCAGGGAGCTCCCCGTGGAGGGTGAAGCCCCCTCGGCTGCGCGACCGCGGGGGTGGTGCGTGAGACCCGAAAGGCCCGACTCCATGAGCCCCCACGCGGCCAGGGTGAGCAGCAGCGCCTCCAGGAGAGGGAGTACGGAGCGCGTCGACACCTCACCCAGGAGCGCGGCCGAATCGCAGCACCCGCCGGGAGCCGCCGGGTGGTGCCCGGCCCCGGACGCGTCGCAGCCGGCGGGTTCCGGGGTGTCCCCCACGTGCTCCATGCCCGGCACGCCAGGGGCGACCGCGGACAGCGGGCCGCCGAGCGGCGTGACGTGGTGCCCGTCCTGCGCCTGCACACCACACATCAGCACGTGAGCCACGGCGACGGTCGCCAGGCTCAGCAGAAGAGTGACGACGAGGCGGCGGACTCCCGGCCCCGGGGCAACAGCTGACAGCACGCCGCCGACCGTATCGCCAAAAGTGGAGTGATACGCATTTATGTGGACGTACGGGTGAAATTCCTTGTCGAGACGGTACGAGCCCCGCGCGTCTGCTATGGAACCCGGCCGGCGAGGGCGGCGGGTCAGCTCAACACCCCTGCCCACCAGCAGAGTTCACCGCAGACCGACGGAGCAAGCCGCACCCGCGGAGCAGGAGCGAGGGGCATGGTCGGACGCAGCCCGCCCGCACGGACGTACGGCGACCCTCGGAGCCCGGCGCACCGCCCGGCACGCACCCGCACGCGACCACTGCGGCAGCGAACAGCGAGGGGCTCGCCCAACAGACTGGTCATCGATACCCCTAGGGGGTATATTCCTCATTCACAGATACCCCCCTCCCGTATAGGAGCGCCGCGATGACCACCCCGACCACATCGACCGGTTCGCGCCGATGGACCGCGCTCGCCTTAATCGCTCTGGCCCAGTTCATCGTTATCATGGACACGTCAATAATCGGTGTGGCCCTGCCCAAGATGCAGGCCGACCTGGGCTTCTCGCAGGAGAACCTGTCGTGGGTGTTCAACGCCTACGTCGTCGCCTTCGGAGGGCTCCTGCTGCTCGGCGGACGCCTGTCGGACCTGCTCGGCGCCAGGCGCCTCTTCAGTACCGGGTGGATCGTCCTGGCCGCAGGCTCCCTGACCGCGGGCCTCGCCGGTCAGGTCTGGACAGAGCTGGCCGGACGGGCCCTGCAAGGCATGGGCGCGGCGCTGATCGCCCCGTCCGCCCTCACCCTTCTCATGACGCTGTTCGGCCCACGGCCCCAGGAACTGCCGAAGGCCTTCGCGCTGTACGGCGCGGCCGCTCCGGCCGGAGGCACCGCCGGCGTCTTCCTCGGCGGGATCATCACGCAATACGCCAGCTGGCCCTGGGTGTTCTACATCAACGTCCCCATCGCCCTGATCGTCCTGGCCGTCGCGCCTGCCGTCATGCCCTCGGACACGGGGCGCCGCGGCTCGATCGACCTCGCCGGAGCCATCACCGTCACGGCAGGGCTCGCCGCCGCCGTCTACGCCATCGTCCGTGCTCCCGAGACCGGTTGGAACTCCGCGGACACCTGGCTGGTCCTCCTGGCCGGCGTGGCCCTGATCGCCGCGTTCGTCGCGATCCAGTCCAAGCGGCGCGAACCGCTGATGCGACTGGGGATCTGGAAGGCACCCGGCCTGGCCGGCGCCAACATCGCACAGCTGCTCATGGCCGCCGCGTGGATCCCGATGTGGTTCTTCCTCAACCTGTACCTGCAGCAGGTTCTGGGGCTGGACGCCTTCGCCTCCGGGTCCGCCCTGCTGCCCATGACGGTCGCCATCATGATCATGATGATCGTCCTGGCGCCCCGCCTGATCAGGAGGTTCGGGCCCAAGCCCCTCATCGTCCTGGGGCTGTTCGCTCTCGCCGCGGGAATGTACTGGTTGTCCCTCGCCCGCCCGGACGGGACCTTCTGGGTCGACGTCCTGCCCGCTTCCCTGCTCTCGGCCGTGGGCATGTCGCTGGCGTTCATTCCGTCGCTCGGCACCGCACTGTCCAGTGCGCGTCCGGAGGAGGGCGGCCTCGCCTCCGGGATCGTCAACACCAGCTACCAGGTCGGCTCCGCCCTCGGCCTCGCCGCCATGACCGCACTCGCCGCCGCACACGGTGCCCGCGAGCCCGGAAACCCGACGGCCCTCACCAACGGCTTCTCCGCCGCCTTCCTCGGCGCCGCGGTTCTCGCCGCGGTCGGCGCTCTCGCCGCCCTGCTGACGCTGCGCACCGCGCCCTCCACCGACGAAGCCGACAGCGGAGAGCGGCAGGAAAAGGCAACGGCCTGAACGGGCCTGCCGCCTTCCGGTGCCGGACGCCGACCGCGTCACCGACGGTCGGACAGCCGGCCGGGCACGGACGACACGTCCGCCGCCCGGCCGGCTTCTCGCGCCGGCCACCACCCGATTACTTCTTCCGCACCGCTGCTCCGCCTCCCTCCCCCCAGGGGCCCTACCCGCCACCGACCCCGCGGGGACGCGGCGCTTCGCACGGTGGCGTCGAGGTCCGTCCCGGCCCACGGGCCGGGACGTTCACCGGCTCAGCCGGTAGGGGAGCATGCAGACGACGACGTCGGTATGGGCCATGAGCGTGGCGGCCAGCAGGATGCCGCGCTGGTTCTGCAGGATCTGGTAGCGGCGGTGGCGTGGCTCGACCTCCGGGATGAGCACGGCGATCTGCCGCCCTTCCTGCGCCGCCCGCTCGACGTACTCGACGATCGGCTGCACCAGGGAGCGCTGCGGGCTGTCGACGATGTCCAGACGTACGCCCGGGTTCCAGCGTTCCCACCTGTCCCTCAGTTCCTGGGCCTTGGCCGGGTCGGAGTGGACGGCGACCGCGACGACGTCGCGTCCGAGGGCGGCGGCGGCCGTCAGGGCGTGCTGGGCGAGCTTGCTGACTTCTCCGACCGGAACGATGACCAGGGACTCGGCGGGCCGCGGCGACGGGGGGATCTCTCCGAGACCGAGCTCTTCTCCGACCGCCGTGTAGTAACGCTCGACACGGGCGAACAGCAGCATCAGCAGGGGAACGGTGACCACCACCACCCAGGCGCCTTCGAGGAACTTGGTGGCCAACAGGACCAGTCCGGCCACGGCGGTCAGCACCGCGCCCGAGCCGTTGAGCGCCGCGCGCCGCAGCCAGCCCGGCGGTCGCTGCCCCGCCCAGTGCCGTACCAGCCCGATCTGGCTGATGGTGAAGCCGGTGAACACGCCGATCGCGAACAGCGGGATCATCCGGTGCGTGTCGCCGTCCACGGCGATCAGCAGCAGCGCCGCGAGCAGTGCCAGCGCCAGCACGCCCCAGCGGTAGACGGGACGTTCCCTGCGCAGCCCGAACAGGTGGGGCAGGCGGTGGTCGCGGGCCAGCAGGCTCATCAGGACGGGCAGGCCGCCGAAGCTGGTGTTCGCCGCGAAGGCGAGGGCCAGGGTGACGATGAGGTTGGTCGCGTAGTAGGGCCATCCCGTTCCGTACGCGCCCGCGGTCAGTTGGGCGAGGACGGTCACGCCGCCGCGTGGGGCCACCTGGTCGCGGCGGATCAGCACCGCGAGGCCGATCAGCATCAGCCCGAGCAACACGCCCAGCATCAGCTCGGTGCGCTGCGCCCGCTTGACGCGCGGCTCGCGGAACACCGGCACTCCATTGGCGATCGCCTCCACGCCGGTCAGCGCGGAGCAACCGGAGGAGAACGCCTTGAGGAGCAGCAGCAGCCCCAACGCCTCGGTGACGTGGACGGGTCGGGCGCTGCCGACGACGGCCGCGGGATGGCCGCGCAGCAGCCCGAGGACGACGATGCCGAAGATACTCACGACGAAGAGCACGGTGGGCAGCATCAGCACCCGGGCGCTGTCGGCCACGCCCCGCAGGTTCACAGCGGTGAGCAGGACGAGCCCGATGAGACAGACGGCGAGCAAGTGCGAGCCGAGAGCGGGGAACGCGGAGGCGAGGCTGGCGGCGCCGGCAGCGAGGCTGACCGTCACGGTCAGCACGTAGTCGACGACCAGGCTGGCCGCTGCGAGCAGACTGGTCCTCGGCCCGAGGTCCTTCTTCGCCACCGCGTAGGCGCCACCGCCGTCGGGGTGCACGGCGATCACCTGGCCGTAGGAGATCACCAGGACCGCCAGCAGCGCGGCGATGACCAGCGTCACCGGCAGCGTGGCGGTCAGCGCCCCGGTCCCCGCGGCGATCAGGACGAGCACGATGGCCTCGGGTCCGTACGCGACCGAACTCAGCGCGTCCAACGACAGCGCGGCAAGTCCCTCCAGGCTGGTCAAGTGGTACTTGCCACCCTCCCCGTGCTGGAGCGGAACTCTCGGCCGCAGCTCGCGGCGGGCCAGACCGTACGCCATGGGTGACCTCGCGGTGCAGGGTGTGGGGGGCTGTCCAGGGACAGTCTGACCGGACCACCTCGGTGGGGGCCTTCAAGGACGCGCCAGGCTTCGCCCAGGTGCCTCGGAGAACCGTCAGCGCGTGGTCGGGGTGGTTCGGAACCCGCACGGGGCACCTGCCCCTTGGCCGGCACCACCCGGGCAGGGTCCTCGACCGTGACGGGCCGCCGGGCGAGAAATTGTGTCTTTCGGTCACCCCAGCCGGGCCAGATCGTGGTTGAGCTCCACGACGTTGACGCGTTCCTGACCCAGGAAGCCCAGAACACGTCCGCGGACGTGCTGGGACACCAGAGTTCTGACCTCGGCGGGGGCGAGGTGGCGGGCTTGGGCGACGCGGTCGACCTGTTCGTAGGCGTACGCCGGGGAGATCTCCGGGTCGAGCCCGGAGCCGCTGGCGGTGACCGCGTCCGCGGGGACGGACGCGGGCGGGACCCCGTCGAAGGCGGCGACGGCGGCACGACGGTCCCTGACGCTCCTGATCAGGTCGGTGTTGTTCGGGCCGAGGTTGGAGGCGCCGGAGTTCGTTGGATCGTACCCACCGGTGGACGGGCGGGGCTGGAACCATTGGGGGGCGGGGCGCAGCGGCTCCTGGGTGTCGTTCGGATCCTTCTTCGGCAGGGCGAAGTCCTGGCCGATCAGGCTGGAGGCCACCGGCCTGCCGTTCGTCGTCAGCAGGGAGCCGTTGGCCTGGTGGGAGAGACCGGCCTGGGCGATGCCGGTGACGAGCAGGGGATAGGCGATGCCGGTGATCACGGTGAACGCCAGCAGCATCCGCAGGGCCACCAGATGGTGCTGGAGCACGGGGGGAAGGATGGTACGCACGGTGGGACCGCCGTCCTCTCTCGTCGGACCGTCTGTCAGCGCAGGCCGGGAATGAACTGGATGCAGAGGTCGAGCAGCTTGATGCCCAGGAAGGGCAGTACCAGCCCGCCGAGTCCGTACATCCAGATGTTGCGGCTGAGCAGTTTGGCGGCGGAGGACGGCCGGTAGCGCACGCCGCGCAGCGCGAGCGGGATCAGCGCGATGATGATCAGCGCGTTGAACACGATCGCCGAGGAGATCGCCGAGGTCGGGCTGTGCAGCCGCATGATGTTCAGCTTGTCCAGGCCGGGGTAGACGCTCGCGAACATCGCCGGGATGATCGCGAAGTACTTCGCGACGTCGTTGGCGATCGAGAACGTCGTCAGCGCACCCCGGGTGATGAGCAGTTGCTTGCCGATCTCGACGATCTCGATCAGCTTGGTCGGGTTGGAGTCCAGGTCCACCATGTTCCCGGCCTCCTTGGCGGCCGAGGTGCCGGTGTTCATCGCCACGCCGACGTCCGCCTGCGCGAGGGCGGGCGCGTCGTTGGTCCCGTCGCCCGTCATCGCGACCAGCTTGCCGCCCGCCTGCTCCCGCTTGATGAGGGCCATCTTGTCCTCGGGCGTGGCCTCCGCCAGGAAGTCGTCCACCCCCGCCTCCTCGGCGATGGCCTTCGCGGTCAGCGGGTTGTCACCCGTGATCATGACCGTCCTGATGCCCATCCGCCGCAGCTCGTCGAACCGCTCCCGCATCCCCTCCTTGACGACGTCCTTGAGATGGATGACGCCCAGAACCCGGGCGGTCCGCGCATCGCCGGTCCGGGTCACCTCGCCGACGACCAGCGGGGTGCCACCGCTCGCCGAAATGCCGTCGACGATGCCGCCGACCTCCGCCGTGGGGTGACCCCCGTTGTCACGGACCCAGCGCATCACCGCCGTCGCCGCTCCCTTGCGCAGGGAGCGGTTCTCCTGCGCATCGTCGAGGTCGACACCGCTCATTCTGCTCTGCGCGGTGAAGGGCACGAACTGCGCCCGGTCCAGCTCGCCCTCGCCACGGCCGCGCAGCGCGTACTGCTGCTTGGCGAGGACGACGATGGAGCGGCCCTCGGGCGTCTCGTCGGCGATGGACGAGAGCTGGGAGGCGTCCGCGAGTTCCTCGACGCCCACCCCGTCCACCGGCAGGAACTCGGCGGCCTGGCGGTTTCCGAGGGTGATGGTGCCGGTCTTGTCGAGCAGGAGCGTGTTGACGTCACCCGCGGCCTCCACCGCGCGCCCGGACATCGCCAGCACGTTGCGCTGCACCAGCCGGTCCATGCCCGCGATGCCGATCGCCGAGAGCAGCGCGCCGATCGTCGTCGGGATCAGGGCCACGACGAGGGCGACGAGAATGACGATGGTCTGCTCGGCCCCCGCGAAGACGGCGAAGGGCTGCAGGGTCGCCACCGCGATCAGGAAGATGATCGTGAGGGATGCCAGCAGGATGTTGAGCGCGATCTCGTTCGGCGTCTTCTGCCGCGCGGCCCCCTCCACGAGTGCGATCATCCGGTCGATGAAGGTCTCCCCCGGCTTCGAGGTGATCCTCACGACGATCCGGTCCGAGAGCACCTTGGTGCCGCCCGTGACCGCCGACCGGTCGCCGCCCGACTCGCGGATCACCGGGGCCGACTCTCCCGTGATGGCCGATTCGTCGACGCTCGCGATCCCCTCGACCACGTCGCCGTCGCCGGGGATGATCTGCCCGGCCTCGACGACGACGTGATCGCCGAGACGGAGGCCGGTGCCCGGGACCTCTTCCTCTTCGACGTCGCTCGCGCCCGGTCGCCAGCCGGTGAGACGGCGGGCCGTCGTCATGGTCTTGGCGCGGCGCAGAGTCTCCGCCTGGGCCTTGCCGCGCCCCTCGGCCACGGCTTCGGCGAGGTTGGCGAAGACGGACGTCAGCCAGAGCCACGCCGTGATCACGAAGGCGAAGACGCCGGGCGTCCTGATGGCCGACAGCGTGGTCAGGACCGCCCCGACCTCCACCACGAACATGACGGGGTTGTGGAGCATCAGACGCGGGTCCAGCTTGCGCAGGGCATGGGGGAAGGACGTCAGAAGCTGCTTGGGATCGAGCAGTCCCCCCGAGACGCGGTACTGCTGACGTCCGGCGCCTGGCGGAGTGGGAACGGGGGCGGCGGTCGTGGACATCAGTGCAGACCCTCCGCGAGGGGTCCCAACGCGAGCGCGGGGAAGTATGTGAGACCGACGACGATGAGGATCACCCCGGTGAGCAGTGCGACGAACTGCGGCCGGTGGGTCGGCAGGGTGCCCGCGGTGACCGGAACGGGCTGCTGCGCGGCGAGCGAGCCGGCGAGCGCCAGGATGAACACCATCGGCAGAAAACGGCTGACGAGCATGACCACGCCGAGTGCGGTGTTGTACCAGACCGTGTTCGCGCTCAGCCCGGCGAAGGCCGAGCCGTTGTTGTTCGCGGCCGACGCGAAGGCGTACAGGACCTCGGAGAATCCGTGCGGTCCGGAGTTGAGCATGGCGGCCCTTTCGCCCGGGAATGCCATCGCCAGCCCCGCGCCGATCAGCACGACCGCGGGCGTCGTCAGGATGTAGAGGGAGGCGAACTTCATCTCCCGGCCCCGGAGCTTCTTGCCCAGGTACTCGGGTGTACGGCCGACCATCAGTCCGGCGACGAAGACCGCGACGACCGCCAGGACCAGGATCCCGTAGAGCCCGGAGCCGGTGCCGCCGGGCGCGATCTCCCCCAGCATCATGTTGAAGATCGTCATTCCGCCGCCGCCCGGCGTGTACGAGTCGTGGGAGGAGTTGACCGCTCCGCACGAGGTGAGGGTGGTGGACACGGCGAACAGGGCCGAGGCCCAGATGCCGAGCCGTGTCTCCTTGCCCTCCATCATTCCGCCGGCGGCGTGACCGGCGGCGCTGCTGACGCTGTGCAACTCGTTCGCGGTCACGATGGCGACCGACGCACCCCAGATCAACGCCATCACGGCGACGATCGCGTAGCCCTGACGGTTGTCGCCGACCATCGTGCCGAAGGTCCGCGGCAGCGAGAACGGGATGACCAGCATCAGGTAGATCTCGATCAGGTTGGTGAGGGCATTGGGGTTCTCGAAGGGGTGCGCGGAGTTCGCGTTGTAGTAGCCGCCGCCGTTGGTGCCCAGTTCCTTGATGGCCTCCTGGGAGGCGACCGCACCCCCGGTCAGGCGCTGGTGCCCGCCCGCGATGGTGGTGATGTCATGGATGCCGTGGAAGTTCTGGACGACGCCGGCGGACACCAGCACGATCGCGAAGACGAACGCGAGGGGCAGCAGCACGCGCAGCACGATCCGCGTCAGGTCCACCCAGAAGTTCCCGACGCGATCGGTCTTCTTCCTCGTGAACCCGCGGATCAGCGCGGCGACCACGGCGATGCCCACGGCCGCGGAGAGGAAGTTCTGCACGGCGAGGCCCGCCATCTGGACCAGATGCCCCATGGTCGACTCGCCCGAATAGGACTGCCAGTTGGTATTGGTGACGAAGGACGCCGCGGTGTTGAACGACTGGTCCGCGGTGACCGGCTTCATTCCCAGGGACAGCAGGAGGTGGTTCTGCAGGCGCAGGAACGCGTACAGGAAGAGCACCGACACCGCGGAGAAGGCGAGGACGCTGCGCAGATACACCGACCACTTCTGGTCCGTGTCGCCGTTCACTCCGCCCGCCCGGTGGACCAGGCGTTCCACCCGCCCATGGTGATCGGAGGTCAGGACGCGCGCCATGTAGCCGCCCAGCGGGCGGAAGGTGAGGCACAGCGCGATCACCAGGGCGAGTACCTGGAGCCAGCCCGCGAGGGTCTCGTTCATCCGGGCCCGTTCCTAGAACTTCTCGGGGAAGATCAGGCAGACGATCAGGTAGATCACGAGGCACACCGCGACGACCAGACCGACGACGTTCTCCACGCTCACAGGCGTCCGACCCCCTTGGCGGCCAGGCCGATGAGGGCGAACACCACGACCGTGAGGACGACGAACGAGACGTCCGACATGCGCGAGGCACCTCGCAGTGCGTTCGGAGGCGGGAGTGTTCACCTCGACCGGAACAGGGTGTGGACATTCGTTTCTGACGCTATATCAGTCGACTTCGGGACCGCCCCGAAGCTCCGCGGGCCGATCGGGTGGCGGTGGGCCGCGGGGAATCACCGGGCGCGGTCGGACGTCGCACCGCCGCCGGGCGCGGCACTCGGAAGGGTGAGCGTCGCCGAGAAGGCCGCGCCGGCCTCCTCGGCGGTGGTCTCCAGGACCCCGTCCATGGCTTCGGCCAGGTCGCGCGACAGCCGCAGCGCCAGACCGCCGGCCCCGGCACCCGGCGCCCGGGAGACGGTGGCGCCCGGCCCCCGGCCCGGGTCGTGCATCCCGTCCTGCACGCGGATCTCCAGGCGGTCGCCCCGGACTTCGGCGGTGAAGACGGGGGGCCGGTCCGGTGGGCTGTGACGCAGGGCGTCGGCCCCGAGGGCGGTCAGGGCGCGGGTGAGGAGGGCGGCGTCGGCGATCACGTCGGGCAGCTGTTCCGGCAGGCGCACATCGATGGAGTGGCCGCCGGGCCCGAGATCGTCCAGAACGACGCCCAGCACCTCGTTGAGGTCGACCGGGCGCAGATAGAGATCGAGTGCACCGGCGTGCAGACGGCTCACGTCATGGAGATCGGTGACCAGCTGCGCCGCGCGGTGCACGGCCGCGCGTGCCGTCTCCAGCAACTGCTGCTCCTCCTCCGGGGCGGTCTCGTCGGCGCGTCGATGCCGCAGCCGCACAAGGGCCTCTTCCGCCGTGCGCAGCGGAGCAGGCAGATCACGGCCCGCCGCGAGGAGCAGAGACGCCCGGGTGCGTTCGGCGGCGGCGAGGGTGTCCGCTCCACCGGACCCCCCGGCGATCCGCCCCCGGGCATGGGACAGCCCCAGTTCGGCGGCGCACGCGGCGAGGACGCGCTGGTCCTGAGTGCTCAGCCCGGCGCCGCGACCGACCAGTGTGAGATCGTCGTCGACCGGACTCTCCACATCGGCCTCGTACGGCCTTTCCGGCGGCCGCTCCCCGGCGCTGGCCACCACGTACCAGCGGGGCACGGGAGAGGCGTCCGGGTCTCTTTCGAGCAGGCTGATCGAGGCCAGGCCGAAGTACTCCCGGATCTGTTCGACGAGTGCCGGCAGATCCTGCCCACGCATCATGGCGGCGGCCAGTCGACTCAACGCCCTCGCCTCCGACGTCGCACGCACGGCCCGGTGCGTACGCTGCGCGGCCGCTCCCGCGGCTGTGCCGACGAGAGCTGCCGTGGCGACGAAGACCACGAGCGCGGCGATCTCGTCGGGACGCTCCGTGACCAGCGAGTGCACCGGTGTCGTGAAGTAGTAGTCGGCGAGCAGCGCCGCGGCGAAGGCGGCGAACAGAGCGGGGTAGAGACCCCCGACCAGGGCGATCGCGACGACGGCGAGCAGATAGATCACCAAGTCGCTGGAGAGGCCGAGCCGACCGCGCAGCGCCGTCGACGTCAGCAGGAGAGTCAGCGCGGGCAGCAGCACCACGGCACCCGCCATCGCGGACCAGTACCGTCGCGGGCCCATGCCTCGGCTCGGATGCGGCAGCCTCAGCGCGGCGGGGCCGACCGCCTCCTCGTGCGTGACGATGTGCACGTCGACGGGACCGGACGCCTTGATCGTCCGCTCCCCCACACCCGCTCGCAGAAAGGAGGCGAGCCGGCCGTGCCGGCTCGCGCCCAGCACGATCTGGGTGACGTTCTCCGCCTCGGCGAACTGGAGCAGCGCATCGGCGACATCCTCGCCGGTGGTCTGGTGGTAGCTGCCGCCGAGCGACTCCAGAAGGGCGTGCTGGGCGTCCAGCACGGCCGGGTCGACCCCGGTGAGCCCGTCCTCCAGAACCACATGGAGTGCCAGCAGTTCGGTACCGGGTGTGCGGGCGCTGATCCGCGCGGCTCGGCGGATGAGGGTCTCGCCCTCCGGGCCTCCGCTGAGGGCGACCAGGATCCGCTCCCGGGTCTCCCACGGGGCGGAGATACCGTGTTCGGCCCGGTAGCGCTGCAGCCCCTCCTCCACCCGGTCGGCGAGCCACAGCAGGGCGAGTTCGCGCAGCGCCGTGAGGTTGCCGACCCGGAAGTAGTGGGTGAGCGCGGACTCGATGCGGTCCGGCGGGTAGATGTCGCCGTGCACCATGCGGCGGCGCAGGACCTCGGGCGGCAGATCGACCAGTTCGATCTGGTCGGCGCGACGGGCCACCTCGTCGGGCAGGGTTTCGCGCTGCCTGACCCCGGTGATCTGCCGGACCACGTCATTGAGGGATTCCAGGTGCTGGACGTTGAGTGTGGTGACGACATCGATCCCCGCGTCCAGGAGCTCCTCGACGTCCTGCCACCGCTTGGCGTTGCGGGCCCCCGGAACATTGGAGTGAGCCAGCTCGTCGACCAGTGCGACCTGGGGACGGCGGGCCAGCACCGCGTCGAGATCCATCTCGGCGAAGGCCACGCCGCGATGGGTCAGGGTGCGCCTGGCGATCGTCTTCAGACCGTCGGCCATGGCCGCGGTGGGTCGGCGCCCGTGCGGTTCGACGAAGCCCACGACGACATCCGCGCCCAGTGAGCGCAGCCGCTGTCCCTCCGCGAGCATGGCGTACGTCTTGCCGACCCCGGGGGCCGCCCCGAGGTAGATCCGCAACCGTCCACGTGCCACCGGCGGACTCCTGCCAGGTCGCCCCCGTGTCGTGCTCGCGCCCTTCCATGGTGCTCTTCCCGGGAACGCTTCCGCACGGCGAGCACGGTGGTCCCGGACAGCGGACCCGCCGCCGTGGACGGTACGGACTAAACCGTATGGTGGCGGTGTTGTGCCTGATCGGAGTGGAAGAGTCGGGCGGACATGGAGGCATGGCTGTGCACGGTGAGTACAAGGTCCCGGGCGGCAAGCTCGTCGTCGTGGACCTGGATGTCCGGGGCGGGGCGCTGTGCGACGTCCGGGTGGCCGGGGACTTCTTCCTGGAACCGGACGAGGCGATCCTCGCGATCGACGCGGCGCTCGAAGGCGCCCCGGCCAACACCGACACGGCCGGGCTCGCCGCCCGGATCGACGCGGCTCTCCCCGCCTCGACCGTGATGCTCGGCCTCACCTCCGAGGGTGTCGCCGTCGCCGTACGCCGGGCCCTCGCGCAGGCCACCGAGTGGAGCGACTACGACTGGCAGCTCATCCACGAGGCGCCGCAGTCCCCCGCGCTCCACATGGCGCTCGACGAGGTCATCACCGCGGAGGTCGCCGCGGGCCGGCGCCCGCCGACGCTGCGGGTCTGGGAGTGGGCGTCGCCCGCCGTGATCATCGGCAGCTTCCAGTCGCTGCGCAACGAGGTCGACCCGGCGGGCGCCGAACGCCACGGGATCACGGTCGTGCGCCGTGTATCCGGCGGCGGTGCCATGTTCGTGGAGCCCGGCAACACGATCACGTACTCGCTCTCGGTGCCGGACGCGCTCGTCTCGGGCCTCTCGTTCGCCGACAGCTACGCCTACCTCGACGACTGGGTGCTCGGCGCGCTCGGCGACATGGGCATCAAGGCCTGGTACCAGCCGCTCAACGACATCGCGACGGACGCCGGAAAGATCGCGGGCGCCGCCCAGAAGCGAGTGGTGGGCGGGGAGGGGGCCGTGCTGCATCACGTGACCATGTCGTACGACATCGACGCCGACAAGATGCTGGAGGTGCTGCGGATCGGCAAGGAGAAGCTCTCCGACAAGGGCACCAAGAGCGCGAAGAAGCGCGTCGACCCGCTGCGACGTCAGACGGGGCTCGCGCGCGAGGCCGTCATCGAGCGGATGATCGACTCCTTCCGGACCCGGCACGGCCTCACACGGGGCAAGGTGACGGACGAGGAGATGGGGCGGGCCGAGGAGCTCGTACGCACGAAGTTCGGCACCGAGGAATGGACCGCGCGGGTGCCGTGAAGCGGGTGCCGTGAAGCGGCTGCCGTGAAGCGGGTCCGGCCGAGCCGGTCCCGCAGGGCCGGTTCCGCACAAGGTGACGGAACCGGTTGCGCACATCCGCCCGTACGGGCGGATCCTCACCCCCGGGGCCATGGATCGCGTGCCCCCGGTCGGACCGGCGTCCCGGAACGTCCTCAGGCCGGCGTCGTCGGGATCTCCTGCTCGGTCCAGATGATCTTTCCCTCGGGGGTGTACCTGGTACCCCAGCGACGGGTGAGCTGGGCGACGAGGAAGAGGCCACGACCGCCCTCGTCGGTCGTCCTCGCATGGCGCAGCCGGGGAGAGGTGCTGCTGGTGTCGGAGACCTCGCAGATCAGGACGGACTGGCGCAGCAGTCGCAGCCGGATCGGACCCGTGGCGTAGCGCACCGCGTTGGTGACCAGTTCGCTGACGATCAGCTCGGTGGTCATCTCCAGCTCCTCCAGACCCCAGGCCCTCAGCAGACGGGCCGTCCGGGCCCGGACGCCCGCGACGGCGGCGGGGTCGGACGGCACGTCCCACGAGACGACGTGGTCGGGGCTCAGCTCGTGGGTGCGGGCGAGCAGCAGGGCGACGTCGTCGGGCTGGGGGACCGGGAGGAGCTGGTCCACGACCGTCGCGCACAGGGCGTCGAGGGAGAGTCCGCGCTGGGACAGGGCTCCGCCGAGCCGGGACATCCCGAGTTCGGCGTCCCGGTCCCTGCCTTCGATGAGCCCGTTGGTGTAGAGCCCGATCAGGCTGCCCTCCGGCAGTTCGACCTCCGCCGTCTCGAAAGGCATCCCGCCCAGGCCCAGCGGGGGGCCCGCGGGCAGTTCCGGGAAGCTGACGCGCCCGTCCTGGGAGACGACGACGGGGGGCGGGTGGCCGGCGCGTGCCATCGTGCAGAGCTGGGTGACCGGGTCGTAGACGGCGTACAGGCAGGTGGCACCGAGCACGGTCGTGCCGCTCGCCTCGCCCTCGGGTTCCTCCTCGCTCAGGCGCAGCACGAGGTCGTCGAGGTGGGCCAGCAGTTCGTCGGGAGGAAGGTCCATGTCGGCGAGGGTGTGCACCGCGGTGCGGAGCCTGCCCATGGTCGCGGCCGCGCTTATGCCGTGGCCGACGACATCGCCGACGACCAGGGCGACCCGGGCGCCGGACAGCGGGATCACGTCGAACCAGTCGCCTCCGACACCGTCCTTGGCGTCCGCCGGAAGGTACGAGGAGGCCACGTCCAGGGCCATTCCGCCGGGCAGTGTGTGCGGGAGCAGACTGCGCTGGAGTGTCAGCGCCGCCGCGTGCTCGCGGGTGTAGCGGCGGGCGTTGTCCACGCACACCGCCGCCCGTGCCACCAGTTCCCGGGCCGGGAGCACGTCGTCCGGTTCGAAGGGGACCAGGTTCACCGATCGTATGAAGGTGGTCACACCCAGCACCGTGTCCCGGGCCCGCATGGGCACGGCGATGAGGGAGTGGAGGCCGAACTCCCGGATGCGCGCCGCCCTGGCGGGCTGGTCCACCGCCCACAGCTGACGGACGGAGTCGAGGACCGGGATCAGGACGGGTTCACCCGTCACGAGGAAGCGGAAGTCGTTGGGCGGGGGCACGAAGTCCACCGGCTCCCCGATCCGGGCGATCGCCTCCGGGCAGCCCTCGCGTACCGATCTCAATCCGGCCCGGCGCATTCTCGGCCGGGACGACGACGGCCCGCTCGCACCGGGGCGCGCGCTACCCGCGTCGGGGAGCCCCGCACCGGGAAATCCCGCGGCGGCGGACCACGGTCCCGGCTCCTCGGGGCTGGCGACCGGTTCCAGCAGATCCACGAGGACGAGATCGGCGAACCGCGGTACCGCGAAGTCGGCCAGTTCCTGAGCCGTGCGCATCACGTCCAGGGTGGAGCCGATGCTGACCCCGGCGTCATTGACCAGGGCGAGGCGCTGCTGGGCCTTCCACCGGTCGGTGACGTCCAGGACCACGTAGCAGATGCCGGTGATGGTGCCGTCGCCGTCGGTCAGGGGGAAGAACGACGAGGAGTAGGCGCGCTGACGGTGCGGATCGGCCCAGCTCCAGCCCCGGTACTCGTAGTCGATGACGGGGACGCCGGTTTCCAGCACGCCGCGCATCAGGGTCTCTATGGCGTCGGCCTCCAGTCCCGGGAGCACTTCGCTCATCCGGCGTCCCACGCGCTGCTCGCGCGGGACGCCGCCGAAGCGTTCCAGGGTGTCGTTCACCCATACGTAGCGCAGCTGCGGATTCATCACCGCCATCCCGATCGGTGAGCTGGTCAGAAAGGCGTCCAGCACGGACTGCCCGACCGTCCATTCCGACCGTCGTTCGCGTCCCGAGACGAGGAAGCACTCCCGGCCGTCCAGGTGGAACGAGGCCGAGACCCGCAGATCCACAGCGATCTCCCGGCCGTCGCGCCGCCGCACGGTCGCGGCGCCGCTCCACCCCACACCGGCGCGGCACCGTTCGGCGATCCCCGCCACGCGCACCGGGTCCCCGGGCGTCGCGAGGAGAAAGCCGGCGGTCCGCCCGACCACCTCGGCGGCGCGGTACCCCAGCAGGTCCTGCGCGCTCTGCGTCCAGCCGACGACCGTTCCGGTTCCGGCGACCACCGCGGTCGCGTCGTTCGCCGTGTCGAAGGAGTGCGGGGAGGTGCCGGACCGCGGCGGTTCGGCTCCGGGCGTCGACGGCGGGCCTGCGGACGCCATACTGGTCACCACCCATCCACTCCGGTCCCCGTCCATGATCCCGCCTGCGGCGCTCCGGTGCGAGTGTCCGCGACCGCTGTTCCAGTGACGGAGCCACCGGGGCGGATCACCTGGGACGGGGTTCCCCGGGCCCGGGGGCCTTCGTTCGGATCACGCCGGACCGACGAGCGGGACGCGGCCCCGTCCGAACGGGAGCCCTGGATCGGTCACGGCTCGGACACGAGGACGACGGGCTGTACCCGGTCGCGGGCACCGGGCTGCGTCAGGGCGCGACCGATGCGGGTCCGCGCACGGGACGGGCCGATCACCGGGTGTGCTCCCGTCTCCTCGTGGGCGGGACTGCGGGCGGCGGGTGCCGATCCGGAAGTCGGGGCGGACGGGGTTCTCGAAACCGGGCGCGGTGCTCCAGTCGGGTGGTGTCCGTGTGACACGTACGTCGCTCGGCGGCCTCCGGCCCGTCCCCGGTCGACCGCGCGGAGCGGGGCACGGGTCGTCAGAGCCCGCCGCCCGGCCCGACGGAGGGGAACGGCACGGGGGGACGGTGCTCGTACCAGCGCCGGTCGGCCTCCAGTTGGGCGGCGAGGGAGATCAGCCGTTCCTCGCTGCGGGAGGGACCGAGCAACTGGGCGCCGACGGGCAGCCCGTCGGCGGTGAACCCGGCCGGTACGTTGATGCCGGGCCAGCCCAGTACGTTCCAGGGCCACGCGTACGGGCAGGCCTCGGCCATCGTCACATCGGTGCGCCAGGCGCTCAGCCCGTCGAACCTGCCGATCGGGGGCGGCGGCAGGGCGGTCGTCGGGGTGAGCAGCACGTCGTATCCGGCGCGGGTCGCGGACGTGTGGAAGAACGCACCGATCCTGCGGTGCTGACGCACCTCCCGTTCCCTGGCCGCTCGCACCACCCGGCCGCCGAGCCGGGTACCGGTGCGCAGGGCGCTGCGGGTGCGCGGGTCGAGGAGGGCGGGGTCGGGGTGGCGGGCGGCGAGCTCGGCGATGCCGACGGTGGCACGGGGGACGAAGCCGAGGCCGATCAGCCCGTAGCGGGGCCTGGCCTCCTCCACCTCGTGGCCGAGACGGGCGAGGGCCTCGGCCAGCGCGGTGACGGCCCGTCGCACCTCGGGGTGGGGCGCGGAGCCCGTGAGCGTGAGCGGGGGACGCCAGGCGAGGGCGATACGCAGTCGGCCGGGGTCGCGGCGGGCGGCGGCCGAGGCCTCGACCGGGGGCGGCCGGTGCGGATCGTCGGGGTGCGGTCCGGCGACCGCGTCGAGGAGCAGGGCGGCGTCGGCGACGGTCCTGGCCAGCGGTCCGTTGACGGTCAGCCCCTGGAAGGCGTCGCTCTGCGGGTGGACGGAGATCCGGCCCCGCTGCGGTTTGATGCCGACGAGGTGGGTCCAGGCCGCGGGGATGCGGACGGATCCGGCGCCGTCCGAGCCGAGTGCGGCGGGTACGAGCCCGGCCGCCACGGCCGCCGCGGAACCGCCGGACGAGCCACCGGGGGTGTGTCCGGTGTTCCAGGGGTTGCGGGTGGCTCCGAAGGCGCGGCCCTCGGTGAAGGGCCACTGGCCCAGCTCGCAGGAGTTGGTCTTCCCGACGATCACCGCCCCGGCGGCCCGCAGTCTGCGCACGGCCTCGCTGTCGGCGGTGGCGGCGGGCAGGTCGCCGTCGCAGCCGAAGTAGGTCGGCATCCCGAGGACATCCGTGTCGTCCTTGACGGCGACCGGCACCCCGAGCAGGGGCAGCCGCTCCCCCGCGGCGAGCCGGCGATCGGCCTCGGCGGCCTCGGCGAGCGCGGCCTCGGCTCGCAGGTGCCGGAAGGCGTTGAGGATGCCCTGGCTGGCTTCGATCCGGCTCAGGGCGGCACGTACCTGTTCGACAGAGGTGGTTCGGCCTTCGGCCAGCTCGCGTGCGCTGTCGGTCAGCCCGATCGCGCCGGCCGGTTCGCCGGTTTCCACGGCTTCCGTTGAGGACATGGGCTGCCCGCCTTCCTCGAATCGGCAGATGCGCGCGCCCGCACCTGTACGCGGGAATGAACTTACCGGAGGGTAACGAGTTGCGGGCGGTCCGCTCAACCGTTGGGGGGAGGGCGGCCGGAGGCGGCCGCGCGGCCCGCTGTGTTCGTCCGGGGTGCTCGGACGGCGGAAAGCAGTGCTGGGGGTGCGTGGAAGCGGGGTCCGTGAACGCGGGCCGGTGCGACCGGAACCGTCCCCGGCCGTTCATGACACAGAACGCGGTAAGACATCACACTGTGTATGCACTTCACACGTGGCTCTCCCCGCGTCCTCCGTCGCGCGGCCCGTCACGCCCCGACGTACGCTCAAGGGGATCGGATCGCACACCTGAGCAGGCCCGACGGGCCCTTCGAGGGAGGCACCGTGACCGGCCAACTCATCGGCACACGCGGGACCGCTCTGGCGGCGGTGTTCGTGCTGGGAATCACGAGCGGCGGCCTCGTCGGCGGCGACGTGGCGCACGCGGACAACGGCATCGACACGCTCTCCGCCCAGCAGATCGCCGACCGCTCGCGCGACGCCCTCCTGAGCGCCCGGTCCCTGCACCTCGGCGCGCGTGGCGACCTGAACGGCGGCAACCCGTCGACGGTCCTGAGTCTCACGCTGGACCGGGACGGCAACTGCAACGGTTCGGTGGATCTCGGCAACCAGCAGGGATCGGTCCGGATCGTGAAGCGCGGCGACGACATCTGGGTCAAGCCGGACGCCGACTTCTGGAAGAACCAGGTCCCCAACGGCGGCTCGGCCTTCGCCGCGATCCTCAACGGGCGTTACATGAAGGGCTCGGCCACCGACCCGAGGCTCCGTGAGGTGGCCGCCGGATGTGATCTGACCACCTTCCAGAAGCTGGTCGCCGACAACGCGGACAACGACCGGGGAACGCTGAACAAGGGCAGGAAGACCACGCTGGACGGGGCTCCGGTGGTGCCCCTGACCAGGATCAGGGACGGGCGGACACTGACGGTGTACGTCGCGGACACGGGCAAGCCCTACCCGCTGAGGATCACTGTGCGGGGCGGCGGGGCGAACGCGGCGGTGGACCTCTCGGCCTTCGACAGGCCGGTGCCCACGGCCACGCCGCCGCCTGATCAGACGTACGACATCAATGCTCTGCTGAACCGTACGACGTCGGCGCCGCTGTGACGTCGGCCCGCCCGCTGAGCACCACGTACAGCACCAGCGAGGAGGCCAGCCCGACCGCCCAGCCGTAGTCCGCGAGCGGCTTCAGGACCGGGATCAGTCCGTCGGCC
Organism: Streptomyces sp. NPDC101194; assembly: GCF_044767885.1. Classification (NCBI taxonomy): domain Bacteria; kingdom Bacillati; phylum Actinomycetota; class Actinomycetes; order Kitasatosporales; family Streptomycetaceae; genus Streptomyces; species Streptomyces sp. NPDC101194. The sequence goes on from NZ_JBIWOS010000003.1 coordinate 30,535, forward strand.
GGGAACGGGCCCGTGCCGGGGGCCGAGTGCGAGCCTCCGATCGCCAGGACACCGCCGACGACGAACGCGAGGACCGCCCGCCAGTTCCAGCCGTTGACGTACCAGTACCGGCCGCCGGGACGGTAGAGGTCCGCGAGGTCGAGCACGGTGCGGCGGACGATCCAGTAGTCGGCGATGAGAATGCCCGCGACCGTACCGAGCAGCCCGCCGACCAGTCCGAGCCAGGTGAAGATGTACAGCTCGGGGGTCCCGGTGAGTTTCCACGGCATGATGACGACACCGACGACACCCGTGATCAGCGCTCCGGTACGGAAGTTGATGAGCTTGGGGGCGAGGTTCGCCAGGTCGTACGCGGGTGACACGACGTTCGCCGCGATGTTCACGGAGACCGTCGCGACGAGCACGGTCACCAGGGCGTACAGCAGCCCGAAGACGTTGTCGGTCCTGGCGACGAGCTGGACCGGGTCCCAGATCGCCTCCCCGTACACGGCCTGCGAGCCCGAGGTGACCAGGACCGAGAGCAGCGCGAAGAGCGTCATCGTGGTCGGCAGGCCGAGCGACTGCCCCCGGATCTGGGCGCGCTGGCCGGCCCCGAAGCGGGTGAAGTCGGGGATGTTCAGCGAGAGCGTGGCCCAGAAGGCGATCATGCCCATCAGGGACGGGAAGAAGACCGGCCAGAACTCCTTGCCCCAGCCGAGCCGGGAGGGCTGGTCGAGCAGCGGGCCGAATCCGCCCGCCTCGACCGCGACCCAGACCAGCAGAACCACCGCGCCGACGATGACGAAGGGGGCCGCCCAGTTCTCGAAACGGCGCAGGGCGTCCATCCCCCGGTGGATGATGGCGAGTTCGAGCGCCCAGAAGAGGATGAAGCAGAGCCAGAGCGTCCACGGCTGACCGCCGATCCCGGACGCCGTCGCCCAGCCCCCGAAGACCTTCCCGAGCAGCGTGAAGATGCCGACGCCGCCGATCCAGGTCTGGATGCCGAACCAGGCACAGGCCACCGCCGCCCGGATCAGCGCGGGCAGGTTGGCTCCGCGCAGACCGAAGGAGGCGCGGGCCAGCACGGGGAACGGGATGCCGTACTTGGGTCCGGCGTGCCCGGTGAGGAGCATCGGGCCGAGCACGATCAGGTTGGCGAGGGCGATGGTGAAGACGGCCTGCTTCCAGTCCATGCCGAGCGCCACCAGACCGGAGGCGAGCAGCCACGACGGGATGTTGTGGGCCATGCCGACCCAGAGCGCGGCGAAGTTGTACGTCGTCCAGCGGCGCCGTTCCAGCGGAACGGGCAGCAGGTCCTCGTTGACGAAACGGTTGTCGGTGGGCACGGCGTCGGGAGCGAGTCCGATGCGGCCCGACGGATCGGATGTCCGGCCCTGCGGTGGAAGCGGTGGGGTGGGTGGAGTGGGTGGGACGGTCGAGGTCATGGCGGCTGAACCCTTCGCTCGGGAACGGTGCCGTGCGGGGCGGGAGGCGCGGGGCGTGCGTACAGCCGTGGGGGTGGTCGGGTCCGACGGTCAGGTGGACAGGGCGGGGATGATCCGGGAGCCGTAGGCGTCGATCGTCGCCTCGCGCGCGTCGTGCATGTCGTACACGGCGAACTGGTCGACACCCAGGTCTCGCAGGACCCGGAGCTTGTCGATGTGGGCCTCGGGCGGGCCCAGCAGACAGAACCGGTCGACGATCTCGTCCGGCACGAAGGTCGTGTCGGGGTTCCCGGCACGCCCGTGATGGCTGTAGTCGTAGCCGGACCGCCCGGCGATGTACGCGGTCAGGGCCTCGGGGACGAGACCGGAGTGCTCGCCGTACCGGGAGACCAGGTCCGCGACGTGGTTGCCGACCATGCCGCCGAACCAGCGGCACTGCTCGCGGGCGTGGTCGAGGTCGTCGCTCACATAGGCGGGGGCGGCGACGCAGATGGTCACGGAGGCCGGGTCGCGGCCGGCCTGCGTCGCCGCGTCCCGCACCGCCTTGACCATCCACTCGGTGAGGAACGGATCGGCGAGCTGGAGGATGAAGCCGTCGGCCTTCTGCCCGGCGAGGGCGAGCGCCTTCGGGCCGTACGCCGCCATCCAGACGGGCAGTCTGCCGTCCTTGATCCAGGGGATGTGGACCGGCTGCCCGTCGACGGTGGCCTCCCGCCCCTCGGCGAGGTCGCGGATGACGTCGATGGCCTCGCCGAGGCGGGCCAGGGTGTTGGGCCTGCGGCCGGCGACACGCATCGCCGAGTCGCCGCGCCCGATGCCGCAGACCGTGCGGTTGCCGTACATGTCGTTGAGGGTGGCGAAGGTCGAGGCGGTGACCTCCCAGGTGCGGGTGCCCGGATTGGTGACCATGGGGCCGACGACGAGGTGTTCGGTGTGTTCGAGGATCTGGCTGTAGATGACGAAGGGCTCCTGCCAGAGCACCGCCGAGTCGAAGGTCCAGCCGTAGCGGAAGCCGTTGCGTTCGGCGCGGCGCATCAGGCCGACGACGGACGAGGCGGGCGGGTCGGTCTGGAGAACGAGTCCGAAGTCCATGACGGGTGCTCCTAGTCCAGGTACTGACAGGTGGCGCGCGGGGTGTACATGCCGTGGCCTGCCCGGCCGGTGAACTTCCTTTCGTCGATGACGACTTCGCCGCGCGAGAGGACCGTCTCGACCTGGCCGGTGATCCGCTTTCCCTCGTACGCCGAGTAGTCGACGTTCATGTGGTGGGTCTCGGCGGAGATGGTCTGTACGGCCGTCGGGTCGTAGATGACGACATCGGCGTCGGCGCCCGGGGCGATGGTGCCCTTCTTCGGGTAGAGGCCGAACATCCGGGCCGGGGAGGCGCAGGCGATCTCGATCCAGCGACGACGCGAGAGGTGGCCGTCCACGACCGCCTGATGGAGGAGATCCATCCGGTTCTCCACGCCTGGCATGCCGTTGGGGATCTTCGAGAAGTCGCCCCGGCCCATCTCCTTCTGGCCGGAGAAGCAGAAGGGGCAGTGATCGGTGGAGACGACCTGGAGTTCGTTGTTCCTGAGGCCCCGCCAGAGTGCTTCCTGGTGTTCCTTGGGGCGCAGAGGGGTGGAGCAGACGTACTTCGCCCCCTCGAAATCGGGCTCGGCGAGGTTGTCGGTGGAGAGGAAGAGGTACTGCGGGCAGGTCTCGCCGAAGACCGGAAGCCCCTTGTGGCGGGCGGCGGCCACCTCGGCGACGGCCTCGTCGGCGGAGACGTGCACGACGTACAGCGGGGATCCGGCGACGCGGGCGAGCTGGACGGCTCGGTGCGTGGCCTCGGCCTCCAGCGCCACCTTGCGGACGTCGCCGTGGTGGCGCGGGTCGGTGCGCCCCTCGGCGAGGGCCTGTTCGACGAGGACGTCGATGGCGATGCCGTTCTCCGCGTGCATCATGATCAGGCCGCCGTTGTGGGAGGCCCGCTGCATGGCGCGCAGGATCTGGCCGTCGTCGCTGTAGAAGACGCCCGGGTAGGCCATGAACAGCTTGAACGAGGTGACGCCCTCCGACACGAGGAGGTCCATCTCCTTGAGCGAGGACTCGTTCACATCGGAGAGGATCATGTGGAAGGCGTAGTCGACGGCGCAGTTGCCGTCGGCCTTCGCGTACCAGGCGTCGAGTCCTTCGCGGACCGCGTGGCCCACGGACTGGATGGCGAAGTCGACGATCGTGGTGGTGCCGCCCCAGGCCGCCGCCCGGGTGCCGGTCTCGAAGGTGTCGGCGGCGTAGGTGCCGCCGAACGGCATCTCCATGTGCGTATGCGCGTCGACACCGCCCGGGATGACGTATTTGCCGGTGGCGTCGATCCTCCGGTCGGCGCTCCAGCTCTCGGCCGCGTCGGTGCCGTGCGCCGCGAGAGCGGCGATGCGGCCGCCCTCGATGAGTACGTCGGCATGGATTTCGTCGGACGCGGTGATGACGAGACCGCCGTGGATGACGGTGCGGCTCATGTACCCCTCCTCACTGTGGCGGAATGGGTCTACGCACGTAGATGAGGTGCGTGGTGAAGAACGTAGAAGTGGGTTACCCACTGTGGCAATACCGCTGCGGCTAACCGCTGAAGACGTTTCTGTTTCCCCCGCCCGGCACTCCACCGGCCCACAGCGGGACGCGGCGCGGCGCCGCTCCCGGACGGGGAGCGGCGCCGCGGCGCTTCGTATACGCGTCTTCCCCCAGGTACGGCTCGTCGGGACGGGGCTGCGGGGGGAACGTTCAGCGTCTGACGCGGATCAGCTTCTTGTTGGCGAACTCGTCCATGCCGTACCTGCCGAGCTCACGGCCGATACCGGACCGCTTGATCCCGCCGAAGGGAAGTTCGGCGGCGGTGCCGGGGGCATCGTTGATGTACACCATGCCGGCTTCGAGACGGTCGGCCACGCGCAGCGCGTGTTCCTCGTCCGCGCACTGGACGACCGCACCGAGGCCGTAGGGGCTGTTGTTGGCGAGTGCGATGGCCGCTTCCTCGTCCGTCACCCGGTGGATGACGGCGACCGGGCCGAACAGTTCCTCGTGGAAGGCGCGCATCCGGTCGGTCACCCCGGTGAGGACCGTCGGCTCGAACCAGGCACCGGGCCGGTCGACGCGGTGGCCCCCGGTGAGGACCGTGGCGCCGAGCGCCACCGCGTCGTCGACCTGTGCGGCGAGCGCCTCCGCCGCGGCGACGGAGGAGAGCGGTCCCAGGAAGGTGGCCGGATCGGTGGGGTCGCCGGGCTCCACCGCCCGTACCGCGGCGGTGAACTGCTCGACGAAGGCGTCGTGGTGCTCGTCGAGGACGATGATCCGCTTGGCGGCGTTGCAGGCCTGGCCCGCGTTGCCGAACCGGCCGGTGAACGCCTGCTGGACGGCTCGCGCGAGATCGGCTCCGTCGAGCACGAGGAAGGGGTCGGAGCCGCCGAGTTCCAGGACGACCTTCTTCAGGTGCCGTCCGGCGATCTCCGCGACCGCCGCGCCCGCCCGTTCGGATCCGGTCAGCGAGACGCCCTGCACCCGTGGGTCCGCTATGACGTCGGCCACCTGTTGGTTCGAGGCGAAGAGGTTGACGTACCCGCCCTCGGGCAGACCCGCGTCACGGAAGATCTGCTCCATGGCGAGGGCGGACGCGGGACACTGCGGGGCGTGCTTGAGCAGGATCGTGTTGCCCAGCATCAGATTGGGCGCGGCGAACCGGGCGACCTGGTAGCAGGGGAAGTTCCACGGCATGATCCCCAGGAGCGGCCCGACCGCTTCCTTCCTGACGACGGCGGTGCCGCCCGACGCGACGGCCAGTTCCTCGTCGGCGAGGAACGCGGCGCCGTTGTCGGCGTAGTAGCGGTAGATCGACACGACGATGTCGATCTCCGTACCGGCCTGGGCGACGGGCTTGCCCATCTCCTGGGTGATCAGGGCGGCCAGCCGGTCCTTCCGTTCGGCGTGCAGATCGGCGACCCGGTGCAGCAGTGCCGCCCGGTCGTCGAGGGCACGGCCGCGCCAGACGGCCTGCGCGGCGGCGGACGCGGCCAGGGCTTTCGCGATCTGTTCGTCGGTGGCCTGCGGGTATTCGCGGACGGTCGCCCCGGTGGCCGGGTCGACGACGGCGTACTGGGTGGTGGTCATGGTGCGTGCTCCCTTACGGCAGGGGAATGTTCTGGTCGACGACGACGTGGATGACGGCGGGCCTGCGCTCGTCGGTCACGGCCTTGAGGGCCCGCTCGACGGCTCCGGCCGCCTGGTCGTCGGAGGTGACGGTCTCGCCGTGGGCGCCGAACGCGCGCGCGTAGGCGGCGAAGTCGGGGTTGGCGAGCTGGGTGCCGCTGATCCGGCCGGGATAGTGGTGTTCCTGGTGCTCCCGGATCGTGCCGTACTGCTGGTTGTCCATCAGGATCACCAGGAAGGCCGCTCCGTGCTGGACCGCCGTGGCGATCTCCTGACCGTTCATCAGGAACTCGCCGTCGCCCGCGACGGCGACGGTCAGGCGGTCCGGGCTCTCCAGCGAAGCGGCGAGGGCGGCCGGGACGCTGTACCCCATCGAGCCGTTGCGCATGCTGAGCTGGCTGGGGAAGACCCGGGTGGGCAGGTAGCGCTGGGCCCAGACACAGTGGTTGCCGGCGCCGAAGGTGTACACGGCGTCGTCGGGGAGCCGCTCGACGAGCTCGGCGACGACGGTCGTCATGTGGGCGGTGCCGGGTGCGGTCACGGGGAGTCCGGCACCGGTACGGACCTCGGCGGGCAGTGCGGCGTGCCGGGCCTCCTCGTCGCGGGCCTCGGCGGTCCACCGCGTCCAGTCGGGGTGGCCGGTGAGGTCGAGGTCCGTCAGGGCTTCGGTGAACGTGTCGGGGGCCGCGAGTATCTGCCGGGTGAGACCGCCGCTGCGACCGCGCAGTGTCGCGTCGATGTTGGCGACGACGGTGCCGGCCGTCGGGGACTGGCGCAGTGTGTAGCCGTCGCTGGGTACGTCGCTCAGCACGCCGCCGACGCAGAGCAGCAGGTCGGCCTCCTCGACGCGACGGGTCAGCGAGTCGCGTCGCCCGTATCCCAACTGGCCTGCGTTGACCGGTGAGTCGAACGGGACCCGGTCCGAGGCGCGCCAGTCCTGGACCACCGGAATGCGGTGCCGCTCGGCGAAGGCGGTGAGCCGGGCCGCGGCACGGGGGGTCCAGCGGGGTCCGCCCGTGAGGATCAACGGACGTTCGGCACGGATCAACAACTCGCGCAGCGCGTCGAGTTCGGCGGGGGCGACGCCGCCGTCCGTCACCGGGAGGACGGGATGGATCTCCGACGGCGCGGGGCGCGTGATGATGTCCTCGGGCAGCCCGACGACCACGGGGCCGGGACGTCCCGAGCGGGCCGCGAAGAACGCCTCGGCAACCAGCTCGGACGCACGTTCCGGCTGGTCGAGGAGGAGGACGCGCTTGGCCTGGGTACCGAACCAGGCCCGCGGGTCGAAGTCCTGGAACGCCTCCCGGTCGCGGTGGTCGCTGGGGACGAGACCGACGAACAGCACCATCGGGGTGGCGTCCTGCCAGGCGGCATGGACGGCCACGTAGGCGTTGGCGGCACCGGGGCCGCGGGTGACCATGGCGACGCCGGGCTCGCCGGTGAGCTTGCCGTGGGCCTCCGCCATGTAGGCCGCGCCGCCCTCGTGGCGGCAGACGACGGTGGTGATGCCGGAGTCGTACAGCCCGTCGAGAAGGTCGAGATAGCTCTCGCCGGGCACGGCGAACACCCGCTCCACACCGTGCAGGGCGAGGGCTTCGACGACGGCGTGACCGGCCGACCTGGCGGATGCCGGGTCCGATGTGCTCCGCCCGCCGGCGGGGGTGTGGACGGGGGCGGAGGCGGGGGCGGGTGGCGTGACGGTCACAGGGATGTCCTTCGGGTGGTACGGATGGTTCGAAACGGGTGTCGCGGTGGTCGTCGCCGTGGAGGGTGACCCGCACGTGCACGGTGGCCGCGCGTGGTGAACGGCGCGCATCGCCGAGAACGGTGGCCGTCATCGCGAGCGGTGGCCCGGGTGGTGAACGGCGCACGTCATCGAGACCGGCGGCCCGCGTGGTGAACGGCGCGCGCCGCCGTGATCAGTGCTCCGTGTTCGTGGTCGTCGGTGCTCGCGGACCGGACGCGCCGGGGATCACACAGGGAATGCCCGGCTCGTGAACGTCGCGCCGAACCGCGCCGAACCGCACGGAGACCTCGCTTCCCCGGCCGGTCGCCCGGCCGCCCTCGCACTGTCCGCTCAGTATCAGGAGGGCGCCTTCATGCCGTCCAATACATAGATGGCAAGGAGGCCATGCGGTTCAGGCATGAAGGCGGGACTCCCCGCATGCTTCAGTTCGTCGGCCGTACCGGCGGATCGAATGAGTCCGGTTGTCCCGCGAGGTAGTCCCGCAGCCGCAGCGCCATCGACCTGATCAGATCCGTGGCGAAGTGCCCCGGCAACCAGGCCGCATGGAGTGGCACCTGCAGCACGTCCGCGCCGCACGCGCCCGGCGCGGACGGGCCACCGTCCTTGATCCGCAGCCCGTAGCCACCGAGCCTCGGCAGATCCGTACTCACGCCGATCCCGTGTCCGGCCACCGCGAGGGCCTCGACGGTCGGACCGTCGTCGCATTCGGTCAGCCGGGCGGGCGCCAGCCGCCGCTGCCCCAGCGCGTTCTCCAGTACGCCCCGGCTGACGCTGGACCGGGAGTGGGCGAAGATCCGGCTGTCGCAGAGTTCGGCCAGGTCCACCTCCGTGCGCCCCGCGCGGGCCCAGGCGTGTCCGGGTGCGACGAAGGCCTTCAGCGGCGTGCCACCCAGGTCGACCGTCTCGAATCCGGCCGCCTTCGCCGCCGGGGAGACGATCAGGTCCGCCTCGTCCAGCAGCTCCTCGTCGAGACGGAAGTGGCTCGCCTGCCGGGTGAGCAGCGGCGGGTCCTCCGGTCCGGTGGTGGCGATGAATCCGGCCAGGAAGCCACGGATCGACGCCGGCGTGGCCGCGACGACCAACTGGGAGACCCGTCCCGAGCGCAGCGCCTCGACCGCCTCCTCCATCGTCCGGGTCTCGGCCATGAGCCGTCGGGCCAGCGGCACGAAGGCACGGCCGGCCGGTGTCAGCGCCAGCCGGTTGCCGCGCGGCTCGAAGAGGACCATCCGCATCTCGCGCTCCAGCGTCTTGAGCTGACGGCTCAGACCCGGCTGGGCGACATGCAGGCCGGCGGCGGCGGAGGTGATGGTCCCGGCCTCGACGACGGCGAGGAAGTACAGGAGGCGCCGGTAGTTCATCGGCCGATGATAACGACGCCCGAATATAACGGAACAGTTACGGGTCTGGTCCACATGTTGAGTACGGTTCATGCGCTCGTCCCGTACGCGGCGTGGTCCGCTCACCACCGACGGCGAACCTCGGACACGTCACCGGACGACCCCGAAGTCCGGTGCCCACCGACCGATCCCGGAGGATCACGTGTCCCTGTCGCGCTCCGCGCGTACGGTGCTGGCCGCCGCCACCGTCGCAGCCGTCGCCCTGCCGCTCGCCACCACGGCCGCCCAGGCCCAGGAGTCCGGGGCCGCTGCCCCGTACGCCGGTCTGCCGTCCGGCACCAAGCAGGCGAAGACCCTGGTCATCGGCATCGACGGCGCCACCTTCGACACCTTCTCGCGCGCCGACGTACCGCACCTGAAGCAGCTGATGGCCAAGGGCCTGACCGCACGAAGCAACCTGTACGCCAACCCGATGGCCCCGACCGTCTCCGGCGCCGGCTGGTCGTCCATCGCCACGGGCGTCTGGCCCGACAAGCACAACGTGAAGGACAACAACTTCACGGCCCCGAACTACGGCCAGTTCCCGGACTACGCGACCCGGCTGGAGACCGCCGACCCGGCCACGTCCACCCTGGTCGTCGGCACATGGAGCCCGATCCCCCAGATCGTCTTCGGCGCGAAGACCGATCTGCGGATCGCGGGCGGCAACGACGAGGGCACCACCGCCAAGGCGGCCGACTACCTCGCGCACGGCAACCCCGACTCCACCTTCGTCCACCTCGACGAGGTCGACGGCGCCGGCCACAGCTCCGGCTCCGCCAGTGACGCCTACCTCAAGGCCCTGCACACCGCCGACGCCCAGGTCGGCCGACTGCTCGACGCCGTGACCTCGCGGCCGACGTACGACGACGAGGACTGGCTCGTCGTCGTCACCGCCGACCACGGCCACACCCCCACCGGCGGCCACGGCGGCAACACCCCGCTGGAACGCGGCACGTTCGTGATCGCCCAGGGCAAGGGCATCGCGCCCGGTTCGGTGCGCGACGACGTCAAGATCACCGATATCGCACCCACCGTCCTGCGCCACGAGGGCGTCGCCACCGACCCCGCCTGGAACCTCGACGGAACCGCGCTCGCCGAGCTGAAGCCGGATGCCTTCGACGCGCTGCGCGGCTCGCTGCGCACGCCCGTCGACGAGACCGGGCTCCCGGCCGGCACCAAGGGGTGGACGAACACCGCGCCCGAGGGCTGGTCCATCGACAACTCGAGGATGCCGGCCGGCGGCGTCACCGAGTGGCGCGGCTGGGCCTTCGCCACCGACGAGTTCTGGACCAACGCCGAGCGGGGCCAGGGCCGCGAGACGAACGTCCGCGCCCGCGACGTGTTCGCGGTCGCCGACTCCGACGAGTGGGACGACAGGGCGCACGGCGCCGGACAGTTCGATTCGACCCTGGTCAGCCCCTCCTACAAGCTGAACGGGGCGGCGAGGGCAACCCTTTCGTACGCCACGAACTACCGTGTCGACGGTCCGCAGACCGGCGACGTGTACGTCGCCTACGACGGTGGCGTCCCGCAGCTCGTCAAGTCGTACCGGAGCAATGCCAACACCGTCGAGCACCTCGAGCTCGACGTTCCGGCAGGCGCGAAGTCGGCCCGGCTGAGCTTCCACTACACCGGTACGAACAGCGCCTTCTGGACCGTCGACCAGGTCGCGCTCGGCCAGCCCGACCCGCCGTCGCAGCTCGCCGTCGCCTCGCTGAAGGCCGACACGCGGCTGCTGGGCCGGCCCGGCTCCGACGCCCCCTGGAAGATCACCGCGAACGGTGTGGTGAGGACCGCGCAGGGCGAGCCGGTGAGGGGCGCGCAGGTCACGGCCGAGCTGACGGCCGGGAGCAAGGTGCGGAAGCTGACCGGTACGACGAAGAAGGACGGCTCGGTACGCTTCGAGGCCACCGTGGACCAGGGCGTCGCCGAGGCCGCGCTCACCGTCACCGAGGTGCGCTACGAGCACCTCGCGTACTACGGCGAGCTCGACCCGGTCCGCACCCTGGACCTCACCCGCCCCACAGGCCACCGGGGCTGACCGTTCGGCCGGGTCCCGGAGTCACGGGGCCCGGCCGCACCGCCCCCGCGCCGGGTCATGGGGGACGACGGTACGGGGGTGTGGTCGCGGTACGGGGGTGTGACGGCGGTCGTCACACGGCCGCGTACCGGCCGTCGCCCACACCCCCGTCGCTCATGCCACCGCTCCAAGGGCCTCGGCCAGGATCTTGGCACCCTCCTCCGCCTCCGCGACGGTCAGCGTGAGCGGTGGTGCGATCCGCAGCACGCTGGTGTTGTGACCGCCGCCCTTGCCGATGAGCAGACCGCCCTCACGGGCCGCTTCGAGTACGGCGGCGGCTGCCCGCGGGTTCGCCTCGTCGGTGCCGGGCTCGACCAGCTCGATACCGATCATCAGGCCCCGGCCGCGCACCTCCCGTACGCACTCCGAGGCCGCGCCGATCGCACGCAGCCGCTCGATCAGCAGTCCGCCGACGCGGCGGGCGTTGCCCTGCAGATCGTGTTCGAGGAGGTACGAGAGGTTGGCGAGGCCGGCCGCCATGGTGACCGGGGAGCCGCCGAACGTCGAGATGGAGTTGGCGTCGAGGCAGTTCATGACGTCGGCGCGGGCCACGACGCCGCCGATCGACATGCCGTTGCCGATGCCCTTGGCGAACGTGAGGATGTCCGGCGGGCCGCTCTCGCCGTGCGCCTGCCAGCCCCAGAAGTGTTCGCCGGTGCGGCCCCAGCCGGTCTGCACCTCGTCGGAGATCCACAGGATGCCGTGGCGGTCGAGGACCCGGCGGAAGGCCGCGTACAGACCGTCGGGCGGTGAGGTGAACCCGCCGACGCCCTGGATGGGTTCGGCGATCAGGGCGGCGGGCTCGCGGGTGTGGCCGAGCAGGTCCTCCAGATCGGCGACGCAGGCCGCGACGAACTCGGCGTCGCCGAGATGCGCGTAGGGCCCGCGCGTGCGGACGCCGCCGTGCACGTACAGCGTCTGCAGCGGCGAGAGATTCGTGGGCGACCAGGCGCTGTTGCCGGTAATGGAGACCGCGGAGAAGGATCTGCCGTGGTAACTGTTGCGCATCGCGAGGATCTGGTTCGACCTGCGGTACGCGGTGGCGAGCAGCAGGGCCGTGTCGTTGGCCTCGGTGCCGGAGGTGGTGAAGAAGACCCGTGCGTCCGGGATGCCGGAGAGCGTGGCGACGCGTTCGGCCAGCTCGACCATCGGCTGGTTGAGATAGAGCGTGGAGGAGTGGATGATCCGTCCGGCCTGCTCGCTGACCGCTTTGGTCACCTCGGGCAGGGCATGGGCGGTCATGGTGGTGAGGATGCCGCCGAAGAAGTCGAGGTAGCGCCTGCCGTCGGCGTCCCAGACATGGCGGCCCTCGCCGTGGGTGATCTCCAGCGGGTCCTTGTAGTAGAGCGCCAGCCAGTCGGGGCTGACGGCGAGATGGCGTCGGTGCAGGCTGCTCACGACTCCACCAGTCCTTCGTACGCGTCGGGTCGGCGGTCCCGGTAGAACGCCCACTGCTGCCGGACCTCGTCGATGAGACCGAAGTCGAGGTCGCGGACGACGAGTTCCTCCTCCTTGTCGCTGGCGACCTCACCGACGAACTGGCCGCGCGGGTCGACGAAGTAGCTGGTTCCGTAGAAGTCGTTGTCGCCGTACTCCTCCTGGCCGACGCGGTTGATCGCGGCGACGAAGTACTCGTTGGCGACGGCGGAGGCGGGCTGTTCCAGCTGCCAGAGGTAGCTGGACAGGCCGCGCGAGGTGGCGGACGGGTTGTAGACCAACTGGGCTCCGTTGAGGCCCAGTTGCCGCCAGCCTTCCGGGAAGTGACGGTCGTAGCAGATATAGACGCCGACCTTGCCCACGGCCGTGTCGAAGACCGGCCAGCCGACGTTCCCGGGCTTGAAGTAGTACTTCTCCCAGAACCCCTTGACCTGCGGGATGTGATGTTTGCGGTACTTGCCGAGGTAGGAGCCGTCGGCGTCGATGACGGCGGCGGTGTTGTAGTAGAAGCCGGACTGCTCGATCTCGAAGACCGGCACGACGATCACCATGCCGGTCTCGCGGGCGAGTTCCCGCATCCGCAGGACGGTCGGCCCGTCCGGGACGGCTTCCGCCCAGCGGTAGTGCTCGGGTTCCTGCACCTGACAGAAGTAGGGGGCGTTGAACACCTCCTGGAAGCCGATGATCTTCGCGCCCCGGCGGGCGGCCTCGCGCGCATGCTCCTCATGCTTGGCGATCATGGATTCGGTGTCGCCGGTCCAGGTCGCCTGGACGAGTGCGGCGCGTACGACTTGGGACATGAGCTGCTCCTTCGACGCGGCGTCAGAGAGCCTCTACGCGTTTCTACGCCCGTAGACACGTGCGTAGAGGAGAACGTAGGCCCCGTCACACAGCGGGGCAAGACCATCGCCGTGAACCGGCGGAGTCGATCATGTTTCACACCCGTGCGGGCCACACGTCCGCATCGGCCCGGGGCCCGTGCGGCACCCGGCTCCCGGCTCGGCCCCGCGCGCCGGTTTGTATTCTCGGCAGGCATCACCCATCAGTGCGGCACCTGCGAGAGGAAACACCATGACCACCGAGCTGAGCCCCGCCGCCCCGACGGAGCCCCTGGAGCGGGCCCGTCAGGACTACCGGGACCTCGCGGGACTCGGACTCTCGCTCGACCTCACCCGGGGCAAGCCCGCGCCGGAACAGCTCGATCTCTCCGACGACCTGCTGAGCCTGCCCGGCGGGCGGCACACCTCCGCCGACGGCACGGACATACGCAACTACGGCGGGCTGCAGGGGCTGCCCGAACTCCGGGAGATCTTCGCCGGGGTGCTCCAGGTACCGGCCGGGCAGCTGCTCGCGGCCGGGAACTCCAGCCTCGAACTGATGCATGACTGCCTGGTGCACGCCCTGCTGAGCGTGGTGCCGGGCGCGCAGTCGCGATGGGTGGAGCAGGAGCGGATCGCGTTCCTGTGCCCGGTGCCCGGCTACGACCGGCACTTCGCGCTGTGCGAGCGGTTCGGGATCGACATGATCCCGGTCCCGATGACCCCCGAGGGCCCGGACATGGATGCCGTGGAACGGCTCGTCGCCGAGAACCCCGCGATCAAGGGCATCTGGTGCGTTCCGAAGTACAGCAACCCGGACGGCGTCTGCTACAGCGACGGGACCGTGGCACGACTCGCCTCGATGAACACCGCGGCTCCCGACTTCCGAATATTCTGGGACAACGCCTACGCCGCTCACCACCTCACCGACGAGCCCGTCGAGGTCGCCGATCTGCTCGCCGCCTGCACCGGGGCCGGGAACCCGGACCGGGCCTTCGTGTTCGGCTCCACTTCGAAGATCACGACGGCGGGCTCGGGCGTCGCCTTCTTCGGCTCCTCGCCCGCGAACGTGCAGTGGCTGCTCGGCAACAACGCCAAGCGGTCGATCGGCCCCGACAAGATCAACCAGCTGCGGCACGTCCTGTTCCTGCGGGACGCCGACGGCATGCGGGCCCACATGGAGCGCCAGCGGGCCCTGCTGCAGCCCAAGTTCGAGGCGGTGGAGCGGATCCTGGAGGCCGAGCTCGGCGGGACGGGGCTCGCGACCTGGACCTCACCCAAGGGCGGTTACTTCGTGACCCTGGAGGTGCCGGACGGCTGCGCCGAGGAGGTCGTACGCCGCGCCGCCGAGGCGGGCATCGTACTGACCCCGGCCGGCGCCACACACCCCTACGGCGACGACCCGCGCGACGCGGTCATCCGGATCGCCCCCAGCTACCCGGGCCTCGCGGAGCTGGAGCAGGCGATCCAGGGACTCGCCGTCTGCGTCCGCCTGGTGGGGTACGAGCAGCGGGCGCGCTGAGCCGTTGCGCCGGGACGGTCCGGTCACGGCGCCGACGAGGATCCGGACCGGGCCGACGCGACGGATCCCACCCGGGTGCGCGCCCACCGGCACTCGTCCGGGACCCGCGAGGGGGGTCCCGGCGGGCGCTTCCCGCCACGGTCCTCCGTTCGGTTCGGGCCGGTACCCGCGACCCCGCGCGATCCGGAGGCGGGACCCTAGGCGAACTGGCCGGGCCGGTAGTCACCGGCCGGCTGCTGGGTGATGACGTTCACGCGGTTGAACGCGTTGATGAGGGCGATGAGCGACACCAGGGCGCCGAGCTGCTCCTCGTCGTAGTGCTTCGCGGCGTTCGCCCAGACCTCGTCGCCGACACCGCCGGCGGCGTCGGCGATGCGGGTGCCCTGCTCCGCCAGCTCCAGGGCTGCGCGCTCGGCGTCGGTGAACACCGTGGCCTCCCGCCAGGCGGCGACCAGGTTGAGACGCACCGAGGTCTCCCCGGCGTGCGCGGCGTCCTTGGTGTGCATGTCGACGCAGTAGGCACAGCCGTTGATCTGACTGGCGCGGAGCAGCACAAGCTCCCGCGTCGAGTCCGGCAGCGTCGATTCCGCGATCACTTGGCCCGCCGCGACGACGTGCTTCAGCGCCTTGCCGATGACCGGGTTGCCGAAGAGGTTCAAGCGAGCGTTCATGGTGCACTCCTTGCCGTTGTTGGCGGTTACACCTCTCTGACGGAAACGGCACCGCACGTTGTGACAACCTCGGATGTGACGTGCGTCTCCCTGCCGCATCACTGCAGGATGCGCCCGCGAAGCGGTCAGGACCGCCGCCCGGGCCGGCGATCGGGAAAGTCTCTGGATTCGGACGGGCGGGTCCGTTAAGGTCTGACGAGACGGAACGGTCCGTCTCGTCGAGTCGGCGGCACGTCCCCGCGGGGACACCACCGCGGAGCGCGATGTTCTTCACGGACGAAGGAGTTGCTTTCTGTGCCTGGTGCCAGGGTTTGGTTCATCACCGGTGCTTCCCGTGGCCTGGGTCGCGCGTTCACCGAGGCGGCGCTCTCCGCCGGGGAGCGGGTCGTGGCGGCCGCCCGCGACATCGAGCCGCTCGCCGAGGTGGCCGAGAAGCACCCGGACGATCTCGTACGGCTCTCTCTGGACGTCTCCGACCGCCGGGCGGTGTTCGAGGCGGTGGAACAGGCGGTGGCGGCTTTCGGCCGACTCGATGTCGTGGTCAACAACGCGGGCGGCCTGCTGTACGGCATGGTGGAGGAGGCCACGGAGAAGCAGATCCGCGATCACTTCGACGTCAACTTCTTCGGGGCGGTGTGGGTGGCGCAGGCCGTGATCCCCCACCTGCGTGCGCAGGGCTTTGGGCGGGTCCTGCAGATCACGTCGATGGGCACCGGCGGCGGCATGGCTTCCGTCGGGTTCTACGGGGCGGGCAAGGCGGCGCTCGACTCGGTCAGCGAGGCGCTGGCGATGGAGGTCGAGCAGTTCGGGATCAAGGTCACGGTCGTCCAGATGGGCGGCTATGCCACGGAGTTGTTCACGGCGGGCACGACGACGACGGCGCCCGACCCCGCCTACGACACGCTGCGCGCCCGGCTGGCCGAGATGTGGGGCGAGGACGCCGGCCCCGATCCCAGCACGGCAGCACCCGCGCTCATGGAGCTGGCCGCACTGCCGGACCCGCCTCGGCGCCTGATTCTCGGCGGACGGTCGTTCGACCTCGTCCAGGAGATGAGCCGCGCGCGTGCGGAGCAGTACCGGGACTGGGAATCCCTCAGCCGCATGGCACCGGGCTGACCCCGCAGGGTCGGGAGTCCGGCATCGCCGAGTCTGCCGCCCGGGGTTCCCGACAGGGCGGCCGGGCGGCCGCTGCACACCGGGGGGCGGACGTCCTGGACGGCACGACCGCGGACGACGTCAAGGCGTTCCGCGTTCTTTCCCGTTCGGGTGATGTGCGGCGTGTCGCGAGGATCCCGGAGCGCTCTGGGCAGTCTCCAGGCGACCGATCCTGAGAGGGGAAGCAGTGGGGCTGTCACGCGCGTACCGGCACGCCATCAGCGAGGGGCCGACGCCGGCCGATGCGGCGGGGGCGCCCGCCCTTCCGTATCCGAGCGGCTGGGCCGCACTGGCCTTCTCCGACGAGTTACGGCCGGGCACGGTGCTCACCCGGCCGTTGGCCGGGCAGGACGTGGTGCTCTACCGGCTCGGTACGGGGGCGGTCCGCGCCATCCGCCCGTACTGTCCGCACCTCGGTGCCCATCTCGGTCTGGCGAAGGTCGACGGCGACGATCTCGTCTGTCCGTTCCACTTCTTCGCGTTCGGCCCCGACGGCGCGTGTGTGCGGACGGGATACGACACGAAGCCGCCGAAGTCGCCCCTGAGCCGACTGCCGGTGCACGAGGTCAACGGTGCTGTCTTCGTCTGGCGGCACCACGACGGCCGGGCACCCGACTGGTTCATCCCCGACTGGCACGAGGTGGGTCACCGCCCGGCCCGCAGTGCCGCCTGGGAACTGGCCGGCAATGTCCAGGAAGTCATCGAGAACTCGGTGGACCTCGGACACTTCGCCACCCTGCACGGCTGGGCGAAGGCCGAGATCGGCGGACCCGTGGTCTACGACGATGCCGCGTTCCATGTGTCCATGCGGGCCCACGAGTCGGCGCCGCTGCTGGGCGACTTCGTCGTCGAGGTGGAGGTGGACGGATACGGACTCGGTTGCCTGCACGCCGATGTGCACACGCCTCGGATCGGGTTGCGGATGTGCACGATGGTGCTGCCGACGGCGATCGCGCCCAACCGGATGCAGTTCCGGCAGAGGAACCGCATCGCGTTCACCGAGCCGGCCCGGCTGCCGGCCCCGCTCGCACGGGCGGTGAGCCGGACCGCCGCGCGGCTGCTGGACCGCGCGGTCTTCCGGTCCAGTTGCGAGTTCACCGCCGCCGACTTCCCGATCTGGAACCACAAGCGGTACCAGCAACCGCCCCGGCTCGCTCCGGGCGACGGCCCGATCGGCCCGTTCCGACGCTGGGCCCGGCGGTTCTACCCGCCGCCGGGAGAGAACGGGGCACACGGCTCGACCACGGCGGGCGAGGTCGGCCGGTTCGGCGCGGCGACGGAGCCGCCACGGCGAGAATCCTCCGGAGCCACCGCGTCGGGACCCGAGCACGGCTGATCCCCGCGCGGTGTCCGGCGTCATGGCCCGGACATCCCGAACTCCGGCTGCCCCCACCCTCGTTCGGGGCCACCGCACCATGCGGTCCTCACCGGCCTCTCGTGGAGCCGCCGCCCCTGGGCGCGCCCACGAGGCCGGCCACCCGCAGCGCGTGGACGAGATCCCGTTCCCTCGTCGGGGACACCGCGCGGGCCGCGGCCAGCAGTTGCGGTACGAGCCGATGGGGGTCGCCGGCGGCCACCCGGGCCGCGTCCTGCGGCGTCCGTACGCGGATGAAGGCTCCCAGCAGCGCCTGCGCCTGCCGTCTCCGTCCCGCCCGGTCCAGCGCCGCCACCGCATCGGTGATTTCCGCGGCCGGCCGCGCCACCCCCTGGCGCAGCAGCTGCTCGCAGTCGTCCGGGCGTCCCGCGGCGGCGAGCGCGTCCGCCGCCGCGGCGAGCGCGGCGGGCGGGAGCGAGGCGACCTCCCACAACAGGGTCGCCCAGTCCGCGTCGAGGCCCGCCCGGTGCAGCTCGACGGCGAGCACCGCAAGCCGGTCCGCCGGCCAGGCGGCCGCCTCGCAGAGCACGACATGGGCCTCACCGCCGCGGCCCCCGGCCCGCAGCCGGACCAGCCGCTCGACGGTGCCGACGGCGGCCCGGCGCACCTCGGGGTCCGGGGCGGCGGCCGTCCGGTCCGAGGGCGCCTCGCCCCTGATCACGGCGGTGCCGAAACGGGCTCCGCGCGGCACGGCGGCCGTCGTCGGCGCAACGGGCGGAACGAGTGCGGCGACGACCCCGTCGCCATCGGCTCCGTCGGCGTCCAGTCCGGCGAACCGGGCACCCCGTGGCTGCTTGCGCCCGGGGGCGGGGGGCCGACGATGCGGTGGTGACACGTCGGGGCCTCGCTCGGCGGCGCGCCCGGGGGCGGAACCATGCTCGACCTCGACTTCGGGTGCGGAACCGCGCTCGGCCTCGGGCACAGGACCCCGATCCGGGACCGGCTCCCCCACCCGGAACCACCGCCCACCCCCCGACTCGGGTTCGGGGCCCCGATCCGGGACCGGATCCTCCGCACGGAACCGGTCCTTCGGCTCCGTCACCGCGGCCAGTCGCCCGCGCAGCTCAGCGCAGCGCGCGGTGGCGCGTTCGTGGTCGGCGCGGGCCCGGGCCACCGCCTCCGCGTCCGGGGCCCCCGTGCCGCCCGTTCCGGCCGCCCGGAGACGCAGGGCGGCGTGCGTCCGCTCCCGCAGCATCAGCTCCAGCCGTTCGACGAGCATCTGCCGTCCGCCCGGCCTCCGGTCATGAGCGGCCACCGAGACGGAGTACAACTCGGCGGCCCGTACCGACTCGTGTCGTGCGAACGCCGCGCCGCGCACCGCCACCAAGTCCTCCAACAGCGACTCCATCACGTCCCAGGGCGGAATCTCGACACCGTCGAGACAGGCCCGCATGCCTGCGGGATCGCTTCGGCAGAAGATGCCGTACCAGCCGCTCCCGGGGTCGAGCAGTGCCACCACATCGCGCAGGTAGTGACTGAACTCCCTTGCTTCCCAAGCACTTTGATGAGTTGCCATCGCCGCCCTCGCCAACGTCGGCCGGAGCCTTCCGGTCCGCAGGCATTCGACCCCAGCCGTGTTACGGCACGGCTACACCCGTTTTTCGACCGCGGTGCGGTCGGCGCACGGCGTCGCGCACAGAGCCGCGACCCGCCCCTCCCCCGCGCACCCGACAGGGCGGCACACCTCCGCCGAGCCCGCACCCCCCGCGGACCGGAACGGTCCCGGCACATGCCACCGCGGCCCGTCGCGGACCGCGACGAACGGACCGGGAAGGAGCGAGCGGCATCAGCCGTCCGCACCCCACCCATGGCGGCCACTCGTCATGGACGGCGCGGGCGCTCCGACCGCCCGACGGACGGCCCGAGAGCGCCTAACCCGCCAGCGGCACCGCGTCCGGCACCGGGGCGCAGCGCCTGAGCAGTTCGTCCATCGACAGTCCGAGCGCCCCGGCCAGCGCCGCGACGGTGAAGAAGGCGGGGGTCGGCGCGCGACCCGTCTCGATCTTGCGCAGTGTCTCGGCGGAGATTCCGGCGCTCGCCGCGATCTCGACCATGCTGCGCCGACCGCGCGCCTCACGCAGCAGCGCTCCGAGGCGTTCGCCGCGCAGGCGCTCTTCCGGGGTCAGGGGCGTCCGTACCATGCCGTCATACTAATACCGCCACGACCGGTATAGTAATTGGCGCGGTGCGGCTCAGGACGAACGCGTCGATCGGAGCGACGCGCGAGACGGGCCGGGTCGTGGCGCACGTACCGAGGTCCGCGCGGGAAGCGGCGGCGGTCGGCGTCTCCCCGCGCGAACTCGACGAGGTGGCCCGAGAGGTTCCTCGTGAGGCGGGCGCCGACTCGCCGTTCCCGAACCACCGGCCGCGTTTCACCCCGACCCCGTTCCCCGCGGTCGTCCGCACGTCGGTCGACGACGCGACCGCGCCCGGCGTCACGACCGGTCAGCGGCTGCGCGACGGCGATCCGGTGAGCATCGACGCGGGCGCGACGCCCGGTGGCCGGGCGGGCGACTCGACGATCGATTTCACCGTCGGCGGCGCCCGGCCGGCGGACACCCGGCTGATCGACACGGCGTTCGCGGCGCTGGAGGCGGGCATCGCGGCGGCGGCGGCCGGCAATCGCATCGGCGACATCGCGCACGCCATCGGCACGGTCTGCCGCGCGGCCGACTACGGCATTCCGGAGGAATTCGGCGGCCATGGCATCGGCCGTTCGACGCACGAGGACCCGGCCGTCCCCGACGAGGGACGACCGGGCCGCGACATGCGGCTGCGGCACGGGATGGCGCCGGCCGTCGATCCGATGCCGATCGGCGGCGGCACCGACGGCCTCCACCCGGACCGGGACGGCTGGACCTTGCGCACGTCCGACGGCAGCCGCGTGGCGCACGCCGAGCACACGGTGGCGATCACCGACGACGGCCCACGCATCCCGACCGCACCTGAACACCCGGTGACCCATTCCTTCCGCGTGCCGCCAGGACCTCTCGTTCGGATCGCACCGCACTCGCATGCCCGGCGCCGGTCCGGCCCGATCCGAACGAAGGACCCTAGTTGTTCTGGATGAACTGCTTGGCCAATGCCTCGCCGGCGGTGACTGCGGCGCTGTGGCTCTCGATCGGTGACACCTGGGAGTTCTTGAAGAGGATGTAGGTGACGCCGGAATCGGCGCCGCCGGTCTCCGGATCGGGGTCGATGCCGAGCGCCTTGGCGGTGGCGTACGACGCTTCGCCGATGATCTTGCTGGGGCCGGTGTCGCCGACGACGGCGTACTCGACCTTGTTGTTGTAGATGACGGCGACGACGCCACCGCCCTTGATCCCCGCGCTGCTGTAGTTCCAGATGCTGCTGCTGCTCGGCACGACGACGTACGGCAGCTTCTCGGCGCTCAGCGGCTTGTCGCCGGAGGTGTGGAACGCCGTGTCGTCCTGGAACCACGGGTCGGTGTTCGCATTGCAGGCGGTGGTGACCTGACCGTCGCAGTCGATGTCCATGTCGGCCTTCCAGAACACGGCACCGTTCTTGCCGCAGACGGGTATGGTCGCCGACGCCTCCTCGTCCGTACGGTACTTGCCGTTGGAGATCTGCGAGCACGAGGTGACCTTGGCCAGCAGATCGGCCGCGCTGACGGAACCCTCCTTGACTCCGGCCCCGCCCTGGTCGACGGCGCCGGAATCCGCTCGGGGCGCGGCGGACACGGCGCCCGGGGCCGGACTGGCCACGGCGGCGGGGGTGAGCGTGGCGGCCGCGAGCAGGGCCGCTCCGGAAGCGGCGGCGAGGGCGAGCGTTCGAGTACGCACAGTGGGGGTGCCCTTTCCATTAGGAAACTTTCCTTACCGACGCGCCCAAGATGACCCCTAAGTCATGTCCTCGTCAAGACCGCCGGGGCCGGCCCTCGCGCGATACACACGAAGAACCGACCCCGAAAAGAGGGTTATTGACTTGTCGTCAGGAACGACCGCTCGGATTCACGACCATGGCCGAACCCCCGCCGCGGCGTGCCTTTTCCGCAGCCGCCAGCCACCGCCCGTCCGGCAACCGCTGTACACCCGTCGCTGCCCCGATCTCCGGGTTCAGCTTGAAGGCATGCCCCAACGCCTCCAGTTGTCCCCGTACCGGGCTGTTCCACAGACCCGGTTCGAGCTCCGTCGTCGCCGAGTTGCGCTGACTGGCGCGCGGCGCCGCGATCGCGTCGACCAGCGGCAGCCCTCGGTCGACGTTGCCGATGAGCGACTGGAGCACGGTCGTGATGATCGTGGCGCCACCCGGCGAGCCCAGGGCCAGCACCGGCTCTCCGTGCTTCAGCACGATCGTCGGCGAGATGGACGAACGCGGACGCTTGCCCGGACCGGGCAGGTTGGGGTCGTGGACCGCCGGGTCGGCGGGCGCGAACGAGAAGTCCGTCAGCTCGTTGTTGAGCAGAAAGCCACGCCCCGGCACGGTGATGCCGCTGCCGCCGGTCTGCTCGATCGTCAGGGTGTACGCGACGACGTTGCCCCACTTGTCGGCCGTCGTCAGATGGGTGGTGTTCTCGCCCTCGTACGTCGTCGGGGCGGCCTTGCCGCCCGCCCGGCAGTCGGCCGGGTGACGGGGGTCTCCCGGCGCCAGCGGGCTGGTCAGCACCGCGTCGTCCTTGATCAGGCACTCCCGCGAGTCGGCGAACCGCCGGCTGAGGAGCCCCTGCGTCGGTACGTCCTCGAACGCCGGGTCGCCGACCCACCGTCCCCGGTCGGCGAACGCGATCCGGCTCGCCTCGATGTAGCGGTGCAGATACCGCGCCTCGCTCGCCTTCGAAAGGTCCGTGGACGCAAGGATGTTGAGTGCCTCGCCGACGCTCGTGCCGCCGGACGAGGAAGGCGCCATGCCGTACACGTCGAGGCCCCGGTAGCCGACCTTCGTCGGAGCCTGCCGCAGCACCCGGTAGGACCGCAGGTCCTTGGCCGTGAGGTCGCCGGGACGTACGACCCGGGTGGACCGCGGGTCCACCGGCGGGTTGCGCACGGTCCGTATGACGTCCTCGGCCAGCTCGCCCCGGTACAGCTCGTCGACGCCCTTGCGGCCCACCTGCTCGTACGTACGCGCCAGATCGGGATTCTTGAAGACGGAGCCGACCGCCGGCAGTTGTCCGCCCGGCAGGAAGAGCTCCCTGGTCGCCGGGAAGTCGGCGAACCTCGCCTGATTGCCCTCGGTCTGCGAGCGGAACGTGCTGTCGACGACGAAGCCGTCCCTGGCGAGCCGCTCGGCCGGCTTCAGCACCTGTCGCAGCGATTTACTGCCCCAGGTGTCGAGTGCGGTGTCCCAGGTGGCCGGGGTGCCGGGGGTGCCCACGGCCAGTCCGCTGGTGACGGCGGCGTCGAAGGCGATCGGCTTGCCGTTCTCCAGGAAGAGCGAGGAGTCCGCACTGCGCGGTGCGGTCTCCCGGCCGTCGATCGTCTCCACGGTGTGTCTCTTGGCGTCGTAGTAGACGAAGTAGCCACCACCGCCGAGACCCGCCGAGTAGGGCTCGGTCACACCGAGCGCGGCCGCGGTCGCCACCGCCGCGTCCACCGCGTTGCCGCCCTTGCGCAGTACCTCGATGCCCGCGGCCGACGCATCCGCGTCGACGCTGGCGACCGCCCCACCGTACCCCACCGCGACAGGCGACTTGGGGGGTGGCGCGGTCGGTGGTGCGGACGAGGACGGGGCCGCTGCCCCGACCGTGACGACAGCGGCGAGAACAGCCGACAACGACACACTCCGCGCGACGGAACGTCGCATGCACACCTCCAGTGACGGATTGTTCGCCGCAGGGTAGCGCCGCTCCGCCCGCCTCGTCAGGACCGCCGTGAATCCCGAACCACGTGCCCGCTAACATGCCCGCCCATGAATGACGACGTACGCAACATCGTGCTGGGCGTGGTGGCCGCCGGCATCAGCGCCGCGCTGGGCTGGCTCGCCCGCACCTATCTCTGGCGCCGAAAGCTCCGCCGCAAGCAGGCGTTCTTCGGGCTGCCGGGCAATTCCGAGTGCCTGCTCGTCGTCAACCGCGAGGCGGGCGGCGACGGGGCCGTGCACCGCCACGACGTCTTCGCCCTGCTCGAACTATCCGCACTGATCAAGGACTGTTCGGCACACGCGCAGATCCTGTCCCACGACGTCGCGCAGCAGGGCTTCGGAGAACGCACCGAATTCTGCGTCGGCGGGCCGGTGTCCAACCGGCGGATGGCCGCCCATCTGCATTCGCTGCTGCCCGGGGTGAAGATAAACACCGATCCGGAGCCCGGTCCCGACCGAGGCGCCTTCCAGATCGGTTCGGAGCGCTACCGGGCGGAGAAGGGCGTCGCCGAGCACGTGCTGCTGGCACGACTGACACTCGGTCAGGAAGCGCGTCCGGTCTTCCTGTTCTGCGGGCAGCAGGCGATCAGCAACCAGGCCGCCTCCCGCTATCTGGCCCGCAACTACGAGAAGCTGGCCCGCAAGCACGGCAACAACACGTTCTGTCTGCTGCTGAAAGTGGTCAACTCCCGTGCGTACGGACCCGATGTGGTGGAGATCGTCGCCGATGTGACGCGGGCCGCACAGGCGCCCGTACCGGTGCCGCGCAATTCGCACCGGGCGACGGGCTGATCCCGGCCCCGCGGACCGGGCGGATGTCAGACGGAGCAGTGGGCCGGTCCGATGACACCGTCGGCGCCGATCACCTTCACCGCCGCACCCCGGTCCGCGGTACGGGCCTGGGCGGCCGTGCAGATCAGCTGCTGCCGGGCGACCTCGGAGAATTCCGTGACGGCTGCGTTCACCCGGACCGTCACCCCGTCCGGCCCCAGAGTCAGGCCCAGTGTCCGGATGTACGGCAGTTCGGAACGGAGACCCGCCGCGGCCTCGGCCTTCGTGGGTCCGTCGAAGAGCATGGCCAGGGCCTTGTCGGATCCGCGCCACGCGCGCACCGCGCCCCCGGCGCCGGCACCGCTGTCCGTCGTCAGGTCGACCTGCCGCACGACCGGCATCAGCCGGCTCGCGGAGGACGAGGACACGAAGTAGAGCAGCGTGCCCTCCGGGCCGCCCGGCGCCACGTCCACCGTCGCCGGGTCGCCGACCTCGACGACGTCCGTCGCCTGTATCCCGCATCCGGCCACCGGCAGCACGAGGGGCAGCAGGAGGCCGAGGGCCCGTACGCCTCTCACCGTCCCTCCAGGGGGAGTTCCACGGTGAGGACCGCGCCGCCCCCGGGCCCGTTGGCCGCGTGCACGGTGCCGCCGTGCAGCCGTACGTTCTCCTGGGTGATCGCCAGACCGAGCCCACTGCCCGCCGAACGGGTGCGGGCCGCGTCGGCCTTGTAGAACCGGTCGAAGATGTGCGGAAGCACCGCCGGGTCGATACCCGGTCCGCTGTCCGCGACTTCGGTCACCAGCCAGGAGGCCCCGCCCCACGATCCGGTCCGCAGCCGTACGGTGACGGGCCGCGCACCGTGCCGCAGGGCGTTGCCCACGAGGTTGGCGACGACGACGTCGAATCGACGCGGATCGAGCAGCGCCCGCACTCCGTCGGGGAGTTCGGTGTCCACCCTGTCCTCCCAGTGCCTGCTCTGCAGGGTCTTGCGGATCGTCTCGGCGACATCGACCTCGTCGAGATGGAGATCCGCCGCCTTCGCGTCGAAGCGGGAGATCTCCATCAGGTCCTCGACGAGGGTGGCGAGCTTCCCCGTCTCGGCACTGATCAGCCGGACGGCCGCCGCGGTGTCGGCGTTCAGCTGGGCGGCGTCCTCGTCGAGCACCTCGGTGACGGCGAGCATACCGGCGAGCGGGGTGCGCAGTTCGTGCGAGACGTCCGAGGCGAAGCGTCTGGCCCGCGCCTCCGCCCGCCGGAGCTCCTCCACCGACTCCTGGAGCTTTGTCGAGGACTCGTTGAACGTCCAGGCGAGTTCGGCGAGTTCGTCGGAGCCCCGGACCTCGATACGGGTGTCGAGCTCGCCCCGCCCGATGCCCGCCGCCGCCCGCCGCAGGTCGCGTACCGGACGCAGCACGCTGCGGGCGGCGAGCAGGGCGGGCACCAGCGCGATCACAAGTGCGGGCAGGGCGCCGTCGCGGGCCGCGGTGACCATGGCCTTGACATTGGCCTCCTCGGTGGACAGCGGTATCACGGCGTAGAGGAACAGCCCGGTGGGCTGGCGTCCGTCGCCCCGGTCGAACAGAGCGGGCATCCCGACGGTCAGCCAGGGCCTGCCGTCCTTGACGACCCGTTGGAAGGAACCGCTCGCGTTGCGCCGGACGGCGTCGCGCAGCGCGGGGGTGATCACGTTGGAGGTGGGCCGGTCCGACGAGGAGACCCGGATCTTCCCGTACTCGGCGAAGACGCGGGTCTGCGGCCTGCCCTCCCTGGCGAGGTGCTGACAGTTGCGCCGCAGTTGCTCCTCGTCCACGGGCAGGGTCACGGCCAGCGCACCGATCCGGTCGCGGAACTGGTCGACGGCCGTGTCCTGGGCCTGTTGGAGGATGGCGGAGCGGGCCTCGCGGTAGGTCAGGGTCGCGGTGGTGACGGCGCTGATCGCCGCGACCAGGAGGAAGGCGGCTATGAGGCGGGTCCGCAGCCCGAACCGGGCGGCGAAGAGCTTCATGCGAGCGGCCCGAAGCGGTAGCCGAAACCGCGGACGGTCTGGATGTAGCGCGGGCTGCCCGCCACATCCTCGATCTTCTGCCTCAGCCGCCGCACGCAGGCGTCGACCAGCCGGGCGTCTCCGTGGTAGCTGTGCTCCCAGACGCATTCGAGGAGCTGCTGCCTGCTGAACACCTGCTCGGGCGAGGCCGAGAGGTGGAGCAGCAGCTTCAGTTCGGAGGGCGCCAGGAGGATCCGTTCCCCCGCCTTGGCGACCGAGAGTCCGGTGCGGTCGACGACGAGTTCGCCGTGGTGCTCGAGGCCGCTGCGTCCCGCGGGCTCGGCGAGCCTGCGCAGTACGGCACGGATCCTGGCCTCGATCACCTCGGTGCGGGCGGGCTTGACGATGTAGTCGTCGGCCCCGGCCTCCAGACCGACGACCACGTCGAAGTCGTCGCCGCGCGCCGTGAGCATGATGATCGGGAGCTGGCTGGTCTCCCGGACCCGTCGGCAGACCTGGACCCCGTTCATTCCGGGGAGCATCAGGTCGAGGAGCACCAGATCGGGCCGGAACTCCCCCAGCGCGGCCAGCCCCGCCTCACCGGTCTCGACGGCCCGCAGTTCATGACCGCGTCGACGCAGCCCCAGCTCGACCCCTTCCCGTACGGAGGGGTCGTCTTCGATCAGCAACACGCGAGGCATGGCAGGAGTATCCCAGCGATCAAGGAGTGGATTCGAACCGGTGAACGGACCGCGCGCCCGGCGGGTTCAGGCCCGCCGCAGCCGCCCGCGGCCCGCGGAGATCAGGGCACTGATCTCCCGCAGTCGGAGGGGCCGGGCCAGCAGCGCGACCGTGAGCAGGAGCACGGCGGTCCCCGCCCCCACCGCGGCGAAGTCGCCGAATCCCTCGCAGGCGCGGGCGGCCAGGTGTCCCAGCAGCCCGGCGGGCACACTCGCCACCACCAGCCGCAGCTGCGCCCACAGCCCGGCCGAGCGCAGCAGCGAGGGCCGGACGGCGGCGCTGCCGCAGACCCTGCGGTGCAGCACGTACGCGGTGACACCGAAGCCGGCGAACAGTGCCACCGAATAGGCCCCGGCCATGCCGGTCACGGCCCAGCGGACCGGCAGCAGCAGGTACGCGACGACACAGAGTCCGGCGTTGAGCGCGGCGATGACCAGATTGAGGAGGAACGGCGTGCGGGTGTCGCTCATCGCGTAGAACGCGCGGGACAGCACGTACTGCCCGGAGTAGGCGATCAGCCCCGGCGCGAACGCCATCATCATCCCCGCCATGGCCGCGATGTCCGCGGCGCCGGTGCGCCCGTATCCGTACACGGCCCCCATCACCCACGGCGCCAGCGCGAACAGCGCGGCCACGGCGGGCACCACGACCGCGGCCGAGGTTCGCAACGCGTACGAGACGTCGCGCCGCACACCCGTCAGGTCGTCGTCCGCCGCCGAGCGGCTCATCCGGGGCATCAGCGCCGTGACGAGGGAGACGGTCACGATGCCGTGCGGCACCACCCACAGCTGATAGGCGTAGCTGTACGCGGTGTAGCCCACACCGCCCGACACGTGCTGCTCGACGGCATGCTGGCCGGTGGCGGTGGAGAGCCGGGTGACCACCCAGTAGGCGATCTGGTTGGTCAGCACGAGCATGACGAGCCAGCCGGCCGCGCGCAGCGGTCGGGTGAGACCGCTGCCGCGCCAGTCGAACCGCGGTCGCCAGCGGAACTTCGCGGCCCGCAGCGCGGGCACCAGGGCGAGCGTCTGCACCGCGATCCCGGCGGTGGTCCCCCAGCCGAGCCATTGGGCCTGCGCCGAGGTCAACGTGCCGTCGGAGCCGGTCGCCACACCGAGATAGATCCCGAACACGGCGATGATCACGACGTTGTTGAGGACCGGGGTCCACATCATCGCCCCGAACCGGTCGCGGGCGTTGAGCACTTGGCCGAGCAGCGTGAACAGTCCGTAGAAGAGGATCTGCGGCAGGCAGTAGCGGGCCAGGGCAATGGTGAGATCGGCCTGTCCGCCGTGGTAGTCGGGGGCGTAGACCGAGACGATCCACGGTGCGGCCACGACCGTCAGCGCGGTGAGGGCGAGGAGCCCGATCGTGCAGAGGGTGAGCAGCCGGTCGGTGTACGCGGCTCCGCCGTCGGCATGGTTCCTGGCGGCCCGGACCAGCTCCGGGACGAAGACGGCGTTGAGCGCGCCGCCGATGAGCAGCGTGTAGAGGATGTTGGGCACGGTGTTGGCGACGGTGTACCCGTCGGCCTGGAGTCCGGTGCCGAGCGCGGCGACGACGACCGCCGAGCGTACGAAGCCGGTCACCCGCGAGACGACGGAGCCGGACGCCATGACGGCGCCGCTGCGCAGCACCGAACCGGACGTGCGTTCCGCGGCCTTCGAGGCCGCTTCGGTGGCCGTCATCGGCGGGCCAGGTACGCCTGGAACGCACGGTACAAGGTGTTGTTGGCGGCTCCGCCCACCGATGTCTCCCACTCTCCGAGGGTCTCGACGACCTGACCTCCGGTGCCGAGTTTCCAACGGAGCAGCCCGAAGGGGCGGTCGTCGGGGTCAAGGGTGGAGGGTACCCCGCGCATGTCATGCACATCGGCACCGAGCTCATGGGCGTCGAGCATCATCTTCCACTGCAGCGCGTTGCTGGGACGGACCTCGCGGCGGTGGTCGGCGGAGGCGCCGGTCTGGTACCAGACCCGTCGGCCGGTGCTGATCATGGTGTGAGCGGCCAGGATCTCGCCCTGGTGGACGGCGAGGTAGAGCCTCATCCGGCCGGGCCGCTCGGCGTTGAGTACGGCGTACTGCCGTTGGTAGTACGCGAGGGAGCGACCGAGCCGGAAGCCGTCGCGCTCCTCGGTGATCCGCAGCAGTCGGTGGAATTGAGGGAGTTCGGCCTCGCTGCCGATGACGATCCGCACCCCGGCCTTCTGGGCCTTGCGGACGTTGCGACGCCATTCCTGGTTGAGTCCCGACCACAGTTCGCCGGGGGTCCGCCCGGCGAGCGGGACCCGGAAGACGTAGCGCGGCTGCGCGTCGGCGTCCTCTCCCCCGTCACCGCCGCAGCGGCGCCAGCCGCGGGCCCGGAGCCGTTCGGCGACGGCCGTGCCGAGCGGGTCCACCTCGGTGGCGAGCACGTCGCCGATCCTCCGGCCGGGGCCGGTGGCCGCCTTGAGGCGGGCGGTGTCCCAACGGCGGTACGTGGGTGAGGGGCCGATCCGAACGGCGAAGGCACCCGCCTTCCGCAGATGGGCCACGAGCGGTCGCAGCCAACGGTCCATGTCGGGATCGGCCCAGTCGGCCACCGGGCCCTCGGGCAGATAGGCGAAGTACTTTCGGGTTCCGGGGAACTGCCGGTAGAGGACCAGAGCGGCCCCGGCCGGTTCGCCCGCATCGCTGTGCCAGCCGACCGTTTCCGAGGTCCACTGTTCCTTCACCCCGGCCCAGGACGGATACTGCAGGAAGCTCGCCTCCGTGCGGGTGGCGACGAATGCCCGGTGCTCGGCGGCGGTCAGGCCGCGTATCCGTAGCTCCTGGTCGCGGCTGCGGTCCCCGGTCGCGAGCAGTGCTGACATGTTCGTGGCCCTCCCTGGTCCGCCCCGCTGTCGGCTCCGCGGGGCTGCACAGGATGCTCACAGCGGTCCGTGACGGAGCCGCGCGGCGTATGTGACCGGACGATGACCGTTCCGCTGCGGTCCATGTCACACAGAGGATTTCCTGGTTTTCGGTCGATTTGTGGAACCTATCGTCGGTCATAACGCCTCATCACCGATGAGAAGCAATGCCTTGGAGGTTTCCGTTGTTCTCCGCACGTCGGCGCATCCGCCGTACCGCCCCGCTCGTCCGCCCGGTCCGGCTCACCCTGATCGCCGGCACCACGGTGCTCGGCGCCACGCTCACCGCCTGTTCCGGCGCCTCCGCGTCGGACTCGGGCAAGGGGGCGACCGGGGTCGCACCGGCGCACGACACCAGGATCTCGGTGAACCTGAAGGGCGCCGAGGCAGCCCCGGGCGAGCCGGTGAAGGTGACCCTCGGCGCCGGAAAGCTGAAGACGGTCACGGTGGAGGCGACCGGGGGCGCCGCGCTCACCGGCCGGATATCCGCCGACGGCAGGACCTGGACATCGGACCGGCCGGCCGCGCCCGGCACCACGTACCGCGTCGAGGCGAAGGACACCGAGGGCGGCAGCGACAAGGCCGGCTTCACCACCTCGGCGGCCGAGAAGGTCAACAAGCTGACGCTGGCCCCCGGCAAGAACACCACGGTCGGCATCGCCCAGCCGCTGTCGATCGTCTTCGACAACCCGGTGAAGGACAGGGCCGCGGTGGAGAAGGCCCTGAAGGTCTCCACCTCGAACAACACCGAGGGCTCCTGGGGCTGGCTGCAGGACTACTCCGGCAAGGACCGCATCGACTGGCGGCCCAAGGAGTACTGGAAGCCCGGTACGAAGGTGACGCTCGACGCCGACCTCAACGGCATCGACTCGGGCCCCTCCGGCGGCTGGTTCGTGCGCGACTACCGGACCACCTTCGCGATCGGCGCCGACCAGGTGGTCAAGGTCGACCTCGACCGTCACCGGCTGGCGCTGAAGCGGGACGGAAGGACCGTCATGGACGTGCCCATGTCGGCCGGCACGCCGGGCGGCGAGAAGGCGTCCTGGCGCGGCACGGCCGTGCTGATGGCCAAGGAGGGCACGATCAACATGCGCTCCGAGACGGTCGGCCTGGGCGATGCCTACGACAAGATGGTCGACTCGTCGATGCGGCTGACCTGGTCGGGGATGTACGCCCACGCGGCACCGTGGAACGCCGCCTACTTCGGTGTGGCCAACCACAGTTCGGGCTGTGTCGGCATGAGTGACGCCAACGCCGCTTCGCTGTACCAGCAGGTGCGGGTCGGCGACCCGTTCGAGATCACCGGCGCCGACGCCAAGGGCACGGTCGCGGAGGGCAACGGATACGGGGCGTGGAATGTGAGCTGGACCGACTGGCAGGCCAAGAGCGCGCTGAAGTGAGCCGCAGCGCCGGCAAGCTGTCGGCATGCCAGGTGGACGGCGATCCGCACCTGCTGCCCGCACCGGTGATCACGGGCGCGGGCAGCAGGTGGGTGGGCGGGCGGCCCGTACCGATGATGTGCCGTTGTCGTGCGTGACCGACACCAGCGCCCGCTCCTGTCCGCGCGACCTCCTGGACCGCATCGCGGGCGCGGCCGGGCCTCACACCGGATTGACCGGCGACGAGGAGAACGGCACCTTCGTCGCGTATCTCCACGACGAAGGTGCCGCCACCTCGGCAGGCGGGTCGCAACGCCCCCTGGACACCTCCGCGGACAGACGCGAGCCGGCGGTACCCCGTGGACCTGGAGCCGTTCTCCACCGCCCACGACGCCCCGGCCGGTCGTCGGCTCTCCCTGTGATCGGCACGGTCGACCCGCTGTACGTCGAGCACACCCGACCGGCTCGCAGCTGACCTTCTCCTCGCGCTCGGCGGACCCGTCGTACCTGTCCGTTCCCTCGTGCGAGAAGTGATCACCGGCTGCTGCCGGACGGGCACCGCTCCTCGGGACCGCTTCGCGGCGGATCCCGGCTACTGCACTCCCGGCAGCAGCGTTCCTGGTTCGGCCGGTGCGACCTCCACGGCCTTCGTCTTCGGATTGCGCCGCTCCTGCTTCGCCACCCACGTCGCGAACCAGGAGAGCAGCATGCACATCCCGATGTAGATCGGCGAGATCACCATCACCACGGGGATGAAGGGGAGATCGTAGTCGAGATTGGACGCGATGAGCTTGCCCGCGTGGAGGAATTCCTCGTAGGTGATCAGAAAGCCGAGCGAGGTGTCCTTGAGCGCGACCACCAGCTGGCTGATGATCGTGGGCAGCATGGCGCGCACCGCCTGCGGGGCCAGTACGTAGGTGGTGACCTGCGTCTTGCGCAGCCCCAGCGCGTACGCGGCCTCGCGCTGGCCCCGCTCCACCGAGTTGATTCCGGTACGGAACACCTCGGCCAGCACCGAGCCGTTGTACAGGGTCAGACCGGTGACCAGCGCGGGCAGCGGCTGCACCTTCAGCGCCACGAAGATGAAGAAGATCATCACCAGTACGGGCATCGCCCGGAAGAACTCGACCAGGAGCGTCGAGACCCAGCGCACGGCCCGGTGGTCGGAGAGGCGTCCGACGGCGAGCACCGCCCCGAGCACGAGGGAGAGCACCGCGGCGTACGCGAACGCCTTGAGGGTGTTGCCCAGTCCGCGCAGCAACAGCTCCTGAATGCCCTTGTACTCGAAGGGGGTCCACTTGGCCGCGGTGAACTGCTCGGTGTCGAAGAGCAGATACACGATCCAGCCCACCAGGGCCAGGATCAGTGCCGTCGAGACGATCCCGTACACACGGTGGCGTTTGCGGGTGACCGGTCCCGGGATGTCGTAGAGCGCGGTTGCGGACGGCGGGGTGCGGGTGGTCATCGGGCGACTCCCCAGCGCTTCTCCATCATGTGGAAGAGCGCACTGATGGACAGGGTGATGATCAGGTAGCCGACGGCGATCCAGACGAAGGTCCAGACGATGCTGTAGCCCAGCTCGTTGAGGGTCTTGTAGGTGCCGAGCAGCTCGGTGACGCTGAACGCCCCGGCGATCGCCGAGTTCTTGGCGAGGGCGATCAGCGTCGAGCCGATCGGTGGGATGACCGAACGGAACGCCTGCGGAAGCACGATGTGGTTCAGCGTCTGGCCGAACGTCATGCCGAGGCTGCGGGCCGCCTCGCCCTGCCCCGTCGGGACGGTGTTGATACCGGAGCGCAGCACCTCGCAGATGAACGCGGAGGTGTAGCAGCCGAGGGCCAGGACGGCGAAGACCTTGAAGGGAAGCACCAGCCCGAAGCGTGGCAGTCCGAGCAGGACGGCGAAGAAGAGCAGCGTCAGCGGGGTGTTGCGCAGCACCGTCACCCAGACCGTGCCGAGCACCCGGAGCGAGCCCACGGGAGCCACCCGGCAGGAGGCCATCAGGAAGCCGAGGAGCAGGGCCAGGATCGAGGAGTAGACGGTCAGCTCGACCGTGCCGAGGAAGCCCTTGCCGTAGAGCGAGAAATTCTGCGTGAGTACGTCCATGTCGGTCCCCGCCCTCTCAGGTCGCCGGGTAGCGGTCGATGGGCGGCGGGGTCGGCGCGGGCACTCCGGACAGACCGAGTGTGGCCTCGAACGCCTTCTTCCAGTTTCCGTTCTTCTGGTTCGCCTCCAGGGCGTCGTCCAGGGCGAACCGCAACGCGTTGTCGCTGCGCGGGACTCCGATGCCGTACGGCTCCCGGGAGAAGGGCTTGCCCACCACCTTCAGTTCCTTGGGCGCCTTGGCGGCGAAGCCCAGCAGGATGGCGTCATCAGTGGTGACGGCGTCGACCTGGTAGGTCAGCAGGTTGTCGACGCAGATCGAGTACGTGTCGTAGGCGACCAGGATCGCCTTCGGGTAGTCGGCGGCGATGCGCTGGTACGGGGTCGATCCGGCCGCCGAGCAGACGGTCCTGCCGGCCAGGTCCTGCGGGCCGTGGATGTCGTGCTCGTCGGTGCGCACGAGCAGCGACTGTCCGGCCATGAAGTAGGGGCCCGCGAAGCCGACGAGTTTCTTGCGCAGGTCGTTGATGGTGTAGGTGCCGACGTAGTAGTCGATCTGACCGTTCTGGAGCGCCGTCTCGCGGTTGGCGGAGGCGATGGTCCGGAAACGGATCGTCTTCGGTTCGAAACCGAGCGAGGCCGCCATCATCTTGGCGATCTCGATGTCGAAGCCCGAGTAGACGCCGGTGGCCGGGTCCTTCTCGCCGAGGTAGGGCTGGTCCTCCTTGGCCCCGACCCGGAGGTATCCCCGCTCCTTCGCCTTCGTCCAGGTCGGTGATGCGGGCAGCCGGAAGCTCGTGTCGACCCGGTACACCGGCAGCTGATCGGCTTTCGGGCCCTTCACCGGCGGGCTGCCCTCCTTGCCGCAGGCGGCGGCGAGCACGGCCAGCAGCAGACCGGCGCAGACGGCCAGGACCTTTCTCGTACGCAACACGGAGCCCCCGTCAGTGCTTGAGGATCTTGGACAGGAAGTCCTTGGCGCGGTCGCTCTCCGGAGCGGTGAAGAACGCCTCGGGAGTGCGGTCCTCGACGATCCGGCCGTCGGCCATGAAGACCACGCGATTGGCGGCGGAGCGGGCGAAGCCCATCTCGTGGGTGACGACGACCATGGTCATGCCGTCCCGGGCGAGCTGTTGCATGACCTCCAGCACCTCGTTGATCATCTCCGGGTCGAGCGCCGAGGTGGGCTCGTCGAAGAGCAGCGCCTTGGGGTCCATGGCGAGGGCGCGGGCGATGGCCACACGCTGCTGCTGGCCGCCGGAGAGCTGGGCGGGGAACTTGTCGGCGTGCGCGGCGAGTCCGACCCGTTCCAACAGTTCCCGGGAACGCCGGTCGGCCTCGTCCTTCTTCCGCTTGCGGACCTTGAGCTGGGCGAGCGAGACATTGGCCAGCACGGTCTTGTGCGCGAAGAGGTTGAACGACTGGAAGACCATGCCCACTTCGGCACGGAGCCGGGCCAGTCCCTTCCCTTCCTCGGGAAGCGGTCTGCCGTCGATCGCGATCCGGCCCGACTCGATGGACTCCAGCCGGTTGATGGTCCGGCAGAGGGTCGATTTGCCGGAACCGGAGGGGCCGATGACCACCACCACCTCCCCGCGGCCGACGGTGAGATTGATGTCGCGCAGTACGTGCAACTGTCCGTAGAACTTGTTGACGTCCCGCAGCTCGATCAACGGATCGACGGCCATACGCTGCCCCACCCACTTGTCGCTATGTCGAGGTCAGCGCAAACTATCCAGCGCGAAAAGGGACTTCACTTCCGACACGCAAAAATGGGGCATAAGGCGTCTTATTCGGTTTTACTCAAAGCTCTACCCCTCGGCCGACTCCGAATAGACCTGAGAGAGCTCGGGACTGCCTGCCATCGCCCAGTCCAGCCCGGCCTCGACCACGTCGATCTCCCGACCCGAGGCGAGCCGCACGACGGGCTGCCCGCTCGGCCAGATGCTCCAGGCCGCACCGGGAACGGTGCGCACCAGGACGGTGCCGAGGTAGAGCCCCGCGTCGTTGCCCAGCCAGGGCAACTCCTCGGGATCGTCGCGCCAGCGCGGCGGCAACTGGTCGAGCGCCGCCAACGAGGCGGGACTGTCGTCGAGTTCGAGCCCCCGCTGCCCCGCCCGGACACGCAGCAGCTCACACTCGGCGAGAAGCTCGGCCACACCCTCCGGATCGATCGCGACGGCGGCGGCGAGCCCTGCCCCTCGCGCACCGTCGTGACGCTTGCGCCAGTTGTCCAGGAAAGGAATGTTCACGATCGGACCCCCTGCGGCACATCGCTGCCGAACAAAGCCGCCACCTGTCCGACACCACGCTCGGACGACATCGAGTAGTCAGCTCCGGTCAGCGTCGGTTCGCTCACGTTCACCACGACCATCTCCCACTCGACTCCCACCGGACCCCCATCCCGTCAATCCTGCGAAGTGCGAACATCAGCCCACCATGACACAAAACCGGCTCCGGGTCGCCGTACCTCGGGGGTGTGGACCGCGACCCGAGACATCCGATGCGACCGACGACGGAGAGCACTCTTCATTGATCACCCGCCCGAGTGAACACAGGTTCGAATAGAGGCGGCTACAGCCGGCCCTCGGCACATGCCATGAAGCCGCAGCGCTGCTCCGACACCCGCCATCGCGTGAAGCGGCTCGCCCGCCGACGTCGTGCCGAGGGGATCGGGAAACGAATTCCAACCGTGGCGATGCCGTGCGTGAACGCGTCCTGTGTGCGGCATCCGCGGTTCGACCGGTCCGTGGAGGCGCTGCGGACTGTCGGCGCGACGGTGCTGTACGGACCGACGGGTTCGAGCCGAATCGACCTGGTGAGCGACGCCCGGAGGGCTTCCCGTGGCATCCGGCCCCGGACGCGGTCGGGGCGATTGTCAGTCCTGCCTCGTAGCCTGTTCCCATGTCGATCACACCTTCGCCTGTCGTCCCTGTGCGCTCGCCCGCCGCGGTGAACGCGGACATCCGCGCGCTCTGGGCGCGCGGCGCGTTGTCGCCGGAGGGTGAGGCGGAGTATCAGCGACTGCTGGTGGAGTGGGAAGCTGCGGTCCGGGCGGATGTCGTCGAGGCGGCCTGACCTGCGCGGCTCCGGCTGATTGCCGAACCCGCATTTTACGATCCGGCTCGTGGCAATCGACATTCCCGAAGAACTGATCAGGCTGCAACGTTCCGCCGCTGAAGAGCAGCGCAAGGCCCTCGCCGAGCCCTACACGGAGGAGGGGTGGGCGGTCTGGCGTGAGGCGGCGGCACGGTTTCAGGCCGCGGTGACCGAGCACGCCGAGGCGGCCGGGGTGAGCCGGTTCGAGTTGGAGATGGCCGTGAAGAAGGCGGTCCTGCGCCCGGATCCCCCGGCCGACGAGAGGCGCAGGTAGGAAGGGAGCCACCAGCCACAAGGGATCGTGGGTGGCAGGCTCGCCGTCGAGCAGCGGGAGGCGGAACAGCAGCAGGGCGAGGAGCGGCGCCCGCCCGCCCCGGACCGGGTCGCCGAACTCGGCGTCGGCGCAGCCGCCCGGCCGGTCGAGGTACACGTCGGCCGCTGCGCGATCGGCAGGCGGCATCGGGGGATCAGCCACGACGGCACTCCGCGCGCACTCGCGCGACGGGGTCCGGGCATGCGGGCACTGTCGGCCGGACACCGAGCCGGGGGTGCTGCAA
This sequence comes from Streptomyces sp. NPDC101194, assembly GCF_044767885.1. Classification (NCBI taxonomy): domain Bacteria; kingdom Bacillati; phylum Actinomycetota; class Actinomycetes; order Kitasatosporales; family Streptomycetaceae; genus Streptomyces; species Streptomyces sp. NPDC101194. Next base: position 67,675 of record NZ_JBIWOS010000003.1, read on the forward strand.
GCGGCAGCCCGGCGCACCCTGAAGGTATGAGCGCCCCGGTAGTCGTACACCACCCTTCCTCGATGGGCGGCCGGGCGGTGACCATCGATGGGCAGATCGCCGGCCTCGCCCTCGACGACGGCGACCTCGTCGAAATCCTCCGGGGCGCCGGGTTCTACGACGCCGAGTATCTCCTCGACAACCCGAACTGGATCGAATGGCGCGGCGGCCGGGCCCACCGGTACGAACCGGCGTGACGAGCGCGCGGCACCCGAAGAACGTCGGCTCAGCTCTGCGGGCGCGGGCCGAGCCCCGGGGGTGGGCCGCGCTTTGGCCTCGAGCTCCGGCCCCTTTCCCAGGAGCGGTGGATTCACCGGGGGCGTCGGCAGCGATCGCCGATGACACGCACGAGCGTGTGCCGGACCGTGCGAAAGGCCAGGCAGCGGTGGCGTTCCTCCCGGTGGACCGGGTCGTCGCCGGGGTCGGGAGCGAAGGGGAGCGGGAGGTAGGCGCACAGAAGGTCGATGCAGGTCCGGCGCAGGGTCTTCTATGCGTCGGTCCAGCGGATCGGGTGACCGGATTGATCGGTGGTGAGCCAGGACCCGTCTCCGAGGGGCTGGATGTCGTAGGCGTCCTCCGCGTGGGAGTCGAACTCGGCCCGGACCCGGCCGGAGTTCACATCGACGCGGTAGTGGCGGAACCACTCCTGCTCGTCCTCGGTTTCGCCGGCGAGGGTGACGATGACGGTGTCCTGGTCCAGGTAGCCGCCGCTCCATTCCACGTAGGTCTCGTCCGGGTCGTGTCCGAAGGCGTCGACGGAGAGGGTGAACGTCACCTCGCCGTCCGGGTAGGTGTGAATGGCGACGTCGGCCTGCTCGTGGTCGACGGTCATGAACTGGCGTCCGTCGGGCGCCAGGTCGATGAGGCACCGGTCGTTCCAGGGATAGCGGATGAGATCCAACCGCCCCTCGGCCACCGACGCGCGGTAGATGACCGAGCCGTCCTGCCCTTCTCCCACATCGAGGAGCACCTGATCGCCCGCCTGGTGCACCAGTTGCTGACCACCATGGCCGACGGTGTCCAGATCCGCCTGCGCGATGGCCGCTCCGGTCCCGGCGTCCAGGGCAACCCACTGGTCGGGGCGGTCACGACCGGCCATGACATCGGGCCGGTAGATCCAGACCACAAGTCCGTCCAAGGACAGCACGCAGCCGGGTCGGTGCCCGAATTGCTGGTCTGCAGCCGGCTCGAACTCCGATCGCCAGACTTCGGTCCCGTCTGCGCTCACGCAGACAACTGCGTTCAGGGTCGTGTAGTAGGCGCGCTGGAGATCCGCGGGAACAACGTGGTTGACGACATCATCCTCGGCAGACGGCCGACAGATCATGGCGGGCGACAGCACACCCCCTGCATCGGCGGCCGGATCATAGGCGCAGATGCTTTTGTCGACGAGCCGCGTGACGACCTGAAGGGGGCGCGTGGGTTGAGCCATGTCCGGAAGGTTAGCCTCCAGCAGATCTTCAAGAAGTCATCGGTGATGAACACCCCCAGCAGGTGCGGGTTATGGGGGCAGCGCTCACACAAGCTCCCGAAGGATGCCCGGCACCCCGCCGCCCCCTTCGCCTTCTGATCACCACTGCGTCGCCAGGAGAGCGTGTGGCGCCGCGCGCCGAAGTGCGCGCCGTCCGTGACCGCTCGGGGAGGCACCCGGTCGCGCGCCCCTCGCACCCGCCCACGCGACGGGTCCGGGGCCGGCACGGAGCCGCCGTCACCGCAGGCTCCATGACGGAAAACAGGTGGAGCCGGAGGATCCGAGCTGGTAGTTTCGCGATCATGTCCAGCCCCGAGTCCGACAGACACTAGCCACCGGTCCGCCGGTGGCCGAGATCGTCGGCGAACCGATCCCGCACGGTCGAGTACCGGTCGCGAGGTCGTTCCGGCCCGGCTGCCGCCGCCGGACCACCGCGGTGTGGGCTGCGTCTTCCCGTACGCGCACGTGACACATCCGTGCGCGGATTCCCCGCCCCCCGGCGCCTTCCGCGGTGCCGGGTTCCGTCCATGACCACCATGGACGTTCTTCCGCGTTGCCGCTCGTCATCACGTTCGGGCGCGGCCCACACCCCCTGTCCGGTCCATCCATCAGCCGTCCATGGGGTTCCTCATGCCATTCGCTGTGTACGCGCTCGGGCTCGCCGTCTTCGCCCAGGGCACATCCGAGTTCATGTTGTCCGGTCTCGTCTCGGACATCGCCGCCGACCTCCACGTGTCCATTCCGGCAGCAGGGCTGCTGACCTCTGCCTTCGCGGTCGGGATGATCGTCGGGGCGCCGGTGATGGCGCTCTTCAGCCGCAACTGGCCGCGCCGCCGCGCGCTGCTGTTCTTCCTCTGTGTCTTCAGCGCCGTCCATGTCGTCGGCGCGCTCACCCCCGGCTACGGGGTGCTCCTCGCGACCCGGGTAGTCGGGGCGCTGGCGAACGCCGGATTCTGGGCCGTGGCGCTGGTGACCGCGGTGTCCATGGTCGGACCGGAGGCCCGGGCGCGCGCCACGTCCGTGGTGGTCGGGGGCGTCACCATCGCGTGTGTGGCCGGGGTGCCCGCCGGTGCGGCGCTGGGCGGGCAGTGGGGGTGGCGGTCGGCGTTCTGGGCCGTGGCCCTCGTCTCCGTACCGGCCGTCGTCGTGATCGCGAGGACGATCCCGGGGGCACGGCCGAAGGCCGCCCCCGCGCGCGCGGGCGTCGAACTGCGGGCCCTGGCCCGGCCACGACTGCTGCTCACCCTCCTGACCAGCGCACTCGTCCAGGGGGCGACGTTCTGCGCGTTCTCCTACTTCGAACCGCTCGCCACCCATGTCACCGGGCTCGGTGACGCCTGGGTGCCCGCCCTCCTCGCGCTGTTCGGCCTGGGCTCGTTCGTCGGGGTGACCGCCGCGGGCCGGCTCGTCGACGCACGGCCTCTCGCTCTCACCACGGCCGGTCTCGTCTCGCTCGCCGTCGGCTGGGCCGGGTTCGCGCTGAGTGCGGGGAGCGCGTTCGCGACGATCTCGCTCGTCTTCGTCCAGGGGATGCTCGCGTTCGGCACCGGGACGGCGCTGATCTCGTGGGTGTTCCGGCTGGCAGCCGACGCGCCGACTCTGTCCGGTTCGTTCGCCACGGCCGCGTTCAACGTGGGCGGAGCGCTCGGCCCCTGGTTCGGAGGGCTCGCGATCGATGCGGGGCTCGGCTTCCGGTCGCCGCTGTGGGTGAGCGCGCTGCTGATGGTCCTGGCGCTGGGAACCGCCTGGGCGTCACTGGGGACACGCCGGGCCGTCGACCGCGGTCGGGACGGCGTTCCCGCGGTGTGACCGCCGCTGGATGAGGCCCCGCCCGGCGCTGAACGGGCGGGGCCGTCCTGATCACAGCAAGCAGCCAGCGAGCGGGACAAGGACATGGACCACGGTATCGGCGACCACTGACAACGGCGCCGTGTGCCGGGGTCCGCCATCCTTCAACGCCGACGGCGCACGCGGACGCGCCTTCGAACCGGCGTCGCGCGGAAGGCGGCAGTTCGAAGATGAAGGCGGCAGTTCGATGACACGGACTAGGATCTGGCGCACACACGCGAACAGGGGGATCCAGTGACCGAGGACCGCGATGGCATCGTCGTCTACTGGCGGCCCGGCTGCCCGTACTGCATGAAGCTGCGCCTGCAACTGCGGCTCTCGAAGCTGACGTACACCGAGGTGAACATCTGGCGCGACCCCGAGGCGGCGGCTTTCGTCCGGTCCGTGGCGAACGGGAACGAGACCGTGCCCACGGTCACCGTGGCGGGCAGGCCCATGGTGAATCCGTCCAGGCGCCAGGTGCTGGAAGCCGTCCACGCCGGAGCTCGGCAGGAGTGAGCCCCGGCGGGGCGAGCCGTCAGAGCTCCAGGTCCACGACCACCGGGGCGTGGTCGGACGCGCCCTTGCCCTTGCGCTCCTCGCGGTCCACATAGCTGTCCTCGACCGCCTCGACGAAGGACGCGTTGCCGTAGACGAGGTCGATACGCATGCCCTTGTTCTTCGGGAATCGCAGCTCCCGGTAGTCCCAGAAGGTGTAGGGCCGGTCGTACTTGAGCGGGCGGGGCATGACGTCGGACAGCCCCTCCTGGCGCAGCGCGGCGAGCGCGGCCCGCTCGGCGGGCGTGACATGGGTCGCGCCCTCGAACAGCGCCGGATCCCATACGTCCTCGTCGGTCGGGGCCACGTTGAAGTCGCCCAGGACCGCGAAGGGCTGCGAACCGGCGGCGTCCGCCGCGACGGATTTCTGCAGGGCCTCGAACCAGCGCAGCTTGTACGCGTAGTGCGGGTGCTCGATCTCACGGCCGTTGGGCACGTACACCGACCAGACACGGACCGGGCCGCAGGTAGCGGAGATCGCCCGGGGCTCCTCCACTCCTTCGTACCCGGGGCCACCGGGCAGCCCCTTGACGACATCGGCCAGACCGGCCCGGGAGACCAGCGCGACTCCGTTCCACCGGCCTGTGGCATTGACCGCGGATTCGTAGCCGAGCTCACGGAGCGCGTCCGCCGGGAACTGCTCGGCGGCGCACTTGGTCTCCTGGATGCACAGCACATCCGTGCCGGTGCGCTCCAGCCAGGCCAGCAGCCTCGGGAGCCGGGCGGTGATCGAATTGACGTTCCAGGTGGCGATGCGCATGTACGTAAACCTAGCCGCTCCCACTGACAGTCGCCGGACCGGTGCCGGTCACAGGCCGGTCGAGTCCCCCGGGGCCAGCCGGCCGTGGTCGGTGCGGCCGAGGCTGCCGATCTGGGTGTCGTAGATCGGGCGGGCCAGATCCGTGAGCAACGCGTCGTGGATGTCGATGGCGCGGCGCGGCCCGACCTCGCGCACGTAGTCGATGACCTCCGAGATCTTGTTCCAGGGCGCCATCACCGGAAGCATCAGTGTGTCGACCGGCCGGTCGGGGACGGTGAGGGCGTCGCCCGGGTGGAAGACGGAACCGTCCACCAGGAAGCCGATGTTGGTGATCCGCGGGATGTCCGGATGGATCACCGCATGCAGTTCGCCGTGCACCTGTACCTCGAAACCCGCGGCGGAGAAGGTGTCGCCGTGACCGACGGTGTGGACACGGCCCGGGAAGGCCGCGGCGAGCCGGTCGGCGACACTGCGCAGGGTCCAGATCTCGGCGGCGGGGTTGGCCTCCATGCCGGCGCGCAACCGCTCCTCGTCGAAGTGGTCGGCGTGCTCGTGCGTCACCAGCAGCGCGTCGGCGCCGACGGCGGCGTCCTGCTCCGAGAAGCCGCCCGGGTCGATGACGAGTGTCTGCCCGTCCTTCTCCAGGCGGATGCAGGAGTGCGTCTTCTTGGTGAGTTTCAGGTGCACGGGGTTCATGGCCCCATCCTGCTACGGCCGGGGCGTCGTTTCTTCCTGAATCACGGTCTGGGCGATCGAGAAGGCGGCGCTCGCGGCCGGTACGCCGCAGTAGACGGCGGTCTGCATCAGCACCTCCTTGATCTCGACCGGGGTGAGGCCGTTGCGCAGCGCCGCCCTGACGTGCGCGGCCAGGCTCTCCAGACGGCCGGAGGCGACCAGAGCGGTGAGCGTGACACAGCTGCGGGTGCGACGGTCCAGGCCCTCCCGGCTCCACACCTCGCCCCAGGCGTAGCGCGTGACCAGCTCCTGGAAGTCACCGGTGAAGTCGTCGGCGCCGGCCATGGCCCGGTCCACATGGGCGTCGCCCAGCACCTCGCGGCGCACCTTCATGCCGGGCTCGTACGGGTCGGCGCGGCCGGGGGCCCCGGTCCCGGGCCGTTCGGTGGCGGCGGTGATCTCCGCGACGGGCAGCACGGGGGCGGAGAGCTGCGGGGTGAACGGCGGTACGGGGATGGCGGCGAGGGTGTCCTGCCAGGCCGTGGAGAAATGGGTCAGGAGGAGATCGGTGACGGCTGCGGGCTGTTCGACCGGGGCGAGGTGCGAGGCGCCGGGGACGAGGGCGAGCCGGGCGTCCGGTATGCCCGCGACCAGGGTGCGGGCGTCGCCCGGCCCGGTCACCTGGTCCTCGGCACCGACCAGGACGAGGGTCGGGACGGTGATGCGGCCGAGTTCACCGCGGATGTCGAAGGCCGCGAGGGCTTCGCAGGCGGCGATGTAGCAGCCGGGGTCGGTGGTGCGGACCATCTGGACGGCCCACTCGACGATGGCCGGCTGGGCGGCGGCGAAACCGGGGGTGAACCAGCGCTCCGGTGCGGTCCGGGCCATCGGCTCCAGACCGTTGGTGCGGACGACGACCCCGCGCTGGCGGAACTCGTCGGCGCTGCCGAACCGGGGCGAGGCTGCGACCAGGGCGAGCGAGGCGACCCGGTGCGGGTGACGCAGTGCGAGGTCCGCGCCGACCGCGCCGCCGATGGAGCAGCCCGCGTACCCGAAGCGCTGGACGCCGAGTCCGTCGAGGGTGGCCAGCAGTCGGTCGGCGAGCTCGGTGATGGCGGAGGCCGGACGGGCGGGGGCACCGCCGTGGCCGGGGAGGTCGAAGCGGAGCACTCTCCAGTGCTGGGTGAGCTCAGGTATCTGCCGATCCCACATGTGCCATGTGGTGCCGAGATAGGGGCCCAGGACCAGCACCGGTGCGTCCTTCGGCCCGTCAAAGCGGTATTGCAGGGTTTCAGTCGTCGTCTCACTCACCCGCCCACGCTCCCATATCTCACAATTCCTCACGGGAGGGGGTCGGAACACTCGCCGGACCTCCCCATGTGTCTGCCGCCGGACGAAGATCCTCCACATCCGGCTTCACCTACCGGCGTACTGCTCGCACGGTCGCCCGACAGCGTGCGGGAGCCGGCCACGACCTGGGAGCGGGTACGACCCCGGCTCGGCGAGCTGCGCGGGGGCTTCGCCGAGCACGCAGCCGTAGCCGGTGGGTGGGTCGGGCACTTCGACGGGTTCACCGACCTGCTGGAGGACTGGGGGCGCGTTCTGACCGGGGCCACCCGGCGGGGCTGGGGCGTCGTGGGACTGAGCGAGTAGCACGGGGCCGGGCTCCTCGCCGTCCGTGGCGGCCCCGTGGCATCTGCCGCACACGCGCCGTCACGGCCGCGTTCACGCTCGTCGCGCCGAAGGGCACGTGCGCGAGAACGGGGGCACGCATCGGGCACGTCCGGTGGTCCGGGCTCCGGACCACCGGACGCAGGATTTCGTCCGTGCGGGATGATCCCCCGATGGACAGAGTTGTCGATCTCGACGAAGCGGCTGCCGTTCTCGCCGAACGTGCGGTGGCCTGGCGGTCGGCCGGCCTCGAAGTGGGCCGGACGACCTGGCGGGACGCGGAGGCGTCATGGCCGCAGCCACTGGAGAGCGACAGGGGCCTGGTACGTGACCCCGACTCGCTGGGTGTCCTCGTCTCGGGACCGGCAGAGGCCGAGCTGTCGGTCGTCCTGTTCCGGGGTGGTTGGGCCGACGTGGATTTCGTTGCCGATCCCGATGACGCCGGTTGTCTCCCTGCCTCGGCCATCGCCTCTGCCACGGACTTCGGCGTGAGGCTGGATCAGTGGGTGGCTCGTGTCTTCGGAGGACCCGGCGGCGTTCAGGGCCTCTCGTCCGGATCACGCCGGACTTGATCCGGACGCAGGACCCCGGCCGTGGTGCCTGCGGTGTGCCCGCTCGTCGGACGCGCGCCGCCTCCCACCGCCGGAGTTCCCGGGTCGCTCAGGGGGTCGCCGCGGACACGACATAGACGACAGGGTTCATCGGATCGGTCATGTTCACGGTGATGTTCTGGGTGGGGCGCGGGCGCTCGTTGGTGTGCGTGGTGCCCGCCCACTCGACGCCGGGCCCGAAGCTCCAGCCCGAGATCTTCTGATCGCGGGCACCGATGCTGACCTTGCCGGTCTCCAGGGCGGCGCGGCCGCTGCCCATTCGGCTCAGGAACCGGTCGAGCCCGGCGGACGTGGTGCGGAACTCCACGTACAGCCGACTGGCCTTCCAGTTGTTGGTCTCGTAGTACTGCACGTCCAGGGAGTTGCCGGGCATCGGCAGCTCGAAGATCCGGCGCTGCAACCGGGACGGCCAGCCCTCGCGCAGTCCCTGTGCGGAGGCCTCTGCCTCCTTGTTCTGGCCGGAGCGGCGGCTCTGTCCCGCGGAGATCAGCAGATAGCCGGCCGGGATGCCGATGAGCAGCACGATGATGGTCGCCGTGATCAGACGGCGGCGGATCATCCGGCGCCGGTCCTGCGGCCGCTTGTCGTCGTCGGGCGGCGAGGACGGGCGCGGCAGGACGGGGTGCTCGGCTGCGGTCATGTCTCTGGGGATCCCTAGGAGGTGCGAGTGTTGCGCGTGTTCCGGATGGTGCTGGCGGCCTGGTCGTAGATCTGGGCGTACCGCTCGTACCGCTCGACGCGGCGACGGTTGGCACGGCGGAATCTGCGGGCCACCAGCCGGGCCAGGTCGGCGGCGCCGACCATACCCGCCTCCGGGCCCAGCTGCGCCTTCGCGATCCGGGCCTCGGGTCGGTAGCCGCGGCCGGTGAGGTGGCGTTTGAAGGCGTCCCTGGCGGGGCCGATCAGCAGGTCGTCGGCGGCGCTGACGCCGCCGCCGATGACGAAGCAGGAGGGGTCGAGGGCGGCGGCGAGGTTGGCGATGCCGACGCCGAGCCACTGACCGATGTCCTGCAGGAGCTCGACGCACATCGCGTCGCCCTCGCGGGCCAGTTCGGTGATGAGCGGCCCGGTGATGTCGGGAATGTTCCCCTTCACCCGCTCGATGATGCCGTGGGCCACCGGGGAGTCGGCCGCGGCCAGTTCCCTGGCCTCGCGGACGAGCGCGTTGCCGGAGCTGTACTGCTCCCAGCAGCCGCGGTTCCCGCACGGGCAGCGATGCCCTCCGGGAACCACCTGCATGTGGCCGAACTCACCGGCGACGCCGTACTTGCCGCGCTTGACCTGACCGTCCTCCAGGATCGCGCCGCCGATGCCGGTACCGAGCGTGATCATGACGAGGTGGTCCTCGCCGCGGCCCGCTCCGAAGCGCCACTCCGCCCAGGCGGCGGTGTTGGCGTCGTTGTCGACCATGACGGGGACGACGAGGCGGGAGGCGAGGGCGTCGCGCAGCGGTTCGTCGCGCCAGGCGAGGTGCGGGGCGAACAGCACCTTGGAGCGGTCCGCGTCGACCCAGCCCGCCGCCCCGATGCCGACGGCGTGCACATCGTGCCGGTCGGAGAGGTCCAGGACCAGTTCGACGATGGTGTCCTCGACGACCTTGGGGCTCTTGGACTTGTCCGGCGTCTCGGTGCGCAACTGCTCCAGGATGTTGCCGTCGGCGTCGACGACGCCGGCCATCACCTTCGTGCCCCCGATGTCGATGCCGACGGTGGGTACCCGTGGCGCCGTGAGGTGCGAGCGTCGCTCCCGGGTGCCCACGGTCCGCAGGACGGTGGCGCGGGCGGAGCCGCGGTGTGTGAAGTCGCGGTACGTGCTCATCGTCCCTGCGGGGTCTGGGGGGCCGGAGGCGGTGCTCCCGGCGGCGGACGGCGCCCGTCGGGCTCGATTCTGCCACTGCTGGGGCGCCGCGGCGGGCGGACCTGTGGGGGGAGCGTGGGTATCGGTCCGGGCTACCGCGGGCCGCCGGTGCCGGGGTGGCCGCCGAGACGGGTCGGCGCCGGGGCCCGTTCCAGTTCGTGGCTGAGCTCCTCCAGCTCACTGCCGCCCGCCATTTGGCGGGTCAGCTCGTCCAGGGTGATGTTCGCCCTGGTGTGGCTGCCGGACATGGCGCCCCGCTTGAGGAGGACGAAACGGTCGCCGACGAGAAACGCGTGGTGCGGGTTGTGCGTGATGAGGACCACGCCGAGACCCGCGTCGCGGGCGGCCGCGACGTACTTGAGGACGACACCGGACTGCTTGACGCCGAGCGCGGCGGTGGGCTCGTCCAGCACGAGGACCTTGGCCCCGAAGTAGACGGCCCGCGCGATGGCGACGCACTGGCGCTCGCCGCCGGAGAGCGTGCCGATCGGCTGGTCGACGTCGCGCAGATCGATGCCCATGCGCAGCAGCTCGGAGCGGGTCGTCTCGCGCATCAGCCGTACGTCGAGCCGTTTGAACGGGCCCGCGCCGGTGGTCGGCTCGGAGCCGAGGAAGAAATTGCGCCAGACCGGCATCAGGGGGACGACGGCCAGGTCCTGGTAGACCGTGGCGATACCGCGGTCGAGGGCGTCGCGCGGGTTGGCGAGGGTGGTCTCCTCGCCGTCGATGAGAAAGCTGCCGGCATCGTGCCGGTGCAGCCCTGCGATGATCTTGATCAGCGTGGACTTGCCGGCTCCGTTGTCGCCGAGGACGCAGGAGATCTCCCCCGCGTGGACCTCCAACGAGACGTCCTGGAGTGCCTTGATGTTGCCGTAGAACTTGCTGACGCGGTCCAGCTCGACGAGCGCCCGGTGGGACGTCTCCTGGTCGGCCGGCCGGCCGGCCGATGCCTGGGGGGCCGTCATTTCGTCGCCTCCGCGCGCTTGCGTACCCATGCGTTGAGCAGGGTGGCCAGGAGCAGCATGGCTCCGAGGAAGAACTTGAACCAGTCCGGGTTCCACTCCGCGTACACGATGCCCTTGCTGGTCATGCCGAAGATGAAGGCACCGACCGCGGAGCCGATCGCGGAGCCGTAGCCTCCGGTGATCAGACAGCCGCCGATGACGGCCGCGATGATGTAGATCAGTTCGTTGCCGACACCCTCGCCGGACTGCACCACGTCGTACGAGAACAGCAGATGCTGCCCCGAGACCCAGGCGGCGAAGGCGACCCCGAGGTACAGCCCGATCTTGGTACGGATCACCGGGACACCGACCGCGCGGGCCGCGTCGGCCTCGCCGCCGACCGCGAAGATCCAGTTGCCGAAGCGGGTGCGGAGCAGGATCCAGGTGGCGATCGCGACGAGCACGGCCCACCACAGGATGGTGACCTTGAACTCGACGCCGCCGATGGTCCACTGCGAGGCGAAGACCTGACGGGCCGAGTCGAAGCCCTCCATGTCACCGATGGTCTTGGTCGACACGGTCCCGCTGATCAGCTTGGTGAAGCCCAGATTGAGGCCGGTCAGCATCAGGAACGTTCCGAGCGTGATGATGAAGCTCGGCAGCCCGGTACGGGTCAGCATGAAACCGTTGAAGGCCCCGATGGCCAGCGTGACCAGCAGCGACACGAAGACGCCGACCCAGACGTTGGCTGTCATCTGGTAGCTGAACATCGACGAGATCAGCGCGGAGCTGGTGACCAGCACACCGGCGGAGAGGTCGAACTCGCCGCCGATCATCAGCAGCGCCACCGGCGCGGCCATGATCCCGATGGTGGAGGCCGCGTAGAGCACCGTGCCGAGGCTGGAGGCGCGCAGGAAACTGTCGGCGACGATCGAGAAGAAGATGAAGACGGCCGCGGCGCCGACCACCGAGCCGAGCTCGGGACGGCCGAGCAGCCTGCGCAGCGGTGAGGTGCGCAGCAGCCGCTCGTCGGCCACGGCCGGGGCAGGTGGACCGGTCACCGTGCTCATCGGGTGCCCCGCTTCGTGTACGCGGCGAGCTCGGCGGCGTCCTTGGAGGTGATGATCTGCGGGCCGGTGAGAACCGGACGGCCGCCGCCGAGCACGTTGCCGTTGTAGCGCTGGAGCCAGAGCAGGTCCACGGCCTCGTACCCCTGGAGGTAGGGCTGCTGGTCGACCGCGAAGCCGAGGGTCTTGTCCTGGAGGGCCGTGGCGACCTTGGCGTTCAGGTCGAAGGTGTCGATCTCGGCCTTGCTGCCGGCGGTCTTCTTCGCCTTGACGGCGGCGTCCGCGAACGGCGCTCCGAGTGTGACGACCGCGTCGATGTCCTTGTCGGCCTGGAGCTTGGCCTCGATGGACGCCTGGACGTCGGGCATGTTGGTGCCTTCGACGTACAGGTTCTGCATCTGCCCGTCGAAGGTCTTCTTCGCCCCGGCACAGCGCTGCTCGTGGCCGACGTTGCCCTGCTCGTGCAGGATGCACAGGGCCTTCTTGCGGCCCCGTGCGTTGAGCTCGTCGCCGACCGCCTCACCCGCGATGGACTCGTCCTGGCCGATATGCGTGAGCGCCCCGAACCGCTTGGACTCCGCGGAGCCCGAGTTCACCGTGATCACGGGGATACCGGCCTTGGTGGCCTTGGCGACGACGTCCTTCATGGCGTCGGGCTTGGCGAGCGTGACGATCAGCCCGTCGACCTTCTGGTCGATGGCCGCCTGGACGAGCTGGGCCTGCTGCTGCGCCTCGTCGTTGTGCGAGTACAGGAACTTGATGTTGTCCTTGACGGCCGCCTGCTCGGCGCCCCGCTGGACGATGTCCCAGAACGTGTCGCCGTCTCCCGAGTGGGTGACCATGGCGAAGGTCCAGCGGGGCGTGTTCACCGCGGACCGGCCCTCGGCGGCAGCCCGCGCCGCGCGCTCCTCCGCACGCTTGCCACCGGTGCTGCTGCATCCCACGAGGGAAACCCCGAGCACCGCCGCAAGCACGGCGCCCATCGCACGTACCCCTGTCCGAACCCTTGCCACGACGCCATGCCCTTCTTGTGCTGCTCGCTGTGCTGCCTGGTGGGACCGGGGACGGTTCACACCCTGCTCTGCCGGCCAAGTATCCCCGAGCCGCCGACGGCGCCGCCCGGCAGGGCGGAGGTCAACGTTCCGGTTGATGACGGTCCGGGCGGGCCGGGCCCGCTCCTCGCCCGCCCTGTCCCGCGCGTGGGAGAACTCGACGCCGCCCCCGGCCGCCGCATCCTTCACGCCGCCGCACACGATGTCCCGGAAGCCGCATCCCTCCCTCCCGGTCCGCATCCGTCGCGGGCCCGGGTGACCCCCGTCACCGTACGAGCAACTGGAAGTCGAAGGAATAGCGCGCGGCCCGGTAGATGTGGGAACCGAACTCGACCGCGCGCCCGGTGTCGTCGAAGGTGGTGCGTTCCATCGTCAGCAGCGCGGCCCCCTCGGTCTCGGCGAGTGCGGCCGCCTCCTGCGCGGTGGCGAGCCGGGCACCGACGGTCTGGCGGGCACTGTGCAGGGTGATGCCGGCTCCGCGCATCATCCGGTAGAGGCCGGTGGTCTCCAGCCGTTCGGTCTCCAGACCGACGATCCCGAGAGGCAGGTGATTGCGCAGGAGCGCCAGCGGCTCGTCGTGCGCGTACCTCAGTCGCTCGACGAGGTGCACTTCGGTGCCCTCGGTGATTCCGAGCGCGTCGGCGACTCCGGCACCGGCGGGCTCGACGGTGTTGCGCAGGACGCGGGTCGTGGGGTGCCCGCCCGCCGCCTCCAGGTCGTCGTACAGGCTGCTCAGTTCGAGGGGGCGCCGGACCCGGCTGTGCACGACCTGGGTGCCGACGCCTCGGCGGCGGACCATCAGCCCCTTGTCGACCAGGGACTGGATGGCCTGGCGGACGGTGGGGCGGGACAGTCCGAGCCGGGCCGCGAGCTCGATCTCGTTGCCGAGGAGGCTGCCGGGGGCCAGTCGGCCCTGCTCGACGGCTTCTTCCAGCTGCTGGGCCAGCTGGTAGTAGAGCGGAACCGGACTGGTGCGGTCCACACCGAGTTCGAGCGCGGTGGGGTCGGTGGTGGGTTTGGGCACGCGTGGAGGGTATCCCTCACATCAGAACCTCCGGTAGTCCGGTCGTCCTGTTGTCCGGACAGCATGAACATCGAACAAGCCTCGCCTTGTCAGGACATATGGTTGACAGCGCAGTCGGTGGGCGGCACGTTGGGTCCATGCGCATCGGACTCATCGGCACCGGCCGGATCGGCACCTTCCACGCGGGCGTACTGGCCCGCCATCCCGCGGTCGACTCCCTGGTGGTGACGGACACCGACGGGGTACGGGCGGCCGAGGTCGCGGACCGCCTCGGGGCCGGGGTCGCGGACAGCGCCGCCGAGGTTTTCGGCGCGGGCGTGGATGCCGTGGTGATCGCCTCGGCCACCTCGGCGCACGCGGATCTCATCGGACAGGCCGCGCGCGCGGGGCTGCCCGCGTTCTGCGAGAAGCCGATCGCGCTGGACCTGCCGGGGACGCTGGGCGCGCTGTGCGAGGTCGACCGGGCGGGCAGTGTCCTCCAACTGGGCTTCATGCGCAGATTCGACGCCGGGTACGAGGCGGCCCGCACCGCGGTGCGGGCCGGGGCGCTCGGCAGGCTGCACACCGTACGGGCCATGACCATGGACCCCGCACCGCCGCCCGCCGCGTATCTGCCGCTCTCCGGAGGGCTGTACCGGGACTGTCTGGTCCATGACTTCGACATGCTTCGATGGGTGACGGGCCGTGAGGTGACCGAGGTGTACGCCACCGGGTCGGATGCCGGACCGGGCATGTTCCGGGCGGCGGGCGACGTCGACACCGCGGCGGCCCTGCTGACTCTCGACGACGGAACCCTGGCCACGGCGACGGCCACTCGCTGCAACGGCGCCGGTTACGACGTGCGGATGGAGCTGGCGGGCGAGCTCGGCCAGCTCACGGTCGGTCTGGACGACCGCACGCCGGTCACCTCGGCGGAGCCTCGGGGCCCGGCCGCGCCGCGCCGCCCCTGGCCGGGCTTCCTGGAGCGGTTCGCCCCGGCGTACGAGGCGGAACTGGACGCGTTCGTACGGGTGGTGCGGGGCGAACTGCCCAATCCGTGCGACGGCCGGGAGGCGTGGTACGCGCTGCTGATCGCGGAGGCGTGCGAGGTGTCCCGGCGGGAGCGGCGCCCCGTGGCGATCGCCGAGATCGCCGATGCGGCGGCCGCCCGGTCCGGCGCTCGTGTTGCGGGGTGAATCCCGCTGTGCCCCGCTCCCGGCGGCCGGGAGCGGGGCACAGGCACTTCAGGACGGCGTGGCGGACAGTACGGTCCCCTGGGCCACCGCGCAGAGCGTCCGCGCCCCCTCGTCGCCCGTGGCGAACAGCTCGCAGCGGACCACGGCCTGGCGGCGGCCGGTGTGCACGACCTCGGCGCGGGCGACGAGTGTGCGGCCGGTGGCCGGCCGGACGTACTGGATGGAGAAGCCACCGGTCAGCACGGCCGGGCCCAGGGTCGTCCCGGCGGCGAAGGTGATCGAGTTGTCGGCGGCGTAGGCCAGGACCCCGCCGTGCACGAAGCCGTTCTGCTGCTGGAGCTCCTGACGGATGTCCACCTCCAGGGTGGCCCCGCCGTCCCCGAAGGCGGTGATCCTCGCTCCGACCAGCCCGCTGAACGGCTGGCTGTCGAGCACCTTCTGTGCCATCTGCAAATCAAGTCCCGTCATGGCAGAGCTTTTTACCTCACCAGCGGACGGGCAGTGCGCGCACCCCACGGATCAGCATGCCGGGGAGCCAGTCCGGCGCCTCGCCGTCCGTGTCCAGTGCGAGACCGGGGCACCGCTCCAGCAGCGACCGGATCGCGATCCGGCCCTCCATCCGGGCCAGTGGCGCACCCAGGCAGAAGTGGATGCCGTGTCCGAAGGCCAGATGCCCCTGGGCGTCACGGCGGATGTCGAAGCGGTCGGCTTCCGGATAGCGGCCTGCGTCGCGGTCCGCGCCCGCCAGGGAGACCAGGACCGGCTCACCCGCCGGAATGACCCGCCGCCCGACCCGGACCGTTTCACGGGGGAAGCGGAACGTGGCGGTCTCCACCGGTCCGTCGTACCGCAGCATCTCCTCGACCGCCCCGTCGATCAGATCGAAGTCCGCGCGGAGCGCGGCCAGTTGATCCGGGTGGTCGAGCAACGCCCGTACCCCGTTGGAGATCAGGTTGACCGTGGTCTCATGCCCGGCGACGAGCAGCAGGAATGCCATGCCCACGAGCTCGTCGGGCGACAGTCCGTCCCCTTCCTCGTCACGCGTCCTGACCAGTGCGCTCATCAGGTCGTCACCGGGCGAGCACCGCTTGTCCTCGATGAGTTCGCCGAGGTAGGCCCCCATGGCGGCCACGGCCTCGCGCTCCTGCTCCGGCGTGACCGGGGTGACGATGCTGTTCGACAGCCGGCGGAAGGCGTTCCGGTCCAGGTCCGGCACACCGATCAGTTCGCAGATGACCGTCATCGGAAGCGGGAAGGCGAGCGCGTCCACGAGATCGGCCCGCCCGGCCGGCACCATCGCGTCGAGGAGTTCGTCGGTGATCTGCTGGACGCGGGGGCGCAGGGCCTCGACCCGGCGTGCGGTGAACTCCCGGGTGACGAGCTTGCGCAGCCGGGTGTGGTGGGGTGCGTCGAGCTCCAGCATGTTGGCGAAGATCGGATCGTTCGCGTCGGGCCGGTCCGCCGGCCCCTGCCACTCCTTGCCGAACCGCTGGTCGGCGAGGACCGCGCGGCCCTCGTCGTACCCCACCACGAGCCAGACCCGCTCGAAGTCGTCGGTACGGACGGTGTGCACGGGACCCGTGGCGCGCAACTTCTCGTAGTGCGGATAGGGATTCGCGGTGAAGTCCTCGACCCCGCGCAGATCGAAGTCGACATGGACACTGGCATCGGACATGGGATCGCCCCTCCCGGTCTGATCGGCTCGATCGCTGGCGATCGACCGCTTCAGCCTATGTGGCCCGGTCCGCGCCGTCGTCGTCGAGCAGGCCCGCGTCGTGCACCAACAGCGCGATCTGGACACGGTTGTTGAAATCGAATTTGGCCAGGATCCGGGACACCTGGGTCTTCACGGTCGCCACGCTGAGATAGAGCGTGGCGGCGATCTCGGCGTTGGAACGGCCCTGCCCGACGGCGATCGCGACCTCGCGTTCCCGTTCGGCGAGGGCCGCGATCCGCTGCCTCGCCCGGTCGGCACGGTCCACCCGGTCGCCTCGGCCGGACCCGGGGCCGGTACCGGCGGCGCGGGCCATCAGTCGACGGGTCACCGCGGGCGACAGCACCGGATCACCGGCCGCGACCTGCCGCACCGAGTCGACGATCCGGGCCGGAGAGGTGTCCTTCAGGACAAATCCCGCGGCTCCGGCGCGAATGGCCCGCAGCACCTGTTCGTCGGCGTGGAACGTCGTCAGGACGATGACCTCCGGTGCGTCGGGACGGGTCCGCAGCGCCTCGGTCGCCGTCAGCCCGTCCATCGTCGGCATCCGGATGTCCATCAGCACCACGTCCGGGCGGAGCCGGTCGACGAGATCCACGGCATCGGAGCCGTCGGCCCCCTCCCCCACGATCTCGATGTCGTCGGCGCCGCCGAGCATGAGCGCGAGCCCGGCCCGTACGAGCGGGTCGTCGTCGACGACGAGCAGCCGGACGGGCCGGGCCACGGGATCCATGGGCGTCGATGTGGTCATGACGACAACCGTAGCCAGACCCCGCCCCCGGCGTGTCCCGGTCCGCGGCCGCCTCGGAGCCTCTCGTTCGGATCAGGCCGGGTTCGCGTGCCCCGCCGCCGCGCCTCGCCGATCCGGCCCGATCCGATCCGAACGAAGGCCCCTCGCGGACCGTGCGCGGCTCAGGCCGGCCATGGCAGCCAGGCCCGGATGCCGAAGCCGCCGTCCGGCTCCGGCCCGTGATCGAGACGACCCCCGGCCAGGGTCGCGCGCTCCGTGAGGCCGATGAGCCCCTGGCCCGAACCGGGGACCTGCTCGAACGGTTCGGTGGGCGCCGGATTGCGCACCTCGATGGTGAGCCCGTCCCCCGGAGCGCCGGCGACGGTGACACCGACCTCGGCGCCCGGTGCGTGTTTACGGGCGTTGGTCAGGCCCTCCTGGGCGATGCGGTAGACCGTGCGGCCGGTGGCGGCGGGGGCCGCGGCAGGGTCGGTGATACGGCTGTCGAGGGTGACCTTCATACCGGCCAGCCGGGACTCGGCGATCAGGGAGTCCAGGGTGGCGAGGGTGGGCTGCGGCCGGTTGTCGTCGCTCTCCCCCGGGCTGCGCAGGACTCCGATGATCTCGCGGAGGTCCTGGAGCGCCTCGTGCGCGCTGTCCCGGATGACTCCGGCGGCCCGCGCCACCTGGGCCGGGGGCGCGTCGGGGCGGAATTCGAGGGCACCGGCGTGGACGCTGAGGAGGGTCAACCGGTGGGCGAGCACATCGTGCATCTCCCGGGCGATGGCTTCGCGGGCCAGCCGCTGCGCCTGTTCGGCGCGGAGCTCCGCCTCGGTCTCGGCCCGGCGGGCGCGCTCGCGCAGCGTGACGACGAGCTGGCGTCTGGACCGTACGACCATGCCCCAGCTGAGCACCAGCAGCGACAGCAGCACACCGACGACCGTGGCCGCGATGAACGAGGTGCCCGGGTCGGGCCGCAGGTACGGCTGTACGGGGACCGTGATCAGAGCGAGTGCCCCGATGACCGCAACAGGGCGGAACGGCCGGTGCACGGCCACGCTGAACAGGGCCACGAGCAGGGCACCCGCGGCGACCGGTTCGACGGTGGCGACCAGGATCAGGCCCACCGCGAGGCCGACGGGCCACCGCCGTCGCACCCACAGGGCGCAGCAGGCGGCGGCCCCGATCAGGCAGTCGACGAAGACGACACCGTCCGGGGTGGTGCGGTCGACGTCGAGCGCCGCCGCGGCGAGCAGGCCGATGCCGGCCGCACAGAGGAAGGCGGTGAGGTCGACGATCCAGTCCCGCACGGTACGTCGTGAGCGGCCGGCCCGGTCGTCGGGCAGCTCCGGGTCGGCCATCGCCGAGGGCAGCAGCCAGGGGTACTCCGTACGCGTCATACGACAAAACTACCCAGG
This sequence comes from Streptomyces sp. NPDC101194, assembly GCF_044767885.1. Classification (NCBI taxonomy): domain Bacteria; kingdom Bacillati; phylum Actinomycetota; class Actinomycetes; order Kitasatosporales; family Streptomycetaceae; genus Streptomyces; species Streptomyces sp. NPDC101194. Next base: position 86,268 of record NZ_JBIWOS010000003.1, read on the forward strand.
TCAGGCACGGCTGCCGGCGATCCCGGCACAGTGAGCCACCAAAGTCGCCGAACGCGAGACTTTCGACGCGGCGTGCCAGTCCGGTGGCCGACGCGGCGGGCGGACCGGAGCCGGGAGGCTCCCGCCATGAAGAAAATCTGCGAGTCGGTCGGCTTCCTCGTCTTCGTCCAGGGGGTCGCCGGACTCGTCAACGAATTGACGGGATGGTTCCGGTTCTGGACGCTGGTGCGGCGGCTGGACTTCGTCGGTCCTTACGCGACCTTCGTGAACATCGTGCTGGCCGTGGCGGGTGCGGCGGTGATGGTGGCCGCCGACCGGCTCAAGGAGTAGCGGGGTTCGCCGCCCGGCGCCCCCGGCCGGTACCCACCAGGACCAGCGCCGCGCCCACCGCACCGAGGACGCCGAGCCGTTCGCCGCCGATCGCGATGCCCAGGGCAGCGGCCCACAGCGGTTCCGTGCCGAGCAGCGGACTCACCCGGGACGGCGAGGTGCGCGGCGCACCGACCACATCTGCGCGAAGAAGGCGAAGAGCGTGCAGAAGACGGAGAGGAGGAGCAGCCCGCCCCCTTCCCGGCCGACGGCGCCCCGCGCCCCGCCTGGACGTCCGTTTCCCGCCGGTGCGCGTACGACCGAAGGACTTTCCTTGTCCCTGTCGAAACAACGGCCTGAGCACAAGGAACCCATCATGACCAGCACCGACAGCAGCACGACCAGGACCGCACTCGTCACCGGAGGCAGCCGGGGCATCGGTGCCGCGACCGCCCTGCGACTGGCCCGGGAGGGCGCCGACGTGGCACTGACGTACGTGCGGGACGAGGACGGCGCGAGGGCGGTCGTCGAGGAGATCCAGTCGTACGGCCGTCGCGGCATCGCCCTGCGAGCCGACTCGGCGGACCCGGATGCCGCCCCGGCGGCCGTGCACCGTACCGCCGGGGAGTTCGGCCGGCTCGACGTCCTGGTCAACAACGCGGGCATCGGCGTCCTCGGCACCATCGGCACCCTCACCCCCGCCGATGTGGACCGGGTACTGGCGGTCAACATCCGGGCGGTCTTCCTGGCCTGCCGCGCCGCAGGGGAGCTGATGGGGAGCGGCGGTCGCATCATCTCCCTCGGCACGGCCCTGAGCCGGCACGCGGGCGGTCCGGGCTCCACCCTCTACACGATGAGCAAGGCGGCGCTGGCCGGCCTGACCAAACCGCTCGCCCGTGAACTCGGCCCGCGCGGCATCACGGTCAATCTGGTCCAGCCCGGTCCCGTCGACACGGACCTCAACCCGGCCGACGGCCCGATGGCCGCCGGTCAGCTCGCGGCGACCGCGCTCGGCCGGTTCGGCTCGCCGGACGAAGTGGCCTCATTGATCGCCTACTTGGCCAGTGCCGAAGCGGCGTACATCACGGGTACGGAGGTGACGGTGGACGGGGGCCACGCGGCCTGACCGGCTGCGCCCCGGGATCCGGCCGGCACCGCGGACCCCGGCCGGATCCCGGGGCCGCGGGTGCCGTGGGCGGAACCCGGGAGCCGGCCCGTCGACACCCGCCCCGCCGGTGGGTCCGTGCCGGGCGACACGGACGCACCGGCACGCGCATCACCGCGAGCGCGGGGTGAGCTCCGCCATCCGGGACCAGCCCTCGCCCGGCACCTCGACGTTGATGATCTCCGGGGTCTTGGAGACGAGATCCGCCATCCGGTCCATCGCCGCGGCGAAGTGCTGCGACTTCACATGGGCCTGACCGGCCTCGGGGGAGGCGAACGCCTCCAGCAGGACGAACTCGTCCGGGTTCTCGACACTGTAGGACCACTCGAAGAACAGGTTGCCGGGCTCCTGCCGGGTGGCGAGGGTGAAGTCCTCGACGGCCGGGAGCCAGTTGTCGCGGTCGGCGCTGTGGACGGTGAATTTGACGGCGATGAAGATCATGCCATCAGCGTCCCACAAGCCCTGAACATGCATATGCCGGGGCACACCAGGACGAGGCCGACCGGTCCGCGTTCCGGGGCACGCGAGCCCGGCAGGATGATCCGGACGAGAGGCCCTAAGCGCCGAGCTCGCGATGGCGCGCGGCCAGTCGCGCGGCCCCCTCCTCGGTCGGTGCGCCGAAGAGCCGGAGCCGGGAGATGCCGCCGTCCGGGAAGATGTCGATCCGGATGTGCGTGGCCCGCACCGCCTCGGGCAGAACGAAGCGGTGGTTCGTGTCGGGCTGGAGCCGGGTCCGGGGCAGCACCTCGGTCCAGTCGCCGTTCTCCCCGTCGCGGGCGGAAAGGCTCGCCCAGCCCGCCGAGTTGCCCTTCAGATACGCGGTGTCGATCTCGACGGCACGGATCTCCGCCTGCTCGACGAGGCGGTAGCGGATCCAGTCGTTGCCCCGGTCGCGCCGTCGGCGGGTCTCCCAGCCGTCGTCCATCTTGCGGGACCTGCCCGGCTGAATGGTGTTGGTGGCCGGTGAGTAGAACCGGTCGGAGGCGTCCTCGACCGTGCCGCCGTTCTCCAGGGCGACCAGGTCGAAGGTGCCGAGGGCGGCCAGCCAGCCGGGGTCGGGGGTGACCTCGCCGTGGACCCGCAGCCGGGCTATCCCGCCGTCGGGGTGCTGATTGACCCGCAGGTGGGTGACGCGCTGCTCGGCCGCGACGGCGAAGCCGTTGGCGGCGTGTCCGCCGACGGCCGTACGCGGTATGAGCGTCGTCCACTTCACCTCGGGGGCGAGGAGGTCTTCGGGTGACGGGGAGCCGGGGACACAGGCCGCCTCGACGGAGACCGCCTGCGGGTAATTGCCGCGGAAGTGGGCCGTGTCGACGACGATGCCGCGTACGACTCCGGGCGCACCGAGCCGTACCAGCGCCCAGTCGTGGTCCTCGTCCGCGGGGTGCGGCCGGTCGGCGCCCGCACCGCGTCGGCGGCGGGTCTCCCAGCCGTCCATGATCTTGCCCTTGTGACCGAAGCGCTCGGGGTCGAACTCCGCGGGCTCCGGCTTCAGAAGGTTCTCGCGCTCGGCGAAGAACTCGTCGTTGGCGGCGATCACCCCCGCGCCGAGCCGCCGGTCGGCGAGGTCGACGAGGGGGGTGAAGGGGAAGTCGGCCGTGCGGTAGTCGGCGTACGGGTCACCGCCGCCGTACGGGTTCGCGTCGCCGGTGAAGCGGGGTGTCGCCGTCATGGTCAGTGCTCCCTTTCGAGAAGGCGCCCGGTGGGCTCGGCGACGTCACCGTCGGCCGCGATCCGTACGCCGCGCAGCCAGGTCGACCTCACGACGCCGTGCAGGGTCTTGCCCGCGTAGGCGGTGACCTGGTTGCGGTGGAAGAGCTCCGCGGGGTCGACGGTGAAGGTCTCGTCGGGGGCGAGGACCGCGAAGTCGGCGTCGCGGCCGGCCTCGATGGCACCCTTGCGGGTCAGTCCGGCCAGCTCCGCGGGGGCGGCCGACATCCAGCGGACGACCTCGTCGAGCGAGTGGCCGCGCCTGCGGGCCTCGGTCCAGATGGCGGGAAGGCCCAGCTGGAGGGAGGAGATGCCGCCCCAGGCGGAGGCGAAGTCCGGCGTCTTGAGGTCGGTGGTGCACGGCGAGTGGTCGGAGACGATGCAGTCGATCGTCCCGTCGGCCAGCCCCTCCCACAGCGTGTCCTGGTTGGCGGCCTCCCGGATCGGCGGGCAGCACTTGAACTCCGTCGCGCCGTCCGGGACCTCCTCGGCGGTGAGGGTGAGGAAGTGCGGGCAGGACTCGACGGTGACCCGTACGCCCTCGCGCTTGGCGGCGGCGATCATCGGCAGGGCGTCGCTGGAGGACAGATGCAGCACATGGACCCGGGCGTCCAGCCGCCGGGCGTGTGCGATGAGTCCCTCGATCGCGGTGTTCTCGGCGTCACGGGGCCGGGAGGCGAGGAAGTCGGCGTACGCGGGTCCACTGCGCTGCGGGGCGGACGCCAGATGGCGCGGATCCTCGGCGTGCACGATCAGCAGCCCGCCGAAGCCGGCTATCTCGGCCATGGACCGGGCCAGCTGTTCCTGGTCGAGCTCCGGGAACTCGTCGACGCCGGAGGGCGAGAGGAAACACTTGAATCCGAAGACCCCGGCCTCGTGGAGCGGCCGCAGGTCCTTGACGTTGGACGGGATCGCACCGCCCCAGAATCCGGTGTCGATATGCGCCTTGGGGGCCGCCACCTGCTGCTTGGTGCGCAGGTGGTCGACGGTGGTGGTCGGCGGGAGGGAGTTGAGGGGCATGTCGAGCAGGGTGGTGATGCCACCTGCCGCGGCCGCGCGGGTGGCGGTGTGGAAACCTTCCCACTCGGTGCGGCCGGGGTCGTTCACATGGACATGGGTGTCGACGAGTCCGGGCAGCAGGACGTCGTCGCCGAAGTCCTCCAGCCGGGCACCGGCCGGCGTCTCGCTGTCGTACGGCAGGACGGCGTCGATTCTCCCGTCGGCGACGGCGACCGCTGCGGGGCGCGTCCCGTCCGGGGTGACGACACGCGTCGAGCGCAGTACCAGATTCACGTCCGCACCGGACACCCGTGCTCCTCATTTCGGACTTTCGACCACTACGAATTCAACGAACTGTTGAAGGAGTCTTCACTCGGGATTCGGGCCCGTCAAGACCCCACTCTCCTCGCGGGACGGCCGGTGGACCACCCGCACCCACAACTGGAGATTTCCACAAAGTAAAAGACCGATTCCGGAAGGTGGAACGTAACATGGAACCAGTGCGGCATCGCAGAACCACCCCCGGGACTGCAGACACCAGGACAAACAGGCTCTGACCGGCCAGGACACCGCACCCTGAGCAGTGGGCCGATCGGGAACCGCCCGGTAGGCTGCGGGGTGCCTCGCCGGGCGGGGCACCCGCACTTCCGCCTCGAAAGGACCGTTGACGTGCCGCCGTCCCACGCCAGCACATCCGACTCCAAGCCCGCCGCTTCGAGCGGTGGTGTGCAGTCCCTTGAGCGTGCATTCGATCTGCTGGAACGGATGGCGGACGCCGGGGGCGAGGTCGGCCTCAGCGAACTCTCCGCGAGCAGCGGGCTTCCGCTGCCGACCATTCACCGTTTGATGCGCACGCTGGTGATCTGCGGATACGTGCGCCAGCAGCCGAACCGCCGCTATGCGCTCGGCCCACGTCTGATCCGGCTCGGCGAGTCCGCGTCGCGGCTGCTCGGCACCTGGGCCCGCCCGTATCTCGCGCGCCTGGTCGAGGAGACCGGCGAGACCGCGAACATGGCACTGCTGGACGGCGACGAGATCGTGTACGTGGCACAGGTGCCGTCCAAGCACTCGATGCGCATGTTCACCGAGGTGGGCCGACGGGTTCTCCCCCACTCCACGGGGGTCGGCAAGGCGCTGCTCGCGCACACGCCGCCGGAGGAGGTGCGGGCACTGCTCGCCCGTACCGGTATGCCGGCCGCCACCGAGAAGACGATCACCACTCCGGACGGTTTCCTCGACGCGCTGGAACAGGTCCGCAGGCTCGGATACGCGGTGGACGACAACGAGCAGGAGGTCGGTGTGCGCTGCCTGGCGGTCTCGGTGCCCGACTCCCCCACCTCCGCCGCGATTTCGATCTCGGGGCCGGCCGGCCGGGTGACGGAGGCGGCCACGGAGCGGATCGTGCCGATTCTGCAGCAGGCCGCGAAGGAGCTGTCCGACGCGCTGGCCAGCAGCGGTACCACCGGCTGAGAGACCGGGACCGATACGCGTGGAGGGGCGGCAGGGCCGCCCCTCCACGCGGTCTCAGGCCGGCGTGGGGATCGTCAGACGGCCGTCGTCCATCGTGACGACGCGGTCCGTCCGGTCCAGATGGGCCCGGTCGTGCGTGACCATCACCGTGGCCGTCGACCGCTGCCGGGTCAGTGCGACCAGCAGTTCGAGCACGGCGGCCCCCCGCTCGTGATCGAGTGCGCTGGTCGGTTCGTCGACGAGCAGCACCGCCGGGTCGTTCATCAGGGCCCGCGCGATGTTGATCCGCTGGCGCTGCCCGCCCGAGAGCTGATGGGGCCTGCGGTCGGCCTTGTCCGCGAGGCCGACCGCGTCCAGCAGTTTCAGCGCCCGCCCGCGGGCTCCGCGCACGGCACCGCCCGACAGATGGGTCATCACCTGGAGCTGTTCGGCCGCGGTCAGGGAGGGCAGCAGATTGGGCTGCTGGAAGACGATGCCGACGCTTTCGCGGCGCAGCGCCGCCTTTTCCGCACGGCCGAGGCCCGCGGTGTCCGTGCCGGCGACGACGACCCGCCCCTCGTCCGGCGTGACCAGGGTCGCTGCCACCGCGAGAAGGCTGGACTTGCCGGAGCCCGACGGTCCGACGACCGCGGTGAGCGAACCGGCGGGGACATCCAGCGAGACCCGGTCCAGGGCAGTGAGCCGACCGTCGCCGTCGGGGTAGGTGAGGGTGACATCGGCGAGGGTCAGGGTCATCGGGCACTCCCGAGTGCGGTGAGCGGGTCGACGGCGGTGATCCGCCGGATGGACAGCGCCGCCCCGACGGCACCGAGGACGATCATGACGGCCGCCGGGACGAGGACGGTCGCCGCGTCGAGGACGAACGGCACGGCACCGCCACTGACCAACGCGCCGATGCCGGAGGCGAGCGCGGTGCCCACTCCGGTACCGATGGCGAGCATCACCACGGCCTGTCCGAGCGCGTCGCGCAGCAGATACGGGGTGGAGGCGCCCAGCGCCTTGAGGACGGCGACATCACCGCTGCGCTGGATCGTCCAGACCGTGAAGAAGGCGCCGATGACCAGGGCCGAGATGGCGAAGAGGAAGCCGCGCATCAGCTGGAGCGAGCCGTTCTCCGCCTGATAGGAGCCGATCGCGGTGAGGGAGTCCCCGAGGGAGAGCGTGCTGGTGCCCGCCGCCTTGTCCCCCGCGGCGAGGTCGACGCCGCCGGTGGTGGTCAGGGCGATCACCGTGGCGTGCGGGGTACGGCCGGCGCCGTCGGCCCCGAAGCGCTGCCAGTCGTGGAGCGAGGTCCACACCACCGGTGTGTGGCTGTACGAGGCGTCCGTCGCGACCGCGGCGACGGTGACTTCGGTGCCGCCGAGGCGCAGCCGGTCCCCGACCCCGGCATCCAGGTCGTCCGCGGCCCCTCGGGACAGCACCACCTTCCCCGTGCCCACGGACGCGGCACCCGCGGGTGCCGGTCCCGCGCCGGGCTCGACGCCGAACGCCGAGACGGCGGCCGTGCGCCCGCCCTCGACGGCGGCGGCATTGAGGGTGCGGATACCGAGCGGCTCCGCGCGGCTCACGCCGGGCCGCTCCGCCCAGCTCCGCCAGGCACTCTCCTCGACGATCGAATCGGTGAAGGACACCGACCGGCCGTCGGGCGGGGCGGCGAACGCGAGATGGTCGGCGTTCAGCCCCGTGACGGCCGAGGTGTTCTCCCTGGCCAGACCGGCCGTGAGACCGGACAGCAAGCCCACGAGCAGCGTGATCAGAACCACGACCGTGCCCATGAGCGCGAACCGGCCCTTGGCGAACCGGAGATCTCTCCATGCGACGAACATGCTTCCAGCCTCGGACGCCGACCGCCCGAAAACATCGCGCGGCGGTGGGGCCCGACATCAAACTTTCGATTGACCGGGCGCGGGCACCGCCCGTCTACGCTGGAGGAATCATGGATTCCCGTGCCCACCCCCCGGTCACCGCCGCGCTGCGGCTCTGTCTGCACGCGCTGCTGGTGGGGCTGCTCGCCCTCGCGGCGGTACGGGCCGTCGGCGACGGGACCCCGCACGCCGCCGCCGTCGTCGTGGTCACCTGTGTGATGGCCGCCGGGTACGCGGCGGGCGCGCTCGCTCCCGTCGTACGGCCGCACAGCCGCGCGGCCGCCCTGTGGCTGGCGCTGTTGTGCGCCCTGTGGCTGGTGCTGCTCGTCCTGTCGCCCGACGCCCTGTGGGTGGCGTTCCCGCTCTACTTCCTGCAGCTGCATCTGCTGCCGACGCGCTGGGCCCTGCCGGCCGTCGTGGTCACCGCCGCCGCGGCCATCGCGAGCTTCGTGCTCCACGGCCAGCCCGTCAATCCCGGCACCTTCATCGGTCCGCTCCTCGGCGCGGCGGTCGCGGTCGCGACGGTTCTCGGGTACGAGGCGCTGTTCCGGGAGAGCGAACGGCGCCGCGAACTCATCGAGGAGCTGATGTCGACCAGGGCGGAGCTGGCCGAGGCGGAACGCACGGCGGGCACGCTCGCCGAGCGTGAGCGGCTGGCCCGCGAGATCCACGACACCCTGGCGCAGGGTTTGTCCAGCATCCAGCTGTTGCTGCGCGCCGCCGAACGCACCCTGTCCGCCGACGCTCCCGCCACCGCGCACGTCCGCCGGGCCCGGGAGGCGGCGCAGGAGAATCTCGCCGAGGCCCGTCGCTTCGTCCGTGCCCTGTCGCCGCCCGATCTGGAGAACGGCTCCCTGGCAGCCGCCCTGGAACGGCTCTCGTCCCGCACGACGGGCCCCGGCCTCATGGTGCAGTTCGCGGTCAGCGGCAGCCCGGTGGAGCTGCCGACCCCGTACGAGGTGGCGCTGCTGCGCACCGCGCAGTCCGCGCTGGCCAACACGGTGCGGCACGCCGGGGCGCGGCGCGCGGAGATCACTCTCAGCTTCATGGACACCTCGGTGTCGCTGGACGTCGTCGACGACGGCCGCGGGTTCGTCCCCGGGAGCGGGCCGGTCGCCGCGGACACCGACACCGGCGGCTTCGGCCTGCCCGCCATGCGTTCACGGGCCCGTTCGCTGGGCGGCACGCTCAGTGTCGAGTCGGCGCCCGGTCAGGGCACGGCCGTCGCCCTGACGCTTCCGCTTCCGTTGCCCGACGGCCGGCCAGGACAGGACGCCGCATGACCACCCCCATCAGGCTGCTGCTCGCCGACGACCACCCGGTGGTACGGGCGGGGCTGCGGGCCGTGCTCGACGCCGAACCCGACTTCCAGGTGGTCGCCGAGGCGGCGACCGCCGAGCGGGCCGTCGCGCTCGCGGCGACCGGTGGGTTCGACGTCGTCCTCATGGACCTGCAGTTCGGCGCGGGCATGCACGGCTCCCGCGCGACCGCGGCCATCACGGCGGAGGCGGACGCGCCCAGGGTACTGATCCTCACCACGTACGACTCGGACGCGGACATCCTCGCCGCGGTCGAAGCGGGCGCCACCGGCTATCTGCTGAAGGACGCCCCGCCAGAGGAGCTGGCGGCGGCGGTACGCACGGCTGCGGGCGGCCGGTCGGCGCTCGCGCCGGCCGTCGCCCACCGGCTGATGGACCGCATGCGGACCCCGGCACAGGCTCTGACCAAGCGGGAACTGGAAGTCCTGCAACTGGTCGGCGAGGGCCTGTCGAACCTGCAGATCAGCAAGAAGCTCTTTCTCAGCCAGGCGACGGTGAAGTCCCACCTGGTGCACATCTACGCCAAGCTGGGCGTCGACTCCCGGACCTCGGCGGTGGCGGCGGCGACGGCCCGTCGGCTGATCCGCCGCTGATCCGCCGTTCGTCCCGCCGTCAGCCGCGCGGCGGCTCGCCGAAGAGGTCCACGGCGACCCGTACCTCCCTGAGCGCGGAGGCCAGTGCGCTGACCGAGCCGATCGCCCCCGCGATCAGCAGCAGCGAACGGCGCAGACGCGGAATCTCGGGTGCGCCGCCGGTCGCCATCTCGTCCAGCGCGGCCAGCTCGTCCTCGGCGATCCCCCGGTCCGGGAACTCCGCGGGGTGCCCCGCGAGCTCACGGCGGAGTCGGGAGACTGCCGTACGCAGCTCCGTCACCCTCGGATCCTCACCACTGCCGGTCACTCGCGTCTGCCCCACGCTTCGCAACAAAGCACTCCCCCTCGCACATCCTTGTGCCGGTTTTCCGATCGGTTCCCGGACCGTGGTCAAGTGTCCGGAGATGCCCGCAAGTTAACGCCATGAAAGGTGTCGAGCGCCACTCCGCGGACGGAAATCAGGGGTCCCGTACGGGTGATGCGCGGATCGTTCCGTGGACGTCGCCGCCCGACGGTCACACCCCCTCCAAGGGCTGTCCCGCTTGCGCGAACGGGGTGCGTCCGAGGTATCCAGTCCGCATGACTCGAACAACACAGGCACCGGCGGTCGCCGGGCTGCTGCTCGCCGCGGGCGGCGGGCGGCGGCTCGGCGGCCGGCCCAAGGCACTGCTCGAACACCGCGGCCGGCCGCTCGTGGAGCACGCGGTACGGATGCTGCGGGAGGGCGGCTGCCACCACGTCCATGTGGTCCTGGGGGCCGCGGCCGAGGAGGTGGTGGCGCGTGCCGACCTCGCCGGTTGCACGGTGACCGTCAACCCCGAGTGGCCCGAGGGCATGGGCTCGTCGCTGCGGGCGGGACTGGGGGCGCTGTCCGGTACGGGGGCGGACGCCGCGCTCGTCCTCCTGGTCGACCAGCCGGGCATCGGCGCGGACGCGGTGGCGCGGGTGCGATCGGCATACCGCTCCCGGACGAGTCTGGCGGCCGCCTCGTACGACGGGGAACGCGGCCATCCGGTGCTCTTCGGTGCGGACCGGTGGCCGGACATCGCGGCGGGAGCGGTGGGCGACCAGGGCGCTCGGGCGTATCTGCGGGCACACCGCGATGCGATCACGCTCGTCGAGTGTTCCGATGTGGCTCAGGCGTACGACATCGACACGGCGGAGGACCTGAAGCACCTTGAGTGAACGGGCTGGCACGCTGCGCCAGCATCACCCCACTTCTGTCGACCCGGAGAATCTCGACATCAACAAACCATTGAACTTCCACCATGAGGAAACTACTATCCACTGGTCAGAAGCCCTCTGCACCTCAGACGGCACCCACGGCCGTATCCCGGAGCCCTGGCACGCCGTGCCATTTCAGGCGACCCGGCGGCTGTGAGACGCCGCCCGCACCGCCCGCTGAAGGAGTGACAGCTCATGTCCGCACCAGCGCCGTCCCCGCTGGCCATCGTCGATGCCGAGCCCCTGCCCCGGCAGGACGAGGTCCTCAACCACGCGGCCCTCGCGTTCGTGGCCGAGCTGCACCGGCAGTTCACGCCCCGCCGTGACGAACTGCTCGCCCGCCGTGCCGAGCGCCGCGCCGAGATCGCCCGTACATCCACGCTGGACTTCCTGCCCGAGACGGCGGCGATCCGCGCGGACGACTCCTGGAAGGTCGCTCCGGCCCCGGCCGCGCTCGACGACCGCCGCGTGGAGATCACCGGTCCGACCGACCGCAAGATGACCATCAACGCCCTGAACTCGGGCGCCAGGGTCTGGCTCGCCGACTTCGAGGACGCGTCCGCTCCCACCTGGGAGAACGTGATCCTCGGCCAGCTCAATCTGATCGACGCATACACCCGGAACATCGACTTCACCGACCCCGGGACCGGCAAGTCGTACGCCCTCCGGCCCGCCGAGGAGCTCGCGACGGTCGTCACCCGCCCCCGCGGCTGGCACCTGAACGAGCGTCACCTCCAGCTCGACGGCACCCCGGTGCCGGGCGCACTGGTCGACTTCGGCCTCTACTTCTTCCACAACGCCCAGCGCCTCATCGACCTCGGCAAGGGCCCGTACTTCTACCTGCCGAAGACGGAGTCGCACCTGGAGGCCCGTCTCTGGAACGACATCTTCGTCTTCGCGCAGGACCGGCTCGGCATCCCGCAGGGCACGATCCGCGCGACCGTCCTCATCGAGACGATCACCGCCGCGTACGAGATGGAGGAGATCCTGTACGAACTCCGCGACCACGCCTCCGGGCTGAACGCGGGCCGATGGGACTACCTCTTCTCCATCGTCAAGAACTTCCGTGACGGCGGCGCCAAGTTCGTCCTCCCGGACCGCAACGCGGTGACGATGACCGCCCCGTTCATGCGCGCGTACACCGAACTCCTCGTCCGCACCTGCCACAAGCGTGGAGCGCACGCCATCGGCGGCATGGCGGCCTTCATCCCGTCCCGCCGTGACGCCGAGGTCAACAAGGTCGCCTTCGAGAAGGTCAAGGCCGACAAGGACCGCGAGGCCCACGACGGCTTCGACGGCTCCTGGGTCGCCCACCCGGACCTGGTCCCGATCGCCATGGCCTCCTTCGACGCGGTCCTCGGTGAGAGGCCGAACCAGAAGGAACGACTTCGCGAGGACGTCTCGGTGGCCGCGGGCGACCTGATCGCCATCGACACCCTGGACGCGACGCCCACGTACGACGGCCTGCGCAACGCCGTCGCGGTCGGCATCCGTTACATCGAGGCCTGGCTGCGCGGCATGGGCGCCGTCGCCATCTTCAATCTGATGGAGGACGCGGCCACCGCGGAGATCTCCCGCTCGCAGATCTGGCAGTGGATCAACGCGGACGTGGTCTTCGAGAACGGCGAACACGCCACGGCGGACCTGGCCCGCAAGGTCGCGGCCGAAGAACTCGCCGCGATCCGTGCCGAGCTCGGCGACGAGGCCTTCGCGTCCGGAAAGTGGCAGCAGGCCCACGACCTCCTGCTCCAGGTCTCCCTGGACCAGGACTACGCGGACTTCCTGACACTGCCCGCGTACGAGCAGCTGGGCTGAGCCCCGCTCCGGCCCGCCGACGAGCCCGCCCCCGGTACCGCACAGCACCGGGGGCGGACGTGCGCCCGCCGTCGAGGCGGGCCGGTCGGCGAGCCCGCTGCCGCGTGAGGGACGCGCGGTCGGGGCGGGTGTCAGGCGGTCGCCGCGTCCCTGTCCGCCCTGGCCGCCGACTCGTCCAGCGACTTGAGGACGGCGCGCGGGTCTCCGCCCTTCAGCACGGCCTGGCCCACATCGGTGCGTATCACGCCCCTGACGGCGGGCCAGGACCGCATGTTCACCGGCGCGAACTGCGCGTTGGCCAGCTGATCGATGAACGGCCACAGCGGTCGCCCGGCGGACCTCGCGCGCGCCGCGTCGGACGCGGAGTAGGTGACGGGAAGCGCGGACCGACCGCCGTCGTAGGCCAAGGCGGACTTCCCGCTGTAGAGGAAGGCGAGGAACGCACCGCATTCCTTGCGCCGGCCGTTGCGCTTGAACGCCATCAGCCAGTCGCTGAGCCCCAGCGGCGTGGCGGCTCCGCCGTTTCTCCTGGGGAACGGGGCATGCGCGTAAGGGACCTCGGCCTGATCCGCCGCGCCCATCAGCACGGGGTGGGCGATCAGCATCCCGATCCCGCCCCGCAGGAACTGCGCGTACGCGGCCGTCCTGTCGAGCTCCGCAGGGGCGGGGCCGGCCAGCCCTCCGGCGACGAGCTCGTCCCGCAGCCAGGTCAGGGCCTCGATGTTGGCCGAGGTCTCGAAGTCGTAGCCCGAGAGGTCCCCCGTATAGCCCCCTCCGGCCGCGAGCAGCCAGGACAGGGCCTCGTCGTCGGCCGCCTCGGGGCCGAACTGGAGCCCGTACGGCGTCTTCACGCCGATCCCCTTCAGGGCCACCGCAGCCGCGCGCAGCCCGTCCCACGACGTGGGGGCGCCACCGATGCCGGCCCGTCGGAAGAGCTCCTTGTTGTAGAAGAGCCGGGGCGTGCTGGCCAGGAAGGGGACCCCGTAGGTGGCGTTGTCGACCGTGCCCACCTCGGTGAAGGACCGGATGAAGTCGGCCTGGGTGGCGATGTCGAGCAGCTGCGACATGTTGTGGAGCCGGCCCTCCTCGGCATAGGGCGCGAAGACGTTCGACTGCGCGATGTCGGGCGCCCGGCCCTCCTCGACCCGCCGGGCGAGCGTCCTGTCGATCTTGTCGTACGGGACCCGCTCCAGGTTGATCCTGATACCGGCGTGCTGCTTCTCGAAGGCGGAGACGACGTCGTCCCACTGGTCGCCGAGCGAGGCGCCCACGCTCCTGTCGTAACTGGCCACGAGGACATGCAGTTCCACGTCCTGGCCTGGGGCGCATCCGGTGAGCCCGAACGCGGCCGTGGTGCCGGCGAGGCCGGCCGTCTGGAGAAGGAACTGCCGCCGACGCACCGCTCTTGCCACCCCTTGTTCGTACCGCACCTGCTCCGTGTTGGCAGATTCTGCCACATAGGCACATTGAGCCTTCCTGGAGAGGCGGCTTCAGGGCATAACCTGATCCGTATGCAAGGTGGCTCTCTGACGGAGCGGCGCAAGGCCGCGACCCGACTGGACATCGCCCGTACGGCGGCGTCGCTCTTCGTGGAACACGGCCTGCGGACCACGCGCGCCGAGGACATCGCGCGCGCCGCGGGCGTCGCCCCGCGCACCTTCTACCGCTACTTCGCGACCAAGGAGGAGGCCGTCACGCCACTGCTCACCGCCGGGGCCTGGCAGTGGGTGGAGGCGGTGCGGGACGCCCCGGGCGCGCTGTCCGTGCCCGATGCGCTGCGGCACGCCGCCGCCCGCACGCTGACTCCGGATCCGGACGACGCGGCCGCCTCGGAGTCCCTGGACTGGGTTCGGTCCCTTCTGAGGATGGCGGTGGACAGCCCCGCCCTCCGATCGGCCTGGAACGACGCGTGCCATGACTCGGAGGTCACCCTGGCAGCGGTGCTCACCGCGCGTGCCGGACTCCCGGACGGAACGGACCCGCTGGACATCCGGCTGACGGCCGGGGTCGCCGGCGCGGCGGTGCGGGTGGCGGTGGAGACCTGGGCGGCGAGCGACGCCCCGGCAACGGGGCCGCTGGGACCCGCGGCGCTGGCCGAGCGCTGCCTCACCGCCGCCGAAGGCGCGCTGAAGGGCGCCTGATCCCGCCCGACTCCCCGGCACGGGCCGGACACCTCGGCTCCCGGGAGGCGGATCGAACGCGCCGACCGGCGAGAAGGCGTCGGCGTCACGTGGGCACGGGCATCGCGGGCACGGCCCGGAGTCGTCGGCACCGGGCCGTGCGCGGCGTGGACGTACCACCGGTTCGCGGAGCCCGCCGGAGTTCCGCGAACCGGCGACCGACCTGTCGCGTCGACTACTTCAGGCCGGTGTCCAGTGCGTTCATCAAGGTGCCCTGTGACGTGTCACCCGACATCTCCCAGACCATGACGCCCAGCAGACCCTTGGACTTCACGTAGTCGGCCTTCCTGCCGATGGACCAGGTGTCGTCGAAGGACCACCACTGACTGCCGGTGTAGCCGTACGTGGACACCGACTGCTCGTCATGATGGACCGTCATGGTCGGGTACGCGCCGATCAGGTTGGCGTAACCGCGCGTACCGGCCTCCTCCGCGAACTGGCCGGGGGCGGCGCCGCCCGCCGACTGCCATTCACCGGCGACTCCACCGTCGGCGACGTTCTGCCAGCCCCGGCCGTAGAACGGGATGCCGAGGGTCAGCTTGCGGGGCTCGACTCCCGCGTCCGTATAGGCCCTGATGGCGGCGTCGGCGCTGAAGTGGAAGTCGTAGGGGTCCTGGTCGTCGGTGTAGAGGTTGGCCTGGTGGCCGGTGCGATTCGGCTCCCAGGAGTTGTCGCTGCCGGAGCCGTGGAAGTCGTAACCCTGGACGTTGGCCACGTCGAGGGAGTCGAAGACCTTGCCCAGGTCCCAGCCGTCACCGATCTTCTGCGGGTCGGCGGGGGTGAAGGCGGTGAGCAGACGGTGGCCGCCGCCGAGGGCGTCCATCTGCTTGCGGAACTCGGCGAGCAGCAGGGTCAGGTTGTCCTTGTCGTCCGGCGAGTAGTGGTTGCCGGGGTGTCCGGTGTCCGTGCCGGGCCACTCCCAGTCGATGTCGAACCCGTCGAAGATGCCGGCCGCGGTACCGGGGCCGCCCGCGCCGCCGTACTCGGGCAGGTTGCCCTTGATGTACATGTCGATGCAGGAGGAGACGAACTTCTTGCGGGAGGCGTCGGTGGCCGCCACGTCGGAGAAGTACTTCGAGTACGTCCAGCCGCCGAGCGAGACCACGATCTTCAGGTCGGGGTGGAGCTTCTTGAGCTTCTTCAACTGGTTGAAGTTGCCGCGCAGTTTGCCCCAGCCGTCGTCCGCGACGCCGTCGACGGACTGGGCGGCGCTGAACGGGCGGGCGTAGTCGGCGTCGGCGTCACCGGCGCCGGTGCCCTGCTCGGGGTCCTCGGGGTCGGCGGTGGTGCCCTTGGTGACACCGTTCAGGCAGGTCAGGTTGGTGGGGTCGATGTTGGCGAAGGCGTAGTTGACGATGTCGAGCTTGTCGGCGGCACCGGAGTCGTGGAGGTTCTTGACGAAGTACTGGCGGCCGTAGATGCCCCACTGGACGAAGTAGCCGACCTTGGCGTAGTTGCCCGCGCCGACGATGTCGTCGGTCTTCACGGTGAGCGCGTTGCCGGCCGGGGAGGCGTTGTCCGCCGCGTCACGGGCCTTGACCGTGAAGGTGTAGGAGGTCGAGGGCGAGAGTCCGCCGATGGTGGCGGTGGTCGTCGTACCGGACACCGTGGTGGCCAGGACGCCGCCGCGGTAGATGTCGTAGGCGGCGACCCGCTGGTTGTCCGTCGCGGCGGTCCAGGCCAGGGTGACGGACGAGGAGTCGGTCGCGGTGGCGTGCAGCGAGCCCGGCGCGGTGGGCGGGGAGGTGTCGGTGGCCGGGTCGACGGTGGTGACCGCCGACGGGGCGCTCTCGGCGGAGGTGTTGCCGCGGGTGTCCCTGGCCCGGACGGTGAAGGAGTAGGCGGTGGCCGGGGTCAGCCCGGTGACCGTGGCCGAGGTCGCCGCGGTGGCCGTGCCGACCACCTTGCCGCCGGCCAGGATGTCGTACGACGCCACGGGGAAGTCGCCCGCGGTGGCCGCCGTCCAGGACAGCGAGGCGGTACGGGCGGTGACGTCGGTCTGCTTCAGCCCGCTCGGCGCGCCCGGCGGCACGTCCGCGGAGCCGTCGCACTTGTCGCCGTTGACCCGGCAGCCGGTCGGCGCGGCGATCGGTCCGGTGGCCACGAACCAGAAGCTGTACGGCTCGGTGGTGCCGTGCGCGGCGACCGTTCCGTTGTAGTGGGCGTTGACCGCGGTGACATGGCTGCCCCGAGTGGTGACGGTGCCGTTGTAGGAGGTGTCGATCGCGACCCCTGCAGGGAGGTCGAATTCGAGGCTCCAGCCGGTCACGGCGGTGTCGGTGTCGTTGTGCAGGACATAGGTCCCCTTCCACCACGAGCCGTTGTCGGCGGAGGTGAAGGTGGCGGTGAGCCTGCCCGCCGCGTGCGCGGGTGCGGTCTGCAAGGACAGCAGTGCGAGGAGGAGTCCGAGGACGGCGACGAGGGCGGTCGCCGTTCTCCTTTTGGAGGTCATGTGCTCGAACATGGTTCTCCCTTGGGGCAGGGACCGGTGAGGCGGTCCTGAGGGGGAGCGGGATTCCTTCGTGCCATGGAGCACAGGGGAAACTAAATGGTCTGGACCAAATCGTCAATAGGTACAGACCATTTGCCGACCACCCGCAGCCCGCCGGCGCCGTCCGGACCGAGTGCCGGCCACCCGTCGAGCCGGCCGAGAAGCCACCCTCGGGGACCAACTGAGGTACTGGTGTGCGAATTTGATGCCGGTGCGGTTATGATCACGCGCGGCAAGGCTGTAGCGCAGAGGTCGTCGCGCCCTAGCATCAAGCTGGAGGACGTCGGTTCGAATCCGACCGGTCTTGCCGCCTTTTCGTGGAGGAGAGTCGATGGCGTCGGTTCGTCCTGAGCGGGCGGACGCGATCTTCCCCTCCCGGCCGGGTGCCGGTGGGGGACCTGGGGAGTAGTGATGTTGCAGCCGATGCCCGTGCGCTGTCCCGCGATCGAGCACCCGGACATTCCGCTCGCCGACGCGGCCCTGCTGGATCCGCTGCTGGAACGACTGGGCGCGGCACACCCCGTCGGGTCCGACGAGACCTTCGCGCTCGGCACGCTGCGGATGGACGGGCGGGTCGATCTCTGCAAGCAGGGACTCGGCGCGGCAGGCGCGGTCCGGGTGATGCCCGCGGTCGCCCGCTCCCCGCATGCCACGCATGTGCTGCTCGGCACCAACTCGCTCGGCGACGAAGGGGCACGGGCCGTAGCCGAGGCGCTGGGCCGGGGCGGCCACGGGCTGCGGACGGTCTACCTCGGCTGCAACCGCATCGGCACCGACGGGGTCACGGCGATCGCGCAGGCGCTGGGCGAGGACGACACCGTCAGGGCGTTGTGGCTGAAGCGCAACCCCGTGACGGACGCCGGTGTCCGGGCGCTCGTCCCGATGCTGCGCCACAACACCGTGCTGCGCACTCTCGATCTGGTGAACACCGGGCTCACCGCCGAGGGACTCGGCGCACTGCTCGCCGTGCTCGCCGAACGGCCCCGGCCGGTCGAGCGGCTGTTCCTCGGGGGCAACGGCCTCGGTGCCGAGGCCGCGCCACTGCTGGCCGCGCTGATCCGGGACGCGGGGGTGCGGGAGCTGTACCTGCCCTCCAACCACCTCGGCGACGCGGGGGCAGCCGTGCTCGCGGCCGCCGTCGACCCCGCCCGCCCGGTCCGGCTCGGTCTCGGCGGCAACGGGATCGGGCCCGCCGGGGCACGCGCGCTGGCCGACGCGCTCGACGGGATCGAGGCGCTCGACCTGGGCCGGCCGCCCTCGGAGCGCAGTCTCGGGGCGCGGTCCAATGTCACCGGTGACATCGGGGCCGACGCGCTGGCCGGTGCGCTGCGTGGCAGTCCGCTGCGACGACTGGAGCTGCGCCACACCGGGCTCACCGGGCGGGGCGCGAAGACCCTCCTCGCCGCCGTCGACGCCGACTCCCGTCTGGAGTACGTGGGGTTGGGCCCCGGACTGCCCCGCAAGGTGAAGCGGTCCTTCGCGGCGCGGCTGCGTCCGGACCACGGAACCCATGCGGACCTGCGCGCGGTCAGGAGTCTCTACCGGTGAGCCGGGACATGATGGCGGAGCTCTTCGATCCGGAGGAGACGGCGAGCCTGCGGCAGGTCCGCCGCTACGCGGTGCCCCGGTCGATGATCGAGGCGTCCGCCGAGCGGCGCGCGGCCGGGGACTGGCGGGGCGCCTGCGAGGCGGCCCGGTTCGATGTCACGTTCGATCGGCGGGAGATCAGCGCGCGGTACGGTCCGGACGTGGCCGGAGCTCTTGAGTCCGATCTCCGCCATCTGGTGCCGGACCTGGTGCGCTGGCACCTGCCGCGCGTGCTGGGCGGGCGCTCGACGCTCGCCACCGGCCTGACCGTGGTCCTGGCGGGTCACGGCGTCACGGCGGACGTGCCCGGGGCCACCGCCCCGTATCTGTATCTGCGCACTCCCCCGATGGTCGACGGTCCCCAGCGGATCTCGCTGCGGTTCGGACCGCTGCGCCACGGCGACTCGCCCGGGACCTTCCATACGGGCGTCACGGACTGGCGGGCCTGCCGGTACCTCTGGGACGCGCGCCGCAGTGACGAACTGCGCGCGCGGGCCGGTGGGGCGGACCGGTTGCCGTTCCTCCACGCCGACGGCACCCCGCTCGGGAGGGACGAACTGCCCGACGCGGATCCGGGCGCCGGTGACCCGGTGGCCCGTGACGAGTGGGTGACACTGCTGTACCAGCGGGGCCGGGTGGCCGAAGCCCTGGCGGCGGTGGGCATCGAGCTGGATCCGGCCGAGCCGGCCACGCCGAGGTGGTACCGGGCGGAACCGCAAGCGGTCCTGGCCCGGCTGGGTCTCGACGTTCCCCGGCTGGAGTCGGAGGCCCGGCGGTTCGCGCAGCTGTACCCGGCGGCGCGTGTCCAGATCGGTGAGGACTGGCGTGCCCGCGTCCTGCTGGAGTTCACGGGCCGCGACAGCGGGCTGCGCATAGGACTCGTCGAACGGGACGCCGTCGGGGACGTCCCCTTCCTTCCCCCCGCGTTCCGGCAGCGGCTGCCGGACCTCGATCTGCTGCGGACCGGCGCGGTGTCTCCCGCGCACCTGCATCCGCTGGTCGCCGGGGCCCTCTTCCCCGGCCTCGACGCCGCGGCGGGACCGCCGGGGCCGAGGCCCCCCGCGCCGGTACGGGTCAGGTGCCGGGGTGAATGGCATGAGGTCGTCTTCCGCGACGGGAAGCTCGACTCCCCGCACAGCCCGCAGGAACGACAGCGCGAGCACGCCCTGCGGGCCTTCGGCGGCGCGGTCACCGGTTGCTTCGCCGTGGAACACTCCTGCACCACCGGCACCGGCCGACTGCCCAAGGCCCTGCGGGCGCAGCGACGGGATCTGTTCCTGCGCGCCCAGCACGGGGACACACCGGCGGTCCTGGAACTCCTGGACGCGGGTGTCGACCCCCGGGTGCGGGACGGCGGGCAGCGCAGTCTGCTCCATGTGCTGCACCTCCTCGACCACGAGCCGCTGCTTCCCCGGCTCCTGGCGGCCGGTCTCGATGTGGAGGCCCTGGACCACCGGGGACGCACCCCGCTCTGTGTGGCCGTCAGCGACGGCGGCTCGGCGGAACTGGTGTCGGCGCTGGTCGGGGCCGGAGCCCGGATCGACGTCCTCGACCAGATGGAACTCTCGCTGGACCAGCTGATCCGCAGATATCGCCGGACGGACCTGGACTTCCTCAGGGAACGGGTGGAGAAGGAGCATCCGGACATCGGGGCCGAGTGGTGGGACGAGTGGCAGGAAGAGAAGGACGACGAGGACGAGGAGGGTGAGGACGGGTGAGCACCGTCGCGCCGGGCACGCCGGGACAGCCCCTTGCACCACCGCCTCCCGCCGTACCGGGACAGCCGCCCGTACCACCGCGCTCCGGTTCCGCGGCGGGACCGCTCGACGCCGCCGACGAGCTGAACCGCCGGCTGCGCACCACCCGGACCGAAGCCGCAGTCAACCCCCAACTCGAAGCACTGGCACTGGCGGTGACGGCCAATCAGCCCGTGTTGCTCTGGGGTGAGCCGGGCATCGGCAAGTCGGCCGGAATGGAGCAGCTCGCCGCCGGGCTCGGCCTCGGTCTCGAAACGGTCATCGCCAGTGTGCACGAGCCCTCCGACTTCGCCGGGCTGCCCGTCGTCGGTGACGACCCGGCGGTGACCGGGGTGCCGATGGCCCCGCCGGACTGGGCGGTCCGGCTCGCCCGGACGGGCCGGGGGCTGCTGTTCTTCGACGAGTTGTCCTCCGCTCCCCCGGCCGTGCAGGCGGCCTTGCTGCGCGTGGTGCTCGAACGCCGCGTGGGGAGCCTGACGTTGCCGGAGTCCGTACGCATCGTGGCGGCGGCGAATCCGCCGTCGAGCGCGGCGGACGGCTGGCACCTCAGCCCGCCGCTCGCCAATCGCTTCGTGCACCTCCAGTGGACGCACGACCCGCGCACCGTCGCGCGCGGCATGGCCGGTACCTGGCCCGAGGTGGCCGTCCCCGTCGTCGATGCGACGAGGGTCGCGGGTTCGGCGGCGCGGGCCCGCGGCGCGGTGTCCGGCTTCCTGACCGCGCGGCCGGGGCTCGTCCATCACATCCCGGCCGACGCGGAGAGCCGGGGCCGGGCGTGGCCGTCCCCCCGGACCTGGGACATGGCGCTGCGGCTGCTCGCCACCGGGTACGCGACGGGCGCCGGGCGGGAGGCGCTGGCCGCCGCGCTGACCGGGGCCGTCGGGGACGGCGCGGGCATCGAGTTGCTGTCCTACCTGGAGAACCTCGACCTGCCCGATCCCGACCGCGTGCTGGCGAACCCCGCCGCGTTCGCCCTCCCCGAACGCGGCGACCGGCAGCTGGCCTTCCTCATCGCGGTCGTCGCGGCCGTCCAGGGCGATCTCACCAGGTCTCGCTGGGAGGCGGGCTGGGCGGTGCTGGCGAAGGCCGTCGACGCGGGTGTGCCCGATGTGGCGGCCAGGGCGGCGGTGGACCTGGCGACGATGCGGGACACCGACTGGCCGGTGCCGGAGGGCATCGACGCCTTCGTGGAACTGCTGCAGCTGTCCGGCGCGCTGCCGCAGAGCGGCTGAGTCGGGAACACCGGTGCCGGAACCGGAAACCGCCCCGGAGCGGCCCCAGTTGGACATGACCAAGCTGCTCGCCGCCCGCTACCGGGCGGCGAGCGACCGCCCCTACCTGGCGTCTGCCCTCTATGCCCTGACGGTGGTTTCGAGCACCGGGGTCCCGACCATGGGCGTGGACCGGCACTGGCGTTGTTACGTGTCACCCGCCTTCGTCGACGCGACACCGGTGGCGGAGCTCGCGGCGGTGTGGCTGCACGAGGTGGCGCATCTGCTGCGCGACCACCATGGACGCGCCGAACGGCTGCCCGCCGCCGACCAGCGCGACCACCACCGCCTCAACGTGGCCCAGGACTGCGAGATCAACGACGACCTGATCTCCGACGGACTGCCCCTGCCTGCCGGCCGGATGGAGCCCCGGCTCTTCGGGCTGCCCACCGGGCAGCTCTTCGAGGCATATCTCCCCGGGCTGCCACCGGGCCCCGACTCGCTCGACTGCGGGTCGGGCGCCCATGGGCGACCGGTGCCCTGGGAGCTGACCGGGGCCGACGGGCCGACCCGCCTCGGTCCGGTCGAGGCGGAGGCGCTGCGGCGCCACACCGCGGAGGCCATGCGGGCGCACCGGCGCAGCCGGGGCACCCTCCCGGCGGGCTGGGAACGCTGGGCGGACCAGATCCTTGAGCCCACCGTCGACTGGCGGCAGGCGCTCGCGGGCGCGGTCCGGGAGGCCGCCGCGTGGGCCGCCGGCGCGATCGACTACACCTACCGTCGCCCCTCCCGCCGCAGTGCGGCGCTCCGGGGCGTCGTGCTGCCCAGCCTGCGCCGTCCGCTGCCCCGGGTCGCCGTCGTCATCGACACCTCGGGGTCGATGGGTGACGAGGAGCTCGCCTCTGCTCTGGCGGAGGTCACCGGGGTGCTGCGGGAGGTGGGCGTCCGGGGCAATCGCGTCACCGTCCTCGCCTGCGACGCCGATGTGCGAAGCGTGTCCCGGGTGACGGCCGCCGAACAGATCACCCTGGGCGGGGGCGGTGGCACCGACATGCGTGTGGGCATCGCCGCCGCTCTCGCCGCGCGGGACCGCCCGAACATCGTCGTCGTCCTGACCGACGGTTGCACCCCCTGGCCGGACGAGGCCCCCTCGTGCCGGCTCGTCGCGGCGCTCATCGGCGCGGACGCCCCGCAGCCTCCGAGGTGGGTGGAGACCGTTCGCGTCACCGGCTGATCCGGCGGGGGACGCCCCGTCACCACCGCCCGCGCTCCGGGGGCCGATGGCCCCTCCACGGGCTCAGTCGCCGAGGACGACCGTGCGCTGGGCGGAGAAGTCGCCCCACTTCCCGTCCGGGAGCTTGGCGCGGATCTTCATGGAGTAGCGGGTACCGCGCGGGTCGCCGACGGTGAGCCGGTAACTCGCCCGGCCCGCGGGCGGGGTGGCGCCCCACACGATCGTGGTGGTCGGCCTGCCGTCCATGAAGAGCTGGTACGCGGGGATCTCACCGCCCGTCTCGGGCTGCTTCCAGTTCAGGTCGACGGCGTACTCCTTGCCCTGCACATGGTTGCTGATCCGCAGGTCGGTGGGGGCGGTGCCGGCGGGTGCGCCCGGAGCGAACGCGGTGGTGAGATCGACGGCGTTGCTGTCCTGCGAGGAGGTGTCGGCGGCGTCGCGGGCCCGCACGGTGAAGGTGTAGACGGTGCCGGGGCGCAGTCCGGTCAGATGTGCCGTCGTCCTGGTGCCGGGCACGCTGTGGATCCGGGAGTCCTCCTGGTAGATGTCGTACGCGGTGACGCCGACGTCGTCCGTCGAGCCGCCCCAGGAGAGGTTCACCGCCCTGCTGCCGTCCGCCGTGCCGCGCAGCTTCACCGGGCGTGTCGGCGGCTCGTGGTCGGCGGGGGTCGGGGCCGGTGTGGTGACGGTCGCGGCGGCGCTCGGGGCGGAGAGGTTTCCGGCGGCGTCACGGGCCCGGACGGTGAAGGAGTGGGCGGTCGAGGCGGTCAGCCCGTCGACGTCGATCATCACCTTGGACGCCGGGACGGATCTGACCTTCCTGCCCTTGTCGTAGACCTCGTAGCCGGTGACCGCCTTGTCGTCGAAGGCCCGCTCCCACATGACGTGCACGGAAGTGGCGCTGCCGGCCTGCGCCGTCACATGGCCCGGCACCGTGGGGGCGCGGGTGTCCGCCTCGGGGGTGGAGCCGCAGGCGGTGAGCGCGGCGAGGAGCAGGGCGGCGGAGCAGACCGACGTGGTGGTTGCGTGGGGGCGTTGCACGGTCGTGCCTTCCATCCGGCAGCAATGGTCCAGACCTGTATCGCATGGTGCGGGGGTCGCCGACAAGAGGGTGGATCGGAACGTTCCGCAATGTGCCGGTGTGCGTGGGCGGTTCGCCGGCCGGAGCGGGCCGGAGGCCGTTGTGTACCGCGGCCGGTCGGCCGATGCCGGGGAACGGGACCGGGAATGACGTGGCGTCGGACGATGCGGTGCAAACGTGGGGTCGCGCTGTCGGCCCACGCGGCGCCGGGCGCGCCGTCCTGGACGGCGCGGGCCCGGCTGGGCGGCCTCGTCGACGGCGCGCCCGCCGATCTCGTCGCCCACGCCACCGACCCGGCCCTGGACCCCGCCGTGCTGAATCGTCCCGGCCGGATCGTGCTCCGGGGGCGCGTCGTGCGATGAGCGATGAGTTCCGGACGCCGGAGCGGTCTGCACTGCATGAACAATCACACCGATACGAACCCGACGATTCCCACGGTCGACCTGGAGCCCGCGGCCCGGCAGATCACCGACCTGCTTCCCGGCATCCATGAGCAGCAACTGGCCGGCCCGACGCCCTGTCCCGACTACACGGTACGGGAGCTGCTCGCCCACGTGGTCGGGCTGGCCACGGCCTTCCGCGACGCGGGACGCAAGGAATTCGGGCCGACGACCGACACCGCCCCGGACGCCGCGCTCCCGGTCCTTGCCGAGGACTGGCGCGAGGCATTGCCGACGGTGCTGGACGAGCTGGTGACGGCCTGGCGCGCCCCCGCCGCCCGGCAGGGGATGACCAGGGCCGGCGGCGTGGACCTGCCGGGCGACGTGGCCGCGATGGTCGCGCTGGACGAATTGGTGATCCACGGCTGGGACCTGGCCCGGTCCACCGGCCAGAAGTACGAGCCCGACGAGGCGAGCCTTCTCGTCTCGCTGGCCCTGCTGACCCCCGGCGACGACGCCCCCCGGTCCGAGACCGTCTTCGGTCCGCCGGTTCCGGTGGCGGCCGACGCCCCGCTGGTCGACCGGGCCGTCGCCATGAGCGGCCGGCGCCCGGACTGGCAGCCGGGCGACTGAGGACGGGCGGCGGCAGGCCGCCCGCCGGGAGCGCGTACGAGGCCAGAGGGCCGGTGGGCCGTGCCGGATACGGCACGGCTCGGGCCGTGGCCTCGTAGACCGAACCCTGGTGCAGGATGCTGCCGTACAGCTCGCAGACCGCCTCGGACGCCGCTTCCCCGTCGTCCCCGGCAAGTGCCCGCAGGCAGTCGGGCACGTCGGCGGCGCTGCCGTACGCATGGTGCAGCTCCGCCCACGGCTGGGCGTCGACAACGGCGAAGAACCGTGCGGGTTCCATGAAAACGGATCATGGCACCCGGCACTGACATCGATGCCGATACTCGGGTTCCGGCGGTCGTGACCCGTCAGCTGGTGAAGAACTCCGTGATCCGCTGGGCCACCTGGTCGGGATGGACCTCGTGCACCCGATGACCGCCCGCGATCGTGATCAGCCGGCAGTCGGGGATCAGTGAGGCCATGTCCTGCAGACGTCCCTGCGGCATGGTGGACTCCGGGCCGCCGGCGATCATCAGCGTCGGCGCGACGATCTCGCCGAGTCCCGCCGCCCACTCCGGATCGGGGTCGGCCACCTGGGCCCGGACGGGAGCGACGACGGCCCAGTCGTAGTCCACCGGCCCGTCCGGCTCGGCGGTCGGCTTCGGCTCGCTCGGGAACGGCGGCGGGGTCTCCACCAGCACCAGCCGCTCCACCCGGTCCGGGTGCTCCTGGGCGAGCAGATGGGCGACAACGCCGCCCATCGAGTGGCCGACCAGGCCCACCCGGTCGAGTTCGCACTCGTCGAGGAAGCCGAGTACGTCGTCCCGCATCAGCTCGAAGGAGTACTCGTCCGGCCAGTCGCTCTCACCATGACCCCGCAGGTCGAGGGCGTACACCCGCCACTCCTCGCCGAGCAGGCTCCCGGCCGCCTCCCAGCTCGCGGCCGAGCCGCCGAGGCCGTGCAGCAGGACCACCGGCGAACCGAAGGGGTCGCCCCAGGTCCGATACGCCAGCCGTACATCGCCGACATCCACCACAGACTGATCTTCCATACCCATGACGCTACCGCCGAATCGGTGAGGACCACTCCGCGCGGCCTGGCAGGGTTGGGGCATGAAGATCGTTCCGCGCCCGCTGCCCGTCGCCTTCACCGCCGCGTTCGCCGCCGCCGCCATGGCCGTCTCCGTGCTCTCCGGATGCTCGGCGGGCGGGTCCGCCGACGGGGGATCGGACACCGGGCTCGACGATCCGGCGAAGAAGGAGATCGCCATGCGGTTGGTCTCCAGCGCCGAGAACTCCTCGCTCGACTGGAAGGCCCAGTACAAGTACATCGAGGACATCGACGACGGCCGCGGCTACACCGCGGGCATCATCGGCTTCTGCTCCGGCACCGGCGACATGCTGAAGGTCGTCGAACGGTACGTGAAGGCACGTCCGGACAGTCCGCTGGCACGGTTCGTGCCCGCCCTGCGGGCCGTGCGGGGCAGTGACGCGCACGACGGTCTCGGCCGCCCGTTCACCGAGGCCTGGGCCGAGGCCGCCGCCGACCCCGCCTTCCGGTCGGCACAGGACGCCGAGCGCGACCGGTCGTACTTCGACCCCGCGGTCGCCCGCGCCGAGGCGGACGGACTCGGCGCTCTGGGGCAGTTCATCTACTACGACGCGTATGTGATGCACGGGTACGGCGACTCGGACGACGCGGCCGGCTTCCGCACGATCCGTCGCCAGGCGCTCTCCGCGGCTGCTCCCCCGGCGCGCGGCGGGGACGAGACGGCCTATCTGAACGCCTTTCTCGACGCCCGTGTCGCGGCGATGCGGAAGGAGGCCGCGCACTCCGACACCAGCCGGGTCGAGACGGCCCAGCGGGTGTTCGTGAAGGAGGGCAGGCTCGGGCTGGAAACGCCGCTGCGCTGGCGGGTGTACGGCGACAGCTACCGGATCGACGTCCGCTAAACCTGCGATCGACGGGCACGGGAAGCATCCGGAGCGTTGACTGCGCACGCCGGTGCGCACACGGCATGACCTGCGCTTTCACTCCTGCACGAAGGGTGATCCGGACCCGTGACCCAGCGGTCGGCGGCGCCGTTGAGGCCGACGAACGGCACACGCGGATGTGGGCCGGAAAACGGAGGAGAGACGCGCATGATGAAGAAGATGATGCCGGCCGCCCTGGTACTGATCGCCGCTATCGGGCTGGCCGCGAGCCCCGCCGCCCAGGCCGTGCAGATCCCCGCGGCCGCCCCGGCCGCGAAGGCACCGGCCGCGGTCTGCACCGTCAACGACAACGGGGTGAACTTCCGCGGCGGACCGGGCAACGACTACCCGGTCCTCGGCCAGGTGAACCGGGGCCAGAACCTCAACTACCGCGGGAAGCAGGGCAACTGGGTCATGGGTGACCTGTGGGGCGGCCCGACGGGCGTCTGGATCCACGTGGCGTACCTGAACTGCTGAGGCCAGCCCGTCCCGGCCCCGCACCACGCCCGCGCGCGGTGCGGGGCCTTCGCAGGTTTTGGCGGAATGTTCTCGACTCCCCCGTGTCATAGGGGTGTACGGCGCCCGCTCCACCCTGATAGGAAAGCTTCCTAACAGATGATGGAACGACGAACTCCCTTTGGAGGACTGGTGCACACCCCCCATGAGCGCACCGCACGTCGCAACACCCGCTCCGTACGCGTCGCGATCATCACGGTCGGACTGGCCCTCACGGCGATACCCGTCAGCGCGTACGCCGGTGCCCCCTCGCACCAGGCGGTGCCCCAGCGGACCGCGGTCGCCCCGCAGGCCGTCGCCGCGACCGGGCTCGACGATCCGGCGAAGAAGGAGATCGCCATGCAGTTGGTCTCCAGCGCCGAGAACTCCTCGCTCGACTGGAAGGCCCAGTACAAGTACATCGAGGACATCGACGACGGCCGCGGCTACACCGCGGGCATCATCGGCTTCTGCTCCGGCACCGGCGACATGCTCGACCTCGTCGAGCTGTACACCCAGCGCAAGCCGGGCAACGTCCTCGCGAAGTACCTCCCCGCGTTGCGCAAGGTCAACGGCACGGACTCGCACGCCGGTCTCGACCCGAACTTCACGAAGGACTGGGCGACCGCGGCGTCCGACTCGGCGTTCAAGCAGGCCCAGAACGACGAGCGCGACCGCGTGTACTTCAACCCTGCCGTCAAGCAGGGCAAGGCGGACGGCATCGGCACACTGGGCCAGTTCGCGTACTACGACGCCATCGTCATGCACGGTGACGGCGGCGACAGCACCAGCTTCGGCTCCATCCGCAAGCGGGCCCTCGCCAAGGCGAAGCCGCCGGCCCAGGGCGGCAACGAGGTGACGTACCTCAACGCCTTCCTGGACGCCAGGGTCTGGGCGATGCGGCAGGAGGAGGCCCACTCGGACACCAGCCGGGTGGACACCGCCCAGCGGGTCTTCCTGAAGAAGGGCAACCTGAACCTGACCCCGCCGCTCGACTGGAAGGTGTACGGCGACAGCTTCCACATCGGCTGACGCACCCCGGGCACGGCCGTGGCGCGTACGGCAGCACCCCCGAGGGTCGCCGTACGTGCCACGGTGCCGTGCCGGACGGGACTCTTCCCGTCAGTGTGCGGCCACCGGGGCCGGGGCCGCCCGATTCGTCTCCGTCTCCGGCTCCGACCGTTCCTGATCCGCCCCCCGGCCGAGGTGGTTGAAGGCCAGGTTCAGCACGATCGCCACGACGCACCCGGTGGATATCCCGGAGTCCAGCACGACGAGCAGATCCTTCGGGAACGCGTGGTAGAAGTCCGGCGCGGCGATCGGGATCAGCCCGACGCCCACGGCCGCCGCCACGATCAGCGCGTTCTCACCCTTCTCCAGCGCGGCGGTCGCCAGCGTCTGGATGCCGCTCGCGGCGACCGAGCCGAAGAGCACGATGCCCGCGCCACCGAGGACGGGCAGCGGGACGAGCGCGATGACGGACGCGGCGACCGGGACCAGCCCGAGCACGATCAGGATGCCGCCGCCCGCTGCCACCACAAAGCGGCTGCGGACCTTGGTCATCGCGACCAGCCCGATGTTCTGGGCGAACGCGCTGCACATGAAGCCGTTGAAGAGCGGGCTGACGGCACTGCCCAGGGTGTCGGCCCGCAGGCCGCCCTCGATGGTCCGCTCGTCCGCCGGACGGCCCACGATCCGGCCGAGAGCCAGCATGTCGGCGGTGGACTCGGTCATGCAGACCAGCATCACGATGCACATCGAGACGATCGCGGCGACCTCGAACTGCGGTGCCCCGAAGTGGAACGGCGTCGGGAAGCCGAGCAGGTCGGCGTCCTTGATGGCGCCGAAGTCGGTGATGCCGACCGGTATCGCGATCAACGTGCCGGCGACCAGTCCGAGCAGGATGGCGATCTGCTGGAGGAAGCCGCGCAGCAGTTTGCGCAGGGCGAGCACGATCACCAGTGTGACCGCCGCCATGGTGATGTTGGTCGTCGAACCGTAGTCGTCGGCCCTGGCGTTGCCGCCCTGCGACCAGTTGAAGGCGACCGGCAGCAGCGAGACGCCGATCAGGGTGATCACGGTGCCGGTGACGACGGGCGGGAAGAAGCGGACCAGCTTGCAGAAGTACGGGGCGAGCAGGAAGCCGAGCAGCCCGGCGACGATGATCGCGCCGAAGATGACGGCGATGCCGTCGTGCCCGCGGTCCTTTCCGATCGCCACCATCGGGGTGACCCCGGCGAAGGAGACCCCGTTGACGAACGGCAGCCGGGCGCCGATGCGCCAGATGCCGAGTGTCTGGAGCAGGGTGGCCAGACCGGCGGTGAAGAGGCTCGCCCCCATCAGGAAGGCGGTCTCCTTGGGGGTGAGTCCCACGGCGGGGCCCACGATCATCGGCGGGGCCACCACACCCGCGTACATCGCGGCCACGTGCTGGAGGCCGCTGGTGAACATCTTCAGTGGCGGGAGCGTTTCGTCGACCGGGTGTTTCCGGTCGACCGGGGCCGGTTCGACGAGGGGGTCGTGCGGGGGGTCGGAGTCGGGTTCTGCGACTGCGTCGTTGTGAAACCTGGGCGTAGCTGCCACGGCGGTTCCTCCGGTCGGTTACACGTCTGCGGTGACGTGGGTGTCAGGGAGGTGGTGCAAGTGGTGCGTTGGTGCAGGAGCGGCAGGTCGTGCAGCTGGTGCGGCAGCTTTCTTCACCGGTACGAGGGGCGCGTGCATGCGAGCACGCGCCCCCTGCACCGGCTGCCGTGGACCCCGCTCGGGTCCACGGCGGCCGGCCGAGGGCCGTCCCCCTCGGCCGACCGGTATCGGGGGTGCTCCGGAGGGTCAGGCTCCGGCGGCGATCTGCGCGAGGCGGCGGGCCTCATCGCGGGTGGCGCGGGCGATGGCGTCCTCGTCCGCGGTGATGAGGTGGTTGTTCTCGACGACCGGCTTGCCGTTGACGAGCGAGAGGGTCACGGGGGCCGCGGCGCCGAAGACGAGCGCGGTCACCGGGTCGGCGATGGAGGCGTGGGCGAGGGTGTCCAGCTTCCAGAGCACCAGGTCGGCGAGCTTGCCGGGCTCCAGGGAGCCGATCTGGTCGGCGCGGCCCAGTACCTGGGCGCCGCCGTACGTTCCCAGGCGCAGGGCCTGGCGGGCGTTCAGCGCCTTCTCGCGGTGGGCGCCGAGGCGGTTGATGAGGAGGGCGTTGCGCAGTTCGGTGTGGAGTTCGCCGGACTCGTTGGAGGCGGTGCCGTCGACGCCCAGGCCGACCGGGACCCCCGCGGCGAGCATGTCGGGCACCCGGGCGATGCCCGCGGCGAGCCGGGCGTTGGACGAGGGGCAGTGCGCGACGCCGGTTCCGGTGCGGGCGAAGGCGGCGATGTCGGAGTCGTTCATATGGACGCAGTGCGCCATCCACACGTCCTCGCCGAGCCAGCCGGTCGACTCGAAGTAGTCGGTCGGGCCCATCCCGAACAGCTCGTGGCAGAACTTCTCCTCCTCCACGGTCTCCGAACCGTGGGTGTGCATGCGCACTCCCTTGCGACGGGCCAACTCGGCTCCCTGTCGCAGGAGTTCGGTGGAAATGGAGAACGGCGAGCAGGGCGCGGCGGCGACCTGGGTCATCGAGTCGAAGGAGGCGTCGTGGTGTGCGTCGATGGTCGCCTCGGTGCCGGCGAGCGCACCGTCGAGCGTCTCGACGGCGAAGTCCGGCGGCAGCCCGCCGTCCTTCACGCTGCGGTCCATGGAGCCCCGGGCGAGGGTGAACCGTACCCCCATGTCGCGGGCGGCCCCGATGATGGCGCCGGACAGGTCGCCGGAGCCCTGCGGGTAGACGTAGTGGTGGTCCATGGCGGTGGTGACACCGCCGCGGGCCATCATGGCGAGGGAGCCCTGCGCGGCGGCGCGGACCATCGGCTCGTCGATGCGCGCCCACGTCGGGTACAGCGCGACCAGCCAGTCGAAGAGATTGTGGTCGGTGGCCAGACCGCGGGTGATCCACTGGTAGAAGTGGTGATGGGTGTTGACCAGGCCCGGCGTGACCAGGTGTCCGGTGCCGTCGACGCGGCGTACGACGTTCTCCAGGCCCTCGGGCGCCCGGCCCGCACCGATGGACTCGATGCGGTTGCCCGCGACGACGGCATGCCCCGAGGCGTACTCGGTGTCGTCGGCGTCGACGGTCGCGATCGAACAGTTCTCGATGACGATGCGTTCCACGTACTCATGAGCTGCCGATGCTGCCATGGCGCTTCCTTCTCTTTTCCGGCGATGCGGGCACGGCAGGACCCTAGGAGGATTTGAGTGCCACGGCCTGGCGGCCGTGGGTGCCGAGATGGTGGAAGAACAGGTTGAGCAGGACCGCGACGAGCGCGCCGGCGCTGATTCCGGAGCCCAGCACGGTCTGCGCCCAGGACGGGAATCCCGCGTAGAAGCCGGGCGCGGCGAGCGGGATGATGCCCGCGCCGAGCGCCACGGCGACCAGGATGATGTTGGAGCTGTCGTCGAGGCCGGCCTCGGAGAGCGTACGGATGCCGCTCACCGCGATCGAGCCGAACAGGACGATGCCGGCGCCGCCGAGCACGGGCATCGGCACGAGCGAGACGACCGCACCGAGCACCGGGAAGGCACCCAGGACGAGCAGCGCTCCGCCCGCCGCCGCGACGACGTACCGGCTGCGCACCTTCGTCAGGGACACCACGCCGACGTTCTGCGCGAACGCGCTGGTCGGGAAGCCACCGAAGACCGGGCCGAGCAGGGTGGCGATGCCGTCGGTGCGCAGTCCGCGGGTGATGGTCCGGCCGTCGGTGCGCCGGTCGCAGATCTCACCGAGCGCCAGCATCCCGGCGGACGACTCGGTCATCAGGACGAGCATGACGATGCAGAGCGAGAGGATCGCGGCGGGCCGGAACTCCGGGGCACCGAACGCGAAGGGCGTGGGCAGCGCGGCGACCGGTGCGGACTTCAGCGCGGAGAAGTCGGCGAGCCCGAACGGAATCGCGGCCAGGGTGCCGATCAACAGACCCACGAGCAGGGCGATTTGCTTGAGGAATCCGCGTCCGAACCGCTGGATCAGCAGAATGACGACGAGAGTGAAGGCGGCAAGCGCGAGGTACTTCATCGCACCGAAGTCGGTGGCGCTCCTGTCGCCCCCCTGGGCCCAGGAGACCGGTACGGGCATCAGGGTGACACCGATGAGGGTGATGACGACGCCGGTGACCAGCGGAGGGAAGAAGCGCAGCAGCCGGCCGAAGAACGGTCCGACGGCCAGGCAGAAGCCTCCGGCGACGAGCACCGCCCCGTAGATCGCGGGGAGTTGGTGGCCCGGCGCACTGGTCTCGGCGATGGCGAGCATCGGGGCGATTCCGGCGGAGGACGCGGCGTTGACGAACGGCAGCCGGTTCCCCGCGAAACCGCCGATGCCGAGGGTCTGCAGGATGGTGGCGCAACCGGCGATCAGGAGGCTCGCCGCGATCAAGCGGGTCATGCCCGCGGTGTCGAGGCCGACGGCCTGGCCGATGATGAGCGGAGGGGTGACGACGCCCGCGTACATGGCGGCGATGTGCTGGAGCGCGGCGGGGACGAGCCGCGAGGGGCGGAGCTTTTCGTCCACCGGGTGGACCGAGGTCTCCGGTGGGGTGGGACACGGGCCTTCTGCTTCTGCCGGCCCGAGTGCAGGCTGTGCCATGGGATTTCCCTCCGGTCCGGCCGGTCCCCGCCCGGCTGCGTGCGGGCGGGGACGGGCTCAGCGCCGCGTCAGAGGTTGGTCATGTCGACCGGGATCTGCGGCTCGACACCGTCCCGGAGGACGGTGGCCTCGATCAGGCCGTACGGGCGGTCCGCCGCGAAGTAGACCTCGTTGTCGTTCTTGAGCCCGAACGGCTCCAGATCCACGAGGAAGTGGTGGTTGTTCGGCAGTGAGAAGCGGATCTCGTCGATCTCGCTGCGGCTGTTGATGACGCGCGAACCCATCTGGTAGAGGGTCTGCTGCAGCGAGAGGGAGTACGTCTCGGCGAAGGCCTGCAGGATGTGCTTCTTGGCCTGCTCGTACGACTTCTCCCAGTTGGGCATCCGGTCGGCGTCGCTGGTCCAGTTGTAGCGCCAGACGGTGGAGACGTCGGTGCACAGGATGCGGTCGTACGCCTCCTTCAGCGTCGTGTACTTGTCCTTGACATAGCCCCAGAACTCCGAGTTGGTGGAGTTCATGACCGTGAGGTCCTTGAGGCCGGAGACGACCTGCCACTTCTCGCCGTCGAAGGTGATCTGCGTGGTGCGCAGTTCCTGTCCCTTGCGGGCGAAGGAGTGGTTGACCTCGTCCGAGCCGATGAACCTGGAGTTGTTGTCCGAGGTGGCGATGCGCTCCCAGGAGTACTCCTGGATCCGGATGCGCGCGACCTTGATCGGCTCCTGCGACGTCACGAAGTGACGGGCGAGGTGGATGCCGAACTGCTCGGCGGACTCGATGCCGTACTCCTTGGCGAACGCGAACACCGTGTTCTTGGTGGTGTCCGTCGGCAGGACGTTGGCGTTCGAGCCGGAGTAGTGCACGTCGTCCATGTCGCCGGAGAGGGCGACCGAGACGTTCAGGTCCTTGATGTGGTGGGTGTCGCCGTCCCGCGTGATCCTGACGACGCGGTTCTCTGCTTTGCCGTACTGGTTCTGGCCGAGAATCGTGGGCATGTCTGCTAGCTCCCTCGGTAAACGGAGTAGCCGAACGGGTTGAGCAGCAGCGGTACGTGATAGTGCTCGCCCGGCTCGACGGCGAAAGTGATCGCCACCTCCGGGAAGAACGCACCGCTGTCCCTTACGCGGGGGGCGTCCTGCTGCGCCTCGGCTTGCTTCTTGGAGAAGTACGTCTCGACCTCGAAGTCGAGCCGCACGTGGGTGGTGCCTTCCGGCAGGGCCGGCAGGTCCTTGCAACGCCCGTCCGCGTCGGTCGCGGAGCCACCGAGCGTCACCCACTCGGCTTCGCGGCCCGAGCGGGCCGCGAGCGTGATGGCGACGCCCTCGGCGGGGCGTCCGACGCTGGTGTCCAGGATGTGCGTGGACACCGATGCGGTGGTTTCGGTACTCATCGTTCCTTGTCCTCTTCCACGAGACGGGTCAGCCGGATTCGGTTGATCTTCCCGAGTTCGGTGCGCACGTGTCCGCGCTCCTGCTCGGGCGAGTTCCCGATCCGGGACTTCACCGCGTCGCGCATCTGCTCACCGGTGGCTCCGGTGGCACAGATCAGGAAGACGTGTCCGAACCGTTCCTGGTAGGCCAGGTTCAGTTCGAGCATCTCGGCCTTGAGTTCCTCGGTGGCACCGGCCATCCCCCGCTGTTCACGGGAGGAGGTCGGGTCTCCGGGCTTCGGGCGGCCGATGGGCGGGTGGCCGGCCATCGCGTCGGCC
Source organism: Streptomyces sp. NPDC101194 (assembly GCF_044767885.1). Lineage (NCBI taxonomy): Bacteria > Bacillati > Actinomycetota > Actinomycetes > Kitasatosporales > Streptomycetaceae > Streptomyces > Streptomyces sp. NPDC101194. The sequence goes on from NZ_JBIWOS010000003.1 coordinate 121,109, forward strand.
AGATCTTCCGGGGTCAGTGCGGCCGTGGCGGCGTCACTGGCCGAGAGAAGGGCTTCCGCGGTGGCGTACGGGCGCCGGGAGAGGATCGCTCTCCCCCACGCCGCACTGGCACACACCTCGTGCAACGCGGTGGTGGCCTCGTCGTCCGCCAGGGTGTTGAACCGGGCGAGGCCCGGTGTGGAGCTCGAAGTCACGGGAACCTCCGTGGCTGTTTTCGCTGTGCGTACTTCGCGTCGCGTCGGTCGGGCTGCGGATAGCTAACGCCCTCCGCAACACCACGTCAACACTTTGTTGAAATTACGCGAATACAAAAAGCCGCCGCCCGGTGATCCGGACGGCGGCTCCGGCGAGCTTCCACCGCCTTCGCTCACCTACGGCCTCAACTACTGGCCTTTGGCGGCATTTTCCCTGTTGAGGTAGTTGTAGACGGTGAAGCGGCTGACCCCCAGCGCACCCGCGACGGTCTCCACGCCGTGCCGCACGGAGAAGGCACCGCGTGCCTCCAGAGTCCGCACCACCGACTGTTTGGTCTTGCGGTCGAGCTCGGCGAGCGGCATGCCGAGCCGGCGTTCCATGGCGGCCAGGATGTGGTCGAGCGATTCCGAGAGCTGGGGCAGCCGGACGGCTATGACGTCCTCGCCCTCCCAGGCCAGCACGATGTCGTCGGTCTGCGCCTGGTCGGGCCCGAGCAGCTCGGCGCCCATGGCGTCGACGAGCGGCTTGACCGCGGCGACGAGGGGGTGGTCCGCCGGTTCGGTCACTTCGCCTCCTCCCCGATGACGTTGACCTGGAGCGACACCCGGGTGGCACCCGATGCCAGCGCGCTGCGCAGCAGGGAGTCCACCGCGGTGAGCACCTGGTCCGCGCCGCCCTCCGCCGTGTTGCCGAAGGGGCCGACGTCCACGGCATCCAGGTCGGCCGACTGGATGACCTCGCGGGCCACGACCGCGTGGGCGGGCGCCTCGTCGAGATCGAAGGGCTCGGTGGTGAACTCCACTCTCAAGCGCACTGTGCCTCCCTCATGTTCTCGCCGTGCCTCCGCGAGGCCACGACTCGCGGCCGACCCTAACGGACGGCGTCCGGCGACGATGCGCCTCAGCCGCGGGACGGGCCCGCCCCCGGGTACGGCAGCACACAGACCGCCACCGGGGCGGGGAAGGCGCCACCGGCGCGGGTCAGCTTCCCGTCCTTCGCGCCGACCCGGAAGACCGTCACCGTGCTCGACCTCTGGTTGGCCGCGAAGAGCAGCCCTCCGTCCGGCGAGAAGGCGATCTGCCGGGGGAAGTCGCCGCCCACCGGCACGGTGCCGAGCAGTCGCAGCGCGGCCGCGTCGTCCTCGACGGCGTAGCGCGTCAGACTGTTGTGCCCCCGATTGGCCAGGTAGGCGAACCGGCCGTCGCCGGTGACCAGGAACTGCGCCGGATAGCTGGTACCGGCACCGGTCCCGGTGGACTGCGGGGCACCTGGGGACAGGGTGCCGGTGGCCGGGTCGTACCCGCAGACGACGGCGGTGTTGTCGACCTCGCAGGCCAGGTAGGCGTAGCGGCCACCCGGGTGGAACGTGAGGTGCCGCGGCCCGGCTCCGGGGCGCAGGGCCGCACAGGAGACCTGGGAGAGCGTGCCGCGCTCCTCGTCCAGCCGGTACGTGTACACGGCGTCGTTGCCGAGGTCCACGGCGAGGACGTGGCCGCCGTCGGGGGTGGTGACGATCTGGTGGGCGTGCGGCCCGTCCTGGCCGGGGCCGGGCGGTGGCGCCGTGTGGGCGACCAGGTCCGTGCGCTCCCCCAGCGAGCCGTCGTCCCCGATGGGGTGCACCGCGACGCTGCCGGAGGTGTAGTTCGCGGTGAGCAGCCATCTTCCCGCGGGGTGGACGGAGAGGTGGGTGGGGCCCGCTCCGCCCGTACCGCGGGTTCCGAGCACCCGATGGCCGCCGTCCGGCGACAGGGCGACGGCCGTCACCCCGCCCCGTTCCTGCTCGTCGACCGCGTAGACGGTGGTTCCGGAGGGGTGCATCGCCAGGTAGGAGGGGTTGTCGACACCGGTGATCACGGGGCCGGCGGAGACCGCCCCGGTGGTGGCGTCGTACGAGGCAGTGCCGATCCCCCCGCCCCCGCCCTCGGCCGAGGTGTACGTGCCGAGCAGCAGCTGCCGGGCGGCACCCGGGCGCGGACCGACCGCGGGCGCGGGGTCCGGCGCGGCCTCCGGGGGCCTGGAGGAACCGGGCGGGGCGGGGGCCACGGACAGGGCGGCACCCGCGACCAGGGCTCCGAGGACGGCGCGTCGGCTGGTGTCGTGGTTCATGCGAGGTACCTCGTGTGGGGGGTCGGCTGCATCGGACGCACCTGCCACCCTGACCCGCCCCGGACCCCGTCGGCAACCGGCGCAATTCCGGCCTCACCTCGCAGAACCCGCACGAAGTCACCCGGCCCGAATTCCGGGCACCCCCTTGACAGGCCTCTCAAGGCCAGGCAATCTTCCGTTTTGTAGAAACTAACTTCCGCAATACGGAAGGAGCGCCGAACCCTCATGGGCTACCCGGACCAGCGCTTCGATGTGAACCTCTCGATCCTCTTCACGGAACTCCCGCTCCTGGAGCGTCCCGCGGCCGCCGCCGCGGCGGGCTTCACGGCGGTCGAGCTGTGGTGGCCCTGGATCGAGACCCCCACTCCGCCGCAGGCCGAGCTCGACGCCCTCAAGAAGGCGCTCGACGACGCGGGCACGCAGTTGGTGGGACTGAACTTCTACGCCGGGCAGCTGCCCGGCCCCGACCGCGGCGCGCTCTCCGTGCCCGGCACGGAGTCGGACCGCTTCCGCGCCAACATCGAGGTGGCGGCCGACTTCGCCGCCTCGGTCGGCTGCAAGGCGCTCAACGCGCTCTACGGCAACCGCGTCGACGGCGTGGACCCGGCCACGCAGGACGAACTCGCCCTGGAGAACCTGGTCGTCGCCGCCCGCGCGGCCGACCGGATCGGGGCGATCCTGCTGATCGAGACCCTCAACAAGCCGGAATCGCCGCGCTACCCCCTGGTCAGCGCGCCCGCCGGCATCGAGGTCGTCGACAAGGTCAACGCGGCGACGGGGCTCGGGAACGCGAAGTTCCTGCTCGACCTGTACCACCTGTCGATGAACGGCGAGGATCTCGGCCGGGTCATCACGGCATACGCCGACCGGACCGGCCACGTCCAGATCGCCGACAACCCGGGGCGCGGCGCGCCCGGCACCGGCTCGCTCCCGCTGGAGCAGCTCCTCGACGAGCTGACGAAGGCCGGCTACGACGGCTGGGTCGGCCTGGAGTACAAGCCGGGCGACCGGCCGAGCGCCGAGGCATTCGAGTGGCTCCCGGTCTCCGCGCGGGCCGCCCGCTGAGGGCGGCGAACTCCCCCTCGTACACACGCTTATCGGAAGGCACCCTCATGAGCAACAACCTCCCCAAGGTTGCGTGGATCGGACTCGGCATCATGGGCTCCCCCATGTCCGAGAACCTGATCAAGGCCGGCTACGACGTCACCGGCCACACCCTGGAGCAGGACAAGATCGACCGGCTGGTCGCGGCCGGCGGCACGGGCGCGGGCTCGATCGCCGAGGCGGTCCGGGACGCCGATGTCGTCATCACGATGGTGCCCGCCTCCCCGCAGGTCGAGGCCATCGCGTACGGCCCCGGCGGCATCCTGGAGAACGCGAAGCGCGGGGCGCTGCTGATCGACATGTCGTCGATCACGCCGCAGACCTCCGTGGACCTGGCGAAGAACGCGAAGGACAAGGGCATCCGGGTGCTGGACGCCCCGGTCTCCGGCGGTGAGGCCGGCGCGATCGAGGCCGTGCTGTCGATCATGGTCGGCGGCGAGCAGACCGACTTCGACGCGGCGCAGCCGATCCTCCGCGCGCTCGGCAGGACCATCGTGCTGTGCGGTCCGCACGGCTCCGGCCAGACGGTGAAGGCCGCCAATCAGCTGATCGTCGCGGTCAACATCCAGGCGTGCGCCGAGGCGGTCGTCTTCCTGGAGAAGTCCGGGGTCGACCTCGCCGCCGCACTGGACGTCCTCAACGGCGGCCTGGCCGGTTCGACGGTCCTGACCCGCAAGAAGGACAACTTCCTGAAGCGGGACTTCGCCCCGGGCTTCCGGATCGACCTGCACCACAAGGACATGGGCATCGTCACGGACGCCGCCCGCAACGTCGGCGCCGCGCTGCCCGTCGGCGCCGTGGTCGCCCAGCTGGTCGCCTCGCTGCGCGCCCAGGGCGACGGCGGCCTGGACCACTCGGCGCTGCTGCGCTCGGTCGAGCGCCTGTCGGGTCGGCCGGTCCAGGCCTGACCGGCCGGGCCCTGCCGGGCCCGGCGACCAGAGACTTCCGGATGGCGCCGGCGCTGACACCTGTCCTGTCGCGCCCAGGCGTCGGCGCCATCCGGAACACCCAACCCCATTTTCAACAAACTGTTGACGTCGGGTTCGGGGCGTACCTACGCTCCTGGAGCCCTGAACCGTCGCAGTTCAGCAGCTCAGCAGCTCCCGTACGGAAGGTCGCCCCGACACCATGACGCAGCGTGTGCTTACGACCGAGTCAGGCGCCCCGGTCGCCGACAATCAGAACTCCGCCACCGCCGGCGTCGGTGGCCCGATCCTCCTCCAGGACCAGCACCTCCTGGAGAAGCTGGCGCGCTTCAACCGGGAGCGCATTCCGGAGCGCGTGGTCCACGCCCGCGGTTCCGGCGCGTACGGCTACTTCGAAGTGACCGACGACATCACGGCCTTCACCCGCGCCGACTTCCTCTCCGCGGTGGGCAAGCGCACCGAGACGTTCATCCGGTTCTCGACCGTCGCCGACTCCCTGGGCGGCGCGGACGCGGTGCGCGACCCGCGCGGCTTCGCCCTCAAGTTCTACACGGACGAGGGCAATTACGACCTGGTCGGCAACAACACCCCGGTGTTCTTCATCAAGGACCCGATCAAGTTCCCCGACTTCATCCACTCGCAGAAGCGCGACCCGTTCACGGGCCGTCAGGAGCCGGACAACGTCTGGGACTTCTGGGCCCACGCCCCCGAGGCCACGCACCAGGTCACCTGGCTGATGGGTGACCGGGGAATCCCCGCCTCGTACCGCCACATGAACGGCTACGGCTCGCACACGTACCAGTGGACGAACGCCGAGGGCGAGGCGTTCTTCGTCAAGTACCACTTCAAGACGAACCAGGGCGTGCGCTCCCTCTCCAGCGAGCAGGCCGCCGAACTCGCGGGCAAGGACGGCAACTCGCACCAGACGGACCTGCTGCAGGCCATCGAGCGCGGGGTGAACCCGTCCTGGACCCTGTACGTGCAGGTCATGCCGGCCGCCGAGGCTGCCGACTACCGCTTCAACCCGTTCGACCTGACCAAGGTGTGGCCGCACGCGGACTACCCGCTGCAGCGGGTGGGCCGACTGGTCCTCGACCGCAACCCGGACAACGTCTTCGCCGAGGTCGAGCAGGCCGCGTTCTCCCCGAACAACTTCGTGCCCGGCATCGGCCCGTCCCCGGACAAGATGCTCCAGGGCCGGCTGTTCGCCTACGCGGACGCACACCGCTACCGGCTGGGCGTCAACCACACCCAGCTCCCGGTGAACGCGCCGCGCACCGCGGTCGTCGACAACTACGGCCGGGACGGGCTGCACGCCACGCGCAACGGCAAGCGCCACGACAAGAACTACGAGCCCAACTCCTATGCGGGCCCCGCCCAGACCGACGCGGCGCTCTCCGCCCCGCTCGCGATCCACGGCTGGACCGGCACCCACGCGGCGCCCGCCCACACCAAGGACGACGACTTCTTCCAGGCCGGTGAGCTGTACCGGCTGATGTCCGAGGACGAGAAGGGCCGGCTGGTCGCCAACATCGCCGGGGGACTGTCCCAGGTGACCCGCGACGACGTGATCGAGAAGAACCTCGCCCACTTCCACGCCGCCGACGCCGACTACGGCAAGCGCGTGGAGGAGGCCGTCCGCGCCCTGCGCGAGGACTGAGCCTCCCACCGAGCCCTGCTCGCGCCGCGCACCTGGATGAGGGGTCTCGTGCGGCGCGGGCAGGACGAGGTCGCGGCGGCCGTGCGATGCCAGTGCGGTGGTGAGGGCAGGGATGCTCCGCCTCCTGACCTGAAGGAGACGAGGCCCTCCGGCCCGATCGCCGCCGCCGCGACCCCTGTTTCGCTCCACCCGTGTCAGGGCGCGGAGTACGGATACGGTCCCGTACTCCGCGCCCTTCCTCGTGTTCCGATCCGTCGGCCACGCGCGCTGCTCCGCGTCCCGACCCCGGACTCCGCACGCCCGTCCACGTCCCGACCCCGGGCTCCGCACGCCCGTCCACGCCCCGGTCCCGGGCTCCGCGCGCCCGTCCACGTCCCGGCCCCGGGCTCCGCGCGCCCGTTCGCTTCCCGGCCCCCGTCCGGCCCGCCGGTCCCCGCCCGCAACGGGTTCCGTTCCCGCACGCCGGCCGACGCGCCGGGTTCCATGCCTGTGGCCCCCGTCCCCGAGTCCCGGGGGCGGGGGCCACGAACGGACCGGCGTGCGGTCAGGAGGCCGCGAGCGGGCGGATCGCGGTCGGGGCGTGGGACGGCTCCGTCGCGATGTCCTCGAACTCGTTGACGGACGCGATGTCCGTACCGCTCATCGCGATGTTCGTCACACGCTCCAGGATCGCCTCGACCACCACCGGCACGCGGAACTCCGCGGCCAGCTTCTTCGCCTCCTCGAAGGCCGGGAGCAGCTGGTCCGGCTCGGTGACGCGGATGGCCTTGCAGCCCAGGCCCTCGACGACCTTGACGTGGTCGACGCCGTAGACACCGAGCTCCGGCGAGTTGAGGTTCTCGAACTCCAGGTTGACCTGGAAGTCGATGTCGAAATTGCGCTGCGCCTGGCGGATCAGCCCCAGGTAGGAGTTGTTCACCAGGACATGGACGTACGGGATCCGGTGCTGCGCGCCGACAGCCAGTTCCTCCAGCATGAACTGGAAGTCGTAGTCGCCGGAGAGCGCGACGACGGAGCCGTCCGGGTCCGCGGTGGCGACGCCGAGAGCGGCCGGGATGGTCCAGCCGAGCGGCCCCGCCTGGCCGCAGTTGATCCAGTGGCGCGGCCGGTAGACGTGCAGCATCTGCGCACCGGCGATCTGGGAGAGACCGATCGTGGTGACGTACCGGGTCTCGGGACCGAAGGCGCGGTTCATCTCCTCGTACACCCGCTGCGGCTTCAGGGGCACGTTGTCGAAGTGCGTGCGGCGCTGCAGCGTGGCCCGGCGTTCCTGGGTGGAAGCGGCCCACTCCGAGCGGTCCTTGAGCCGTCCGGCCGCCTTGAGCTCGCGCGCCACCTCGACGAACAGCTCCAGCGCGGCCTTGGCATCGGAGGCGATACCGAGATCGGGCGCGAAGATCTTGCCGAGCTGGGTGGGCTCGATGTCCACGTGGACGAAGGTGCGGCCCCGGGTGTAGACGTCGAGCTTGCCGGTGTGGCGGTTGGCCCAGCGGTTGCCGATGCCGAGGACGAAATCGGACTCCAGGAAGTTCGCGTTGCCGTAGCGGTGCGAGGTCTGCAGGCCGACCATGCCCGCGTTCAGTCCGTGGTCGTCCGCGATGACGCCCCAGCCCATCAGGGTCGGGACGACCGGAACTCCGGTCAGTTCGGCGAATTCCACGAGGAGTTCGGACGCGTCGGCGTTGATGACGCCGCCGCCCGCGACAAGCAGCGGACGCTCGGATGCGTTCAGCATCTCCACCGCGCGCTCGATCTGCTTGCGGGTCGCCGCGGGCTTGTGCACCGGCAGCGGCTCGTACAGGTCGGGGTCGAACTCGATCTCGGTGAGCTGGACGTCGATGGGCAGGTCGATCAGGACCGGGCCGGGACGGCCCGTGCGCATCAGATGGAAGGCCCGCTGGAAGACGCCCGGGACCTGGGCGGCTTCGAGGACGGTCGTCGCGGCCTTGGTGACGGGCGCCGCGATGGAGGCGATGTCGACCGCCTGGAAGTCCTCCTTGTGGAGCACGGCGGTCGGGGCCTGGCCGGTGATGCACAGGATCGGGATGGAGTCGGCGATGGCGGAGTAGAGGCCGGTGATCATGTCGGTGCCGGCCGGTCCGGACGTGCCGATGCAGACGCCGATGTTGCCCGGACGCGCGCGGGTGTAGCCCTCCGCCATGTGGGAGGCGCCCTCGACGTGGCGGGCGAGCGTGTGATGAACCCCGCCGGAGGCCTTGAGGGCCGCGTAGAAGGGGTTGATCGCCGCGCCCGGCACACCGAAGGCGTTGCTGACGCCTTCACGCTTGAGGATCTCAACTGCCGCTCGGGCAGCGGTCATTCGAGGCATTGAGTGCTCCTGCTCGGACCTGGTGGATTCGGGCTCTGTCGCGCCACCTGAGAGCACCAATTCCGCATTACGGAAATTTGATTCTGTTATACGGAAGTAAATCTAAAGCGCGGCCGGGCGACCGTCAAGGGAGTCCGCGCGGGCGGGAACCCCTGCGCGCCCGGGGTCGCGAAGTCGGCCAAGTCACTCCCGGGGGCCTTGCTCCTGGTGGACCATGGGGGGACGGAGCGGAGCCGGCCCGTATCGGTCGCCGTCGGCGCGTTCCGGTGTGCCGAGGTGCCCGGTCGCCGGGTCGCGCGGGCCGGAGGGAGATCATGGTGGAGTCGGTGCCGGTACGCTGCCCGGCCTGCCGCCGCGACCACACGTACAGCCCGCCGGTCTACCCCTGCCCGTGCGGCGCGCCGACCTCACCGCCCCTGCTGCACGGCGCTTCGGTCGCACCGATCACGCACCGCACCTGGATCGACGACTGGGTGACGGTGCGCTGTCGTACCTGCGGGCGCCACGACCAGTGGCCGCAGCCGGAGCTGTGCTGCCCGTGCGGGGCGGTGCTGCGGATACCGGTGCGCCCGGCGGCCGAGGACGACGGCGCCGCCCGGTCCCGGCCCGACCGGCCCGCACACATTCCGCCGCCGCGTACGGCACCGCCGCCCCGGCCGGCGTTCCGGCCCCTGCCCGTGCGTACGGCGCACGAGGCGGTCGCGAGCGCCGCCCGGTATCTGAAGTGGCTGGGCTACCACGACGTCCTGCGGCCCGCGGACCGTTCCCCGGTCCGGATCGATCTGCGGGCCACCGGGCTGATCGTCCAGGTCGACACCGTCCCCCTCCCGACCGCCCTGCGCGATGTCGAGTGCCTCTGGCTGAACGCGCTCACCGCGTCCGCCACCAGCGTGTTCTTCTCACTCGCGGGGTACGCGCAGGACGCCCGGGCACGCGCGGACGGCCTCGGCATGCCGCTCTTCGTGCTGGACCCCGCGGGAACGCCTCACCCGGTCAACAGCCCGGCGGACGAACTGATCAGCACCGGCGCCTGAGACCGGCCGGCACCCGGCGCACCACGCCATGCGCCGGTCGGTCCACACCTTCCGGGAGCGCCATACTTGCCGCATGCGCATCCGTACCGCCCGCCGCTCCGATCTTCCACTGCTGCAGGACATCGAGCGTGCCGCCGGTGAACCGTTCCGCGCGCTCGGCATGTCCGCCATCGCGGACGACGACCCGCCGGCGCTCGACCTGCTGGACGACTACCGCCGGGCCGGTCGCGCCTGGGTGGCCGCGGACGCCGGTGACCGCCCGGTCGGCTATCTGATCGCCGACCCGGTCGAGGGCGCGGCCCACATCGAGCAGGTGTCCGTCCACCCCTCCGCCGCACGACGCGGCCTGGGCAGCACACTCATCGACCACCTCGCCGAGTGGGCCGCCGGCCGACGACTGGAGGCGCTCACGCTGACGACCTTCTCCCACGTGCCGTGGAACGCCCCTTACTACACCCGGCTCGGCTTCCGCGTGCTCATGGACACCGAACTCACCGACGGCCTGCGGAAGATCAGGGCGGAGGAGGCCGAACACGGCCTGGACCGCTGGCCCAGGGTCTGCATGCGACGCGAGATCCCGCACGCCGCGCACGGGTCGTTCCCCAGCGGAACCGACCGGCAACAGTGAGTGCGATCGGTCACGTTCGGGCCAGGGGCCACAAATGTTCGGTCGGTTGTCGGTGGCGGGCCTTAAGGTAGGGGCATGGCTTTAACTCCACGGCACATGCCACCCACCGACCCCTCGCACACCACCCGCCCCGTGGTCCCGTCCGCCGCCCAGGCGAACGAGGCGATACGGGCGTTGGTCGACGCGCGAGCCGGCCAGGACTGGTCCTCCGTGGAGTCCGCCGCCTACGAGGTACTGCTGATCGAATGGGCGGCGGCGACCCGGGGCGTCGCCGGCGACATCATCGAGGCCGCCTGACGACGCCGCGGGGAATCCCTGCGTGAACGCCCGGCCCCGGAGCCTCTCGTCCGGGTCGGGCCGGGCTCGCGCACCCCTCGCTCATCCGGCCCGATCCTGGCGGCCGTAGGCCTCCCGCAGTTCGATCTTCCGGACCTTCCCGCTGACCGTCATCGGGAAGGTCTCCAGGATCTGCAGACGGCGCGGGATCTTGTAATGCGCCAACTGCCCGTGGCAGTGGTCCCTCACCTCCTCCAGGCTCGGCGGGTTCGCCGGGTCCCTCGGGATGACGCAGGCCAGGACCTCCTCGCCGTACGTGTCGTCCGGTACGCCCACCACCTGCACATCCGCGACCTTCGGGTGCCGGTGGAGGAACTCCTCGACCTCCCTCGGATACACGTTCTCGCCACCGCGGATGATCATGTCCTTGATCCGGCCGACGATCTGTACATAGCCGTCCTCCCGCATCACCGCGAGATCCCCGGTGTGCATCCAGCGGCCCGCGTCGATCGCCTCCGCGGTGCGCTCGGGCTCCTCCCAGTATCCGAGCATCACGCTGTAGCCGCGGGTGCAGAGTTCGCCCGCCGAACCACGCTCCAGGGTCACGCCGGTCACCGGGTCGACGACCTTGACCTCGAGGTGCGGCATGACCCGGCCGACGGTACCGGTGCGGCGCTCCAGGTCGTCGTCGCGACGGGTCTGGGTGGAGACCGGCGAGGTCTCCGTCATGCCGTAACAGATGGACACCTCGTCCATGTGCATCTCGGCGACGACCCGTTTCATCACCTCGACCGGGCACGGCGATCCGGCCATGATGCCGGTGCGCAGCGAGGAGAGGTCGTAGGAGGCGAAGTCGGGCAGGTTCAGCTCCGCGATGAACATGGTGGGCACGCCGTACAACGAGGTGCAGCGCTCCTGCTGCACGGCCGTGAGCACGGCGGCGGCCTCGAAGGCCGGGGCCGGGATCACGATGCAGGCACCGTGCGAGGTGATGCCGAGGTTGCCCATGACCATGCCGAAGCAGTGGTAGAAGGGGACGGGCAGACAGACCCGGTCCTGTTCGGTGTAGGCGACCAACTCCCCCACGAAGTAGCCGTTGTTGAGGATGTTGTGGTGGGAGAGGGTGGCGCCCTTCGGGAAGCCGGTGGTACCGGACGTGTACTGGATGTTGATCGGGTCGTCGCAGGACAACTCCGCTTCCCTGGCTGCGAGTTGCTCGACCGTGACCGATCCCGCCATGGCCATCAGCTCGTCCCAGCTCGGGTCGCCGATGTAGTGCACGGCGCGCAGGGCGGGGCAGTCGGCACGGACCTGCCCGACCAGCGCGCGGTAGTCACTGGTGCGGTGCGAGAGCGAGGCGACCAGGATCGAGATCCCGGCCTGCTTCAGGACGTACTCCAGCTCGTGCGCCCGGTAGGCCGGGTTGACGTTGACCATGACGGCGCCGACGCGGGCGGTGGCGTACTGCACCAGCACCCACTCGGGGCAGTTGATCGCCCATATGCCGACCCGGTCCCCCTTGGCCACCCCCGACGCCATCAACGCACGGGCCAGCTCGTCGACGGCCGCGCCGAATTCGGCATACGTCCAACGTCGTCCGGACACGACGTCGACGAGCGCCTCACGCTCGCCGAACGCCGCGACGGCGCGGTCGAGATTGCGTCCGACGGTGTCGTCGAGCAGCGCCGTGGTCCCGGTGCCGTGCGCGTAGGACAGCTCGCTCATCGCAGATCCCCCTCGTCGTACTCGGTGCCGGTGCCGCGGGCCGTGCGCTCGCGCAGCTCGATGCGGCGGATCTTGCCGGACACGGTCTTGGGCAGCTCGGCGAACTCCAGCCGGCGGATCCGCTTGTACGGGGCGAGGACCGCGCGGGAGTGCTCGAACAGCACCTTCGCCGTGTCGGGTCCGGGCTCCCAGCCCTCCGCGAGCACGACGTACGCCTTCGGCACCGCGAGCCGTACCGGATCGGGGGCCGGTACCACCGCGGCCTCGGCCACCGCCTCGTGCTCCAGCAGGGCGCTCTCCAGCTCGAACGGCGAGATCTTGTAGTCCGACGCCTTGAAGACGTCGTCGGCCCGGCCGACGTAGGTGATGTAACCGTCCTCGTCGCGGGAGCCGATGTCACCGGTGCGGTAGTAGCCGCCCGCCATGGCTTCGGCGGTCCGCTCCGGGTCGCCGTGGTACCCGGTCATCAGACCCACCGGACGCGCGGAGAGATCGAGGGAGATCTCGCCCTCGACCGCGCCCGGCTCGCCGGTGACCGGATCGAGGAGCTCGACCCTGAAACCGGGGCTGGGCCGTCCCATCGAGCCGGCCTTCAGCAGCTGCCCGGGGGTGTTGGCGACCTGGACGGCGGTCTCGGTCTGGCCGAAGCCGTCCCGGATGGTGACGCCCCACGTGCGTCGCACCGTCTCGATGACCTCCGGGTTCAGCGGCTCACCGGCCGCGACGACCTCGCGCGGCGGGGTCTTCAGCTGGGAGAGGTCGGCCTGGATCAGCATCCGCCAGACGGTGGGCGGGGCGCAGAAGCTGGTGACGCCCGAGCGGTCCATCTCGGCCATCAGCCGGCCCGCGTCGAAGCGGGTGTAGTTGAAGATGAAGACGGTCGCCTCGGCGCTCCAGGGCGCGAAGAGGTTGGACCAGGCGTGCTTGGCCCAGCCGGGCGAGGAGATGTTGAGGTGGACGTCCCCGGGCTTGAGGCCGATCCAGTACATCGTCGACAGATGGCCCACGGGATAAGAGACGTGGGTGTGCTCGACGAGCTTGGGGCTGGCGGTCGTGCCGGAGGTGAAGTACAGCATCAGCGGCTCGTCGGCGTCCGTCTCCCGGTCCGCCGCGAAGGTCTCCGGCTGCTCGTCGGCGCCGGTGTAGGACAGCCAGCCGGGCACGTCCGCGCCGACGGCGATCCGGGTGTAGTCGCCGGGTACCTCCGCGAACTTGGCGGTGTCGGTGTCCCGCACCAGAACGTGCCTGACCCGTCCGCGTTCCACCCGGTCGCAGAGATCGACCGGGCCGAGGAGGGGCGTGGCGGGGATGACGACGGCACGCAGCTTCATCGCGGCGAGGGCGGTCTCCCACAACTCGACCTGGTTGCCGAGCATGACGAGGATCCGGTCCCCGGCCCGCACCCCCTGGGCGCGCAGCCAGTTCGCGGCCCGGTTGGAGCGGGCGGACATCCGCGCGAAGGACACCTCGGTACGGCCGCCGTCCTCCTCCACGATGTGCAGGGCGGTGCGGTCGTTGTTCTCGGCGATGGCGTCGAACCAGTCGAGCGCCCAGTTGAAGTGGTCCGTCCGCGGCCAGCGGAAGCCCTCGTAGGCGGCGTGGTAGTCCTCGCGGTGCCGCAGCAGAAAGTCCCGGGCGGCCCGGAACGTCTCCGTCGCGCTGGTTGCCGACATGTGCCCTCCTCATTGCGGACCGGACCGGTCGCTTAACATCATGTAAACAGTGACCGAGGTCTCACCACCCCCGAACGGGGGTGCAGCCGCAAGGGCCCCGGTCCGGCCGAGGTCTTCAGGTCCTGCCCGGGAGGCCGCCGGGCCCCGGGGGCCGGGCAGAAAGGCGTCAGCGTGCCGGAATCCGTCGATGCGGTGGAGATGCAAGCGGCGCTGCTGCGGCTGCGCCGGACCAGCGGGGTGCCCGTCGCCTTCGGCGGGCTGCTCTCGGATGCCCGGCATGCCCGGATCGCCGAGCTGAACGGGGCGCAGACCGGCGCCCTGCGCGGGCTCGTCATCTCGGCGGGCAGCGGGCTGGGCGGCAAGTCGATCGCCCTGTCCCGGCCGTGCGCGGTGACCGACTACCGCACCTCGCGCCACATCAGCCACGAGTACGACATGGCGGTCGCCGCGGAGGGGCTGCGCTCGGTGGTCGCGGTGCCCGTCGTCGTGCGGCGCAGGGTGCGCGGCGTGCTGTACGGGGCGCTGCGCGAGCCGGTCACGCTCGGGGACCGTACGTTCGACGCGGCGGTCGCCGCCGCCCGTGATGTGGAGCAGGCCCTGGTCGTGCGCGACGAGGTGCAGCAGCTTCTGGCCGTGACGCGGGAGCAGGTCACGGACCCGAGGGCCGCGCCGGGGGCCTGGGAGGACGTCCGCGAGGCCCATCGCGAACTGCGCGCGCTGGTCCCGAAGGTCATCGACCCGGCATTGCGCGACGAGTTGCTCGCGGTGTGCGGGCGGCTCGCCTCGGCGGCCGGGACCCGTGCGCCGAAACCCTGCGAGGTGCACCTGGCACCGCGCGAGGTGGACGTGCTGGCGTGTGTGGCCGCGGGAACGACGAACGCGGTGGCGGCGGAGCGGCTGGGGCTGCGGCCGGAGACCGTGAAGGGGTATCTGCGTTCGGCGATGCGCAAATTGGGGGCGCACACGCGTCTGGAGGCGGTGGTGGCGGCGCGGCGCGCGGGGCTGCTGCCGTAGGGGGTGCGCGCGGCCGGACCGCGGCCGTCGCACCAGGAGTCGCGCACCGTTCGCCGCTCAGGGCCCGAAGTCGACGAACGTCGCGAACCGGATGTCGTAGCCGTCCGCGTCGGTGCCCGTGTTCGCCCCGGCCCTCGTCATGGTGGCGAGCATCCGTACGGCCTCATCGGTGACGGCGTCGCGCTCGGCCGGGCTCAGCCGGCCGAGCGGCTGCACGGTCAGGGCCGCCGCCCGGCCGGAATCGGAACGCGTCCCGGACCCGTCACCGAACCGCCAGATCGCGGCGAGGAATCCGTCGACCAGCACGCTGCCGTACGCCTGGTTGCCGTTCCCGTTGCGCCCCCGGTACCGCGGCGGGATCACGCGCGAACGGTCCGCGTGGCCCAGCAGCACATTGTCGAACTCGGGCAGGAAGCGCGGCGGAGCCGGGGTGTCCTCGTCGGGGCGCGGGGCGTTGGGCAGGTCGAAGAGCTCGACGCCGTTCTCGTCCCGGAAGGTGATGAGCCGGGGCCGCAGCCGTTCGAAGACCTCGCGCATCCGGGTCAGTCCGGCCCATGCCTGCATGTCCCGGACGGAGGCGGGCCCGAAGGCGCCGAGGTAGCGCAGCACGGTGGCATCGGGTGCGGGCACCGGCCCGGACGGCCTGCCGAGCCAGTGTTCGACGGTGGTCAGCGCGACCTCTCCGCTCCTGCCCCACACCCCGCGCGGGGTGACCTGGACCAGCGGCAGCAGACAGCGGGCGGCCACGCCCAGGGACTGCGGGTCGGCGTCGGGCCACTCGGCGAGCAGTGTCTCGCGGATCTCCCGAGGGGTACGGGGCCGCTCCTCGACGGCCTTCCTGGCGATCGCGCCGAGCCGGTCCGGGTCCACTCCGACGAGCCCCTTGCGGAACGTCCTGAGCTCCCGGTCGCGCGCCGCCTGGACCAGCGGGCGCAGGGTGAGCGCGTCGGCGGCGGTGTGCAGGTGGATGGTGGAGCGCAGGGTGACGATGCGCACCGCCTCGCGGGACTCCATCAGCCCGGCGAGCTCGGCCGGGTCGAATCCGTCGAGGCGGGCGAAGAGCTGGAAGTACGGCGGCCTGGTGTTCTGCGCCTGGAGACCGACGAGATGCTCGACGGCGCCCTTCGCGGACATCGTGGCCCGGCGCAGCAGCAGCTGGCGTTCCAGCGTGGCGCGGCCCAGCGCGCGAGGGGAGAGCACGGCGGGCGCGACGGGGTTCTTCTTCGCTGACATGCACGGCACGCTACGTGGACTCGCGGACGACTTCGGTCCGCATGGTGGCCGGGACCGGGGTATTGCGTCCCGCCATGCCGCCGGACCGCAGGACCCGGGATCGCGGGCCGCCCGCCCGCATCATGGGCGGGTGATCAGTGTCCTGTTCGCCGTCCTGACCGCGTTCAGCAACGGCGCTGCCTCCGTCCTCCAGCGCCGCGCCGCCCGCACCGTCCCCGACAGCGAGGCGATGCGTCTGGCGCTGATCGGGCATCTGCTGCGACGGCGGGTGTGGCTCGCCGGGATCGGCCTGGTGATCGTCGCGGCCGTCTGCCAGGCGGTGGCGCTGGCCACCGGTCCGATCGCCGTGGTCCAGCCGATCTTCGTGATCGAACTGCCGGCCACGCTGCTGATGGCCGGGTTCGTCATGCGGGTCCGACTGCCCCGGTCGCTCTGGTACGCGGTGGCGGCGGTGACCCTGGGGCTGGCCCTGGGCATGGCCTCGGCGGCACCCGGCGGCGGCGGCACGTCCGTGCACGGCGCCGTCTGGGTGCCCGCACTCATCCTGACCGGCATCTTCGAGGCCGTGCTGATCGGTGCGGCCCTGAGCACGCGCGGCAACCCCCGGGGGGCGCTGCTCGGCCTCGCCGCTGCCTGTGGGTACGCGCTCACGGCCGCGCTCATGAAGGACGCCATGGCACGGCTCGAAGGGGGCGGCGGAGCGACGGCACTCCTCACGTCCTGGCAGCTGTACGCCACCGCGGCGGCCGGAGTGGGCTCGCTGTTCCTTCTCCAGAACGCCCTCCAGGCCGGGATGCTGGTCGCCGTCCAGCCGCCGCTGACCCTCGGCGACGCACTGATCAGCGTCGTGTACGGGGTGACGCTCTTCGGCGAGGAGCTGCGCACCGGGTGGTGGGTGCTGCCCGAACTGGTCGCGATCGCCCTGATCACGGTGGGCTGTGTCGAACTGGCCCGCTCCCCACTGGCGTCCGGGACCGCGCCGCCGCCCGAACGCGGGCTCCGGTGAGCCCGCCGCGATTACCGGGATCCGGTCGCGTGGTCCGGCCTCGCGGGGCTATTCTCCGGTCGAACCATGTGTGGCGAGGGGCGAGGGGCCCGGTTCTTCCTTGGGGGTTGGTGTGGTTTCCGGTCGCGTGGTGCGGTTCGACAGCGCACGGGGATATGGCTTCATCGCACCCGATCACGGCGGTGAGGACGTGTTCCTCCATGTCAACGACATGCTGATCCCCGAGTCCTATGTGCACACGGGCACGGCGGTCGAGTTCGAGATCGAGGACGGTGAGCGGGGGCTGAAGGCGTCGTCCGTCCGGCTCGCCGAGGGCCCCGACGGGAGGCCGCTGACTCCCCCGCGGCCCGCCGCGGTCGGCATCGCCGGATCCGTGGACGACGACACGCTGTGCGACGTCCTCGGCGCGGCCGAGTACACCAGAGCGGTGACCGAGGTCCTGCTAGAGTCCGCCCCCTCACTGACGGGTGCTCAGATTCTGCAGATCCGGGGCGGGTTGCTGCAGTTCGCCAAGAACCATGGCTGGACCGAGGGCTGACGGCACACCCCCGCACGAGATTCAGGCGGTCGGCTCCCGCACCACCAGCGGGGTGCCCAGCACCTGGTGTCCGCCGCTGGCGATCATGCGTACCTCCCCGCGGTCGCTGATCTCCGCACGCACGATTCCGGTCTCGTCCTCGTAGATCGGATACCCGCCCGCGCCCGACTGTTCCGTACGCCGGACGGTCACCGTGTCGTCCTCGACAGCCGACGCCTGAAATACCAACTGGTAGCTCTCCGGGTAATCCATGGCGGTTCTCCCGATACGGACGGCGCGGGACAGGTCCGCCCGCGCCTTCCCCCGTTCTCCTGCACCTTCCATCCTGCCTCGGACCGGCCCGTCGTGCCCGGCCGACGGTCCACGGCTGCGGGCCCATGCCCGGTCCACTTATCCTGAAGCCATACGGGCGGTTCGACGGCAATCGGGCACACAGCACAGATACGCCCCCTTTCCCCCGGTTCGCGTGCGCGGCATGTGCGACCGGGACCCAGGAGCCGGGAAGGGACACACCATGAAGGATGCCGACATG
This sequence comes from Streptomyces sp. NPDC101194, assembly GCF_044767885.1. Lineage (NCBI taxonomy): Bacteria > Bacillati > Actinomycetota > Actinomycetes > Kitasatosporales > Streptomycetaceae > Streptomyces > Streptomyces sp. NPDC101194. The sequence goes on from NZ_JBIWOS010000003.1 coordinate 139,088, forward strand.
GGAGACGATGTCTACCAGCCCCAGCAGCCTGAGGCCTCCGACCTCGCCGAGCAGCTCGACATCGAGGACACCCTGGACAACCGGGGCCTGACCGATCTGCTCGACGAGGGCTACTCCCCGCCCGAGCGGCCATGGGCGGTGGAGGACCAGGGCACCACGGCCGCCGAACAGCACAGCGGCGAGCCGCTGGAGAGCCGCCTGGCCCGGGAGCTGCCCGAGGTCTCCGAGATCACCGGCGACGGCCTGGGCGATCTCTCCGACGGTGACGGCGAACTGTGGGACGGGGAGGTCGGTACGGTACGCGCCGGCAGGCTCACCCGGCAGCTGGACATCAACGAGCCGGACACCCTGGCGGCCGAGGACGTCGGGATCGACGGAGCGGCGGCGTCGGCCGAGGAAGCGGCCATGCACGTGGTCCCGGACAGCCAGATCTGAGGAGGCTCCGCCTCCGCCTCCTCGCCGCACCGACGCACCCTCGCGCCGAGGGAGTTACGCACCGCCTCCTTCAGCACGCCGGCACTTCTTCGGACCGGAGCCCGTGCACAACGGCGCCCTTGCTCACCGCAATTCCTCGTGTCCGCTCCACCGCGATGTGACACCTCGCCTGCGAGGTCCGAGCCATGACCTCGGAGGTAATCGACGCTTTCCGCGCCATCGGACATCGTGTTCCTCACCTGCAGACGGGAGCCCGGCCCCAGGGGTCGGGACGCGAGGAGAGGACAGCACGATGACCGCATACGAGGACGCCGTTCAGCGCTACTTCGTCGCCTGGAACGCGGCCACCCCCGAGGACCTGGAGAAGGCCGTGGCGGCCGCCTTCACGGAGAGCGCCACCTACACCGACCCGCTGGCGGACGTGCGCGGCCACGAGGAGCTCACGGCCACGATCAACGGAGCCCACCAGCAGTTCCCCGGCTTCGAGTTCCGGCCGACCGGCACCCCGGACGGGCACCACGACATCGTGCGCTTCAGCTGGGAACTGGTCTCCACCGCCGACGGCTCGGCGCCCGTCGCCGGGTCGGACGTGCTGACCCTCGCCGAGGACGGACGCATCGCCTCGGTGAGCGGCTTCCTCGACCGCGTGCCCGGAGCCTGATCCTCCGACAGGAGAGTCCGGCCGGCGCCGAACGCACCGGCCGTCCGACGGGCCGTCCGTTCCATGGACGGCTCCTCAGCCGCCCGCGCCGGGCGAGTCCCGCGACGCGGGCGCGGCGGCTCTTCGCCCCCTCGGTCCCGTCCTCGACAAGGTTCCCCGTCGAGGACGGGACCGAGGGGGGCGCTGCTCGTCCGGCGGCCCCGTGGCGGACGCGCCACACCGGGGCCGACGCCGGGGCAGCGCGGAGTCAGGCCGGCTCGTCGAGGAACCTCCCGCCCTCCAGAAGGGTTTTGAGCGAGGAGAGGATCGCGATCCAGCCGTCGCTGACACCCTCCAGCATCCTGCTGTCCGGGCTGTCGAAGCCGTCGTGGGTGACCGTCAGTCTGATACCCAGCTCGGGCTCGTCGGCGGGCTCGATGTCGAAGGTCACCTTCGACCGCTCCCGGACGGCCTTCTCCCACTCCTCGTCCGAGGCGAAGTCGAACATCTGACGGTGCATGGGCTGCAGGGTGTGCCAGGTGTACGAGAGCCGCCGGCCGGGCTCCGCCGCCAGGACGCGCTGGCCGACCTCCTCGAACTCACCGTCCGGATCCATCTTCCACCGAACCGGCGCGCCGACCTCCCAGGTCGACTCGGGGCCGTATCCACCCATGTAGATCCTGATGGCCCCGGGGTCGGTCAGCGCCCGGTAGAGATTCTCGGCGGTGGTCTGGATGTAGATGGCGTAGACGAACTCGGGCTTGCCCATGACCGTTCCTTCCAGACTCTGCTCGACGCGGGACGGTGCGGGCGGACGGTGTCGTCCGTACCGGCCGGTCCAGCGGTCGGCAAGCTCCTGGATGGGCACCGGGTCGAGGTAGTGCAGCTTCTCCCGCCCCCGGCGCACGACGGTGACCAGCAGCGCCGATTCCAGCACCGCCAGATGTTTGCTCACCGCCTGCCGGCTCATGCCCAGGCCCGCACCCAACTCGCGCACGGTCTGGCCGCCCCGCGCGTCGAGCCGGTCGAGGATCTCCCGGCGGCTCGGATCGGCGAGCGCCCTGAATACCGGGTCCATCGCCGCCATCGGGACCACCCTCGCCCGTTCGCTCCCCCACCTTCTCCTCCACCATAGGCAACCCCTTGGTTGCGCGTCGAGCCGGAGCCACGGGACCCCTCACGAGCCGGACCCCCGGCGGGCGGCCACCATCCGCCGGCGGCAGCCGGAGGACACCCCCGCTCCTCGACGCCGCTCGCCGCTCGCCCCTCGCCCCTCGCCGCTCGCCGCTCGCACGCAACGCCTCCCGGCCGCCGGAGCGATTTCTGGAATTAACTTCTGATGTCTTGTCACAGCCGGTTCTACGCGCATAGCTTTTGCCCTCACCACACTTCGGGAGCAGCTCACCGTGCACAAATCCAGACCCCGTTCCGTCCTGCTGGCCGGCGCCGTCGCCGTCACACTCTCGGCCACCGCGCTGCCCGCCGCATTCGCGGCTCCGTCCTCGACCGCCGTGATCTCCGAGGTGTACGGCGGTGGGGGCAATTCGGGCGCCACACTCAGCCGCGACTTCATCGAGCTGGCCAACGCCGGTTCCGCCGGCTACGACCTGTCCGGTTTCAGCGTCCAGTACCTGCCCGCCGCCCCGTCCGCCGGATCGCTGTGGCAGGTTTCCGCACTGAGCGGTTCCATCGCCCCCGGTGGCCGCTATCTCGTCGCCCAGGCCGCGGGCACCGGCGGCACCGTCGCGCTGCCGACGCCGGACACCACCGGCACGATCGCGATGGCAGCGGGCGGCGGCACCGTCGCGCTCGTCTCCGGCACGACCCCGCTGACCTGCAAGACGGCTGCCGACTGTGCGGCCGACACCCGGATCGTGGACCTCGTGGGCTACGGCTCCGCGGTCGTGCGGGAGGGCAGCGGCCCGGCCGCGGGAGCGTCGAACACCTTCTCGGTGGCGCGCGGTGCGTCCCTCGCCGACACCGATGACAACGCCGCCGACTTCACCGCCGGCGAGCCGACACCGGTCAACTCGGCCGGTGAGACGTCCGGCGGCTCCGGCCCGGTGGACCCCGGCGGTCCGACCGAGCCCGGCACCGTCCGGATCCACGACATCCAGGGCACCACCCGGGTCTCACCCCTCAAGGGCCGGTCGGTGACCGGGGTGCCCGGCATCGTCACCGGCGTACGGACCACCGGCTCGCGCGGCTTCTGGATCCAGGACACCGCGCCGGACACCGACCCCCGCACCAGCGAGGGCGTGTTCGTCTTCACCGGCTCCACCGCTCCGGAGGTCGCCGTGGGCGACTCGGTGCTGGTCAGCGGCAAGGTGGACGAGTACTACCCCTCGTCGACCACCCAGTCGATCACCGAGATCACCGCCCCGAAGACGACGGTGCTGTCCTCGGGCAACGCGCTGCCGGCCCCGGTCGTGCTCGACGCGGCCTCGGTACCGGACGCCTACGCCCCTTCGGCGGAGGGCGGTTCGATCGATTCGCTGGCCCTCGACCCCTCGGCGTACGCCCTCGACCTCTACGAGTCGCTCGAAGGCACCCGTGTCCGGATCTCCGACACGCGGGTGACGGGCGCGACGACCGCGTACGACGAGGTGTGGGTGACCGTCAAGCCGGACGAGAACCGGACCCGGCGGGGCGGCACGCTGTACTCCTCGTACGACGACCAGAACACCGGCCGCATCAAGGTGGTGTCCCTCGACCCGGCCAAGCCGGTCCCCGTCGCCGACGTGGGCGACGTGCTGTCCGGAGCCACGACCGGCGTCATGGACTACGCGTCGTTCGGCGGTTACAACCTCCAGGCCACCGAACTCGGCACGCTCACCGACAACCACCTGCGGCGGGAGATCACCCGCAAGCAGAGGGGCAACGAGCTCGCCGTCGCCACGTACAACGTGGAGAACCTGGACGCGCTGGACGAGCAGGCCAAGTTCGACACCCTCGCCGAGGGCGTCGCGACCAACCTCTCCTCCCCGGACATCGTGTCGCTGGAGGAGATCCAGGACGACAACGGCGCGGTGAACGACGGCACGGTCGGTTCCGAGGCGACGCTGAAGCGGTTCACCGACGCGATCGTCGCCGCGGGCGGCCCCCGGTACGCGTGGCGGTACATCTCCCCCGAGAACAACAAGGACGGCGGTGAACCGGGCGGCAACATCCGCAACGTCTTCCTCTTCAATCCCGAGAGGGTCGACTTCGTGGACCGCGCGGGCGGCGACGCGACCACCGCCGTGACCGCCGTGCCGACGAAGAAGGGGGTGACGCTCTCGGCGTCGCCCGGCCGGATCTCCCCGACCAGCGACGCGTGGGCGGACAGCCGCAAGCCGCTCGTCGGAGAGTTCCGCTTCCACGGCAGGCCGGTCTTCGTCATCGGCAACCACTTCACGTCCAAGGGCGGCGACCAGCCCCTGCACGGCCGGTACCAGGAGCCGAGGCGCAGCTCCGAGACGAAGCGCGTGAAGCAGGCGACGGAGGTGAACACCTTCGTCAAGTCGTTGCTTGCCGCCGACGATTCGGCCCGGATCATCACGCTCGGCGACCTCAACGACTTCGCCTTCTCCCCGACGATGGACGCGCTGACCAGCGGCAAGGTGCTCAAGCCGCTGATCACCACGTTGCCCGCGAGCGAGCAGTACAGCTATGTGTACGACGGCAACTCGCAGACGCTGGACCACATCCTGACGAGCCCCGGCGTCCGTCGCTTCGACTACGACGTGGTGCACATCAACGCGGAGTTCGCCGACCAGGCGAGCGACCACGACCCGCAGGTCGTGCGGGTGGACGTCAACGCCCCGAGCGCCAACGGGCACTGACCGCCGGGCCCGCGCGAACGCCGCGGGCCGTGGGGCGGGGCCGACCGGCGGCCGGTCGGTCCCGCCCTCGTGCCGTTCCTGGGCGGACCACCGCCCGCGCCGGTGCCCGGTCCCGCTCTCAGGCCCTCGGCACCGGCCGCGCGCCCGCCGACTGGCGCGGCAGGGCGGCCGGCCCCGGCGCGGGCTCCAGCGGACGATCGGTGAAGAAGCGGGCGACGAGCTCCGCGACGTCGTCCGGGCGCTCCAGGACGACCCAGTGGTCGGACTCGTCGATCGTGACGAACCGGCTGCCCTCGATGGTGGCGGCGAAGGCGCGCTGCCGCTCGGGCGAGGTCACCGTGTCGTGCTCGCCCGCGAAGACGAGGGCCGGTACCCCGGCCAGTCCGCCGGAGAAGTCCGGCCGGTGTCCCAGCGCCCGGTGCAGCGACCGCGCGGCGTGCGGCGAATGGGTGAGGGCGTACAGGAACGAACGCCGGACGTAGCGTTGCGCCAAATCCCTTCGGTGCACCTTGCGTTCCGGATCCAGGCACATCAGCGCGGCGGCGGCGAGAGTGGCGAGCCCCTCCATGTCGCCTGCCTCCAGCCGGTCGACGGCCCGGCCCCACCGGGTCCGCTGGCCGTCGCTGATATGGGCGGGCACACCGCCGAGGGCCAGCCGGGCGACACGACCGGGGTGCTGCTGCGCGCAGCCGAAGGCGATCGACGTCCCGTAGGAGAAGCCGAACAGATTGACCTTCGGCACGTCCAGGTCGTCGATGATCCCGGCGACGGCGGCGCGCAGGACATCGTCGCCCGCGCCGGGCGGGAGCGGGTCCGCGCCGCCCATACCGGGCAGGTCGGCGGTGACCACGGAGGCGAGCGGCCCCACATGATCGTCCATCTGGGGCCAGCCGTGCATTCCCTGGAGCGCCCCGCCGAGTACGACGACCGGCTCGGTCCGGGGCGAGGGCTGCGGGAGGACCCGGTAGCCGTAGCGCAGCCCGTGCACCGACAGGGTCCGAATGATCTCCTCGGCCATGATGGTCCTCGCTTCCGCTCAGGCCCTGGTGAGAACGAGTGCGGCGTTGTGGCCACCGAAGCCGAGCGAGGTCTTCACGGCCACGTCGAACACTCCCCGCCGGGCCTCCTTGCGCACCACTTCGAGGGGAATCCCGGGGTCGGGGGCATCGAGGTTCACGGTGGGCGGCACGAGTTGGTGTTCGAGCGCCAGCACGGTCAGCACGGTCTCGATGCCGCCCGCCGCCCCGAGGGTGTGCCCGGTCATCGCCTTCGTCGAGGTGACCAGGGGGTGCTCACCGAGGACCCGGCGCAGCATCGTCGCCTCGATGAGGTCGTTGGAGACGGTCGAGGTGCCATGGGCGTTGACATGGCCGATGTCCGGGGCGCCGACACCGGCGTCCGCGAGCGCGGTGCGCAGCGCCCGCTCGATGCCCAGCCCCTCGGGGTCCGGGGCGACTGCGGAGTGGGCGTCGCTGGAGGCCCCGTATCCGGCGAGGTGGGCGCGGACGGTGGCGCCCCGGGCACGGGCGTGTTCCGGCCGTTCCAGTACGAGGAGTCCGGCGCCCTCTCCGACGACGAAGCCGTCCCGGTGGGTGTCGAAGGGGCGGCAGGCCGCCTCGGGGTCCTCGCGTCTGGTGGAGACGGCCTTCAGCTGGCAGGCGCTGGCGATCAGCAGCCGGGAGCAGGTCGATTCGGCGCCGCCCGCGACGGCGATGTCGCAGGCTCCGGTACGGAGCATCTGGTGGGCGGTGCCGATGGCGACGGTGCCGGAGGAGCAGGCGGTGGAGACGGACTGGCTCGGGCCGTGGGCGCCGAGATCGGTGGCGACGCTGCTGGCCGCGCCGTTGACGACGGTGAGTGGGGCGAGCTTGGGGGAGACGCGGCGTGCGCCGCGCTCGGCGAGGACGGTGTGCTGTTCGTCGTAGAAGGGCAGTCCGCCGTGGGCGGAGCCGATGACGACGGCGACCCGCCCGCTGTCCCAGACCGAGGGGTCGAGTCCGGCGTCGGCGACGGCCTCGCGCGCGGCGAGGACGGCGAGCTGCGAGAAGCGGTCCATCAGCCGCGCGGCGGCCACCCCGAGCAGAGAACTCGTGTCGAGTCCGGTGATGGTGTACATGAAGTCGCAGGGCAGGCCCAGGAGTTCGGTGCGCCGCAGAACCGAGGGGGCGGTGGCGGCCTCGGAGACCGTGCGCCAGGTGGCCTCGACCCCCGTACCCGCCGCGGTGACCAGGCCGATCCCGGTGACGGCGGCGGCGAAAGGCGTGGGGCGGTGGGGGCGGGCCGTCATGCGGCGGCCTTGCGGTGCACGGCGTCCACGAGCGCTTCGACGGTGTCCCGCGAGGTCAGCTCGACATCGTCCAGATCGACGCCCATCCGGTCCTCGATGAGGAGCCGGAGTTCCTCCAGAGCCAGTGAGTCCAGCCTGAGTTGACGGAGTGACATCTCGGGCCGGATGGCGAGGGGGTCGGTTCCGAAGTTCGCCACCAGCAAGGTGTTGATCTCATCTGCCGTACTCATGCGGCACTCCTGCGCGCTTGTACGCGGTGACGCCCTGCCGCGTGAGGTGTGAGTGCCATTCGGGGGACGCCGGCCGGTCAGGAGGAACCATTTATACGCCTTCGCGAAGGTGGTTCCGGTCCGCGTTCCCTCGTGCGGATGGGGCCGGGCAGGTGTACGAATCCGCCGGTTGGCGCCGTACCGGCGCCACGGCGGGTGCGGGCCCCTGCCCGGTGGCCGCCGAAGCGGTCGTCGGGCGGGGGCTCGGCATGCGACCCAACTCCGTCCGGGTGAAAGGCAGTTCGACACGCCGGGAGATGATTGTCATGCCCTGAACACATCGATACGCTGTGCGGGCTTCGGCCCCTCGGCCCACCCCACTCGGGCCCGGGGGCCGTTCTTCTCCCCCCACAGAGCAGGAGCAGGTATGCCCAGACGAGCAGCCGTCCACACAAGGGCACGCGCATCCGCCCTAACGGCCCTCACCGTCACGGCACTGGCCGCGGCAAGCACCCCGGCCTTCGCCGCCCAGCCCGGCGACCACCCCATGAACCGGGCGTTCGCACGCGCGGCCGCGAAGTACGACGTACCACGTGATCTGCTCGCCGCCGTCGGATACGGCGAGACCCGTCTCGACGGCCACTCCGGGCGCCCCAGTCAGGCGAACGGCTACGGAGTGATGCATCTGGTGAGCAACCCCCTGAACCGGACTCTGGAACGGGCCGCCGCTCTCACCGGCGAGCGACCGGCCGCCCTCCGCGGCGACACCGCGGCCAACATCCTGGGCGGCGCCGCGGTGCTGCGCCGCTACGCGGACACGTTGGGCCTCGACGCCCGGGAGCGCGACGACATCAACGCCTGGTACCCGGCCGTCGCCCGGTACAGCGGCACGCAGGGGCCCGCCGCGGCCCTCTACGCGGACACCGTCTACACCCTCCTGGCCGACGGACTCGACGCCGTCGTCACCGGCGGCGAGCGGATCTCGGTGACCGGCCGCCCCGTCTCGCCCCTGAAGGGTTCGCTCACCGCCACCGAGGTGCGCGCCCAGAGCCCCGACTATCCGTCGGCGCTCTGGGTGCCGGCCAACGCGAACAACTTCACCGTCGGCCGCTCGGCGAAGATCGACAAGGTGATCGTCCATGTCACACAGGGCTCGTACGCGGGCTCGATCAACTGGTTCCAGGACCCGGTGGCGGAGGTGAGCGCGCACTACGTGGTGCGCTCCTCCGACGGTCAGATCACCCAGATGGTGCGTGACAGCGACACCGCGTACCACGCGCGGAGCGCGAACGCCTCGGCGCTCGGCATCGAGCACGAGGGGTTCATCGACGACCCGTCCTGGTTCACGGACACGATGTACCGCTCGTCGGCGGCCCTGACCAAGTACCTGTGCGACCGGTACGGGATCCCGAAGGACCGGGCGCACATCATCGGGCACAGCGAGGCGCCGGGCAACGACCACACCGACCCCGGACCGTACTGGGACTGGACGCGCTACATGGAGCTGGTCGGCGGGTCCACCGGTGGCGGCGACAGCAGGGACGGGCTGAGCTTCACCGCGTACGCGACCCAGCGCAGCGGCTCGACGGGTGCCCAGGTCAAGGCCGTTCAGCAGCTGCTGGGCGAGCAGGGGCACCCGGCGGGCTCGGTGGACGGCAGTTTCGGGCCCGCCACGCAGAGCGCGGTGACGACGTATCAGTCCGCCCACGGGCTGGACGCCGACGGTGTCGTCGGAGCCAGGACCTGGACCGCGCTGCTGTCGGCCGGTGCGGCACCGACACTCCAGCAGGGCGGTTCGGGCGAGGCGGTGAAGAGGCTCCAGCGCTCACTGACCGCGGCGCTCGGCTCGACCGTGGACATCGACGGGAGCTTCGGCCCGGCGACGGCGACGGCGCTGCGCGGCTACCAGACGAGCCGGGGACTCACGGCCGACGGCATCGCGGGCCCGGCCACCTGGGCGGCGCTGCAGGCCGGCCGCTGACGGACGAACTCACGGCGGGGTGGTGCGGATCGCGCATCGCCCCGCCCTCGCGCGCGCCGACGCCCTCCTCCCGGCCGACGTCCGCGTGAACGGCGCCGTCGCCGTCGCACCGACCCGGCAGAGCCACCGGGACGGCCTGTCCGCGGCGGCCGAGCGGGCGCCGTCCGCGATCCGGTCGAACACGCTCGGTGCCCCGGCGCCGTCGAGGCCGCCGGGGCACCACCCGTACCGCCGAACCCCGCGTCACGTTTAGGTAACCTGCCGGAAACCCTTGACGTTTCCGCTGACTCGTTCTTAACCTCACTGCGTACTTCGCATTCTTTGCAGTTCACGTGCTGCGGCGCTTTCCGCAGTGTTTTGACAGGCACAGACATAGACCACCTGTCGGTGGTTTCGTCATGCCTGTTTTTTTGTGCTCCCCGTGCCGCCGATGGGTCTTCCTCGAAGGCGGATTCATGGCACAACGTCCGAGCGTCAAAGGCGTCGCCGACGTCGTTGCGCTCATCGATGGGCTGGGAAAGATCACCGGCCGGGCGCAAGTCATCTGGTTTCTCGTGTTCGGCGGGCTGTTTCTCGACGCCTATTCGAATGCCGCGCTGAGCGCCGGTCTGGGACCGATGACGTCCCAGATGGAGCTGACCAGCACCCAGGTCTCGATCCTCACGGCCACCGCTCCGGCCCTGGCGATCATCTTCAATCCGTTCGGCGGCTGGCTCGCCACCCGGATCGGCCGCGTTCCCCCACTGCTCATCGCGAAGGTGTTCGCCATCGCGGGCGCCCTGCTCGCCGCCTTCGCCGGTGACTTCACCGTCGTCTGGCTCGGCCGGGTGCTGGTGGGTGTCGCGTACGGCATCGACTTCGCGGTCGCCATGGCCCTGCTCGCCGAGTACACGCCCGCGAAGCTGGGCGGGCGACTGAACCTGTGGCAGGCCGTGTGGTACGTCGCCACCACCAGCAACCTCGCCCTCGCCCTGCTCTTCTTCAACCTGGACGTCGGCGCGGACATCTGGCGCTGGTCGGTCGGCTCGGCCGCGGTCGTCGCCGCCGCGCTGCTCGTGGGCCAGTGGCTGATGCTCAAGGAGAGCCCCACCTGGCTGGCGAGCAAGGGCCGGCTGGACGAGGCCGTCGTCAACCTGGACAAGATCTACCGGATCGAGGCCGTCGCCGGCAGGCCCGACGAGGCGACCCGCGCCGCCACCGAGGCGCCCGCCATCGGCTTCCGCCAGGCCGGGCTGCTCTTCAAGGGCGAGTACCTGCCGCGCACGATCCTCTCCTCCGTGATCTCGCTCGGGCAGTCGATGCAGTACTTCGCGGTCGGCTGGTACCTCCCGCTGATCAGCCTGACGATCTTCGGCGAGAGCTTCGAGAAGGCCACCATCGGCTCGATGGTCTTCAACGCCTTCGGTATCGCGGGCGGCCTGCTGTCCGCGTACTTCGGCCGCCGGCTCGGGCTCCGGCTCAGCTCCGCCGCCGGTTTCGCCGGGGTCTTCGTCGCGCTGCTCGCGATGGGGCTGACCTTCGAGAAGGTGCCCACGGCCGTGGCGTTCCTGCTGCCGGTGCTGTTCATCCTCTGCCACTCGTCGGGTCCCGGCGCCAACGGCAAGTCCATCGCCGCGCTCTCGTACAGCAGTGACGTCCGCGCGCTCGGCACCGGGGTCACCGGGATGGTCGGCAGCTTCGGCAGTGTCGTCGGGCTGTACGTCTTCCCGCAGATCAAGGACTCGCTCGGACTCGCCGACACCTTCCTGGTGCTCTCCGTCGTACCGCTGCTCGGACTGATCACCTGTCTGGCGATCAAGTGGGACCCGACGAAGGCCGCGTCCCCCGACGAGGCCGTCGCGCAGGACCGTGACGCCGAGGAGCGAACCGCCCGTTCCGCGACCGCGCGCTGACCCGCCGCCGGGCCTGCCGCACCACACGATGGTCTCCTCCCCCTGTCGTATCCCTCCGCACAGCTCGCGATGCTCGCGATGAAAGGGCTGCAATGACGCAGACGTTCCCCGGCGCCGCCCCACGGCGCGGCGTGCTGTCCATCGACGAGGGCACCACGGGCACCAGGGCCGGAGTCGTTCTCGACTCGGGCGCCGCGCACGAGGTGTTCTACCGGTCGATCAGGGTCAGCCATCCGGACGACCTCTCGGTCGAGCAGGACCCGATGGAGATCTGGACCGCCACCGTCGAGGTGGCGCGCCGGGCCGTCGGCCGGGCCCGCGAGGAGGGCATCGAGATCACCGCGGTCGCGCTCTCCACCCAGCGCGCCACCGCGATGCTGTGGGACCGGGTCACCGGGCAGCCGCTGCTGCCCGCGGTGGTGTGGCAGGACCGGCGGTACGCACATGAACTCACCTCCTACGAGGCGGAGTGGGACGCCGCGCTGCTGGCCCGCCAGGGCCGGCCGGTCGGCGCCCGCGCCCCGTTCCTCTGGGCCGCCCGGCAGATCGCCGGACACCCCGAGGTGGCCGCCGCGCACCGCGACGGCCGGCTGCTCTTCGGCACCGTCGACACCTGGCTGATCTGGCGCCTCACCGGCGGCGCCGTGCACGCCACCACCCCGACCAACGCCGCTTCCACCGGCGGCTATCTGCTGGAGCGGCACGCCTGGGACGAGGAGTGGATCGGCCATCTCGGCTTCCCCCTCGACCTGCTGCCGGAGCTCCGCTCCGACGACGCCGGATTCGGTACGACCGACCCGGCGGCCCTCGGCATCGCCGTCCCGCTGGCCGCCTCCATGGGCGACCAGCACGCCGCACTCGTCGCGCTCGGCGGCCTCGCCGCCGGGCAGGGCATGTGCGTGTACGGGACCGGCGCCTTCGTCGACGCGGCGACCGGCACCACGCCCGCCCTGCCCCGGCCGGACATCTCCGGGGTGCTCGCCCAGCCCGGCCGGCGGCAGGGCGACATCAGCCACTACAGCCTGGAGGCCTACACCTCCACAGCGGGTTCGGCGCTGCGCTGGCTCTGTGACGACCTGGGGCTGTTCGCGTCGCCGAAGGAGCTCGGTGAGGAGGCGGGCCGGGTCCCCACCCGGCCGGGCCGCACCCCGCGTTTCGTCCCGGCGCTCGCCGGGGTCCGTACGCCGGTCTGGCACCCGGAGGCCACCGCCTCCCTCACCGGGCTCACCCTCGCCACCACCCGAGCCGACCTCGCGCGCGCCGTGCTGGAGGGCATCGCGCACTCCGTGTGCGACCTGATCGACGGCGTCGCCGGCACCATGGGCACCCCGTTCACCCGGCTCCGGGTCGGCGGCGGGGTCTCCGGAAGCGACCCCCTCATGCGGATCCAGGCCGATCTGACCGGCCTGCCGCTGGAACGGGTCTCCGACTCCGCCACCGCCAGCCTGCGCGGCACCGCCTACCTGGCGGGCGTCGCCCAGGGACTGTGGTCCTCGCTCGAAGAGGTGGTCGAGGCACAGCCGCACGGCCGGATCTTCGAGCCCTCGATCACGGCCGCCGAACGCGCCGGGCAGCGCGCCGCCTGGCGCGATGTGCTCATCGCCCACCTGGACGACCCCGCGCTGCTTCCCCTGCAGGACCCCGAACCTCACACCCCCCACTGACGGCCCCCCGACCGTCGCACCGGTGGCCCGTAACCGACCACGCGGACACCGCACCGAAACACCAGGAGTTGATGTTGTGATCACCATGCCCGCCCGGAAGCCGCGGCGCAGCGCCGCGGCGACCCGCCGAACGCCCCTGCTGCTCGACCGGGCGGCCCTCAAGCGCCGGCTGGCCGACGACACGTACGACGTGCTCGTCATCGGCGGCGGCATCACCGGGGCGTACGCCGTGCTCGACGCGGCCTCACGCGGTCTGCGCGCGGCGCTGATCGAGAAGGACGACTTCGCCTCCGGCACCTCGTCGAAGTCCTCGAAGATGGTGCACGGCGGCCTGCGCTACATCGAGCAGGGCAACGTCAACCTGGTCCGCCACTCGCTCCTGGAGCGCCACCGCTTCCGCAAGAACGCCCCGCACCTGGTGCACCGGCTGCCGTTCCTCTTCCCGATCCTGGAGAAGGAGGGCATCTTCGACGCCCGCCTCGCCAAGGGTTTCGAGGGCCTGCTGTGGACGTACGACCTGGTCGGAGGCTGGCGGATCGGCAAGCTCCACCAGCGGCTCACCGTGCCCGAGGTCCTCGCGCAGGCGCCGACGCTGCGCGCGGAGAACCTCAAGGGCGGGCTGATGTACTTCGACGCCCGCACCGACGACGCCCGGCTCGTCCTCACCATCGTCCGCACCGCCGCCGCGCTCGGCGCGACGGTCCTCAACGGTGCGAAGGCCGAGGGCCTGCTGATGCAGATGGGCAAGGTGTCCGGCGCCCGGGTCACGGCGGACGGCGACACCCTCGACATCCGCGCGCGGGCCGTCGTCAACGCCACCGGGGTGTGGACCGACGAGCTCGACGCGAAGGCCGACGACGGTCACAAGCCGCAGGTCAGGCCCGCCAAGGGCGTCCACATCGTGGTGCCCTGGGACAAGGTCCGGATCAACTGCACGGTCACCGTCCCGATCCCGGGCCGGGCCCGCCGCGCGACCTGCACCCGCTGGGGCAACAGCGTCGTGCTGGGCACCACCGACGAGGACTACCAGGGCTCCCCCGACGATGTGCACTGCACGCGGGAGGAGATGGACTTCCTGCTGGAGGGCGCCAACACCGCCTTCGAGGGAAAGCTCACACCGGACGACGTGGTCGGCTCCATCGGCGGTCTGCGTCCGCTGGTCGGCGGCAAGGAGGGCGCCACGCTCGACATGCGCCGCGACCACCACATCACCGTCGGCCGCACCGGCATGGTGACGGTGACCGGCGGCAAGCTCACCACCAGCCGGCACATGGGCGAACTCGTCATCGACAAGGTGATGACGGTCCTCGGCCGCAAGGGGAAGAGCCGCACCAGCGACCTTCCGCTGCTCGGCGGCGCCGGTTACGACGCCGAGGCCGTCGCCGCGTCCGGTGGCATCGCCGCGCACCTCGGCGAGCGCTTCGGCACCGAGGCCCGCTTCGTCGGCGACCTCATCCAGGACGACCCGGCACTGGCCGAGCCGGTCGTCGCGGGACTCCCGTACACCAAGGCCGAGGTCGTCTACGCGGCCCGCGCCGAACTGGCCCGTTCCGTCGACGACGTGCTCTCCCGCCGAACGCGGGCCCGGCTGTTCGCCCGGGACGCGTCCGTCGACGCCGCCGAGGCCGTCGGCGCGATCCTCGGCCGGGAACTGAACCTCTCGGAGGCCGAGGTGGAGCGTTCGGTCTCCGAGTACCTCGCAGCCGTCCGTCACGAAAAGTCCGTACTCCTCGAAGGGGCAGCAGCATGATCAGCCGTCAGACCATCACCCACCCGTTCAACCGGGGCAACTACACGATCGGCGCTCCCAGCTTCGCCAAGTGGGCGCAGAACACACCGATCGGGGACGGCGAGGCCGCTCTCCAGGTGAACCCGGTCGAGGTCCCCGGGGCCGTGATCGAGGCGCTGCGCGAGGCCGCGCACGCCGTGCACACCTCCCGCGAGGAGGTCGTCACCCGGACCCGCGACTGGTGGGCCGGCTCGATGATCGGCGAGACCGAGGGCCGTCCGGCGACACCGGACGCCGTGGTCGTCGAGGCGGCCGACGCCGACCAGGTCGCGGCCGTGCTGCGGATCTGCCACGAGGCCGGCGTCCCGGTCACCCCGTCCGCGGGACGCTCGAACGTCACGGGCGCCGCGCTCCCCGTCTTCGGCGGCGTCGTCCTGGACGTCTGCGGACTGAACCGCATCACCGGCTTCGACGCCGAGTCGAACATCGTGGACGTCCAGGCCGGCATGTTCGGCGACCTCTTCGAGAAGCAGCTCCAGGAGGAGTACGGCGTCACCACGGGCCACTGGCCGTCCGCCTTCGCCGTGTCCACGGTCGGCGGCTGGATCGCCTGCCGCGGCGCCGGTCAGCTCTCCACGCGTTACGGCAAGATCGAGGACATGGTCGTCGGCGTCGACGTCGTGCACGCGGACGGTACGCGTGCCACGTACGGCGACTACGCCCGGGCCGCGGTCGGTCCGGACCTGCGCCAGCTGTTCGTCGGCTCCGAGGGCACGCTCGGTGTGATCGTCTCGGCACGGCTGCGCGTCCACCCGCTGCCGGAGTACGCGAGCGCCGTCGCGTTCGGCTTCAAGACCTTCGCAGAGGGGCTGGACGCCTGCCGCCGGATCATGCAGCGCGGTGCGACCCCGGCCGTTCTGCGGCTGTACGACACCCTGGAGTCGGGCACCCACTTCGGCCACCCGGAGACCAACCTGCTGCTGATCGCCGACGAGGGCGACCCGGCGATCGTCGGCGCCTCGATCGCGGTCGCCAAGGAGGTCTGCGGGGAGTACGGCCCCGAGTTGGACAGCCAGGCCGTCTTCGAGCGCTGGCTGGACGAGCGGATGCTGGTCGGCAAGTCCGCCGACGGCTTCGAGCCCGGTCCGGGTTTCGTCGCCGACACCCTGGAGATGGCCGCGTCCTGGACCGACCTCCCGGTGATCTACGACGAGGTGGTCGCCGCGATCCAGTCGGTGGACGGCACCCTGGCCGCCTCGGCCCACCAGTCCCACGCGTACACCGACGGCGCCTGCGTCTACTTCTCGCTCCGCGGAAACGTCGCTCCCGAGGAGCGTCGCGACTGGTACCGGGCGGTGTGGGACGCGGCCAACGCCGTGCTCATCAAGCACGCGGCGGCGCTCAGCCACCACCACGGCTGCGGTCTGCTGCGCGGCCCCTACCTGGAGGAATCCCTCGGCGCGGGCTTCGCGACCTTCGTCGCGGTGAAGAAGGCCCTGGACCCGGCGGGCATTCTCAACCCTGGCAAACTGGGCCTTCCCAGCCGATTCGGTACGTCACCGCTGAACTGATCTCAGCAGCCGCGAACCCTCCTTCCCCAGGCAGGTCCTTGCCATGACCCCCTCCCCTTCCCGGTCCGGTGCCGTGCTCGACCCGCGGCTCGCCTCGGCCTTCGCCGAGGTGCCGGTCGTCGCGTCGGTCGTCGGCACGCAGCCGCTGCGGCAGTTCCTGACCGCACCGGCGAAGGTGTGCATCGTCGCCTCGCTCGCGGTGGGGCAACTGCCCCAGGTCGTGCCGGCGCTGGGCCGGGCGGGGAAGACCGTGTTCGTGAACGTGGACAGCAGCCCCGGTCTGGCTCAGGACCGGGGCGCGCTGGAGTTCATCAAGAACATGGGCGCGCACGGCGTGGTCAGCACCCGGCTCTCCCTGATAGAGAAGGGCCGCCCGCTCGGTCTGCTGACGATGATGAAGGTGTTCGTCACCGACCGGTCCAATCTGCGCCGCTCCACGGACGCGATCTCGCGCGGGGCGCCGGACCTGGTCGAGATCATGCCCGCCCCGATCGTCGCCCGGATGAGCGCGCAGGCACAGCGCGCGATGTCCCCGTCGGTCGCCGCGGGTTTCGTGGAGACACCCGCGGACGTGGCGCTCGCGCTGGCCCTCGGATCGGCCGCCGCCGCCACGTCCGACCCCCGCCTCTGGCATCTGCGCCGGGACCAGCTGCCACCGGTCCCGCCCGCCGCCCTGAAGAGGCCCGCCGCACCACCCCAGGAGTAAGCCCCCATGACATACGTCGTCGTCGCCCGCTACCGCACCAAGGAGGGCGAGGAGAACACCGTCCTCCCCCTGCTCGACACGATGGCCACCGCTTCCCGCCAGGAGCCGGGCAATCTCGCCTACCGGGTCCACCAGGGCACCGAGGACCCGCGGGCGATCGTGCTGTACGAGGAGTACACCTCCGAGGCCGACTTCACCACGCACTGCGCCACTTCGCACTTCCAGGAGATCGTGCTCGGCAAGGTCGTCCCGCTGCTGGAGAGCCGCGACGTACTGCGCTGCGCCCCGCGTCCGGAGGTCCGCGCATGAAGACCCGTGCGGTGGTGCTGCGCGGGACGTCGACGGCCCGCCCCTATTCCGAGACCCGCCCGGTCGAGGTGGAGGAACTGGAGCTGGGCGCCCCGCGCGAGGGCGAGGTGCTGGTCCGGGTCGCGGCCGCCTCGCTCTGCCACTCGGACCTGTCGGTGGTCAACGGCGACCGGGTCCGCCCGCTGCCGATGGCACTGGGCCACGAGGCGGTGGGCGTCGTCCAGGAGGTCGGACCGGGCGTCGGCCGGGTCTCCCCCGGTGACCATGTGGCCCTGGTCTTCGTGCCGAGCTGCGGCTTCTGCGCCGACTGCGCGGCGGGGCGGCCCGCCCTGTGCGCCCGGGCGGCGGCAGCGAACGGATCCGGTGCGCTGCTGCACGGCCCTTCGCTGCTGACCGACGCCTCCGGCGCTCCGGTCCACCACCAGTTGGGCGTTTCCGCGTTTTCCGAACACGCGGTGCTGGCGCAGGAATCGGTGGTGGTGATCCCCAAGGACATCCCGTTCACGGTGGCGTCGATGTTCGGCTGCGCGGTCCTGACGGGCGCGGGTGCCGTGATCAACACGGCGGCCCTGCGCCCCGGGCAGTCGACGGTGGTCTACGGCCTGGGCGGCGTGGGCCTGTCCGCGGTCCTGGGCGCCCGCGCCGCGGGGGCGTATCCGATCATCGCGGTCGACCCGGTCCGGGAGAAGCGCGAGCTGGCCGTCCGGCTGGGTGCGACGCATGCGTACGCCCCCGACCAGGCGATCGAGGCGATCCGTGAACTCACCGGCAGCGGGGTGGAGTTGGCGGTGGAGGCGGTGGGCAGCCCCGCGGTGATGTCCGCGTGCCTGACTGCCGTGGCCCGGGGCGGCAAGGTGGTGTCGGTGGGCCTGCCCGCCCCCGACCGGGTACTGGAGGTCCCGGCCCTGGCGTTCGCGGGCGAGGGCAAGTCCCTGCTGGGCTCGTACATGGGCGACGCGGTCCCGCGCCGTGACATTCCCAGGTTCCTGGACCTGTGGCGGGCGGGCCTGATGCCGGTGGAACAGATGCACACGGGCACGCTTCCGCTGGCCGACATCAACACGGCGATGGAGGAGCTGGCTTCGGGCCGGGCTATCCGCCAGGTCATCGACACATCGGGGATGCTGAACGCCTGACCCTGACCGGGATGCCGCCCGGACCCGGCCGACGGCGCCCCCTCCGGCTTCGGGAGGGGCGCCGTCGGCTTCCGGGTGCGAACAGTCGAGGTGCAGGAGATCCCGATGGTCCGGCACCGGAGGCCGGCCCGGGTGGCGACGGCGCCGGGCCGGCCGCTGCGGCAGCAGCGCGGCCGTACGCTCCCGCGACTCATCGGTGACGAGGTCGGCGGTCACGGCAGGAGCATGCCGGACCAGTCCGGGTGATGGACCGACCCCACCTCTCCGCGCGACCTCCTGGACCGGCGCGGAGACGCGCGGCCGGTGCGCACGAACACGCGCCTCCGCAGGACCGGTTCAGGAAAATGGACCCACCTGTGGCAGTGCGACCCCACCGGAAGCCGCTTCACGCGCTACGGAAAACCGATGCGCGCCCGGGAAGCGGCGGCATCCGGGCATGGACCACGGAAATGGCCACCCACCCCTTGCAGCCGAGACCCGTCGACTCGTCACAGGATTTCGATGGCAGTAACCTTCGGCGCACGGTTCGGGAACGAAATCTCGTGCCACCGCTCGATCTTCACCGAATCGCCATTGGCGTCGTAGTAGATCAAGTCGTTGTTCCCGGTGAAGATCTTGTCGA
Source organism: Streptomyces sp. NPDC101194 (assembly GCF_044767885.1). Taxonomy (NCBI): domain Bacteria; kingdom Bacillati; phylum Actinomycetota; class Actinomycetes; order Kitasatosporales; family Streptomycetaceae; genus Streptomyces; species Streptomyces sp. NPDC101194. Next base: position 158,093 of record NZ_JBIWOS010000003.1, read on the forward strand.
TCCACCACCCGCCGAAATCGGTCCTCCCGGCGTTCGCGTAGCAGTCCACACTCTGGCTTCCGCCGCTGTGCGACCAGATCTTCAGGAAATTCTCCCCGCCGCGGCAGGGAACATGGTCGATGGCGAAGGCATTGCCGGTCGGCATGGTCATGGTGAACATGGCAGCCGCGGCGAACGCCACGGCCACGGAGCGTGCAGCCCTCTTCGTTTTCGAGATCACAAGTTCTCCTTGAATCGCGTGTCGAACCGGGAGGTCACTCCGCAATCACCTGGGTGACGTTGCACTGAACAAACATTTCGACGGCCCCCAGTGCGGCCATTGCGTCGTTTCGTCCCGGATTTACAGAACGACGATCCTGTAGAACCGCCGCACACGACCACCACCTTTGCGGCACCTGACTGAAATACATCCCTGAATGTCCGGATTGACCATCTCTGCATGTATTACCCAGATTCGAACGCGAGTGTCAGTTTTCGCGGTTGTCGTCCTTGTGTGGCGCCGGACGACGCGAGATCAGCAGGGGCGGGGCAGAAGCGGAGCGCGAGGACGAGCAGGAGCACGAGCAGGAACGGCGGACGGCCCTCCAGGACGATGTCGTGGAACTCGCCCATCAGGCCGACCGCCTCAGGGCGAACCGCCCGTGGTGGTCATGGATGTCGAGCGTTCCGCGTGCTCGTGCACCGTCGACCGGCACCCGGGATGCCGCTTCACACACGCGGCATCGTCGGCACCGAACCGGCCGGCCGGGTACTCCACGGCCTCCCATGTCGCCGCGAGCGGGTCCTCGCCCGGGAACCGGCAGATGCGGCGGACCGTGCGGATCTGCAAGGCCACCCCGACCCGGTGCGCCGGGATCTCCTGTGCCTCAACTGCTCACACGCGGCGCCGACCCGCGGCGTTCGACCACATGTGACATGTCATGCCGACGGCTGGTCCCGGTCGGACGGCCTGCGTCGTACGGCGACCTTGCGGCGGCTGATGCGCCACCCCTTCGCACCGCGCACGATCAGGTCCTCGTACGTCACACTTCCGCACGTGCCGTCCGCCCTGGTCCCGATCCCCTTGGACCGGGCGCGCACCTGATCCCCGCTCACCTCGGTGAGGATGATGTTGGTGACGTGGTGCCCCACGGCGCCGTGCTCCCCCATCGCCCGTGCCGCGTCCCGGACGGCCGCCGGGCCATGCAACGCCCCGTGCCCCAGATCGGTGGCGTCGTAGACGACATCGGGGGTGAACAGCTCTTCCAGCCGGTCGAGTTCACCGTCATCGACCAGGTGCCCGTGCAGACCGATCAGTTCCGTGATGGCCATGCGGTCCTCGACGCCCAGTGTCATCGCCAGTCCTTTCGCCGCTTCTTCGGTTCTTGGGTTCGCCGGCTCCCCGACGGTGCGGCAGTTATACGGTGAGAACTCCCCTCAAGGCCCGGCGGAGCGGCGGGGACGCCATCGCGACCCGTGTAGTTCATTCCGGTGGAGCAGCCGCGGGACGCTCATAACGCAGGAGCACGACCCCGTTGCCGAAGGTCCGGCTCTCGGTCAGGCGGAGGTGGGTCCGGGCATCCTGTGCCCGGAAGAGGGGCTTGCCCCGCCCGATGCGAACGGGATGGACGTAGAGGCGGTACTCGTCGATCAGGTCGTGCCGCATGAACGACTCGGCGAGATCGGCACCTCCGACGACCAGGTCTCCACCGGGCCGTGCCTTGAGGGCCATGATCTCGTCCACGTCGACGGCCCGCATGACGGTGGTGTTCCAGTCGGCCCGCTCCAGGGTCCGGGAGAACACGATCTTGGGCATGTCCCGCCAGATGCCGGCGAACTCCGCGACGGGTCCGGCATTCGCCGGATCGGCGTCGGCGGTCGGCCAGAACTCCGCCATGAGCTCATAGGTCACCCGGCCGTCCAGGAAGCCGCCCATGGTCTTGAGCTCCTGGTTGAAGTGGCGGTGCAGTTCGTCGTCGACCAGGTGCCAGTCGATCTCACGGTCCGGTCCCTCGATGAAGCCGTCGAGGGACACCGACATCATCAGGACGATCTTCCTCATCGCGGTCCGTTCCCTCTTCTCGTCACGGTGCGGCCCGGCCGCCGGCTCTCGCCGCGGTCAGCGCTCGCCGGAGCCTTCGCGCCATACGAGTGTGTAGCGCCAGAACAGCCTGCGCCTCAGCCGGGCACCGGGCAACACCCGACGCGCCTCGCGGACGATGTCGGCGAAGGTCATCTCCGCCGACCGGGTCACGGCGGTCATCGAGTCGGGGCGGGACGCCTTGCGCCCCCTGTTCTTGATCAGCGCCATGGCGACATTCAGCGGAACGGAAGCGAGAGCCAGCAGGCGGTCACCGGGGGTCGATTCCCGGGACAGGCCGACCACCACCAGCATTCCGCCGGGAGCCAGATGCTCCCGGAAGTGGGTGAGCGCCTCGGTGAACGGCAGATGGTGGACCGTGGCGACGCAGGTGATGACGTCGTACGGGCCGGGTGGTATCCCGCTCGGGGCGTCCGCGACGGCGAAGGCGACCGGGGCGTGCGGGGCGGTCAGTTCACGCGCCCGCACCACGATGACCGGGTCGGAGTCGATTCCGTGCACCGCCTTCGCGCGCTTCGTCAGGAGCCGGGCCAGATCTCCGCTGCCCGAGCCGACGTCGAGGGCCCTGTCGCACCCCTTGGGCAACTGCCGCAGAATCCACCGGTGGTAGTGCGCGTTGTGGTCCCAGGGGTGGGCGGCATGGAAGCGAGCCAGCGCTTGCATGACCCGGTTCGGCGGGTGTGTCATGCCGTGATTCCATCAGACCCGCATTCCGGGCGGCCTGCCGAGCCGCGCCGGGGCCGACGCTCGCGCCCCCGGAGCGCCGCTCCCGGGGCGCCTGGCAGCGTTCGATGCCTGGGCACCGTGCCACGTACAGGTGGCGGACCGGCTGTGCCCGTTCGGCACGTACCTCAGCACCGGGGCACGGCCGACCGCCATCGGTGGGATCCGGCGCCTCGTCGAGCGGGACGTGCGGGCGAAGCGGTCGAGCACGGTCAGTAGTAACCCGTCTCGCCGTCCAGGATCTCCCTGATGGCGTCCAGGTGACCCGCGTGCCGGGCGGTCTCCTCGATCATGTGGAACATGATCCAGCGCAGGCTCGCGGCCGAGGCGTCGAAGTCCGGGTGCCGGCCCACGTCGTCGAGCGACCGCGCCGCGATGATCTCGTTGGACAACGCGATCTGCCGGTCGTAGTCGTCGAGGAGCTCTGTGAGCGGAACGCCGTCGACCCTCATGTCGGCGTCCTCGGGCCCGTCGAACATGGGCCCGACCGCCGGGCGGCCCAGCAGGACGACCTCGTACCAGAGGTGCTCCGCCCAACGGAGGTGTGACATGACACCCGCCACCGTCATGAGCGGCGAGGACGGCAGGACGGGCCGATGGGCGTCCGCCTCCGTCAGCCCTTCGCACTTCCAGCGGGCGACCGCGCGCTGCATGTCGAGCCAGCCGACGAGCTGGGCCCGCTCGTCCGCGTCGTAGGGAGGGCGATTGCGTGGAGGAAAGGGTGACATGGGCGCCGACGCTACCCGACGCCACGTCACACCTCCCAGCGGATTTCGACCACCACGCCTGCCCTGGAACGCCCTTCCTGGCGCCCGACCCACCCTGGTACGTTGACCGGCATGTTCCTCTCCCGTGCGTAGGACCCCGTACTCACCGCACCCCGACCCACCGGGTGCGGCCCTTCGGTGTCCCCGCATGCCCGCAGCGCCGTGCACAGCGCTGCCCGACCGAGGAATGTCCTCATGCTCTCGCCCGCGCCCTCGCGCGCCCCTTCGTACGCCGCCGTCCTGCGTACCCGTCATGCCTCCCGCACCTTCGGTTCCGCACTGCTGGGGCGGCTCTCGTACGGGATGGTCTCCCTCTCCCTGATGCTGGCGGTGAAGGACACCACCGGCTCCTACTCCGCCGCCGGCGCCGTCATGGCCCTGTTCGGGGCGACCAGTGTCTTCCTGTCCCCCGCCCGTGCCGCGCTGATCGACCGGTACGGGCCGCGCCGGGCCCTGCCGCCGATGGCCGGTGTCTATGCGGCGCTGCTCGCCGCCCTTGCGTACGCCACTTGGCGGCCGGGCACCTCCTCGCTCCTGCTGGGGCCACTCGCGGTGACGGCGGGCGCCTGCACTCCGCCGCTGGGCCCGGTGATGCGGACCCTGTGGAGCAGCCTCGTGCCCGAGCGGGAACTGTTGCAGCGCGCCTACAGCCTGGACGGCGTCGCGGAGGAACTGCTCTTCGTCACCGGGCCGTTGCTGGTGGGAGCGGTGATCGGGTTCGCCGTGCCCGCGGCGGGCGTCGCGATCAGTGCGGCGCTCGTGCTGGTGGGCACCCTGTTGCTGGTTTCCTCGCCCGTGGTGCGCGGCGCCGGCACGACGCCGTCGGCCGCGCAGGCCGACGCACCGCGGGGCGCGCCCCGCGCGCAGCGACTGCTCGGCATCGTCGGGCTGCGGCACGCCGCGGTGGTGGCCGCCGCCGTGGGGCTGTGTCTGGGAGCCCTGGATCTGCTGGTGGTGGCGTTCACCGAGCAGCACCACCGGGGCGCGGCGGTGGCGTGGGTGCTGGCCGCGCTCTCCGCCGGAAGCGCGGTCGGCGGGCTCGCCTACGGTGCCGTCTCCTGGCGTACGTCGAACCGGGTGCGGCTGCCCGTTCCGGCCGTCGGCCTCGGGCTGGCGACGGCCGTGGCCGGCCTGTCGCCCGATGTGTACGTGCTGGTCGCGGTGGTCGCGACGGCCGGGATGTTCGTCGCACCGGCCCTGACCACGGCGTATCTCGTCGCCGACGAGTCCGTCGGCGAGGCCGGTCGCACGCAGGCGGGTGCGTGGGTCAACACCGCGGTCAACGCGGGCTCCTCGGCGGGCACCGCGGTGGTGGGACTGCTGGTGGACCGGCTGTCACCGGCCGCCTGCTTCGCGATCACGGCGCTGCCCACGCTGCTGTGTGCGGCGGTGGTGGCGCGCGGCGTGGCCGGCCGGTCGCGGCGGTGAGGCACGTCGTGGCATGGGGTCGGTGTTTCTGCGGCCCGAGGGCCGTTCCGGCCCGGGGTGGGAGGGTTTCGACGTGCCCCGGTCAGCTGCTCCCGCCGCCGTCGAAGCGGCGGATCCGTCGTTCCCGGGTGAACGGCGGCCAGCCGGGGTCGCCGGTCCGGGCGAACGCGACCCATGTCGCGTGCATCTCCTCGGCCAGCGCCTCGGGCGGTTCGGCCGGCCCCAGCAGTCCTCGTTGCCCGCGCAGCGCCGGAAGGCCGAGTCGGTCGAACACGAAGGGGAGCTCCACCGCGTGAGCGGCGCCGAGCCGGCCGTCGACGGCGGGTGAACGCCAGGCGAACTCGTAGACGTGGGCGCGGCCGTGAGCCTCGACCAGTCTCCGGCTGCCGGCACCGAACAGTGCGTCGCCGAGTATTGCCGAGCGGACCTCGCCGTGCCCGGCCGCCGGATGCCGTTCCCGGTGGGCCGCGACGAATGGGCCGGGGTCGCCGTGGGCGGCGGCGGTCGAGCGTACGTCTTCCGCGGTGGAGGTCGTCAGGCTGCCCTGGGGTGCGAGGTACAGGTTCCCCTCCTCCGCGTTGGTGCCGACGAGCAGGTCGACGTCCGCCAGCGGACTCTCGGCCGGCTGGCGTTCCAGCACGAGACCGAACGGGCTGAGCCCCATGAGAGGGTCCGACCGGTCGGCCGTCCGCAGGTCCAGCCCACCCAGCTCGGACACGACCTCGACGAGCCTTTCGTCGGGGACGTGTCCGAAGGCAACGGCCGTCGGCGCGACACCGAGCGCCGCCGCAGCCGTGCGCGTCACCCGTGCGGCCTGCTCGGGGGAGAACGCTCCGAGTCCGCTGCCGCTCTGCACGATCGCGCGCTTGACGAGCCCGGCTGCCGCGGGCGTGGCAAGGACCGCACCGGCGATCGTGGCCCCTGCCGACTGGCCGAAGAGGGTGACGTTGCCGGGATCGCCGCCGAAGGCCGCGATGTTGCCCCGGACCCAGCGCAGCGCGGCGACGACATCGAGCAGGCCGCGGTTGGCCGGCGCATCGGGCAGGTCCAGGAAGCCCGCGACGCCGAGGCGGTAGTTGAGCGTCACCAGGACCACACCGTCGCGGGCGAACGCGGCGCCGTCGTACAGGGCTGCGCCGGTCGAGCCCGCCACGAACCCGCCGCCGTGCACGAACACCATCACCGGGCTGTGGTCGGCCTCACGCGGAGCCCATACGTTCACCGTGAGATGGTCGTCGCCACGGTCCCAGCCGGGGCCGAAGTACGGCGACATGTCGAGGGCGCCGAAGGCGTCCCGGCGCGGCTGCGGCGCGCTGGGCCCCGGGGTCAGGGCGTCGCGCACGCCCGTCCACCGCTCATGGGGTCGGGGCGGCGCGAAGCGGCCGGCGCCCTGCGGCGGTGCGGCGTAGGGAACCGCGAGGAATCGCCGCACCTCGCTGTCGGTGACACTGGTGATTCCACCGCGGACGGGGCCGGCGGTGGTGGTCACGATCAGATCGGACACGGGTCTCCCGCTCTCGTTCGTTCTTCGCATGAGGTGTCGTGGTTCGGATGCGACGTCGTGGTTCGGATACGACGTCGTGGTTCGGATGCGACGTCGTGGTTCGGATACGGCGTCATGGATCGGATACGGCGTCATGGTTCAGATCCGGGCGAACGGCGCCCACGCCGCGATGGCGAACGTGTCCCCGTCCCGGACGACCTCCGCCCCACCGGAGCCGCCCAGATGCGCGGGCAGGACGAGCGAGTTGGTGTCGCTGGCCCGACCGAGCAGTCGACGACGGGTGGCCCTGGCCTCGGCCGGGTCCTCGCAGAAACAACTGTTCGTGTCGGGCATGACGAACTGCAGGGGCGAATGCAGCAGGTCGCCGACGAACAGCGCGCGGTCAGCGCCCGATTCCAGCGTCAGCGCCGAGGAGCCCGGTGTGTGTCCCGGCGCGAGATCGAGCCTCAGGTTCCCGTCGATGGTGTGGCCGTCGTCCCACAGCAGCGCCTGCCCCGCCTCGTACACCGGCTCCACGCTGTCCTCGAACACGTTCTGGTTTCCGCGCCCCAGCCTCGGGGCGTGGCCGTTCGCCGGGTTCCAGAAGTCGAAGTCGCGCAGCGGCATCAGGTAGGTGGCGTTGGGGAAGGTCGGCACCCAGGTACGGCCTTCCAGCCGTGTGTTCCAGCCGACGTGATCGACGTGCAGATGCGTGTTGACCACCAGATCGACATCCTGCGGCCGCACGCCCGCCCTGGCGAGCTCACCGAGGAAATCGGAGCGCCGACGGCTCCAGACCGGCGAGTAGGGACGTTCCTTGTCGTTGCCGACACCGGTGTCGACGAGGATCGTCCTGCCCTCGCTGCGCAGGAGCCAGGTCTGGATGGCACTGAGGCAGACGTCCGAGGCGGGGTCGACGAAGTCCGGCTCCAGCCAGGCCTCGTGCTCCCGCCACGCCTGCTCCGGCGCCTCGGGAAAGAAGGTGGCCGGAGCCATCCCGACCGATCCGTAGTACTCGACGATCCGGCTGATCGACACATCACCGAGAACGATCTCCTGCATGACCGACCCTGTCCGTTGAACTGATGGAGTGCTGCCAACCTCGCTCGGGAGCACCGTGGGTACCAGTCCCGCCCTGTGGCTACGCATGACAGGGGCAGGCTGCCGACAGGGGGCACGGGCATACTCGAAGCCATGGCGGTTTCCCTGCGGCTCAGCGAGTTCCTGAGGGCCCGACGGGCACAAGTGCGACCTGCGGACGTGGGCCTTCCCGAGCTGCCGGGCAGACGGCGTGTGACGGGGCTGCGACGCGAGGAGCTCTCGCAACTGGCGGGCGTCAGCGTCTCCTACTACACGCGCCTCGAACAGGGCCAGTCGGTCAACGCCTCCGACGGCGTCCTGAACGCGCTCGCCACCGCCCTGCGGCTGGACGAGCACGAGCACGCACATCTGCGGGAACTCGCCTCGCAGCGTCGACGGCCCCTCAGTCACCCTCCGGCAGAACACGTCGATCCCCTGACCCATGACCTGCTGCGTGCGGTGGGACACACCCCGGCACTCGTCCTCGGCCGTCGCACCGACGTGCTGGCCTGGAACCCCCTGGCACACGCCCTGCTGGCCGGCCATCTCGCCCCGACCGCACCCGACCGCCCCGAGGACCGGCCCAACCTGTCCCGCATGCTGTTCCTCGACCCGCACACCAGAGACCTGTACGTGGACTGGGAACGCAAGGCACGAGCGGTCGTCGGCAGCCTGCGCCGGATCGCCGGACGCCACCCCGAGGACGCGCTCCTGGCGTCACTGGTCGGGGAACTGTCCATGGCCTCGCCCGAGTTCGCCACACTGTGGAGCGATCACCGGGTCCGGCCGTGCGAAGCGGACGCGTACCGACTGCGTCATCCACTGGTCGGCGAACTCACCGTCACCCAGCAGATTCTGGTACCCGCCCGTTCCCCCGAACACTCCCTGGTCCTCGTCACCACGCAGGAGGACTCCAGCTCCCAGGACACCATGGTGCTCCTGCGCGGATACGCGCACTGACCCGCCGCTCAGGCATCCCCGGCGCAGACCGACACACCGAACACGCCCGGCTCGCCCTGCGCCATTGCGGCATTGGGCCGGCGCCCGGGCAGGCAACGTCTGTCCTGTCGAGCTCGGTGCGTCGCAGCGCTTCACGGAGGTCCGAGAGGCCCGGGTCGCCGCACGGGGCAGCCGTCCTGGCAACGGGCCTGCCATTGCCGTAAGTTGGTGGCCCTTCATGGGCTGTCCAGGCAGAGGGAGCCGACGTGACGCAGCCGGTGCAGGAGGAGACCTGCGTAGTGGTGGTGGGGGCGGGGCCGGCCGGTCTGACCGTGGCCAACCTGCTCCAGGACGCCGGAATTCCATGCACGGTGCTGGAACGGCAGGACCGTGCACACGTGGAGCAGCGGCAGCGCGCCGGCATCGTCGAGACACGCGCCGTGCGCATGTTCCAGGACTGGGGGCTGGATGCCCGAGTCCTCGGCGGAGCTCCGTCCGACGACGTCCTGGAGGTCCGGGTGGACGGCCGGCACCGCCTGTTGCGGTTCGGCGTCGACGACGACGGCCCTCAGGCCCTGCTGTGCCCCCAGCAGGTACTCGTCGCCAATTTGATCGCGACATTCCTCGACGGCGGCGGCGACCTGCGCTTCGAATCGTCCGAAGTGACCTTGGCCGGGCTCACCGGTTCGCGTCCGACTGTCCGCTACCGCAGTCCGGACGGGGCCGTGCACGAGATCGCATGCGATTTCGTAGCCGGGTGCGACGGCGACCACGGGGCCAGCCGGGCCGCCGTGCCCGAGGGTGAACTGACGGCCTACCCGTTCGATCACGGCATCTCCTGGCTGACCGTACTCGCCGAGGTACCGCCCCCGCCTCACCCCCTGATGGCCATGAGCCGTCATGGCTACGCCGGACACTTCGCGCGCGGCCCCCTCGCCAGCCGTTTCTATCTGCAGTGCGCGCCCACCGACCGGACGGACGACTGGCCGGACGACCGGGTGTGGCAGCACCTGCGGACCCGGCTCGGGGAGGATGGCCTGGTCGCGGGCCCGATCACCGAGAAGGTCGTCTTTCCACTGCGGAGCGTCGTCCACGAGCCGATGCGTTACGGCAGGCTGTACCTGGCCGGCGACGCCGCCCACGTCGTGTCCCCCGTGGGTGGCAAGGGGATGAACCTCGCCCTGTACGACGCCGAGGTGTTCGCCCGCGCCGTACGCGACTTCATCGCCCACGGAGACGAGTCCGGGCTGAACTCCTACTCCCGCACCTGCCTGCAACGCACGTGGAACTACCAGGAGTTCTCACGCTGGATGACCGAGATGCTCCACGACGCCGGCGACGACTCCCGCACCGGCCCCTTCCGCCGCAAACTGGCGCTGGCACGGCTGGATCGACTCTGCCGCTCCCGTGCCTCCGCCCTCGCCTTCGCCGAACTCATGGCAGGACTCGCCTGACCGTGGTCGTGAGGCGCACCTGATCGAGAACGACCGCGGGACGGGTGCGCGTCGGGCGGGGCGAGCCCTGACTACGGTCCGTCCGTGCCGGTGGAGTCCCTGGAGGGGCAGGTGACGGCCCAGGCTGCCTCGATCATGTGGAAGATCTCGTCCAACGCGGCGTCCGGATCGGACGCCTCGCGGGCCAGTGAGTAGGCGTCGATCACGAACCTCGCGATCGTCCGGCTCGCCGTTGTGGTCCGTGACAGGAGGGGATCGGCGACGATGGCCGTCGCCAGCGACTCCGCGTGGCGCAGCCGCATCGACTCCTCGTACTCCCGCAGGGCGGCAGATGCGTCGATCATGCGCCAGATCGGGGTGGCGCTGTCCGCCGTGCAATGTCGGACCAGGGACTGGATCTCGCGGCGCAGCGCGGGGATGAGCGGCTCGTCCGGCGCCCGGCCGGTGACCGCCTGCGTGAGGCGTTGCTCGAAGTCGTCGTCCCGCTCGAACACCAGGGCCTCTTTCGAGGCGAAGTGGGAGAAGAGCGTGGTGACCGCCACGTCGGCCTCAGCGGCCACGTCACGGATTCCCACCGCGTCGTACCCGCGCTCCAAGAAGAGCCGGAGAGCGGTGTCGGCGATCTTCTGGCGGGTCGCGGCCTTCTTGCGCTCACGGCGTCCGGGCGGCACGGTCATGCCTGAACGCTATCAGATATGAAACTGCATCAACTTCAAAAAGCTAACCGTTAGCGTTATGGTTCCCCGCATGAAAAAAGTGAGCTTCGCCGAGTTCGGCGGTCCGGGCGTTCTGCACGTCGTGGACGCCGAGGAGCCCCACGCGGGCCCCGGCCAGATACGCGTCGCCGTGCGGGCGGCGGGCGTGAACCCCGTCGACTGGAGGATCCGTGAAGGCCAGAAGCTGGGGGCCCATCCGGTCGAGTTGCCCTCCGGCGTCGGGCTGGACGCCGCCGGGGTGGTGGACGAGGTCGGCGAGGGCGTCGATGAAGTCGAGGTCGGTGACCACGTGTTCGGCGAAGGCTTCAGCACCTGTGCCGAGTTCGCTGTGCTGTCGGCCTGGGCCCGTATGCCTGAGGGTCTGACGTTCGAAGAGGCGGCCGGGTACCCCTCCGTGGTGGAGACCGCGCTGCGCATCATCCGTGAGGTCGGTGTGCAGGCCGGGCAGACGCTGCTGGTCAGCGGCGCGTCCGGGGGTGTCGGCTCAGCGGTGCTGCAGATCGCCCGCGACCGCGGCATCACGGTGATCGGCACGGCGGGGACCGCGAACCAGGACTATCTGCGCAGCCTGGGCGCCGTCGCCACGACGTATGGCGAGGGCTGGGTCGAGCGGGTGCGGCAGCTCGGCCATGTCGATGCGGCCCTCGATCTGGCCGGCTCGGGCGTGATCCGCGAACTCGTCGAACTGGCCGGGAACCCGCGGAAGGTGATCTCCATCGCCGATCTCGGTGCGCCGGAGCTCGGTGTCCGATTCTCCGGCGTGGCCGGGAGCGTGCCAGAAGCGCTCGCCGTGGCCGCCGACCTCATCTCACGGGGAGAACTCCACATCCCGGTCGAGAAGTCGTACACGCTCGCCGAGGCCGCGGCGGCGCACATCGACAGCCAGGCAGGCCACACGCGCGGGCGCCGGGTCATAGTCGTCTGAAAGCCGGCTGGGCGATTCGGGCCCAAGTCTCTGCGGCATCGGCAGTCCGTCGTCCGGCGGCCTTGTCGTGGAGGCCGAGGTCCTCGGCGACGGCCGGGGCCGGGCTCGGAGACGAGGTGGCGGATCGATGAGGTGCGGGCCCGCCGGGAGGAACACCGACGCAGGCGACGCCCGAAGGCAGCCACGGCTCCCCCGACCAGGCCCGGGCCGCTGTCGGGCGGCAGTGCGGCACCATGGTGGGCAGACGCCGACCGGAAGAACTCGTCATCGAGGCCGCCACGGACGTCGACGGTTTCCACCGGCGGGCATCCCGCTGCCCCGCAGCCGGGACATCCTTCCGCGGTGGCGTCGGCCGTGGTCGGCCGGCGGCACCGCGGAACGGCCCTCAGGCGGCGAGCCAGTCGTCCCAGACGAGTGTCAGTTCCGCCTCGATCGCGGGCGCCACCGTGTCCAGCAGCCGCACCTGCGCCCCCGGCCCCGCCAGCTCCGTGCGGTACGGATGGGGCGGGCCCGCCGGCCCGGCGCCGAGCGAGGTGACCGAACCGATGATGCGGTTGGGGCCCAGGATGCCGGGGAGTTCGCGGACTTCCGGCTCGGTCAGGTCCAGATCCTCGACCAGCAGGTCCCGGCCGTCGTACGTGACCCGAGTGGTGGCCCGCACGCTGCCGCCGCGCTCTCCGGAGCGCCCCAGGACCAGGGTGTCGCGCCACAGCATGCGTGCGCCGGCCGCCAGCGCGACCTCCGTCGAGCGCGCCACGCGGGCGCCGTCGCAGACCACGAACGGCTTCCCGTTCCAGTGCAGTTCTCCGCCCTCGGCGATGTCGACGCGGGCCCGCCACGTCGATGTGCCGCCGCGGTGGTCGTACGCGACCAGGCCGGACGGCTCGACCAGTTCCAGACGGGCCCCGGGGCCGACCGAGACACGCAGTCGCAGGTCGTCTCCCGCGAGCAGCCCGGCCCGGGTGCCGACCAGGGCGATCCGCACCCGATCGGGGGCGGGCAGCAGCGGGCGGGGGGCGAGGAAGGCCCCGGGGCGCAGCTCACGGACGACATGGCGGCCCGTGGCATCGCGCTCCACGGCGACGACCGTGGGGTCGGCCGGTTCGGCGGGGGCCGCCGTGGCACCGGTCACGAGTCGTGACTGTGGCTGTGCGGTGCCATCGGTCCCGGGTCGGTGGGGACATGGGTGCCGGCGCGGTGACGTGCGAGCACCGACCTCACCCAGTCGGCGAGTTCGGAGATCGACGCCGGGTCGTGTCTGGACAGCGCGAGGACCGGCAGGCCGTCGCGGGCGCCGCGGGCGTCGGCGGTCATCGCCTCCACGTCGACCTCGACATGGGGTGCCAGATCGGTCTTGTTGATGATCAGGAGGTCGGCACCGGTGATGCCGGGTCCGCCCTTGCGGGCGACGTCGCCGCCGCCCGCCACGTCGATGCAGAAGAGCTGGGCGTCGGCGAGGGCCGGACTGAAGGTGGCGGTGAGGTTGTCGCCGCCGCTCTCGATGAGCACCAGATCGAGCGGTCCGTACGCCTCCTCCAGGTCCTCCACCGCGTCGAGGTTGGCACTGACGTCGTCGCGGATCGCGGTGTGCGGGCAGGCGCCTGTCTCGACGGCGCGGATGCGCTCGGTGGGCAGGACTCCGGCCGAGCGCAGGAAGCGGGCGTCCTCGTCGGTGTAGATGTCGTTGGTGACGACGGCCATGGCGAACTCACCGGCCAGCTCGCGGCAGAGGGTGGCGAGGATCGAGCTCTTGCCGGTCCCGACCGGGCCCGCGACGCCGAGGCGCAGAGCGCGCGGCCGGTCGTGGTGCTGGTGGGGGTTCGGGGCGGGGTGTGCGTCCGGCTGCTGGTCAGGCAAGGAAGAGACTCCGTTCTCGTGGTGCGTGTTCGAGTGCCCACTGTTCGGTGAGCGGGGTTGTACGGGCGGGAAGTTCGGCCGGGGTCCGTACGGCGAGGGCCTCGGTCACCGCTGCGACGGCGTCCGGTTCCGCGGCGAGGATCCAGGCGACGGTGTCGAGGGGGTCGCCGGGCAGCAGTTTGAGCGCGGCGGAGGCGATGGTCTGCAGTTCGTCGTGGACGACGCCGTAGGCCAGTTCCTCCTCCGACACCTTCATGACGGCCCCGAGCGCGCCGAGCGTGACGGGCCGCAGCGGGCGCGGTCGGACGGCGGACAGGGCGGTGACCGCGGGATGGTCCGGCGCCAGCCGTCTCGCCAGCCGGTGCACGCCGCGGCCGAGCGTCGCCGATGCCTCGCGCAGGGGCGCGACCGGGGTACGGGCGGCGAGGGCCTGTTGTACCGGGTCGTAGTCCACCGGGTCCTGCCGGGCTGCCCGCAGGGCGAGTACCGCGGCCGCCGCCTCGGTGACGGCCGTGGTGTGCAGCCGGGCCCTGAGCAGTGCGGGGACGCTGTCGCGGGTCAGGCCCGCCGCGACGGCCGGTTCGAGTCCCGCACTGTAGGTGTAGGCGCCGACCGGGAGCCTGCCGTCGCCGAGCAGAAGGGGTGCGAGGCCCGCCATCAGAACATGGAGTACCGCTGGGCCAGCGGCAGTTCGGTGGCGGGTGCGGGTTCGACGAGCTCTCCGTCGATGCGGATGGCGAAGGTCTCCGGGTCGACGTCGATGTCCGGGAGCGCCGTGTTGTTCGGCAGATCAGCCTTGGTGAGATGGCGGGTGGGCCGGACGGCGACCAGCTCCCTCACGAGGCCGAGCCGTTCGGCGAGTCCGTCCTCCAGGGCCGCCCGGGCGACGAAGCTGACCGAGAGATGCGGGGCCGCGCCGGCCGCTGCGGTGGGACGCAGCAGGACGGGCTGGGTGGTGGGGATCGCGGCGTTGGCGTCGCCGAGAGGCGCGTACACCACCATGCCCCCCTTGATCACGGCGGCGGGGCGGATCCCGAAGAAGGCGGGGTCCCACAGCACCAGGTCGGCGAGCTTGCCGGGTTCCACGGAGCCGACGACATGGTCGATGCCATGGGCGACAGCGGGGCAGATCGTGTACTTGGCGACGTAGCGGCGGGCGCGTTCGTTGTCGGCGGGCAGCTCGCTCCCGCGGTCGCCGAAGCGCTGCTTCATGGTGTGGGCGACCTGCCAGGTGCGGCAGATCACCTCGCCGATGCGGCCCATGGCCTGGGCGTCGGAGGAGGTGATGGACAGGGCGCCGATGTCGTGCAGGACGTCCTCGGCGGCGATCGTGGTGGCGCGGATGCGGGACTCGGCGAAGGCGAGGTCCTCGGGGACGCGCGGGTTGAGGTGGTGACAGACCATCAGCATGTCGAGGTGTTCGTCGACGGTGTTGACGGTGTGCGGGAGCGTCGGATTGGTGGACGCCGGAAGGATGTTGGGGTGGGAGGCGACGGTGATGATGTCGGGGGCGTGACCGCCGCCCGCGCCTTCCGCGTGGAAGACGTGGATGCCTCGTCCGGCGATGGCGCCGAGGGTTCCCTCGACATAGCCGACCTCGTTGAGGCTGTCGGCGTGCAGGGCGACCTGGAGACCGTACGCGTCGGCAGCCTTCAGTGCGGCGTCGATGGCGGCGGGGGTGGCGCCCCAGTCCTCGTGGACCTTGTAGCCGCCGGCACCACCGAGGGCCGCCTCGCGCAGGGCGTCCTCGCCCACCGTCGACCCCTTGCCGAACAGCATGATGTTGAGCGGAACGCCGTCCAGCGATCGGTGCATCATCGCGAGGTTCCAGGCGCCGGGGGTGACCGTGGTGGCCTTGGAGCCCTCGGTGGCGCCGGTACCGCCGCCGATGACGGTGGTGGTGCCGGTGGCGAGGGCCTCGTGCAGGGTCTCCGGCATCAGGAAGTGGACATGGGTGTCGACGGCTCCGGCGGTGAGGATGCGCCCCTCGCCGGAGACCACGTCGGTGCCGGGGCCGATCACCAGGTCGGGGTGGACGCCGTCGCCGATGTCGGGGTTGCCGGAGCGGCCGAGGGCGACGATCCTTCCGGCCCGGACGCCGACATCGGTCTTGACGACGCCCCAGTGGTCGAGGACGACGACATTGGTGACGACGAGGTCGAGGGCGCCGTCGGCGCGCGAGGTGGTGGCCTGTCCCATGGATTCGCGGATGGACTTGCCGCCGCCGAACACGGATTCGTCGCCGCCGAAGCAACGGTCCTCCTCGACCTCGATCCAGAGGTCGGTGTCGGCGAGGCGGACGCGGTCGCCGGTGGTGGGGCCGTAGAGCGCCGCGTAGGCGGCGCGGGTCAGTTGTGCCATGTCACATGTCGTCCGTTCGTCCGGTGCCGGTGCCGGTGCCGGTGCCGGTGCCAGTGCCGGGCACCACGATGCCGGGCACCTTCCGACGGCCCCCCAGTTCGACGAGGGCGACCTCGGCACCGACTCCGGGCTCGAAGCGCAGGGACGTACCGGAGGGAATGTCGAGCCGGAATCCCTCGGCCAGAGTGCGGTCGAAGTTAAGCGCGGGATTCGCGTCGGAGAAATGCAGATGCGATCCGATCTGAATGGGGCGATCGCCGTCATTCACCACGGTCACATTCAATTGGGTACGGGTGTCATTGATTTTCAGTACGCCGGACGCGGTCCGGATCTCACCGGGGATCACGGGATCGGCGAGGTGATCGTGACAAGCTTGCGCCCGTCCGGGAAGGTCGCCTCCACCTGCACGTCATGAAGCATCTCGGGGACGCCTTCCAGCACGTCGGCACGGGTGAGGACCGCCCGCCCGGCAGTCATCAGGTCACTGACGCGGGCACCCTCGCGGGCGCGTTCCACGGCCCAGCAGGCAAGCAGCGCGACGGCCTCGGGATAGTTGAGCCGCACCCCGCGCTCCCGCCGGTCACGAGCGACCATTCCAGCCACACTCAGCAGCAATTTCTCCGTGTCGGACGGAGTCAGAAACATGGAAAACCTCCGTGGCGGCAGTCCCCGGAATTCCCGGAATCGCTTCGGCCACGCTCCTCTTATAAGCCTCCCGATACCGCCGTGGCAACTTTCATCGCACCGCGATAAGTCCCTTTCTATCCTTATCGCCCACCATATACGGGCAAAGCAGACACATTTTGGTCATGAAGGGAGCATAAAAAGAGGCGTGGGGGGGGGCCCCCCGCGGGGGGGGGGGGCGGCCGCAAAGCGCGCGACACACCACAGACAACGGGCCGACCCCCGCGGGGGCTCGCTGGCGCTGCGCCCAGCGCG
>NZ_JBIWOS010000003.1:174854-343290 GCF_044767885.1 Streptomyces sp. NPDC101194
GATTCGCGCGTGCCCTGCCGCCCCCCCCACGATACTCCCACACCCCCCCCAGCTTCGGCCCCCTATGCAACAACACCCGGCGCCGCCCCCCCCCGGGGGGGGGGGGGGCGCCCCACGCCTCAAGAGCGCACCTCAGCAGATCACTTCAGGCCGAACGCCCTGGTGATCTCCTGGTCGATGCCCAGCCCGTCGGCCGCCTCGGCGTGTGCCTTCAGCGAAACGAAGGAGGCGCCCGCCTTCGGCGTCTTGAACCGGGCGGCCCAGGAACCGGCCGCGTCCTTGCGCAGCTGGACCGCTTCCCAGGTCTTGCCGTCGTCGTAGCTGACCGACAGCGAGGCCTCGGTGGCCTTCACCGCACCGTCCAGCCACTCCTGCGTCCCGGAGGTGAGACCGATCTCGGTCCACCTGCCGGCCTGGACGTCACCGGCGAGGTCGGTGTCGACCGCGTAGTCCAGCTGCAGCATCGGGATGTCGGCCTGGGACGGGCCGTTCTCGTCCATGGCGCCCGAGACGAAGTTCCACTCGGTGTGCGTGCGGGTGGAGGTCTTCCACATGTCGGCGTCCCGGGTGGAGTCGAGCACGAAGCGGTACGGCAACCTCTCGGGCGAGACGTCCCAGGCGAATCCGGCCCGGCCCTTGACCTTCTTGATCAGGGTGTCGCCCTGGTAGAAGGCGGTGGTGGTGGTGTCGTACTCGTCCTCCGGCATGGAGCCCGAGTGCCCCGCACCCGAGTCCGTCCACGGGGTGAGGTTGAACTGGATGTCGTTGTAGACGGACCGGAACGGACCCCAGTAGCCGGTGCCCAGACGCGGACGGGTGATCGGCGCGAACCATTGGGCGGGGTAGGTGCGGCCCGCCGTGTAGTCCAGCTCACCGCTGCGCATCTCCTGCGTGCTGCCCGATCCGGTGGTGTCGAGGGTCGAGTGGTTCTCGTACCAGAAGGAGGCGCCCGGGAGCGGGGTGACCCACTCGTCGCGGGTGCCGGGGAACTTCTCGTACTCCTCGAAGCCGACCCCCGGGCCGTAGTCCGGGATGTCGTAGCGGTAACCCCCGCCGAGCATGTCCTTGTGACCGTAGAAGGTGTTCTCCACCTTCGCCAGCTGACGGACCGACGGGGCGAACTCCAGCGAGCGGTCCGGGACGGCACCGTCGTGGCGGTCGACCAGGTCGTACACATAGCGGGCGAACCTGTGCTGAGTGATCGTCAGTTTCCGGCCGGCCTGCACGGCCTTGATCAGGTTCTCGCCCGCCAGACGCTGGACCGAGGCGACCGGGATGGCGCCCGTGGTCCCGTACGGGGTGTAGCCCTCCATCAGGACGCCGTCGCCGTCGTTGACGACGAACAGTGCCTCGGCGCCCGCGGCCACGGCGTTGGCGAGCCGGTCGGCGGGGGCGACCGCGTCGCTGCGGCGGATCACGACGGCCTTGCCCTTGACGTCCAGCCCCTGGTAGTCGGCCTCGGCACCGTTGCCCGCGAAGACACCGGCCGGCTTCTTCTCGCTGCTCTCGGCGACGGGCGAACCGACCTGTACGGTGACCGGCACGTCCCGGCCGTCGGCCGTCAGGTCGATCTGCTTCTCGCCCTGCCGCCAGCGGGTCAGGAAGGAGAAGCTGCCCTGCGTGACCTTCTCGGTGGGGCTCGCCCACAACTGGTCGTAGATCAACGGGATCTGGTACGCGTCGCGCTGGACCGTGCCGTCCGGTGCGGTGCGTGCCATGTCATATCGCAGCTGCCGGGTCTCGGTCTCCTTCGGGGTCCGCACACTGACCTTGTGGGCCTTGGACGCGTCGAGGGTGACCGTGGTCGCCTTGTCGAGGATGGTCTCGGGGGCGGCGAGGAAGGCCACGGCCTTCGAGTCGGCGCGGTCGCCGGCGACTTCGGCGGACGTCCACGCGGTGTAGTTGCCCGGCGGCAGCCGCAGCGTGGTCTTCCCGGACACCTGGACGAGCCCCAGGTCCGGGTCGCCGAGCGCGGCGAGGACGACCAACCCGTCCATCGGCTTGCCCGCGCGGTCACGGAGCCGGAGTGTCAGGTCGTACAGCTCCTGCTCCTTGTACAGGGCGAATCCGGTGTGTGCGACGGTGGTGCCCGCCGTGTCCGTGGCGATGACCTGACCGGAGAAGCGGGTGTCGTTCGCGACCTTCGACGGGTCCAGCGAGAGCACGGCCTCGGCGGTGGAACCGGCCGGGACGGTCAGCCGCTTCGTCGACAGGGTGTAGGCCTCGGCGTCCGTGTCCATGACCAGGTCGAGCGTGACGTCCTTCGCCCCGGTGTTGCGGTAGGTGATGGTCCGCCGGGCGACCGGGTCGGAAGCGGAGTGCGGCCACTGGTAGGAGGCGACCTCGACGGATCCGGTGGCCTCGATCGTGGTGTCGACCGCCGCCTTCACGTCGAGCCGGCCGGTTCCCTGCTCGTACGGGGTGTAGGTGTCGAGCCTCTTCGACGAGCTCATCAGCGCGTCCTTGATCCGCTGGCCGGACCAGTCGGGGTGACGCTGCTTCAGAATGGCGGCGGCGCCCGCGACGTGCGGGGTCGCCATCGACGTACCGGACATCGACCGGTACATGCCGTTCACGCCCGGGACCGACTGCGAGGCCGCGGCGTTGATGTCCACACCCGGTGCGGACAGGTCGGGCTTCAGACCGTAGGACCTGACGAGCGGGCCCATCGAGGAGAAGTCCGCGCGCTTGTCCTTCTTGTCGACGGCGGCGACGGTCAGGGCCTTCTGCGCCGAGCCGGGCGAGCCGATGGTGCCCGCGCCGTAGGAGTTGCCCGCGGCGATCACGAAGAGCGGCCCGCCGTCGGCGGAGAGTGCGTCGACGGCCTGGGACATCGGGTCGGAGCCGTCGTCCGGGATGCTGGAACCGAGGCTCATGGAGACGACGTCGGCACCTTCGGCCTTCGCCCACTCCATGGCCTCGATGATGCCGGAGTCCTCACCGGATCCGGAGTCGCCGAGCACCTTGCCGATGATCAGCCCGGCGCCCGGCGCCACGCCCTTGTTGACCCCCTCCGACGCGGCGCCCGAGCCCGCGATCGTGGAGGCGACATGCGTGCCGTGGCCGTTCTTGTCGACGACCTCCTCGCCCGGCACGAAGCTCTTGGTTTCGAGGATGCGGTCCTTGACGTCCGGGTGGGTGGCGTCGATGCCGGTGTCCAGCACGGCGACCTTGGAGCCCTTGCCGTCGTAGCCCTCGGCCCATGCCTGGGGGGCGTTGATCTGGGGAACGGAGTCCTTGAGCGCCGCTTCCACCCGGCCGTCGAGCCAGAGCCTGTCGATGCCGTTGTCCAGCGAACGGGCCGTGGAAGTACGGGTGATGTCGTTC
This sequence comes from Streptomyces sp. NPDC101194, assembly GCF_044767885.1. NCBI lineage: Bacteria > Bacillati > Actinomycetota > Actinomycetes > Kitasatosporales > Streptomycetaceae > Streptomyces > Streptomyces sp. NPDC101194. The sequence continues at coordinate 178,182 of NZ_JBIWOS010000003.1, forward strand.
CAGAAGGCCCGGACGGTGCCCTTGCCGGCCTTCAGCGCGGCACCGTGAATGCTGTCCAGGGTGCGGACCTTCTTGGCGCCGCGCGGGGCGGCGGGCAGTGAACGGCCCCGGCTCGCCGGGTAGGTGGCGATCACCGGGATGCCACCCGACCTCTTGTCGTCGTACCCCATCCGGGCGAGGGCCGAGACATTGAACAGCCGGCGGTCCAGCTTCCCCGCCGCGAGCAGGGAGCCGGCCTCGTCGGGCAGGACGTAGAGATCGTCGCCGGCCTGCTGGACGTGTACGCCGCCGACCGCTCCGTCGGGGCGGTCCACGGTGACGGTGTCCTGCTTGCCGACGCCGTCCGTGTAGTGCACGACATCGCCCGTGAGCAGGGTGATGTCGTACTCCTTGGCGGGGTCCACGAGGGGGGCGGCGGCCTGGTGACCGGGAGACCCGGGCCGGTCCGCGGAGGAGGCGGGGACCGAGGCGGAGGCGGAGCCCGCCACGGGAAGCAGCGCGCCGCTCACCAGAGCGACCGAAGTCGCTATGAGCAGAGCGCGGCGACCCGCACGAGCGGGTCTCGCCCGACCGGAAGCGGAGGAGGGTGTGAATGTCATGCCGCTGATCTACCGGCAAAAACACGGCTACGGTTGAGTTCGCACCTGGCGTGAAGCCGCCGTGGCGGCTACCCGCCCCGATCGGTCGTGGTTCATGGCACAGTTCAGGCCACTGACGTGATCACTCCGTTCGGCGGCCGGCCGGCCTCGTGGTGGATCGGGGTGTGTGCGCCCTTGAGCGGAACGCCGCTGCCGCCGCGCCGGTCGGCGACGATCTCGGCGGCGATCGACAGCGCGGTCTCCTCGGGGGTACGGGCGCCGAGGTCGAGGCCGATCGGCGAGTGCAGCCTGGCCAGTTCCAGTTCCGTGACGCCGACGTCGCGCAGCCGGTCGTTGCGCTCGAGGTGGGTGCGGCGCGAACCCATCGCTCCGACGTACGCCACCGGCAGTCTCAACGCCAGCTCCAGCAGCGGGACATCGAACTTGGCGTCATGGGTGAGGACGCACAGGACGGTGCGCGTGTCGACGTCGGTGGCCGCGAGATAGCGGTGCGGCCAGTCGACGACCAGTTCGTCGGCCTCGGGGAAGCGGGCCTTCGTGGCGAAGACGGGGCGGGCGTCGCACAAGGTGACGTGGTACCCGAGGAACTTTCCCGCCCGGACCAGCGCCGAGGCGAAGTCGATGGCCCCGAAGACGATCAACCGGGGCGGTGGGACGCTCGATTCGACGAGCAGGGTGAGCGGTTGCCCGCAGCGCGAACCGTCGGCACCGATGGTGACGGATCCGGTACGGCCGGCGTCCAGCATCGCGCGGGCATCGGCCGCCGCGGTGCGGTCCAGCTCCGGGTGCCCGCCGAGCCCTCCCTCGTACGCCCCGTCGGGACGGACGAGCAGGGGGCGGCCGAGGAGCTCGGCGGGCCCCTCGGTGACCCTGGCCACCGCAGCCGTCTCCCCCCGGGCGGCGGCGCCCAGAGCGGCGGCGAACACGGCCCGTGCGGGGTCGTCCGCACGGATCGGTGTCACCAGGATGTCGATGACGCCGCCGCAGGTCAGGCCGACCGCGAAGGCGTCCTCGTCGCTGTAGCCGAACTGCTCCCGCACGGTTGCGCCGTCGTCGAGGGCCTGCTCGCACAGCTCGTACACCGCGCCCTCCACACACCCGCCGGAGACCGATCCGATCGCCGTGCCGTCGCGGTCGACGGCGAGGGCGGCTCCCGGCTGCCGGGGCGCGCTCCCGCCGACCGCCACGACGGTGGCCACGGCGAAGTCTCGTCCCTGCTCGACCCACCGGTTGAGCTCTGCGGCGATGTCCAGCATCTGTCGGTCTCCTCAGCGGTTGTGTGAAGGGCTGGTGCGGCGCGTCAGTGGACGCCCAGCCACCCCTCGATCGGATGCAGTGCGAAGTACACGACGAAGATCACCGTCAGGCCCCACATGAAGGCCCCGATCTCCCGGGCCCTGCCCTGGGCGATCTTGATGGCGACCCAGGAGATGACGCCCGCGGCGACACCGGTGGTGATGGTGTAGGTGAAGGGCATCAGGACCACGGTCAGGAAGACCGGGATCGCGGTGGCGCGGTCGGCCCAGTCGACGTGCCGGGCGTTCATCATCATCATCGCTCCGATGACGACGAGCGCGGCGGACGCGACCTCCTGCGGGACGATCGCGGTCACCGGCGTGAAGAACAGGCAGGCCGCGAAGAACAGGCCCGTCACGGCCGAGGCGAGGCCGGTACGGGCGCCCTCGCCGACGCCGGTGGCCGACTCGACGAACACGGTCTGACCGGAGCCGCCCGCGATGCCGCCGATGGCTCCGCCGGCGCCGTCGATGAACAGGGCCTTGGACAGACCCGGCATGCGGCCCTTGTCGTCGGCGAGCTCGGCCTCGGTGCCGACGCCGATGATGGTGGCCATCGCGTCGAAGAACCCGGCGAGGACGAGCGTGAAGACGATCATTCCGACCGTCATGGCGCCGACCGAACCCCAGCCGCCGAACTCGACGTGTCCGAAGAGCGAGAAGTCGGGCGTCGAGACCGCGCTGCCATGCAGTGCGGGGGCGCCGTTGGCCCACTGCTCGGGGGCGATCACGTCGAGCGCGTTCAGGGTCGTCGCGACGATCGTGCCGCCGATGATGCCGATCAGGATCGCGCCGGGGGTGTTGCGCGCCTGCAGCATGAAGATCAGGAGCAGGGTGCCCGCGAAGAGCAGGACCGGCCAGCCGGCGAGTTCACCGGTGGGGCCCAGGGCGAGCGGCGTGGCCTTGCCGGTGTGCACGAAGCCGGACTTGTAGAGGCCGATCAGGGCGATGAAGAGGCCGATGCCCATCGTGATGCCGTGCTTGAGGGCGAGCGGGATCGCGTTCATGATCATCTCACGGAGACCCGTGACGACCAGAAGCATGATCACTACGCCGTACATCACACACATGCCCATGGCCTGCGGCCATGTCATCGCCGGGGCGACCTGCGAGGAGATCACACCGGAGACCGACAGGCCCGCGGCGAGGGCCAGCGGCACCTTGCCCACGAAGCCCATCAGGAGCGTGGTGAGCGCGGCGGCGAACGCCGTGGCGGTGATCAGGGCCTTCTGGCCGAGCGTGTCGCCCGCGACGTCCTTGCCGGACAGGATCAGCGGGTTGAGCAGAAGGATGTACGCCATGGCCATGAAGGTCGTGACGCCGCCGCGCACTTCGCGCGCGACGGTGGATCCTCGTTCGGATATGTGAAAGTACCGGTCGAGCCAAGATCTTCCGGCGGGAACGCGCGAGCCGTGGCCCGCTTCCTCCGCGGTGGTCTCGGACTCCACTGACTGCTGGGTCATGTTGCCTGACTCCCAAGGTTCACAGGGGCACCCGCGATGAAGAATCGAAATGCGGGATTTGGGATGACTGCGCTGGCGGCACGACCCGGGGGACGGCCCGAGGCGAACTGTTCATGCAGAGTGGAATGTGCGGGTACTGCGGTACTGCCCGGTGGAGCAACGGCCGCGAGCGGTGCGGCACTTGGGTTCTCCGGGCGGTGCGGGCGACGGAAGTGTGACGTTCCTGGGAGGCACGCACCGCCCGGAGGGTTCGGGTGGAGCCGTGACTCAGGTGCCCGTGAGGTGCTCGGGTCGTACCGGTGTCCTGTCGAGCTCCAGGCCCGTCGCGTTCCGGATCGCCGCGAGGACGGCCGGGGTCGACGACAGGGTGGGCGCCTCACCGATGCCACGGAGCCCGTACGGGGCGTGGTCGTCGGCGAGTTCGAGCACATCGACCGGGATGGTCGGCGTGTCGAGGATGGTGGGGAGCAGGTAGTCCGTGAAGGAGGGGTTGCGCACCTTCGCGGTCTTCGGGTCGACGACGATCTCCTCCATGACGGCGATACCCATTCCCTGGATGGTGCCGCCCTGGATCTGACCCACGACCGACAGCGGGTTGAGTGCCTTGCCGACGTCCTGGGCGCAGGCCAGTTCGATGACCTTGACCAGACCGAGTTCGGTGTCGACCTCGACGACCGCGCGGTGGGCGGCGAAGGAGTACTGGACGTGGCCGTTGCCCTGTCCGGTACGGAGGTCGAACGCCTCGGTGGGCCGGTGGCGCCACTCCAGCTCGATGTCGACCGCCTCGTCCTCCAGTACGTCGACCAGGTCGGCCAGCACCTCGCCGCCGTCGGTGACGACCTTGCCGCCCTCCAGGAGCAGTTCGGCGGTGGCCCACGCGGGGTGGTACGTACCGAACTTGCGGCGGCCGATCTCCAGAACCTTCTCGCGCACGGCCTCGCAGGAGTGCTTCACCGCGCCGCCGGTGACATACGTCTGCCGGGAGGCGGAGGTGGAGCCGGCCGAGCCGACCTGCGTGTCGGCCGGGTGGATGGTGACCTGGGCGACGCCGAGTTCGGTCCGGGCGATCTGGGCGTGGACGGTGACGCCGCCCTGCCCGACCTCGGCCATGGCGGTGTGCACGGTCGCGACGGGTTCGCCGCCGATGACCTCCATGCGCACGCGGGCGGTGGAGTAGTCGTCGAAGCCCTCGGAGAACCCGACGTTCTTCAGACCGACCGCGTAGCCGACGCCGCGTACGACGCCCTCGCCGTGAGTGGTGTTGGACAGTCCGCCGGGCAGGGCCCGTACGTCGGCCTGCTCACCGGCCACCTCCCACTGGCGCTCGGGCGGAAGCGGCATGGCCTTCACCCGGCGCAGCAGCTCGGCGACCGGGGCGGGCGAGTCGACGACCTGGCCGGTCGGCAGGAGGGTGCCCTGCTCCATGGCGTTGAGCTGCCTGAACTCGACCGGGTCCATGGAGAGTTCGGCGGCCAGCTTGTCCATCTGGGCCTCGTAGGCGAAGCACGCCTGGACCGCGCCGAAGCCGCGCATGGCGCCGCACGGCGGGTTGTTGGTGTAGAGCGCGATCGCCTCGATGTCGACGTCGTCGATGACGTACGGGCCGACGCTGAGCGAGGAGGCGTTGCCGACGACGGCCGGCGAGGCGGAAGCATATGCCCCGCCGTCCAGCACGATGCGGCATTTCATATGGGTCAGCTTGCCGTCGCGGGTCGCGCCGTGCTCGTACCAGAGCTTGGCAGGGTGCCGGTGCACATGCCCGAAGAAGGACTCGAACCGGTTGTAGACGATCTTGACCGGTTTGCCGGTGCGCAGGGCCAGCAGGCAGGCGTGGATCTGCATCGACAGGTCCTCGCGGCCGCCGAAGGCGCCGCCGACCCCGGAGAGCGTCATGCGGACCTTGTCCTCGGGCAGACCGAGGACGGGAGCGATCTGGCGCAGGTCGGAGTGGAGCCACTGGGTGGCGACGTACAGGTCGACGCCGCCGTCCTCGGCGGGCACGGCCAGACCGGACTCGGGGCCGAGGAAGGCCTGGTCCTGCATGCCGAAGACGTATTCGCCGCTGACCACGACATCGGCACGGGCCGCCGCCGCGTCCGCGTCGCCGCGCACGATGGGCTGGCGGTGGACGATGTTGGGGTGCGGTACGTGCCCCGCGTGGTGGTCGTGGCGGCCCTCGTGGACGAGGGGTGCGTCGGGTGCGAGGGCGGAGGCCTCGTCGGTGACGACGGGCAGCTCGCGGTAGTCGATCCTGATCTTCGCCGCGGCACGGCGGGCCGTCTCCGGGTGGTCGGCGGCGACGAGCGCCACCGGTTCGCCGTGGTGGCGGACCTTGCCGTGGGCGAGGACCGGGGTGTCCTGGATCTCCAGCCCGTAGTTCTTCACCGAGGTCGGCAGGTCGTCGTAGGTGAGTACGGCGTAGACGCCGGACATGGCGAGCGCTTCCGAGGTGTCGATGGAGACGATCTCGGCGTGCGCGACCGTGGAGCGCAGCGTGTGGCCCCAGAGCATGTCCTCGTGCCACATGTCGGAGGAGTACGCGAACTCCCCGGTGACCTTGAGGATGCCGTCGGGGCGCAGCGTGGACTCGCCGATGCCGCCCTTGGTGCGGGTGCCCTGGTTGATGCTGGTGGGGTTGCCGGTAACGCCCATCGTCAGACCGTTTCTTCCGCGCGGGCGGCCGCGAGGCGGACCGCGTCGAGGATCTTCTCGTAGCCGGTGCAGCGGCAGAGGTTGCCGGAGAGCGCCTCGCGGATGTCCGCGTCGGACGGCTCCGGGTTGCGTTCCAGCAGCTCGTCGGCGGCGACCAGCAGGCCGGGGGTGCAGAAGCCGCACTGGACGGCTCCGGCGTCGATGAACGCCTGCTGGATCGGCGAGAGCTCACCGATGTCCCGGCCCTCCTCGCCGGTCGGCTCGGCCTTCCACCGCTTCGCCTGGTCGAGCGCCGTGCCGCACGCGCCGGAGGCGCAGCCGCTGCCGGGGTGTTCCTGGGAACGGTGGGCGGCGAAGTCGGCGAGGCCCTCCACGGTGACGACCTCGCGGCCCTCCACCTGCCCCGCGGCGACCAGACAGGAGCAGACCGGGACACCGTCCAGGCGGACCGTGCACGATCCGCACTCGCCCTGCTCACAGGCGTTCTTCGAGCCGGGCAGGCCCATCCGCTCGCGCAGCACGTAGAGGAGGGACTCGCCCTCCCAGACGTCGTCCGCCTCGTGCCTGCGGCCGTTGACCGTGAAATTGACGCGCATGATCAGGCAGCTCCTTCGGTGCTGCGGCCGTTGCCGCGGTACGACTCCCAGGTCCAGCCGAGGGTGCGGCGGGCCATGATCCCCACCGCGTGCCGGCGATAGCTCGCGGTGCCGCGCACATCGTCGATCGGGTTGCAGGCACCGGCGGCGAGCGCGGCGAACTGCGAGGCGATGGACGGGGTGATGATCGTGCGGCTGTCCCAGAACCCGCCCTCTTCGAGCGCGGCGTTCAGGAACTCCTCGGCCTCCTTCGCCCGTACGGGTGTGGGGGCGGCCGAGCCGATGCCGGTGCGCACCGTGCGGGTCTCGGGGTGCAGGGCCAGGCCGAAGGCGCAGACGGCGATGACCATCGCGTTGCGGGTACCGACCTTGGAGTACTGCTGCGGCCCGTCGGCCTTCTTGATGTGCACGGCCCGGATCAGTTCGTCCGGGGCGAGGGCGTTGCGCTTGACGCCGGTGTAGAAGGCGTCGATCGGGATCATCCTCGTCCCGCGCACGGATTCGGCCTCGACCTCGGCGCCGGCTGCGAGCAGCGCCGGATGGGCGTCACCGGCGGGCGACGCGGTCCCCAGGTTGCCGCCGACACCGCCGCGGTTGCGGATCTGCGGCGAGGCGACGGTGTGCGAGGCGAGCGCGAGTCCGGGCAGCTCGGCGCGCAGGTGCTCCATGATCCGGCTGTACGGTACGGAGGCGCCGAGCCGTACGCTCTCCTGGCCCACCTCCCATTCGGACAGTTCTCCGATGCGGTTCAGGTCCAGGAGGTACTCGGGCCGCCGGTGGTCGAAGTTGATCTCGACCATCACATCGGTGCCACCCGCAATGGGCACAGCCGTGGGGTGCTCGGCCTTGGCGGCGAGCGCCTCCTCCCAGCTGGCGGGGCGAAGGAAGTCCATGAGTGGCTCTCTTCTTCTCAATCGGTCGTTCGCTGGGGCTGGGGACGGCCGGCCCTCGACTGGTCGTTCATGTGTTGTTAACGCGGTGTGGGGCCAAGTACACAAGCCGTGCTCCACCCGGTGCAGTCACCGAAACCATGAAGGAGTTGGCTGGCCCCTCTCTCCGTCTTGTAGATTCGAACGAATGGCGGGGATCAGTAACCTCACCGCAATACCCAGTTTTCACCCGCACCAACGAAAGAGATCGGCGGCGACGAGATGCGGCTGCGCGCACTGCTGGAGACCGACGCGCTGGGCCTGCGGCTGCTCGGCGGCGAGGACGAGCTGGACCGCTCCGTCCGTGGCGTGATGACCACCGACCTGCGGGATCCCAGCCGCTATCTGTCAGGCGGCGAGCTGGTCCTGACGGGTCTGGCCTGGCGCCGGGACGCGGCGGACTCGGAGCCGTTCGTACGCATCCTGGCAGGCGCGGGGGTCGCCGGGCTCGCGGCCGGCGAGGCGGAACTCGGTGACGTCCCCGACGATCTGGTGGAGGCCTGCGGGCGACACCGGCTGCCGCTCTTCGCCGTCCATGAGACCGTCGCGTTCGCAACGATCACCGAGCATGTGGTGCGCCAGGTGTCGGGCGAGCGTGCGGGTGATCTCGCCGCCGTGGTGGACCGTCACCGCAGGCTCATGACCTCGGGCCCGGCGGGCGGCGGCCCCGAGGTGGTGCTGGATCTCCTGGGCTCCGATCTCGACCTGCACGCCTGGGTGCTCTCCCCCACCGGGCGACAGATCGCGGGCGCCGGGAACGCACCGCTGGCCGGGCCGGTCGGCGCGGCGCTCGCCGGCCACCATCTGGCCGCCACCCGCAGCGGCCGCCGGGCCCCGCACCGCACCACGATCGACGGCTTCACGTATTCGCTCTTCCCGATCCGGAACACCGGGCGGGGCGCAGTGCCGGCCTCGCGGGATGTGCGCGAGTCGGTGCTCTCCGACTGGCTGCTCGCGGTCGAGGCGGACGCGAGCGACTGGCCGCCCGCCCGGCTGGACCTGCTCCAGGGCGTCACCCAGCTCATCGCGGTCGAACGGGACCGGCGCGACGCCGCCCGTACGGTACGCCGCAGGCTGGCCCAGGAAGTCCTGGAGCTGGTCCAGACGGGCGCGCCGCCGGCCGAGATCGCGGCCAGGCTGCGGGTCGCCGCTCCGGTACTGCTCCCCGGGCTCGGGGCGGCGCCGCACTGGCAGGTCGTGGTGGCACGCGTCGAGTGGGGCGACGCGGCGGGCTCCACCGCCGCGGGCGGCCAGGCCGGCTCCGGTACCGCCGTCGCGGGCGGACCGGTGGCCCAGGCGCTGCTGGAGGAGATCCTGGTCGACCCCGCGGTCACCGGCCCCGACTCCGCTGACCGGATCGCGGTCGCCCACACCGGCGACGAGGCCGTGGCACTCGTACCGCTGCCCGCCGTCACCGCACCCGCACCGGGCGGCGAGCCCGGTGCGGCCGCGTCCGGGACACCCGCCGAGGCCGACCCCTCGCTGCACGCCGGTGTGCTGCTCGCCGCCGTTCGCGAACCGCTCTCCGCGGGCCTCGCCGACGACGGGCGGCTGACACTGGGTGTCAGCGCGGCCGTGCATTCGCCCGAAGGACTGCGCGGCGCCCTGGAGGAGGCCCGGCACGCCCGCCGGGTCGCGGCGGCCCGGCCCGGCCGGGTCTGCGCGGCCGGGCACCACGAGCTGGCCTCGCACGTGCTGCTGCTGCCGTTCGTCCCCGACGACGTGCGCCGCGCGTTCACCGCACGGCTGCTCGACCCACTGCGCGACTACGACCGGCGCCACCGCGCGGAGCTGATCCCGACGCTGGAGACGTTCCTGGACTGCGACGGTTCCTGGACGCGCTGCGCCGCCCGGCTCCATCTGCACGTCAACACACTGCGCTACCGGGTGGGGCGGATCGAGCAGTTGACGGGGCGTGACCTTTCGCGCCTGGAGGACAAGCTCGATTTCTTCCTCGCCCTGCGCATGAGCTGACTTCCGGGCGCCACCACCCCCGCAGGCGGGTCGGTTCGTTTGTGAAATCTTTCACCTGACATTGACCCGACCCCTTGGCCCGGCGTGCCATTCCGTGCTGAGATGCGGCCAGACTCAACAGCTCGATGGCGCGCTCGGGGAGGGCAATGTGGCGCATACCGCCATGTCTGGTTCCGGAACGACAGCCGATGACGATCCGCCGCTCCAGACAGCGGTATGGCGGCTGCGGTCACGCGCCTGCTGGACGGACGCCGCCGCGCTGCTCGAACACGACGCCGCCACCGATCCTGCGGCGGCACTCCAGCGGACCGCGCTGCTCACCGAACGGTGCCTGTACACCGGGCAGGGCTGGACCGACGCCGAGGACGCCCTGCGCACCGCAGAGGCACTGGCCCATGACGACGCCGAACGCGGCGCGGCGGCCTGCGAACGCGGCCATCTGGCGTACGCGTCGACACTTCTGGGCGTCCGGGACCGGGCGGACGAGGCCAGCGTCGCCCTGAGCCGCGCCGCCGCCCTGCTCGCCCCGTCCGCGCCGGGCCGCCCGCTGCTGGACTTCCGCCGAGGTCTGATCGCGCAGAACATCGCCGACTCGCCACAGGCCGCGCGGGCCGCCTACCGCAGGGCCCACGCCGGTGCCACCGCCCAGGGGGACGCGCTGCTGCTCTCCTCGACCTGGCGCCATCTCGCCCTGCTCGCCCTGCGCGAGGGAGAACTGGCGGAGGCGCGTCACGGCTTCGCCGAATGCCTGCGGATAAGGGAGGAGCTGGGCTATCTGATCGGGACGGCTCCGGCCCTCATCGCCCTCGCGGACTCCGAGCCCGAGCCCGAGGCGGCGACCCGGCTCCGCGCCGAGGCGGGCCGGCTCTTCCGGCTGCTCGGGGGCGTACCCACCTGGCTGGCTCCGCACCTGGACCCGCCGCCCCCGGAGACGGCCGAAGCGAACTGAACCGGCGGCACCGCCCGCAGGAGGGGCGGGAGCTTTCCCGGCTCCTCCCCCGCACATCAGGTGAGATCCACGACCGGATCACCGGGCTTCCAGCCGGCGTCGCTCCACTCCGGAGTCGGGGACGGGCGGTCCGGGGCGGGCGGCGGATGGGGACCCCGGTCGGGGTTCTGCGGTACGGCGGGAGGACGGTCCCGTGATCCGCCGCTGTCCCGCCGCGGAGGCGGAACCGGCGATTTGGGCGGCGCGGACTTCCGCGGCGGTGGTACCACCACGGCGACCGGGTGCGAGGCGTCCGGGGCCGGCTCGGACGGCCTCGCGACGGGCGTGCGTGCCGGTGTCGCGACAGGAGTGCCCGTGGGCGTCCGCGACGGCGTCACGGACGGCTGTGCGGACGTGGCCACCGGGCTCTCGCCCGCCGGGACGGTCGCACCCCGGCCGGCCGCCTGCGAACAGCCGGCCGCGCCCAGCGCCACCGCCGCGACCAGCAGCCCGGACACCGGTCCCGACGCCCGGCTTCCCGCCATTCCCGCCCCCAAGAACGATCATGTGATCAGACGCGTAGCGTAACCCGTTCCCACGGCGGGGCCGACGGAGCCCGCGGCACCGTCCGGTTCAGCCCTCGGCGCCGGTGAAGTGTTCGCGTACGAGCGACTGCACGACGGCCAGGTCCTGGGCGATGAGCGCGTCGAGCAGGGCGGTGTGCTCGGCGGCGTCGGCCAGCAGATCGGCGCGGCGGGTGGCGGGGTTGTCCCCCAGCGGCCACTGGGAGCGGCGGTGCAGGTCGTCGGCGACCATCACCAACTGCTCGTTGCCGCAGAGGGCGAGGACGGCGCCGTGGAAGGCGCGGTCGGACTCGGCGTAGCCGGCCCGGTCGCCGACGGCGGCGGCCGCCACGGTGGCGTCGGCCAGCGGACGCAGGGCGCACCAACGGGCCGACGGCACGGTGCGGGCCAGCTGCAGCATGACGGGGACCTCGATCAGGGCCCGCACCTCCGCCAGCTCGGCCAGCTCGCGCGGGCCCCGCCGGGAGACACGGAAACCGCGGTTCGGCACCACCTCGACGGCACCCTCGATGGCCAGCTGCTGCATCGCCTCGCGCACCGGCGTCGCGGAGACCCCGAAGCGGGCGCCCAGGGCCGGAGCGGAGTAGACCTGTCCCGGGACCAGTTGACCGTCCACCAGTGCGGCGCGCAGGGCGTCCAGGATCTGACCGCGCACGGAGTGCCGCTGCACCGCCGGACGCGGGGCGGACGGTGGTTCGCCGTGCGTGTGTTCGCCGTGCGTGTGTTCGCCGCGCGCCTGCTCGGGCACCCTCACATCGGGCACCCGCACGGGCGAAGAGGCCGTCGCGGACGCGGCGGACGCGTACGGCGGCCGCGCCTGTTCACGCGCTCTGCCCTGCTCCACTCGGACCTCCCCGGCCTGCCGTGGGCGCGGCTCGCGTGCGCCATGCCCCTTGTGCACCATAGGCGGAGCAGACCGCAGTTCACACATCGATCCGTTCGGATAAGGTAAGGCTTACCTGCAAACGATCGCGATTCGGTGGTCCCTGCATGACACTCCCCGCCCTTCTTCCCGGTACCACCGCGTCCGCCGTGACGGGCGCCTACGCGCGCCTGACCGAGGTGTTCCCCGGCCTGCGCGCAGAGGTGCTGACGGACGACGAGGCCGCTCCCCGCGGCGTCGGCTGGGTGGGTGCTCACGAGCTCGCGGCGGGCGGCGCCGCGCTGGACGCCTTCCTCGCCCGGGACCACGCGCAGGTGCTGCGGGACTACGGGCAGCAGCCCCGCCCCGACGTGGTCGCCGGCTTCGGACTGCACCGGTACGCCTGGCCCGCCTGCCTGCTGGTGACGGTTCCGTGGTTCCTGCACCGGCGGGTTCCCCGGATCCCCGTCGAGGATGTGGCGTTCCAGCGGGCGCTGGGCCACCTCACGGTGCGCCTGAGGGAGTTCGCCTGCCTTCCCGACGATCCGGCGGCCGGACTGCCGGGCGCCCGGGTCGTTCCCGACGAGGCCGCGCTGCGGGCCGAGGTGCTGGCTTCGGTGGCCGAGCACATCGGCCCGGTGCTGGACGGCTTCGGTCCGCGGATGCGTCGTGGCAGGAGGGCCCTGTGGGGGATGGCGACGGACGAGATCGTCGAGGGCCTGTGGTACATCGCCCATCTGCTCGGGGAGGAGCGACGGGCGATGACCGAGTTGGAGGAGCTCCTGCCCGGCACCACCAAGCCGTACGTCGGCTCGGCGGGCTTCCGTGAACTGACCGGTCCGAACGGTGAATCGCTGCCCACCCGCGACCGGACGAGCTGCTGCCTCTTCTACACGCTGCGCCCCGAGGACACCTGCGTCACCTGCCCCCGCACCTGCGATGCGGACCGGATAAGGAAACTGACGCCCGCTCACTGATCCACACCCCTCGGACGGGTAGTAGTATTCGAACGCAGATCACTGGCCGCGTACGGATCTTCGATCAGATCCCGGTTATCCGTATGCCCTGCCAACCCAATGGCGTTCTCTTGCCCCGAAACCCCCTGAGCGTGGCGGGGTTTCGGCAATCATGGCGCCCGAAATGCCCTACGCGACGCAAGGGACCGCGCATGAGACTGACCGACATATCGCTGAATTGGCTGCTTCCGGGCGCCGTGCTGCTCGTGGGGGTCCTGGCGGCGGTGGCGGTGGTCGCACGCGGCAAGCGTGCCGCTGAAAATTCCGCTGCCGACGACAGCTGGGAACGCAGCGAGGAGCGTCGCAGACGCAAGGAGGCGCTGTACGCCACCGCCTCCTACGTCCTGCTGTTCTGCTGCGCGGCGGTCGCCGCCGCGCTCTCCTTCCACGGGCTCGTCGGTTTCGGCGAGCAGAACCTGGGCCTCTCCGGTGGCTGGGAGTATCTCGTTCCGTTCGGCCTGGACGGGGCCGCCATGTTCTGTTCCGTGCTCGCGGTGCGCGAGGCCAGCCACGGTGACGCGGCGCTCGGTTCTCGGCTGCTGGTGTGGCTCTTCGCCGGTGCGGCCGCCTGGTTCAACTGGGTGCACGCGCCGCGCGGCATCGACCACGCCGGCGCGCCGCAGTTCTTCGCGGGGATGTCGCTCTCGGCGGCCGTGCTCTTCGACCGGGCACTGAAGCAGACCCGCCGCGCCGCGCTGCGCGAGCAGGGCCTCGTACCCCGTCCACTGCCGCAGATCCGGATCGTACGGTGGCTGCGCGCTCCCCGGGAGACCTTCGGCGCCTGGTCGCTGATGCTGCTGGAGGGCGTGCGCACTCTGGACGAGGCGGTCGAGGAGGTACGTGAGGACCGTCGGGAGAAGGAGCAGAACCGTCTGCGCAGGAAGGACCAGGTCAAGCTGGACCGGGCCCGCATCAAGGCACTGAACCGGCAGAACCGGGCCTGGCGCCGGGTCGGCCGGGGTGGAACCCAGGTGGACGTCCAGGCCATCGCCCCCGCGGCGGGCGCCACGCAGTCCGTCGTGGAGCCTGCCCTATCCGAGCCGGGACAACTGCCCCTGCGCGCCCGGCCGTCCCTGCAGGCCGTGACCGGCCCGAGCTCCGGCGTCTCGGACCGCAACCCGAGTGATCCGATCACCGTCGACCTCACCGCCGAGGACGACACCCAGGCACTGCCCCGCCTCGATTCGCTGGAGCGGAAACTGAAGGACCTGGAGCAGCAGTTCGGCTGATCCGTCCACCGCACAAGGCCCTGAAGGTCCGGTTCCCCCGGGCTCTCAGGGCCTTTCGCTGTCCAGTTCGAACCAGACGACCTTGCCCAACGCCTGCGCTCCGACCCCCCAGGCATCCGCGAGACTCCGCACCAGGACCAGCCCTCGGCCGTGCGTACCGTCGTCGGCGTTCGGCACGTACGACGAGGACAGCCCGGACACGAAGTCACGCACCTCCACCCTCAGTCTGGCGGGCGCCACACTCACCGTGACGACCGCGCCGTGCCGCGTATGGATCAGGGCATTGGTCACCAGCTCGCTGAGCAGCAGTTCCGCCACCTCGGCCGACTCCGGCCGCCATCGGTAGCGCAGGAACTCCCGCAACGCGCCACGCACTTCGCCCACACCCGCCAGATCGGTGTGGGCCAGTCTGCGGTGCAGCCGGACCGACTGCCGTCCCTGCTCCCCCGGCTCGCGCGCCGTCCCGTCCACCACGAATTCGGCCTCGCCCCGACGCTCCATCGTCTCCCCCGTACGCACAGTGAATCCCCCTGATCGACGTCTTGTGTTCCCGCGCCCTCGTCCTGTCCTGGTGCCGCGCCCTGTTCTCTCGTCCCGTACTCGCGCCCTGTTGTCGCGCCTCTCTGCCGTCTCGCGCCTCCTCGTTCCTCCTCACCGAACGGCTGCAATGAACACTTCCATGGGGATGCATGCCCCATGGACCGGCCGCCACGCTTGTCGACTCATCAATAAATGAACACCACACCCGAGGGGACGGCGAGCGGTCGGACACATCGGCGTCACATTTCCTCCTCTCCGGTTAACTCCCAAAAAATTCACTGTGGTTGGCGTTGACGGCACCATGTCTACGCGCGTCATCATGGTGGCTATGCGAATCCCCCCACGGATCACCACGCTCGGCGGCTCTGCCGCCCTTCTGTCCGTTCTCCTCGTCGGCGGCCCGGTCGCCTCCCCGGCCACGGCCGCCACCACCTCGGTCGGCAGCATCTGTTACTCGGCGCTGCCGTCCCAGGCGCACGACACCCTCGACCTGATAGACGTCGGCGGGCCCTTCCCGTACTCGCAGGACGGTGCCGTCTTCCAGAACCGTGAAGGCGTCCTGCCCGGTCAAAGCACCGGCTACTACCACGAGTACACGGTCGTCACCCCTGGCTCCCCGACCCGCGGCGCCCGTCGGATCGTCACCGGCAAGAAGGTGCGGGAGGACTACTACACCAGCGACCACTACGCGACGTTCGACCTGATCGACCAGAGCTGCTGAAGGCTCAACCCTCCGAGCCGATCCGCGCCGTAGCCCCCCACCTGCGGCGCGGATCACGGACCGGCCGAAGCAGACGGGCTTGTACTCTCCACCCATGACCGTGACCTATGTGATCGACGGCTCCCGGGTCACCGGCCTGGAGCAGTTCTGGGAAGTGATCGGCGAGGCGGTGAACGGCCCCGGCGGTTACTTCGGCCGCAACTTCGACGCCCTCGCCGACTGCCTCGGTGGCGGGATGGGCACTCCGGACGACGGCGACTTCGTCTTCGAATGGCGGGAGCACGCCCTCTCCGCACAGGCCCTGGCACACGAGGAGACAGTGCGCTATCTGCGAGACAGCCTGAGCAGAGTGCACCCCACCAACAGGCCCTCGGTCCAGAAGCGACTGGACGACGCCCTGGCCGGACGGGGGCCGACGCTGTTCGACCTGATCGTGGAGATCCTGACGGATGAAACGGCACCCGGCACGCTCCGACTGTCGTGAGCCCCGGGCCGGGGCCGGCGGACGCACCCCGGGACGGTACCGGCCGACCGAGCGGGAACATCACTCGGCCGGCCGGCACCGTGGGGGTCGCGGGGATCAGAACTCGGTGGTGACCTTGACGCCGTCGAACTTCTCGTTGCCGTAGAGGCTGATGAAGTGGTATCCCGGCGCCGGGTTGTTGACGGTCAGGGTGTGCTCGTTGCCCGCCCCGACGGACTTGTCGGTGTTGACCTGGGTGGTCGCCCAGCCCTCCGAGCTGTAGTAGAGGTCGGCGTCACCCGTTCCGCCGGACGCGGTGATCTTCAGCTGGGTGATGCCGGCCGGGATGACTACGGCCAGGTAGGCGTAGTCGCCCTTGACGGCCTTCAGCTCGCTGCGCATGCAGTTCCGGCCCAGCAGCCTGGTGTCGGCGTCCTTGCACTCAGTGATCTCACCCGGCGGGTTGGTGGACCCGCTGCCGCAGGCGCCGGCCGCGCAGGCGGTCAGCCAGGTGTTCCAGTCGGTGTCGTAACGGCTGCCGATGGTCGACGTGAGCAGGGTGCGGGCGCCGTCCCAGTCGCCCTTGCGGTAGAGACCGAGCAGGGTGTCGACGTCCGAGCGGTGGGATTCGAGCATGTAACGGACTGCCAGGTAGCCCCAGTTGTACACACGGGTCTGGTCGGCGTTGGCGTAGGTGGTGTCGAACAGGGTGCCCAGGGTGTAGGTGTGGTTCGCGGCCTGGGAGATGGCGGCCTCGTAGGCGAGCTTGCGGTACGAGTAGGAGACGAACTCCGCGAAGCCCTCGACCCACCAGACGGTCGGCGTGGTCATTCCGGCCTCGAAATCGCCGTACATGTTGAAGCGGCCGTCGAGGTAGTGCGTGTACTCGTGGTTGAGGTTCCAGATCTGGAAGTCGGGGCGGGCCCACTCGGCCTCGTAGGCGATGAACCGGGGCTGGTTGCCCTCGGCCTTGGGGTCGCCCTCCAGGTACATGCCGCCGTTGTTGGTGTCGATGCCGAAGATCACTCCGGCGTAGGTCTGGTAGTCGGTGCTGGAGTCGAAGACCACGACCTCGATGGTCTTGTTGTTATCGTCGGCGACCGGGCCGTTGTCCCGGGCCACCTCGTGGAAGTAGGCGTCCTGGTTGCGCAGGCTGGTGCAGCTGGTCTCGAGCTCCTGCGCGGCCATGTCCTGCGCCCGGATGGTGATGCTGTCGCTACAGGTGTGCTTCACCGGCAGGACGACCTTCTCGAGACGCTCCGCGAGGTTGCAGGCGCCGTACTCCGCGCAGTTGTCCTTGTCGTAGGCGTCGACCATCTTGGCCAGGTTGACCCAGAGCGGGGCGGTGGGGCCGTCGATGGAGCTCTTGCCCATCAGGTCGACCGCGAGCGGGCTCGCCTTGGCGCGCAGCGAGTCCTCCTTGAGGAAGCGGCCGAGCTCAAGTCCGGCGTTGGAGGCCAGGAACGACTGCTTGGTGCCCAGCAGGTCGAGATGGTTCGCGGCGAAGTCGTGCAGGGAGTTCAGCACACTGGAATCGGCCTCGACGGCGCTGATGAACTCGGGCACCTGGTGACCGCGGAACATGACCGTGTACACGCTGTTCACGGCGTTGAGCATGTACCAGGAGCTGTTGTACGACTCGTCGTAGTCGGCCAGCATCCGCTTGACGATGTTCAGGTAGCGTGCGTTCTCCTCGGCGCTGTCGACCAGGATGATCGCCTCGGACAGGCTCTCGCCGTTGGCGTCGGTGACGTCGAAGGCGTGCGAGGAGCCGAAGAAGCCGTCGAGCGCCCCCTGGATGGCCGTGCGTAGGCGCGGCCCGTACTCTCCGACGGTGTCGGGGTCGTAGTACTGCACGTAGTAGCCGGCCCGGAGGAAGAGGATCAGCTGAGGCATGCCGGTGGTGCCGTCACCGGGGTAGGAGGCCGACGCGTCGCGCATGGCGTCGGCGATGGTGACCATCTGGTCCTCGCGGAAGGCGTGGTAGCCGTCCTGGCCCTGGAGACGGAACAGCGTGTTGACGCAGTCGGTGGTCGCCGCCTTGACCTTCTCGACCAGGGCGCCTCCGGTGTTGTTGGTGAAGTCGGTGACATTGCACTCGGCCGCGGCCTTGCCGGACTTCTTGGCGCGAGCCTGCTTCTCGGCCTTCATCGAGGGTGCCAGGTGGCTCGGAAGCGCGGTGGCCGGGTCGTCGTAGTCCCGCTTGAGCGCGTCCTTGGACGCGGACTGCGGCGGCTGGTCGGCGGCCTTGAGCGGCTTGCGTTCGACGTGAGCGGCATCGTCGGCGGGTGCCGTCAGCGCCTCGGCGGTGGGGCCGCCAGGGTCCTCGGTCCGGGGTTCCGCCCGTTCCCGAGCGGCGTCCGAGGAGTGGGGGGTCGCGGCCGACGCGACGGGGCGTTGCTCGACGGCCCGGCTCGGTGCCGTGAACAGGCCCACGCTCAGGCATGCAGCCAGAACCGCAGTGGACAGTCCGGTTATTTTCTGTCGAACCCTCAGGTTCTTCACTTGCCGCCTCCCAGCGGAGTGGTGACCACGCAACATCGCGCGGCTGTGGGGGAATGCGCGGGGGCGGGTCCGGGTCGGGTCCTGGTACGCACGATGGCATGGACACGACCTCATCCCCTTTGCGCGCTGTACAATGGCACATGTCACATGTCCTTCGGAAGACCTCTCGCGCACATTCATCTCCGCGACAACTCACCGTCACGGCAATCGGGTTGAGACCCGACCCACGCGCACGACAGCCACCGCCGGTTCGCTGAGCACCCACCCGCTGTCCGGACCGGCACCGATGTCCCGAGCGGGAGCCCGCGCTCGCACCCGAGCCCGAACCACGAGCCCGACCCCCGACAGAGCCCTGAGGAGCAATGCCCGTGCCTCATTCGCCCTCCGCCCCCCGCGCCGGCAGCCACGACCTCCCGGTGTCGCCCGCACTGGACGCCTTCATGAGTAAGGGCTGGGCGGACACCCCGCTGTCGGCCGACATCCGCGTCCCGTCGTACGACGTCACACCCGCCCGCCGCGCCCGGCTCGCCGCCCGCTTCCCCGGCGAACGTCTGGTCGTCCCGGCGGGCACGCTCGCGGTCCGCTCCAACGACACCGACCACCGCTTCCGCCCACACACCGGCTACGCCTGGCTCACCGGCCTCACCGGCGAGGACCAGGCCGGCCATGTCCTCGTCCTGGAACCCGACGGCGACGAGCGCCACGAAGCGGTGCTGTATCTGCGGCCGAGGTCACCGCGCACCGGGCAGGAGTTCTACCGGGACCGCAGATACGGGGAGTTCTGGGTCGGCCGCAGACCCGACCTGACGGAGGCCGCCCGGATGACCGGCATCCGCTGCGCGCACCTGGACGCCTGGGAGAAACTGCTGACCGGCCCGCAGCCACCGGTACGGGTGCTGGGCGGGGTGGACCGGTCCGTCGACGAACTCCTGCGTTCCCGCGGTTCGTTCCCGGCGGGACGGGCGGCTCCGGCCGGGCTGGAGGCGGTGCTCAGCGAGCTCCGGCTCGTCAAGGATCCTTGGGAGATCGATCAGTTGCAGCAAGCAGTCGATGCGACGGTGACCGGCTTCGAGGACGTGGTGCGCAGCCTTCCGCAAGCGCTGCGACACCCGAGAGGAGAACGCTGGATCGAGGGCGTCTTCGATCTGCGGGCCCGGCTGGAGGGGAACGGTCCCGGTTACTCCACGATCGCCGCGGCCGGTGCGCACGCCTGCGTCCTGCACTGGATCCGCAATGACGGGCCGCTGGAGCGCGACCAATTGCTTCTCCTGGACGCCGGGGTGGAGACCGATTCGCTCTACACGGCCGACATCACCCGCACCCTGCCGTTGTCCGGCCGCTACTCCCCCGTACAGCGCGACGTCCACGAACTGGTGCTGGCCGCCCAGGAGGCCGGCATCGCCGCCCTGCGCCCCGGGGCACGATTCCGTGACTTCCATCTGGCCGCCATGCGGGTCATCGCCGAAGGGCTGCACGAATGGGGCGTACTGCCGATGTCCGCCGATGAGGCACTCGACAGCGGCAACGGCCTCTACCGCCGGTACACGCTCTGCAGCAGCGGCCACATGCTCGGTATGGACCTTCACGACTGCGCCCACGCACGGGCAGGCAGCTATCTGGACGGGCGCCTGGAAGCCGGCCAGGTACTGACCGTGGAACCCGGGCTCTATTTTCAGCCCGACGACGAGACCCTGCCCCCATCACTGCGCGGTATCGGTGTGCGGATCGAAGACGACCTCGTGATGACGGCCGACGGCGCCCGGCTCATGTCGTCCGCGCTGCCGCGCGCCGCCGACGGAATCGAGGAGTGGATGGGCTCCCTGCTCGACGGTTGAGCCGGGCGGCTCCCGCCTCGGCCGCCCCTGCGCATGGGGCGGCCGAGGAGGGCGGAGAGACCCGGGTGGCCCCTGAGCCGGTCGGACGGTTCAGACCTCGGCGACCGGCATCGACACCCTGCTGATCCGGATGCCGCCCTCGCCGGCATCCCCCTCCTCCTCGGCCCAGAGCGATCTGACATGTGACATGTGGGTCAGCATGCAGGTCTCGGCACGCTGGGCGTCACCCGCGATCATGAGGTCGAGCAGTTGGACGTGCTCCTCGGCCGATACGGTCAACTGCCCCGTCGCGGCCAGCCGGTTGAGCCCGAAGAGGCGCGATCGTTTGCGCAGGCTGCTGACCTCCTCCACCAGTCGGCGGTTGCCGGCCAGCCCGAGCAGTTCGAGATGGAAGCGACGGTCCGCCTCCAGGTAGCCGATGATGTCGTGGTCGGTGGCCGCGTCGACGATCGCCAGGGCGAGCGGCCGTAGCGCCTTCAGCTCCCTCGTCTTGCCCATTTTGGCGATGCGGCCGACGGTGGGTACCTCGATCATGGCGCGGAGTTCGGTGAAGTCGTCCAGGTCCTGTTCGGTCAACTCGGTGATCCGGAAGCCCTTGTTGCGGACGGCTTCGACCAGGCCCTCACGCGCCAGGTCGAGCATGGCCTCGCGCACCGGGGTGGCGGACACCCCGAACTCGGCGGCGAGGGCGGGAGCGGAGTAGATCATGCCCGGACGGAGGTCCCCGGCGATCAGGGCCGCCCTGAGGGCGTTCGCCACTCTGTCGCGCAAGTGCTCTTGCGCCGAGATGGCGTTGAGCGTCGTCAGGCGGGCCATATGTGTTCCTCCAGCGCCGTACGGGCCCCTCAGAATACAATGTCACGTTTCCGCTCGGGCCCGCCGTTCCCGGCCTGTGGACAACTCGGTCAGCGCGGCTGCCTCCCGTGCACAGCAGCGGCGACTGCGAGGTCTTCCCAGCCCATGCCGACGCTCTTGAAGAACCGGGGGCCCGCGAACCCGACCGGTCGTCGTCCGCCGAGGCCGCCTCCGGTCACCAGCTCGGCGAGGTTGGCGTCGATGTCCTCGGCGCCGAAGGCTCCTTCCGCCATCGGGATCAGCAGGTCCCCCGCCTCCGCCAGGGCTGCCGCCCTCGATTCGACGATCACGGCGGAGCGTGACACCAGAGCGGTGTCGACCTCCCTGGCATCCGGGGTGTGCGAGCCGACCGCGACGACCGTCGCCCCGTCCGGCACGAGAGTGCCGTCGAAGAGCGGGGCCGCGGACGTGGTGCAGCAGAGCACCAGATCGGCCGTGGGCACCTCCGCCGCCCCGTGCGCCCCGCCCGCCCGGGCGTCCACACCGAGTCGGCGGGCATGCTCGACCAGTGCGGCGACGCGTTGCGGGGCACGGCCGATCACGGAGACCCGTTCGACCTGCCGTTCGGCAAGCAACGCGGCAAGGTGACCGTACGCCTGGGGCCCGGTTCCGAAGAGCACCGCGTGACGCAGCACCGGCTCGGTGAGATGCCGGATCGCGAGTGCGGACACGGCCGGTGTGCGCAGCGTGGTGAGCGCGGCACCGTCGAGCAGGGCGATCGGCAGCAGGGTGGAACCGTCGAGCAGCAGATAGCTTCCGGTGATCCGGGGCAGGTCGCGCGCCGGGTTGCCGGGAGCGACTCCGGCGATCTTCACCCCGGTCAGCTGCCGCGTGCTGGCAGGCATGATCAGCAGTTCACCGCCGGGCACGGTGACATGGTGCCGGGCCGGGGACGTCTCCGGATCGAATCCCCCGCTCAGCGCCGCCTCCAGGGCGTTCACGGCTCCGGTCGCTCCCAGGGCCTCGATGTCGTCGGCGCCGAGCAGGGGCAGTTTCACAGCAGGAATCCTTCTGGGAACGGATCGGACGGGTTCAGGAAGAATTGTGCGGTACCGGTGATCCAGGCGCGGCCCGTGACCGTCGGCACGACCGCCGGCAGACCGCCCACGGTGGTCTCTTCGACCAGACGCCCGGTGAACGAGGTTCCGATGAACGACTCGTTCACAAAGTCGCGGTCCAGAGGAAGTTCACCGCGTGCGTGCAACTGCGCCATGCGTGCCGAGGTACCTGTTCCGCAGGGCGACCGGTCGAACCAGCCGGGGTGGATCGCCATCGCGTGCCGGGAGTGCCGTGCGTCCGAACCGGGTGCGATGAACTGCACGTGCTTGAGGCCGTGAATCCCGGGGTCCTCCGGATGGACGGGCCGATCAGCGGCGTTGACCGCGTCCATCAGGGCGAGTCCGGCCGACAGGATGTCGTCCTTGCGCGCCCGTTCGAAAGGAAGCCCGAGGTCGGAGAGCTGAACCATCGCGTAGAAGTTGCCGCCGTAGGCGAGGTCGTACCGCACCGTTCCGTGGCCGGGTACGTCGACCGTCAGGTCGAGACCGACGCTGAACGCGGGCACATTGGTCAGGGTGACGGCCGTCGCCGCGCCGTCCCGCACATGCACGTCGACGCTGACGAGTCCGGCCGGGGTGTCCAGCCGGACGGTCGTGACGGGTTCGGTGACCTCGACCATGCCGGTCTCCACCAGAACGGTCGCGACCCCGATGGTTCCGTGACCGCACATCGGCAGAAAGCCGGAGACCTCTATGTAGAGGACGCCGAAGTCCGCGTCGGGCCTGGTGGGCGGCTGAAGGATCGCGCCGCTCATGGCTGCGTGACCGCGCGGTTCGTACATGAGCAGGGTGCGCACGGCGTCCCGGTGCTCCTGGAAGTATCTGCGCCGTTCGGCCATCGTGGCGCCGGGAATGGTGCCGATGCCGCCGGTGATGACGCGGGTGGGCATGCCCTCGGTGTGTGAATCGACCGCATGGAAGATGTGACGTGTCTGCAAGGCTCCCCCTGGTTCGTCACGACGAAAACGATGAACGAGAAGTACGCGGAGTACGCGGAGTACGCGGAGTACGCGAAGTACGCGGAGAGAACGGGGCCGCGACGAGCCGTGGCCCGACCCGGGCACACGGAACGGGGCCGGGGCAGGTGGCGGCCCGACGTACGCGTACGGAACAGCGGTCAGGCGGTCACCCGAGGCCTGCGGCCAGTGCCTTCTCCGTCGCGGCACGTACGGCGGCCGCGTCGTGGTCGGGCAGGGGAAGGCGCGGCGGGCGGGTGCGCCCACCGTGTCGTCCGGCGACATCCATGGACTCCTTGATGGCCTGCACGAACTCCGGCTTCGAGTCCCATCGGAGCAGGGGGTGCAGTTCCCGGTACAGCGGCAGCGCTGTTGCCATGTCACCCGTCACAGCGGCGCGGTACAGCTCGACGCAGCAGGACGGCAGCATGTTCGGGCAGCCCGCGATCCAGCCGACGGCGCCGGCGAGTGCCAGTTCCAGCAGGACGTCGTCGGCACCCACGAGCAGATCGAGACCGGGCGCCTGTTCGGCGATCTCGTACGCTCGTCGGACGTCACCGCTGAACTCCTTGACCGCCACGACGCTGCCGTCCTGGTGGAGCGCGGCGAGCAGGCCGGGGGTCAGATCCACCTTGGTGTCGTAGGGGTTGTTGTACGCCACGACCGGAACCCCGACCCGGGCGACCTCCGTGTAGTGGGCGCGGACCGCCGCGTCCTCGCAGCGGTAGCCGTTGGGGGGCAGGAGCAGCACGGAACCGGCGCCCGCCTCCGCGGCCTGTTCCGCCCAGCGCCGTGACTCAGCGCTGCCGTAGGCGGAGACGCCCGGCATGACGCGGCTGCCGTCGCCCGCCGCCTCGACGGCTGTCCGGACCACCTGCTCGCGTTCGCCGTCGGTCAGGGTCTGGTACTCCCCCAGCGACCCGTTGGGCACCACACCGTCGCAACCCGCGGCGATGAGCTGTTGGACGTGCTCGGCATAGGCGTCGTAGTCGATCGTGCAGTCGTCGCGCAGGGTGAGCGGGGTGGCGACCATGACGCCGTGCCAGGGTCGGGTGCGCAGGTGTGCGTTCGTGTGCATCGTGTCTCCTTGAAAGGTGTGACATGTCACGGTGTGATGGATGAGCGGACAGCGGTCGGCGGCGCGCGATGCCGGGGAGCTGCAGGGTCGTGCCGGCGGTACCGGCACAGTCGAGGTGGCCGCGGGCCTACCCTGCGTCGGCCAGGTCGGCGAGTGCGGACAGCTTCACGGGACAGGCCAGGGGGCGCCGGTCGGGGCCATCCGGCTCTTCACCGGTGCCCCGTCCGGTGCCGTGCGCAGCGGCGAGTTCTCGGACGGCGAATCCGCAGGTCCGGCCCTGGCACCAGCCCATTCCGGCACGGGTGAGCAGTTTCACGGTCCTGGCGTCACCGGCCCCGAGCTCCTCGCAAGCGGTACGGATCCGGCCTGCCGTGACCTCTTCGCAACGGCAGACCTCCGTGTCGTCGGCCAGCCACTCGCTCCAGCCCTCGCCCGGCCGGTGCACGGCGCCCATCAGCGCGGCGAAGGCACGCAGGCGCCTGCGGGACCGGCGCAGGGCGATCGCCCTGCGCGCCGCTTCCCTCCGCACCCCGCCCCGTACCTCGCGAACGATCGACAGTGCTGCCAGCTCTCCTTCGCACAGGGCGAGTTCCACGCCTCCGGTGCCACCGGTCTCGCCGGCCGCCCAGACCCCCGGCACGGTGGTCCTGAGCTGTTCGTCGAGAGCGACCGCATGCGTACCGTCGGCGCAGACGCGCGTACTGCAGCCCAGTGTCACGGCGAGTTCCAGCTGAGGAACGAGCCCGTGTCCCACGGCGAGCACGTCGCAGGGGATCTCGCGTCCGGTCCCCGGAACGGGACTCCAACGGCGGTTCACCCGGCTGACGGTCACCGCCTCCACCCGTGTGTCGCCGTGCACTTCGGTGACCGCCCGGTGCGTCAGGACCCGGACTCCCGCGCGAGCCAGGGCCGTACCGTACCGGACTCCTTCCGCCGCCTTGCCGGGGTTGGCGGCCAGCACGAGGGGGGCACGCGCGTAGGCCCCGTAACCGGACGCCTCGATCAGTGCCGGAACGCGCGCACCGGCACGCGTCAGCGACAGTGCGACGGCCTGAAGAAGCGGTCCGCTCCCCGCGACCACGATCCGGCGGCCCGGCAGCGTCAGGCCGGACTTGAGCATGGCCTGGGCACCGGCCGCACCGACCACGCCCGGAAGTGTCCATCGGGAAAAGGGGAGTTGGCGTTCATGGGTGCCCGTCGCCAGCAGCAGCCGACGCCCCGTGACGGCATGGCGGCGCTCACCCTCGGCTCCGGTGACGGCATGCAGGATCCAGTCGCCGTCACGCGCTCGTTCGACCGACCACACCTGGTGGCCGGCGAGATGCCTGATCGCGCCTGCTCCGCGGTGCGCCGCGAGCCTCGCGGAGAGTCCGGCGAAGACGGACCAGCCGTGGTGGAGGGCTTCGGGTCGAGTGGCGCCGAGCCCGTCGGCCGGGCTGCGGTAATACTGTCCGCCGGGCGTGTCGGCCGCGTCCAGCAGAAGCACGTCGACGCCGTGGTCGGCCGCCGTGACGGCTGCGGCCAGGCCGGCCGGACCCGCACCCACCACAACGAGTTCGGCACGGTCCGCGTCCCGTGGCCGGCGTTCATCCGTCGATCGAGGCATGGCCGTCGCCCTCCTGCGTGGTGATGGCGTCGCCGGGACGGGCGGGAAGCAGGCATGCGCGCCGGTTGGGGCTGCCGTTGACGGTGGCCAGACAGTCGTAGCAGGCACCGATACCGCAGAAGGCCCCCCTCGGCCGACCGTGGACCCGGGTGGTGCGCCAGGTCAGGATGCCCGCCGACCACAGTGCGGCTGCGATGCTCTGGCCCGGCAGTCCCCGGATCGGGCGTCCGTCGAAGGTCAGCTGGAATTCCGGTTCGGGCTCGGCCCCGACGAGTTCGGCGGGGGTACGCGCTCGGGTGCGTCTCACAGGGTCCTCTCCTGGGGCAGAACGCTTTCTCTTCCTCGGGCACACGGGGTTTCCTCGGGCACACACTGGGCTTCCCCCTGCACCAGAAGCTCTCCTCCGCGCCGCGCGGGTGCTCGCGCAGGACGCGACGCCTCCTCCCGGAGCATCCGCGCCGTCCTTACCGTCATGTGACATGGCATGCGGTGTCGAACCGGTCGGGCGCGAACGGACCGAGATCGAGCACGGACCGACGACCGTGGATCGCGTCGGCGATCAGCCGACCGGTCGCGGGGGCCAGACCTATCCCGGCTCCTTCGTGGCCGCAGGCGTGGAAGAGGCCGGGCACCCTGGAATCCGGGCCGATCGCGGGCAGGTGATCGGGCAGATAGGGCCGGAACCCGTGGTAGGCGCGCAGGACCCGAACGTCCGCCAGTACCGGGAACAGGGCGGCGGCCTGCGCGGCCAGCCGGGCGACCACCGGCACGGACAAGGTCCGGTCGAAGCCGACCCGCTCGCGGCTGGCGCCGATCAGGACCGGCCCCGAGGGCGTCCCCTCCACCACGGGCGAGGTCTGCAGCGCAGCGGACCCGCTCGACACATCGGCCACGTACTCCGCCGCATAGACCTTGTGCCGGATCAGCCGGGGCAACGGCTCGGTGACGAGCACGAACCCCCTGCGCGGCAGGACCGGCAGGTCCACCCCGGCCAGCGCGGCGAGCTCACCGCCCCAGGTGCCCGCCGCGTTGACGACGACGGAGGCGATCAGTTCGCCGTGCGCGGTGCGCACCCCCCGCACCGCCCCGTCCCGGCCCCGGAGTATCCCGACGACCTCCTGCCCCGGGCAGAGGCGCGCCCCGGCCCGAACGGCCGCTCGCAGCAACTCGGCCGTGGCCAGAGCGGGTTGGACCTGGGCGTCCTGTGGATAGTGGCAGCCTCCGGCAAGGTTCGGTGCGAGGTGGGGCTCGACATCGCGGAGCCGGTCGGATGTGACGTGGTACGCCTCGACCCCCGCTCCCCGTTGTCCGTCCGCCGTCGCCGACAGAGTGGCCAGGGAGTCCTCGGACGCCGCCACGACCAGACCGCCCTTGAGTTCGTACTCGATCCGCGGCGGCAGGTCCTGTGCCAATCGGCCCCACAACGCCGCGGAGAGCAGGGCCAGTTCGAGTTCGGGTCCGGGCACTTTGTCGGAGACCAGGAGGTTGCCCTCCCCGGCTCCGGTGGTGCCTCCGGCGACCGGCCCGCGGTCGACGACGGCTACGGACAGTCCGGACCGGGAGGCGTAGTAGGCGCAGGCGGCGCCGACCACTCCGGCCCCGACGATGACGACATCCAGGGGCTGTCTCATGAGCACGGCAGTAATATGTCACATTGTTTGCGGGGCGCCAAGGGTGTGTGCGGGGGCAGTTGATCAGCCGTCACCCTGTCGGCGCGCTCGCACGGGTGCCGGCTCGGCCTCCGGGGAAGTGGAGCCATGGACACCCCGAGGCACCGATCCCGAGGAGCCGTGATGCACGACGACCGCGCCCAGGTGGAGGACCGGCTCGAGCGGGCCCTGCACCAGTTCATCCGCCCCGCCCAGTACCCGGACCGGACCCCGCTCGCGCTTTCCGTGCGGCACATTCCCGGTGAGCCCGTGCCGGTGGATCAGGCGCTGGCGGGAACGTTCGAACCGTTCAGCACCGGCACGGAGTGGGGGGAGCCGTGGTCCACCAGCTGGTTCCGGTTGGAGGGAAACGTGCCCCTGGAATGGGCGGGGCGCCGTGTGGAGGTCGTCGTCGACCCGGGCTTCTCCGGCCAAGGGCCCGGATTCCAGGCCGAGGGGATGCTGTACGACGCGGCCGGGGTCCCGCTCAAGGGTGTCCATCCGCGCAACCGGCATCTGACGGTCGCGTCCCCGGCGATGGGCGGGGAACCGGTCTCACTGCTGCTGGAGGCCGCGGCCAACCCGTCGGTGCTGGAGCACGGCTTCGTGCCGACGCCGCTCGGGGACGTGACGACGGCGGGCGACCGACCCCTGTACCGGTTCACCTCCGCGGACCTCGCCGTGCTCGACGAGGAGGTCTGGCATCTCGTGCTGGACATCGAGGTGCTCACCGAGCTGATGCGGGAGCTTCCCGTGGACCGTTCGAGGCGGCACGAGATCCTGCGGGCACTCGAACGCATGCTTGACGCAGTGGATCTGCACGACGTGACGGGCACGGCGCCGGCCGGCCGGGCGGAACTGGCCGGGACACTGTCCCGTCCGGCGGCAGCCGGCGCGCACCGGATCACGGCCGTCGGTCATGCGCACATCGACTCGGCCTGGCTGTGGCCGCTGCGCGAGACGGTGCGCAAGGCATCGCGCACCTTCGCCAATGTCACCGCCTTGACCCAGGACTATCCGGAGCTCGTCTTCGCCGCGTCGCAGGCCCAGCAGTACGCATGGGTGAAGGAGCATCAGCCGCACATCTGGGAGCGCGTCAAGCAGGCCGTGGCAGAAGGCCGGTGGATGCCCGTCGGATCGATGTGGGTGGAGTCCGACGCGAACATGCCGGGCGGCGAGGCGCTGGCCCGGCAGCTCGTGCACGGCAAGCGGTTCTTCGAGCAGGAGCTGGGGGTGGATACCGAGGAGATCTGGCTGCCGGACTCGTTCGGCTGCACCGGCGCGTTCCCTCAGCTGGCACGACTGGCGGGGGTGAAGTGGTTCCTGACCCAGAAACTGTCCTGGAACCAGAGCAATGAAATGCCACATCACACCTTCTGGTGGGAGGGCATCGACGGGACCAGGGTCTTCACCCACTTTCCGCCCGTGGACACCTACAACGCCCAGCTCCATGGCCGCGAACTCGCCCACGCCGAGAGGAATTTCGCGGAGAAGGGCCTCGCGACCCGCTCCCTCGTGCCGTTCGGCTGGGGCGACGGCGGGGGCGGACCCACGCGCGAGATGCTGGAGAAGGCGCGCAGGCTCAGGGATCTGGAGGGCTCGCCCCGGGTCGGGATCGAGAGCCCGTCGGCGTTCTTCGCGACGGCCGAGGCGGAGTACGGGGCTCACGCACCGGTCTGGTCGGGCGAGCTGTATCTGGAGCTGCACCGGGGCACGTACACCACTCAGGCCAAGACCAAGCAAGGCAACCGACGCAGCGAACACCTCCTGCGTGAGGCCGAGTTGTGGGCGACGGCGGCGACGCTGCGTTCACCCGGCCACCGCTACCCGTACGAGACGCTGGACCGGCTGTGGAAGACGGTGCTGCTCCATCAGTTCCATGACATCCTGCCCGGCTCGTCGATCGCCTGGGTGCACCGCGAGGCGCGTGAGACGTATGAAGCGGTACGGAGGGAACTGGCCGACGTGGTGGCGGACGCGGTGGGGGCACTGGGTGGGCCAAGGGGCCCGGTGGCGCTCAACACCTCTCCGTATCAGCGCAGCCAGGTGATGGAGCTGGACGCGGAGGCGAGTGCGTTGCTGCCGTCGGGCGCCTGCGCACAGCCGCTGGGCGATGGACGCACAGCGGTGCTGGCGCAGGCCCCCGGCCTGGGCGCGGGCCGGCTGGACGGCTCGGCGGTCCCCGAACACGCGGTCACGGCGACCCGGTACACGGGCGGGTCTGCGACCGAGCGAGCGGACGATCCCACGAGATCCGGACCCGGGAGCGGGCCGACGACCGAAACGGCACAGCAACCGACGAACGGGCCGGCGGACGAGCCGTTGGACCGTCCAGCCGATGGGGCGGCGGAGGAGCCGGAGCACGAACCGGCGGGCCGGGGCTTCGTGCTCGACAACGGACTGCTCCGTGTCGTCGTCGACGGCGACGGACTGATCGCCGGCGTGCGCGATCTCGGTGCGGGGCGGGACGTGCTCATCCCCGGCCATCGGGCGAACCTCCTCCAGCTGCACCCGGATCACCCCAGTCACTGGGACGCGTGGGACATCGACCGGCACTACCGCCGCACCCACACCGACCTCACCGAGGCCGACTCCGTCGAGCTCGTCGAGGAGGGGCCGTTGCGGGCCGCCGTCCGCGTGACGCGGTCGTTCGGGGCCTCGCACCTCGTGCAGGAGATCCGGCTGACCGCGGGCAGCCGTCGGATCGACATCGAGACGGAGGTGGACTGGCAGGAGTCCGAGAAGGTCCTCAAGGCGTCGTTCCCGCTCGATGTGCATGCCGAACGGTCCACGGCCGAGATCCAGTTCGGGCACATCCACCGGCCCACGCACGAAAACACCAGCTGGGACGCGGCCCGCTTCGAGATCTGCGCCCATCGCTGGCTCCGGGTCGCCGAGCCGGGATACGGCATCGCCCTGCTCAACGACTCGACGTACGGGCACGACGTGACCCGGACCCCGCACGTCGCGGGCCTCGGCACGACCGTACGGCTGACGCTGCTCCGGGCCCCGCACAGTCCCGACCCGGGGACCGACATCGCCAGGCACCGGTTCGGATACGCACTGGCCCCGGGCAGCGAGGTCACGGATGCGGTGCGGGAGGGTCTGGCCTTCAATCTGCCCTTGCGAGCCGCGGTGGCGCCGGTCCTGCCGTCACTGATCAGCACCGGGCATCCGGCGGTCACGGTGGAGTCGGTGAAGCTCGCCGAGGACCGCAGCGGCGACGTCGTCGTGCGGCTGTACGAGTCGGCGGGAGGGCGCGCCGGCACGACGATGCGGGTCGGGTTCCCCGTCGTTCGGGCCCGGATCACGGACCTGCTGGAACGGCCGCTGCACGAGGCCGACACCGATGAGCACGGTGTCGTACTGTCGCTGCGGCCGTTCCAGATCCTGACGGTGCGGCTGACCCCTGCGTGACATGTGACATCCCGGCCCTCGTATCCCCTCCCGACCTGCGGGGTCGTTCATCAGAGGCGGGGCACGTTCCGCAGGTTGGAGCGGGCCATCTGGACCATCCGGCCCACTCCCCCGTCCAGCACGATCTTGCTGGCGGAGAGTGCGAAGCCGGTCACCATCTCCGCACTGATCTTCGGCGGGATGGAGAGCGCGTTGGGATCCGTGACGACGTCGACGAGTGCCGGGCCCTTGTGCTTGAAGGCGTCCTTGAGGGCGCCTTCGAGCTGCTTGGGCTTCTCCACCCGCACGCCGTACGCCCCGGCGGCTCGGGCGATCGCCGCGAAGTCAGGGTTCTTGTTGGTCGTACCGAACGAGGGCAGGCCGGCGACCAGCATCTCCAACTCGACCATGCTCAGGGAGGAGTTGTTGAACAGCACGACTTTCACCGGAAGGTCGTACTGCACCAGGGTGAGGAAGTCCCCCATCAGCATGGTGAATCCACCGTCGCCGGACATCGACACCACCTGCCGGTTCCGGTCGATGAACTGGGCACCGATGGCCTGCGGCAGGGCGTTGGCCATCGAGCCATGACTGAACGAACCGATGACGCGGCGCTTGCCGTTGGGTGAGAGATAGCGCGCGGCCCACACGTTGCACATGCCGGTGTCGACGGTGAACACGGCGTCCTCGTCGGCCAGGTCGTCCAGCACCGAGGCGACGTACTCCGGATGGATCGGGATGTGCTTCTCGACCTTGCGGGTGTACGCCTTGACGACGCCCTCCAGCGCGTCGGCGTGCTTCTTCAGCATCCGGTCGAGGAATTTGCGGTCGGTCTTGGCCTGCACCCGCGGGGTGAGGCAGCGCAGGGTCTCGCGGACATCTCCCCAGACCGCCAGATCCAGCTTGGAGCGGCGGCCGAGGTGCTCGGGGCGCACATCGACCTGGACGATCTTCACATCGTTGGGGAGGAAGGCGTTGTAGGGGAAGTCGGTGCCGAGCAGGATGAGGAGATCGCACTCGTTCGTCGCCTCGTAGGCGGCGCCGTAGCCGAGCAGTCCGCTCATTCCGACGTCGTACGGGTTGTCGTACTGGATCCACTCCTTGCCGCGCAGTGCGTGCCCGACCGGAGCCTTCACCCGCTCGGCGAACTCCATCACCTCGGCGTGGGCGCCCGCGGTGCCGCTGCCGCAGAACAATGTCACACGCTTCGCCCCGTCGACCATCCGGCAGAGCTTCTCGATCTCCTCGTCCCCGGGCCGTACCGTCGGCCGCGAGGTGACCAGGGCGTGCTCGATCGACTTCTCCGGGGCAGGCTGCGATGCGATGTCACCCGGCATGGTGACGACGCTGACCCCGCCTCGTCCGATCGCGTGCTGAATGGCGGTCTGGAGCAGCCGGGGCATCTGCTGCGGGTTGGAGATCATCTCGTTGTAGTGGCTGCACTCCTGGAAGAGCAGCTCCGGATGGGTCTCCTGGAAGTAGCCGAGACCGATTTCGCTCGAAGGAATATGCGAGGCGAGGGCGAGGACCGGTGCCATGGAGCGGTGCGCGTCGTAGAGGCCGTTGATGAGGTGCAGATTTCCGGGGCCGCAGGATCCGGCACAGGCCGCCAGAGAGCCGGTGATCTGGGCCTCGGCCCCGGCGGCGAACGCGGCGGTCTCCTCGTGCCTGACCTGGATCCAGTCGATGGCCGAGTTGCGGCGGATGGCGTCGACGACCGGGTTGAGGCTGTCGCCGACGACGCCGTACATACGCTTGACGCCCGCCCGGACGAGGATGTCGACGAACTGCTCCGACACGTTCTGCTTGGCCATGGGTGCGTGCCCTTTCCGCGCTTCGGCTTCCGGATTCCGCATCCATCAACCCATGGCGCGGGCGGTTACGCCTCCCAGACGCCGACACTCGTACGGTCGTCGGAGTACCCCTTCACCCTGATCCGGGTGTCCGCGAGGTAGGTCACGAGCCCGGGCGCCAGGTCGTCGCTCCAGCGTTCGGCGAGCTCCCGGGCCAGCGCGGGCTCCCCTCGCAGCGGCTCGGCGAGTCCGGTGCTGCACAGCAACAGCGTGTCGCCCGGCCGGGCCACCGAGGCCCGGAACCGGAACGGTTCCACTGTCGACGGCAGCGGGCTCTGCGCGTACGAGGACGGGTGTGCGGTGGTCCCGGGATCCAGGGTGGGGACCTCACTGCCGGGATCACCGCCGCGGACACCCCCTGGGCCGCTCCCGGAACCGCTCCGTGGGCCGCTTGCAGAAGGAGCGGGGCCGAATCCGACCATGTCTTCAGTGGTGACGCCTCCGGCACCACCGGTGTCCGGAATCTCCGGTTCGAGGTCCTGCCAGACCCCGTCGCGCAGCCGGAAGAGCCCACCGGCGCCGACACCGAAGAAGATCCTGGTACGGCAGTCGGGATCGGCCGGGAGCAGGAGGCAGCGCAGATCCGCCGTGTACTCACGCGGTTCGAGCCCGAGCTCGGCCGCACGAGCGCGCAGTTTCCCGTATCCACGGTCGGTGAGACGGTGCAGGCCGGACTTGAGGGCGTCGCGGCGGCCCGCCCCTATGTCCTCGGAGAGCCTGGAATGACTACGGCCCACAGCACCGACGATCCAGCGGCAGGCATCGGCCGCCGCCAGATGTGCCCGCCCGGTGGCCCGGGCCCCGGTGGCGACGGCGATCAGGACGAGCGCGTTCCTCTCGGTGCCGAAGCGCACGGTGAGCAGTGCGTCGCGGCGGGGGTCGCCCCGGAACCGTGCGGAGTCCCCGCGCACGGAGGCGGCGCGCAAGGTGTACGTCCCGTAGCGGGCGCCGTCGAGCACGGTGTCGGCGGTGATCCCGTCCAGCTCCTGGGGGACGGTGGCGGGCAGTGTGGTGGGCTCGGCGTCATAGGTCGGCGGCCGGTCACCCACATGGCCGACCACGGGGCGCGGGGCGGGCGCCGGTTCGTGGTCGGCGGCGGTCGGGGCCGGGGGGCCGACGAGAGCGTGCGGCTCGGCGGACGTACGCGGCCGCGTCCGTGCGGCCGGGGGCGTCTGCGGCTCCTCGACCGCCGCGCCGATCCTTCCGTGCCCGCCCGAACCCACCGCGCCCGACGCCGAGTCGAAGCGGTCGTCGAGGCTGTCGCCCGCGTCGCTCGCCCCGGTGTCCCGTGCGGTCTCGTCGTACAGCCTGCGCCACCAGTCGTCCTCATGGGCGGCGGGTGTCTCCCCCTGCTGACTCATGCCCCTATTGTCGACCGCACGGCCCGTACGAAAACGGGACATCCGGAAAATGTGGCCATGCGAAAGGTCCGCCGGGCGGCCCCACCCCCCACGGGAAGGACGCCCGGCGGACCGCTCAGGGCGTGATCAACGCACGGCGTAGGCGTCGTTCACGGTCTGGACGACGGAGTTGCCGTTGGCGTCCGTCAGTTCGGTCTTCAGGGTGACCGGCTTGCCGGCAGCGCCCGCGTGGTTCACGGTCGCGGTCCAGTGGCCGTTGCGCTGCGCGGTGGTGGCCTCGGTCCAGGTCTTGCCGCCGTCGTACGAGTACGAGACCTTGGCCGCGACCAGCTCGCCGGGCGTGTAGCCGGCGTGCCCGGTGGCGCTCAGGCCGATCGTCTGACCGTCCTTCGCCGCAAGGGTCTTGATCCCGTCGGTCTCCAGGTCATAGCCCGGGAAGAGCATGGGAATGCCCTGGGAGTAGACGTTCTCGTCCCGCTTCGAGCGGAACTTCCAGGTGGTCTCGGTCTGGGTGGACCGCTTCCACACGGCAGCGGGCTGGCCGAACTTCGCGGTGGTCATGGTGAGTTCGTACGCCGCGTCCCCGGCCGGAACGGTGAACACCCCGGACGGCCATCCGGACTCGCCCAGCACTTCACCGCCGCTGGTCAGCCGCATGCTGCCGATGTCCCCGAAGGAGCCCTGGAGGCCCTCGTGCTCGGTGTCGCTCCAGAAGCCGGGGGCGACACCGATCAGGTTGTCCTGGCGTTCGCCGGCGAGCACGGCCTTGCCCTGGGCGTCGCGCGGAGCGGTCGGGGCCGGGATGCCCCGGTACCAGTTCTCCGTACGCGTGGAGCCTGCCGTGTACGTACGGGGCTGGTCGACCATGTACTCGCCCCAGGGGAAGCTGGAGGAGAGGTACCGCTGCCAGGCGGTGTCGCCGGCCGAGTAGTACTCGGTGCGCTTACCGGGGACGGCGACGGTGTCGAAGCCGCCGGAGTAGCTTCCGCCGTAGGGCCGGGTGAAGATCATCGTGTCGACGTAGTCGGCCGCGACGCCCATCGCCTCGTACTGGGCGGTGGACTTGCCGAGCTTGCTGTCACGGACCTTGTAGGTGCGGTCCGAGGTGACCGGGCCGCTCTCGGGGAAGGCGAGGTTGTAGACGAACGGGCTGGCGGCGGTGGCCTTCCAGCTCAGTTTCACCGTGCCCCGGGCCAGTGCGGCCTTCAGTGCGTCGGCCTCACCCGACTCGATGCCGAGCGTGGGCAGCGGCCCGGAGCCGTAGCCGACGGACGGCTGCCACGGGCCCGCGGACGGGCGGTGGGCGATGATCGCCTTTGCGCCGGCGGCCTTGGCGTTCCGTGCCGGGGTCAGCAGGGAGCCGTCGTCGGCGACCGCGACCAGGGCGATCTTGCCCTGGACATCGGCGGCCTTCAGCTCGTCGGGGGTGCCGGTGCCCGCGTCGACGAGTGCGGCCTCGCCCGTGCCGTCGAGACCGACGGAGCCGGTGTCGGCCACCACCGGGTGCAGTTCGGTGCCGCCGACGACCGACAACTTCTCGACCCGGGGGGCGTACGCGCGCCAGAAGCTGGCGAACTCGAAGTCGCCGTCGCTCGCCCTGCCCTGCACGTCGGCCAGGTAGTTCTTGACGACGGGTCCGCCGGTGACGGAGCCGGAGTGCAGCCAGACGCCGTCCCAGCTGCGGCCGAAGGAGAGCGTCGTGGAGCGGTTCTCGGACGCGCGGTCCTCCGTCCTCACCTGCAGGCGATGGGCCTTGCGGGCGTCCAGCACCAGGGTGGTGTCCTTGGTGACGTCCAGCTGCGGCCTGGCGAGGTAGCCCACGGACTCGGCCATCCTGCCGGTGGCGTCCTCGGTGTCCGGCGAGATGATGAAGCTGGAGACGAAGTACGCGCCGGGGCGCACCTGATAGACCTGATCGGTGGCGCCGTCGTTGAAGCGGCGCTCACCGCTGGCGGTGTCGGTGCCGATGATGTCCAGCGAGGAGGAGCCTGCGGCGGGCTTGCCGGTGCGGTCGATCAGCTTGACGCGCAGGGTGACCGTCTCGGCGCCGACGTACAGCGAGAACGGGGTGGAGACCTTGACGCCGTCGGCGCCCGTGGCCAGCACTCGCCCGGTGACATCACCGTACTGCGCGGCCTTCAGCTTCGCGGTCGGGTCGATCTGCAGCGGGACCGCGACGGTGGCTCCGGCCGGGACGGTGACGGTGCTCGCGTCGAGTTTCGCGACCGAGGAGCGGACGGCCGAGCCGTCGTTGCCGGTGACGCCCTGGACCTTCAGCGACAGTTTCACCGGCTTGGAGCCGGAGTTGGTGTACGGGACGTCGACCGTCGTGCGGTCGCTCTTGTCCTGCGGCCAGTCGAACGTACCGCCCTGGACGGCGGGGGCGCCGACGACGGTGGTGTCGATGGCGGCCTTCACGTCGAGGCGGCCGCCACCGGTCTCACGCACGTCGCCCGGGATGTCGCTCTTCGCGGACGACACGAGGGCCGCCTTGATCTGCTGGGCCGTCCAGTCGGGGTGACGCTGCTTCACGATGGCGGCGGCACCCGCGACATGCGGGGTGGCCATCGACGTACCGGACATCGTCCGGTAGGCGTAGACCCCGCGACCGCCCGCCGCGGCGGCCGAGATGGCGACGCCGGGGGCGGCGATCTCGGGCTTGAGGGTGTGCGCTCCGATCGCGGGTCCGCGGCTGGAGAACTGGGCCGTGGTGTCGTCGCGGTCGACGGCGCCGACCGTCAGCACGCTGGGGGCGCAGCCGGGCGAGGAGACGGTGTTCAGCGTCGGGCCGGAGTTTCCGGCCGCGATCACGAACAAGGTGTTCTTGCTCCGGGCGAGTTCTTCGGCGGCGACGCTCATCGGGTCGGTGCAGTCGGTCGGCGTCTGGCTGCCGAGACTCATGGAGACGACGTCGGCCTTCTGGTCGACGGCCCACTGCATGCCCGCGATGATCCAGGACTCGGCGCCGGAGCCGCTGTCGTTGAGGACCTTGCCCGCGAGCAGGTCGGCGCCGGGGGCGACGCCCTTCTTCCTGCCGTCGCTGGCCGCGCCGGAGCCGCCCACGGTGGAGATGGTGTGGGTGCCGTGGCCCTGGCGGTCGTCGGTGGTGTCGGAGTCGGTGAAGTTCTCCGAGGCGGCGATCCGGCCCTTGAGGTCGGGGTGTTCGGCGTCGACACCGGTGTCGAGGACGGCGACCTTGGTGCCCTTGCCGTCGTATCCGGCGGCCCAGGCGAGGTCGGCGCCGATCTGCTTGGTGGACCGGTCGAGGGTGGCCTGGACCTTGCGGTCGAGCCAGAGCTTCTTCAGCCCGGAGGCGGAGCGGGAACGGGTGTTGGTGACGTCCGACCAGAAGTCGGCGGCCTTCGCCTTGTCCGCCTTGAGCGCGACGCCGTCGATGGCGTCGAGCGCGAGTCCGCGCTTGGCGCCGCGCGGGGTGGCGGGCGCGGAGCGCGCCAGGTCCTTGCCGTAGACGGCGATCAGCGGCAGCGACTTCGTGCTCGCGTCGTCGTAGCCCTGCCGGATCAGTCCGGTGACGTTGAAGAGTTCCTCGTCGACCGTGCCCGCGGCCAGCGCGTCGACGGCCGTGTCGGGGTAGACGTAGAGGTCCTTGCCGCTCTGCCGGGTCTGTACGAGGGGGACGGTGCCGTCCTCGCGCGGCAGCGCGGTGACCGCCGCGGTCCCCGAACCGTCCCCGCGCACCAGGATCTTGTCGCCGGTGACGAGGGTGACGGTGACCGGCTCGCCCTCCTTGGCGGCGGCGGCCGCACTGCCGGTCAGTGGTCTCTTCGCGGTCGTGTCGTCCTGCGGCGCTGCCGCGGACGGTGCGATCGCGGTGACGGCCAGGACGGCGGCGGTGGCCGCTCCCAGTGCCGTACGCGATATCGGACGCATCGCTCTCCCCAAGTGAATCCGGAACCAAGTTGCGCAAACCGCAATCTTCCGGAGGTTGTTGGTACTGCGGTGGCGCCACATTGGCAGAGCGACGGGCGGTAAAGGGATGATGTACACGGCGGGTTTACGCCGTGGCCGCTTTCCGCCACGTCCGGGCACCCGACGACGTCGACACGGTGCGGAATCAACGCGTCCGGGAGGAGTTCGGAATGTTGGGAGCCATAGGTCTCGACGAGATGCAGGAGTCGGCGTACCGCGCGCTCGTGGCGGTGGGAGCCGCGGAGGTCTCCGATCTCGCGCACCGGCTGGCCCTTCCCGAATCGGACACCGAACGGGCGTTGCGCCGGCTGGAACAGCACGGGCTGGCCGCCCAGTCCTCGTCCCGCACGGGCCGTTGGGTGGCGGCTCCGCCGGGGGTCGCGCTGGGAGCTCTGCTCACCCAGCAGCGTCACGAGCTGGAGCAGGCGGAGCTGGCGGCGGCACTGCTCGCCGAGGAGTACCGGGCCGAGGCCACCGATTCGGCGGTGCACGATCTGGTCGAGGTGGTCACGGGCGCGAGCGCGGTGGCGCACCGCTTCCACCAGTTGCAGTTGGGTGCGACGAGCGAGGTCTGCGCCCTGGTCACCGGGAAGCCGATCGCGGTGAGCGGGATGGAGAACGAGTCCGAGGAGCAGGCCGCCACGCGCGGGGTGTCGTTCCGGGTGGTGGTCGAGCGCGAGGTCCTCTCGCTGCCGTCCGGGATCCTGGAGTTGTCCGCCGCGCTGAGCCGCGACGAGCAGTGCCGGGTCGTCGACCGGGTCCCGACCAAACTGGTGATCGCCGACACCGCCCTGGCGATGGTGCCGCTGACCGGGCGGGGCGCCGAGCCCGCAGCGCTGGTGGTGCACGCCTCCGGGTTGCTGGAGTCGCTGATGGGGCTCTTCGAGGCGGTGTGGCGCGAG
Source organism: Streptomyces sp. NPDC101194 (assembly GCF_044767885.1). Lineage (NCBI taxonomy): Bacteria > Bacillati > Actinomycetota > Actinomycetes > Kitasatosporales > Streptomycetaceae > Streptomyces > Streptomyces sp. NPDC101194. Next base: position 217,017 of record NZ_JBIWOS010000003.1, read on the forward strand.
GCCATGCCGCTCAGGCTCGGCGAGAGCGGACGGCTGGAGGAGGAGTCCAACGGGCCGGATCCGACGGACCTGGAGATCCTGTCGCTGCTGCTGGCCGGACTGACGGACGCGAGCGTGGCGAAGCAGCTGGAACTCGGACTGCGGACCGTACAGCGGCGGGTGAAGGGTCTGATGGAACTGACCGGGGTGTCGACACGGCTGCAACTGGGCTGGCACGCTTACGAAAGGGGCTGGGTGTCCCGGACGCCACGCGCCTGAGCGGCACCGCGCCGGATGCCCCGGCGCGGCGCCCCCTCGCACCGGCACGGAGCCGCGCCGATGCCTCCTGCCCGGAGCGCACGCTGACGGGCAGGACCGGCCCGACTCCGGCAGGCTGGTGAGATGGGTGTGTGGCAACTCCTCGCCGTCGGCCTGGTCATGTTCCTCGGCCTGGTCGGCGTGCTGGTGCCGGGGGTGCCGGGGCAGGCGATCGTCTGGGCCGCCGTGCTGTGGTGGGCACTGACCGATGTGACTCCGGTGGCCTGGGGCGTGCTGATCGGCGCCACCGCCCTGCTGCTGCTGAACCAGGCGCTGAAGCCCTTGCTGCCGCCGCGCCGCCCCCATGAGTCGGGGGCACCGCGCAGGACGCTGGTGCTCGGCGGGATCGGCGGGATCGTGGGCTTCTTCGTGGTGCCGGTGGTGGGCGGGATCGCCGGATACGTGGGTGTGATCTACGGGGCGGAGCGGATGCGGCTCGGCAGTCACGGGGCGGGATGGGCGTCGGTCCGCTCGGTGATGCGGGCGACCGGCTGGTCCGTGCTCGTCGAGCTCTTCGCGTGCCTGCTGGTGACGGGGGCGTGGCTGGGCGCGGTGGTCTGGGGCTGACCCGCTCCGTCCTCAGGGACATCCAGGTGGACACTGTCCAGATAGAGGGAAACACATCGGATCTCTCCTGTTCTATTGACGCATGGATGCCCCATGCCTACCTTCCCTGAAGGAATAGCTCGGATGAATTGATGTGCCTGCGTACGAGTCGCCAGGAGACGCCTTGCCCACAGCACCGGACCCTTCCCGCCCGTCCCGGAACGAAGCCCTCGCCCCTTCCCGAAGAAGTGTTCTCGCCACCGGCACCGCGATCGGCGGCGCGCTCGTGGTGGGCGGTGCGGCCGTCCCCGCCCAGGCCGCGCCGACCGTCACCGCCCCGGCCCCTGTCACCGTGCACTCCCCCGACGACGCCTGGCGCACGGTCCTGGACGATGCCGACCTGCTCTGGCAGAAGCTGCCGAAGACCTGGTACGAGGGCCCGTACCTGGGCAACGGCCGTCTCGGCTCCGGCATCTACGCCGAGCCCGGTGCCACCACCACGGCCATCCGCTTCAACGTCCAGCACTCCGAGGTCCAGGACCACCGCCCCGAGTTCGGCTCCCTCTTCGGCCTCGCCCGCCTCCCGATCGGCCACTTCACGCTGGAACCGGTCGGCACCATCACGGACATCGAGTGGTGGATGCGGCTGCGCACCGCCGAACTCGAAGGCACGATCACCACGACCGCGGGCACCCTGAAGCTCCGGGCCTTCGTCCACTCCACCAGCGATCTGCTCGCCGTGGAGGTGTACCCGAGCACGGGCGAGCAGGACTTCCGCTGGGTGTTCCACCCGGCCGACGCGATCAGCCCGCGCGCCGCCTTCAAGCCCCTCCCGGACGGTTACACCGGCAACCCGCCCGCGGCGACCGAGCAGCACGGCGCGATCACCGCGGCCGTCCAGCCGCTGCTCGCGGGCGGTCAGCACGTCACCGCGTGGCGGGAACGCACCCGGGGCACGAGCCGTACCCTCTACGCCACCGTCACGCACTCCCACCCGAGGACGACGGCCCGTGACCGCGCGCTGCGTACCGTCAAGACCGCCTCGGCACTCCCGTACGGTCGACTGGCCGCACCCCATCGCACCTGGTGGGACCGGTTCTACCGGAAGAGCTTCCTGTCCCTGCCCGATGCCCGGCTGCAGCGCTTCTACTGGATCCAGCTGTACAAGACGGCTTCGGCGGCCCGCAAGGACGCGCCCGTGATGGCGACCTCCGGCCCCTGGCTGGAGCCCACGCCCTGGCCGAACACCTGGTGGAACCTCAACGTCCAGCTGGAGTACTGGCTGATCCACGGCTCCAACCACCTGGAACTGGACGCCGTCACCCGCGCCCTCGGCGAGTTCCGGGACCAGCTCTCCCGTGAGGTCGCCGCCCCCTATCGGGCCGACTCGGCCGGCATCCCCCGGACCACCGACCCCCACCTGGTCAACGGCGCGTCGGTCACCGACGGCGGCTACGGCGTCGGCATCCCCGGCCAGGACCCGCCCACCCCCGAGGTCGGCAATCTGACCTGGGCGCTGCACAACGTGTGGCTCTCCTACCGCCACACCATGGACGAGTCGATCCTGCGCGACACGCTCTTCCCGCTGCTGCGCAAGGCCGTCAACTACTACCTGCACTTCCTGACGCCGGGACCTGACGGCAGACTGCATCTCCCGGCCACGTTCTCCCCCGAGTACGGGGTCAACGCCCCCGACTGCAACTACGACCTGATGCTGCTGCGCTGGGGCTGCCGCACCCTGCTCGACTCGGCGGAGCAACTGGGCGTCCGCGACCCGTTGACCGCCCGCTGGCAGGAGGTGCTGGCCAGGCTCGCGCCCTACCCTGTCGACGCCAACGGGTTCATGATCGGCGCAGGGGTTCCGTTCGCCCAGTCGCACCGCCACTACTCGCACATGCTCGCGGTGTACCCGCTGTACGAGCTGACGGGTGCGACGCCCGACGAACGCACGCTGATCGAGAAGTCCCTCGCCCACTGGGTGGGCTTCGAGGGCGCCCTGCAGGGCTACACGTTCACCGGGGCCGCGTCGATGTCCGCACTGCTCGGCAAGGGCGAGGACGCGCTGAAGTATCTCGGCCAGCTGATGAGCCGCTTCATCCAGGCGAACACCATGTACAAGGAGTCCGGCCCGGTCATCGAGACCCCGCTCTCGGCGGCCCAGTCGCTGCACGACATGGTCTGCCAGTCATGGGGCGGCACGATCAGGGTCTTCCCGGCCCTGCCCGCCGCCTGGCGGGAGATGACCGTCCATGACTTCCGTACCCAGGGCGCGTTCCTGCTCAGTGCGGTACGTGAAGAGGGCCGGACCCGCTGGATACGGCTGACCAGCGAGGCGGGCGCGCCCTGCGTCGTACGCCATGGCATCGAGGGCCCGATCGAGATCCGGGACCGGCACGGACGCCCGCTGCGCCACGAGGAGTCGGCCGACGCAACGGTGCGCATCCACCTCGGCAAGGGCGACACCGCGCTGATCACGGCCCGGGGCGATCGCCCGGACCTGACCATCCGCCCGGTCGCGGCGAACGAGCCCGCGCCACGCTGGGGCCTGCCGGGCTGAGCCCCGGCCCGGGAGCCCGGCACCTCCCCGGGCTCCCGGCCTCGCGAGCAGATCTCAGCGGCCCAGGTGGCGCACGGCGTACGAGCGCCAGGGCCGCCACCGCTCCGACTCCGGCCTCCCCTCCGGATCCACGTCGGGGTCACCGAGCGCCCGCATCCTGATGAGCGCTGCTGCGACCGGACCGATCCCCAGCCGCAGCAGCGCCTGCTCGGCCTCCTCGCGGTCCGCGCCCGCGTCGAGCCGTACGTCCCCGTCGGCGAGCGCGGCCACCAGTGCCCGCAGCACCGGCTCGTCCACCGCGCCGGCCAGCGCCCCGGGCTCGGGGAACACATGCGTGAGCCCGCCGCAGGGGATGTCGAGGACCTTCCCGTACATCTCGACCAGCCGCTCCGCCCCGGCCCTGCCCGCCAGCGTCCGTACGGCGAACTCCTCGGGGTCCGCGGCTCCCGGTGAGCGCAGCCCGGGGCGGGCGGCGACGCCCGGTGCGAGTGCCGGATCGGCGGCGAGCCGCTCGTCGACCGCGCAGGGGTCGGCGTCCAGGTCGAAGAGCCGCCGCAGCCGCTGCACGGCCGTCGTCAGATCACGCAGGTCCGTGAGGTGGATCCGGGCTTCCAGCCAGGACCCGGCGGACCGCTCGTCCACGGCCGCGATGCCGGTGCCGTAGGGCAGCCGCAGAGTGCGCCGGTAGGTTCGGACCCCGGGCTCCCCGCTGACCTCCTCGATCCGGGCGAGCGCCTCATCGGCCAGGAGATCGAAGACCTCGCGGGCGGCGTACGGCCGCCGGTGGGCGAGCCGCAGCGGGATCCCGGTGGTGCGGGCCTCCCGTACCCCGGTTCCCAGCCCCGTTCCGGCCTCGGTCCGCAGCGCGCTCGGCGTGCGGGCGTAGATCTGCCGGATCGTGTCGTTGAACTGCCGCACACTGGCGAAGCCGGACGCGAAGGCGATCTCGGTCACGGGCAGCCCGGTCGTCTGGAGCAGGACCCGCGCGGTGTGGGCCCGCTGGGCGCGGGCGAGCGCGACGGGTCCGGCACCCAGCTCCGCGTTGAGCTGCCGCTGCACCTGACGTGAGCTGTATCCGAGCCGGTGGGCGAGACCGGGCACCCCCTCCCGGTCGACCACGCCGTCGCCGATCATCCGCATGGCGCGGCCGACGACATCGGCCCGCACGTTCCAGTCGGCCGAACCGGGCACGGCATCCGGTCGGCAGCGCCTGCACGCCCGGAAGCCGTTGCCCTGGGCGGCGGCCGCGGTCGGGAAGAAGCGAACGTTCTTCCGCTTGGGGGTGACGGCTGGGCAGCTCGGCCGGCAGTAGATGCCGGTCGTTTCGACGGCGAAGAAGAACTCCCCGTCGAAACGGGCGTCGCGGCTGCTCACCGCCTCGTATCTGGTGCGTTCGTCCATCACACCGTCCAGTGTGCGGCACCCCCGGGTGGCGAACTGGCGGCTTTCGGACATCGACCGGGCGGTTGCGCCCTACCGGACCCGGCCCCGCTTCGCGTCCATGGCAGCACGGCCCTCGGCCCCCTTGCGCTTCCATTCACGCAGCATCTCGGATCGCACCCGGGCATCCGTCTTGGCGACGATGCGCTGGTTCTCGCGGAGCAGCTTGCGGAAGCTGTCGAGGCGCCGCTCGGGCAGCGAACCGTCCTCGATCGCGGCGAGCACCGCGCAGCCGGGCTCCGACCGGTGGCCGCAGTCGTGGAACCTGCACTGCTCGGCCAGCTCCTCGATCTCGGAGAAGACCTGGCCGACGCCGGTCTCCGCGTCCCAGAGGCCTACCCCGCGCAGGCCGGGGGTGTCGATCAGCACGCCTCCGGACGGCAGCACCAGCAGATTGCGGGTCGTGGTGGTGTGCCGGCCCTTGCCGTCGACATCACGGGCGGCCTGCACCTCCATCACGTCGCGGCCGAGCAGAGTGTTGGCGAGGGTCGACTTGCCCGCGCCGGACGCCCCGAGCAGCACGCTCGTACCACCCGAGACGATGGCGGCGAACACGTCGAGCCCCTCCCCCGAGGCGGAGCTGACGGGCAGCACCTGCACCCCGGGGGCGATGGCCTCGATGTCCTGGACGAGGTACGACAGCGTGGCCGTGTCCGGCACCAGATCGGCCTTGGTCAGCACCACGATCGGCTGGGCGGCGCCGTCGGCGGCGGACGTCCCGTCCCGCAGCAGCGCGTCGCCGCCGGCACTGGACATGGCGAGTGCGAGGAAGCGCTCCACCCGCCCGAGGTCCAGTTCCACGGCGAGCGAGACACAGATGGCGATGTGGTCGACGTTGGTGGCGAGCACCTGACCTTCGGAGCGCTGCGACGAGGTCGAGCGGACGAAGGCCGTACGCCGCGGCAGCAGCGTCCGCACGAACCGCGGATCACCGTCGGGATCGACGGCGACCCAGTCACCCGTGCACACGATCCGCATCGGATCGCGCGGAACGACGAACGCGGTGTCGGCACGGAGCGTGCCGTGCGCGGTGACGACATCGCACTGGCCGCGATCCACCCGCACCACGCGTCCGGGCAGCAGCCCCTGTTCGGCGTACGGGGCGAACACGGCGGCCCAGTCGTCGTCCCAGCCGTACGGGGACAGCGGATGCGACGCGGAGAGGCCCTGAAGAGAGGAGGAGAAGGACGGAGAGGACCAGGAGGTCGGGAAAGACAAGGGAAACCCTTCAATGGGTGGCCCCGGCAACGCGCATTCGAGCGCGCAAAGTTGAGTGAAGGTCAGCCGACGGCCACAGGGGTGGGAACGATGCTCTTCTGGTTGTGGGCAGCGCCCATCGCAACGACAGTCATCAATGTCCTCACCTCCTGGTTCACGCGCAGGTCGACACCGGTCGACAGCTCCTGTCCGTCGTCCGGAACGAGTCACACCTTAGCCCCCGGCCATCAGGCGACGTCAACACATTTGTTTCACGGCGCCCTCGGGCCGCAGCGAGGAGAGCGCCTCGGCCCAGCTCTCCGAGATATCCGTAGATCTCCCTCGATCAGGTGATACACATGCACAATGACCGGTACCAGGCCGTTAGGGTGCCGAGCATGACCTCACCCCAGACCGCCACCGGCACGTTCACACAAGCCCAGTTGGGCACGATCACACTGATCGGGTGGAGCGGCCGACACCCCGATGGCGGCCCCGACGTCGCCTTCCTGCTCGTCTACTCGCTGGGCGACGGGACGGACGGCCCGGCCGCCGGTGAGGCGGCCATGCGCGTGGCCCTGGACCGCAGCGGGCTGCCGGTCGGCGTCGGTCCGGTGTACGCGGCCGAGACCCCCGGTCTTCCCGTGAAGCTGCTCGTCCAGGCCGGCCAGGCGGTCCTGACACTGCCTCACTTCACCGCCCAGTACCCGGCGCCGCCCGAGTGGCTGGCCGCGGCCGAGGCACGGGGCGAGGTGAACGCGATGTTCGCCACCCGCCCCTGGCCGCAGGGCACGCCCGGCCGAGCGGTCGGTGAGGAACTGCTGCGGTCGTTCGCAGCCGACCAAGAGGTCATCACGACCTCCGCGCACTGCGTCCTTCCGGTACGCGGCCTGGGCTGAGCCGCCACCCGCACATGGCGATGCCCACCGCCCCCCGTGGAGCGGTGGGCATCGCCATGTGCGGGCCCCGGGCGCCGCGCCCCCGACACCACCCGGCCGTACCGCACGCCGGAGCGCGGTGATCACGGAGGCCGTCCGACCGCGATCACCGCACTCGACCGGATGTCAGTGGTTGCCGATTCCGTTGCCCGAGAGCACCGGGATGTCGTCGACGAGGTGCGACAGCGCCTCGTCGCCCTTGGCCTGGGTGGAGTTGTCGGCGCACTGCTGGTTCTGCGGCGAGTGCAGGACGTTGACGTCCTGGACCGCGACCGGCACGAGCAGACCGACCAGAGAACCGGCGTTGGCCTTGAGCGGAACGCCCACGCAGGCCTTGTTCAGCGTGCCCTGGACGAGCTGGACCTGCGGGCTGCCGGCGCCGCTGGTCACACTGTTGCCGAACGAGTCCACGACGTCGTTGCCATTGACCGACGTGGTGCCCTCGTCGTTGCCGACCGCCATGGCCGCGGGGGCCACGGCGGCGGACAGACCGACCAGGGACACGGCCACTGCCGCGCCGGCCATCATCTTCTTCATCACGCGTCACCTTTCGGAGCGTCCCGTTGTGGAACGTACTGATCAACCCGCCACCGGGGCGCGAGTTCCGCAGCACCACCCAAACGGGTTCGGTCCGGCGTGAGTTCGACACCCCCTTCTCACCCGTCGACGGCTTCTTCGGAGGTACGGGCGGCGGGGACACGGCTCCCCGCACAGGGGCGGCCCGGCCGTGCTGAAGGGCTCTGCTCCGGGCCGCCGTGGGCCGCCTGCCATTCGGCGAGCAGTCGGTCGTAGATGGGTGTGGCGTCCTGTGCGGGCCGTTGCCGGCCGCGGGGCCGCTGGCTGTCGTACTGGTCCATGCAGGGCCCCTACCCGGTGCGTCGGCATCGCCCGCCGTCACTACGGCAACCGGCCCAGTGCGCCCGCCCCTTCGAGGGGCCGACGGCATCCCGGACGCACGACGTGGGGCCGGCGCATCCGGGCCGCCGAAGAACGGCTGCCTCGTGTATGTGCCGACCCCACGTCGTATCACGCACTGCGGGCAGGCGGGCCGAATGCCGCGCGTCGCGCCGTCCTCGGCAGGTCCGAGCAGTCGACGCCGAGCGGCCGGAGCCGGACGGTCCTCAGTTGTTGCCGGTGCCGTTGCCGGACAGGACCGGAATGCCGCTCAGGATGTGCGACAGGGCCTCGTCACCCTTGGCCTGGGTGGAGTTTTCCGTGCACTGCTGGTTCTGCGGCGAGGCCAGCACGTTGATGTCCTGGACCGAGACCGGAACGGCACCGAGGACCGAACCGACGTTGGCCTTGGCCGGCAGGGCGACGCAGGGCTTGTTGAGCGAGCCCTGGATGAGCGCGAACTGCGGGCTCCAGTCACCGTGGGTGGCGGAGTTGCCGTACGACTGGACGGCTTCGTTGCCGTTGTACGACGTCGTACCACCGTCGTTGCCGACGGCCATGGCCTGCGGGGCGATCGCGGCGGAGACACCGACGATCGAAGCAGCGACGGCTGCCGAGGCCATAATCTTCTTGATCATGAAATAGCCCTTCTGGTTCTTCTTCTGCTCGCCTGTCCGGAGCGCGCTGATCAACTCACGGCGACAGGAATGGTTGTGCCAATTCACTCGAACGATTCTTCTACCGGCAGACGGTTTGCCGAATGTCCGGCGCCGGAGGAATTCCCATACTCCCCGGACGAGCCGGGAGCACCGTGGCGCGACGGATCAACCGCCGAGCGGCAGGCTGCCCATCAGCGGGGCCGCCCCCTCGGCCGCACCGGTGGCCTGACCGGCCAGTTCGGTGACGCCGCCCTTCTTCTGCATCGCGTCGGCGGCGCCGCCGACCGAGTCGACGACCGGGTCGACAGCCTGCGGCGCGCTTTCCACCACCTGGTTGATGCCGCCGTTGAGGCTGAAATCGGGGGCCGTGGCGGTGGTAACGGCGAAGGCGGGAGCAGCCGTTCCGAGCGCGACCACGGAACCGGCAACGAGCGCAGCGGACTTCGCGTACTTCACTTTCAGGATCCCTTCTGCAGCGGCATACGTTTCGGTCGCTATTCCGCGCCGCACCAGCCTTCTTTGGCTGTGACTTCTGCCGCTTCCACCTTGGGTAACGATGTGGTTGCGACACGGCAACTGGACGGGATCGCAATTTCTCGGCGGAAACTCGAACGATCGCAGAAAACGGGGAAGGCCCCGGATCGCATCGGATGCGTTCCGGGGCCTTCGGGGTCGAGCGTTCGGCGCGACCGGCCAGAGATCAGGTGTTGGCGCAGTTGCTGCCGAACGCGGGGTTCAGCAGGCCGATGACGGAGATCGTGTTGCCGCAGACGTTCAGCGGAATGTGGACCGGGACCTGGACATTGTTTCCGGACAGAACGCCCGGGGAGTTGGTGACGCTGCTCTCGGCGCCGGAGTCGGCGAACGCGGGCGCGGCGGCACCCATCGCCATCAGGGTTCCGGCGGCGATGGCGGCAACCTTGGTGTACTTCACTTTGATCCCTTTCTTTGACGGAGTCCGGAGCGGCCACGTCTTTCGTGCCGCACGAGCGCGGTCCTGATCGCTCGTAGCTCCGCCGCTGCAATTCGTAACGATTTAAAACCGTAGGCGAAACCCTCCGAGAAGAAAATTCTCGAAAAACCGCCCGAATGACGCAACATCGATCGCTCGCCGCCATGGACGAGATCACCGGAGAATCCGATACGTCCACAGCGGGAAACGACAGCAGCGGGCCCGGGCCGCGCGGAGGAGGAACGCCGACGGCCCGGGCCTGTCACTGCGGCTGGATCAGCTGTTGCCGGTACCGTTGCCGGAGAGCACCGGGATGTTGCTCAGAATGTGCGAGAGCGGCTCGTCACCCTTGGCCTGGGTGGAGTTCTCCGTGCACTGCTGGTTCTGCGGCGAGGCCAGCACGTTGACGTCCTGGACCGCGACCGGGACCAGGCCGACGAGCGAGCCGGCGTTGACCTTGGCCGGCAGGCCGATGCAGGGCTTGTTCAGGCTGCCCTGGACCAGGCCGAACTGCGGGCTGCCGTCACCGTGGGTCTCGGCGTTGCCGAAGGACTGCGAGGCTCCGTTGCCGTTGACCGAGGTCGTACCGCCGTCGTCGCCGATCGCCATGGCCTGCGTCGCGCCCAGGCCGAGGATGGAGGCGGCCACAGCACCCGTGGCCAGAACCTTCTTGATCACGATTAACCCTTCTCGTACTCGATGCCCCGTAGTACCGGAGCCCCCTGCCCAACTCGCGACCGGACGTTTGGTTCTCTCCTTTCACTCGAATGCCGAGATCGCGCGGACAACAGTGCGAAGTGGCGTCACGGCTGCCGCTCGAGCATGCGCGTGCCGAAGAATTGTGAGAGCGTCAACGACTCGCTCGTCATGCCGAGCCGGAGACCCGAAATGCGGAGCCCGGCAATCGGGTTGGACATATGTGCGTAGCCCGTCCGAGTGATCACAAGACTTCCACGAATTACGCGTTTCTTCGACAACATCTCCTCGTTATGGGTGTCACCGGGCGGGTGGCTCGGGCTCGGGGTGACGCCCCGGCACGAGCCCCATTGCCCGGTGAATGAACTGCGAGCGATCCGCTCGCGCGAGGTGTCCTAAGAAAGGGCAATCAATGCGAAAAGCCTTGAGTAAGAGCGTGCTGGTGATGGCCGCGGCGTCAGGCATCCTGACCACGGCCGGCGGATACGCGTTCGCGGACGCCTCCGCCGATGGCGCCGCCGTCGGTTCGCCAGGCGTCGGCTCGGGCAACGCCGTTCAGGTGCCGGTGCACGTTCCGGTCAACCTGTGCGGCAACACGGTGAATGTGATCGGGCTGCTCAATCCCGCGTTCGGCAACAAGTGCGAGAACCAGTCCGGCAGCGCGAACGGCGGTCGGGGCCAGGGGGCGAGCGCCGAGGGCACCGCGACCGACTCTCCCGGTGTGCTGTCCGGCAACCTCGTCCAGGTTCCCGTGGACGTGCCGGTCAACGCGTGCGGCAACTCCGTCGATGTCGTCGGAGCGCTGAACCCCGCCTTCGGCAACGGGTGCGAGAACGCGAGCGGGCCGGGCACCGAGCCGCCGGTGGTCACGCCTCCGGTCACCCCCCCGGTCACACCCCCGGTCGTGACGCCCCCGGTCACACCCCCCGTGGTCACGCCTCCGGTCACACCCCCGGTCGTGACGCCCCCGGTCACACCGCCGGTCGTCACACCGCCGGTCGTCACACCTCCGGTCACACCGCCGGTCGTCACCCCGCCGGTCACGCCCCCGGTGGTCACGCCGCCGGTCACGCCCGTCACCGATGAGACGCGGACCGGCAATGAGCCCACGCCCACCTCCGGGGGTACGGTCACCGCGCAGCTGGCGCACACGGGTGCCGACACCAACCTGGGTCTGGCAGGCGGGGCGAGCGCCGCGATGGTGCTCGGCGGAGCCCTGCTGCTCCGCCGCACCCGCGCCCGCGCCACGCAGAACTGAGGCACGCGCGCCCGGCGTGATCCGGCCGAGAGGCCCTGCGCAGCGGGCGGAAACAGACAGGTGCGTGGGTACAGCCGGGGCTGTACCCACGCACCCTTGTGCGTTCTTCGGAACCTTTCAGACCCGGGAGAGCCCCGCGCGGTCGAGGCAGGCGGCGATCGTGGCGGTCTCGGCGGCGTCCAGTGGGCGCATCGGCGGGCTCATCACGTGGGTGGCGATGATTCCGCGCAGCATGAGAGCCGTCTTGAACGCGCCGAGGCCCGCGGCGGTGGCCGAGGCCGTGCCGGGACGGGCGGCGCGGACGATGTCGAAGAGCGCGACGAGGCGGTCCTGCTCGGCCGCGGCAGCGGCCCAGTCACCCCGTGCCGAGGCCTCGTGGAGACGTACGTATCCGTGCGGGTCCACATTGCCGAGCCCGGGGACGGAGCCGTCGGCCCCGGCGAGCATCATCGCGTCCACGACCAGTTCGTGCCCGGTGAGCACGGAGAACTCCGGCAGCTCGCGGGCGCCGATGATCAGGCGCCGGAACGAGGCGTCGTCGCCGCTGGAGTCCTTCACACCGGCCAGCACACCGTCCGCGGCCAGTGGCAGCAGCAGTTCGGGGTCGAGTTTGCTGTGGACGCAGACCGGCACGTCGTACGCGAGGAGCGGCACGTCGAGCGAGGCGGCGACGTCCCGGAAGTGACGGTCGATCTCGGTGTGGTGCGTGCGTGTGTAGAAGGGGGCGGTGACGACGACGGCGTCGGCACCGAGCGCCTCGGCGGCGCGGGCCCGCTCGATCGCCCGGTCGGTGGTGGTCTCGATCGCCCCGACGAGGACCGGGACCCGGCCGGCGCAGGCGGCCGTGACGACCTCGATGACCTCGTCCTGCCGACCGGGAGTCAGATAGGCGGTCTCGCCGGAGCTGCCGAGGGCGAACAGACCGCTGACGCCTCCGTCGAGCAGATGCTCCACGACCCTCTCCAAGGAGGGCCGATCGATCTCGCCGTCCGCGGTGAGCGGGGTGACGACGGGCGGGATCACTCCGCAATAGCGGGGTGTGCGGACGGTCATGCGGTGCTCCTTGCGGATGGTGCGGGCGGCCGGTCCCCGGTGGGGTCGGCCTGGCTACGGGGGTGGACGCAGTGCCAGCGGTGTTCCCCCGGTCCGAAGGACTCCGTGGGGAAGACCGTGGCGCAGGCGTCGTCCGCCTTCCAGCAGCGGGTGCGGAACGGGCAGCCGGACGGCGGGTTGGTGGCCGAGGGGACCGGGCCGGTGAGCACGATCCGTTCGGTGGTCTCCAGCAGGCTGGGGGTGGCCGACAGCAACGCCTCGGTGTACGGGTGCACGGGGGCGCCCGCGACATCGGACGCCCGCCCCTCCTCGACGATCCGGCCGAGGTAGAGCACGGCGAGGCGGTCGGCGAGGTAGCGCACGGTCTGGATGTCGTGCGAGATGAACACCATGCCGAGGCCCAGGCGTTCGCGGAGGTCGACGAGGAGGTTGAGGACCTGGGCGCGGACGGAGACGTCCAGGGCGGACGTCGGTTCGTCGGCGACGATCAGTTCCGGTTCGAGGGCCAGGGCACGGGCGATGGCGACGCGCTGGCGCTGCCCGCCGGAGAGCTGTCCGGGCAGCGCGGCGAGCGTGTGGCCGGGCAGGCCGACCAGGTCGAGGAGTTCCTCGACGCGTGCCTCACGCGCGTCCCGGCTGCCCCGCCGGTGCACGTCGAGGGGGTCGCGCAGGATCTGGCGGACCGTGAGCCGGGGGTTGAGGGCGGTGGACGGGTCCTGGAAGACGACGCCGACGGCGGAGCCGAACTCGTCGCGGCGCTGTGCGGCGGACATCGCCCACAGGTCGCGGCCGTGAAAGCGGACCTCGCCCTCGGTGGGCTTCTGGAGACCGGTCAGCACCCGGGCGAGAGTGGACTTGCCGCAGCCGGACTCACCGACGAGGCCGACGATCTCGCCGCGCTCGACCTCCAGGGTGGCGTCGGTGAGGGCGTGCACCGCATCACGACGGAGGATTCCGCCGCTGCGTGCCTTGTGGCGTACGTGGACGCCGTCGAGCCTGATCACAGGGCGCTCCCTTCCAGCTGTGCGGCCTTCGCCGGGTGGTGGCAGGCGAAGCCGTGGTCCTTCGCGGCACCGCGTGCGGTGAGTTCGGGTGCGGTGGTGCGGCACGGTTCGGTGGCCGCGGCGCAGCGCGAGGCGAACCGGCAGCCGGTGCCGAAGCCCTGCGGTGCGGGGACGATGCCGCGGATCTGGTGCAGCCGGTCCGCGCCCGCCTCCAGGGAGACGACCGATCCCAGCAGACCCCGGCTGTAGTGGTGGGCGGGGTCGGTGAGCACGGAACGGGTGGCGCCGATCTCGGCGAGACGCCCCGCGTACATCACGGCGACACGGTGCGCGAGGTCGCCGACGAGCGCGAGATCGTGCGAGACGAGGACCATGGCGAAGCCGAGTTCGTCGCGCAGTTCGACGAGGAGTTCCACGACCTGGGCCTGGACGGTGACGTCGAGGGCGGTGGTCGGTTCGTCAGCTATGAGCAGGCGGGGGTTGCGGGAGAGCGCCATGGCGATCAGGACGCGCTGGCGCTGCCCGCCGGAGAGCTCATGGGGGTAGCTGCGCAAGGTGCGTTCGGGTGCCAGACCGACGAGTTCGAGGAGTTCGGCGGGGGACTTGGTACCGCCGCGCGAGGTGAGCTGCCGTAGCTGGGTACCGACGAGGACCGAGGGGTTGAGCGAGGAGAGCGCGTCCTGGTAGACCATCGCGATCTCCGGGCCCATCAGGGCACGGCGTTCCTTCGGGGAGAGCTTGAGCAGGTCCCGGCCCCGGTACAGGATCTCGCCGCTGACCTCGGCGTTGCGGGCGAGCAGGCCCATGACGGCGAGGCTGGTGATGGACTTGCCGCAGCCGGACTCGCCGACCAGGCCGAGGGTCTCGCCCTCGTGGACGGTGAAGTTCAGCGAGTCGACGACGGGGACCGGGCCGTAGCGGTCGGGGAAGCGGATCGCCAGGTCCCGTACGACGAGCAGCTCGGCGGCGTCCTTCCGTACCGGGTTGATGGACGGCTCGGTGGCGTTGACGCGGTCCGCGAGCTCGGTGAGGGCGGCGTCGATGTCCACGGCGGAGGTGGCCTCGACCGGGTCGGGTGCGGGGTTCGTGGCGGGGTCGACGGCCGCCTTGGCGCTCTTGGGCGCGGCGGAGGCATCGGTGAGGCCCTCGGAGAGGATGTTGAGCGCCAGTACGGTGATCAGCAGAGCGAGACCGGGGAAGAAGGTGGCCCACCAGCCGCCGGCCAGGAGGATCTGCCGACCGTAGGCGAGGACGCTGCCCCAGCTCGGGTCGGGGTCCTGCACCCCGGCGCCGATGAAGGAGAGGCTGGCCTCGAAGATGATCGCCTCGGCGACCATGACGGTCGCGAACACCATGACCGGGGCCATGCAGTTGACGGCGACGTGGCGGAGCACGATGTAGCCGCGTCGGGCACCGATGACCTTCTCGGCGGCGACGTAGTCCTCGCCGTACTGGGACAGCACGTTGGCGCGGACCACGCGCGCCAACGAGGGGGTGTAGACGAAGGCGATGGTGAAGATGATCACCGGGATGCTGGTTCCGAAGACCGCGACGAGGACGGCGGCCAATGCGATCGGCGGGAACGACATCACCACGTCGAGCGTGCGCATGACGGACTCGTCACCGAGCCTGCGCGAGGTGGCGGCGAGCGAGCCGAGCAGGGCGCCTGCGACGAGGGCGCAGGCGGTCGCGCCGAGGCCGATGATCAGCGAGTAGCGCGCGCCGTGCACGACCCGGGCGAAGACGTCCCGGCCGGCCCGGTCGGTGCCGAACCAGTGGGCCCCGCCGGGGGCCTGGACCGGGGTGCCGGTGGTCAGTGGGTTCTGGGTGAACCACGGGGCGAGGACGGCGCCGAGGACGACGACGATCAGTACGCCGAGGGCGATGCGGGAGGTGACCGGGAGGGCGCGGAACGCGATGCCCGGTCGGGACAGTTTGTTGGCCAGACGGCCGGTGGCGAACATGTCACACCGTCCTGATGCGCGGGTTGACCAGCAGATAGAGCAGGTCGACGATGACGTTGACCACCAGGAAGGCGATGGCGATGGTCAGTACGGTGCCCTGGACCAGGGCGACGTCGCCCCCGGTGACACCTTCGAGGATGAGTTTGCCCATGCCGGGCAGGTCGAAGATCGCTTCGATGACGACCGCGCCGCTGAGCATGTATCCGACCTTGATGCCGAGCACGGTCAGCGGAGTGACGAGCGCGTTGCGCAGCACCGAGCGGATCACCAGCAGCGGCGGCAGGCCGTTGCCGCGGGCCGTACGGACGTAGTCGCGGTCGAGTTCGGCGACCATCGAGGTCCGTACGAGTCGGGCGAGGGAGGCGGAGACCGGGAGCGCGAGCGAGATCGCGGGCAGCGCCATGGTGGTGAGCCAGCCGCCGACCGAGTCGGCGGGGTTGGTGTATCCACCGGTCGGGAAGATCCGGGTGTTCAGTGCGAACTGCTGGATGAGCAGCACGCCGAGCCAGAACGACGGGATGGCGACCCCGGCCATGGAGAGCACCCGGAACAGCTGGTCGGGCCAGCGGTCCCGGTACATGGCGCCGACCACACCGAACAGGACGGCCAGGACCACCGCGAGGACCAGCCCGAGGAGGGTCAGCTGGAGCGTGAGCGGAAAGGCGGCCGTGATCCGGTCGAGTACGGGCTGGCTCGGCGGGACGGTCGTCCCGAGGTCGAAGTGGAGCAGCTGACCGAGGAAGTGGAAGTAGCGGACCGGGAGCGGGTCGTCGAGACCGTTGGCCTCGGCGAACGCCGCACGGGCCTCAGGGGTGGCGCTCTCCCCGAGCGCGTTGAAGGCCGGGTCGACCGGCGAGAACTGCAGCACCACGAAGACGAGCAGCGCGATGCCGAGGATCATCACCGGCATCATCGCGACGCGGCGCAGCGCGAGCCGGAGAAAAGCAACCATCGTCGGGTTCCTTGCGGTTGGGCGGGCTGACGGTCCGGGACACCTGAGGCGAGGAGATGTCCCGGACCGGACGATCGGGCGCCGGGGCGGGGGCCGAAGCCGGGGCAGCAGCCGGTCAGGCGCGGCTGACGTCCAGGAAGGACAGGCCCGTGGTGGGCAGCGGCTTGAAACCGGGCAAGGCCTTCTCGTTCCAGGCCGTGGGCAGCTTGCGGTGGAGGACCGGGTAGAGCGCGGCCTCGTCGGCGACCAGGTCGGTGACCTCGCCCCACAGCTCCTTGCGCTTCGCCTCGTCGGCGGCCCGGGCGGCCTTGTCGAGGGTCTGCCTGACCTTCTTGTACGCCTCGGACTTGCCCCAGCCGTAACGGCTTTCGGGCCAGAAGCCGTAGTAGAACCAGCGCAGCAGGAGGTCGGCGTCGTTGCCGAAGACGGACGGGTCGCCGGGGGCGACCAGCACCTCGAAGGCGCCCTTGTCGATCTTGGCGTACTGGGCCGGGGACTGGGCGATGTCGAGGGTGACCTTGACGCCCGCCGCCTCCCAGCTCTCCTTCAGCAGCGGGGCGATGTCCTTGACCCATCCGGTGTCGGTGGTGAGGACGGTGAAGGAGAGGTTCTTGGCGCCCGCGTCGGCGAGCAGTTGCTTCGCCTTGGCCACGTCGTGCGTGTAGACCGTGGCGGCCTTGTGGTAGTCGGGATGGGTGGCGGGGACGTATCCGGTGGCCGGGGCGGCGTTGCCGACCATGGCGGTGGAGATGATCTTCTCGGTGTCCAGCGCGTAGTGCAGCGCCTGGCGCACGCGCTTGTCGGCGAACCGCTTGTCGGCGGTGTTGAACATCAGGAAGAGCAGGCCGAAGGACTGCACGGACTCGGTCTTCGAGGAGCCTGCGAGGCGCTTGACGTCGATGTAGGGGACGTCCTCGATGGCCTGGACCCGTCCGGACTCCATGGCACTGACCCGTGCCGACTGGTCCGACATCAGGCGCCAGATCATCTTCTTGGCCTTGGCCGGGTGGGCGCCGTTGTACTTGTCGTACGCCTCGAAGACGATCTTGTCCTCCCGGGTCGCCTCGACGAACCTGTACGGCCCCGAACCGACCGGCTTGGCGTCGAAGGCCTTGGGGTCGGGCTCGACGATCTTCTTCGGGACGATCCGGGCCACGGCTATGCGGGACGGGAAGAGCGCGAAGGGGTACTTGAGCTTGAACTCGACCGTGCCGGCGTCGACGGCCTTCACCGTGTCGATGAAGGGCACGAACTGCGCCATGAGCGAGGCGTTCTTCGGGTCCAGGATGCGCTCGAAGCTGAACACCACGTCGTCGGCGGTGACGGCCGACCCGTCGTGGAAGGTCGCGCCCTTGCGGAGCGTGGCCCGGTAGGTGGTGGCGTTGATCTTCTTCGGCATCTCGGTGGCGAGCGCGGGGCGGGCCACGAGCGTTGCGGGATCGAGATCCACGAGGCCTTCGAAGATGTGCATGTTGGCGGCGTACGGAGTCGCGCCCGAGGTGATCATCGGGTCGAAGCCGGTCGACAGGGGGTACGAGAGACCGGCCTCGATGAGGCCGTTGCCACTGCCCTTGCCCGCCGCGCCTTCGGCGGTCGATGACGGTCCGCCACAGGCGGAAAGGCTCGCCGTGATGGCGGCCGCCGCACCGACGGCGCTGGTGTAACGCAGGAAGGTGCGGCGCTCGACACCGGCTGGTCTCAGCTCGGGCACGGGTCCTCCAGGAACGTGGAACGTAGGGGTGGGAACAGGCGTGGGAACGCAGGGATCACGGGGATCAGGAAGCCAAAGCATCAGACGTCAGATGTCTGATGCCTTGATAGCGTGGGAACGTAGCTTGACAATCGAGAGGGGTCAAGAGGTGGGGAGTTCACATATGTCCGGTACGAGGCCCGGCCGGCAGCTGCTTCGGCAGGAAGTCGTCGAGGGCATCAAGCGCTACATCCTCGAGAAGCGACTCCGCCCCGGAGATCCGCTGCCCACCGAGCCGGCCCTGTGCGAGGCCCTCGGCGCCAGCCGCTCCAGCGTCCGCGAGGCGGTCAAGATCCTCAACGCGCTGGACATCGTGGAGGTGAGGCACGGACACGGCACGTACGTGGGCAGGCTGAGCCTGTCCGCACTGGTGGAGAGCCTGACCTTCCGCGGCCTGCTCTCCCCCGACGACGACTTCCAGGTGATGGCCGACCTCGTCGACGTGCGTGAGCTCTTCGAGCGCGGGATGGCCGACCGGATCGTCTCGCTGCTCAGCCCGGAGCAGCTCGACGCACTGGACGGACTGGTCGCCACCATGCGCGAGACCGGCGCGCAGGACGGGCACGGCTTCGTGGAGGCGGACCGGGCCTTCCACGCCCTGCTCGTCGCCCCGCTCGGCAATGACCTCATCGGCCAGCTCTCGATGGCGTTCTGGGACGTGTACACGATCGTCGCGCCCCACCTCGACGGATTCACGCACGCCGACGAGATGGCGACGATCGCGGCGCATCAGAACATCGTGGACGCCGCGCGGGCCGGGGACATCGGCGGCTTCCTCAAGGCACTCGGTGAGCACTACGCCCCGGTCAGACGCCGGATCTCGGAAGCCCGCGCCCGCGACAACACCTCCGACTGACCCGACCGCCGCTCCTCCCGGAGCGCCGCGACTCCAGGGCCCCACCGGGGCGGATCCGGGCGGGGTGGGGCCCTTGACGGTTGCCGCGAGGGCTGCCTAGGGTCCGTGTGCCGATAGGACATCTGACGTCTTCTGTCTCGATGTCCAGCGTTCAGCACCGCGGTTGCACCCCAGGAGGGCACCTCCATGCCGTTGACGGACCTCTCACTCGCCGACTGCCTCGGCTACCGGCCCGAACTGCCTGTTCCGGCGGGTTTCGACGCCTTCTGGTCGAGCACCCTGGGCGCGACACCCGCGGTCGACGGAACCGGTCCGGCGGGACAGCCGGTGTTCGCACCCGTCGATACCGGGCTCGCCCGGATCCGTACGTACGATGTGACACTGCCCGGCTTCGCCGGACGACCGGTCCATGGCTGGCTGCACCTGCCCGCCGGATCCACCGGCCCGCTCGGCTGCGTCGTCGAGTTCCTCGGCTACGGTCGCGGACGCGGCTTCGCCCACGAGAACCTGCTCTGGGTGTCCGCCGGATACGCGCATCTGATCATGGACACCCGCGGTCAGGGCTGGTCGGCCGCGTCCGGCTCCACCGCCGATACGGACGCCGGAGCGGCAGGCACCGTACCCGGCTTCGTCACCCGCGGCATCGAGAGCCCCGAAACGTACTACTACCGGCGGGTGTTCACCGACGCGGTGCGTTGCGTCGAGGCGATGCGCGCCCACCCCGAGGTCGATCCCGACCGGATCGTCGTCACCGGGGTCAGCCAGGGCGGCGGCATCGCCCTGGCCGTGTCGGGTCTTGTGCCGGGGCTGGCCGGGGTGATGCCGGATGTGCCGTTCCTCTGCAACTTCCGGCGGGCCGCGGAGATTTCGGGCCGGCCGCCGTACACCGAGATCGCCGAGTATCTGAAGCTCCACCGCGATCGCGCCGGGACGGTGTTCACCACCCTGGCGCACTTCGATGCCGCACTGCTCGCCACCCGTGCCACCGCTCCCGCACTGTTCTCGATCGCGATGATGGACGAGATCTGCCCGCCTTCCACCTGCTTCACCGCCTACAACCACTACGCGGGAGCGAAGGACGTCCGGGTCTACGAGTTCAACGGGCACGAGGGCGGCGCGGCACATCACCAGCGGGAGCAACTGGCTTGGGTGCAAGCCCTGTTCGCAGACCCGTCGTCGGGGCGGGTCCGTCACTCCTGACCGGAGGTTCTTCCGTGCGCAGACGATCCATGCTCCTCGCCGCCGGGGCGGCGGCCCTGGGCACCCAGCTCGGCAGCCGGGCCTTCGCCACCGCGCGCAGCGGCCCGCTCCTGGACCACGACACCCCGGTGGACCTGGACGGCAGCGAGTACGTCGACCTGTCGAACCGGATCGGTGCACTCGCCCCGCTCACCACGGGGACCATCGTCGTCACCTTCCGCACCACCAGCTACAACGAGGCGATGACGCTGATCAGCGCCTCGGACCCGACCGTCCCCTCCTCCAACATCACGCTCAACCTGTCGGGCGGCGCCCTGCAGTTCTCCGTGCGCGACCGGGGCGCCGTGCTCATCAATGTCATGACCAGGACACGGTACGACGACGGTCTGCGCCACACCGTCGCCGTCACCGTCGACGCCTCCGGCACCCGGCTCCACGCCGGCGGGCGGACGGTGTTCGAGACGGCCCAGCACTCCTTCTTCGGCCATGCCTCCGGGCTGAGCGCACTCGCCCTCGGACGCAATCTCGACAGCGACCACCCCGGTGGCGAGTGGTTCTGCACCGGCACGATCGAACGGGCCGCGGTCTGGGACCGGGTGCTCGACGAGTCCGAGCTGATCGCGCAGAGCCCCCGCCCCGACCTCGCCGACCTGGGCCGGATCTCCACGATCCTCAACAGCGACACGCCCGCCACCTGGGTCGTCACCGGCGACAGCATCACCCACGGCGCCCTGCACACCAACGGCCGGCGCAGCTATCCGGAGCACTGGACGGAGCGGGTCCGCTGGGAACTGGGCAAGCCGAAGAACCGGGACTTCGTGATCGACTCCGGCGTGAGCGGCGCCACCGGCGCCGAACTCGTCGCCCGGTTCGGCGAACGGGTCACCGCGTTCTCCCCGAAGGTCGTCTCGATCATGATCGGTACGAACGACGTCGCGACGGCCGGCCTCGGCCCGGAGGTCTACCGGGCGAACCTCGTCTCGCTGGTGCGCTCGGTGCGCGCGCTGCCCGGCGCACCCGTTCCGGTGCTCCAGTCGCCGAACCCCGTCGACCCCGCGAAGTGGCCCGGCAGAGTGGGTCTTTCGCGGTACGCGCAGGTCATGGGCGAGGTCGCGGCGCAGGAGAGCGTCGTGTTCGTCGACCACCACACCGACTGGCTCGGCGGCAACGGCGGTCAGGTCCCGCTCTCCCTGCTCAATGACGGACTCCACCCGAACGAGCGGGGCCACCACCGCCTCGCCCTGAAAATGATCAAAGATCTGCGGGTCTTCGACATCGGCAGCCGGGTCTGCTCGCTGCGCGTCCCGTAGCGCGACACCGGCTGTTCCCCGCGCCCCGCCCGGCGGGCCCTTCCCCGCTCCGCGGGGTGTTCCACCGAGTCCCCGCCCTTCCGAGAAGCACCACTCCTTCCGAGAAGAGAGATCGTCCATGCAGCGAAAAGTCTCCGTCGCCCTGCTCAGCGCCGCCCTGCTGGTGGCCACCGCGGCCGGCACCGCCCACGGCGCGGCGCCCGCCCCCGGTGAACTGACCTTCCAGGACCTGACCGTCGACGGGGTGGGCTCGCCCCACTACCGCATCCCGGCGCTCACCACCTCGACGAAGGGCACGGTCCTCGCGGCCTACGACGCCCGCCCCACCCTCGGCGACCTGCCGAGCAACATCTCCGTCGTGCTGCGCCGCAGCACCGACGGCGGTGCGACCTGGCAGCCGCAGCAGGTGGTCCGCAAGGATGCCGCGCCCCAGGGCTACGGCGACCCCAGCCTGCTCGTCGACCGCATCACCGGCCGGATCTTCCTCTTCTACGCCGCCTCGGTGAACCAGGGCTTCTTCGGCTCCGGCACCGGCAACGACGAGAACGACCCGAACATCATCCAGGCCGACTACAGCTACTCCGACGACGACGGGCTGACGTGGACCCATCGCCGTATCACCAAGCAGATCAAGAACCCTGCCTGGGCGGGCATGTTCGCGGCCTCCGGCGAGGGCATCCAGGTGCGGCAGGGCGCGTACAGGGGCCGGCTCATCCAGCAGTACGCCGTCCGTGTCGACGGCGCCAACTACGCGGCCAGCGCGTACAGCGACGACCACGGCGAGACCTGGAAGATGGGCAACCCGGTCGGTCCCGGGGGCGACGAGAACAAGACCGTCGAACTGTCCGACGGCAGGATCATGCTCAACAACCGTTCCAAGCCGTACCGGACGATCGCCTACTCCACCGACGGCGGCGTCAACTACACCCCCTTCACCCAGGACACCCGGCTGACCGACCCGGCCAACAACGCGTCGGTGATCCGGTACAACGCCGATGCCCCCGCGTCGAACCCGCAGTCGTCGTGGCTGCTGTTCAGCAACACGGAGGACGCCTCGGCACGGCGCAACCTCACGGTGAAGATGTCCTGCGACAACGGCAGGACCTGGCCGATCAGGAAGGTCGTCGACCCGGGCTCAGCGGCCTACTCGACGCTCACCCGGCTCCCCGACGGTCGCCTCGGCCTGCTCTACGAGCGCGCCGACTACACGCACATCACGTACGCCTCGTTCGATCTGAAGTGGCTGGGCGGCACCTGTGCGGACATCACGATCACCCCGCCCACGCCCCTGAAGGCGGGCACGGACACGACGGTGACGGTCCGTGTCGTCAACCGGATGGACGTGCGGCGCGGGGCGGGCACCGTCGATCTGACCGTGCCGTCCGGCTGGACGACGAAGCAGACGACCGTACCCGCCCTGAACCCGGGCCAGGGCGCGAACATCAAGGTTCCGGTCACTGTGGCGGCCGGAGCCGCCGGCAGCGCCGCCCTCACCGCGACCTATCGCACGGGCGGGCTCCAGGCGTCGGGCGGCGCGACGGCGACCGTGACCCCGTAAGGCCCGAATCGCCCTCGGGCGTTCAGCGGGCGGACCGCGTGGACGCCGCCGCGGCGGCGGTCAGCTCGGCCATGTCCACGACCCGGTCGGCGGCGTCCGCCACGGCCGGGTCGTGCGTGGCCACGACCGTGACGCAGTGGTCCTGCCGGGTGCGCTCGGCGAGCAGTTCGGCCAGCTCGCCGGCCTGCGAGCGGTCGACGGCCGCCGTCGGTTCGTCGACCAGCAGCAGTTTCGGGGAGAGGAAGAGCGCACGGGCCAGTGCGACGCGCTGGCGTTCGCCACCGGAGAGCTGTTCGGGACGGTGGCGCAGTCGGTGGCCGAGGCCCACCCCGGTCAACGCCTCCTCGGCGCGGGAGCGGTGTGCGCGGGGGCGTTCGCCACTGATGTAGGCGGCGGCCAGGAGCTGTTCGACGGCCGCCAGACCGGAGAGCAGATTGCCGCTCTGGAACATGTAGCCGATGCGTTCCCGGCGCACCTTGGCACGCTGGGCGTCGGAGAGCACGGCGAGGTCCTCACCATCCAGCAGGACCTGCCCGGCGGTGGGCCGCAGCAGTGCGCCCGCGACGGCGAGCAGGGTGGACTTGCCGGAGCCCGACGGGCCGACGAGGGCGGTCATCCGCCCCGGTTCGAAGGTGACATCGAGGCCGTCGAAGACGGTCGTACGGGCATCCGCACGGCCGAACGCGACGGTGACGCCGTTCAGTTCGAGGCTCATCGGTTGGCTCCCAGCATGGTCAGCGGGTCGGCTCGGGTGACCCGGCGCAGAGTCAGGGCGGTGCCCGCGAGGCCGACGGCCGCGACGGTGCACATGGTGGCGGCGAGGGTGGCGGCGGGCAGGCTGAACGGCACCTGCTCACCGACCAGCAACCCGACCGCGCCGGCCAGGACGGCGCCCGCGGCGGTGCCGAGGACGACGACGAGGGCCGCCTGGAGCACGGTGTGGGCGAGCAGCCGACGGCGTGAGGCACCCAGCGCACGCAGCAGGGCGAGTTCGGGCTGGCGCTGCACGGTCCACACGGCGAAGAAGGCGCCGACCACCAGAGGTGCGATCAGGTAGAGGAACACCTGGATCGAGTTCATGGTGACGCGTTCGCCGGTGTAGCCGGGCGCGGCCTCGTACGCCTTCTCCTTCGTGAGGGTCGTGGTGGAGTGCCGCGCGTCGAGTTCGGCGGTCGAGACCCTGGCCGGGGTACGCAGGGCCAGGGCGCTGAACTGGTCGGGGATGGCGGCGGCGGACGAGGCCGGCGCGCCCGGAGTGCTGAAGCGGATGCGCTGCCACGTCTTCAACGGCACGTAGGCGGCGGCCACATGGCCGTAGCTGGAGCGTTCGGTCGCTCCGACGACGTGCAGCCTGATGCCGAGCCGGTCGATGACCAGTACGTCTCCGACGCGTACGCCCTCGTCGGCGAGCTTGGCCGACATCACGAGGCTGTCCGCCGCCGCGTGTGCGAGGCCGTGGCCCCGGGTGACGGCGGGGCTGAGGAAGGAGTCGGGCTCGACGCCGAAGGCGGCGAGATCGACCTCGGTGCCCCGGTTCGTCGTACCGCGGGTGATGGAGACGCCCAGCGGGGTCGCGTCGGTGTTCGCGTCCTTGCGCCAGGCGGCGGCCGTCCTTTCGTCGAGGAGACTGCGGGCGAACTGGTCGGACCGGGCGTCGGACGAGAACACCAGCTGCGAGGCCGGAAGCCGGCGCAGCGCGGAGACGGTGTCGTCGCCGAGGCCGGTGGTGAAGCCGGAGACGATGCCCACGAGTGCGGCGACCAGCACCACGACGGATCCCATGAGCAGGAAGCGCCCTCGGGCGGCGCGCAGCTCCAGCAGAGCGAGGAACACAGCGGTTCCCTTCGATGGATGTTAGGGACGATGTGTCGCCAACATAGATGATGGGGACGCGGCGTCGCCAAGTGGGGGTCGAAAGAGCGCCGGGGCTTCTAGACTGGGCCCGTGCCCAGGATCAGAGCCGCCACGGTCGTCGAGCACCACGCCCAGCAGCGGCTGGCCCTGGTGCGGGCGGCGCGCGAACTGCTGGAGGGCGGGGACGCCGAGGACGTGACCTTCACGGCGGTCGCCAGGGCCACCGGCCTGGCCCGCAACAGCCTGTACAAGTACTTTCCCGGCCGTCCCGAACTGCTCGCCGCCGTCGTCGAGGACGCGATGCCGCGCTGGACGGACGCCATCCGGGCCGGAATGTCCGCAGCCGGTACGCCCGAGGAGAAGATCGCCGCGTATGTGTCGTCCCAGCTGGAGCTGGTGCGCAGCGGTGAGCACCGGATCGCCCAGGCGCTGGCCGGGGTCCGGGACGCGACGGTGGTGCGGGAGAGCGCGGTACGGGCCCACCGGGAGCTGCTCACCCCACTGATCGACGCGCTCACCGACCTGGGCGAGGAGGATCCACGGCGCACGGCGCTGCTGCTGCAGGGGATCGTCAACGCCGCCACGACGGCGATCGAGTCGGGCGACGACCATGCGGCGGTGGCGGAGCGGGCGGTGCGGATGGCGGTCACCGCGATCACGGGGACCGCCGCGGGGCGGTGAGGGGGCGACCTCGGATCACACTCCCCCGGCCACCCGGCGACGTACGGCCCCGGCCCGACGCCGGCCTCAGGAGGACGGGGCCCGACGACCGGCGGTCCGGGGCGGGACGACGTACGGCCAACGGACTTCCACAGGTCCCGGGCGACCGGCGACCGGTCCCCGGTCACCCGTCCCGGCCGCCCGTCACCGGCCGGCCGCCGGCTCCAGGCGAGCGCGGATGCCGTCGAAGTGGGTACGCATGGCACGCACCGCACGTTCCCCGTCGGCCGCCGCGACCGCCGCGACGATCTCCCGGTGCTGGGCGCAGGTGGCGGCAGGGTCCTGATGGCCGTCGTCGAGGTCTTCGCGGACCCGGTCCATGGCCGCCCAGAAGGCGTCCAGCACCTCACTGAGCAGATGGTTGTCGAGCGAGGCGTAGAGCGCGAGATGAAAGGCGCGGTCGGTGTCGCGCGCCACCCGGCCGCCGCCACGGGCCTCCTCCTCCATCCGCGCGACCAGGCCACGCAGCACTTCGAGGTCCTCGTCGGGGACACCGGCCGAGACGGACCCGACCAGGCCGGCCTCCAGGGCCTCCCGCACCTTCATCAGCTCGTAGAGGCCCGGTTCGCCCTGCCGGTGACGAACGGCGGCACGGAAGGCGAGCCCCTCGGCGAAGGGTGACAGCGAGAGCGAGCCGACGAAGGTGCCGGAGCCTCGGCGGATCTCCACGACGTTGACGGCCTGGAGCGCCTTGAGGGCTTCGCGCACCGACACCCGCCCGACGCCGAAGAGCTCCATCAGCTCCGCCTCGGTGGGCAGGGCGTCGCCGGGGGCGAGTCTGCGCTCCAGGATCAGCTCCTTGAGCCGGCGCTCTATGTCCTGAGCCATGGTGGGGCGGACCACAACGTCCTCCTGAGGTGCGATTGCCCCTTGACCGGTCGCAGGAGCATCTGTTTAAGGTGAGGCCAGACATAGGACATCTTACGTCTCATGTCTCGATCCGTGTCGCCGCCCCCGGCCACGGATCGGCGTCTCGACCATGCTGGAGAGCCCTCACATGTCTCTGACCGCACCGCTGCACGGCGTCGTCCCGCCGGTCTGCACCCCGCTCGACTCGCAGGGGGAGGTGGACACCTCGTCCCTCGCCCGGCTCGTCGAGCATCTCGTCGCCGGCGGGGTGCACGGGCTGTTCGCGCTCGGCTCCACCAGCGAGGTCGCCTACCTCACCGACGAGCAGCGCTCCACAGCGCTGGAGACCGTGGTCAACGTGGCCGACGGCAGGGTTCCGGTGCTCGCCGGTGTCATCGACACCACCACCCCGCGCGTCGTCGAGCACGCCAGGTCCGCCGCGGAACTGGGCGCGGACGCCCTGGTCGCGACCGCACCCTTCTACACCCGCACCCACGGCAAGGAGATCGCCCAGCACTTCCGGCGGCTGCGCGCGGCGGTCGATCTGCCGCTGTTCGCGTACGACATCCCGGTCGCCGTGCACAGCAAGCTCTCCGCCGCGCTCGTGCGCGAGCTCGCCGAGGACGGCACGCTGGCCGGCCTCAAGGACAGCAGCGGCGACGAGGGCGGACTGCGCCGGCTGCTCGTCGAACTGGGCGGACGGGACGGGCGCAAGGAGGGCCCGGCACCGCGATTCAGCGTGCTCACCGGCTCCGAGCTCACCGTGGACGCCGCCCTGCTGGCCGGCGTCGACGGTGTCGTACCGGGCATCGGCAACGTCGATCCGGCCGGCTATGTGCGGCTCTACGACGCCGCGCGGGCCGGGAACTGGGCACTCGCCGCGAAGGAGCAGGAGCGGCTCGTCGAGCTGTTCGGGATGGTCGACGTCGGGCCGGAGGCGGACATGGGCCGCAGTTCCTCGGCGCTCGGCTCGTTCAAGGCGGCGCTCCACCTGCTCGGCATCATCGAGTGCGGCGACACCGCCTTCCCCCAGATCCGGCTGAACGCCGAGTCGGTCGGTCTGGTCGCCCAGCGCCTGCGCGCCGCCGGTCTGCCGCCGGTCCGATGAGTTCCGCCACCTCGTCCGGCGGCACCGGCGCCCCCGTGATCGGCCTCGACCTGGGCGGCACGAAGATCGCCGCCGCGCTCTTCGGCGCGGACGGCGCGGTGCTGGCCCGGCACACCCGGCCCACCCCGGCCCTGGAGGGCGCGACCGCCGTACTGGACGCGCTCGCCGCGGCCGCCGCCGCCGTCGATCCGGGACGGCTGGCAACGGCGCTCGGGATCGCGGCGGCCGGGGTCGTCGATCCCCGTACCGGCATGGTCACCAGTGCCACCGATTCCATCCGCGGCTGGGCAGGCACCGCGCTGGGCGCGGGCCTCGCGGACCGTACCGGGCTCCTGGTGGCCTGCGACAACGACGTACGCGCCACCGCCGGACCCGAACTCGCGGCGCTGCGGGCGCACCGGACGGGGCACGGGTCGTCGGGCACGACCGGACCGGACGGGCCGGATCGCCCGGAGCCCCGCGCGGACGGAGCGGACCGCACGGGGACTGCCGCGCCCGGAGCGGGCCGCAGGTCTCCCGGTACGGACGGGCCGGACCGCGTCGCATCGGGCCCGGGCGATCCGGGCCACGGGTCGCTGCTCTTCGTGGCGGTCGGTACGGGAGTGGGCGGTGCGATCGCCGTCGACGGACGCATGCTGCACGGTGCCGCCGGGATCGCCGGGCACCTGGGCCATCTGCCCAGCCCCGAGGCGGCCGGACTGCCCTGCACCTGCGGCGCCACCGGGCATCTGGAGGTCATCGCCTCCGGGCCCGGCATCGTCGCCCACTACGAGCGGCTGGCCGGTGCTCCGGCGGACCGGCTCGAAACCGTCGCCGCCCGTGCCGTGCGGGGAGACGCCGCCGCCATCCGCGCCATCACCGTCGGCGCGGCCGCCACCGGCCATGTGCTCGGCGGACTCGCCAACGCGCTGGGGCCCGACCGGGTCGTCGTCGGCGGCGGTGTGCCGCGGATCGGCCCGCTGTACGGGGACGCCCTGACCGCCGCCTTCGCCGCGGAGCTGATGCCGCCGCTGCGCGGGCTGACACCCGAGGCGCCGCTGTTCGGCGCCGACGCGGCCGTGCTCGGCGCCGCCGCCCTGACCACCACTCTTCCCCTCCACCACCCAGGAGCCGCTCGATGACAGCACAGGAACTGGCCGCTTCCCTCCAGGGCAGGCTGATCGTTTCCTGCCAGGCGCCCCCCGGCGACCCGATGCGGGAGACCGGCACCCTCGTCCGACTCGCCCGGTCGGCCGTCGCGGGTGGCGGTGCGGCGATCCGCGCCAACGAACCGGCCGTCGTCGCCGCGATCGTCGAGGCCGTCGACCTGCCGGTCATCGGTCTGTGGAAGGACGGTGACGTGGGCGTCTACATCACCCCGACCGTCCGGCACGCCCTGGCGATCGTCGAGGCGGGTGCGGCCGTCGTCGCCGCGGACGCCACCGACCGACCGCGCCCCGACGGCTCGTCCTTCGCCGAGCTGGTCACGGCCGTCCACGAGGCCGGCGCCCTGGTCATGGCCGATGTCTCCACGCTCGCCGAGGGCATCGCGGCAGCCGGGCAGGGCGCGGACTTCGTCTCCACCACGCTCTCCGGCTACGTCCCCGGCACACCACAACAGACCGGTCCCGACCTCGAACTGGTCGCCGCGCTCAGCGCCGCGATCGACGTCCCCGTCGTCGCCGAAGGCCGTATCAACACGCCCGACGAAGCCGCCGCAGCCCTGGCACGCGGCGCCCACAGCGTCGTCGTCGGCACCGCCATCACCGCCCCCACCGCCCTGACCGCCCGCTTCGTCGCGGGCATCGCCCGGCGCTGACCTGTCCCCACCACGCGGGCCGGCCGCTCAACGGCGAGCGCCGTCCCGCATCCTGGAGTCACCGTGCAGACCACATCACCTCCGACGCTCCCCTGGTACCGCGAAGTGAGCGGCGCCCAGTGGAAGTCGTTCTTCGCCGCCTGGATCGGCTACGTCCTCGACGGCTTCGACTTCGTGCTGATCACGCTCGTGCTCACCGAGATCAGTGACGACTTCGGCCTGAGCACGGTGCAGGCCGCAAGCCTGATCTCCGGCGCGTTCATCACCCGCTGGCTGGGCGGTGCGCTGCTCGGCGCAGTGGGCGACCGGTACGGCCGCAAGCTCTCCATGATCCTGAGCATCCTGCTGTACTCGCTCGGCACCTTCGCCTGCGGATTCGCCTGGAACTACCAGAGTCTGTTCGCGGCCCGGCTCGCCATCGGCATGGGCATGGCCGGCGAGTACAGTGCCAGCGCCACGTACGTGATGGAGAGCTGGCCCGCGCGGCTCCGCAGCCGGGCCAGCGGATTCCTGATCTCCGGTTTCTCGGTCGGCTCGGTGCTCGCCGCACAGGTCTACAAGTGGGTCGTCCCGTCGCTCGGCTGGCGGTGGATGTTCTATCTGGGCCTGATACCGATCGCCATCGCGCTGTGGATGCGGCGCGCGCTGCCGGAGGCCGAGGAGTGGACCCAGACCGTGGCGGAGAAGGGGGCCAAGCCCAATCCGTTCCGGCCGCTGTTCGTGACCCGTGTCCGGGCCACGGTCAACACGGTGCTGATCGTCGTCGCCACCGTCTCGCTCTTTCTGGTCTTCACCCCCGGCGGTGCCGGCATGGTTCCGGTGCTCTCGGTGGTCGCCGGACTCGCGCTCGCCGCGTTCGCCGTACAGCTCGGCGGCAAACGGGGCTGGGTGCTGTATCTGTCGATGATCGTGACGCTGTTCTTCGCGTTCCTGTACTCGTGGCCGATCCAGGCGCTGCTGCCCACGTATCTGAAGACCGAACTCGGCTACTCCACCGGCCAGGTCACCGATGTGCTGTACTTCGCGGGCTTCGGCACCATGGTCGGCTGCTGGACCGCGGGCTTCCTCGGCGACCGGATCGGTGCGAAGAAGGCGTACGCGCTGACGCTGCTGGCCTCGCTGGCCTTCGTCTATCCGGTCTTCGCCGTGCACGACAACCTGCTGCTGCTCGGCATCCTGCTCTTCCTGCTCCAGGCGACCAGTTTCGGCATCTCCGGGCTGCTGCCCCGGTACATCGGCGGGCACTTCCCGACCGCGAGCCGGGGTGCTGCGCTCGGCTTCACGTACAACGTGGGAGCACTGGGTGGCGCCGTGGCCCCGGTCCTGGGTGCGCATCTGGCGTCCGGGATGGACCTGGGACAGGCGCTGGCCGTGCTCACGTTCGCCGGCACGGTGATCGTGGTGCTGCTGGTCGGGTTCGATGTGCCGGCCCGGCTCAACCGGCTGACCGACCCGGAGGCGGAGCGGGACCACCTCGCGGTACCGCCGGAGGCGGAGCGGGGCGCGAGCGCGCGGACCGACGTCGGCTGAGGCACGCCGCGCCCCTCGCCGCCGGTGCCGGACGCACCCCCCGCCTCGGGCCTCAGGAACGGAAGTGCGTCAACGTCTGCGCCACGCACACCGGCCGCGCGGACCCTGCATCGCGTCGGCAGGGGGACGCCCTGCGTCCCCCTGCCGACGGCACACCTCAGGCGACGATGCGTTCGAAGATCGCGGCAAGGCCCTGCCCGCCGCCGATGCACATGGTCTCCAGTCCGTACCGGGCCTCGCGGCGATGCAGTTCACGGGTGAGCGTGGCAAGGATGCGGGCGCCGGTGGCACCGACCGGATGGCCGAGGGAGACGCCGGAGCCGTTGACGTTGATGCGCTGCTCGTGGTCGATGTCACCGAGACCCAACTCGCGCGTACAGGCGATCACTTGGGCGGCGAATGCCTCGTTGAGCTCGATCAGGTCGAGGTCGGCGAGGGTGAGTCCGGCGCGGTCGAGGGCGGCCCGGGTGGCCGGGACGGGACCCATGCCCATGGTCGCCGCGGGTACCCCGGCGCGGGCGAAGGAGACCAGTCGGACCAGCGGGTGGAGGCCGAGCCGCTCGGCGGTGGCCGCGCTGGTCACCAGGCAGGCGGCGGCCGCGTCGTTCTGCCCGCTGGCGTTGCCGGCGGTGACGGTCGCCCCGGGATCCGACTTCGCCATGATCGGGCGCAGCGCGGCGAGTTGCTCGGCGGTGGTGTCGGGGCGCGGGTGCTCGTCCGCGGTCACGACGGTCTCGCCCTTGCGGGTCCGTACGGTGACGGGGACGATCTCCGCGTCGTACCGCCCCTCGGCGGCGGCCCGGCCGGCGCGCTGCTGCGAGCGCAGTGCGAGCGCGTCCTGGTCGGCGCGGCCGATGCCGTGGGCACGGCGTACGTTCTCGGCGGTCTCGATCATCCCGCCGGGCACGGGGTGGTTGACGCCGCCCGCGGTCACCCGGCCCCTTGCCAGCGCGTCGTGGAGCTGGAGGCCGGGACCCTTGATGCCCCAGCGTCCTTCGTGCGTGTAGTACGGGGCCGCGCTCATCACGTCGACGCCGCCCGCGATGACGACATCGCTGAAGCCCGCCCGGATCTGCATCGCGGCGTCGAGGACGGCCTGGAGGCCGGAGCCGCAACGGCGGTCGATCTGGGAGCCGGTGACGGTCTCGGGCAACCCTGCGTCGAGGGCCGCGACCCGGCCGATGGCCGGGGCCTCGGCGGACGGGTAGGAGTGCCCGAGGACGACCTCGTCGACCGCGGCCGGGTCGATCCCGGTGCGGGCGACCACCTCGGCGATGACGCGAGCCGCGAGCGCGGCCGGGGTCTGCTGGGCGAACACTCCGCCGAAGCGGCCGATGGGGGTGCGCAGCGGTTCACAGATGACGACATCGAGCTGCTGGTCGGGCACGGCGTGACCTTTCGGTGGTGAGGGGCGTGTCTTCGCCCTTTCCGTGACGCGGGGGGGGTGTGCCGCCGACCCTCGCACCCGGCGACCGAGTCGGTCCCGTATCCGGTTCGCCCCGGTTCGAGAGGCGGCGCGTCTCCGTGGCGGCTCGCGGCGGATCGGCGGTCCGACGCGTCCACCGGACCCGTCGGCGTGGGGGCCTCCCACTGCCCGGTCCGCCGGCTCGACGACGGCTGGGGGGCCGTCTGCGGCCGTTCGGCGGCCCGCCCGAGGTGCAGCTCCTCCGCCACGGCGACGAAGGCGGACAGATGACGCAATTCCATGTCCGCCCCTTCGGTCACCGGTCCCATCGTCCGGATTCATCAATGAGACGTCCGGATCGGACCCTAATTCGATGTCGGACAGCAATCAATGGCCGCCGGCCGGGTGGGGGCGACGCGCGTACCTCGGAACGGGCACCGCCGACGTCACCCGGGTCGTCACCGAACCGGGCATCCCGGCCCGTGCGGGCATCGGCCGGCGGCTGAGGCAGGTCGCCGTCCACCCGGGCGTCACCGTCGAACAGGTGCAGGCGGCCACCGGCCGGGACCTGGAAGCGGCCGACGCCGTCGGGACCGTACCGCCGCCGACCGCGGCCGAACTGCGGCCGCTGCGCGAGGACGTGGACCCGGACCGCGTCTATCTTCGCTGGGACGGATCACATGTCACACCCGAGAGGACCGCAACCGCCATGCGTATCAGGATCGTCGGCGCCGGGGCCATGGGCCGCGGCATCGCCCAGTGGGCGGCGACCGCCGGACACACCGTCGAGCTGTGCGACGTACGGACAAAGGCGGTGACGGCCGCCGTGGACTTCGTACGGTCCATGCTCGACCGGGCCGTGCAGAAGGGCCGGATGTCCGCCGAGGACTCCGCAGCCGCCCTGGAGCGGCTGATCCCGCTGGACGACCCGTGGGCGGCGGGCCCGGACGTGGAACTGGTCGTCGAGGCCGTGCGGGAGGACCTCGACACCAAGACGGAGGTCTTCGGCCGGCTGGAACGGGCCCTGCCCGCCACGGCCGTCTTCGCGACCAACACCTCCTCCCTGTCGGTCACCCGGATCGCCGCGACGTTGAAGGACCCGACGCGCCTGGCCGGACTGCACTTCTTCAATCCGGTGCCGCTGATGAGGATCGTCGAGGTGGTGCCCGGCGCGGCCACCCGTCCGGAGATCCCGCCGGTCCTCACCGCCCTCGTCGAGAGCTGTGGCCACCGAGCGGTCACGGTCGCCGACACCCCCGGCTTCCTGGTCAACCACGCGGGCCGCGGCCTGGTGACCGAGGCCCTCGCACTCCTGGAGGAGACGGTCTGCGACCCGGCGGACATCGACCGGATCGCCCGCGAGGTGCTCGGGCTGCGGATGGGCCCGTTCGAACTGATGGACCTCACGGGTCTGGACGTGACCGCCACGGTGATCGATTCGATCTGGACGGGGTTCCGGTACGCGGACCGGCTCCGCCCCTCCTACCTCACCCCGAACCGGGTGGCCGCCGGGCTGCACGGCCGCAAGACCGGGCGCGGCTGGTACGAGCACGGCCCCGAGGCACCCGGCCCGGCCCCGGAGCCGCCCGTCACGGGCAACGCGGACCGGCCGGTGTTCGTCCACGGCGCCGCACCGCAGGACCAGGACGCGACCGCGCTGCGCGCGGCGCTGACCGCGGCGGGCGCCGTCATCGAAACCGGCGCGGAGCCGTCCGCCGACGCCCTCGTACTCGTTCCGGTCTGGGGCGCCACGGTGGCCTCCGCGGTCGCCGCGCACCGGCTGCCCGCGGGGCGCACCTTCGGCGTGGACCCGCTGCCCGCGGCCGGCCGGCGCCGGGTGCTGGCCGTGACCCCGGCAGCGGACCCGTCCGCCGCGCGTGACGCCCGCGCCGTGCTGGCCCGCGCCACGGACGGCGAGGCCGCGTACGCGGTCTCGGTGGTGCGGGACACGGCGGGCTCGGTCGCTCAGCGGCTCCTCGCCTCGATCGTGTCGGTCGCGGCATCGATCGCGGAGCGCTCCATCGCCACCCCTGCCGACATCGACCTGGCCGTGACGGCCGGGCTCGGCTACCCCGTCGGCCCGCTGGCCTGGGGCGACCGGATCGGCGGCGAACGGATGCTGGAGCTGCACCGGGCACTGCACCGCACGACGGGCGACCCACGTCACCGCCCGAGCCGCTGGGTGACCGAACGCGCCCAGCTCGGTCTGGCGCTGACCGACCCTGGCGCATCGCCCGCCGACTGCACGGCGAGCACCCCCTCGCAGTGACGGCGGGGCGGTGCCGCCCGCCACGACGCGGGTCGGTTCCGCCCCGCCACTGCGGCGGGCGGGCCCGTCGGGGATCACGGTCCCGGCGGGCCCGCCCGCGCACCGCCCACGCCGGCGAAGGCCCCCGGCTCCCGCACCCCCGGACGTCCTGCGGCCGCGCGGTCCACCGCCCGTGTCCGTTTCCTACAAGACTCGTGACGGTGGCCGTCCTACGGTCGGAGCATGACTCCACGTATGGACGCGATCGCCATCGTCACCGCGGATCTGGCCGCATCGCTCACCTTCTACCGACGGCTCGGACTCGACATCCCCGCCGACGCGGAATCCGCGCCTCATGTCGAAGTGACGCTCCCGGGCGGACAGCGTCTGCTGTGGGACACCGAGGAGGTCATCCGCTCGTTCGATCCCCGGTGGTCCCCGTCGCACGGCGGGGAACGCCTCTCGCTCGCCTTCCTCTGCGACAGCCCGGCGGAGGTGGACGCGGTGTACGACGACCTGACCGGCGCCGGGTACCGAGGACATCTGAAGCCGTGGGACGCGGTGTGGGGGCAGCGCTACGCGACGGTCCTCGACCCGGACGGCTGCGCGGTGTCGCTGTTCGCCGCGAACGGCTGAGCCCGGCGCCCGTCCGGCCGCCTCACGAGGACGCCAGGTGGGCGGACAGGGTGGTCCCGGCCAGGTCGCGCATCTCCCGTGCGAGATGGGCCTGGTCGGTGCAGCCCGCCGCGACCGCGGCCTCGGCGTAGGGCGTTCCGGACCGGGCGAGGGCGAGCGCACGCTGCAGCCGCAGGATCCGGCCGAGCGTCTTGGGCCCGTAGCCGAAGGCCGTGAGTGACCGACGGTGCAGCTGACGGGCGCCGAGGCCCACCGTCCGCGCGATGTCGGCGACGGACCGGCCGTCGCCGAGCTGCGTGGCCACGAACCGCATCAGCGGGTCCGGCGGAGCCGTGTCGACCGCTCGTCGCAGGGCGATGGCCTCCAGCCCGGCGGTGGGGTCGGGGTCTTCCGCGAGGCGTTCGGTGAGCTCCCGGACGGATGCGCCCGGCCACAGGTCCGCGAGATCGACCCGGCGGTCGCGCAGTTCGTGCGCCGGCACACCGAGCAGCGCGGGGGCCGTACCGGGGGCGAAACGGATTCCGGTGTACCGCCCGCCGGTCCCGACGGCCGCCGTCGCGGCACGGGTGTCGGGTCCCGCGACGAGCAGCCGCCCGTCGATCCAGAGCAGGTCCATGCAGCCGTCCGGCAGCACCGCATGGGCCGATCCGTCCGGCACGCTCAGTGTCCACAGGGTCGCGCCGTCGAACCTCGACGCCCGTTCCTCGTACCTGTCGCCCATGCCTCACACGCTAATCCCGTCGGCGGACGGCATCGGCGTCCCGGGGGCATGAGGGCACCGATGCGGTTCACCGCCGACAGCGGCCCGACGGTCACGGTCGAGGTCGACGGCCATGCGCCGGGCGCGCATCCGGTCGCCCCGGGCTACGAGAACACCCCGGCCGGAGCCCGGCGTACGTTCGACAGCGCACGCACCGGGATCCGTTCGGCGGCCGAATCCGTCCTGGTCCCCCGGCGCGACGACGGCACCGACCGCTCCCGCGACTCCGGCGTTCCCCGCCGTGCCCACGCCCGCACCCCCGGGGATCGCGCCGCCCACGATCCCGGCTGCGGCACCCTCACCGACCGCACCACTCGCGTCCGCCGACCGGTCGGCGGACGTCCTCACCCGCCGGACGGGCCGTCCGGCCGGTCCGGCCGGTCCGGCTCCTTGTCGCGGCTCGGCTGCAGCCTGGACTTCACGTCGTCCGGCGGCAGGAATCTCGACCAGCGTTCCGGGAACTCGGACGGCATGTAGGGGCTGCCGCCGTCGTCGTCCTCCCCGTCGTCCAGGTCGCCGTCCTGGTTCTCCGCCTGCGTCCGGGCCACGAACTCCGCGGCCTGGGCCGCCCGCACCCGGTCGTTGGCCGCGCGCGCGGCGGCCGTCGCGAGTGAGGGCCACACCCGGTCGATGGCGGCATTGACCGCCGCTCCCACCAGCACCGCGAACGCGGAGATACCGATCCACAGCAGGACGGCGATCGGCGCGGCCAACGAGCCGTAGATCGTGGGCCCCTCGACCGTACTGGTGAGGTAGATCCGCAGCAGGAAACTGCCGAGCACCCACATCGCGAGCGCCACCAGCGCCCCCGGCACGTCCTCGATCCACGGCGAACGGACCGGCACGGACACGTGGTAGAGCGTCGTCAGGAACGCGATCGACAGCAATATCACCAGCGGCCAGTACAGCACGCTTATGAGCTCGGTGCCCCAGGGGATGAACTCCACGACCCTGTCCGGGCCGACCACGAGCAGCGGCAGCACGACGGCGCCGAGCAGCAGCGCGACGACGTACAGCAGGAAGGAGAGCAGCCGCGTCTTGACGATGCCGCGCTGGCCGTCGAGGCCGTACATCACCGTGATCGTGTCGATGAAGACGTTGACGGCGCGGGAGCCGGACCAGAGCGCGATCGCGAAGCCGATCGAGATGACATCGGGCCGCGCACCGGTGGTGACGTCCGCGAGGAGCGGTTTGGCGAAGTCGTTCACGCCCCGCTCGCTGAGCACCGTCTGCGCGGCGTTGAGGATGTTGCGCTCGATGGAGGCGACCGTGGTGGTGTTGGTCCACTCGTCGACGTAACCGAGCAGCCCGATCAGACCGAGCAGCAGCGGCGGCAGGGACAGCAGGGTGAAGAACGCCGCCTCGGCGGCGAGTCCCAGAATGCGGTACTCCATGCACGAGTTGATGGTGTCCTTGAGCAACTGCCAGACCATCTGCCGCTTGGATACGTTGCGGTAGAGGACTCGGGCGCGGTGGAGCCGCCCCGGTGGCCGCTCGGGTGTTTCATTTGCTGCCTGCACGTCCTTACCGTATCGGCATGGCAGCCACCACCCACACAGTGTCCAACCAGGTACCGCCGCTGAACGGCTACGACGTCTTCTCCGCCGACCTCGCGCTCACCGAGGCCGTGCAACGTCACATGCCACCCGAACTTCTGGCCACGGCGCGGGTCGAGCTCGGCGAGCTGGGCAGGGCCGCCGGCTCCGCGCAGGCGCAGGAGTGGGGGGCGCAGGCGAACGGGAATCCGCCCGTGCTGCGCTCCCACGACCGGTACGGCAACCGCATCGACGAGGTGGAGTTCCATCCGGCCTGGCACCGGCTCCTGGGTCATGCGGTCTCCGCGGGTCTGACCGACGCCTGGGGCAGGCGGGCCGGTCATGTGCGGCGGGCGGCCGGCTTCCTGGTGTGGACGCAGGCGGAGGCGGGACACGGCTGTCCGTTGTCGATGACGCACGCGGCGGTGCCCGCGCTGCGGAC
This sequence comes from Streptomyces sp. NPDC101194, assembly GCF_044767885.1. Classification (NCBI taxonomy): domain Bacteria; kingdom Bacillati; phylum Actinomycetota; class Actinomycetes; order Kitasatosporales; family Streptomycetaceae; genus Streptomyces; species Streptomyces sp. NPDC101194. The sequence continues at coordinate 254,983 of NZ_JBIWOS010000003.1, forward strand.
CGATCCGGCACTGGCCGCCGAGTGGGAACCGCTGCTGACCTCGACGGTGTACGAGCAGGAGCTGCGGCCCGCCGCGCAGAAGGCCGGTGTGCTCTTCGGGATGGGCATGACGGAGAAGCAGGGCGGCACGGACGTGCGGTCCAACACGACGCGGGCCGAACCGCTGGCGGCCCCGGGCGAGTACCTGCTCACCGGCCACAAGTGGTTCTGTTCGGCCCCGATGTCCGACGGCTTCCTGGTCCTCGCGCAGGCGCCGGAGGGTCTGACGTGCTTCCTGCTGCCCCGGGTGCTGCCCGACGGCACCCGCAACACGTTCGCGATCCAGCGGCTGAAGGACAAGCTGGGCAACCGGTCCAATGCGTCGAGCGAGGTCGAGTTCGACGGGACGTGGGCGCGCCGGGTCGGCGACGAGGGGCGGGGGGTGCACACCATCATCGAGATGGTGGCGGCGACACGGCTGGACTGCGTGGTCGGTTCGGCGGCGCTGATGCGACAGGCGGTGGCACAGGCGATCCACCACTGCACCTACCGCAGCGCCTTCGGCGGGGTGCTGATCGACAAGCCGCTGATGCGCAATGTGCTGGCCGATCTGGCGCTGGAGTCGGAGGCCGCGACAGTGCTGGCACTGCGGCTGGCGGCCGCGTACGACGACGGTTCGGAGAGCGAGCGGGCCTTCCTGCGGATCGCGGTGCCCGCCGCCAAGTACTGGGTGACGAAGCGGTGCACACCGATGGTGGCCGAGGCGCTGGAGTGTCTCGGCGGCAATGGTTACGTCGAGGAGTCCGGAATGCCCCGGCTGCTGCGCGAGGCACCGCTCAACTCGATCTGGGAGGGCTCGGGGAACGTACAGGCCCTGGATGTGCTGCGGGCACTGCAGCGCGAGCCGTCGGCGCTGAACGCGTTCCTCCAGGAGGTCGGCAGGGCGCGAGGTGCCGATCACCGGCTGGACGGGGCGATCAAGGACATGCTGACGGAACTGGCGGATCTCAGCGGGATCGAGGCGCGGGCCCGTCGGCTGGTCGAGCGGATGGCTCTCGTGCTGCAGGGCTCGCTGCTGGTGCGCTGGGCGCCGCCGGAGGTGGCCGACGCGTTCTGCGCGTCACGGCTGGGCGGGGACCGGGGCGCGGCGTTCGGGACGTTGCCGCACAGTCTCGATCTGGCCTCGGTCGTCGAACGGGCCCGGCCCGTCGAGCGATAGCCCCTTCCGCCCGGCTCGGGCCGGTCCCGGGGAGCGGGGCGCGCCCGGTGCGAGTCGAACGAGCGTCCCTGAGGCGGACGTGCAGCAACGGAGGGTGGTGCTGCGCCGACACGGCACCACCCTCCATGCTGTGCACACCGCAGAGGGAGCACAGGCCCCGCCGCACGGTGTTCCGCCACTCTCGTACGGACCCGCACCCGCTCGCCAGAGTTGCAAAGGGTTGCAACCATTGTGCGGAGTGCGCAGTATCGGTCCCCTCACAGCGGGCAGGATGGGCCCGCGGGCCGTCGAGCCGGCCCTGGCATCTGGGGGGAATGAGCGTGGAGACAAGCCCTGCCGTGGTGGCGCGGTCGGCCGTGCCCCAGTCCGTCGAGGCCCTGCGCGTGATCCACCGGGCCAGGGAGGCCAGGCTCTCCGGCGGGCGTACTCCGGCCGCTCCGCGGGCGGAGATCGGCGCCTCCTGGGACCGGGTGCTGCGCAGCGGTGTCGATCCGGACCAGTCCACCGACAGCGTGCTGCTGGAGATGGACGAGATCGAGCGCCGGCGCCGGGCGTCGGCGCTCGGCGAGGTGATGCCGCTGCTGAACGAGAGCCTGGTCTCCCTCGCGGACGCCGCCCAGCAGATCGTGGTGGTCACCGATGTGGAGGGCCGGGTGCTGTGGCGCCAGGGCAATACCGGGGTGCTGCGCCGGGCGGACGACATCTGTCTGGCGGAGGGCGCGGCCTGGGCCGAGGCGAGCATGGGGACGAACGCGATCGGTACGGCGCTCGTCTCGCGCACACCGGTCCAGGTCCATTCGTCGGAGCACTTCGTGCGGAGTCTGCACAGCTGGACGTGTGCGGCGTCCCCGGTACGTGATCCGCGGGACAACCGGCTGATCGGCGTCGTCGACCTCAGCGGTGCGGCGTCCACCTTCCATCCGGCCTCGCTCGCCCTGGTCGGTTCGGTCGCCCGGCTCGCCGAGAGCGAGATCAGGAACCGTCATCTGCAGGCGATCGACCGGCTGCGATCGGTGGCGGCGCCGTTGCTGTGCAGGCTGGGCGGCCGGGCCCTGGCGGTGGACACCCACGGCTGGCTCGCCGGGGTCACCGGGATGCCGCCGGTCGACCGCCTGCCGCTGCCCAAGTCGTTGCAGCCGGGCCGGGTGTGGCTGCCGTCGCTCGGCATGTGCCGGGTCGAGCCGTTGTCCGGCGGCTGGCTGGTGCAGGTCACGGACGAGCCCTCGGACGGGCCCACGGACGAGTCGCGGCGCCGGGTGGTGCTGGATCTGAGTCGGCCGCGCGGTCTCACGGTCAATGTGGCAAGTGCGGTCAGCACCTGGACCCAGCGGCTCTCGCCGCGCCACGCGGAGCTGCTGTACGCCCTGGCGCTGCACCGCGAGGGGCGAACGGCGTCGGAACTGGCGCAGGACATCTTCGGTGACGCGACCCGGACGGTGACGGTGCGGGCGGAGATCTCACGGATCAGGCGTCATCTGGCGGAGGTGCTGGCGCACCGCCCGTACCGCTTCGGCGAGGGCGTCGAGGTGGAGGTGATCCACCCGGAGCACCCGGCCGATCTGCTGCCGCGCTCGACCGCCCCGGTGGTGGTCCGGGCGCGCAGGGCCGGATAGGCCCGGTGCCGAAGACGCCCTGCCGTCCCGAGCGGCGGGACCGGCTTGGGCCGGGGCCGTGCGGCATGGTTCCCTGGCAGCCATGAGCAACCCCGCGCGCACCGCTGCCACCACCACCGAGGTGACCGTCTGGTCCCTGGAACAGACCTCCCCCGACGATCTGCGCCCCGCCGCGGTCCCGGAGGGCGACGTGCGGATCGTGCGCTCGGAGGTTCCGCTCCCCGAGTTCAGCCGGTTCCTCTACACGGCTGTCGGCGGCGACATCCAGTGGACGGACCGGCTCTCGATGACGTACGCGCAGTGGCAGGAGGTCCTGGACCGGCCCGGCGCGGAGACCTGGGTGGCGTACGTCGACGGCACCCCGGCCGGATACATCGAGCTGGACCCGCAGGACGAGGGCGTGGTCGAGATCATGTACTTCGGACTGATACCGGCCTTCCGGGGGCGCCGGATCGGCGGCCATCTGCTCTCGTGCGGGGTCGCCCGCGCCTGGGACCTGGCCGAGCGCCGGCCGGAGCGGACGCCGACCAAGCGGGTCTGGCTGCACACCTGTTCCAAGGACGGCCCGCACGCCATGGACAACTACCTGCGGCGCGGCTTCCGGCTCTTCGACACGAAGGTGGAGCTGGAGCCCGAGGTGGCGACACCCGGACCGTGGCCGGGGTCGGGGCGGCAGTGACGGGAGAGCGGCTCCGGCACCGACCGGGGTGATTGCGGCCATTACGGGCGGCCCGACCCGGACGGATGGCGTGACGGGCGCCACATGTCTCACATGACGGGACACTCTCGTCCACATCATGGATAGTGGTGGACTGCTCCGAGATGCGCGTGACACGCTTCCGTCATGCCTGGAACTGGAATTGCCTTGGTGAGTCGACGCCACGTCGACCTCGGCCGCGTGTCCAGCGCCATCTGTCCGGCGAGCTGAGAGTCCCAGCACCGCCGCGTTCCCCCTTTTCTCCGCAAGCCCTGCGCACCGCCGCGCCTCAGCGCGAGTGTGCAGTTCAGAGCCGCCCTCCTGCAGTCCCGAAGGACGTATCGTCATGGCCGCTACCCCGGAACAGCCTGCGACCACCACGCCACGCCGCAAGGCCGGACGCCACCGTGGCGAAGGCCAGTGGGCCGTGGGGCACCACACTCCGCTCAACGGCAACGAGCAGTTCAAGAAGGACGACGACGGTCTCAATGTGCGGACACGCATTGAGACGATCTACTCCAAGCGGGGATTCGACTCGATCGACCCCAACGACCTCCGCGGGCGCATGCGCTGGTGGGGTCTGTACACCCAGCGCAAGCCCGGGATCGACGGTGGCAAGACCGCGATCCTGGAGCCGGAGGAGCTGGACGACACGTACTTCATGCTGCGGGTACGGATCGACGGCGGTCGGCTGACCACCGCGCAGCTGCGGGTCATCGGCGAGATCTCGCAGGAGTACGCGCGCGGCACCGCGGACATCACCGACCGGCAGAACATCCAGCTGCACTGGATCCGCATCGAGGACGTCCCGGCCATCTGGGAGAAGCTGGAGGCCGTCGGTCTCTCCACCACCGAGGCGTGCGGCGACTGCCCCCGCGTGATCATCGGCTCCCCCGTGGCGGGTATCGCCGCCGACGAGATCATCGACGGCACGCCCGCCGTCGACGAGATCCACGACCGCTACATCGGCAACAAGGAATTCTCCAACCTGCCGCGCAAGTTCAAGACCGCGATCTCCGGTTCGCCCGTGCAGGACGTGGTGCACGAGATCAACGACATCGCGTTCGTCGGTGTGGTCCACCCCGAACACGGTCCGGGCTTCGACGTCTGGGTCGGTGGCGGGCTCTCCACCAACCCGAGGCTGGCCGAGCGGCTGGGCGCCTGGGTGCCGCTCGACGAGGTTCCGGACGTCTGGGCCGGAGTCGTCGGCATCTTCCGCGACTACGGATACCGACGGCTGCGCACCCGTGCCCGTCTGAAGTTCCTGATGGCCGACTGGGGCCCGGCGAAGTTCCGTCGGGTGCTGGAGGAGGAGTATCTGAAGCGTCCGCTGATCGACGGACCCGCGCCCGAGCAGCCCAGCAGCCGCTGGCGCGACCACGTCGGTGTGCACCAGCAGCAGGACGGCCGCTTCTACGTCGGTTTCGCGCCCAGGGTCGGCCGCGTGGACGGATCCACCCTCGCCAAGATCGCCGATCTCGCCGCGGCGCACGGCTCGGATCGGCTGCGGACCACCGTCGAGCAGAAGATGCTCATCCTCGACGTGGCGCAGGACCGGGTGGACTCCCTGGTCGCCGGACTGGAGGCGCTCGACTTCCAGGTGAAGCCCTCCCCGTTCCGGCGCGGCACGATGGCCTGCACCGGCATCGAGTTCTGCAAGCTGGCGATCGTCGAGACGAAGGCGCGCGGCGCCTCGCTGATCGACGAACTGGAGCGGCGCATGCCGGACTTCGACGAACCGCTCACCATCAACATCAACGGCTGCCCCAACGCCTGCGCCCGCATCCAGACCGCCGACATCGGCCTCAAGGGCCAGCTCGTCCTGGACGCCGACGGCAATCAGGTCGAGGGCTATCAGGTGCACCTGGGCGGCGCCCTGGGCCTGGAGGCCGGCTTCGGCCGCAAGGTCCGCGGCCTGAAGGTCACTTCGGCCGAGCTGCCCGACTACGTCGAGCGGGTCCTGGGCCGCTTCCAGGAGGAACGCGAGGACGGCGAGCGGTTCGCCACCTGGGCGGCGCGGGCCGGTGCGGAGTCGTTGTCATGAGCGAACGTGCCGCGCCTTTTCACTGCCCCTACTGCGGAGACGAGGACCTGCGCCCGCACGAGACCGGGCACGGAGCCTGGGAATGTGCCTCCTGCAACCGTGCGTTCCAGCTGAAGTTCCTGGGTCTGCTGGCCCGCGGGCTTCGGCACAACGAGGGCGAAAGGGACGGGATATGACGGATATTCAGACCCAGGACCGCACCGCCGAGGAGCTCAAGGAGCTGGCCGGACGGGCGGGCCGGGAGCTGGAGCACGCCTCCGCGCCAAAGATCCTGCAGTGGGCCGCCGACACCTTCGGCAAGCGGTTCTGCGTCACGTCCTCCATGGAGGACGCGGTCGTCGCACACCTCGCCTCGCGCGTCCTCCCGGGCGTCGATGTGGTCTTCCTCGACACCGGCTATCACTTCCCCGAGACGATCGGCACCCGCGACGCGGTGGAGGCGGTGATGGACGTCAATGTCATCACGCTGACCCCGCGGCAGTCCGTGGCCGAGCAGGACGCCGAACACGGACCGAGGCTGCACGACCGCGACCCCGACCTGTGCTGCAGGCTGCGGAAGGTCGAACCCCTTGAGGAAGGCCTGAGTTCGTACACGGCATGGGCGACCGGGCTGCGCCGCGACGAGTCCCCCACCCGCGCGAACACGCCGGTCGTCGGCTGGGACGAGAAGCGGCAGAAGGTCAAGATCTCACCGATCGCCCGCTGGACGCAGGACGACGTCGACGCCTACGTGGCGGAGCACGGTGTCCTCACCAACCCGCTGCTGATGGACGGCTACGCCTCGGTGGGCTGCGAGCCCTGCACCCGCCGGGTACTGGAGGGCGAGGACGCCCGTGCCGGGCGCTGGGCCGGCCGCGGCAAGACCGAGTGCGGGCTGCACGAGTGATGACGACTGATCAGGAGACTTCGATGAGCGTGACGGAGACGGGAGCCACCATCTGGCTGACCGGTCTGCCGAGCGCGGGCAAGACCACCATCGCGTACGAACTCGCCGGGCGGCTGCGCGGCGAGGGCCACCGCGTGGAGGTGCTCGACGGTGACGAGATCCGGGAGTTCCTCTCCGCGGGTCTCGGCTTCTCCCGGGAGGACCGCCACACCAACGTCCAGCGGATCGGCTTCGTCGCCGAACTGCTGGCGGCCAACGGCGTGAAGGTGCTGGTCCCGGTCATCGCCCCGTACGCGGACAGCCGGGACGCGGTCCGCAAGCGGCACCAGGCCGAGGGGACCGCGTACCTGGAGGTCCATGTCGCGACCCCGGTCGAGGTGTGCTCCGTACGTGATGTGAAGGGCCTCTACGCCAAGCAGGCGGCGGGCGAGATCAGCGGGCTCACCGGGGTCGACGACCCCTACGAGGCGCCCGAGTCGCCCGATCTGCGGATCGAGTCGCACCGTCAGACCGTGCAGGAGTCCGCGGCGGAGCTGTACGCGCTGCTGAGCGAGAGGGGGGCGGCGTGACGACCGTCGCGACCGTGTCGGAAGGCACCGACCATCCGTACGCACTCAGCCATCTGGACTCCCTGGAGTCCGAGGCCGTGCACATCTTCCGCGAGGTGGCGGGCGAGTTCGAGCGGCCGGTGATCCTCTTCTCCGGCGGCAAGGACTCCATCGTGATGCTGCATCTGGCGCTCAAGGCCTTCGCGCCCGCGCCCGTGCCGTTCGCGCTGCTGCACGTCGACACCGGGCACAACTTCCCGGAGGTGCTGGAGTACCGCGACCGCACGGTGGCGCGCCACGCGCTGCGGCTGCACGTCGCCTCCGTGCAGGAGTACATCGACGCCGGCAAGCTCCGCGAGCGCCCGGACGGCACCCGCAACCCGTTGCAGACCGTGCCGCTGACCGAGGCCATCCAGCAGCACCGCTTCGACGCCGTGTTCGGCGGCGGACGCCGTGACGAGGAGAAGGCACGCGCCAAGGAGCGCGTCTTCTCGCTGCGCGACGAGTTCTCCCAGTGGGATCCGCGCCGCCAGCGCCCCGAGCTGTGGCAGCTCTACAACGGCCGGCACGCGCCGGGCGAGCACGTCCGGGTCTTCCCGATCTCCAACTGGACCGAGCTGGACGTCTGGCAGTACATCGCGCGCGAGGGCATCGAGCTCCCGGAGATCTACTTCGCCCATGAGCGCGAGGTCTTCAGCCGCTCCGGCATGTGGCTGACCGCGGGCGACTGGGGCGGCCCCAAGGAGGGCGAGCGGGTCGAGACCCGGCAGGTCCGCTACCGCACGGTCGGCGACATGTCGTGCACCGGCGCCGTCGACTCGGACGCGACGACGCTGGACGCCGTGATCGACGAGATCGCCGCCTCCCGGCTCACCGAGCGGGGCGCGACACGTGCCGACGACAAGATGTCCGAGGCCGCGATGGAAGACCGTAAGCGCGAGGGGTACTTCTAGATGACCACACTCGACCGGAAGACGGAGCAGCTGTCGGCCACCACCCTGCTGCGGTTCGCCACCGCGGGGTCCGTCGACGACGGCAAGTCCACCCTCGTGGGACGTCTGCTGCACGACTCCAAGTCGGTCCTCGCCGACCAGCTGGAGGCCGTCGAACACGCCTCACGCAACCGTGGGCAGGAGGCACCGGACCTGGCGCTGCTCACCGACGGGCTGCGGGCCGAGCGCGAGCAGGGCATCACCATCGATGTCGCGTACCGCTACTTCGCGACCCCGCGCCGCCGGTTCATCCTGGCCGACACCCCGGGACATGTGCAGTACACCCGGAACATGGTGACAGGGGCATCGACCGCCGAGCTGGCGGTCGTCCTGGTCGACGCCCGCAACGGGGTCGTCGAGCAGACCCGCCGCCATGCCGCGGTCGCCGCGCTGCTGCGGGTGCCGCATGTGGTGCTGGCCGTGAACAAGATGGACCTGGTCGACTACGCGGAGCCCGTCTTCGCCGCCATCGCCGAGGAGTTCACCACGTACGCCGCGTCCCTGGGCGTCCCCGAGATCACCGCGATCCCGATCTCCGCACTGGCCGGCGACAACGTCGTGGAGCCGTCCGCCGCCATGGACTGGTACGGCGGCCCGACCGTCCTGGAACATCTGGAGACGGTGCCGGTCAGCCATGACCTCACCGCCTGCCACGCCCGCTTCCCGGTCCAGTACGTCATCCGCCCGCAGACCGCCGAGCACCCCGACTACCGGGGCTACGCGGGACAGATCGCGGCCGGTGCGTTCCGTGTCGGCGAGGCCGTCACCGTGCTGCCCTCGGGCCGTACGACGAAGGTCGCCGCGATCGACGCGCTCGGCGAGAGCGTCGACATCGCCTGGGCGCCCCAGTCGGTGACGATCCGCCTGGCCGACGACATCGACATCTCGCGCGGTGACCTGATCGCGCCGGCCGGCGACGCGCCGGCGGTCACGCAGGATGTCGAGGCGACCGTCTGCCATGTCGCCGACCAGCCGCTCACCGTCGGCCAGCGGGTGCTGCTCAAGCACACCACCCGCACCGTCAAGGCGATCGTCAAGGACATCCCCTCGCGCCTCACGCTGGACGACCTCTCCCAGCACCCGGCGCCCGGCCGGCTCGTCGCCAACGACATCGGCCGCATCGTCGTCCGCACCGCGGAGCCGCTGGCCCTCGACGCCTACGCGGACTCCCGGCGCACCGGTTCCTTCCTGCTGATCGATCCGGCGGACGGCACCACGCTGACGGCCGGCATGGCCGGCGCCTCGTTCACCGCCGCGGCCGATCCCGAGTCCGCAGCCGCGGCGGCCGACGACGCCGAATGGGACTTCTGATGAACATCGACATCTACTCCACGTTCGCCAAGGAGGGCGGTCGCGTCGGCAGCGGCGCCCTCGGCAGCGGCCAGGGCGGGGTCGCGCGATGTGCGTGATGACGTACGCGCACTGCCTGCGCGCCCACTCGCACCGACCGCACCACCAGCACAGCCAGTTCAGACGAAGACCTGCCGACTTCCCGGCCGCGTCCCCGTAGATCCCGAGGGATGTGAGCACCGGGCCAACGAGAGGAAAGCCTCCCGTGCCTGCCCCCCGTACCACGCTGCGCCGCGGTTTCTCCGCTGCCGCCGTCCTGCCGCTGCTCGCCGTCGCGCTCACCGCCTGCGGCTACGGCTCCGAGGCGAAGAACGACGACTCCAGGAAGTCGGACGTCGCCGCCGACGCGAAGAAGCTCTCCGCGGACACCGTGCGGATCGGCTACTTCCCCAACCTGACGCACGCCACCGCGCTGGTCGGTGACCAGGAGGGGATCTTCCAGAAGGAACTCGGCGGCACCCTGCTCAAGACCTCCCAGTTCAACGCCGGCCCTTCCGAGATCGAGGCGCTCAACGCCAAGTCGATCGACATCGGCTTCATCGGCCCGTCGCCCTCGATCAACGGATTCACCAAGTCCCAGGGCAAGAACCTGCGGATCATCGGCGGTTCCGCCTCGGGCGGGGTGAAGCTGGTCGTCGACCCGAAGAAGATCAAGACCCTGGACGACCTCAAGGGCAAGAAGATCGCCACCCCGCAGCTCGGCAACACGCAGGACGTGGCCTTCCTCAACTGGATCTCCGAGAAGGGCTGGAAGGTCGACGCCCAGAGCGGCAAGGGTGACGTCTCCGTCGTCCGTACGGACAACAAGGTGACCCCGGACGCCTACAGGTCCGGTTCCATCGACGGTGCCTGGGTCCCCGAGCCCACCGCGTCCAAGCTGGTCGCCGAGGGCGCCGAGGAACTGCTCGACGAATCGACCCTGTGGCCCGACAACAAGTTCGTGATCACGAACATCATCGTGTCGCAGCAGTTCCTGAGCGAGCACCCCGATGTGGTCGAGGCGGTGCTGCGCGGTTCGGTGAAGACCAACGCGTGGATCAACGCCAACCCGGACGAGGCGAAGGCCTCCGCCAACGCCGCGCTCAAGGAGCTGACCGGCAAGGCGCTGCCCCCCGAGGTCCTGGACCCGGCGTGGAAGTCGATCCAGATCACCGATGACCCGCTGGCCGCCACTCTGGACGCGGAGGCCGCACACGCGGTGAAGGCCGGACTGCTGGAGAAGCCGGATCTCGACGGCATCTACGACCTGAAGCCGCTGAACAAGGTCCTGAAGGCCGCGGGCAGGCCCGAGGTCGCCGACGCCGGTCTCGGCGTCAAGTAAGCCACCCGAACCCAGGATTCCCAGGAGGTGACGACCATGGCGACCACCCTCACCGAGGCCGAGGACCGTACGGCGGTCGGGCACGCCGCCCGTATCACGCACGTCTCCAAGTCCTTCGGCGGGCCGAAGGGGCAGCAGCCCGTCCTCGACGACATCACGCTCGATGTCGCACCGGGCGAGTTCGTCACCCTCCTGGGGGCCTCCGGGTGCGGAAAGTCGACGCTGCTCAATCTGGTGGCCGGACTCGACCGCCCGACCGCGGGGTCCATCGAGACCCCCGGCGGGCGGCCGGCCCTGATGTTCCAGGAGCACGCCCTGTTCCCGTGGCTGACCGCGGGCAAGAACATCGAACTCGCGCTGCGGCTGCGCGGCGTGGCCAAGTCGGAGCGCCGTACGGAGGCGGAGCGGCTGCTCGAACTCGTACGGCTGGGCGGGGCGTACGGGAAGCGTGTGCACGAGCTTTCGGGCGGGATGCGGCAGCGGGTGGCCATGGCACGGGCCCTCGCCCAGGACAGCCAACTGCTGCTGATGGACGAGCCGTTCGCGGCGCTCGACGCCATCACCCGGGATGTGCTGCACGACGAGCTGACCCGGATCTGGCGCGAGACGAAGCTCTCGGTCCTCTTCGTCACACACAATGTGCGCGAGGCGGTGCGGCTCGCCGAGCGGGTCGTCCTGCTGTCGTCCCGCCCCGGCAGGATCGCCCGTGAATGGACGGTCGACATCGAGCAGCCGCGCCGTATCGAGGACAACGCCGTCGCTGAACTGTCCGTCGAGATCACCGAACAACTGCGTGGGGAGATCCGCCGTCATGGCCGGCACTGACACGAAGCCCGACGACCTGGCCGGTCTGGAGGCCGGACTCGACGCGCTGGACGCCGTGCAGGTGCGCCGTACCCCGGTGCGCGAGATGCTGCTGCGCAAGGTGCTTCCGCCGGTGCTCGCGGTGGCGCTGGTGGTCGTCGTCTGGCAACTGCTGGTCGAGGCACAGGTCACCGACGACTACAAGCTGCCCTCACCGTCCGCGGTGTGGCACAGCGCGTCCGACATGTGGCTCCGGGGGACGCTCCTGGAGGTCGTCTGGACCAGCATCTCGCGTGGTCTGCTCGGCTTCCTGCTGGCCGTGGCCATCGGCACGCCGCTGGGTCTGCTGGTCGCCCGGGTGAGGTTCGTACGGGCCGCGATCGGCCCGATCCTGTCCGGGCTGCAGTCCCTGCCGTCGGTCGCCTGGGTGGCACCGGCCGTGATCTGGCTCGGGCTGAACGACAGGATGATGTACGCGGTGATCCTGCTGGGCGCCGTCCCGTCGGTCGCCAACGGCCTGGTCTCCGGCGTCGACCAGGTGCCCCCGCTGTTCCTCAGGGCGGGCCGCACGCTCGGCGCCACCGGGCTGCGCGGGACCTGGCACATCGTGCTGCCGGCCGCGCTGCCCGGTTATCTGGCGGGGCTCAAGCAGGGCTGGGCGTTCTCCTGGCGTTCGCTGATGGCCGCCGAGATCATCGCGTCCTCCCCCGACCTCGGGCTGGGGCTCGGTCAGCTGCTGGAGAACGGCCGCAACAACGCGGACATGCCCGGCATCTTCCTCGCCATCGTCCTGATCCTGTTCGTCGGTATCGCGATCGATCTGCTGATCTTCAGTCCGCTGGAGCGGTGGGTGCTGCGCAGCCGCGGTCTCCTCGTCAAGAACTGAGCCGCACCATGCCCGCCCCGGTACTCCTCGTCATCGCCCACGGCAGCCGCGACCCGCGGCATGCCGCGACCGTGCACGCGCTCACCGCGCGGGTGCGGTCGCTGCGGCCGGGACTGCGCGTGGAGACCGGCTTCCTGGACTTCAACGCGCCGTCGGTGCCCAGGGTGCTGGAGCGGCTGGCCGCGCAGGGAGCGGGGGACGTCATCGCGCTTCCCCTGCTCCTCACGCGGGCCTTCCACGCCAAGTCCGACATCCCGACGGTGCTGCACGAGGCCCGGACCCGCCTGCGCCGGCTGCGCATCGTGCAGGCCGAGGTGCTCGGCCCGTCGCCGTTGCTGAACGCGGCACTGGAGCGGCGGCTGTTCGAAGCCGGGATCCGCCCCGGTGATCGGCGCTCGACCGGGCTCGTCCTGGCGTCGGCGGGCTCCACAGACCCGGAGGCGATCGCAGTGATCGCTGAAATCGCGCGGGAGCTGCGGCACACCGGTTGGTGTTCCGTGCGGCCTGCGTTCGCCTCCGCATCCCTTCCGCGGACCGAGGACGCGGTACGCGCCCTGCGGGCCGAAGGTGTACGACGGGTGGCGGTCGCCCCGTACGTCATCGCACCCGGCCGGCTCCCGGACCGTATCGCCGCGGGAGCCGCCGGCGCGGACGTGCTGGCCGATGTGCTAGGCGCATCGGCGGAGTTGGCGCGACTGCTGCTGACCCGGTACGACGAGGCCCGCGTCCCGCTCGCTCCGCCCGCCTCGCTCAGCGCATAGGGCCGTTCGTTCGGATCACGCCGGACCCGCACGCTCCGGTGCCGTGCCTCAGCCCACGTCGAGGCTGCCGGTGCGGGTGCGCTTGAGCTCGAAGAGATCCGGATTCCCGGCGAGCTCCCGGAAGCTGTCGAAGAGGCGTGCGGCCTTCTCGCCGCGCGGCACGGCTCGCAGGACGGGCCCGAACCAGACCGAGCCGTCGACATGGATCGTGGGCGTACCGACGTAAGCGTCCGCCTCCGGATCCTTGCCGGCGTCGTGGCTGAGCCGCAGCGCCTCGTCGTACGTCTCCGAGTGCGCCGCGGCTGCCAGCGCGGCGGGCAGGCCGAGCTGTGCGAGGGATTGCGCGACCACCTCGTCGAAGTCCTCGTTCTTCTGCTGGTGGATGCGGCTGCCCATGGCGGTGTAGAGATCGCGGAGCACCGCGTCGCCGTGCTCCGCCGCCGCCGCGACGGCGACCCGTACCGGGCCGATCGACCTGTCGACCAGTTCCCGGTACCAGTCGGGGAGTTCATTGCCGATGTTGTGCAGGTGGAGACTCATGACATGGAAGCGGAGCTCGATGTCCCGCTGCTGCTCCACCTCCAGCATCCAGCGGGAGGTGATCCAGGCGAACGGGCAGGCCGGGTCGAAGTAGAAGTCGACGACGGTCCTGCCCGTGTCCGGGGTGCGGTGAGTGGTCATGCGTCGAGCCTAGCCAGGTATTGGCTCTCCCCTCCGGGCCATTCACCGACCGATCCGTTGGGCCATTTTCAGACCCGGCTCCAGTGCGGGTCGCGTCCGCTGCGGGCCAGTGCCCGATCGAGCACCGAAGCCGATCCGGGCACCGTCACCTCGTCGGCGAAGCCGTCGTACTGCCGGTAGAGCTCGGCGGACCCGTCGACGACTTCGAGGAGGTGGGCCGCCGCCGCGTCGGACAGCCGGAACTCCTGCCCGGTGGCCCGTGCCACGTCCCAGGTGTGCAGGGCCGTCTCCTCGAAGAGCATCGCGGCGATCTCGGAGGCCGGGGACGTCGAACCCCCCAGGTCGATCTCGCCCTCCCAGACCGCCGGGTCCGACCAGGCGGCGACGGCGCGGTCCAGCTGAGCCGCGTACGTCTGCGCCCAGTCGGCGTCGGCGGTGAAGTCACGGTTGACGAGTTCGTCCGGGAGGTCCTTGCGCAGGGCGCGGTGCTCCAGACCGTACGAGGTGTAGAGCACCCAGTGGTTGATGAGTCCGCGCAGGTCCCACTCGCCGCAGGGGGTGGTGGGCAGGTCGAGCTGTTCGGCACTGACGGAGCGGGCGATCCGCGCCGCCTCGGCAGCGCATTCGGTCATGTGAGCGTGCTCGTTCTTCATGCGTCCCAGGCTAGAACCGGCCGCTGACAACGGTCTTGAAGAAAGGCGACGCCGATCTCGGACCGCGGATTCGAAAGGCGGCGTCGACGAGAGCGACGAGCTCGGTCACGGGCATCGAACCGGGTTTCGACGGCCTCGGGGCGGTCGAGGACGGGCGGCGGTCGTGACCGTCCTCGGACAGCCGTCCTCCGACGGTGCCGCCGACGGCTCCCGCTCCGACGATGACGCAGCGCATCCCGGCTCCCGTTCCGCGTCCGCACAGGCCGGAACGCCGACCCCGGGGTCGGCAGCACCTCGGCACAGGGCGGGAGGTCGTGGCATCGACCGCGCTCAGTACTACTGTTCCCGTCATGTCTTCCCTGTCACAGCCTCTCGACGATGTGTTCCTGCTCGGCGGCGAACTGCCCGTACGTCGTCTCGGTTACGGCACCGCCCAGCTGACCGGCCCCGGGTACTGGGGGCCGCGCGGTGACCGGCGGGACGCCGTGGCCGTGCTGCGGGCGGCCGTCGAGCAGGGCGTCACGCTCATCGACACGGCCGACAACTACGGACCCGCGCTGGCCGAGGAACTGGTCGCCGAAGCCCTCCACCCGTACCCCCGGGAACTGGTGATCGCGACCAAGGGCGGGGTGGTGCGCACCAGCGACAGCGCCTGGCACGTCGCGGGCCGTCCGGAGCAGCTGCGGGCGATGTGCGAGGCCAGTCTGCGACGGCTGCGGACGGACCGGATCGACCTCTACCAGTTGCACCGGCTGGACCCGGACGTGCCGATGGCCGACCAGTTGGGCGCCCTCGACGCATTGCGGCAGGAGGGTAAGATCCGGTACATCGGTCTGGACACCCTCACCGCCGACCAGCTGGAGCAGGCACTCTCCCTGACCGGGATCGCCTCGGTGCAGAACCGCTTCAACCTGCTCGACCGTTCGTCGGACGCGGTACTGAAGGTGTGCGAGACCCACGGCCTCGCCTTTCTGCCCTGGTTCCCGCTGGCCAACGGCGCTCTGACCGGCGAGGCGGCCACAGCACTCGCCGACATCGCCGATCGGCACGATGCCACCCGCGGGCAGATCGCCCTCGCCTGGCTGCTGCGCCGCTCCCCCGTGCTGTGCCCGACCCCGGGCACCGGTTCGCCCGCCCATCTGACGGAGAACCTGGGAGCCCGTGAGGTCGGTCTGTCGGCCGAGGACATGAGCCGCCTGGAGGCGCTCGCACCCGCATGAAGGAGTTCCGCCGCGTGAGCACACACACCACGGCCGCTGTCCCCGGCCCCGCCGGTGTCCCCGATTCCCCCGCCGCCGTCCCGGTGATCCGGGCCGACGACGTCTCGCTCGTGCGGGACGGCGCCGTCCTGCTCGACTCGGTCTCCCTGATCGTGCGCAGCGGCGAGCACTGGGCCCTGCTGGGGGCGAACGGGGCGGGCAAGAGCACGCTGCTGGGGCTGCTCGGCGCGGTCAACCACCCCACCAGGGGCTCGGTCGAGGTGTTGGGGCGCACGCTGGGGCGGGTCGATCTGCGGGAGCTGCGGTCGATGCTCGGGCATGTGAATCCGCGCCATCCGCTGCGTTCTCCGCTGTCGGTGCACGAGGTGGTGCTGACCGGCCTGACCAACTCGGTCGAGCCGGTCCCGCGCTGGTCCGCGAGCACGGAACAGCGGGCCCGGGCGGAGCGGCTGCTGAAGATGCTCGGCATGGGCGGCAGGACCGGATCGCGCTGGCCCGCGCTCTCGCAGGGTGAGCGGGGACGTACGCTCATCGCCCGCGCGCTGATGCCACGGCCTCGGCTGCTGCTGCTCGACGAGCCGGCAACAGGTCTTGATCTCGCCGCCCGTGAGCAGTTGCTCGACAGTCTGGACGCACTGCGCGAGGAGCATCCGGAGCTGGCGACGGTCCTGGTCACGCACCATCTGGAGGAGCTGCCCGCCTCCACCACGCACGCGATGCTGCTGCGGGGCGGACGGTGTGTGGCGTCGGGCCCGGCCGACGACGTGCTGACCACCGATCAGGTCAGCGACTGCTTCGGACACCCGGTGCGGATCTCCCGTACGGACGGCCGGTGGGCGGCGCGGGCGCAGCGCGTCACCCGTCGCTGAGCGGGCTCAGTCGTCCGTGTCGTCGGCGGCGTTCGCGGCTGCGGCGAACGGCGTGGCCTGGTGGAAGTAGAGCACCCAGCCCGCGTCGGTCAGCCGCCACAGCGAACTGCGGTGGGCGAGGTGCCCCTTCGTCTCGGTGTCGTAGGTGAGGTGGACCAGTTCCGCGTCCAGCTGGAGGCCACGCATCCGGGACGCGGTGAGCGGCCCGGGACGTGGAGCGTCCTCGGCGGTGAGCGAGGCGATCAGCGCGTCGCGGTCCCAGACCCGGCCGGCGGAGTCGATCTCGCGGTACTCGGGGTGCAGCACCTGGGTGAGGAGTTCGGCGGAGGCGCGGACCGCCGGGTCCAGGAGGCGGAGCTCGCCCTCCACGGCCGCGGCCACGCCCGGGGACGGTTCGGTCATGCGCGTGCTCCGTCGTGTGCGGTCCCGGTGGCCGCGGTCATCTCCACCAGCTTGACCACGGTGTTCCAGTTGCGCGAGGTGGCGATGACGCCCTTGTTGAGGGCGGGGCGGGAAAGGGCTTCGGCGAGTTTGGAACGGCCCAGTCCGTCGGGGGCGTAGAGGTAGAGCGCACGGTCGCCGAGGCGGAACTCCTCGGGGAGGAAGGCCGCCGCGTCGATCCCGGCGAAGCGTTCGGCGTCGACCGGCTGCCCGTAGTAGGTGATGTGCAGTTGCCTGCCTTCGAGTTCGCCGGCCGGGAACGGGCAGGCCGCGGCAACTGCCGCGAGGTAGCCGCCGTCCCGGACCAGACAGGGGACCGGGAAACCGAATCGCTTCTCGATGGCCTGCTCCAGTTCGGCGGCGAGTGCGTTCTCGTCGTCCGACGCGCTGCTGAAGACGGCGTTGCCGCTCTGCAGATGGGTACGGACGGATCCGTGGCCGAGTTCGGTGAGCAGTGTGCGCAGTTCGGCCATCGGAACCTTCTTGTGGCCGCCCACATTGATCCCGCGCAACAGCGCCGCGTACATCGTCATGGGCACACCATAGGACGATCCGTCCACGTCGCGCGGCCGCCGCGCCCCGTGGGGGAGGGCGCGGCGGCCGCCGATTCCGTTGCGCCGGGCGTGCGCCGCCCGGTCGCGACTGCGGGGGTCGGGTCGGTTACTCGACGATCTTCAGCAGCTTGTTCGGCGTGCCCTCGGTCGCGTCGGAGATCGCGTCGGGGGTGGCTCCGTCCGTCAGCGCCGTGGCGACCTCCGCCGGGGTGGCGTCCGGGTGTCCGGAGAGGTAGACGGCGGCGGCACCGACGACGTGCGGGGTCGCCATGGAGGTACCGGAGATGGTGTTGGAGCCGTCGTCGCTGTCGTTCCAGGACGAGGTGATGCCCGATCCGGGGGCATAGATGTCCACGATCGAGCCGTAGTTGGAGAACGACGACTGCTCGTCGTCCACCGTGGACGAGGCGACGGTGATGGCCTCCGGGACACGGGCCGGGGAGGTCTCGCTCGCGTCGGAGGATTCGTTTCCGGCGGCCACCGCGAACGTGACTCCGGAGGCGATGGCCTTCTGTACCGCCGCGTCGAGCGCCTCGTCCGCGCCGCCGCCGAGGCTCATATTGGCGACGGAGGGGCCCTCGTGGTGGGCGGTGACCCAGTCGATGCCCGCGACGACCTGCTCGGTGGTGCCCGAGCCGGAGTCGTCGAGGACCCGCACGGCGACGATCTTCGCCTTCTTGGCCACGCCGTACGTCGCACCGGCGATGGTGCCTGCCACATGGGTGCCGTGGCCGTTGCCGTCATCCGCGCTGTCGTCGTCGTCCACCGCGTCGTAGCCCGAGCTGGCCCGGCCCTCGAACTCGTTGTGCGTGGTGCGGACACCGGTGTCGATGACATACGCCGTGACTCCCTCGCCCGCACTGTCCGGGTAGGTGTACGCGTTGTCGCCGGCCGTCTCGGTCTGGTCGATCCGGTCCAGCCCCCAGGACGGCGGGTCGGCCTGGGTGGCGTCGATGTGGAACTTCTTGTTCTGAACCACCTTGGAGACGGCCGGGTCGGCCGCCAGGCGCTTGGCCTCGGTCAGTGACAGACCGCTGGCGGAGAAGCCGTTGATGGCGGAGCTGTAGTTCCGCTTGAGCTTGCCGCCGTACTGCTCGGCGAGCTTCGCCTTGTCGGCCTTGTGATCCAGCATCACGATGTAGCTGCCCGAGACGGCGGTGGCCGCGTCCGCACCATAGACGGTGCCCATCGCGGGGGCGGGTGCGGCTCCGGCGACGGGGCTGCCCAGCAGGGTGACTCCGGCCGCCGCAGCCACGGCGGTCATGGCGGCGGTCAGCTTGATCCGACGTGCGCGCTTGTGAATTGCCATGAAGAGGGGTCTCCTCGTCATTCTTTGTGGGGGGATTGACCCCCGGCCGGAAGATCTCCGGGGGTTGGCTCGAAACCCTCACCCATTGACGCGCTCAGATCAAGGCCTTCATCCGGCTGTGACTTACACAACAAGGCTTCGTAATAAGAAACCGGCCAGCCGTGCTCAAGTCGGGCACCGCCTCCACGACCTCCGTCGCGCGGGCGGAGCCGGCCGCTCCCGCAACGACGACCGGCGTTCTTCGCAAGAGGGAAGGCGGACCACGTCCGGGCACCCGGACGGACGAGGAGTCGACCTGATTCCGCCCCCGCCCTCCGGTCGGCAGATTTGTGGAGGATCGGTCATGTCTCGCCGTCCGGACGTCTCGGTTCCTTTCGTCCGGGCCGGACCGGATCGCCGAGGGGCACGCACCCGGCCCGGCCCGAACGGGAGGCCGGCTGTACCCGACCCGTCAGCGCTGGTAGCGGGCCAGCACCCGGTTTCCGTCGTCCACCAGACGTTTCCTCAGCTCCTCGGCGCCGATCGCCCCGCTGTAGTACTCCTGGAGGGCCGGTGTGGCGACCTTGTCCTTCCACTCCGGGTAGCCGCGGACCGACTGCGCGGGGGCCGGGCGGAGCGCCTTCGCGACCGCGACACCGGTCGCCCAGCCGTCCTTGTCGGTGTGCAGGGCCGGGTCCGCGAGTGCCTCGGTGCCGGTCGGGAGCATCCAGTCCCCCTCGGCCAGTCGCACCATGTTCCGCGGCCGCAGCAGGAAGTCGATGAACCGCGCGGCTTCCTTCTTGTGCGGGCTGGCCTGCGAGACGGAGAGGGTCTGCGGGCTCACCCCCTGGGCGAGCCCGCCGCTGCCCGCGGGCGCGGGCAGCACCGTCCACTCGAAGCCCTCGGGGGCCTGTTCGACGACCTGTTGACGGTACGAGAAGCCGAGCGGAACCATCGCGTACTTGCCGCCGAAGAACCCGGGCAGCGTGTCGGAGCCGCCCATGCCGAGCGCGGTGCGGGCGGCACTGCGATCGGTCTCGACCTGGTCGCGAATGGTGTCGGGGACGATCTGGTCACCCTTCTCCGAACGGATGGTGACCTTGCCGTCGGCTCCGCGGTGGAAGAGCCGGCCGCCGGCGGAGAGCCCGAGGTTGAGGGTGACGGAGACCGGCTCCTTGAGCGGCCAGGCCACGCCGTACCTCCCCTTGCCCGTCAGTTCCTTGGTGACCTGGCGGAACTCGGCCCAGCTCCAGGGGCTGTCGGGGGTCGGGGTGCGTACGCCCGACTCCTTGAGGATCCGGGTGTTGGCGATCAGGACGCGGGGCTCCTGGAGGAACGGCACTCCGTAGACGCCGTCGCCGAAGGTGGTGGTCCGCCAGCTCTCCTGCGGGATGTCGGCGGTCAGCCGGTCCGGGAGGAGCGTGCGCAGATCGGCGAGGTAGCCGCCGTACGCGAAGTCGGCGAGGTCGTCGGAGGCGTCATGGATGACGTCCGGCGCCTCGTCGCCCTCGAAGGAGGTGAGCAGCTGGTCGTGGACGGTGTCCCAGCTGCCCTGGACGTAGGTGACATGGATGTCGGGGTGGGTTTCGTTCCACTCCTTCACCAGTTGCTTGTTGGCGTCGACGGACTCCTTCTGCCAGGCAAGCGACTGGAAGCTGAGCTCGGTCCGTCCGCTGCCGTCCCCGTCGCCACCCGTGCCCGCGCAGCCCGTGAGCAGCAGGGCCAGCGCGGTGAACACGGCGGCGGCCGCCGTCCTTGCCGGAGCGGGCATCAGCTCTTCACCGCCCCGGCCAGCAGGGAGCCCGTGATCCGCCGCTGGATGATCGCGAAGACGACCAGCGAGGGCAGGGTCGCGAGGAACGCGGCGGCGGCGAGCGGCCCGAGATCGGCCGCTCCCTCCGCGCCGATGAAGTGGGTCAGCACGACCGGCAAGGTCTGTTTCTCCGGTGTCTTGAGCAGGACGAGCGCGAAGAAGAACTCGTTCCATGCGGTGATGAACGCGAAGAGCGCGGTGGCGACGATGCCGGGGGCCAGCAGCGGTGCGGTGACCGAGACCAGTGTCCGCAGCCGGCCCGCGCCGTCGACCGAGGCGGCCTCTTCGAGTTCCGTGGGCACGGCCCGCACGTAGCCGGTCAGCATCCACAGCGCGAAGGGCAGCGCCCAGACGACGTACACCATGACCAGACCCCACAGGGAGTTGATCAGATGGAGACGCTTCAGGACCAGGAAGAGCGGAATGATCAGCAGCACGAACGGGAACGCCTGGCTGATCACGACCCAGCCGGTGGTGGCCGTCGAGAGCCTGGAGCGACGGCGGGCCGTCACATAGGCCATGGGCGTGGCGATGACGACCGCGACGAGGGCGGCGCAGAGCGCGGCGGTCAACGAGTTGCCGGCGGCCTGGAGCAGTGGCTGTTCGTCGAACGCCTTGCGGAAGTTGTCCAGCGTCGGGTGCTCGGGAATCCAGGTCGGGTGCAGGGAACCCAGTTCCCTCGCCGGTTTGAAGGCGGTGGAGACCAGCCACAGGAACGGGAACGCGAGAAAGACGAGGTAGCCGAGCAGCGCGACGTACTGTCCGGCCCGCACGGATCCGCCGGCACGTACGCTCACCGGTCCTCGCCTCCCCCGAGCCGGCCGACGAGACGCACCGCGAGGATCACGGAGATCACCGCGACCATCACACAGCCCATCGCGGCGGCGTAGCCGAACTGTCCGTAGCGGAAGGCCTCTTCGTACGCGAAGAGCATCGGCAGCCGGGTTCGGCCACCGGGTCCGCCGTTGGTCAGCACGTAGACCAGGGCGAAGGCGTTGAAGTTCCAGATGAAATTGAGCGCGGTGATCGAGAGCGCGACAGGTCTGAGCACGGGCCAGGTGACGGTGCGGAAGCGGCGCCAGGCGCCGGCCCCGTCCAGTGCGGCCGCCTCGTGAAGTTCGTGCGGGGTGTTCTGCAGCCCGGCCAGCAGGGCGACGGTGGTCTGCGGCATGCCGGCCCAGACGCCCACCACGATCACGGCGGGCAGCGCGGTGGCGAGCCCGGTGAGCCAGTCCCGGCCGTCGCCGATGCCGAGATCGCGCATGGTCTCGTTGAGGACGCCCGCGTCCGGATGGTAGACGAGCCGCCACATGATGCCGACGACCACCTCGGGCATCGCCCACGGAATGATCGCCAGCGCCCGCGCCAGCCAGCGCAGCCGCAGATTCTGGTCGAGCAGCAGGGCGAGGCCGAGCGCCAGCACGAACTGCGGGACGGTGACACCGACCGCCCACAGCAGGCCGATACGGAACGACTCCCAGAAGAGGGCGTCGTGCAGCAGGTCCTGGAAGTTCAGCCCGCCCACCCACTGGGTGGAGACCGTGCGGCCGGACTGGGCGTCGGTGAAGGCCAGCGCGATGCCGTAGAGGAGCGGGCCGACGCTGAGGATCAGGATCGGGATCAGCGCGGGCAGCACCAGGAACCAGGACCCCGCGCTCCGGCCGTTCGTCCGGAGCGTCCTGCCGGGCGGGCCACCGGTCGGGCCGCGCCTCCCGGTTCGTACGGTTGCAGTCGCCAATGTCATGAATTCGCCCCCTTGCGTCATTCGATCGGTTACATACCGTTCTGGCCGCTCAGGTGGCCCCCGTCATCGTGCTGACGGTCCATCGGTTCGTCAAGCGGGCCTGCACGGATGCGAAAATCGGAGGCATGAACGAGATGCGTGCGCGCGAGGTGCTGAGCGCTGCCGGGCTGCCCGGCGGTGCGGAGCTGCTCGCGCTGGGTGAGAACGCGGTGTTCGCCGTGGACGACCTGGTCGTCAAGGTCGGCCGGGACGCCGTGCGGAACCCGGAGCTTCGGGACCGGGCCGAGCGCGAGGTGGCTGTCGCGCAGTGGCTGGCCGCCTCCGGGGTGCCCGCCGTACGGGCCGCGGAGCCCTCGGCACGGCTGGTGGAGGGTCACCCGGTGACCCTCTGGCACCGGCTGCCCGACGCCGTACGCCCGGCCGAGCCGCAGGATCTGGCGCCCCTGCTCACCTTGGTCCACGCGCTGCCCGCCCCGGACGGTTTCACCCTTCCGCGCCGTGAGCTGCTGGGCGGGGTCGAGCGCTGGCTGCGGCTCGCGGGCGATGCGATCGACCCGGCCGACGCCGACTATCTGCGTGACCGCCGCGACGGCTTCGCCGCGGCCGCGGCCGCGCTGGTCCCCCATCTTCCGCCCGGCCCGATCCACGGCGACGCGCTTGCCCGGAATGTCCACGTCGGCCCGGACGGGCCGGTGCTGGTCGATCTGGAGACCTTCTCCGCGGATCTGCGCGAGCACGATCTGGTGGTGCTCGCGCTGTCCCGGGACCGGTACGGGCTGGCGGCCGAGGCGTACGACGCCTTCACCGCCGCCTACGGCTGGGACGTCCGCGCATGGGACGGCTGCGCGGTGCTGCGCGGGGCACGGGAGACGGCCAGCTGCGCCTGGGTGTCCCAGCACGCGCCGACCAACCCGAAGGCCCTCGCGGAGTTCCGCCGCCGGGTGGCGTCGCTGCGCGACGGCGACACCGCGGTGCGATGGTATCCGTTCTGACGCCGTGACCACGACCGCCCGGCGGCCGTCGCACCCCCGGCCACCGGACGGGCTCGCAGGAGGCCCCGGGCCGGACGGGCCCGGAGCCTCAGCCCGTCACCCGGGCCGGCTCCCGCAGCGGCCAGTGGCCGTCCACCACCGCGTCCGCCGTGCCCTTGCGGCGCAGGAACTGCTGGAAGTCGGCCGCCCATTGCGCGTACCACTCCACCTGGCGTTCATGCAGCTCGGCGGCGGTCAGCCCGGCCACCGACGCGTGCCGCTCGGCTATCGCGTACGCCACCCGGACCGCGGCCAGCGCGTCCGCCCCCGCGTCATGGGCACCGCCGTGCACCACGCCGTACTCGACGCAGACCGCTTCGAGGGTGCGCTTGCCCTTGCGGTAGCGGTCGACGGCCCGGTCGATGGTGTACGGGTCGACGACGGGTCCGATCCCCGCCCCGTCGAGCCGGTCGCTCAGCGACGGCAGCCCGTGCCGCCGGAGCTCCGCCGTCAGCAGCGTCAGGTCGAAGGCCGCGTTGTACGCGACGACCGGGACACCCTGGCGCCAGTAACCGGTGAGCGTCTCGGCGATCTCGTCGGCCACCTCGCGCACCGGCCGGCCCTCCGCCGCCGCGCGCTCGCTGCTGATGCCATGGATCGCCGAGGCCTGTGCGGGAATCCGGACGCCCGGATCCGCCAGCCAGCTGCGCTGCCGCACCGGCTCCCCGTCCCGGCCCGCGACGCCGACGACCGCGGCCGTCACGATCCGGGCCTCCAGCGGTTCCGTACCCGTCGTCTCCAGGTCGAAGCCGACCAGCGCCTCCCGGTGCCAGCTCATTCCGTACCTCCTTCGTGATGCTCTCCCCCAGGTGACGACCACCCTCGCACGCACCACTGACAACGGAGCGGGAGCCCCTCAGGAGACGGGCCGGGAGTCCGTCCACACGGACTCGAATTCCTCTCGGTACGTCTCGAACAGCCCGTGCTCGTTGTCCTGACCCGCCCGGACCACCGCGCGCCCGCCGCCCCGCAGCACCAGCACGGGTGCCTCCATGCCGCGTGCGCGCCGCAGATACGGCTGGACGACCCCGACCGCGTCCGTTCCGTCGCCGTCGACCAGATAGGCCGTGAAGCGCGGTGTCTCGTCGAAGACATGGATCTCGAAGGCGCCCGGGTCACGGAGCTTGGAGCGGACCCGGCGCATGTGAAGGATGTTCATCTCCACCGACCGGCTCAGCTCGCCCTTCTTGAGACCCAGTTCCCGTTCCCGGCGCTTGACCGCGCTGCTCGCCGGGTTGATGAAGAGCAGCCGGACCCGGCAGCCCGACTCGGCGAGCCGGATCAGCCTGCGGCCGGAGAAGTTCTGCACGAGCAGGTTGAGTCCTATGCCGATCGCGTCGAGACGGCGCGAACCGCCGAAGAGATCCTCGGCCGGCAGCTGGCGCTGCAGGCGCACCCGGTCGGAGTGGACGGAGACCACGTCCGCGTAGCGGTCGCCGACCAGTTCCTCGACTGCGTCGACCGGCAGCCGGTCGGACGACGGGACCGCGGCGCCACTGCCCAGGATCTCCAGGAGACGGGCGGAGGCGCGCTCGGCCTGGGCGAGAACCGCTTCGTTCAGGGCGCGGTTGCGGGAGACCACATTGCGGGCGACCTCCAGTTCGTCGAGCGCCAGCTCGACCTCGCGCCGGTCGTCGAAGTACGGCTCGAAGCACGGCCAGTGCTGAACCATCAGCTCGCGCAGCTGCGGCAGCGTGAGGAAGCTGAGCACGTTGTCGTCGGCCGGGTCCAGCAGATAGCCCTTGCGGCGCGAGACCTCGCGCACGGCCACGGCGCGCTGCACCCACTCCTGTCCGGCCGGCCCGGCGGCGGCCACCACCCAGTCCTCGCCATGGACCGGCTCGTAGATGGGCCGGAGCACCGCGGCGACCACGGCGCGCAGCCGCTGCTCCACGAGATTGAGCCAGATGTAGGCACGTCCGGCCCGTTGGGCACGCGTGCGCACCTCGCTCCAGGCGTCCGCTCCCCAGTCCAGTTCCGCGCCGATCTCCATGGGCTGCGCAAGTGAGACCGCCCCTGGCGGGGCATCGGTGGATTCCCCCTCGTGACCTGCGTCACCTGGGGGCAGCTCGAACCCTCCCGAGCTCAACCGCGCACCGCCTTCCACTCCCCCACCAACGATCAAGGAAGGGTACTCCGCGAGCGGGAGCCGGTGCAGCCGGATGCACAGGCTGCTTGCTCAACTCCCCTACGACGTACGCATGTTCCTGGAGGCAAGATCTGCCGTAGTGAGCGGATTCATAGTGATTGAGCACCCCGTCCGGGGCCCGGCACGGGGCCTGCGGCCGAATCGGGGCTCCGGATTCCGGTTTTGGGCGACACGGAGGGGCCCGATGTTGACCGGACCGCGCGACGTCCTAGGTAGCCGCACCTCTTTCGGGGAAGATCTGGCTCAAGCAGCCCGCAAGGCCCCAGGCACCCGGATCAGAAGTGGAAGAGAACCTATGCAGGTCTGGCCGGGACAGGCGTATCCGCTCGGCGCCACGTACGACGGCGCCGGGACCAACTTCGCGGTCTTCTCGGAGGCCGCCGGCCGAATCGAGTTGTGCCTGCTGCACGACGACGGTTCCGAGACCGCGGTGGAGCTCAGGGAGACCGATGCCTTCGTCCGCCATGCCTATCTTCCCGGGGTGATGCCCGGTCAGCGGTACGGGTTCAGGGTCCACGGGCCCTACGAACCGGAGCGCGGTGCCCGCTGCAATTCGGCGAAACTGCTGCTCGACCCGTACGCCAGGGCGGTCGCCGGGCAGATCCGGTGGGGCGAGGCGGTGTACGGCTACCCCTTCGGCCGCCCCGACGCGCGCAACGATCTCGACTCGGCGCCGCACACCATGACCTCGGTCGTGGTCAACCCCTACTTCGACTGGGGCGACGACCGGCGCCCCCGTACCGACTACCACCGCACGGTGATCTACGAGGCCCATGTGAAGGGCCTGACGATGCTCCATCCGGGGCTGCCGAAGGAACTGCGCGGCACCTACGCGGGACTGGCCCATCCCGAGGTGATCGCCCATCTGACGGAACTGGGGGTCACCGCGATCGAGCTGATGCCGGTGCACCAGTTCGTCCAGGACCACCGGTTGGCGGACGCGGGGCTGGCCAATTACTGGGGCTACAACACCATCGGGTTCTTCGCCCCGCACAACGCGTACGCCTCCTGGGGCGACCGCGGCGAGCAGGTGCTGGAGTTCAAGCAGGCCGTGAGGGCGCTGCACCAGGCCGGCATCGAGGTGATCCTCGACGTCGTCTACAACCACACCGCGGAGGGCAACCACCTGGGTCCGACGCTCTCCTTCCGGGGCCTGGACAACGCCTCGTACTACCGCCTCGCGGACGACCAGCGGTACTACATGGACACCACGGGGACCGGGAACTCCCTGCTGATGCGGTCGCCCCACGTACTCCAGCTGATCATGGACTCCCTGCGGTACTGGGTCACGGAGATGCACGTGGACGGCTTCCGCTTCGACCTGGCGGCCACCTTGGCCCGCCAGTTCCACGAGGTGGACCGGCTGTCCTCGTTCTTCGATCTGGTGCAGCAGGACCCGGTGGTCAGCCAGGTGAAGCTGATCGCCGAGCCGTGGGACGTGGGCGAGGGCGGCTACCAGGTGGGAAACTTCCCGCCGCTGTGGACCGAGTGGAACGGCAAGTACCGGGACACCGTGCGGGACCTGTGGCGGGGCGAGCCGAGGACCCTCGCCGAGTTCGCCGGACGGCTGACGGGCTCGTCGGACCTGTACCAGGACGACGGACGGCGGCCGCTCGCCTCGATCAACTTCACCACCTGCCACGACGGATTCACGCTGCACGACCTGGTCTCGTACAACGAGAAGCACAACGAGGCGAACGGCGAGGGGAACCGGGACGGCGAGAGCCACAACCGGTCCTGGAACTGCGGTGCGGAGGGCGAGACGGACCAGCCGGAGGTGCTGGATCTGCGGATGCGGCAGATGCGGAACTTCATCGCCACGCTGATGGTGTCGCAGGGCGTGCCGATGCTGAGCCACGGCGACGAGTTCGCGCGCACGCAGTGGGGCAACAACAACGCGTACTGCCAGGACAGCGAGTTGTCGTGGGTGCGCTGGCCCGAGCCGGACGAGGCCCCGGGGAGCGACGCGGACGAGGACGCAATGGACGAGGGGGACGGCCTCGGGAGCAGCCTGCTGGAGTTCACCCGGGCGATGGTCTGGCTCCGCCGCGACCATCCGGTCTTCCGGCGCCGCCGGTTCTTCCACGGGCGCCCGGTCGAGGGCACGCACGACGAGCTCTCGGACATCGCCTGGTTCACGCCCGAGGGCGGCGAGATGACGCAGCGGGACTGGCAGGCCGCGCACGCCAAGGCACTGACGGTCTTCCTCAACGGTCACGCGATCTCGGAACCGGGGCCGCGCGGCGAACGGATCTCCGACGACTCGTTCCTGCTGATGTTCAACGCGAGCGCCGACACGCTGGATTTCTCGGTTCCGGTGAATCACGGCCGGCAGTGGACGGTGGTGGTCGACACGGCACGTCCGGCCGGGGTGCTCCCCCGCTCGGGGCCGAAGGTGTCGGCGGGCGAACGGGTGACGCTGGTCGGGCGGAGCATGGCGGTGCTGCAGCGCCCCGCGTAGGGCCGGGTCCGACGGCCCTCGGTCGGCCGGGGACCGGTGACCCGCGCGGGTGCCGGTCCGGGGCCGACGGCCCGTCCGGCGACCGGCCGCACCGCCGGTCGAGCCCTTTGCGGCGCTGCGTGACACAGAAGGCCGCGGGCTGGGTACGTAACGGCGCATGACGCCCACCGCCACCTACCGGCTCCAGCTCCAGCCGGACTTCCCGTTCTCGGCCGCCGCTCGCGCCGTACCGTATCTCGCCGCGCTCGGCGTCTCCCATCTGCATCTCTCCCCCGTGCTCGAGGCCGTGCCCGGCTCCAGACACGGATACGACGTCGTCGACCACTCCCGGGTGCGCGGCGAACTCGGCGGTGAGGAAGGGCTGCGGGAGCTGGCCCGTACGGCGCGTGCGCACGGTCTCGGGCTGGTGGTGGACATCGTGCCGAACCACATGGCGGCCGTCCCGCGCCACAACCACGCCCTGTGGGAGGTGCTGCGCGAAGGCCCCGGATCCCCGTACGCCCGCTGGTTCGACATCGACTGGGCCGCGGGGGACGGCAAGGTGCTGCTGCCGGTGCTCGCCGGACGGATCGGCGACGAGCTCGACGGGCTCCGGGTCGACGGCGAGGTGCTGCGCCACGGCGAGCAGGAGTTCCCGCTCCGGGCCGGTACCGCCCGCCTGCCGCTGCCCGAGCTGCTGGATGCCCAGCACTACCGGCTCGGCTGGTGGCGGCTGGCCCGTACCGAGCTGAACTACCGGCGGTTCTTCACCATCTCCGACCTCATCGGCGTGCGGGTGGAGGACCCGGAGGTCTTCGCGGCCACCCACGGCAAGATCCTCGAACTGATGCGGGACGGGGTCGTCGACGGGCTGCGCATCGACCACCCGGACGGACTCGCCGAGCCGGCGGCCTATCTGGAGCGGCTCTCGGCGGCGACCGGCGGACGGTGGACGGTGGTGGAGAAGATCCTCACCGGCTGCGAACCGCTGCCCACCGACTGGGCGGTCGCGGGAACCACCGGGTACGACGCGCTGCACCGTGTCGACGGAGTCTTCGTCGACCCGATGGGCGCCGCGGAGCTGGTCGGCCACTACCGCGCGTACGCGCGCCCCGCCGAGGGGCGCGGCGGTGACTGGGCGGCGACGGTCCGCCGGGCCGCGTACCGGGTGGTGACGCACGAACTGGCCGCCGAGACCGCGCTGCTGACCCGGCTCGCCGTACGCGTCTGCGCCGAGGACCCGCTCCTGCGCGACCACGCCCCGTGGACGCTGCACACCGCCGTGCGCGAACTGCTCGTACGGGTGCCCGTCTACCGCCCGTACGCCACGGCTGGGGGACCTCGCACGGAGTCTGCGCAGGCGGCGCTCCCGGATTCGGCCGTACGGGACGCCAAGGCGGTGTTCTCCGTCCCGGAGGAGGCGTCGGCCGTCGACGTCGTGCGGGATCTGGCGCTGGGGCGGCTGGGTGAGGGGGCCGACCGGTCCGCGTTCTGTGCCCGGTTCGCCCAGACCGCGTCCGCGTTGCACGCCAAGTCGGTCGAGGACATGGCGTTCTACCGGTACGTACCGCTGATCTCGGCGAACGAGGTGGGCGGCGACCCCGGGCGGCCGGCGGTGGCGCCGGAGGAGTTCCACGCGTTCTGCGCCGGGCGGGCGCGCGGCCTGTCGGCCACGGGCACGGCTCTGACCACCCACGACACCAAGCGGAGCGCCGACGTACGGGCCCGGATCGCGGTGCTGACCCAGTGTCCGGAGCAGTGGGCCGAACTGCTGGTGGAGCTGGGACGGCTGACTCCCGCGACCGCGCCCGACGCGCAGCTCGCCTGGCAGGCCTGGCAGACCGCCTTCGGATGCGCGACGGTGCCGGCCCGGGAGATCGCGGGCCGGCTGGAGCCCGGCCTGCTCAAGGCGGTCCGCGAGGCGGGGCTCTTCACCAGCTGGACGGAGCCGGATCCGGTGTACGAGAGGGCGGTGACGGACTTCGTCGCGGCGGGACCGGCCGCCGACACCGGTCCGGCGCGCGAGGCGCTGGAGCGGTTCGCGGACACGCTCGATCCGCACGTCCGGGCCAATGTGCTGGGCGCGGCGCTGGTCCAGCTGACGATGCCGGGGGTACCGGACCTGTACCAGGGCACGGAGCGGGAGTACGTGGCGCTGGTCGACCCGGACAACCGGCGGCCGTTCACCCATCCGTCCGAGGAGAGGCCCCTCGGTGAGAAGGGCGACCTCACCGCGGCGGCGTTGCGGCTGCGGCGCGAACGGCCCGGGGTGTTCGGCGAGTCGGGTACGTACGCCCCGCTGGACGCCCGTGGGCCGGCGGCCGCGCACTGTCTGGCCTTCTGCCGCTCGGGCGACGTGGTCACCGCGGTGACCAGGCTCTCGTTGCGGCTGGCGGAGTCGGGCGGCTGGCGCGGGACGGAACTGACGCTGCCGGACGCCGGGCCGTGGGCCGATCTGCTGGCACCCGGCCGGGAGTTCACCGGTCCCACGCTCGCGGCGGCCGAGCTCTTCGCCGACCGTCCGGTGGCGCTGCTCAGCCGGGCCGGACGAGAAGGGCCCGCGGCCCGCGCGTGAGCAGTCCGGTGCCGGCCGGGCGGAAGCCCTCCGCCCAGCGGAGCCGGGGCATCGCGTCGAGCAGGGCGCGCAGGCCCTGCCGCGCCTCCAGCCGGCCGAGCACAACGGCCGGGCAGCCGGCGGGTCCGGTGAGCGAACTGCCCTGGTCGTGACGGAAGGGGTCGTAGAGGTCGGGGGCGAAGAACCGTTCCGGATCGCGGCCCGCCGAGCCGATCAGACAGGCGACGGGAGCCCCGGCGGGCAGCGTGCCGCCGCTGAGGGTGACCTCGGTGACGGTGCGGCGCAGCACGATCTGCACGGGCGGGTCGCGGCGCAGCGACTCGGTCCAGGCCCGGTCGGCCAGGGCCGGTTCGGCGCGCAGTGCGGCCAGGAGATCGGGTGCGTCCAGGAGATTGGCCAGGAAGGAGGCGAGCGCCGTCTCGCGGAGGCCGGTGTGGCGGATGCAAGGGCTGACGGTACTCCCGATGCCGGTGCGCAGCCGGGTGACGTACGTGCGGGTGGGCGCTTCGGCGGTGGAACCGGCGGGCAGCCAGCGGCAGAACTCCTCGACGAGGTCGGCCTGCGGGCGGCCCGCGATGCGGCGCGCCAGTACGTAGGCGGTGCGCTCGATCCGCTCTGCCGTGTGACGTGTCACCGGTCCGGGTCCGGGTCCGGCCGTGTGCCGTGGCACCGGCCCCGGGGCCGTACCGGCACGTTGCGCCGCCCGTGGGTCCCCCATGTGACATGGCACCGGTCCGGGATCCGTCGTGCCACGTGGCCCCGGTCCGGTCGCGGTCCCGCCCTGTCCGTGCGGCGTGCACAGGTGACTGCCGTGGCAGAGCCCGAGGGGTGCGGGGCCGCCGCGCGGCGCACCGTCGTGCGGGAATCCGGTGAACCGGGGGTCGCCGAGGGCCGTGGTCACATCCGCGTAGCGGCTGACCAGCCAGGCGCCCAGGGGCGCGTCGTAGCTGAGCGGGTACTTCTCGCGCAGGACGCGATAGAGCCGGTACGGGTCGTGCGCGGCGCCGGGGGCGAGCAGGCTGGGGCCGGCGCCGGGGCGGGATCCGCGCGCCGTACGGCCGGACCGGCGGCCGGGTGCCGGTATGCCTTCGGGCGCGTCGGCCTGCATCCGTACCCCCGGTGCGTCAGGGCGCCGGTCTGCGGCGCGGTTCCTCACCAGGGGATCACCGACGAAGGCGTCACGCAGTCGGCGTACGGCCGTCCGGGTGACGGCGACGCCGAACCGGCCGATGTGGCCCGCCATGTCCACGCCCACCCGACGCGCTCTCCGAGGCGGTCGGCGAAGCGTTCCTCACCCTCGCCGGACGTGGTCCGCACCGGCAGTCCTGATCCGGCAGCCGCCGGGGTCCCGGAGGTTCGGACCGACCGGCGAACGGCAGGCGGCGTCGCGGGGCCATGTGCCGGTGGGTCTCAGGCGGGGGGTCCGAGGACGGGTGCGGAGAGCCGGAAGCTCATCCGGCCGAAGCTCACCTGGTCCCCCTCGCGGACCGGGACCGTACCGATGACCCGCTGCCCGTTGACACAGGTGCCGTTGGTCGAACCGAGGTCGCGCAGCAGCCAGTGTCCGCCCTGCGCGGTGAGTTCGGCGTGGAGCCGGGAGACGGTCTCGTGGTTGAGCCGCAGCCCGTTGCCCGGATCGCGGCCTATCAGCAGCGGGTACGGGCTGGGTGCGGGGAGCAGGAGCTTCGGGAGCCGTTCGGTCTGCCAGACCCGGCGCACCCGGCCGGGGAAGCCGGACACCCCGCTCACGACCCGGAGCATCCGCCGCGACCAGCGGCCCCTGCTCCTCAGGTCGGCGGTGAGCGCCTCCAGTTCCTCCGGGTGCCGGGCGACGAGCGCCAGTTCCATGCGTCGCATGAAGGTGTCGTGGGACAGCATGCCCTGGGCCGCGCCGTCTCTGAGTACGCCGAGAACACGGTCGCGCTGGGCGTCGGACAGCCGCGCGGGATACGTGTGGGACTCGAAGGAGGACGTCACCCGACCAATTGTCGGGTCGACCGCCCCGGAGTGTCCAGAACGGACCCGCTTTCCGTGCTCCTGATCTGCGGGGAGCGCCTGGCCCGCAATCCCGGGGGCGGCAGGGAATGGACGTTGCTACTGTCCCCCACCGGTGGTCCGGCCCGCACGGAGCACCCTGTCACGCACTTCGAGGAGACCGCATGTCCCCCGCATCACGGGAACTGACCGTCCGTCCGCTCCACGGCCCCCAGGAGCTGGGGCTCTTCAGCCGGTTGTCGTACGTCCTCGACGACGAGCTCGCCGAGGACCTGGAGAGCGGACGCCGCCGTCCCGAGTGGATGTGGGTGGCGTTGCGCGGCGAGCGCGTGGTGGCGCGGATCGCCTGGTGGAGCCGGGACGGCTCGGTGCCCCTGCTGCTGGACTTCTTCGATCTCGACGACACCCTGCCCGAGCCCGAACGCGGTGAGGCCGGACTGCGGCTGCTGGAGGAGGCGACGGCGGCGGTCGTGCCCGTCGGTGCCCCGCGGCCCGAGTACGGACGGTTCGTGCCGCCCGACTGGCGCGAGGACCCTGTCGCCCGCGACGTCGTGGAGGCCCGGATCCGGGTGATGGAGCGCTCCGGCGCGCGGATGCTGGTCGAGCGGCTGCGCCTGGAGTGGCGCGCCGGTACGCCGGTCCCCGCGGACAGCGGGCGGCTGCGGTTCCGTCCGGTCGACGGACGGGACGATCTCCTCGCCCTGATGACCCCGGTGATGGAGGGCACCCTCGACGCCCACGGCCGGGCGGACCTGGCCTCCGGGCTGAGCGCCCGCGAGGCGGCCGAGAAGCACTACGACGAGGAGCTGGCGGGGTACTCGACACCGCGGGAATGGTGGCGCGTCGCGGAACTTCCCGGTGGTGAGCCGGTCGGGTTCGTGATCCCGGCACGCAACAGCTACAACCCGATCATCGCCTACATCGGCGTACTGCCCGACCGGCGCGGCCGGGGCTACATCGACGACCTCCTCGCCGAGGGCACCCGGGTACTGGCCGCGCAGGACGGTGTGGAACGGATCCGGGCCGCCACCGACCTCGGCAACGTCCCGATGGCGAAGTCCTTCGAACGTCTCGGGTATGTGAACTTCGAGCGCGCCTTCGACATGGTCTGGGACTGAATCGGATGGACGGCCGGCCGGACCGCCGTATACGGTGACGGGGATCCGCCCGAGAACCGAGGAAGGAGGCGAGAACAGTGCGTACCCGTACCACTTCATTCCCGCGCTCCCGTCCCGTTCGCCGGGCGGTTCCCGTTACGGTCTGACCGGGAGCGCATCGCTTCTTCCGGAGGACATTTCCATGACCGATCTGGTCGTCCGCGCGCTCACCGAGAGCGACGCACATCTTTTCCACACCCTGCGCTGCAGCGATCTCGTCGGCCGCGCCGCCTTCGGGCATCGTTACGCCACCTCGCTCAACGGCGGCGACTACCGGCCCGAGTGGACCTGGATCGCCGTGCGCGACGGTGTCGTGGTGGCTCGGGCCGCCTGGTGGGCCGGGCCCGACGACACCGAGCCGGTGCTGCTCAACTGGTTCGATTTCGCCGACGGCGAGGACGAGGCGGGCACCGAACTGCTGCGCCGCGCACCGCTGTACGCCGAGTACGAGCTGATCCTGCCGGCCGACTGGCGGGAGCGGCCCGACGTCCGTGGCGCCGCGAAGGCCCGGATCGCCGCCGCCCGTGCGGCCGGGATGAAGCCGCTGGTCGAGCGGTACCGCTACGAGTGGACACCGGAGTGCGGCCTGCCCGCGCGGCCCGGGCGGCTGGTCTTCCGCCCGGAGCCGGACGACGCGGTGATCCTCGACGTGCTGCGCCGGGTCCACTCCGTCACACTGGACGCGCATGCCCGGCGGGCCGTCGAGGGCCCCGGCGGTCTGGAGCAGGCGGCGCAGGAGGAACTCGACTTCTTCCGCTGGTGCCCGTCACCCCGTTCCTGGTGGCAGCTGGCGTACACCCCCGACGGCGAGCTGGCCGGCATCCATGTGCCCGCCCACAACCCGTCCGGCCCGTGCATCGGCTTCATCGGGGTCGTACCCGAGCAGCGCGGGCACGGCTACGGGTACGACCTGCTCGTCGAGTGCACGCGCTTCCTGGCGGCCGAGGGCGCCACGCTCATCGCGGGCGCCACCGACCGGGGCAACGCGCCGATGGCCGCCGCGTTCGCGCGGGCAGGCCATCGCATCAACCAGGAACGTGTCCACATGGTGTGAGTTCCGGGGTGAGTTCCGCCAGCCAGTCCAGGCGGAGCTGCTGCTCGGCGGGGATCGTCGCGTCCTCGCCGCGCGGCCCCACATTGAGCAGCAGGTTGCCGCCCGCGGCCGCCGTCCCCCGCACCAGCGCGTCCAGCGCGTCCCGCCCGAGATACGCCTCGGGCGGGGAGTTGCGGTTGTAGCCGAAGCTGTGGTCGATGCCGCGGGTGATCTCGTACGGGTCGGGTCCGGTGTAGCGGGCGAATTCGGGGGTGCGGAAGTCGTAGTAGGGGGGTTTGCGCGGGACGAAACCCTCTCCCTGGGCGATGGTGCGGCGCTCCCAGCGGTCGTACAGGGCCTTGGCGCCCGGGAGTTGCAGTGCGCGCCACATCGGTGCGTAGGGGAACAGCCGGTCGTTGACGACTCCGTGCGGGACGGTGAAGCGGTAGTACGCGACGAGCCGTTGCACCTCGGCGCGGGAGGCCGGCCAGGCGATGTCGTTCCAGAGGATGTCGGGGCGGTAGCGCCGGATCAGCTCGCGCATCTGGGCGTTCGCGTATGCGGGGTAACTGCCGCGCGGGACCGCGGACACGGTGTCCGCGCCGGTTCCGATGGGGCGGTCGTCGAAGGTCCAGTCGAGTCCGCCGGAGTAGTACACGCCGAAGCGGAGCCCCTCGGCCCGTACGGCTTCGGCGAACTCACCGACCACGTCGCGCGTGGTGTGCCAGCCGGCGCGGTGCGGGTTCTCGACCTCGGAGGGCCAGAGGCAGAACCCGTCGTGGTGTTTGGTGACGAGGACGGCGTAACGGGCGCCCGCGGCGCGGAAGCCGCGGGCCCAGGCGGCGGGGTCCCAGGTGTCCAGGGCATCGTTGAAGTCGCCCCCGAAGGCGGTGTACGGACGGGTGCCGTAGGTCGCGCGGTGGTGGGCGGAGACGGGACTGTCGGGGAAGCGGAGCGCGTTCTCGTACCACTCGGCGTACGACGTCCAGCCGAGCGGCGAGCGGCGGCCCGCCAGCGGCAGTTCGTCCGCCGGAACGTAGGGCGGGGCCCAGCCCGGGACCGAGGCGGGCGTCCAGTGCACAAAGATCCCCAGTCGGGCCCGGGACCACCATGAAGCAACCATGGCGCGAAGTATTGATCACACAGGGGGCCGTACGTAAGATCCGGGCCGCAATGGCGTACGCGGGCGGCTGTGCCGGGCCGTACCCGGCGTCGACGGTGGTGACGGTGAGGACGGGGTTCCGGTGTGGCGCGTCGGGTCAGTGGGCTGAGCCGCCGGTGCCGGACTTCTGCGCTCGGATCAGGTCGCGGTACCAGGCGTACGAGTCCTTCGGAGTCCGCCGCAGCGTCTCGTAGTCGATGTGGACGAGGCCGAACCGCTTGCCGGCCCCTTCGATCCATTCGACGTTGTCGGTGAGGGACCAGGTGAAGTAGCCGCGGACGTCGACGCCCGCGTCGATGGCCGTGCGCAGGGCCTTCAGGTGTCCTTCGAGGTAGGCGATGCGCCGGGTGTCCCGGGCGGGCTCGTCGACGGCGCAGCCGTTCTCGGTGATGTAGATCGGCGGAAGCCGGTCGCCGAAGCGGTCGCGGAGCTGGACGAGGGTTTCGCGCAGGCCGTCGGGGACGACCGGCCAGCCGAAGTCGGTCTTCTCGTAGCCCTCCATCTCGCGGATGCCGAAGGGGAGTCCGGCGGGCAGCTCGAAGCCGGAGAAGGAGCCCAGGGCCTCCGCGTCGGGAGCGCCGACGAGGGTGGGGTTGTAGTAGTTGACCCCGTACCAGTCGAGCGGGGCGGAGATGGTCGACAGGTCGTCCTCGACCGGGCCGGGCATCAGCGCCGCGAAGTTCTCGTCGGGGTAGCGCCCGGTGAGGATCGGATCGGCGAACAGCCAGTTGGTGATCGTGTCGTACAGCTCTGCGCCGAAGCGGTCCTCGTCGGTGTCCCCGGCGGTCCGGACGGGGGTGTGCGAGAGCGCGATGCCGATGTTGTCCGCGCCCTCGCCGCGCAGGGCGCGGACGGCCAGGCCATGGGCGAGGAGCTGGTGGTGGGCGGCGGGCAGGGCGTCGAAGAGGAGGGTGCGGCCCGGCGCGTGCTCGCCCAGGGCGTAGCCGAGCAACGTCACTTCGGCCGGTTCGTTGAGGGTGATCCACATCGGTACGCGGTCGGCGAGGCGCTCGGCGACGATGCCCGCGTACTCGGCGAAGCGGTAGGCCGTGTCCCGGGTGAGCCAGCCGCCCGCCTCGTCCAGCGGCAGCGGGGTGTCCCAGTGGTAGAGGGTGGGGGCCGGGGTGATGCCGTGGGCGCAGACCTCGTCGACGAGCCGGTCGTAGAAGTCGAGCCCCCGCGGGTTGACCGGTCCGCTGCCGCCGGGCACCACCCGCGGCCAGCTGATGGAGAACCGGAAGGCGTCGGCGCCGAGGCCGGCCAGGAGGGCGACGTCCTCGCGGTAGTGCTGGTGGAAACCGGTCCCCCGGGTGGTGTCGGTACCGTCCTTGATCCGTCCGGGCTGTGCGGCGAAGGCGTCCCAGCCGGAGGGCCCCTTGCCGTCGGTGTCGGACGCCCCTTCGGTCTGGAAGGCGGAGGCGGATGCTCCCCAGAGGAATCCGGGCGGGAACGACGGCACGTTCATCTCGGCCTCCACAGCCGTAAGAGGGAGTGCGTATTGAGCGGAACCTGGCGGGGCAATGATCAGAACCAGACCTTAATCGCCAGTAACGGGCTCGATCCAGTGTCGTGAGGCAGCCGTGGCGGCTACTGCCGACCATGGGACACGGGGGCGAGGAGACGAGGAGCGTTGCATGCTGTTCGAGGTATGGGCACCGGATGCGGACTCGGTCGGACTGCGGCTGGGGGGTGAACCGCGGGCGATGGGGCGCGATCCCCTGCGGGACGGCTGGTGGACGGTGGACGCGGAGGCGTCCGACGGGGACCGCTACGGCTTCGTCCTGAACGTCGGCACCGACGGCGCGGGCGGCGGGCCGGTGCTGCCCGATCCGCGGTCGCGCCGCCAGCCCGACGGGCCGGACGGCGAGAGCGCCGTCGTCGACCACTCGGCGTACGGCTGGCGCCATGACTGGGCGGGCCGCGGGCTGCCCGGCGCCGTCCTGTACGAGCTGCACATCGGTACGTACACCGCCGAGGGCACCTTCGACGCCGCGGCGGCCCGCCTCGGCCACCTCGCCGAACTGGGCGTCACCCATGTGTCCCTGATGCCTGTCTGCCCCTTCCCCGGCACGCACGGCTGGGGATACGAGGGGGTGTCGCCCTGGGCCGTGCACGAGCCGTACGGCGGACCGGAAGGTCTCAAGCGCTTCGTCGACACGGCGCACGGTCTCGGGCTCGCGGTCCTCCTGGACGTGGTCCACAACCACCTCGGCCCGTCCGGCAACCACCTTCCGGCCTTCGGCCCGTACTTCACCGACACCCATCACACCCCGTGGGGCGCGGCGGTCAACCTCGACGCCTCCGGTTCGGACGAGGTGCGGGCATATCTGCTGGGCAGCGCGCTCGCCTGGCTGCGGGACTACCGGCTCGACGGGCTGCGGCTGGACGCGGTCCACACCCTGGCCGACACCCGGGCACTGACCTTCCTGGAGGAACTGTCCACGGCGACCGACGCGCTCGCGGCCGAACTCGGCCGTCCGCTGTCGCTGATCGCCGAGTCCGACCTCTGCGACCCGCGGACGACCACACCGCGCGATTCGGGCGGCATCGGACTGCACGCCCAGTGGAACGACGACTTCCATCACGCCCTGCACACCGCGCTGACGGGAGAGTCGCAGGGGTACTACGCCGACTTCGCCGCCGCCCCGCTGACCGCCGTCGCCAAGACCGTGACGAGCGCGTTCTTCCACAACGGCACGTACTCCAGTTTCCGCGGCCGTACCCACGGCCGTCCCGTCGACATCGCCCGCACCCCGGCCCACCGCTTCGTCGGCTATGCCCAGACCCACGACCAGATCGGCAACCGGGCACTGGGCGACCGGCTGTCGGCCACGCTCTCCCCCGGCCTGCTGGCCTGCGCCGCGGCCCTCGTACTGACCGGGCCGTTCACCCCGATGCTGTTCATGGGCGAGGAGTGGGGCGCCCGTACCCCCTGGCAGTTCTTCACCGGCCACACCGATCCGGCACTCGCCGAGGCGGTCCGCAACGGCAGGCGGCGTGAGTTCGCCGCCCACGGCTGGGCCGCGGACGACATCCCGGACCCGCAGGACCCGGCCACCCGGAACCGCTCCTGCCTGGACTGGAACGAACCGGCGCGGGAGCCGCACGCCCGGCTGCACGCCTGGTACCGCGAGCTGATCGCCCTGCGCCGCACACTGCCCGACCTCTCCGACCCGGATCTGGCGTCGGTGCGCACCGCCCACGACGAGCAGGCACGCTGGCTGGCGTACCGCAGGGGCGATCTGCGGATCGCGGTCAACCTCGACGAGAAGCCGGCCACGATCGCACTGGGCGGCGGCCGGCGCCGCGGTGCCGGAGTCAGGGTGGTGGCCGCCTGGGAACCGCTGCGGGCGCCCGGCGAGGACGGGCTGCTGCACCTGCCGCCGGAGTCGTGCGTGGTGCTGGCCGACGAGTGAGGCACCGGGGGGGGGGCCGGGGACCCCGCGGCCCTGCGGGGGCCCACAGGCGTCCCGGCGTGCGGGCCGGGGCAGTGGCCGGGCCGGGACGAGGACGGACACGGGGCGGCGGCCGGGAACGGGGGCCCGCGCCGGCCGGCGGACCCGTGCGGGCGCCCCGCACGGCGCCCCGTCCCGCTACTCGACGATCGCCAGTTCGCGGGCGGTGCTGTTGAGGCGTCGGCCGCCGTCCTCGGTCACGGTCACGATGTCCTCGATCCGGACACCGAACCGGCCGGGCAGATAGATGCCCGGCTCCACGGAGAAGCACATTCCGGGCACCAGCGGCTGCTCCTCGCCCTCGATCATGTACGGCGGCTCGTGGGTGGTGACGCCGATGCCGTGGCCCGTGCGGTGGATGAAGCGTTCGCCGTAGCCGAACTCGGTGATGACGGCACGGGCCGCCCGGTCGATCTCCTGGCAGGCGATGCCGGGCCGGACCGCGTCGCAGCCCGCCTCCTGGGCCTCCCGCACGATGTCGTGGACCCGCTGCTCCTCGGCGGTCGGTTCGCCGACGTGGACCGTACGGGAGGTGTCGGAGCCGTAGCCGTGCTTGAGGCCGCCGAAGTCGAGCACCACCATGTCGCCCCGTTCGATGGTGCGGTCGCCCGCCTCGTGGTGCGGATTGGCGCCGTTCGGACCGGAGCCGACGACCGTGAAGTCGACCTGGGAGTGCCCGAACCGCTTCAGCAGGGCGGCCAGTTCGGCGGCGATGTCGGTCTCCTTGCGGCCGGCGAAGCGGACCTTGAGGATCTCGCCGTACGTGGCGTCGGCGGCGGCCCCGGCGGCCGCGAGCCGTTCCAGCTCGGCGGCGTCCTTCACCGCGCGCAGCATCGGCAGGGCGTCGGTGAGGGATACGTACGAGGTGTCCGGGAGCGTCCGCTGCAGTCCGAGCAGATGCATCGCCCAGGCGTTGTCACTGACCGCGAACCGGCCCCGGCCGTCGAGCAGCGGGGCGGTGACGGCGTACGGGTCCTTGCCGTCGGTCCAGTCCCGGAAGGTGAGGGCCGGTGCGCCGACGGCCCTCTCGGCGTCCGGGGCCTCCAGGGTCGGGACGACGAGGACGGGGTCCTGCCCGGCCCTGAGGACGAGAACGGTGAGGCGTTCGGTGTTCACGGGCTGGTAGCCGGTGAGATGGACGAGGTCGGGTCCGGGGGCGACCAGCACTCCCGCGAGCCCGGCCTCGGCGGCGCTCTCGGCGGCACGCGTCATCCGGGCCCGGTAGTCGTCGGCGGTGAACGGTACGGGCTGGTCGGGGCTGGACATGCAAAACCTCCTGGGGGCGCGACACGGCACACAGCATCCTGCCCGTGCGCACCTCTCCGCGCGAGCGGGAATCAGGTCTCCGGCCGCGCCCGCACCACGAGGTCGGCGCGCGAACGCCCCCGCTCGACCAGGCGCGCGTTCGGCTCGTCGGACTCGGCCACCCAGCGCTCCGCGCGGGGCCGCGGCTTGCCGAACCGCACATGCCGGTCGACGAGCCGGCGTACCCGCAGGGCCGGTTCGCTCTCCAGGAACCACGCCTCGTCCAGCAGCCCGCGTACGGATGCCCAGGCTCCCTCGTCGTGCAGGAGGTAGTTGCCCTCGGTGACGACGAGCGGGACGTCCGGGGTTACGGGCACGGCCCCGGCGATCGGCTCCTCCAGGGCCCGGTCGAAGGCGGGGGCGTACACGACGGTGTCCGGTTCCGGGCGGCGCAGGCGTCGCAGCAGAGCGGCGTACCCGGCGGCGTCGAAGGTGTCCGGGGCGCCCTTGCGCCCGGCCCGGCCGAGCCGTTCCAGCTCGGCTCCGGCGAGGTGGAAGCCGTCCATGGGGACGAGGACCGCGAGACCGCCGAGCGCCTCGACGAGCCGCGCGGCCAGGGTGGACTTCCCGGCCCCGGGCGGTCCCGCGATTCCGAGGATGCGGCGGTGGCCGGGCACGGCGAGGCGCCGGGCGCGGGCCGTCGGCCCGGTGAGGTCGCTGATGTCCATGCGGGCATTGTCCCGCCACGCGCCCTGCGGATGTCATGGCGGGTGCCGTCGTGGTGCGGTCGACGCGCCCTCCCCGGATGCGGGTAGTGTTACGTATAACCAACACCGCTCGTCAGGCCCCTGCCCACCCCCTCCGAGGAGTCACGTGCCCCACATCGCCCTGGTCACCCTGGTCGTCCGCGACTACGACGAGGCCATCTCCTTCTACACGGACGCCCTCGGCCTCGAACTGGTGGAGGACACCGACCGGGGCGACGGATCGCGCTGGGTGGTCGTGCGTCCACGCGGCACCGAGGGGACGGGACTGCTCCTTGCCCGCGCCAAGGACGAGGCGCAGCGGGCGAGCATCGGTGCGCAGACGGGCGGCCGGGTCGGCTTCTTCCTGCACACCGAGGACTTCACGGGCGACCACGCCCGGATGCTGGCCGCCGGGGTGCGGTTCCTGGAGGAGCCGCGGCACGAGCCGTACGGATCGGTGGCGGTCTTCGAGGACCTGTACGGCAACCGCTGGGACCTGCTCCAGCCGGAGTGAGGAGGTCCGGGCGGGGAGGCGGCCCCGGCGCGCTCAGCGCGTGCTGCCCTCCAGGTATGCCAGTACCGCGAGCACGCGCCGGTGCACCGTGCCGTCGTCCGGTTCCAGGCCGAGCTTGGCGAAGATCGAGCCGATGTGCTTGCTCACGGCCCGTTCCGTCACCACGAGTTCGGTGGCGATGGTGCCGTTCGCCTTGCCCTGCGCCATCAGCTCCAGGACTTCGCGCTCGCGCGGAGTGAGGCTCTGCAGGGGTTCGGCCGACGACTTGCGGGTCAGCAGCTGGGTCACGACCTCGGGGTCGAGCGCCGTGCCGCCGCCCGCCACCCGGTCGAGCGCCTGGAGGAACTGGTCGACCCGGCCCACCCGGTCCTTGAGCAGATAGCCGATGCCCCGGGCGCCCCGGGCGAGAAGCTCGGCGGCGTACGTCTCCTCGACGTACTGCGAGAGGACCAGGATCGGCAGGTCGGGCAGCTCCGCGCGGGCGGCGATCGCGGCGCGCAGCCCCTCGTCGCGGAAGGTGGGCGGGAGCCGTACGTCGAGCACCGCGGCGTCCGGGCGGTTTTCCAGCAGGGCCGGCAGGATCTCGGGCCCGGTCGCCGCGTCGGCCACCACTTCGTGGCCCGAGCTGGTGAGCAGGAGGATCAGGCCCTCTCGCAGCAGCGCGTTGTCCTCGGCGATCACGATCCGCACGGCAGCTCCACTTCGATGTTCGTCGGCCCCCCGGTGGGGCTGCTGATGCGGGTGGTGCCGTCGAGGGCGGCTATCCGTCGCCTGATGCCGACCAGCCCGCTGCCGGCACGTTCGTCCGCGCCGCCGTGACCATCGTCGCCGATGACCACCCGCAGGGCGGCGGGGGTCCGGTCGATCCGCACGCCGGCGGCCGTGGCGCCGCTGTGCTTGCTGATATTGGTGAGGGCCTCGGCGATCACGAAGTAGGCGGCGGCCTCGATCGCGGCCGGGAGCCGTCGCCCGTCCTCGACACCGTCGAGTTGCACGGTGACGGGCACGCCGACATCGGCGGCCAATGCCCTCACCGCCCCGGCCAGTCCACGGTCCGTCAGTACGGGCGGATGAATGCCGCGCACCACGTGCCGCAACTCCGCGAGGGCCTCGTCGGCACCGTCCTGTGCCTCGTCGAGGCGGATGCGGGCGGCTGCCGGGTCCCGGTCGAGGAGCTGTTTGGCGAGGCCGATGCGCATCGACAGGGCGACGATCCTGGCCTGGGCGCCGTCGTGCAGATCCCGTTCGATGCGGCGCAGTTCGGCACCGTGTGCCTCGACCGCCCCGGCCCGGCTCTCGGTCAGCTGGGCTATCCGGTCGGCGAGGGCGCCGGACGGCGACCGGGTGAGCAGGGACCGGGTCCAGGTCGCCGACAGATCGGCGAGTACGGCGTGCCAGCGCAGCACCCACCCCTGGCGCACGGGCGGCGGCGTGCCGTACTCGTCGGCGGACCGCCGGTCCAGCAGATGTGCCACGGGCAGCGCGACTCCGTCCACGAGCAGCCCCACCGGCCACAGCACCATGGCGAGGTAGCCGAGGACATTGCCCATGAGCGCCTGGACCGGCAGCCAGAGCGCGTCGCGCCGGACCGTCGGGTCGGTGAGGACGCAACGGACCCGTTCGGAGAGCTCGCCACCGTCCAGGGGGAGGTACGGCGTCGGTGTGGACGGAACACCGAGCCGCGCTGCCGCCCTGCGGCGCTCGAACTCCGCGAACCGGCGAAGCAGCTTGGCGGCCTCGGGCAGGGCCGGCAGTCCGATGAGCGCGACGGCGAACATCAGGGCCGCCACCACCAGGAACGTGCCCGTGTAGGCGAGCAGCGCGACCGGGACGCCGATGAACAGGTAGCGCGACGCATCCCACGAACGCCGGATGGCGACCGTCAGCGGGGCGGCAGGGGTGCTCATGACCCTTCACGTTACGGGGGTGCACCGGCCTGCGGAGTGGCGCCCTCTCCCGAGCCGTGGTGGAGCTGGCTGCACCCCCGGTCCGGGAGCCCTCACCCTCGTCCCGAACCTGTCGCGCTCTTATTGTTTACGCAGGTCAGAAGGCATAGGACGAAGAAGGAACGGTGGGTTCGACGGTGGAGACGATCACGGGGGTGCGGGCGACCGCGCTGACTCTGGAG
Source organism: Streptomyces sp. NPDC101194 (assembly GCF_044767885.1). Classification (NCBI taxonomy): domain Bacteria; kingdom Bacillati; phylum Actinomycetota; class Actinomycetes; order Kitasatosporales; family Streptomycetaceae; genus Streptomyces; species Streptomyces sp. NPDC101194. Next base: position 298,976 of record NZ_JBIWOS010000003.1, read on the forward strand.
TCGGTGAGCCGACGCTACGGGCGGCGCGGTGGCGGTCGGGAGGCGGTCGCGCTCGACGCGGTGAGCTGCACGGTCCCGGCCGGGAGCTTCACCGCGGTGGTGGGCCCCTCGGGATCAGGGAAGAGCACCTTCCTGCAGTGCGCGGCGGGCCTGGACCGTCCGACCGAGGGGACCGTACGGGTCGGCGGCACCGATCTCGGCTCGCTGTCCGAGGCCGCGCTGACCCGGCTGCGCCGGGACCGGATCGGTTTCGTCTTCCAGTCGCACGCCCTGAACCTGGTGCCTTCGCTGAACATCGAGGAGAACGTCGTGCTCCCGCTGGTGCTGGCGGGCGCCGACCCGGCGGACGAGCGGGTACTGACCCGCGGCCGGGACCTGCTGGCCCGGGTCGGACTGGCGGGTCGCGGGAGCCAGGGCCCCGCGACGCTCTCGGGCGGCCAGCAGCAGCGGGTCGCGGTGGCACGGGCCCTGGTGACCGAACCCGATGTGATCTTCGCGGACGAGCCGACGGCGTCCCTGGACCCGGAGTCGGCGTCGCTGGTGCTCGGTCTGTTGCGGGACGCCGTACGGATCGACGGCCGCACGGTCGTCATGGTCACCCATGATCCGGTCGCGGCGAGCTGGGCGGACACCGTGCTGACGATGGACGGCGGTCGGCTGCGATGAGCACGGACACGAGCACGGCACCGGACACGGGCACACACACGCGGAGGTCCCGGACGGATGTGCGGTCCGGGGTGCGGCGGGCGTCGGCGTTCCTCGCCCGGCGTTCGCTGAAGGCCCATCGCCGGGCCTGGGCCGCGGTGTTCGCGGCGACGACGGCCGCGGCCGCGCTGATCGGCGCGTTCGCCCTCGTCGTCGGTTCGCTGCTGCTGGCCCGGCCGCCGGTGGAGCGCCATGCAGGAGCCGACGCGGTCGTGGCGGCCGACCAGGAGGTGACGTACACGGCGAAGCCGTGGGGCAGCGAGCCGCAGACCGCGAGGACGTATCTGCCGGAGCGGGTCCGTCTCGACCGCTCCGTGGTGGCGAAGGCGGCTGCCGCCGACGGGGTCGCGAAGGCCGTCGCGGACGATTCGGTCCCGGTGGCTGTAAGTGGCGGGACCGGCGGGAAGCCCGGGGGCGGTACGACTTCGGCCGTCGGCCGGTCCTGGGATTCCGCCGTGCTCACCCCGTACCGGCTGACGGCCGGACACGCGCCGCGCACGTCCACCGAGGTGGTCGTCGACCGCGCGCTGGCGGCCGCCGTCGGGGGCGCCCCCGGCAGCCATGTGACATTGCAGGCCGACGGGACACCCCGCCGGTACACCGTCAGCGGTGTCGCGGACACCGGTCGTCGGGACGCGGCCCCGGCTGTCTTCTTCACGGAGCGGCGGCTGACCGCCCTGGCCGGGCACCCGGGAACGGTCGACGCCATCGGCATCGTCGCCGAGGAGGGCGTTCCGGCCGACGCGCTGCGGGCATCACTGGAGGCCGCGCTGCCCGACCATGTGCGCGGCGACCGCGAGGTCCTGGTCCTCACCGGTGCGGAACGCGGGCAGGCCGAGTACATCGACGCGCTCGGCACCCGGGGCGATCTCCTGCCGCTGCTCGCCTCCGTCGCGGGAACGGTCCTCATGGTCGCGCTCCTCGTGATCGCCACCACCCTCTCCCAGGCGGTCCACCAGCGCTCCGGCGAACTGGCCCTGCTGCGCGCGGTCGGCGCGACCCCCCGGCAGCTCCGGTCGGCCGTCGGCCGCGAGGTGAGCCGGGTGGCCGGCGCCGCCGCAGTGCTGGGCGGAATCGCGGCCGTACCGCTGGGGCTGCTGATGCGGTCCCTGCTGACCACGGACCCGCTGCCGCTGCCCGTACCGGTGTGGCTGCCGTTCGCCGCGGGTGCCACGGGCGCGCTGCTCGTCGCGTCGGCGGCCCGTCCGGTGTCGATGCTCGCGGCCCGGTCGATCACCCGGCTGCGGCCCGCCGCGGCGCTGGGAGCGGCCGGCGCGCCCGAGCCGGGCGAACCGGGCCGGCTGCGTACGCTCTGCGGTGCGGTGCTGGCCCTCGCGGGCGTCGGTTCGGCGGGTGCGGCAACGGCGCAGGGCGGGCAGGCCGCCGCGGTGGCCGCCTCGGGTGCGGCGACCTCGCTGATCATCGCGGTGGCGCTGCTCGGTCCGTGGATCGCCCGGATCGCCCTGCGGGTGCTCGGTGCACCGATCCGGCGTGGGGGCCGGGTCTCCGGGTTCCTCGCCGCCAGGTCCGCCGCCGCGCACCATCGGCGGCTCGGCGCGGCGATCACCCCCATCGTGCTGGTCGTGGCGTTCGTCTGCGTGCAGCTGGCGGCGGGCTCGACGCTGGAGCGGGCCGCCGACCGGCAGGCCGCCGCCGCGCTCCGGGCGGACCTGGTGGTGACGGGACCGGCCGCCGGGCTGCCGGCCGGCGCCGCACAGGCGGTGCGCGAGGCCCCCGGGGTGGCGGCGGCGACCGGTGTGCTGCGCTCCGGCGTCGTCCTCGCGCATCGCGAGCTGGGTGATCCGAAGCTCGACCGGATCCCGGTGCTGGGGGTGACGGCGGACCAGTTGTCCGGCACGCTCGATCCGCACGTCACCGCCGGTGATCTGACCCGCCTCACCGGCCGGGGCACGGTCGCGGTCGGTGAGGACCGGGCCGCCGACCTCGGCCTCGGCACCGGCGACACGGTGAAGCTCCGTCTCGGCGACGGTACGGAGGTACGGCTCCGCGTGGTGGCGCTCTACGAACGAGCCCTGGGACTGGGTGAGTTCATGCTGCCGCGCCAGGTCCTGGCCGGGCATGTCGCGGCGCCGAACGACCAGCGGATCCTGATCCGCTCGGCGAAGGGCGGGGCCGCGTCGGCCTCGGCGGTACGGCACGCACTCGCCCCGTACACGGGTGTGAGGGTCCGCCCCGCCACGGCCGACGACGTACGGATCGCCCCGCAGACGTCCGACGCCGACAACGCCATGATCGTCATCGGTGTGGGGGTGATCGGCGGCTTCGCGCTGCTCGCGGTGATCAGCACGCTGTCCCTGATCACGGTGGGCCGCCGCCCCGAGTTCCATCTGCTGCGGATGGTCGGCGCGGGCCGCCGCCAGGTGAGGCGGATGCTGGTCCTGGAGACGGGACTGGTGGCGGTGACGGGCCTGGTGATCGGCACGCTGGTGGCGGCGATCCCTCTGGTGGCGTTCGCGGTGTCGACGGCCGGTACGACGCCGTATCTGCCGCCGGAGCGTTACGGGGCACTGGTGCTGGCCGTGACGCTGGCGGCGGGTGCGGGGACGATGTGGCCGGGCTCGTCCGGCGGCCGGTTCGTCTTCAGGCGCAAGGCCTGAGCACGTGCCACGTCGCCGGACACGGGCGGGGCCCGGTCCCGAACGGTTCGCGTTCGGGACCGGGCCCCGTGGGCGAGAAGGCCGGTGTGCCGCGGAGCGGACGCGCCGCCCGTCACCGGCCTGCCGGGATCCCTCGCGAATCACCCCGCATCACGGCAGGAATCCGGCGCCCGTCACGTCGAAACCGGCAGGAGCAGGGCGCCCTCCCGAACCGCGGCCGCGGCCAACGCGGCCAGCACCGGTGCGATCAGCGGATGGCCCTCGGCCCCGTGCCGCACCGCGGCGAAGACCCGACGGGTGGGGGCGCTGCCCTCCACGGGGCGCACCACCACCCCCGTCAGCTCCATCCCCTGCAACGCCGACCGCGGCACCAGCGCCACCCCGGCACCCGCCCCGGCCAGCGCGACGACCGCGCGGAAGTCGTCCGAGGAGTGCTCCAGTCTCGGCTGGAACCCGGCGAACTCGCAGGACAGGACCACCACGTCATGGCACGGATTGCCGGGATACGGGCCGATCCACGGGTCCTTCTCCAGGTCGGCGATCGCCACCTGCTCCCGATCCGCCAGCCGGTGCCCCACCGGCAGCACCGCGTCGAACGGCTCCGAGTACAACGGCACCCGGGTCAGCCGCCGGTCGTCCTCGCCCGGCGCACCCCGGTACTCGACGGCGACCGCGACATCGACCTGCCGGTCCAGCACCATCGGCACACTCGCATCGCCCTCGGCGTCCTGGACGCGGACCCGGATACCGGGCGCGGTGAGCGTCAGTTCGGCGATCGCCGGGGCGAGTACCAGCCCGATGCCGGTGGCGAACGCGGCGACCGTGACCGTTCCGGCATCCCCCGCGTCGTACGCGGCGAGCTCCGCCTCGGCCCGTTCCAGCTGGGCGAGGACCGCGTTGGTGTGGGTCAGCAGGATCTCCCCGGCGGGGGTGAGCCGGGCGCCGCGCGCGTTGCGTTCGACCAGTCGGTGCCCGGTCTCCTGCTCCAGCGCGGCGAGCTGCTGGGAGACGGCGGAGGGGGTGAGATACAGCGCGGCGGCTGCGGCGGTCACCGTGCGGTGGTCAGCCACCGCACGGAGAATGCGCAGCCGTCGTGCATCGATCATGTGCCCCATTGTCCCAGGTCACGCACGAGACCCGGCCGCTCGGCCCGAGGCTCCCGTACAAAGACCCTCCCGGGCAGGGACAAGGACCGAGGAGGAGGACCGAGGACGAGAGAGCGGGCGGGGCTCCGTGGGGCGCCCCGCCCGCGATGCCGCTACTCCCCCAGTGCGGCGCGCGCGTCGACGAACGCGTCCACGGCCCGGTTCACATCCGCCGTGGAGTGCGCGGCGGAGAGCTGGACGCGGATCCGGGCCGCGCCCTGCGGAACCACCGGGTACGAGAACCCGATCACGTACACACCGCGCTCCAGGAGCAGCTCCGCCATCCGGCCTGCCTTCGCCGCGTCCCCGATCATGACGGGGGCGATGGCGTGGTCGCCGGGCAGGATGTCGAAGCCTTCCTCGGTCATCCGGGTGCGGAAGAGCGCGGTGTTGGCATTGAGCTGCTCGCGCAGGTCGCCCGCGGCCTCCAGCAGGTCGAGGACCTTGAGCGAGGCCGCCGCGATGACCGGGGCGAGCGAGTTGGAGAAGAGGTACGGACGGGAGCGCTGGCGCAGCAGCGCGACGATCTCGGCGCGTGCCGCCACGTACCCGCCGGACGCACCGCCGAGCGCCTTGCCGAGGGTGCCGGTGATGATGTCGACGCGGTCCATCACGTCGTGCAGCTCGGGCGTTCCGCGCCCGCCGGGGCCGACGAAGCCGACGGCGTGCGAGTCGTCGACCATGACCATGGCGTCGTAGCGCTCGGCCAGGTCGCAGATCTCGCGCAGCGGGGCGACGTAGCCGTCCATGGAGAAGACGCCGTCGGTGACGACGAGCCGGCGCCGGGCCCCCGACGCCTCCTTGAGCTGCGTCTCCAGGTCGGCCATGTCCCGGTTGGCGTAGCGGAAGCGCTTGGCCTTGGAGAGCCGGATGCCGTCGATGATGGAGGCGTGGTTGAGGGCGTCGGAGATGACCGCGTCCTCGGGGCCGAGGACGGTCTCGAAGACACCGCCGTTGGCGTCGAAGCAGGAGGAGTAGAGGATCGTGTCCTCCTGGCCGAGGAACGTGGAGAGCCGCTGCTCCAGCTCCTTGTGGACCTCCTGGGTACCGCAGATGAAGCGGACCGAGGCCATGCCGTAGCCCCAGCGGTCCAGGGCCTCGTGGGCGGCGGAGATCACCTCGGGGTGGTCGGCGAGGCCCAGGTAGTTGTTGGCGCAGAAGTTGAGCACCTCACCGGGACGGCCGCCCGCGGTGACGGCGACGCTCGCGGACTGCGGGGTGCCGATTACACGCTCGGGCTTGTGGAGTCCGGCGGCCTGGATCTCGTCGAGGGTGGTGCGCATGTCGTCGCGTACGGAGTCGAACATGAGGGGTGTCTCCCAGCTGTCTACGGTGGCGTCGTCTACGGAGGCGTCGGGTCAGGCGGTCCAGTCGAGGATGACCTTGCCGCCGCGGCCGCTCGCCGCGTCGTCGAAGGCCGCTTCGAAGTCGCGGTAGCCGTACCGGCCGGTGATCACGGGGGCGAGGTCGAGGCCGCCCTCCAGCAGTACCGACATGGCGTACCAGGTCTCGTACATCTCGCGTCCGTAGATGCCCTTGATGGTGATCATCGAGGTGACGATGCGGGACCAGTCGACGGGGAACTCCTCGGACGGGAGCCCGAGCATGGCGATCCGGCCGCCGTGCGTCATGTTCTCGATCATGTGGCGCATCGCCTCGGGCCGCCCGGACATCTCCAGGCCGATGTCGAAGCCCTCGCGCAGTCCGAGGCGCTTCTGCCCGTCGTAGATGGTCTCCTCGCTGACGTTGAGAGCGAGGCTGACGCCGACCTTCCGGGCCAGTTCCAGCCGGGCCTCGCTGACGTCGGTGATGACGACGTTGCGGGCGCCTGCGTGCCGGGCGACGGCGGCGGCCATGATGCCGATCGGTCCGGCGCCGGTGATCAGTACGTCCTCGCCGACCAGCGGGAACGACAGCGCGGTGTGCACGGCGTTGCCGAACGGGTCGAAGATCGCGGCGACGTCGAGGTCGACGGGGACCCGGTGCACCCAGACGTTGGACGCGGGCAGGGCCACGTACTCGGCGAACGCCCCGTCCCGGCCGACGCCGAGCCCGAGCGTGGAACGGCACAGGTGACGGCGTCCGGCCAGGCAGTTGCGGCACTTCCCGCAGACCAGGTGCCCCTCGCCGCTGACCAGGTCGCCGACGTTGATGTCGACGACGTCCGCGCCGATCTCCGCGACCTCGCCGACGAACTCGTGCCCGAGGACGAGCGGGGTGCGTACCGCCTGCTGGGCCCAGCCGTCGTAGTTCCGGATGTGCAGATCGGTGCCGCAGATGCCGGTGCGGAGCACCTTGATCAGTACGTCCGAGGGGCCGATCTCCGGCTCGGGCACGTCCATCAGCCAGAGTCCCGGCTCGGCCTTCTGCTTCACGAGTGCCTTCACGGCTGCGGCTCCCTGCGCTGTACGGCGTGGTGTACCCCGGGCCGGGGGCAGCCTTGGGGAAGCCTGCGGCCCGGGGAGGAATGAGAGGGACGGCATGGCAGCGCGCGTCGATCGGCTGCCGCGCACCATCCTCTGCCGTCACCGAGAAATCTGCCGCACCTCGCGCCACAGGTCCATCGAGGTTTTCTTAAGCGCGCCCGCAGCTGTGCTTCATGCCCGGTTCCTCCGTACGGGTTCCTCCGTACGAGTTCCTCCCCGCGGCAGGGCCGCGAGGACCGGCCGCCCGGAACGGGCGGGCGGCCCTCACAGCTCCTCGTGATCAGTCGCCGAGCTCCTGCGGCGGGTTGTCGCGGCCCGGCACCTCATCGGGCGCCAGGACGCGGTCGTCGCCCGGGTACGGCTTGGCCCATCCGGTGGAGGCGTACCAGGTGATCCGGTTCAGCTGCGCCGGATTCACCTGGTCCTCGACGGGGTGGGAACCCCCCGTGCTCCTCGCCTGGATCGCGCTCCAGGTCTCCCACCGCGCGGCGACCTGCCGCAGATGTGCGGGCACCTGCGGGCGCTGCGCACCGCTGTCCGCCGCCTTCGCGGCAGCCGCCGAGGCGGGCTTCTTGAGGCCGTAGTCCAGCGGGATCCGGTTGGGCAGGCTGTCGTACGGGGTGAAGTCGGGCTTCTCGGTGAACAGGTCGCGCATGGGCTCGGCGGCCCGGTCGATCTGGTTCATCGGCTGGGCGCCGAGCATCTGTTCGATGGTCTTCACCACGTTGATCTGGGTGTAGTACGTGGAGGTGACCGCCCCGCGCCTGGCGTAGGGGCTGATCACCCAGAGCGGCGCGCGGTGTCCGTCGACGTGGTCGACACCGGCCTGCGAGTCGTCCTGGACGACGAAGATCGCCGTGTCCTTCCAGAACTTGCTGTGCGAGATCGTGTCGACGACCCTGCCGACGGCGAGGTCGTTGTCGGCGACCATGGCGGTCGGGTACGGGTCGATGCCGCTGGTGCCGTTGGTGTGGTCCTGCGGCAGCGCCATCATGGTGAAGTTCGGCAGCTTGCCCTTCTTCTCGTAGTCCTTGAAGTACCGCTGCCAGATGTCGACCCGGTACTGGTCGGGGATGTCGGTGTCGAAGGTCGGGTACTCCGGGTGATTGATCCTGTTGACGGAGGGGACGTCGGAGGTCGACGGGTACGCCCCGATGGGGGTGTTGAGTTCCCCGGTCGCCCTGCCCTCCAGCACCTGGGAGTCGTGGTACCACTGCGACCAGGTCGGCGCGCCGGTCGCCGGGAGGGCGATGTTGCCCGCGTACTCGCTGAAGTTGTCGACGGTCTTGCCGGCACGTTCCACAGTGTTCCAGAGGAATCCGCTGCGCTGGTAGGCGAGGGCGTCGTTGCCGAGCGAGGGGTAACTGCGGTACCAGGTACCGAATTCGTGCTCGATGTAGTCGTTGTTGTCGGCCTGGGTCAGCCAGTTGTGTCCGTCGGCGGAGAGCGTACCGACGTCGTAGAAGTTGTCGTTGACGCCGAACTCGTCGGCCAGCGCGTGCTGGTTGGGGGTGACGGTCCGGCCGAACTGGGCCAGGGAAGGATCGCTGTCGCCCTTGCCGATGTCGCCGAGCACCTGGTCGTAGGTGCGGTTCTCCTTGATGATCAGGAAGATGTGCTTGATCTTGGAGGGACTGCCGAGCTTCGCCGGGACCACCTGCTCGCGGTCGCGCGCGGAGCCGTAGGTCTGCTTCTGCTTCAGCAGCTTCGCCCAGTCGTTGTTGACGAAGACCCGGTGGGTGAGCGCTCCGAGCTGCCGCTTGGACGGCATCGGGAACGTGGTGACGGAGGCGGTGTCGTTGTACGTGTTGTGACCGGTCGCCGTGCCACCGTTGTTGGGTCCGGCGCTCGGGCCCTGGCTGTTCTGGCTGGGGGTGCCGCGGGTACCGATGCCCTTGGCGTTGGTGACGACCACGTCGCCGGTGGCCCGGCTCACCCCGACACCGCTCGGGTACCAGTCGGTGGGGATCAGCCCTTCGTAGCGGACGGGGGCGATGCCGCCGTTCCAGCGGTACTGGGCCAGGGCGTTGTCCCGGCCGAGACTGACGAGCAGGGTGTGGTCGTCGGTGAAGGCGAAGGCGTTGGGAGCGCTGCCGACCGAGGAGCCGGGCAGCGGGTTGACGTTGAAGGTCTGGGTGACCTTCTTCGACGTCACGTCGACGACGGAGACGCTGTCGTCGTTGGAGTTGGCGACGAGCAGTGAACGCCCGTGGAGCAGCAGGGCACTGGGCTCCAGGCCGACGCGTACGGTCTTCGTCTCCTTCTCCGCGGCCAGGTCGACGACCGAGACGGTGCCGTTGGTGACGGCGCCGTTCGTGGTGTCGGCGACCACCGCGGTGCCGTTGGAGAGGTTGGTGTGGTCGCCGTCCTCCGCCGGACGTCCGCCCTCGTCGGACACGTAGGCCTCGCCGCCGGTCAGGACCACCTGGCGGGGCGCGTTGCCGACCGGGATCTCCTTGACCAGGGTGTTCGTCGCGGTGTCGATGACGCCGAGGGTGTTGCTGCCGTTGAGTGCGACGTAGAGCTTCGTGCCGTCGTCGGACAGGGCCATGCCACCGGGCAGGGCGTCGCCGTGCGGGCCCTTGAGGGTGATCGAGGCCGCGGGCGCGGGAACGACGGTGCCGTCGCCGTTGACGGTGAACCGCAGCAGGGTGTGGGACTGCGGGAACCAGAGGGTCTTGCCGTCGGACGAGTAGAGCGGTCCATCGGTGCCGGCCTTGCCGTCGCCGATCTTCTTGTCTCCGCCCGCCCCGGTGCCGACGCGCTGGAGGACAGCGCCGGTGGTGACGTCCATGAGGGTCAGATAGCCGGTGCCGTGCAGATAGGTGAGGGCGGCGAGGGTGCGTCCGTCGGGGCTGAGCGTGCTGGACAGCATCCGCGCGTCGTTCACCAGGTGGCGGGTGCCGAGCGGGGCGACGCGCTGGTTGTCGGGCAGCAGTATGCCGCGGGCGGTCGTCGTCCCGTCGACCTTGCTGTCGCCGAAGCCGCCGAGTCCGCCGTTGACACCGATGGCGGTGGCGGCTGCCGTGGTGCCGAGCGCGGCCACGAGAGCGACGGCCGTGATCGCCGTACCGCTCATTCTCCTGAAGGGTTTGCCGAGCATCCTGTCTCCTGTCGAGAACCGCGGCACCCGGATCGGATGCCACAGCGACGCTAGGATCCGGCCGTGAACGGTACGTGCCGTGTCCATGTGTCGCCGCGGCGTCCACTCGGCAAACAGTGTGCCCCCAACACCCCATGACCGGCAGGCAATTGTCCGCTACGAGACGTCGAAGCAACCGTCGAACTCATAGAGCGGATTGGTGCGGCTCACCCCGTCGATGTCCTTCATCAGCTGCTGTCCCACCTGGGTTGCGGGCCCCTGCGCGGTGAAACATCCGGTGGGCAGCACATGCACCTCGTACGTCAGCGGCCGGGTGACCCCGCCGGGGGACGGCCACCGCACCACACAGGTCCAGTCGTCGGCGGCGCCCCGGTCCGGCGAGGACTTCGTGCCGCGCTTGCAGTCCGCCCAGCGGTCGGGGCGCTCGGCCCGGTCGTTGCCGTACCGGGCGCGCTGCTGGAGCAGGTACAGATTGCTGAACTCCGGCCCGACCGCGCTTTCGAGGCGCCGTTCGGTGACGTCCGTTCCGGCGCATCCGCCGACCGCCGCGATCGCCGCGGCCACGGCTCCGGCGGTGAGGGCGATCCGTCGCATCATGGCGTTCATCCCTTCGTGAAGTCGCGTCGCTGCATCAGGAGATGACCGGCCGCCAGGAGGACGACGGCCCAGCCGGCGCCGACGTACGCCCCGGTCACCAGGGGCCGGTGGAAGGCCGGGGCGGTGGTGAGCCCGTGCCAGGCGTCGAACGCGGTCGTCGGCAGGAGGCGCCGGACCGGCCCGAGCCCGTCCACCAGCGATGCCAGCTGCAACAGCAGCCCGAGCACGGCGGGTGCGCCGATACCGGCCGCGCTGTGCCGGGTGGCCAATGAGAAGAACACACCGAGTGCGGTGAAGGCGAGGCACGGCAACAGCATGTACAGCCAGCTCTCCACGACGATCCCGGCCGCCCGGCCCGCCCCGATCTCCTGCCCGGACAGCCCGACGAGCGGTTGGTGACCGATGACCAGCACTCCGGCGGCCAGGCTTCCGGCGCCCAGCAACAGCACGACCACGGCCGAGTAGGTGATCGCCGCGAGGGCCTTCCCGGCGAAGACCTGCCCGCGCGTACGGGAGCGGGTGAGGATGGTCTTCCAGGTGCCGTGGTGGTCCTCGGACGAGAAGATGTCGCCGGCCACCAGGCAGACCAGCAGCGGCAACGCCCACTGCCCGGCGAACCCGAGGACGACGAGCGGTACCGCGAACCCCGAGTCGTGCGCCCACCGCCCGAACAGCGTGTCCGACGGCAGGGTGTCCTGGGCCCTGAGCCCCAGCGCGAAGAGGAACGGTCCGACCAGGCAGAGCACGAGCACCGCTCTGATCCGCCACTGCGCGGTGAGCTTCTCCAGCTCCCAGAGGTAGACGGTACGGGCTCCGCCCCTCGAACGGGCTGCGGACGGCGCGGCGCCGGTCGCCCCGGCCCGGCTGTCATATGTCACATCGCTCATCGGTCCGAGGCCTCCTCGGTCAGGCGGAGGAACTGCTGTTCCAAGGAGGTGGTCTCCAGCCGCAGTTCCCGTACGGGGATGCCGGCGAGCCCCAGTTCCAGCACGAACCGGTCGAGCGCGTCGCGCCGCGCCCGCACGGCGAGCCCGGCAGCCCCCTCGTCCTCGACCGAAAGTCCATCCACGTCCGCCGCGGCCTTCACGGCCGCCCGGTCGTCGCCGGTCAGCAGCCGGTGCGCGGGGTCCGGGGCACGGTCGCGGAGTTCGTCGAGTCCCCCGGCGTACACGATCCGTCCACGGTTCATGATCGTGACGGTGTCGCAGAGTTGCTCGACCTCGGCCATGTTGTGGCTGCTCAGCAGCACGGTGAGGCCGCCTCGGCCGAGTTCCCGCACCAGGACCCGCATGTCGCGCACCCCGGCGGGGTCCAGCCCGTTGGCGGGTTCGTCGAGCACCAGGAGCCGGGGCCGACGCAACAACGCGGCCGCGATCCCGAGCCGCTGCCGCATCCCGAACGAGAATCCACCGACCTTCCGCCGTGCCGCACCACCCAGGTCGACACGCTCCAACGCCTCGTCCACCGCGCCCTCATCGGCCCCGATGCCGTCGTAGGCGGCCAGCAGCGTCAGGTTCCGCTCGGCGGACAGATACGGATAGAACCGCGGACTCTCGACGAACCCGGCCAGCCCTTCGACACCCCCGCGCCCGGCCCGCCGCACCTCGCGCCCCAGCACCCCGAGTTCACCCTCGTCGGGCCGCACGAGCCCGAGCACCATCCGGAGAAACGTCGTCTTCCCGGCCCCGTTCGGCCCGAGCAGCCCGTGGACCTCGCCGGCCCGGACGGTCAGATCGACCCGCTCCAGAGCGGCCGTCCCCCCGAACCGCTTCCCCACCCCGCGCGCAACCACGGCCCCCGCTCCCACACCCGCGTCCGAGCCGTCCAACCGCCCTCACCCCATCCGTCGCCGCTGCCCACGCGCGGCAACTTACGGATGATGAGCGACACTTGGGCGACGTTCAGACGAACACCGCACGGTCGGGCATCGCGAAGGACACCCGTGATCGGCCCCACGTGGACCGAGCGCCCGACGTCCGGGCCGCTCGGCCTTCGGTGTTCCTCACCGGTGGGACCGGGGGCGGACGGGCGGGCAGGTGGACACCCTGCTGGTCCCGGGCGCGGTCGACATGACCGACGACGGCCCCGTCGCCCGGATGGACGGCGATGTCGTCGCGTGGGTGATGGAGACCGCCCCGCACGCGCGCAGGGTCGCCTCGGTGTGTGTTGATGTGCCTCAGCGAACGGCACTTCGCCCGGGTCTTCAAACAGGAGACCGGTACCGGTCCCGGCGCCTGCGTCGAAGCGGCCCGCATCGAAGTGGCCCGGCGCCTGCTGGAGACCACCGACCGACCGCTCGACCAGGTCGCGGCAGCTGCCGGGCTCGGCTCGGTGGAGACCCTGCACCGGGCGTTCAGGAGGCAGCTCGCCACCACCCCGGCGGCCTGCCGTCGCCGCTTCCGCACACAGGCCGTCCGAGCCGTCCCGGCCCCGTCCGGCGTCACGACGCACGCCAGCCGCTCCAGCGCAGGGCCGAGACCTCGACCACCGGGCCGCCGGGTGGCCGGTCGACGTACTGGTGGTACTTCGCCGTGAGCAGGCCGATGCGGCTAACTGCCTGCGGGGACCGGTCCGGTGGCGGAAGCACGCGGGCCCAGCCGTCGACCCGGACCCACCACAGGCGGCCCCAGTCCTCCTCGTAGTGGTCGGCGAGCAGGCAGACCGAGGGGTTGGCAGCCATGTTGGCCAGGCGTTTCAGCCGTGTCGTCCGCTTCGGTTTGTGGTCCACGGCCAGCACCACGGTGTCGCCGTCCACCGCGAACACCACCGGCACCAGGTGCGGGCGGGCCGCGGTGTCGACCGTCGCCAGATGGGCGACGCGCGCGGCGGCGAACCTCTCCCGCGCCTCGGCACTCGTCAGAGCGGGCATCGCGGCCCTTGCCGACGGGCCTCGCGACGCCCGCGGCGGAGGCGACGGGCACGGACGCCGCAGGCACGGATCTCCGGGCCGGTCCCGCGGTTCCGGGACACGGCGGCTTCCGGCACCTCAGCGGTACCGGGCGGCCACGGCGACCAGCCCGTCCAGGTACTCCAGCGTCTCCCGTTCGGGCAGCGTCGGCACGTAGAACAGCAGCCGCTCCACCCCCAGCGCGAGGTAGCCGTCGATCTGCCCGGGATCGTCGGACGCCGCGTACACCGTCACCGGCACCTCCCGGTCGGCCAAGGCGCGCAGCCGCTCGATCCGGGGACCGAGTTCCTGCGGCGACATGCTGTTGGCCAGCCACGCGTCCCCGAGCCGCGCGACCCGGGGGAACGCGCCCTCGCCGCCGCCGACGTAGATCGGCGGATGGGGGCGCTGCACGGGCTTGGGCCAGGCGAAGACAGGATCGAAGTCCACGAACTCGCCGTGAAACTCGGCCTTCTCGGTCGTCCACAACTCCCGCATGGCACGCAACCGCTCGTCGGTGAGCCGGCCGCGGGTGGCGGGATCGGTGCCGTGGTTCCGCATCTCCTCACGGTTCCAGCCGACACCGACACCGAGGATCACCCGGCCGCCGGTGACCAGGTCGAGCGAGGCCACCTCCTTCGCCGTGATGATCGGATCGCGCTGCGGGATCAGTGCGATGCCGGTGCCCAGCAGCAGTCGCTCGGTCACGACACCGGCTGCGGTCAGCGCGACGAAGGGATCGAGGGTGCGGTAGTACATCTCCGGAAGTTCGCCACCTCCCGGGTAGGGCGTCCGACGGCTCGCCGGTACATGGCTGTGCTCGGCGATGAACAACGAGTCGAACGCACGTTCCTCAAGAGCGGTCCCGAGCGCGGCCGGCCCGATTCCCTGGTCGGTGAGGAAGGTCGAGACCCCGAATTCCACGGCGGCTCCTCATAGGGTCGGATACGGGATACGGAGAGGTGGCACAGACCTTCTGCCTACCCGCCCCGGGCGCACCCGCCCCGATGACCACCCGGGTGAACCATCGCGGGACGCGGCTCTGGGGTCCCGCTCCACGTCCGCGGCAGCCGGCACGGCCCGGACCCGGGCTTCCGTCCTCGCCACGACCCGTATGCGCCGCCGCCAGAACCCTGACCGGAGCGGAAACGGACGTGGCACCGCCCGGACCGGGCGCCGCACGTCCCCGGTGCGACGCCCGATGGCGGAGCTCCTACTGCCTCGACCCGCACCCCGGGCAGAACGCGGCTCCCTGCGGAACGGTCGCGTTGCAGGAGGAGCACTGCGGGCTCTGGGCGAGGCGATGACCGCATCCCGGGCAGAACGCGCCGCCATGGGTCTCCGTACGGCACTGCGGGCAGACCAGCTGCCGCGGTGCGCTCACGTCGTAACTCTGCCCGGCGGTCTGTCCGGCGGCGTAGGCCCGGTCCGCCACGAAGTCGTTCATCCCGCGCCGACGGGCCGCCTCCGCCTCGGCGGCGGTGTCGGGGGCGCACTGCTGACAGAGACCCTGCTCGATGTTCCAGCACCTCCCGCAGACGTACGAGGTGCAGCGGGGGCAGCGGTTGAAGTGTCCCTGTGCGTTGTCGATCGCACGCCGGAACGCGGTGTCCCTCGCACCGCCCCAGGTGGCACCCGCCAGCCCGTCAGCCGCGTTGTTGATGGTGCTGGCGCTGCCGCCCAGCAGGCTCCAGGCGGCATTGGCCCCCTTGCCTATCCAACTGGCCGCCTGCCCCGATCTGAACGGCTCGAACGGCGAGCGCCAGGTGTCCGAACACCGCGAGCACCTGAACTCGAACTGGAAACCGGCACCGGTGCCGTGCTGCTGCGACAGGTCGCTGTAGTTGTTGCTGAAGTAGATTTCGTCGCCCACGTCTGGTCCTCGCGTCATTCGATCAGATTTTGCCCCTCGTATGATGGCAACGATCGGCGTATCGGTACGGGCGGTCCGGTCACTGTTTGGTAATACCTCCGCAGGTCAGGCACGGGGCTCCGCGGCCGTCGGAATCGCACACGGCAGACGCCTCCCCTTCGCCTCCCGCGCGTGCGCCAACGGCGGGCACGGCTTTCCGGCGCGTCACGAAGGAGCCGGACCACCCTCCGGGGAGACTCTCGCCATGACCAACGCGATGAAAGCAGTGATTGAAGGCGGCCCCGACGATCTTCCCGAGCGGATCGTTCCCCTCACCACGCCGGGGGCCGACCTCAAGATCCCGTTCCGTGGTGGATACGAGCACTTCCGGGCGACGACACGCCACCAGGAGACCGCCGAGGGTCGGTTGCCCGTCTACGAGTGGTGGGAGCGGACCGAAGTACCGGGGTGAGGCGTGCTTCCGTGAGCATGCGGCGGCAATCGCCCGGTCCACCACCGTCCACGTCCGGGACGCCGGAGCCGGGCAGGTGCCCGGCCCGGCCCCGTGGCACACACCGTGCGCGGCCGGCCGGACGCGCACGGCACCGCGCCGCGCATCGGATCAACTCCGTTGCGCGGCGCGGCGGGTTTCAGGTCTCAGGCGTCAGGACAGAGCGAGCTCGGTGACGTTGCCGGCCTCCAGGACCCACGTCGCGCTCAGGCCGCCCTCCTTGACCCGTGCGTCGCCGTCGCCCTTGAGGACACCGATGCGCTTGCCGGACAGGGCGATCTGGATGGTGTGCTCGTACTCGTGGACCCAGGTCGCGCTCAGGCCGCCCTCCTTCACGTAGGCGTCACCGTGGTCCGTCAGGACGCCGATGCGGTTGCCCGACAGTTCGAGCTGGATGACGTCGTCGGCCTCACGGACCCAGGCCGCGCTCAGGCCGCCCTCCTTCACCCAGGCGACACCGTTGCCCGTCAGGACGCCGATGCGGTTGCCCGACAGGTCGATGCCGATGACGTTGTCGGACTCCTTGACCCAGGTGGCGCTGAGACCGCCCTCCTTCACGTACGCGTCACCGTTGCCCTTGACGATGCCGATGCGGTTGCCCGACAGCTCCAGTTCCTTGACCTTGTCGGACTCCTTGACCCAGGTCGCGCTGAGACCGCCCTCCTTCACGTACGCGTCGCCGTTGTCCTTCACGACACCGATGCGCTTGCCGGACAGGGCGAGCTGCTTGACGTCGTCGGCCTCACGGACCCAGGTCGCGCTGAGACCGCCCTCCTTCACCCAGGCGACACCGTTGCCCGTGAGCACGCCGATGCGGTTGCCCGACAGGACGACCTGCTTGACGTCGTCGTGTTCCTTGACCCAGGTCGCGCTGAGACCGCCCTCCTTCACGTACGCGTCACCGTTGGCACGCAGGGCGCCGATGCGGTTGCCGCCGTCACCGGAGACCGTGCCGGGCACCGCGTTGGCCGCGGACGCGCCGGTGAGACCGGCCAGCGCCAGAACGGCGGCGGCCACGGAGAGAGTCTTGAGATTCATCCGAGTAACTCCTGTACGCAGAAAGACCCTTGGGCCCGGAGTGCGGCGCCCGCGGGGGATTCTTCGATCCGAAGACGATCAACGACCGACCGGACCTGCGGTGTGTAGGCCATTGGAGTGATGAAGGAGCGTTGAAAGCGTCCTTGCCGCGCGCCGGAACCGGAGCGGCAAGGACGTGAACTCCGGTTCGTCCCGGCTCAGTACGCGAAGCCGGACCTGCCCGTCCCCGTGGTCGCCACGCGCATGACGGCGCTGCCCGCCGGAAGGACGGTCACCGACTCGCGGGTGGGGTTGGCGGCGCCGTCACCGAGCTGTGCGTCGGTGTCGGCGCCCCGGGCGATCACCGGACCGTCGTCGCGGGCGACGGTGTGGTCCGCGCCGCTCGCGACGCCCTGCAGGACGTGACCGGCACGGGCGAGGCGAGCCGAGTGGGGACTCGGCCGAGTCGGGAACGGGTCGAGGGCGGGTTCCTCGACGGCGAGGACGACCACCGGCTGCTCGCGGTGACCGACAAACCCTCGCGTGCCGTGCCGGACGCTTCCTGCGGCGAACCGGCCCCATGTCCGGTGCGCAGAAGCAGCGTTGCACCGCGTCCCGGCCGATGACGAGCACGTCGGTGGGCGCGGACTCCGCGGCGTCCTCGGCGGACAGGGACCGGCCGAACGTCGGAACGCCGACCGCTGCGGACGTACGGGCACCGCGCACCGCCCCGTTGGGCCGAGTCCCCGAGGCAGGGGTTCCGGACGACCTTTCGGCGGGGTGCGTGCGAGGGCGGCGTGCTTGATAGCGTCGCTCCCGCGATTGCGGACCGCTCCCCGCCGGGGTCGTCGCTGCGCCCGGTCAGCCCTGCCCTCGACGGACGGCCGACGGGAGCGGGCGTGCTCACCGCACGGGGACGTTCGCGGCAAGGACGAAGAGGGCCGACGCATGAGCCTCGCGCAGTTGCACTACACCTCTGCCTCTGCGGGCGCCGACGGGGGCGGCGCACGGTTCACGGCGGTCAGCGCCGGCCTGCCCACGCCCGTGCTGGCCGAGGCCGAGCAACTCCTCGGATACGAACCGCCGGCCGGGGCTCCGTACCACCCGACGGCCGCCGAACTCCGCGCCTTCCCGGAAGCGTTGAGCTTCAGCGCACTGTCCGACGGCAGTCATCTGCTGGGGCGCGCAGTGGCGCTCGGCGGTCCGGGCACCGGTGGTTTTCACGCACACGCGGTACACCTCCCGGCCGGCACCCGGCTGCCGGGGGACGCGCTGCCGATCACGGCCTGGCGGTCACCGAACTGGGCCTCCACCGCACCGGACGGCGGCGCGCCCGCCCGAATAGCCTCCCTGCCCGCCTCCGCCGCCTTCGGACCGGAGGCGTTGAACGACTTCGCGGTCTCCCGGAGTCCCTGGCTGGCGGCGGTCTTCGCCGATCTGCGACGGGTGCGCGAGGACCCGTCGGCGGCGCGAATGGTCCTCGTGGAGCGGCAGAGTGCCGACGTGGCCCGGTGGATCGCCCTGGCCTCGGCCGTACTCCCGCCGGAGCACGCGCAGCGGCTGACCTTCACGACCTACACCCGCCGTCCGGAGCGGTCCCCCCATCAGGTCGTCGGGGTGCTGCCCCAGGACGCGCCGGAACCGGGCGGCCCCGACGGCGCGTTGCGGGTGCACACCTGCGCCGGGGCGCGCCCGGAAGCACCGGTGGACGACGCCTGGGCCGAGACCTGTGCCCGGATCTGGCGGAGCCGGTCCCCGGAGCTGTTCCGGGCGGCGGCGGAACTGCCCGGCGAGCCCTTCGCGGCCGGACCGCTCGCCGTCACCGCGCTGTGCGCGGGCATCGCTCTCGGCCCCGCCGGGCGTGCCGCGGCGGCCGAATGGGCCGCCGGGCGGCCGTACGCGCTGGACGAGGAGCGGACGCGGCTGCTGACGGATGCGCTGACGACACCGGGGATCGACCGAACGACCTCCGAACTGACCTGCGTGGCAAGCCTGTTGACCGCACTGGACGGACGCTCCCCCGCCGCCACGACGGCCTCGCTCGCCGCTCTCCTGGTGACGGAGGCGGTACGCGGCGGTGATGTGGCACTCGAACCGCCCGCGCGCTCGGCCTTCACCGGTCCGGCCGGGGAGCGTGCCGTCGCCGCACTCGTCACGGCCCTGGGCGACGACCTCCGCGGCGAACTGGCCACCGGTGCGCCCGCCACGGACACCGCACCCGGCCGGACCGTGGCGCGCGCGGTGCAGTTGCTGCGGATCGCGCGGCTGCTCGATGTGGACTGCGCGGATCTGCTCCCCGATGTCGTCCGCCGGATGGCCCGGTCCCTGCTGGCCGAAGGGGCCGCCGACTGCGGACCGGTGCTGCTCGATCTGCTGGACGAACAGTTCGACGTCCGCACGGCGCTGCTGGGCGAGCTGGACCGGGTCGCCCCGCACGATCCGACCGCGACGGAACGGCTGCTGACCGGGGTACGTCTGCCCTTCACCGGAACGCAGGCCCTACCGCACCTGCGGATGTGCGCGGCGGCGCCGGACGCCAGGGCGCGCGGCGGCGACCGGCTGGAGGTGGTGCACATGGTGCTCCGCGCCGGTGGCATGTCACCTTTCACCGAACCGCTGGTGCTGCGGACCGCGGTCGGACTGGTGTGGGGCGAGGAGACGCCCACGGCGGGCGAGGCCCGGCAGCTGCTGGGCGGGTCCACCTCCGACGCGCACCGTACGGCCGGTACGTGGTCCGCGCTCGTCGCGGCTGCTCTCGGCGCCCCGGCCGACGACGAGGAGGCTCCCGAACTCGCCCATGACCTGCTGCGCGGCTTTCCGGGGGAGATCGACGCGCGGGTGCGTGGCGCCCTGTCGCTGCTGGAGTTCGCGCGGGACGTGCGCTCGGGTGCGGCAGAACCCGGCTGGGCGGAACGGGCGCGGAAGCTGTGCGCTGGGGCCGAGCCGGTGGAACCGGGTGTACGCGACCAGGCGTTCGGCGCCCTGGCGGAACGGCTGCTCGCTCCGGACCGGCCCGAGGCGGAGCTGTACGCGTTCGTCCACAGCGACGACGCGGACCTCATCGCGGCCTACGGAACGGCCGCCCGCCATGACACGGTCCTTGCCCGGCTGCGTTCCGAACCGGCCTATGCGGCCGACTGCTTCACCGTCTGGAGTTCCCACCCGCACGCCGGCCGCGCCTGGGGCGAGACGCGGGCGGCGCTGCTGGCGGACGTGCTGCGACCGGTGGTGCGCGGCCTGTCCGCCGGCGAGGTGGCGGCGGTGGAGGAGGCCGTCGGGCGTACGGGCAGCAGCCGCACGGTGGAGGCGTTCCGGGCATGGAACCGGCCGGGCGGATTCGGCAGACGGCTCGGCAGCAGGCTGACGGCGCGGGTGCGGCGTTCGTAGGGCAGCGGCCGCCCGGCCGGGGCCCCGGGTGTCGTGGGCCGTCCGGGGTGGCCGGTACCGTGTGACATGTCTGTCTCGTGTGCTCCTGGCGGGCTGCGTGACCCCCGAGGAACGGATGAGGAAGAGATGACGACGAACCGTGGACGCAAGGACGTCATCCGGGACCGGATGGCCGCGACCGGCGAGTCGTACAACGTCGCCGCCCGCAATCTGAAGGCGATGAAGGACATGGGCGCCACGCGTGAGGCGGTCCTCACCCAACGTTGGCGTCCGGCCGAGACGCTCGATGTGCCGTGCCCCTGCGGCGGCACGTGCGAGCCCGGCGAGAGGTGCGAGCGCTGCCACGCGCTCCACCGGCACGTGGCGCGCTTTCC
Organism: Streptomyces sp. NPDC101194; assembly: GCF_044767885.1. Classification (NCBI taxonomy): domain Bacteria; kingdom Bacillati; phylum Actinomycetota; class Actinomycetes; order Kitasatosporales; family Streptomycetaceae; genus Streptomyces; species Streptomyces sp. NPDC101194. The sequence continues at coordinate 319,598 of NZ_JBIWOS010000003.1, forward strand.
CGGCAGCGTCACCGATGCGGAGACCTGGGCGGACCGCTACGACTGCATGGGCTGCGCGTCCTCGTACCTCCTGACCGTGGCGCTGCCCGGTCGGCCGTGGGGCGTCGTCGAGACGGTGGTCCGCGGCGGCTCGGCGGAGCCCGCCGTACGGGCCCGGGTCTTTCCGGGGGTCGCCCATCCGCTGCTGCGGCCGGAGAGTGCCGGGGACGAGGACGAGGGCTGACGCCGGGCGTCGGCCCCCGCTCCGGCCGTGGGCCTCTCCGGCCCCGGAACCGGCCACGGCCGTCGGTCCTCTTCGTGTCGGCGGTGGGCCGACCGGCCGGCGGCCGACCACCGGCGATGGCCGCCGGGGCTCACCCGCCGCCGCACACCCGGACCGGACCTCCTCGGGCCGGCCTCGGTCGCCGGGTCGTCAGCCCTCGTCGGGCGTCAGGCGCAGTGAGATCGAGTTGATGCAGTACCGCTGGTCCGTCGGGGTCGGGTAGCCCTCGCCCTCGAAGACATGGCCGAGGTGCGATCCGCAGCGGGCACAGCGGACCTCGGTGCGGACCATGCCGTGGCTGCGGTCCTGGATCAGTTCGACGGCGTCGGAGTCCTTCGGGTCGTAGAAGGACGGCCAGCCGCAGTGCGACTCGAATTTGGTGTCGGAGCGGAACAGCTCCGCGTCGCAGGCGCGGCAGGAGTAGACGCCCGTGGTCTTGGTGTCGGTGTATTCGCCGACGAAGGCGGGCTCGGTGCCGGCCTGTCGCAGGACCGCGTACTCGGCGGGGGTCAGCTCCGCCCGCCACTGCTCGTCCGGCTTCTCGATGTCGTACGACACGTCGCTCCCTCAGCTCGACAGGTGTTCCAGGATCTGCGGGCCGAGGTCCGTGACGTCGCCCGCCCCCATGGTGAGAACGAGGTCGCCGGGCTTCGCCATTCCCGCGACGATCCCGGGGACCGCCGCCTTCTCGTGGACGGCGGCGACGTCGGCTCCCGCGGTCCGCGCAGCGTCGATGATCAGGGCGCTGGTGACGCCGGGGATCGGGTCCTCGCGGGCCGGGTAGATGTCCAGGACCACGGAGGCGTCGGCCAGTGCGAGTGCCTGCCCCATCTCGGTGCCGAGTTCCTGGGTGCGGGAGAAGAGGTGGGGCTGGAAGACGACCAGGAGACGGGCGTCGGACGCGGCACCGCGCATCGCTTCGAGGTCGGCGGTCATCTCGGTGGGGTGGTGCGCGTACGAGTCGATGACCTGCACACCCGCCGCCTCGCCCTTGAGCTGGAGGCGGCGCTTGACGCCGGTGTACTTGCCGAGGGCCGAGGCCAGGTTGTGGGCCGGGATGCCGAGGGCGACACCGGCGGCGAGGGCCGCGACCGCGTTGAGGGCGTAGTGGCGGCCGGGCACGGAGACCGTGAACGTGAGGTACTTCCCGTTCAGGACGATCGTGACCTCACTGGTCAGACCGCGCGGGGTGACCTTGTGGACGCGTACGTCGGCGGTCTCGGACGCACCGTAGGTGACGACCTTCACCGAGGAGAGGTCGCGCACCCGCTTCGTCAGTTCGACGGCACCGGCCTGGTCGGCGGAGATCACCAGGGTGCCACCGGGAACGATCTTGCCGGCGAACGTCTCGAAGGACTCGTAGATCTCGTCCATCGAGGCGTAGTTCGCGTGGTGGTCCAGCTCGACGTTGAGGACGATCGCGACCTCGGGGTCGTACTTCTGGAAGCTGCGGTCGCTCTCGTCCGCCTCCGCGACGAAGATCTCGCCCTCGCCGTGCGCGGCATTGGTGCCGGGGCCCGCGAGGTCGCCGCCGATGGCGTACGAGGGGTCGAGGTTCAGCTCGGACAGGGCGACGGCCAGCATCGATGTGGTGGTCGTCTTGCCGTGCGTACCGGCCACCGCGATCGCGCGCAGGCCGCCCATCAGGGAGGCCAGCGCGTCGGAGCGGTGCACGACGGGGACCGACAGCTCGGCGGCGCGCACCAGCTCCGGGTTGTCGGGGCGGATGGCGCTGGAGACGACCACGCACGAGGCGTCGTCCGCCAGATGTGCGGCGGCGTGCCCGATGTGGACGGTCGCCCCCAGCGCCCGCAGCGCCTCGGCCGTGCCCGACTCCTTGGCATCACTGCCCGCGACCTTCGCGCCGCGCTGGGTGAGGATCTTCGCGATGCCCGACATTCCGGCGCCGCCGATGCCGATGAAGTGCGGCCGTTCCATGGCGGCAGGAATACCGGGTGCCATGCGTATGTCTCCCCAAATGTCGATGCGAGTCGTCCACAGCCTATTCGCTGTGCGCGAAGAGCTTGAGCACCGGTACGCCGACCTTGTGCCGGGCCCTCGACGCCCAGTCCCGGTGGAAGAACTCCTCGACGTAGTGCGGCGCGGTGAGCACGATGACCTCGTCGGCCTCGGCGTCGTCGACCACGGACTTCAGCTTGTCCAGCGGGTGCTCCTCGATCACCTGTCCGACAGCTTCCGAGCCTGCCTGCCGCAGCGCTTCGAGTGACACTTCGAGCGCCAGTTCGGCGGACTGCCTGGCATTCTTGCCCTCCGGCTCGTCCCCCTCGCGGGCGGCCTCCTTCAGCTCTCCCATCGCCAGGTCGTCGATGGCCCGCAACAGCACATCGGCCTGGTCACCGCGCGGCTGCATGAGCACGACGAAAGAGGTCCGCTCCTCCCCGTGCAGGGTGGTGACGAACTCGACGTCCTCGGAAGTGAGGGGCTTCTCGATCATCAAAACGCTGGTGAACACCACGGGCGCCCTTCTGCTTCAGTGACCGTCGCCGGTCTCTGCTGAAACCGTCCTTCCCCGTGCCTGCACGGGGTCTGCGAGAGTAATTGTGCCCACCGGAAACTAAGCGGAACGGTAAATTCCGCCGATGGTCAGATCCGACGGTATCGGGTGAAGAGGAACCCGGCCTCTTCCAGCATCGATGCCAGGGCGAATCGTTCCGGCACAGCCACCGAGGGGCCACCGGCGATCCGCTGCGCGTCTCCGGCGGTCAGCATCGGCGAGAGGGTCAGGCAGAGCTCGTCCAGCACGCCGGCCGCCACGAACTGGCCCAGCATCCTGGGCCCGCCCTCGGTCAGCAGCCGCTTGAGTCCCCGGTCCGCCAGTTCGCGTACGGCCCTGGCGGGGTCCACCCGGGCCCCCTCCCCCGCGATCACCACCTCGGCGCCCGCCCTCCGTGCCTCCTCGATCCGCCCCTCAGGGGCTCCGGCGCCGGTCAGCACGAGGGTCGGGACGAGCGGCGAGACGAAGAGCGGCAGCGAGAAGTCCAGGTCCAGGCTCCCGCTCACCACGGCGATCGCCGGTGCGGGCCCCTGCCCGGCCGCGGCCCGGCGTGCGGCGAAGGCCTCGCGGGCCCTGGCCGGCCGGTAGCCCTCCAGCCGCACCGTCTCCGCCCCCGCCACCACCACATCGGCCAGACCGCGCAGCGTGCCGAAGATCCGCATGTCGCTCTCGCACGAGATCGGCTGCGAGCGCCCGTCGTGCTGGGCGGCGCCGTCGAGCGTCGAGACCATGTTGGCGCGCAGCCAGGGACCGTCCTGCTCGGGGTAGGCGTAGACATCGGCCAGATCGTCCAGACTCCACTCCCCCTCGTCATCGGTCGGTGTCGTGTCGGTCACAGGGAAGAGGCGTCGCATGCCCCGCAGTCTGGCACGGCCCTTAAACTTGACGGTTGTGTCGTCCTCCACCGCCGTGCCGGGGCAGAGCCCCATATCCGAAACGGCCCCGCTGTCCCTGTGCGCGCTCGAACCGCACGTTCCCGCCGACCGACTGGTCGCCGAGATGGTGCCGCCGCCGCGTTTCGACTCCGTGCGTTTCGATACCTATGTCCCGGACGCGGGCCGGCCCAGCCAGGCCGAGGCGGTCGAGGTCCTGAGCGGCTTCGCGGCCGGGCTCGGCGGGGCGCATGCCACCGGCTCCGGCAAGAACAAGGGAGCGCGAGGCGCGTCCTCGAAGGGCTGGTGGCGGGCGACGGGCGGGCGGTTCAGCAGGAAGCCGGCGGCGCCCGCGTCCCCTCTCGGGGTCTATCTCGACGGCGGCTACGGCGTCGGCAAGACCCATCTGCTGGCCTCCCTCTGGCACGCCACGCCCGCCGCACCCTCGCTGAAGGCGTTCGGCACGTTCGTCGAGCTGACGAACCTGGTCGGCGCGCTGGGCTTCCAGCAGACCGTACGGACGCTGAGCGGGCACCGGCTGCTGTGCATCGACGAATTCGAGCTCGACGACCCGGGCGACACCGTCCTGGTGTCGTCGCTGCTCAGCAGGCTCGTCGAGGCGGGGGTCGCGCTCGCCGCCACCTCCAACACGCTGCCCGGCAAGCTCGGCGAGGGCCGGTTCGCCGCCGCCGACTTCCTGCGGGAGATCCAGGGACTGTCCGCGCACTTCCGTCCGCTGCGGATCGACGGCGAGGACTACCGCCACCGCGGGCTGCCCGAGGCCCCCGCGCCGTACTCCGACGAACAGGTCACCCGGGCCGCGTACGCCACCGAGGGCGCCAGCCTGGACGACTTCCCCTCGCTCCTCGACCATCTGGCCCGGGTCCATCCGAGCCGCTACGGGGCGCTGACGGACGGCCTGCGGGCGGTCTGTCTGACCGAGGTCCAGCCGGTGCCGGACCAGTCGACCGCGCTGCGGCTCGTCGTCCTCGCCGACCGGCTGTACGACCGTGAGGTCCCGGTGCTCGCCTCCGGTGTCCCGTTCGACAGGCTGTTCAGCGAGGAGATGCTGAACGGCGGGTACCGGAAGAAGTATTTCCGGGCGATCTCCCGGCTGACGGCGCTGGCGCGCGACGCGAAGGGCCTGGTGGCGCAGTAGGTTCGGGGCGTAACACCCTTCGGGGGCGTATCACTCGAGGTGCCCCGGGGCGCCTCGTGCCTCCCGTAGCAACCGCGCACACCGTTTGATTTGAAGGGATCCAGCATGGCTACCACGCGTCAGGCGCACACGGTCTGGGAAGGCAACCTGATCCAGGGCAAGGGCGTCGTCACCTTCGACTCCTCGGGCATCGGCGAGTACGAGGTCTCCTGGCCGTCGCGGGCGGAGAAGGCGAACGGCAGGACGAGTCCCGAGGAGCTCATCGCGGCGGCCCATTCGAGCTGCTTCTCGATGGCGCTGTCCAACGGTCTGGCCACGGCCGGCACCCCGCCGACCCGTCTGGACACCCGGGCCGAGGTGACCTTCCAGCCCGGTACCGGCATCACCGGTATTCACCTCACCGTCCAGGGCGAGGTGCCGGGACTCGACGAGGCGGGCTTCGTCAAGGCCGCCGAGGACGCCAAGGCGAACTGCCCGGTCAGCCAGGCACTGACGGGCACGACGATCACGCTCACCGCGTCCCTGGCCTGACCCCACGGGCCCCCGTGGGCCCGTGACACGCACGAGGCACGTGACCCGCGTGGTTTCCGCGCGACGATACGCGTGGTACACACATGCGGGTCACTTCTCCTGTCCGCCAGCAGGGAGTTGCCTCATGTCATCAGCAGCAGCACGACACCTCGCAACACGACGACAGGTCCTGGCCGGCAGCGGCGCGGCCGTTGCCTCGATCGCCTTCGCCGGGGCGTTCTCCGAACTCTTCGCGGGTACCGCCGCCGCCCGGGGACACAGCGGCTACGGCCCGCTGGTGCCCGACCCCGACGGGCTCCTCGACCTCCCGAAGGGCTTCCGCTACCGGGTCCTGTCCCGGGAGGGCGACCCGCTCCGCTCCGGCGAGGGCCAGGTCCCCGGCAACCACGACGGGATGGCCGCCTTCGCGGGCCGGCACGGTCACGTCCGCCTGGTCCGCAACCACGAGAACCGCGTCACCGCCGGGCTCCCGGTCCCGGTCGTCGAGGGCCTCACCTACGACCCGATGGGCAAGGGCGGCTGCACCGCCCTGGAACTCGACGGCCGCAACAACGTCCTGGGCGAACGCGTCGCCATCGCCGGTACCGCGGTGAACTGCGCGGGCGGCCGCACCCCTTGGAACACCTGGCTGACCTGCGAGGAGACCGAGGACCGGGCCGGTACCAACGGCTACACCAAGGACCACGGCTTCGTCTTCGAGGTGGACGGCGCCGATCCGCGCCGCACCGGCGCCGTGCCGCTCACCGCGATGGGCCGGTTCCAGCACGAGGCCGTCGCGATCGATCCGAAGAGCGGGATCGTGTACGAGACGGAGGACGCGTTCGACAGGCCGTTCGGGCTCTTCTACCGCTTCCTGCCGAACAAGCCGCTCGGCGGGACGGGCTCCCTGCGGGCGGGCGGCCGTCTGGAGGCCATGCGGGTGCCGGGCGTCCCCGACCTCTCCGTAGTCCAGGAGACCGGCGCGAGCTTCGAGGGCGTCGAGTGGGTGCCCGTACCGGATCCGCAGGCGGCCGTGACCCCGATCCGGTTCCAGGACTTCGGCCCGAAGGGCATCACGCACGCGCAGAAACTGGAGGGCTGTTACTGGGGCGGGTCCGCGGTCTACTTCGTCTCCAGTTTCGCGCACAGCTCGCAGGGTTCGGCGGCCGACCATTACGGCCAGGTGTGGCGGTACGAGCCGAAGCGGCGCCGCCTCACGCTGGTGATCGTCTTCGGTCCCGGTACGGACGTCCAACTGCCCGGCGAATCCCCGGACAACATCTGTCTGGCCTCCGACGGCGGGCTGATGGTGTGCGAGGACGGCGACGGTGCCCAGCACGTGTTCGGCCTGACGCGGGGCGGCGAGGTGTACGCGATGGCGCGGGGCCGCCAGAACATCGGGACGCCCGAGGAGCCCGCGTGGGGCGAGTTCGCCGGGGTCACCTTCGCTCCGGACGGCGGGACGATGTTCGTCAACTGCTACACGCCGGGGACGACGTTCGCGGTGACGGGGCCGTGGCGCTGACCCGCTGACGCGCGCGGGGAGCGGGCCGCTGTCGCCCGTTCCCCGCGCGCCGCCCGGGGCGAGCCCTCCTACCAGTTGGTGAACGCCCCGTCCGCCGTGCGCGGATGAGGCCGTTCGGCGGCAGTGGCCTGGTACGTGCGGGGCGGTCGGCGGGCACGGGCCGCCCTGCCGGCCCTCGGCGTACCCGGCCCGGGCGCGCACGCGGTGCATCTGTGCGCTCCCGAGACGCTCGTGCCGTTCCCGACGGAGGAGCTCCTGCGCCGCTATCACCCGACCGCCCGGCTGCTGCGCCCGCTGCCCGGACGTACCGCGCCGGTGGACACCACGGCCGCGCGACGGCTCCTCGGCTTCACCGCGGAGCGTCTGATCGACGGCCCGGGTGAATCCCGGCGTGACTTCGATGCGGAGGAGCGCCGCACACGCCCCTTCATGGGATAGTCCGATATTTTCCGCAAGTGATCAACTGTGCGCGAAAGCTTTCGGCCGTGACCGTTCTGGGTGTGGTACTCGGCAGTCTCGCCGGCTGCGGGAGCGGTGGAACGCCCCTCGCCGACCACCCCTCGGCCGGAGGGCGTACCCCCGCTGCCGTTCCTGCCCCCTCGGCATCGCCGTCCATGGGCCCGACCCCCACCGCGACGAAGCAGCCCCCCACGATGGCCCCGGCACCGGGCGGGCTGACGCCGGTCTTCGCGCACGGGGCACGAACGGGCGGGAAGGTGGTGGCGCTGACCTTCGACGCCGACATGACAGCCGAAGAGGGCCCGCGCGCGGCCGCGGGCGAGCACTTCGACAACCCCGAACTGATCGCGCTGCTGCGCAGGTCGAAGGTGCCCGCGACGGTGTTCATGACGGGACGCTGGGCCGATGAGTACCCGGCACAGGCCCGGTCCATCGGCGCCGATCCGCTCTTCGAGGTCGCCAACCACTCGTACAGCCACCACGCCTTCGCGTCCCCCTGCTACGGACTGCCCACCGTGGCGAAGGGCGACATGCGCGGCGACGTGGAACGGGCCTTCGCCGCGTTCCGGAAGGCCGGTGTGCGCCATGTGGTGCCGTACTTCCGCTTCCCCGGCGGCTGCTACGACGACGCGGCGCGGCGCGCGCTCGCGCCCGAGCGGGTCACGGCGGTGCAGTGGGACGTGGTCAGCGGCGACGCGTTCGCGACGAACGCGGACGCGGTGGCGCGGCAGGTGCTGGACGGGGTGCGCCCCGGGTCCCTGGTCGTCATGCACTGCACCCGCAGCGCGGCGCCGGTCACGGACCAGGCGGTGGGCCGGGTGGTCCCGGAGCTGCGCAGGCGCGGATACCGCTTCGTGAAGGTCTCCGACCTGATGCGCGGCTGACCGGGCGGAGTCAGCCCGAGCACGCCGAGCGCTGGGCCTCCTGCCATGCGCAGACCGGGCAGAGCGTGATGCCCTTGACGGACTCGGGGTACTCGGTCGGCCTCCGGCACAGGACGCACTCGGCGTACGGAGGTCCCGCCGCGGGCTCCGCTCCGTCGGGTGCGGGGGCGACGGCGGGTGTCCCGCAGTACGGCTCGTCCTTGCGTTCGTCCATGTGCAGGAGCCTACTCAGCCGCGCAGTGAGGCGAGTCTGCAGGTGAGCGCGACCGCCGCCGCCGCGAGGGCGGTGGCCGCGAGCAGCGACAGGACCGGCATGTGCACCGTGCCGGTCCGCGAGCCGGTGACCAGACCCGTCACGGCCTGATGCGCGGGCGAACCGCTGGTCACCAGGGCCAGCAGGGCGGTGAGCACGGTGGCGAGGACGGACCACCCGCGCCGGTGCAGCAGCGGCCGGGTGCACAGTGCGCCGACCACCGCCCCCAGCAGCACGCAGCAGGCGGCGGCGAGCAGACCGGCGAGCCCGGCGGGCAGCAGCGGCACCCGGACGGCGTTGTCGCTGCTGGCCGGCTTGCTGATCAGCACCACGATCAAGGTGCCGGTCGCGCCCAGCAGCCCGGCACATCCGAGCGCCGCGAGCAGGGCCGCCAGATGGACACGCGCCGCCCCCACCGCCGCCGCGGCGACGGTCCGGGCGGCGGGCGGCTCCTGGCCGGCACAGAGCTGGACGAGCCAGGCGGTGACGGGCAGCAGCCCGGCTGCGGCGTACCCGAGCGAGTCGAGAACCGGCTGCCCCGACTGCACGCCGATGCCGAGGAAGGCCGCGTACAGCAGTACGGGCGCGAGCCAGCGCTGGGAGCGGACGAGCAGGTCCGTCTGGTAACGGAGGAGCGCGGTCATGGTTCCTCTCGGGTAGGACGGCCACCCGGCGCGGGGGTGGTGGCAGCGGGATCCGGGGCGAAGGCGGCCGGGGCGGGCGTCAGTCGCCGGACGTGCCAGGGAGGACACGCGGTGAGCAGGGCGACCAGCAGCGCGTCGGAGTGTGCCGCCGCGACCGTGAGGCGTACGCCCCCGTCGGGCGTGGACGTGCGCTCGGGTGCGCCCGGCAGGTCCATGGGGAGTGCGGCGTCCCGGGGACCCACCACGTCGATCCGTACACGCGGGCCCTGCTCCGCGGCCCGTACGACGGGGACGGCGAGGAGCCCGTTCCCCTCGACCCGGAACACGGTGTCGACCGCCCCGGCGAGCCGGCGCGGATCGTGGTCGACGAAGACGACGGTGGAGCCCGCCGCGACCCGTTCGGCCACCGCCCGGTCCAGTTCGTCGCGGGCCTCGGCGTCCAGGCCGGTCCATGCCTCGTCCAGGACCAGCAGCTCCGGTTCGGCGAGGAACGCCTGGGCGACGGCGACCTTCTGGCTGGTGCCCTTGGAGAGTTCCGCGAGAGGTGTACGGGCATGGCCGGCCGCCCCGAAGCGGACGAGCCACGACTGCGCCCGCGCCGCCGCCTGCGAGGTGGACAGGCCGTGGATCCGGCCGAGGTGCACGAGGTACCCGGTCGCGGTGAACGGCAGGGCGGCTGGGAATCGTTCGGGGACGTACGCGGTCCGGGGCCTGCGGCCGGAGATCCGGCCCTGCGTCGGGGTGTCGATGCCGGCGAGCAGCCGCAACAGCGTGGACTTGCCGGTGCCGTTGGCGCCCTCGATCCGGACCAGGCCCTGCGGCGGCAGGTCGAGGTCGATCCCGCGCAGTACCCATGGCCCACCCCGGCCGTACCGGCGGCCGACCCCACTCAGTCTCAATTGGCCGATGCCTTCTCCTGCTTGAGCTCGCTGGGCCGTACGATCACGAAGCCCTCACCGTCCAGACGCAGTTGGACGGCCTCTCCGGACCCGCCGCGCATCATCGAGCCGAAGCTCTGCGAGCGGTGCAGCGACGTGGTCAGACTGGCGCTCCAACCGACCACCGCGTCCGTGTCGACGCACACCGGCTGCTGGGGCGTGACGGGTATCACGATGGGGTGGCCCTCACACATCAGCCCGAGCTTGCCGTATCCGGTGAAGACGCTGTTGAAGATGCCGCCGCCGGTCATTCCGGCACCTTTCACGGTCTTGATCTCGTAGGAGAGCGTGGCGTCGAAACACAGCACGTTCCGGCCGTTGATGGTGAGGACGTCGCCCTGCTCCATCTCCACGATGAAGCAGTTCGCGGCCTCGTGCGCGAACCATGCCTCGCCCTGGCCGCGGACCGCCATCAGCGGCAGCCCCTCACCGGTGACGGCGCGCTTGAGCATCCCGCCGATGCCCTGCCCCTTGCGCTCGAACTGCAGATCGCCGCGGAACGCGATCATCGATCCCTGCCGGGCGTGCATCTCACCGTTGACGGCGTACTTGATGGATTTGGCGTTCTGCAGGGTCATACCGGGGACTGTTGCCTGCTGTGCCAGGTTCTCGCTGGAAAAGAGATCGCTCTTCATGCGCTGCATCCTCACCCGGAGCAATTCATTCCGCCAAGAAGCATTTTTTCGGCGGCTGGCAGACTGGACCGGGTGAGCGACAACAACACCCCCGCACTCCCGACCGAATCCCCCACCACGTCTCGGCCGGAGTCCGGCACCGCTGTGGCGGACAGCCCCTTCAGGTCGGGGCGGACGAGCCGCGACGAGGCCCCGCAGTACGTACTGCCGCTGGTCGTGCACATCGAGAAGACGGCTCCCCCGGCGCGCAACGACGCGCTGCGGACCGCCGCCCGCGCGGTGCTCGTGATGCTCTCCGACGAGCGGTCGGCCGGCGAGGGCGAGTGGGCGCGGGCGATGCGGGACTGGCAGGACGCCCGGATCCGCAAGGTGGTGCGGCGGGCGCGCGGCGCGGAGTGGCGCAAGGCGTCCGCCCTGCCCGGCCTCACGGTCACGGGCGAGAGCGCCGAGGTCCGGGTCTTCCCACCGGTGCCCCTCGACGGCTGGCCGAAGGAACTGGCGAAGCTCCAGGTGTCGGGGACGGATCTGGACGCCCCCCGGCCACCGGCCGCGCCCGACCTCGCGGGCCCGGTGCTCTGGCTCAATCCGGAGCTGGAGATGTCGGCCGGCAAAGCGATGGCACAGGCCGGGCACGGCGCACAGCTCGCCTGGTGGGAGCTGTCGGAGACGGAGCGCAAGGCGTGGCGCGAGGCGGGCTTCCCGCTGTCCGTCGCCACCCCCGAGGCGGATCACTGGCGGGAACTCACGGCGAGCGGGCTCCCGGTCGTGCGCGACGCCGGGTTCACCGAGATCGCCCCGGGGTCGTGCACGGTGGTCGCCGACCATCCCGCGCTGCGGGGCTGAGCGGAACGGCGGAGGGGCGCGGGACGGTCGACCTTCCCGCGCCCCTCCGCCGTTCCGTCGTCCTGATCTCCCCGGACACGGAACCTCAAATGAACCTCTGAACGTCCCCCTGTTCGGATTGACCACTGCTCGCCGGGGCCATCAGCCCTGCACGGAGTGGAGGAGGGGGAGGCCATGAGGCTGGGAATCGGTATCGGCTGGCGGCCGGAGATCGCGGACGTGGTCGAGGCACTGCCGGGGATCGACTGGGTGGAGACGGTCGCGGAGAACATCTGCACCGGTCATCTGCCCGACTCGCTGGTACGGCTCAGGGAGCGCGGCGTCACCGTCGTCCCGCACGGCGTCGCGCTGGGCCTCGGCGGAGCCGAACGCCCCGACGCCGGCCGGCTCGCGGATCTCGCGGCCCGCGCCGAGCTGCTCGGCACTCCGCTGGTCACCGAGCACATCGCGTTCGTGCGCGCCGGGGGGCCGCGCACCGCTTCGCCGGGACTGGAAGCGGGCCATCTGCTCCCCGTCCCCCGGACCCGGGACGCGCTGGACGTGCTGTGCGAGAACGTACGGATCGCGCAGGACGCGCTGCCGGTGCCGCTGGCACTGGAGAACATCGCGGCGCTGATCTCCTGGCCCGACGAGGAGCTGACGGAGGGGCAGTTCCTGGCGGAGCTGGTCGAGCGCACCGGCGTCCGGCTGCTGATCGACGTCGCCAATCTGCACACCAACCACGTCAACCGCGGGGAGGACCCGGCCACCGCGCTCGACGAGCTGCCGGTGGAGGCCATCGCGTACGTGCATGTGGCGGGGGGCGTCGAGAAGGACGGCGTCTGGCACGACACCCACGCCCACCCGGTCACCCGGCCCGTCCTCGACGTCCTCGCCGAACTCCGTTCCCGGGTCGACCCGCCCGGTGTGCTGCTGGAACGGGACGACGACTTCCCGCCCGCCGCGGAGCTGGCGGACGAACTCACGACGATCCGCGCCACGCTGGACCGGGCGGCCGCCCGCAGCGTCCCGGTCCGATCCGGCGGAGGGAGCGCGACCCGGCCCGCCCCGGGCGCCGAGGGGTCCGAGCACCCCGACTCGGCGCGCGACCGGGTCGCGGTCGCCCAGACCGCTCTGCTCTCCGCCCTCGTCGCGGGCACGCCCGCCCCGCACGGCTTCGACCACCACCGTCTCGGGATCCAGAGCCGGGCGCTGGCGGCCAAGCGGGCCGGGGTGGTCGCCAAGGTGGCCCCCGAACTGCCGCAGATCCTGGGCGCCGGGTACCGGGACGCCTTCCTCGCGTACGCCAGGACCCGTCCCATGTCCGCCGGATACCGGCGCGACGCACTGGACTTCGCCGAGGACCTGCTGATCGCCGGCCGGCCCGCCGACGACGCGGCACGGCGCCGGCTGACCCACTGGTGGCAGGACCGGGCCGGCGCGCGACCGCCGCACCGCACCACCCGGCTGGTACGGGCGGCCCGCGCGGCCCTGGTCGGAAGGTGACTGGAGGATGACCTGCACGAACACACTCGCACTGCTGGTGGACCTCGCCACAGCGGTCTCCTCCGTCCTCCTGGTCGTGGGACTCGCCCGTGCCCGCGGCGGGCCCGGCGGCTCCGTCCACGATCTCCTCGAAGTCGCCTTCCTGAACGGCGGGCCGGGCAGGGTCGTGGACACCACGCTCACCGCGATGCACACGGACGGACGGCTCACCGTCGGCGGCCCCGGCATCGTCGCCGTCGAGCAGGTGGACGCCCGTGACCCGGTCGAGCGCGCGGTGCTCCGGACACATGCCACCGCTCCGAGCGGCGCCCTGCACGCGCTGCGCGACGCGGTGATGCGGCACCCCGCGGTGCAGGAGATCGGCGACGGCCTCGCGGCCCGCGGTCTGCTGGCCCCGCCCACGACGACCCGCGTGTGGCGTCGCTGGGGCGTCGCGCAGGGCCTGGTCTGTCTGCTGGCCATCCCGCTCGGCGTCGTGGTGACGGCCATGCAGTCCATGGCCGACGACTCGCCCGAGATGGACGTCTCCGTACCCTTCCTCTTCCAGGTCCTCCCGGCCCTGATCATCGGTTTCCCGATCGGCTTCGTCTGCGCGGGCATCGCCCGGGGGCGCGTCACCAAGCCGGGGCGGCGGGCGGCCGAGGCGTACCGCGCCGCCCACGCGTACGACCCGCAGCCGGCCCACCTGGTGGCCACACTCGGACTGCGCGCCCTCCCCGACCCCGTACTGCGGACGCAGTTGATCGCGGCGGCCAGGATGCGCCCGGCCGGGCGGCCCCCGACCGCGGGTCCGGGTTCGGCCTCGCACGCGTCGACGGACTCCTCGAACCTGTTCGTCGCACCGTTGGTGTGGTGCGCCGGTACCAGCCCCGGCAGCGGAGGTTGCGGGAGTTCCGGCGACGGGGGCAGCGGTGGCGGGAGCGGTTCGGGGTCGAACTGCGGCTCGGCATCCGGCTGCGGCGGGTCGAGCGGCTCCAGTTGTTCCGGCAGCAGCGGTTCCAGCTGCGGTGGTGGCGGTTCCAGCTGCGGTGGCGGGGGTTCCAGTTGCGGTGGTGGGGGTTCCAGTTGCGGCAGCAGTTCCTGAGCGCCTGCGGTGCCCCGCGCCTTCACCCGCGGCGCCGCACGGTCCGCATGATGGACAGGCCATGGCGTTCCGCCATCCCTCCCGAAGAGGAAGCCGCTGCTCTGGGTTCTCCTTCTGCTGGTCGCATGGGGTGCGGCGGCGGTCTCGTGTGTCCGGCTCTGTCTCGTCTCCGTCCGCACCGGACTGCTGCCGGACACGCCGCCGGATGCCGTGCGAACGGGGGCGGACGGTCATGAACTGACCCTGTACGAGACCGCGTTCCTGGCGGGCGGCCCGCATCGGGTGGTGGACCTGGCGCTGGTCACCATGCATCTGCGGCGTCGCCTGCTGCTCGCCCACACCGGCTGGGCGACGGTCGTCGACCCCGAGGGCCGGGACGACATGGAGCGCATGGTGATCCGCGCGATAGGGCCCCTGGGCCAGTCCCGCATTCCTCCGGTACGGACGGCCGCGGCGGCCGCCGACACCGTGCGCGCCCTGGCCGACCGGCTCGTCGCCGCGGGGCTGGCCGTCCCCGGCGGCGTCGGGACCGATGTCGCGGCCGCGGTCCGTGCGGTGCGCGGAGCGGCCCTGCTGGTGGTCGCGACGGGCGCTGCCGCACTGCTGATGCCCGGTCAGGAGGCGCGCCCCGACGGCCCGGTGGTGTCCATGCTCGTCTGGTTCGGACTGCCGCTCGCGCTGACCGTGGGATGTCTGGCCATCGCCCGGATGGAGGTCCATCCGTACAGCTCCTGGGCCTCGCCCGCCGGTCGGCGGCTGCTGGCAGCGAACGAGACCTCGGTGTCGGACGCGGACCACGACGTCCTGGCGGCGATGGCCGTACGGGGCGTACGCGCCGTGCACGATCCTGCACTGCGTGCCGCGCTCGGCGTCAGGCGTCCCCCCAGCAGCTGATCACCACCCGGCCGTCCGGCTTCCGCTCCGGTCCGTGTGAGGGCGGGGACGGACGCAGGAGCGGCAGCATCGCACGGAGCGCTCCCTCCCCGGTCCACGGGCTCGGCATCGGGGGCGCACGGGGGTGATGATGGATGGAGAAGCCGACGACACTTCTTACCTGACGAGAATGACCGGCGGCCTGTCCGGACTGGCACGAGAACGGCGACGACAGTCCGGCCGACTCCCCCGTTCCTGCTGCGTCCCGGCAGCGTCGCGGTCTTCCGCGCATGGCGTCGCACAGCACACGCCATCGTGACGGAAGGACCTGCCCCGCCGTTTTCTCGGCGGTCGGTCGGCACCGCCCGGGACCTCGGGGCGGAAGAGAGCCTCCGGTGAAGTACACAGCCGAACAATTGCGCGCCCCACCCGAGCCGCCGGGCCGGGTCCGCACCGGGCCTGCGGTGTCTGCCGGCGATTGCGGGCTGCTTCTCATCAGGGTCACGTTCGGCCTGCTGATGGCAGGGCACGGCGCTCAGAAACTTTTCGGGCTGTTCGGTGGCGAAGGCCTCACCTACACGGGCAAGGGCTTCGCCGCGCTGGGCTACCGGCCCGGAACGGTCTACGCCGCCGTCGGCGGCTGCTCCGAGCTGCTGGGAGGCGCCGGCCTGGCTCTGGGCCTGTTCACGCCGCTGGCGGCGGCTGCCCTGATCGGCGTGATGATCAACGCCATGGTGACTGTCACGGCGGCACACGGCCTGTGGGAAACGGACGGTGGCATGGAGTACAACGTGTGCATCGCGGTCGTCGCACTCGCCGTCTGCGCCATCGGCCCCGGGCGGCTGGCCCTCGACCGTCCCTTCCGCTGGGGAAAGGGCGGTTGGTACGAAGCCGCCTTCGCGCTGTGCCTCGGCGGCATCGGCGCCGCGATCACGTTGAGCCTCCGGTGAAGCCTGACAGTCGCTGTGGGTTCCGGGGTCGCCGCAGGCCGGTGCCTGCGGCGAACCCGGAGCCGAACCCGGTGTCGCTGGAACGACGGGCAGCGCGGAACGCGCCGGCGCCCGCCGTCTGATCTTCCGGGCCGGGGTGGTCGGAGCCCGCTCGCTACGCGAGCCCTGCCACCAGGTCTGCGACCGACTTCCTGCGTCCCGTGTAGAACGGAACCTCCTCACGGACGTGCATCCGCGCCTCGGAGGCCCGCAGGTGGCGCATCAGGTCGACGATCCGGTACAGCTCGTCGGCCTCGAAGGCGAGGATCCACTCGTAGTCGCCGAGCGAGAAGGAGGCAACGGTGTTGGCCCGGACATCGGGGTAGCCGCGGGCCATCTTGCCGTGGTCCGCGAGCATGCGGCGGCGGTCCTCGTCGGGCAGCAGGTACCAGTCGTAGGAGCGCACGAACGGGTAGACGCTGATGTAGTTGCGCGGCGTCTCGTCGGCCAGGAACGCCGGGATGTGCGACTTGTTGAACTCGGCGGGGCGGTGCAGCGCCATGTTCGACCAGACCGGCTCGAGCGCCAGGCCCAGCTTGGTGCGCCGGAAGAGGTTGTACGCCTCCTGCAGCTCGTCCGCGGTCTCGGCGTGCCACCAGATCATGACGTCGGCGTCGGCACGCAGGCCCGACACGTCGTAGGTGCCTCGGACCGTGATGTCCTTCGCGGCGAGCTGGTCGAACAGCTCCTGGACCTCCTCGGCGAAACCGGCGCGGTCCGCGGGCAGGACGTCGCGGAGCTTGAAGACTGACCAGAGGGTGTAGCGGATGACCTCGTTGAGGTCCTTGGCCTTCTTGCCGGCGTTGGGGATCTTCTCGGGCGCACTCATACGGCTATTGTCCCGCCTCGCTCCGAGTGCCCTGAACCAGGGTCGGCGTGGCGATGATCTCTTCCCCGGAACCGCCCGAGATGTCGCGGACGATCTCGTCGGCGGCACGGTGGGCGCTGGCGATGCACGCCGGGATGCCGACGCCGTCGTAGACCGCTCCGCAGACCCGCAGCGCGGGCAGCTTGGCGACCTCGTCGCGGATCCGGGCGACGCGGGAGAGATGGCCCACGGGGTACTGGGGCAGTCCGCCTATCCACCGGGTGACCTCCGTGTCCACCGGCTTCGCGGTCAGTCCGGTCGCCGCACCGAGATCGCGCAGCGACACGTCGACCAGTTCGCCGTCCTCACGGTGCAGGTGGTCCTCCTCGCCGTACCGGCCGACGGAGGTGCGCAGGAAGAACAGGTCGGGGGCGGCGTCGGCGACCCAGTTCCACTTGTGGGTGGAGAAGGTGGAGGCCTTGATGGTGCGGCCGTCCACCGGGGGCACGAGGAAGCCGGAGCGCCCGTCGAGCGCGTCGGTGGCGGCCGCGTCGGAGCGGCGGAACGCCATGGTCACCAGCGCCATCGACGCGTACTCGACACCGGCGAGCTCGGCGGAGGCGGCCGGGGACTCGGCGGCGAGCAGGGTCGATGCGGACCAGGCGGGCGCGGCCAGCACGATGCCGTCGGCGGTGATCACCCGGGCGTCCGTGCGAACGTCCCAGCCGTCGGCGGTACGGGTCAGGCCGAGGACGGGGGTGGCGGTCAGGATCTCCCCGCCCGCCGCGCGCACGGCGTCGGCGACCGCGGACGGCAGGGTGCCGATGCCGCCGTCGATGCCCTGGAACACCGGTCCGGTCTGCTGCCGGGCGGCTGCGCGTTCCTGGACGCGCCGGACACCGTCGAGCAGTGAACCGCCCTCCCGTGCCACCTCGAAGAGCTGGGGCACGGCGGCGCGCATCGAGATCCGGTAGGCGTCACCCGCGTACACCCCGCCGAGCAGCGGCTCCACGAGCCGGTCGACGACCTCGCGGCCCAGCCGGTCGGCGACGTACGCACCGACCGCGACGTCGTCGCCGACGGGGGTCGGGGTGAGGTCGCGCTCCTGCGCGATGCGGGCGAGGCCCTCCGGTGAGAGGACCGCGCCGAGCGCCGCCGGGTCGCTCGGTACGCCCATCACATGCCCCTTGGGCATGGGCCGCAGGGCGTCGCGCGTCCAGACCGACGCGGTGGCGGTGGCAGGTGGCTGGAGGCGGTCGCCGAGCCCGACGGCGCGCGCCAGGGCGACCGCTTCCGGGCGCCGGGCGAGCACCGACTCGGCACCCAGGTCGACCCGGGTCCCCGCGATCTCACCGGTCATGAGCTTGCCGCCGAGCCGGTCGGTGGCCTCCAGGAGGGTGACCCGCAGCCCGGCCCCGAGGAGCCGGTGAGCGGCGGCGAGCCCGGCGATGCCACCGCCGATGACGACGACATGACCCGTACCTGTGTCCGCGCGGTTGTGTGAACGCTGCATGCCCCCACTCTCTCAAACCTCATCCGAGTCCTGAACGTGACCGCTTCGAAACCGGTATCGGGCAACCCGCACCCCTGCCCCGCACGTCGAACCGGCACCATCAACCACCCGTCCCGGGGGAGCAGTTATGCAGACAGACCGGCATTCCGGCCGTTCATCCGTCCGTCGTTCACGCACGGTCCTGGCCGCCGGGCTGCTGGCCGGGCTCCTCGCCCTCGGCGGCTGCGGCGCCTCCGACAGCGCGAGCGATACGAGTTCCGGCGACAGCAAGAAGGCGGTCGCCGCGGGCGAGCGGAGTGCCGCGGACGCCGCGGACGGCAAGGCGGCACAGGGCCCGCAGGAGGCGGGCGGTTCGCCTGCGGAGCGGAAGAAGCCCGATACCCTGCCCGTCGCCGGCCATGTCATCCGTACCGCCTCGCTCTCGGTGGAGGTGAAGAGTGTGCCGAAGGCCGCGGCGACCGCCCGCTCGGTCGCGGAGGGCGCGGGCGGCCTGGTGGCGGGCGAGGAGACCGAACGGGTCGACGACACACGTGAAATGTCACATATCGTGCTGCGTGTCCCACAGGGCGAGTACGACGCGGTCCTGCGCGATCTCGCGGGCGCCGGGAAGCTGCTCTCGCGCACGTCGTCCGCGAAGGACGTCACCGACCAGGTGGTCGACGTGGAGAGCCGGATCGCCACCCAGCGGGCGAGCGTGGCACGAGTGCGCAAGCTGATGGACCGGGCCGAGAAGCTCACCGACGTGGTCGCGCTGGAAGGAGAACTGAGCAGCCGTCAGGCGTCCTTGGAGTCGCTGCTCGCCCGGCAGGCGTCGTTGAAGGACCGCACCACGCTGGCCACGATCACCCTCGATCTGTCCGAGCCGGAGGCGACGACGAAGGGCGGTGACGACGACCCCGGCTTCCTGGACGCGCTCGGCGGCGGCTGGCACGCGTTCGTCACGATGCTGCGGTGGCTCGCGATGGCGGTCGGTGCCGCGGCCCCGTTCCTGGCCGCGGTCGCCGTACTCCTGCTGCTGTGGCGGCTGCTGCGCAGCCGGTCGGTCGCGCGCCGTGCGCCACATGTGTCCGAGCCGTCGCAGCCCTCGTCCGCACCTCCGGCGTCGTAGCGTGGTCCCTTCGGACTCCAGGTCGAAGGGACCAGGCATGACGGCGGAGCGACTGGTGATCATCGGCGGTGACGCGGCGGGCATGTCCGCCGCGTCCCAGGCCCGCAGGCTCAAGGGCCCCGACGAACTGGCCGTCGTCGTCTTCGAGCGCGGCCACTTCACCTCGTACTCCGCCTGCGGCATCCCGTACTGGGTCGGCGGCGATGTCACCGACCGGGACGACCTCATCGCCCGTACACCGCAGGAGCACCGGGCCCGCGACATCGACCTGCGGATGCGCACCGAGGTCACGGAGATCGATGTCGCCGGGCAGCGGGTGCGGGCGCTGGACCGGGAGACCGGCGAGACGTACTGGACGGCCTTCGACAAACTGGTGATCGCGACCGGTGCCCGGCCGGTGCGTCCGGCGCTGCCCGGCATGGACGCGCCCGGCGTGCACGGAGTGCAGACGCTGGACGACGGGCAGGCGCTGCTGGATTCGCTGGACCTGGCGCCGGGACGCAGGCGGGCGGTCGTCGTCGGAGCGGGCTACATCGGCGTCGAGATGGCGGAGGCGATGCTGAAGCGCGGCTTCGAGGTCACCGTGCTCAACCGGGGCGAGCAGCCGATGGCCACGCTCGACCCCGACATGGGGCGGCTGGTCCACGAGGCGATGGACGGCCTGGGCATCACCACGGTCAACGGGGCCGAGGTCACCGGGATCCGCACCGGACCGGACGGCCGGGTCCACGCGGTCGCCACCGGCGATGCCTCCTGCCCGGCGGACGTGGTGGTGCTCGGCATCGGCGTGGAGCCGGAGACGACGCTGGCGCGCGCCGTCGGCCTTCCGCTGGGCCCGCACGGCGGTCTGCTCACCGATCTGTCGATGCGGGTGGTCGGGCACGACAACATCTGGGCGGGCGGCGACTGCGTCGAGGTCCTCGACCTGGTGGCGGGCCGCACCCGTCATATCGCGCTCGGCACCCATGCCAACAAGCACGGCCAGATCATCGGGGCCAATGTGGGCGGCGGGTACGGGACGTTCCCGGGTGTGGTGGGCACCGCGGTGAGCAAGGTGTGCGATCTGGAGATCGCCCGCACCGGGCTGCGCGAGAAGGACGCCCGCGCGGTCGGGCTGCGCTTCGTCACGGCGACGATCGAGTCGACGGGCCGGGCGGGCTACTACCCGGGGGCGCGGCCCATGACGGTGAAGATGCTCGCCGAGTACCGCACGGGGCGGCTGCTCGGTGTGCAGATCGTGGGCCGGGAAGGGGCGGCCAAGCGCGTGGACATCGCGGCCGTGGCGCTCACCGCCGGGATGACGGTGGACCGGATGACCGCCCTGGACCTGGGCTATGCCCCGCCGTTCTCCCCGGTCTGGGACCCGATCCTGGTGGCGGCCCGCAAGGCGGTGGCAGCGGTGCGGAGGGCGGGCACCGCCTGAGTCACGGTGCCCGGCTCCCCCGCGCCGATCAGCGCGCGGTCCGCTCGTGCACGTACTCCACGAGCCGTGTCAGGGCGTCGGGGTCCATCGACGGCATCACACCGTGGCCCAGGTTGAAGACGTGCCCCTCCAGGCCGGCGGCCGCGTCCAGTACCTCCTGGGCCTTCTCCTCCACCGTGGCCGTCGGCGCGAACAGCACGGCGGGATCGAGGTTGCCCTGGAGCGCCTTGCCGGGGCCGACCCGGCGCGCGGCCTCGTCCAGCGGGACCCGCCAGTCGACGCCGACGACGTCCGCGCCCGCCTCGCCCATCGGTCCGAGGAGTTCGCCGGTGCCGACACCGAAGTGGATGCGCGGGACCCCGTACGGGGCGACGGCCTCGAAGACCTTCGCCGACGCGGGCAGCACCGAACGCCGGTAGTCGGCGGGGGACAGCGCGCCCACCCAGGAGTCGAAGAGCTGGACGGCCGAGGCGCCCGCCTCGATCTGCACCTTGAGGAAGGCGCCGGTGATCTCGGCGAGCCGGTCGAGCAGGTCCGCCCAGAGCTGCGGGTCGCCGTACATCAGGGCCTTGGTGTGCTCGTGGTTGCGCGACGGGCCACCCTCCACGAGATAGCTGGCGAGGGTGAAGGGCGCGCCCGCGAAGCCGATCAGGGGGGTCGCGCCCAGTTCCGCGGTGAGCAGGCCGATGGCCTCGGTGACGTAGCCGACGTCCTCGGGGGTGAGGTCGCGCAGCCGGGCCAGATCGGCGCGGGTGCGGATCGGGTCGGCGATGACCGGTCCGACGCCGGGCTTGATGTCGAGGTCGATGCCGATGGCCTTGAGCGGTACGACGATGTCGCTGAAGTAGATCGCGGCGTCGACCTTGTGGCGGCGCACGGGCTGCATCGTGATCTCCGCGACGAGCTCCGGCATCATGCAGGAGTCGAGCATCGGGATGCCCTCGCGGACCTTGAGGTACTCCGGAAGCGAACGTCCGGCCTGGCGCATGAACCAGACCGGTGTATGCGGCACCGGCTCGCGGCGGCACGCCTTCAGGAACGCCGACTCATGGGTGGCGGATGTCTTCGTCTGCTGGCCCATGGGGCGATCGTTGGCACTCACACCCAGAATCTTCGCACGAAGCCGTAAGCCGCCGGGCCCGCCCGGGTGTCCCTCCCTGCGCGAGGCTCCGGTTCCGCCTACTCTTCCCCGCATGGCTCCGGCTCAGGGACAGTTCTCCGATCAATCCGATGGCGCTGACAGCAAGGACAGCGCGGAGGGTGGTTCCGTCCCGCCCGCTTTCCGGTCGGCGGTGGACGCGTTGCACTCGGCGCGACTCCGCCCGGAGCTGGAGGTGGAGTCGACACGGCCGCCCAAGCGGCTCGCTCCGTACGCGTATGCCCTGGAGGCCGCGGTCGTCGAGGGCGAGGACGATCTCGCGGACGGCCGTCTCGTGCTGCTCCATGACCCGGCCGGGCACGAGGCCTGGCAGGGGACCTTCCGCCTGGTGACTCTCGTGCGGGCCGAACTGGAGCCGGAGATGGCTTCCGATCCCCTGCTGCCGGAGGTGTGCTGGTCGTGGCTGACCGGCGCGCTGGAGGCGCGCGGCCTGTCGTACGGGGAGGCCGGCGGCACGGTGACGCGGGCGGGGTCGCACTACTTCGGCGCGCTGGCCACGAGGCGTCCGGCGACGCAGATCGAGATCCGGGCGTCATGGACACCGCGCGAGGGCCGCGGCGGGGTGCCGGACACCGCGGCGCATCTCATGGCGTGGGGCGACCTACTGTGCCAGATCGCCGGGCTGCCTCCGTCGGGTCCCGCCGACGCGGCGGTGGTGACGCTCCCCCAGCGCCGCGGCCCCCAGGCTCTTTGAAGCCTCACCGTCGAAGGCCGGTAACACCGCGTGACGTAAAACGCGGCGCTGCCGGCATTTTTTTCGTACAATCGATCGCATGTCCGATTTGCCCTAATTGTTACTCAGCAAATCGTGATCTTCCCCTAAAGGAGGACGGGTCTGCTGCCGAAGAGGTCAATGACCCTTCAAGCACGGTTCGCCCCGGCTTCATCCCCGAGCCGGCCCGTCCCGCCACTCCCCAGGAGGCCTGGTGTCCGTTCTCCTAGAGCAGCCCGCAAGCCTGGTCGCCTACCGCCCGAACAAGCCGACGGCCATGGTCGTCGTGGCCGACCCGCGCGTCCGTTCCACCGTCACCCGCCATCTGTGGGCACTCGGAGTACGTGACGTCATCGAGGCGTCGTCCATCGCGGAGGCCCGTCCCCGCGTCGGCAATCCACGCGACATCTGCGTAGCCGACGTCCACCTGCCCGACGGTTCCGGGCTGACCCTGTTGTCCGAGACCCGAGCCGCCGGCTGGCCGAACGGCCTCGCCCTTTCCGCCGCCGACGACATCGGCGCCGTACGCAACGCCCTCGCGGGCGGCGTGAAGGGCTACGTCGTCACCGGCACCCGAACCAACATCGGCCACCCCACCCGTCCCGGCGTCGCCCCCATCGGCGCCAATGCCGCCCGTATGCACCGCCGGCCTCCCGGCACCCCGAGCCACCCGGGCGGCTATCGCGAACTGTCCGGCCGCGAGGTCGAGGTCCTCCGGCTGGTCGCCGAGGGCCAGTCCAACAAGGCCATCGGCGTCTCCATGGGCCTGTCCGCCCTGACCGTCAAGAGCCACCTCGCACGAATCGCCCGCAAGCTCGGCACCGGAGACCGTGCCGGGATGGTCGCCGTCGCCCTGCGAACGGGCATCATCCACTGATCCCTGCCCCCAGGCAGGTCCGCGCGGCCTTGCGGACCGGCTGGTTTACATGCATCGGCGCCCGGGGGCGGGACCGGACCGGGGCGGGGGGCGCCCACAACCCGTAAACCCAGAAACGATCACCACCCCCCCCAGCACCCCCCCCGCCCCAAACAGCGAACCC
>NZ_JBIWOS010000003.1:343300-834613 GCF_044767885.1 Streptomyces sp. NPDC101194
GCAAACTCCACCTCACCCCGCCCCCCCCGCTGGCCGGCGCGCCCTGGCGCCCGGGGTGTTTAACAGCATCGGCCCCCGGTCCCCGAATGTAACCTCCCCCGGGCGCCGCACTTACACGGATACCCTTGACACGTGACCGACGCCCAAGAGACCGCAGCAGACACTTCACTGCGAACCACCGGGGGCGCCCCCCCGGACGACGTCGCCCCGGCGCCGATCCCCTTGCTCGAACCGCGCGAGGGCATTCCCCCGGTGGTGGCCTCCGACGACGCCCTCGCCCGGGTGATCGCGGCCTTCGCCGCGGGCTCCGGCCCGGTGGCCGTCGACGCGGAGCGCGCCTCCGGCTACCGCTACGGCCAGCGCGCCTACCTCGTGCAGCTGCGCCGCGCCGGCGCGGGCAGCGCACTGATCGACCCGGTCGGCTGCCCCGACCTGTCGGGGCTCGGAGAGGTCCTGCACGGCAGCGAGTGGATTCTGCACGCCGCCACCCAGGACCTGCCCTGTCTGCGCGAAATAGGGATGACCCCCACCGGACTCTTCGACACGGAGCTGGCCGGACGCCTCGCCGGCTTCCCGCGGGTCGGCCTCGGTGCCATGGTCGAGAACGTGCTCGGCTACTCCCTGGAGAAGGGCCATTCCGCCGTCGACTGGTCCACCCGCCCGCTGCCCGACCCGTGGCTGCGTTACGCGGCGCTCGATGTCGAGCTGCTGATCGATCTGCGCAACGCCCTGGAGGACGAGCTCGACCGGCAGGGCAAGCTGGAGTGGGCGCGGGAGGAGTTCGACGCGATCGCCTCGGCACCGCCCGCTCCCCCGCGCAAGGACCCGTGGCGCCGCACCTCCGGCATGCACAAGGTCCGCCGCCGCCGCCAGATGGCGGTGGTACGGGAGCTGTGGACCGCCCGCGACGAGATCGCCCGGCGCCGGGACGTCTCCCCCGGCAAGGTCCTGGGCGATGCCGCGATCGTCGAGGCCGCACTCGCGCTCCCGCCGAACCTCCACGCGCTCACCGCCCTGCCCGGGTTCGGCCACCGCATGGGACGGCGGCAGCTGGAGCAGTGGCAGGCGGCCGTCGACCGGGCCAAGGCGCTGCCGGACTCGGAACTCCCCCAGCCCGGCCAGACCGTCGCCGGTCCGCCGCCGCCCCGCGCCTGGGCCGACAAGGACCCGGCGGCCGCGGCCCGGCTCTCGGCCGCCCGTACCGCCGTGTCGGAGCTCGCCGAGCGTCTGCACATGCCGCAGGAGAACCTCATCACCCCGGACACGGTGCGCCGGGTCTGCTGGGAGCCGCCCAGGAACCCGACCCCGGACGCCATCGAGACGGCGCTCACCGGGTACGGGGCGCGACGCTGGCAGATCGAACACGTCACCCCGCTCCTGGTCCGCGCGCTGACGTCGGCGGCCTGAGGGCTCGCCGACGAGGGTCGTATTCACGCCAGGTTGCGCGACCTCCGACCGCACCACGTCCTTGATCGCCGGACGGGCTCTTCCTGCGCCCCGTCCGGCGATCGGCGTTCACGGCGCCGCCGACACGACCGCCGCTCACGGCACCGCCGACGACCGGCCCCGCGGCCGTCCCGTCCGGCATTCGCGGCACCTCCGGCCCGTCCGGCTCCTGGGGCGAAACGGCCTCCGCACCGACGCCGTCCGCATGTGACCTTCGCCGCTCCCGTCGCAAGGGGTGGGCAGTGTGGTTACCCACAAGTAGCATGAGGGGGTGGCACGCCGGTGGGCGTGCCCCGCAGCAGTGCCATCCCGCACCCTGGAGGAGAGCCACCGTGCCTCGTACCATCCGGGACGTCGTCTTCGTCGACGGCGTCCGCACCCCGTTCGGCAAAGCGGGCCCGAAGGGCATCTACCACGAGACCCGCGCCGACGATCTCGTCGTGAAGGCCATCCGGGAGCTGCTGCGCCGCAACCCGGACCTGGACCCCGCGCGGATCGACGAGGTCGCCATCGCCGCGACCACGCAGATCGGTGACCAGGGTCTGACGCTGGGCCGCACCGCCGGAATCCTGGCCGGCCTGCCGCAGTCCGTCCCCGGTTACTCCATCGACCGCATGTGTGCGGGCGCGCTGACCGCCGTCACCTCGACGGCCGGCTCCATCGCCTTCGGCGCCTACGACGTCGTCGTCGCCGGTGGTGTCGAGCACATGGGCCGCCACCCCATGGGCGAGGGCGTGGACCCGAACCCCCGCTTCGTGTCGGAGAAGCTGGTCGACGAGTCCGCCCTGTTCATGGGCATGACCGCGGAGAACCTGCACGACAGGTACCCGCAGATCACCAAGCTCCGCGCCGACGAGTACGCGGTCCGTTCGCAGGAGAAGGCCGCCAAGGCGTACGCCAACGGCAAGATCCAGCAGGACCTGGTGCCGATCTCCGTGCGCCGCACCAACGCCGAGGCCGGCGAGACGGGCTGGGGCCTGGTCACCGCCGATGAACCGATGCGTCCGGGCACCACCCTGGAGTCCCTCGCCGGTCTGAAGACCCCGTTCCGTGCCCACGGCCGGGTCACCGCCGGAAACGCCGCGGGCCTCAACGACGGCGCCACCGCCTCGCTGCTCGCGGCCGAGGACGTCGCCCGCGAGCTCGGCCTCCCGGTCAAGATGCGCCTCGTCAGCTACGCCTTCGCGGGTGTCGAGCCGGAGGTCATGGGCTACGGTCCGATCCCGTCGACCGAGAAGGCCCTCGCCAAGGCCGGGCTGACCATCGACGACATCGGCCTGTTCGAGATCAACGAGGCGTTCGCCGTCCAGGTCCTCGCCTTCCTCGACCACTACGGCATCGCCGACGACGACGCGCGCGTCAACCAGTACGGCGGCGCCATCGCCTACGGGCACCCGCTGGCCTCCTCGGGTGTGCGTCTGATGACGCAGCTGGCCCGCCAGTTCGAGGAGCAGCCGGAGGTCCGCTACGGCCTCACCACCATGTGCGTCGGCTTCGGCATGGGCGCGACGGTCATCTGGGAGAACCCGAACTTCACCGGAGGCAACAAGTGAGCTCCACCACTGAGCTTCTGAAGGGCGCGGCCGAGCTGTTCCCCGGCGAGGTCGTCACCCAGGCGCACGTACGCCACCTGGACCTTCCGGCCGGTGCGGGCCGCTTCGCCCTCATCACGCTGGACAACGGCCTGGACCACACCAAGCCGACCACCTTCGGACCGCAGTCGCTGGCGAACCTGAACGCCGCCGTCGACCAGGTCGAGAAGGAGGCTGCCGAGGGTGCGATCACCGGTGTCGGCATCACCGGCAAGCCGTTCATCTTCGCGGTCGGCGCCGACCTCAAGGGCGTCGAGCTGCTGAAGAACCACGACGACGCGCTGGCCATCGGCAAGGGTGGCCACGACGTCTTCCGCCGGCTCTCCGGCCTCGCGGTCCCGACGTTCGCGTACTACAACGGTGCGGCGATGGGCGGCGGTGTCGAGGTCGGCCTGCACTGCACCTACCGCACCGTCTCCAAGGCGCTGCCCGCCTTCTCGCTGCCCGAGGTCTTCCTCGGTCTGGTCCCCGGCTGGGGCGGCTGCGCACTGCTGCCGAACCTGATCGGTGCCGACCGCGCGGTCTCCGTCATCATCGAGAACTCGCTGAACCAGAACCGCCAGCTCAAGGGCAAGCAGGTCTACGAGCTCGGGATCGCCGACGCCCTCTTCGAGGGTGCGGACTTCCTGGAGCAGTCGCTGATCTGGACCGCGAACGTGCTGAACGGCACGGTCACGGTGGAGCGCCCCGAGGTCGACCGCGGTGATGCCTGGGACCAGGCCGTCGCCCGCGGCAAGGCCATCGCCGACTCCAAGGTGCACGGCGCCGCCCCGGCCGCGTACCGCGCGCTGGAGATCATCGCCGCGGCGAAGGACGGCGACCTGGGCGCCGGCTTCGACGCCGAGGACCGGGCCCTCGCGGACCTGATCATGGGTGGCGAGCTGCGTTCCGGGATCTACGCCTTCAACCTGGTCCAGAAGCGCGCCAAGCGCCCGGCCGGCGCCCCGGACAAGTCCCTGGCCCGCCCGGTCACCAAGGTCGGCGTCGTCGGTGCCGGTCTGATGGCCTCGCAGCTGGCGCTGCTGTTCCTGCGCCGCCTGGAGGTGCCGGTCGTGCTGACCGACATCGACCAGGAGCGCGTCGACAAGGGTGTGGGCTACGTCCACGCCGAGATCGAGAAGCTGCTCGGCAAGGGCCGCATCAACCAGGACAAGGCCAACCGCCTCAAGGCCCTGGTGACCGGTGTGCTGGACAAGGCGGAGGGCTTCTCCGACGCCGACTTCATCATCGAGGCCGTCTTCGAGGAGATCGGCGTCAAGCAGCAGGTGTTCGCGGAGGTCGAGGCGGTCGCCCCGGCGCACGCGATCCTCGCCACCAACACCTCGTCCCTCTCGGTCACCGAGATGGCGTCGAAGCTGCAGCACCCCGAGCGGGTCGTCGGCTTCCACTTCTTCAACCCGGTCGCGATCCTCCCGCTGCTGGAGATCGTCCGCGGCGAGCGGACCGACGACGCCTCGCTGGCCACGGCGTTCGGGGTGGCGCGGAAGCTGAAGAAGACCGCGGTGCTGGTGAAGGACGCCCCGGCGTTCGTCGTCAACCGCATCCTCACCCGTTTCATGGGCGAGATCCAGAACGTCATCGACGAGGGCACCCCGGTCGAGGTCGCCGAGAAGGCCATCGAGCCGCTCGGCCTGCCGATGTCTCCGCTGGTGCTGCTGGAGCTGGTCGGCCCGGCGATCGGTCTGCATGTCTCCGAGACCCTGAACCGCGCCTTCCCGGAGCGCTTCACCGTCTCCGGGAACCTCGCGGCCGTCGTGAAGGCGGGCAAGCGCGGCTTCTACGTCTACGACTCCGGCAAGCCGGAGCTGGACCCGGAGGTCGCCGCTCTCCTCGAGCAGGGCGATGTCGTCCTGTCCGAGGAGCAGGTCCGCGACCGCGTCCTGGACGCGGTGGCGCAGGAGATCGGTCTGATGCTGGACGAGGGCGTCGTCGCCGAGGCCCAGGACATCGACCTCTGCCTGATCACCGGCGCGGGCTGGCCCTTCCACCTGGGCGGCATCACCCCGTACCTGGACCGTGAGGGCGTCTCGGAGCGGGTGAACGGCAAGAAGTTCCTCGCGCAGGGCGTGGCGAGCGTTCCGGCGTAACACCGCGCGCGCGACGACGGAGGGTACGGCCCGGTGGACGGGCCGTACCCTCCGTCCGTCTCTGCCCGGACCATCCGGGACCGACGGGGGCGATGACAGAATGTCCGGCCTCACCCCGGAGGTGGACGGCGTCCCCTCCCCGAGCAGGGACGGCGGTCACGGTCAGGCATGGCGGGCACCAGGAGCCACATCAGTCGCAGGGCGCTGCTCCTGGCGGGCGGCGGGACCGCGGTGGCGGCGGCCGGTGGCGCGCTGCTGGGCGGAGCTTCGGGTGGCGGTGCGGGCGACGGCGTACCGCGACCCGGATCCGTCGGACTGTTCGACGTCGACACGGCGTCGAAGCTGCTGCCGCCGAGTCCGCTGCACCATGTCTCGGGCCCGCAGTCGATCTCGTACGGCAGTGCGGCCGGCGACGTGTACGCGCTCCAGGTCGTACCGGCCTCCGTACGGCTTCCCGACGAGAAGCGGCCCCTCGGCGGCCGGGCCCGGCGGCTGGCGGGCGACATGTGCGTGACGGCGCTCTCCCCCTCGGGGGAGGAGACCGGGCACATGCATCTGCGGGGCTTCGGTCACGGGATCTCGTTCGGGGTGGAGCTTTCGGACGGGAACGTGCTGCTCTGGGTGGAGTCCGACGTGGACGGGCGGACCGGGTACGGGCGTGCCGTCGCCCGGGTCCCGTTCCACGACGGTGCGGTGCTCGACAGCGCTTCGCCCCGGATGAGGCACCATCGCCCGCTGCCCGGCAGCCACAAGGTCCATCCGACCCTGGATCCGACGGGCCGCCGCGTTCTGGTCAGCCACTGGATCGGCCGGACCCATCACTACGCGGTCTACCGCGTGGAGGACTTCCTCGCCGGACGGTACGCGCCGCTGCATCGCGTGAGGGACATCGCGCTGCGGGACGGCGAGACGTTCCAGGGCTGTGCCCTGCACGGGGATCACATCTACCAGCTGACCGGGAAGCCCTACACGGACGCGGGGGGCGACAATCCGCCCTCCTCCGGGGGCAACACCTATGTTTCGGCGATCGACGTGCGCAGCGGGCGGGCGGCGGGGCGCCGCAAGGTGACCGTCGCGCCGGGGCTGGACTTCCGTGAACCGGAGGGGATCGCCGTACGGCCGGGTCCGGAGCCCCGTCTCTGCGTGGGCTTCTCGGTCAAGACTCCGGGGCGCCGGAAGCTGACGGTCTACTCGTGTCAGCCGTGACCGGGAACCGTGATCGACCGGCATGACAACCGAACACGCGAGCGGATGTAACGAAGATCACAGCACAGCCCGTCCGTTCATAACTGTTCGGTATCCAGACATCGAATGTTCTACTTTTCAGCCAGTGAAAGTTCACCAAAAGCGTCAGCAGTGTCTAAAGTTCGGTCGGATGCTTCACAAGTTCCTTACGCACCGTGCGCACTCATGTTCGATTGCAGCTCGGCCCCCACTGTGACGTGCGGCAGTCCCTGTCCGCACCGGCGACGCAGTCATGCGCCGCACCCAGGCACAGAAGGAGGAGTCGGCTGCTCATGGGGAAAGCACGACGTCAGGCCGTGTCGGGTTTTCTGATCACCGCGGCCCTGGTGCTCAGCTTCGTCGCCATGCTGGCGGCGGTGGTGATGGCCTCCTTGCCCGTCTTCGCCTGTGCCGCGGCGGTCAGCTACGCGGCCGACCTGCTCCTGCACACCTCCGAGTCCTCGACCCTCGACCGCCTCCGGGACTCACGCTTCGGGCTCACCATCCGGTTCCTGATCCGGCAGTTCCTGCTGCTGGCGCTCTGCGGCTCCATCAACAACCTCGACTCGTTCGTCGTCCAGATGACGTCCGTGGGGCTGCTGCTGCTCTTCGTGCTG
This sequence comes from Streptomyces sp. NPDC101194, assembly GCF_044767885.1. Lineage (NCBI taxonomy): Bacteria > Bacillati > Actinomycetota > Actinomycetes > Kitasatosporales > Streptomycetaceae > Streptomyces > Streptomyces sp. NPDC101194. The sequence goes on from NZ_JBIWOS010000003.1 coordinate 350,267, forward strand.
CAGCTCGCCTACGGCGCCCTGCTCAAGCGGGTCAAGTCCGAACGGGCCGCACTGCCCTTCACCACGCGCGGACTCGATCTGGACGCGCTGGGGATCCGGCGGCTGCCGCACCCGTTCCTGATGAACAAGCACGTCCGCAAGATGCTGCACCTGGACATCCCGCTGGTCGGCGGCGCGATCGGCACGATCGCCACCGACCGGTGGGAGTACGTGACGTACGGCGGGATCGCCTCGGTCTGGTTCGCGTTCGTCGCCTTCCTGGTCCTGCTGCCCGGGGCACGGAACGCGCTCGTCCTGCCCACCGCCGACGACGCCATCGCCGAGCTGAACTGGCAGCTGCGGCAGTACCGGCCGCAGGTCGCGCTCTACTTCACCTTCGCCGCAGTCTCCAGGGACTTCATGTACCAGGTGAACATGTGGCTGGAGTCGCTGGAGTCACTGGATCTGCGCCCCGTCATCGTGCTGCGCGAGCGGGCCACCCTGAGGTACCTGGACGCCACCTCCGTACCGGTCGTCTGTGTCCCGAAGGCCGAGTACCTGGCCCGTGTGGAGATGCCCGAACTCCGGGTGACGCTGTACCCGGGCAACGCCGGCAAGAACGTGCACATGCTCCAACGGCACGAGGTCAAGCACGTCTTCATCGGTCACGGCGACAGCGACAAGCTCGCCAGCAGCAACCGCGTCAGCAAGGTCTTCGACGAGATCTGGGTGGCCGGACGGGCCGGGCGGGACCGCTACGAGCGCATCAAGCACGCGGTCACCGCCCATCAGATCGTCGAGGTCGGCCGGCCCCAGCTGATGCCGTTGCACCGCTGGACCGGCTCCGTCGGCCAGGAGATACCGACCGTCATCTACGCCCCCACCTGGGAGGGCTGGACCGACGACGCCTGCTACACCTCGGTCATCCCGGCGGGCGAGCACCTCATCCGGACGCTGCTCGCGCACGAGCGGCAGCTGCGGATCATCTACAAGCCGCACCCGCTGACCGGCACCCGCTCCCCCGCCGCCGCGGCCGCGCACCGGCGCATCATCGCGCTGCTCCAGGACGACAACGCCCGCCGGTTCGGCCGGAAGATCCTGGACTCGAAGACCGCGGCCCGTCGGCTGGCCCGTATCGACAAGCGGCTCGCCGCACTCCAGGAGCGTGGCGTCCGCTCGAAGTACCCGGACCTGACCGAGGAGGAGCGGACCACCCGGATCCGCAAGTTCCGCGACCAGGCGGGCACGCTCTACTGGGACTCGCTGCCCGTCGACGCGCACCATGTCGTGACGGACAGGGTGCCCACGCTGTACGACTGCTTCAACCACTCGGACCTGTTGATCGGCGACATGTCGAGCGTGGTCTCGGACTTCGTGGCCACCCGCAAGCCGTACGCCATCTTCAACCTGGAGGGGCTGCCGGACGCGGAGTTCCGCAACGAGCAGCGCACGGCGTACGCCTCGTACCTGCTCGACTCCGAGTGCAACGGCCTGGAGACGGCGCTCTCCGCGATGTTCTCGCGGGACCAGGACGTCATGGCCCCGTACCGGGAACAGCTCAAGGACTACCTGCTCGGGCCGGACAATCCACCGTCGACCGTGCGCTTCGCCGACGCCGCGAACGATCTCTATCTGCGCGGTCTGCGGGACTTCCCCATCGAGTACCCGGAGCAGCCGGGATTCCCCGAGCCCCAGCCGCATCAGCCGGTCTGAGACCCGCCGCCGTACGCCCGTCACCCCGCCCCGCCCACAGGAAGCAGCAGACCTTGACCATCCGTGCCTCCCGTCGCCGTACCGTCGCCGTTGTCCTCGCCGGTGGCACCGGGCAGCGCATCGGGCTCGCCACCCCGAAGCAGCTGCTGAAGATCGCCGGGAAGTCGATGCTCGAACACACCCTGCACGTCTTCGAGAACGCCCCGGACATCGACGAGGTGGTGGTCCTGATGACGCCGGACCATGTCGCCGACGCCGAGAAGATCGTCGCCAGGGCCGGTCTGCGCAAGGTGTCCCGGGTGCTCGCGGGCGGCAGTACCCGGAGCGCGACCACACAGGTCGCGATCGAGGCGGTGGCCGCCGGGCTCGACGGTGACGAGGACTGCAACCTGCTGTTCCACGACGCGGTGCGTCCGCTGCTGTCGCAACGCGTGGTCGAGGAGTGCGTACGGGCGCTGGAGCGCCACCAGGCCGTCGATGTGGCGATCCCCTCCTCCGACACCGTGATCGTGACCCGGACGCACGGCGACGACGGCGAGTTCATCACCGAGGTGCCCGACCGCGGGCGGCTCCGCCGCGGCCAGACGCCCCAGGGCTTCCGGCTCTCCACGATCCGCCGGGCGTACGGGCTCGCGGCGGCCGACCCGCTGTTCCGGGCCACCGACGACTGCTCGGTCGTCGTGAAGTACCTGCCCGACGTACCCGTTCACGTGGTCATGGGCGACGAGCACAACATGAAGGTCACCCAGCCCGTCGACGTCTTCATCGCCGACAAGCTCTTCCAGCTGGCCTCGACGACCGCTCCGGCGCACGGCACCGAGACCTTCTACCGGGAGCAGCTGGCCGGACGGACCCTCCTGGTGTTCGGCGACTCGTACGGGATCGGCGCCGACATCGCGCGCACGGCCGAGGGGTACGGGGCCCGGGTGTACGCCCTCGGCCGCTCCGCCACCGGCACCCACGCGGAGAACCCCGAGGAGGTGGAAGCGGCCTTCGCCAGGGCGTACGCGGAGACCGGCCGGATCGACCACGTCGTCAGCACTGCGGGTGCGCTCCCGATCGGCCGGCTCGACGAGACCGACGGCGCCACGATTCGCGAGGCGCTCCGGGTCGACTACCTCGCCCCGGTCAACATCGCACGCGCCGCGTACAAGTACCTCGCCGAGACCGCGGGCCGGCTGCTGCTCTTCACCTCGGGCGGCTACACCCGCGGGCGCGCCGAGTACAGCATCTGCTCCTCGGTCGAGGCGGCGATGGTGAACCTGACCCAGGCGCTGTCGGAGGAGTGGGCCGAGGACGGCATCCAGGTCAACTGCATGAATCCGGCGGGGGCCGGGGCGTCCGGGCGGGAGTCCACCGGTTCGTCGCCCGCCTCGCGGGAGGTCGCGCGCAGCTCGCTCGACGTCCTGCTCTCCGGCATGACCGGCCAGGTGATCGACGTGCGCCGGCCGGGCCCGGCCCCGACGCCCGGCTCGGCATTCGAATCCGCCCTGTCGCAGGTGCTCGACGACTCCGGGAGCCGACCCGTCTGAACCCCGTACCGGAGACCGGCGCCCACGGAATTCGGAGCTGAAGCCGCCACGGCCACGGATCCAGGAGGACCCGCGTGAAGATCGCTTTTCTGATGTACAGCGCCTACGGACAGGCCGGTACGTCCGTCGCCACCCAGACGCTGGCCAATGCGCTCGCGGCCCGGCAGCACGAGGTGGAGCTGGTGAGCCTGTTCCAGTACCACGACGTTCCGCCGCTCCGCTTCGGGCCGGGCGTCACCCTGCGCACGCTCGTGGACACCCGCAGCGGCTCGCCGGACCTGGAGAACCCGCTGCACGCGACGGCGTCCCAGCACTGCACGGGGTTCAAGGCCGACGACAAGAACCGCTACAGCCGGCTGGTGGACGAACGGGCCGCCGCCCATCTCCGGAGCTGCGACGCCGATGTCGTCATCGCCACCGCCCCCAACACGGTGTCCCTGCTGACCGCTCTGGGGACCGGGCAGTACATCGCGCTGGGTCAGGCGCACACGCACTACCACCACCAGACCGCGGCTTCGCGGAAAATGCTGGACGCCGCGATTCCGCGGCTGGACGGCTTCGTCACCGTGACGGCGAAGGACGCCCAGACGCACCGGGACGCGTACGGCGCGGTCGGGACGGTGTTCCAAGCCATTCCCAACGCCGTCCCCGGCACCTTCCTGCGGGCCGATGTGCACGGCTCGCGCATCGTCACGGCGTCGGGACGACTGGTCGACTGGAAGCGCTTCGACCTCCTCGTGAACGCCTTCGCACAGCTCGGTGGAAAGCACCCGGACTGGACCCTGCGGATCTACGGGAACGGCGAAGAGAAGGCGAGACTGCGCAAGCTCATCGACGATCTCGGGGCGAACGAGCGCATCCTCCTCATGGGGCATACCACGCAGCTGCGTGAGGAGCTGGCCAAGGCGGCGCTGCACACCTCGACCTCGACGGACGAGACGTTCGGCCTGACCATCGTGGAGGCCATGACCTGCGGTGTGCCGGTACTCAGCACGGCAGGTCCGCACGGCCCGTCCGAGATCATCTCCGACGGGGTGGACGGCGCGCTCTCGCCCGTGGGCGACGTGGACGCGTTCGCCGAGAACCTGGACCGGCTGCTGAGCGACGCCGAACTGCGCGTACGGCTGGGCTCGAACGCGGTGGAGAAGTCCCGGCACTACAGCAACGAGTCGCAGGCGCAGGCGTACGAGTCGTACCTTTCGCGTCTCCTCACGGCGCGCGCCTACCGGCCCGAGGCACTGTGCCGGGCCACCCCCGCGGGGGACCTGGAGTTCGCGGTCGATCCGGCGCGGGCGCCGGGCAGCCGGTTCACCGTGCTGTGCGTCAACGCGGCGGACGGGCGGCAGGCGCTGCTGGCGGCGCAGGCCGAGCAGACGACCGACGGGCGTCTGTACGCCTGCGTGCCGGGGCAGTTGCGGCTGGGAACCGGAACGTGGAACGTGCTGCTGCGCCGCGAGGACGACGGTGTCATGCGCCGGGTGAAGGTCGACGAACTCCAGCAGTCGGCGCATGCGCTGATCTCCTCCCCGACCCAGGCCGGCCCGGTGCGGTTCCGCACGTTCCGGCGTTCCGAGGACGGGGGCTTCCTCCAGATCGTCTCGCGCGAGTTCCCCGCTCACGCGGAGGTGCTGTCGGTGGAGACGAACGGCTCGCATCTCAGCGTCCGGTGCTACGTTCTGGGGGTCCCCTCGGTGCCCGGCGGTCCGCAGGTCGACCTCGCCGGTCACGGCGCGAAGGTGATCGCGCAGAGCCGGAAGGACGCGGACTCCTTCATCACCGTCCCGTGCGCGTTCTCGGACGGCTCGGCCGTCTTCACCCTCGACCTCCACCAGTACGCGGACCGGATGATCGGCGTCGACACCATCTGGGACCTGTCGCTGAGCATTCCGGGGAATCTGACGGTGACGGGCGAGGCGCACCGGCTGCGGCTGGGGCGGTTCGGCGACGAGATCATGCAGCGCAAGCACGTCCACGTCTATCCGAAGCGGACGGTCACCACCGCGGAAGGCCGCTCGGTGACCTTCAACCCGTACTACACGGACAGCAATTACCTGTCGCTCGGGCTGAAGTCCGCCTCCTGAGCCATGAACCCGCCCGCTGACGTGAACGGGGCACTCACCGCGGTGAGTGCCCCCGGTCCGCGCGGTCCTCGCGGCTCAGACCCGCGCCGACCGTTCCAGCGCCAGGCCCGGCTCACGACTCTGCCGGGCGACGTGCAGAGCGCCGTCCTCACCGATCAGCGCGAGCACCACGCGGCCGTACGCGTCGTACGCGAGCGCCGGTCCGCCGGTACAGCGCTCGCCCGTCGGCGACCACCACACACCCGCCCCCTCGTTCTCCGTACCGCAGGCGGTGAGCATGATCTGGCCCTCGTGGTCGCGATGGGCCAGTACGGTGCAGTCGTAGCCGTCCAGCATGGCGCGCAGCGCCGCCACGGGGCCGTTCGCGGCGGAGCTGTTGAGCGGGATCGCCCAAGTGCCGGGGCGGTGCGCGACGACACCGCCGGTGGCCTCGTCGGCCCAGTAGTACGTCACCCTGTCCGGTGCGGTCTCCAGGGCCGAGGCACTGCCCGGGACCTGGGCGAACGGTATGTCCTGGTCCTGCGTGAAGGCGCCGCCGGACTCGCTCTGGCTCCAGCGCATCGCCCGCCCCTCTCCCGGGACGAGCACCTCGACGCGTCCGGAGGCGGTGGCGGCCACGGCCGCCCCGTCCCGGAGCGGGCCGCCCTTGAGGTCCTGCCAGCCCTCCCATTTGCCGCCCGACTTCTCACGCCGCAGCGCGAGCCGGCCGTCGGCGTTGCGGACGAAGACGTGCAGCAGCCCCTCGGTGTTGACGACGGCCGTCGGCGTCCCGAGCCGGGCCGCCTTCTCGCGGTCCTTGTGCGGATTACCGAGGGAGTGCCACGCGGTGACGGGGCGTCCGGACTGGAACTGGGTGGCGTGCACGAGGTCGACGACGGGTCCCGCGTCCTTGTGCACCGTGCGACGCCCGGTGAAGTGCACGAAACCGTCGGGGCCCTGAGTCACCGACAGCCGGGTCAGACCGGCCGCCGGAAAGAGGTCCGGTCCCTGCCAGTCGGGGCCGCCGGGACGGACCTCCGTCCAGCGGAGCATTCCCTCGTCGCAGAGCGCGTAGGCGGTGAGCCTGCCGTCCTTGCCGAGCACGAGCCAGCGGCCGTCGGCAGTCGCCCGCGCCGCCCGCTCCCTGCCTTCGTCGTGGACGTCGGCGCCCGGGATCGGGGCCCTTCCCCGGGCAGCGCGCCTGGATCTGACCGGCATGACGTGAAGTCGTCCTTCCCCATGGTTCCTCGGCCCCGGCATCGGAGGCCGTTTCGGCTCTCCGGCTCGCAAGGGGCCGAACCCACCCATCATAGTTTCCTGATCCGCCCCGGGGACCAGCGCTCCCCCGGCATCGGGGTGCCCGTCGGACAACCGCCCCATCACAGAAGGAATAACAATTCGATTCCGGAGTTGAAGATTGCGCGAAGGATTACACAAAAATCGAAAACCTGTCTATAGTGCACGCTCAGCCCCCCACATGCGTGGACCGGCCCCACCCGAGTCCCCAGCCCCATCGGCCCTTCCGCGGCCACGAGATCAAGGGACTCGCAGGATGAGCCATGACGTCGTTCCCCCCGGCCCGCACCCGTCACGGCGGGCCGATTCCCGCAAGAAGGGGCGCAGCAAGGACGGGAGCGGACGCCCACGGCGCCGTACCGGCCGCATTGTGCTGATCAGCCTGCTGGTCCTGGTGCTCGCCGCCGGCGGCACCCTCTACTGGCTGTACAGCCGCCTCGACGGGAACATCAAGGGCGTCGACATCGACAAGGCGCTCGGCGACGACCGACCCGAGAAGCTGCCGACGAGTGGTCAGAACCTGCTGGTTCTCGGCTCGGACTCGCGAGCCGGCGCCGAGAACAAGGAACTGGGCGGCGGTGGCGACGTCAGCGGCGCCCGGTCCGACACCGCGATGGTGGTGCACATTCCCGAGGGCCGCACCGAGGCCGTCGCCGTGTCCATACCCCGTGACACCCTGGTGACCCGGCCCGAGTGCACGAAGGCCGACGGCTCGACGGTGCCGTCGGCGAACCGCGTGATGTTCAACTCCGTCTACTCCCAGGTCGGTCCGGCCTGTGTGGTCAAGACCGTCGAGAAGATGTCCAAGGTCCGGATCGACCACTACCTGGAGATCAATTTCTCCGGGTTCAAGGATCTGGTCGACGCGATAGGCGGCGTCACCGTCGACGTGCCGCAGGACATCGACGACAAGTCCTCCGGTCTCCACCTCACCAAGGGGACGCACAAGCTCGACGGCACCCAGTCACTGGCGTACGTCCGGACCCGGCACGGCATCGGGGACGGCAGCGACCTCGGCCGGATCGGTCTGCAGCAGCAGTTCCTGCTCGCCCTGCTGAGCGAGGTCAAGTCGCAGGACCTGCTGGGCAGTCCGACCAAGTCGTACAAGATCGCCAACTCCGCCACCAAGTCGCTGACCACCGACTCCGGGCTCGCCTCGTTGACGTCCCTCGCGGATTTCGGCCGGTCGATGAACGGCGTGAACCCGAACACCATGGAAACGATCATGCTTCCGGTGGCGTACGACAAGCAGGACCCGAACCGGGTGGTGGCGGCCCAGCCCCAGGCCGGTGAGCTGTGGAAGGCCGTCCGCAACGACGGCACGATCCCGGAGTCGGCGAAGAAGTCCCCCGCCACCGGCGGCTGACGGGGCGTCGGCGGCCGGTCCGTGACACGCTTCCGGCATGCCGACCGAACGGACCCTGGTGATCGTGGACGCGGCCAATGTGGTCGGGTCCGTCCCCGACGGCTGGTGGCGGGACCGGCGTGGGGCGGCCGAACGACTGCGGGACTCCCTGGTCGCGTTCGCCGCGGCCGGTCTGCCGGGGTACCCGGGCCCCGTCGAGCTGGTGCTGGTCGTCGAGGGCGCGGCTCGCGGCATCGGACCGGTGCCCGGGGTGCGGGTGGAATCGGCATCCGGGAGCGGCGACGACCTGATCGTGGAGCTGACCGGGGCCCGGGGGGAACGCGCCTGTGTCGTCGTCACCGCCGACCGCGAGCTGAGGCGGCGGGTGGCGGAGTACGGGGCGCGGTGCGTGGGTCCTCGTACGGTGCGGCCGTCGCGTACCCCCTGAGGCCTTCCGTCCGGATCAGGCCGCCCCGCGTGATCCGGACGAGAGGTCCTGGCCCCCGCCGACCGGGGCGTTGATCCGGCTGTGCCCGCGCCCGTACGCGAAGTAGATGATCACGCCGATGATCATCCAGACGGCGAACCGCAGCCAGGTCTCGGCCGGCAGGTTCAGCATCAGCCAGACCGAGGCCGCCACCGAGAGGATCGGGAGCAGCGGCACCCACGGGGTGCGGAACGCGCGGTGCAGATCGGGGCGGGTCCGGCGCAGCACGATGACGCCCAGGGCCACGACGACGAACGCGAAGAGCGTGCCGATGTTCACGAGCGTCGCCAGTTCGTTGATGCTCGTGAAGCCCGCGACGATCGCGATGACCACGCCGAGCAGGATGGTCGGGCGGTAGGGGGTGCGGAAGCGCGGGTGGGTCACGGAGAAGAACCTCGGCAGCAGTCCGTCACGGCTCATCGCGAAGAACACCCGGGTCTGGCCCAGCAGCAGGATCAGGCAGACCGTGGTGAGGCCGATGGCGGCTCCGAAGCTGATGAACCCGGCGTAGACGGGGTGGCCGACGGCCTTGAAGGCATCGGCCAGCGGAGCCTCGACCGACAGATCGCTGTAGTGCTCCATCCCCGTGACCACCAGCGAAACGGCCACATAGAGCACGGTGCAGATGAAGAGCGAGGCGAGGATGCCACGTGGCATGTCACGTTGCGGAAGCTTCGTCTCCTCGGCGGCGGTGGCCACCACGTCGAAGCCGATGAAGGCGAAGAAGACGATGGAGGCGGCGGTGAAGATGCCCATCACGCCGAAGTTCGTCGGGGCGTAGCCGGACATCAGCTGGATCAACGGCGCGGTCAGGCCGGATCCGGAGGGCTGCGGCTGCGCCTCGGGAATGAAGGGCGAGTAGTTCGCGGCCTTGACGAAGAACAGCCCGGCGATGATGACGATCAGGACCACGGCGATCTTGATGGCGACCACGATCGTCGTGACCCGGGCCGAGAGCTTCATGCCGAGCACCAGCACGACGGTCAGCACGAGCACCAGCGCGAAGGCCAGGATGTCGAAGCCGAATCCTTTCGCCACATCCGTTCCGGAGAGCACTTCGGGCATGGTCCAGCCGAAGTTGTCCATCAGCGAGCGGACGTAGCCGGACCAGCCGACCGCCACCACCGCCGTGCCGAGCGCGAACTCCAGCACCAGGTCCCAGCCGATGATCCAGGCGACGAGTTCACCGAGCGAGGCGTACGAGAAGGTGTAGGCGGAGCCGGCGACGGGGACGGTGGAGGCGAACTCGGCGTAACAGAGCGCGGCCAGGGCGCAGACGATGCCCGCGACCACGAAGGCGAGGGCGGTGGCGGGCCCCGCCGTCTCCTTGGCCACCTTGCCGGTGAGCACGAAGATGCCGGTGCCGATGATGACGCCCACTCCGAAGACGGTGAGGTCCAGCGCGGAGAGGGACTTCTTGAGTGCGTGCTCCGGCTCCTCGGTGTCGCGGATGGACTGCTCGACCGTCTTGGTCCGGAACAGTCCGTCCCTGCTGGGTGGTGTGTCCTGCTGGGCAGTCACCGGCGTACCTCCACGCACTCGTCGTGAACGCCATGATTGGGACCGCCCCGGCGGGGATGGGCCGGTATCGAGAGATTTCACACGAATGGGCCGGTCGGACCACCCTTGCAGGGTGGCCGACCGGCCCATCGGCCGTAACGCGGGTCACTCGTACGGACCCGTGCTCCGCGGGTCAGTCGCGGACGGGTTCGATCACGGCATCACTGTCCGCGCCCGTCTCGTAGCGGCCGTCCAGCTTGGCGACGAGGCCGGTGACCTGGCGGGCGATGTCCGGCGCGGTCAGCCCGATCTCGGCCATGACCTCCTTGCGGGAGGCGTGGTCGAGGAAGCGCGGCGGGATGCCGAAATCACGCAGCGGTACGTCGACCCCTGCGTCGCGCAGCGCCTGGGCGACGGCGGAGCCCACGCCCCCGGCCCTGCTGTTGTCCTCGACCGTGACGACGACCCGGTGCTGCTCGGCGAGCGGGGCCATGGCCTCGTCGACCGGCTTGACCCAGCGCGGGTCGACGACCGTCGTCGAGATGCCCTGGGCGTCCAGCAGATCGGCGATCTCCAGGCACATCGGCGCCAGCGCGCCGACGGAGACCAGGAGGACGTCCGGGCGGGCGGTGCCGGGCTCGCGCAGGACGTCCATGCCGCCGACCCGGCCGACGGCCTTGACGGCCGGGCCGACCGCGCCCTTGGAGAAGCGCACCACGGTCGGTGCGTCGTCGACCTCGACGGCCTCGCGCAGCTGGGCACGGACCTGGTCGGCGTCGCGCGGTGCGGCGATCCGGAGCGTGGGGACGCACTGGAGGATCGACATGTCCCACATGCCGTTGTGCGAGGCGCCGTCGGTGCCGGTGACACCGGCCCGGTCCAGGACGAAGGTCACACCGCACTTGTGCAGCGCGACATCCATCAGGACCTGGTCGAAGGCGCGGTTGAGGAAGGTGGCGTACACCGCGAAGACGGGGTGCAGCCCGCCGGTGGCCAGGCCTGCCGCGGAGACCGCGCCGTGCTGCTCGGCGATGCCGACGTCGTAGATCCGGTCCGGGAACTCCTTCTCGAACCTGGTCAGACCGACCGGCTGGAGCATGGCCGCGGTGATCGCGACGATGTCCTTCCGTTCCTTGCCGAGCTTGACCATCTCCTCGCCGAAGACCGAGGTCCAGTCGAGGCCCGAGGTGGCGACCGGGAGACCGGTGTCGGGGTGGATCTTGCCGACGGCATGGAAGCGGTCGGCCTCGTCGAGCAGGGCGGGGGTGTAGCCGCGGCCCTTCTCCGTGAGGCAGTGCACGATGACGGGCCCGCCGAAGCGCTTGGCGCGCTGGAGCGCGGATTCCAGGGCCTCGATGTCGTGGCCGTCGATGGGACCGACGTACTTCAGGCCGAGGTCCTCGAACATGCCCTGCGGGGCGATGAAGTCCTTCAGCCCCTTCTTGGCGCCGTGCAGCGTGTCGTACAGCGGCCTGCCGACGACGGGGGTGCGCTCCAGGAGATCCTTGCCGCGGGCCAGGAAGCGCTCGTAGCCGTCGGTGGTGCGCAGGGTCGCGAGGTGGTTGGCGAGGCCGCCGATGGTCGGGGCGTAGGAGCGCTCGTTGTCGTTGACGACGATGACGAGCGGGCGGTCCTTGGCGGCGGCGATGTTGTTCAGCGCCTCCCAGGCCATACCGCCGGTGAGCGCGCCGTCACCGATGACCGCGACGACGTGGTCGTCCTTGCCCAGCACCTCGTTGGCCTTGGCCAGACCGTCGGCCCAGCCGAGCACGGTGGAGGCGTGCGAGTTCTCGATGACGTCGTGCTCGGACTCCGCGCGGGAGGGATAGCCGGAGAGTCCGCCCTTGCTCTTGAGCTTCGAGAAGTCCTGGCGACCGGTGAGGAGCTTGTGCACATAGCTCTGGTGACCGGTGTCGAACAGCACCTTGTCCTTCGGCGAATCGAAGACGCGGTGCAGGGCGATGGTCAGCTCGACCACACCCAGGTTGGGGCCGAGATGGCCGCCGGTCTTCGAAACGGCGTCGACGAGGAAGGTCCGGATCTCTTCGGCGAGCTGGTCCAGCTGCTCGGGAGTGAGCCGGTCCAGGTCACGCGGTCCACCGATGCGGGTCAGCAGAGCCACCCGTTCCTCCTTGCGTTTGAGCTGGTCGAGCATGCCGATCCGATGAGTCTAATGTTCCGTTCGCGCGCGGGGTCGGCGGGCGGGCTCTTCGGGACACACCCGGTACAGGGCCGGGGCTCCGTGCCCACGAACGGACACGGCTGTGCCCGGCACCGCGAGGGGTACCGGGCACAGGACCGGGCGGCCGTGACGTTACGCGCGGCCTGCGCTCTTCTGGGTGCGGCGGGAGACCGAGTCGATGATCACGGCGGCCAGCAGCACCGCACCGGTGATCATGTACTGGATGGCGTTGGCCATCCCGATCATGTTCAGGCCCTGCTGGATCGACTGGATCACGATCATGCCGAGCAGCGCGGACCAGACCTTGCCCCGGCCGCCGAAGAGACTGGTGCCGCCGATGACGGCGGCCGCGATGACCAGCATCAGCGTGTTCCCGCCGCCGACGCTCTTGGTGGCGCCACCGGAGAGGCTGGCGATGAAGAGTCCGCCGAAGGCGCCCAGCATTCCGGAGAGCGCGAAGACGATGATCCGGATCCGGTCGACGTTGATACCGGCGCGGCGTGCCGCCTCCGCGTTGCCGCCCACCGCGAAGACCTGTCGGCCGAAGGTGGTCCGGCGGGCCACGAAGTCCGCGACGACCAGTACGGCGAGGAAGAGCACCAGGGCCAGCGGCAGGCCGCGGGCACCGGAGGGCTCGTTCAGCACGTACGCGACGGCGAAGCACAGGACGGCGACGATGCCCGTACGGAGCAGGATCTCGGTGGTCGGACGGGCCGGCAGGCCCGCGGCCCCCCGGCGTCGGCTGTCCATCAGGAGCGAGGCGGCGTAGGCGAGGACGGCGACCAGGGCGACACCGTACGCGACGGCCTTGTCCTCGAAGAAGTAGTTGGTGAGGTTCTCGACGATGCTGCCCGACGGCGTGTTGATCGAGCCCTCACCGCCCATCATCCACTCCTGCAGACCGCTCCAGCCGAGGAAGCCGGCCAGGGTGACGACGAAGGCCGGCACTCCGATCTTGGCGAAGAAGAAGCCGTGCAGTGCGCCGAGCACCAGGCCGGAGAGCACCGCGACGAGTACCGCCGTCCAGTCGCTCCAGCCGTGGTTGACGTTGAGCACGGCCCAGACGGCCGCACCGACACCGGCGACCGAGCCGACGGACAGGTCGATCTCGCCGAGCAGCAGCACGAAGACGATGCCGACCGCCATGATGCCGAGGCCGGAGCTGTAGACGGCGATGTTGGCGAGGGAACTGGCGGAGAGGAAGTTGCTGTTCTGGAACTGGAAGACGACCGCGATGACGATCAGGCCGACGAGAACCGGCAATGAGCCGAGCTCGCCGCCGCGCACCTTGCGGGTGAACTCGGTCCAGTAGCCCTTGAAGCCCTCCTCGCGGACGAGCAGGCGCGGGTCCACCGCGGGGGCGGGGGCCGCCGACGGCTCGGCCGCGGGTGTCGCCGCGGGCTCGTGATCGGCGGTTTCGGGGGTCTTGGCGAGGTCGCTCACTTCGCGTCCTCCTTCGTGGCTGTGCGGGCCTGACGGCGCGTGACGGCGTTGTCCGTGGCACCGGTGATCGCGGAGATGATCTCCTCGTGGGACGTTGTCGCCACGTCGAAGACTCCGTTGTTGCGGCCCAGCCGCAGCACCGCCACCTTGTCGGCGACGGCGCGCACGTCGGCCATGTTGTGGCTGATGAGGATGACGCCGTGGCCGCGCTCGCGCAGCCGCTCGACGAGGTCGAGGACCTGGGCGGTCTGTTCGACGCCGAGGGCGGCGGTCGGCTCGTCGAGGATGACGACCTTGGGGTCACCGATCAGGGCGCGGGCGATGGCCACGACCTGACGCTGGCCGCCGGAGAGCGAGGCGACCGGAATACGGACGCTGGGTATCCGGATGGACAGCGTGTCCAGCAGTTCCTTGGCGCGCTTCTCCATCCCGATCTCGTCGAGGACGGAGGCCTTGCGCAGTTCGCTGCCGAGGAAGAGGTTGGCGACCACATCGAGGTTGTCGCAGAGCGCCAAGTCCTGGTAGACGGTGGCGACTCCGAGCTCCTGGGCGTCGTTCGGCCGGTTGATGCGGACCGGTTCGCCCTCCCACTCGATGGCGCCTTCGTCGATCGGGTGGACACCCGAAATGGTCTTGACGAGGGTCGACTTGCCGGCGCCGTTGTCGCCGACCAGGGCGACGACTTCGCCGGAGCGAATCTCCAGGTCCACATCGGTGAGCGCCTGGACGGCGCCGAACCGCTTGGAGATTCCGCGCAACGCCAGCACGGGCGTAGCGGACACGTGAATCATCTCCTTCGCCGCCTGACCGGCGGGGATGGTACTGCTGAGCACAGGGGCGGTGCCGGTCACCGGGCCGCCGGGAAGACCCGAACGTCCGAGGCGCCGCCTCGGAACGTCGTCGCCGGGGGACGACCACGCGCCGAGACCACGCCCGGGAAGGGGTTCCGTGCCGGCCGGGGGCGCTCGGTGCGCCCCGGGGGACGGCCGTGTGCGGTGACCGGAACCGGTGAGAAGTCCGGCGCCCGCCCCTGCTGCGGGGCATGTGACGGGGCGGGTGCCGGACCGGACCGGGGTGACGTCGGCCGACGGGTGACTACTTGACGCCGGCGGCGTCGCAGGCCGCCTTGTACTGGGCGGTGCAGATCTCCTCGACCTTGTAGACCTTGTCGGCGACGATCGTGGAGGCGATGTTCTCCTTGGTCACGACCGAGGCGTCGTACAGCTTGGACGGGGTGCCCTTGAACTCGCCCGAGAGGCTGTCGACCTTGACCGGGGCCAGGTCGTCGATCTTCTCGCCCTTGAGCAGCCGGACGGCGATCTCGGCGGTGGTCTCGGCCTCCGGCTTGATCTGCTTGTAGATCGAGAAGGACTGCTCGCCCGTGAGGATGCGCTGCAGACCGGCGAGCTCGGAGTCCTGACCGCCGACCGGAACCTTCACACCCTGCTTCTTCAGGGCCGTGATGATGCCGCCGGCCATGCCGTCGTTGGCGGAGTAGACACCCTGGAAGCCGTCCTTGCCCAGGGAGTCGATGGCCGCGCCCATCTTCTTGTTGGCCTCGTCCGCCGACCAGTCCGGGATGTCCTGCTCGTAGACGACCTTCTTGACCTGCTTGTCGAGGACGCTGTGCGCACCCCTCTTGAAGAAGGGGGCGTTCGGGTCGGTCGGCGAGCCGTTGATCATGACAACGTTGCTGTCCTTGGCCTTGGCGCCCATCGCCTTGACCAGCGCCTCGCCCTGGAGCTGACCGATCTTCTCGTTGTCGTAGGAGACATAGGCGGAGATCGGACCCTCGGCGAGACGGTCGTACGCGACGACCTTGACGTCCTTCTTCGCGGCCTGCTGGACCCAGGACTTCGCGGCCTTGTAGTCGACGGTGTCCAGGATGATGACCTTCACACCCTGCGTGACGAGCGCGTCGAACTGCTTCTTCTGGGTCTCGCTGTCCTGCGCGGCGTTGTTGTACTTGACCTCGCAGTCGGAGCACAGCGCCTTGATCTTCGCCTCCATGATGGGGCGGTCGAACGTCTCGTAGCGCGTGGTCTTGTTCTCCGGCAGGAGCAGGCCGATGGTCTTGCCGTCGCCACCGCTGCCGGCCTTGTCGTCACCACCCGCCTTGCCACAGGCTGCGAGGGAGACGGCCATGGAAACAGCGGCCGTGCCTATGACAATGCGTCGCATCGTTGCGTTCATGTGGGGTTGCCTCCCTGACGAGGCCGCGACGGTGCGGCCGAGGTGGCAGGAAGTCAACTCGGCCGCGAGGTCAGCGTCAAGGAGTAAATCCTTAACGAGATGACAACGGTGCCATCCGTTATCTAAGTGAAGGCAGGGGCGCTCGTCGACAAGGTGCTTTCCAAAAGGGTTGAATCCCCCATCTCGCTGAGGACGAGGGCCAGGGCGCCCAGGACTTCGGCCCGGCCGCCCAGCGCTCCGGGCAGCACCGAAAGCTGCCGGGCCGCGCTCGGAATGGCGTACCTGGAGACCGAGTCGCGGATCGGGGCCAGCACCAACTCGCCCGCCTCGGCGAGCGAACCGCCGAGCACCACCCGGCTGGGGTTGAGCAGATTGCAGAGATTGGCCACCCCGCTGCCGATGTGCCGTCCGACGTCCCCGATCACCCGACGGCAGCCGGGATCGCCCTCACGGGCCAGCTGGACCACCCGTTCCATGGTGAGGTCGGGCCCGTGACTCGGCTGGAGCAGCGGCAGCACGTAGCGCGCGGCCGTGAAGGTCTCCAGGCATCCCCGGTTGCCGCACCGGCACACCGGGCCCGATTCGTCGAGCGTGATGTGCCCGATCTCACCGGCCGTGCCGCCGGGCCCCCGGTAGATGTGCCCGTCGATCACCAGACCGGCCCCGACCCCGCTGGCGACCTTGATGTAGGCGAGGTCCCTGACCCCCCGGCCGCTCCCCCACACCAGTTCGCCGAGCGCCCCGAGGTTGGCGTCGTTGTCGACGTACACCGGCACTCCGAGCCGGCCCGCGAGCTCCTCGCTGGGGTTGATGCCCGTCCAGCCCGGCAGGATCGACGTGGAGCCCAGCGTGCCGGACTCGACGTCGATCGGGCCGGGTACACCGAGGCCCACCCCGATCACCTTCTCCGGGCTGATCCCGGTCGTCTCGATGAGTCGCTTGACCAGCCGCTCGGCCCGGCCGAACCCCTCGGCCGAAGAGGCGTCGACATCCAGCGGCTCGGACTCCTCGGCGAGCACCTGGTGGGCGAGATTGCCGACCGCCACCCTCAGATGCGTATGACCGAAGTCGACACCGACCACGACGCCGGCGTCGCCGCTGAGCGAGACGCTGCGGGCCCGGCGGCCGCCGGCCGAGGTGGGGGTCACCTCGACCGTGCCGCCGTCCTTCAGTTCGCGAACGATGTTGGAGACGGTGGCCGCTGACAGGCCGGTGCTCCGTGCGATCTCCGCCTGCGTGAGCGAACCGGCCATGCGCACCGCGCGCACGACCCGCTCAAGGTTGGCGCGATGCAGAGATGTCTGCGACCCCGGAGTCTCCATCGACTCTCTCACTCCTGCCATTTTCTCTAACATGTGAACTCTAAGCTGACCGTTTTGGGGTACTCCCCGTCAAGACCTTGAGCATGCGAAGCCTCGGATGAGCACCGAGCCCTCACCTGGGCGGTCTTCCGCACACGGCGAACCGCCCGCCGGCGCGTGGCCGGCGGGCGGTTCGGGTCCGTGAGGGGTGACGGTGCTACTTCACCGCACCCGCGGTGAGCCCCGCGACGACCTGGCGCTGGAAGACGATGTAGGCCGCCAGGACCGGCAGCATCGCCATCACCAGACCGGCGAAGAGGCCGGACCAGTCGCCCTTGTACCCCTGGCTGTTGGCGAGTTCGACCAGCCCCTGGGAGAGCACCCGGTGGTCCGGGTCGGTGTTCAGCACGGTCGGCAGCATGTACTGGTTCCACTGCCCGAGGAAGTTGAAGATGCCGACGCTGATCAGGCCGGGTTTCGCCATCGGCAGCATCACCTGGAAGAACGTCCGGGTGTGCGAGGCCCCGTCGAGCACCGCCGCCTCCGCCACCGAGGTCGGCAGCGTCCGGAAGAACGAGGTGAGGAAGAAGACGGTGAACGGCAGCGAGTACGCGATGTAGACCATGATCAGTCCGTGTCGCGTGTTCAGCAGGGCCATGTTGTTCATGACGAAGAACAGCGGGACCAGCGCCAGGATGATCGGGAAGCTCATCCCGCCGATGAACAGGTAGTAGATGAAGCGGTTCCCGGGGAAGTCGAACCGCGCCAGTACGTACGCCGCCATCGATCCGAGCAGCAGAGTCCCGACGAGCGAACAACCCACCACCACGATGGTGTTGAAGAAGTAATCGCTCATGTGCGCCTGGCTCCAGGCGCGCGACCAGTTGTCGAAGTGCAGCTTGTCGGGGAGCGCCAACGGCGTCGACAGGATCGAGTCGTCGGACTTGAACGACGACATGACCGCCCAGAGCAGCGGCATGACGACCAGGATCGCCCAGATGATCAGCACACCGTGCGAGAAGACGTTGAGGACCTGGCCCTCGCTGCTCTTCTCCTTGCCGACAGGGGCGGGCGCCTTGGACACGGGGGCCGGGTCCGCCGCCGGAGCGGGAGGAGCGGTGTCAGTGGTCTTCACGTGTACTCACCTCGTACTGTCGAGCCGGACACGGAGGCCGACCTGTGGTGCTTGCTGGGGGTCCGGGCGCCGTCCCCCGTCCGTCGCGGCATCAGAACTCCAGCCGCTCGCGCCGGCCCAGTCGCATCACGACGGCGGCGAAGGCCATGGTGACGATGAGCAGTCCGACACCGATCGTCGTCGCGTATCCGGCCTGTCCGTCGCGGAAGGCGGTCTGGTACACGTACAGCGGCAGAACCGTGGTCGAGTAGTCGGGGCCGCCGGGGCCCACGGTCATGACCTGTACGGCGGTGAACGCCTCCACGCCGAGGGCCAGGATGCCCATGTAGACCCAGCCCGACTGCACCGTGTCCCAGAGCAGCGGGAGGGTGATCCGGAAAAACGTGGTGAAGCGGTTGGCGCCGTCGAGGAGCGCCGCCTCGTAGAAGTCCTTCGGGATGGACGCCATGCCGGCGGAGAAGAGGACGACGAAGAACCCGACCGTCGACCAGACCAGGACCGACATGACACAGATGAGCGCGAGGTTCGGATCGCCCAGCCAGTCCGGCTGGATGGATCCCAGACCGATCGCCTTCAGTGTCGAATTCAGCACCCCGCTGGTGGGGTTGAACCCGAACTGGAACAACAGGGCGACGATGACGATCGACAGCACCTGCGGGAAGAAATAGGCGATCTTGTAGAAACTCGACCCGCGCACGCCGGAGACCGCGGCGTTCTTGCGCCGCCGGCCTCCGACATTGAGCATGAAGGCGAAGAACAGCGCCAGGCCCAGCGTCACCAGCGGCAGCAGCAGCACGAGCAACACGCTGTGCTGCAACGACTTCCAGAAGATGTCGTCCTTCAGCATCCTCGTGTAGTTGTCGAACCCGACCATCTTGAAGTCCGGGCTCAGGCCGGTCCAGTCCGTGAACGAGTAGTAGATGGACTGGATGAACGGCCAGATGACGAAGACCGCGTACAACGCCAGTGGGACTACCAAGAACCCCACGATGAAACGGTACTTGCCGTGCTGCATCGTTTACCGACCCCGATCTTTCCGCGGGTGCCGCCGCTGGTGACGGTTGCTCACTGGTGCTTGTAGTGCTTGATGGACTGGTCCTTGGCCGCCGCGTCGGCGAAGGCCTGGATCTTCTTGATGGCCTCCGCAGGGGTCGCGCGGCCGGCCATCATCTCGCCGATACCGGCGACACCGATCTGCTCCTTCTGGAGCTTCACGTACCAGTCCTGCAGACGCGGGTTCACCACGTTGTCGCCGGCCTTCTTCAGCGAGTCGACACCGGACTGCATGGCGGTCGACAGGGTCAGACCGTCGGTGCCGCCGTTGAAGGCGCTGAGCGACTTGACCTGCTTGGTGAAGTTCTTGGAGGACTCCTCGGAGAGCATGATGCGCAGCTGCTCCATGCCGCCCTCGGGGTTCTTCGCGTTGGCCGGGACGACGAAGGGCTCGCCGCCGGAGGCCCAGATGGTGCCGAACGGCATCTTGTCGGACGAGTCCAGGCTGGACGGCGGCGCGACCATCATCTTGAAGTCCTTGGGCGTGGTCGGCGCCGCCTCGTTCTCCACCCACGAACCGTTGGGGATGAAGAGCGCCTTGCCCTTGGTCCACTCGGTCTGGGACTGGATGTGGGTCAGGCCCGGGGTGCCCTTGAGGATGTACCCCTTCTGGTACAGCTCGTAGTACGCCTCGAACGCCGCCTTGACCGCGGGGTCCTTCCAGGCGTTCGGCTCCAGGTTGTCGATCTTGTCGAGAACCTCCCGGCCACCGATCTTGGCGATGAACGGGTAGAGCGAGAACGGCAGGTAGTACGGGTACTTACCGGCGTACGTCCAGCCGGCGATGCCCTTCTTCTTCGCCTTCGCGCACAGGGCGAGCATGTCGTCCCAGTTCTCGGGGTACTGCGCGTCGAGGTTGTCGAGCGCGGTCTGCGAGTACCAGACGCCGTAGACCGTGTACGCGTAGTACATGATCCAGACCGGGTCGCCGTCGAACTGACCCATCTCCAGGACACCCGGGCGCAGCGTGTCGCGGACCTTCTTGCTCGGGTCGTCGATGGACGGGGCGTCCATCAGCGGCGTCAGGTCCGCCAGCTGCTTCTTGCCGACCAGGACGCCCATGTCCATCTGCTCGGCACCGGAGTTGTCGATCAGGTCCGGCGGGGTGCCGCCGTTGAAGCGCGGCTGGAGCTGCGACTGGATCTTCTGGGTCGCGACGTGCTTGACCTTCGGGGCCTTCGGGAACGCCGCGTTGTACTTCTTCTCCGCGTCGATCGCGTACTGCTGGCCGAAGCCGCCGTCGAAGATGACCACCTCGAGGGGGGCCGTCTCGTTGACGCCGAGCGGGTTCGTCTTGCTGACCTTGCCCTTCTCGACCTTCTTGTCACTGCCGCTGTCGCTGCTCGCACACGACGACAGGAAACCCATCGTAGGAACGGTGAGCAGGCCGAGCGCGGCAGATCGCTTGATCACATCGCGACGGCCGAGGCCCTCATTCTTGTGGGCGGAGGTGGATCCCATGCTCAAGTCCTCGCCTTCTCCAGGACTCAGGCGGTGTGTACCGGTCGCCCGTCGAAATTCGCCTCAGGCGAAGGGCCCCGCCACCGCGGTCAGTTGCGCTTGGGTGGTGCTGATCTCAGGCTAGCCATGTGCAGTGGGGGGCTTCGGGAGATCGGGCAGCGGATGCACTTGTCGTGCCCCGTGACCGTTCCCCCGTGTCCCCCTTGTCCGCGGCGCCGGAATCAGCTGTGCAGACGCCGACAGGTATAGTCCACTTGCGCCCGACTGAGCAAGATCGAATGCAAGGTCGAGCAGCAGTCTTTCCCGAGTTGAGACCTCGCGGATACCTGGACCCCGCGCACCTCCGTCCGGGTGTAACGATTTCCGCATTACGGTCGATTCGGCTTGCGATTCGCACTCAACACCCTTGACACATCACGCCACTTGGCTCCCTACTGGACCTTGCGCATCCCCCTGACAACGTTGTCCAAGCGCACTTCCTCGGGAGGAATGGCTCCGCATGCAGCCCCGACATGGTTCTCGCAGGAGACAAAGCCGCACGGCCGCACTGGTCGCGGCTTCACTGGTTCTGGTCGTGACAGCCCCCACCGCGGCCGCCGCACAGTCGGCCGGGACAGGCGAAAAGCGCCAAAGCACCTCGGGTGAAAGGACATTCAGCTCGTCCTTCGAAGCGGACGAAAAGCAACCGGACTGGCGCAACACCGTCGAAGAAGGCCCTGACGGAAAGAAGCGGTCATCGGGTGTCGACGGCGGATTCTCCACCGGAATACCGGGCAATGTCACCGACAAGGTGACAGACGTCCGTGCAAGTGGCGAGAACACCGGCGGCGGGGAGGTGAAGGAGAACCTGGTCGACGGCGAGTCCGGCACCAAGTGGCTGACCTTCGCACCCACCGGCTGGGTCGAGTTCGATCTCGTCGAACCGGTCAAGGTCGTGACCTACGCACTGACGTCGGCCAACGATCACGACGAACGCGACCCGAAGGACTGGACCCTGCAGGGCTCCACGGACGGCAAGGACTGGAAGGACCTCGACTCCCGGACCGGCCAGAGCTTCACCGAGCGGTTCCAGACCAAGTCGTACGATGTCACATCGGACGCGGCCTATCAGCACTTCCGGCTGCAGATCACGAAGAACAACGGCGCCTCCGACGCGACCCAGCTCGCCGACGTCCAGTTCTCCGACGGCGACACCTCGGCCCCGGCGCCGGAATCGATGCGCAGCCAGGTCGACCGCGGCCCGTCCGGCTCCCCCACCGCCAAGTCGGGTGCGGGCTTCACCGGCAGGAAGGCCCTGCGGTACGCCGGTACGCACAAGGCGGACGGCCGGGCCTACTCGTACAACAAGATCTTCGATGTGAACACGGCTGTCACCCGTGACACCTCACTCTCCTATCTGATCTATCCCCAGATGGGCGAGACGGATCTCTCCTACCCGGCGACGCACGTCTCGGTGGACCTGGCGTTCACGGACGGCACGTACCTGAGCGATCTGCGGGCCACCGACAGCAACGGCGGCCTGCTGACCCCGCAGGGTCAGGCCGATGCCAAGCGGCTCTACGTCAACCAGTGGAACAAGGTCGACTCGGCGATCGGGACGGTCGCCGCGGGCAGGACCGTGGACCGGATTCTGGTGGCGTACGACTCCCCCGACGGGCCGTCGAAGTTCCAGGGCTGGATCGACGACATCAAGATCGCCCCGAAGGCGCCCGAGAAGCGCCGCGCGCACCTCTCCGACTACGCGTCGACGGTCCGCGGCACCAACTCCAGCGGTTCCTTCTCGCGCGGCAACAACTTCCCCGCCACCGCGCTCCCGAACGGCTTCAACTTCTGGACCCCGGTCACCAACGCCGGGTCGACCAGCTGGCTGTACGACTACGCGCGCGGCAACAACGACGACAACCTGCCCACCCTCCAGGCCTTCAGCGCCAGCCATGAACCGAGCCCCTGGATGGGCGACCGGCAGACCTTCCAGCTGATGCCGTCGGCGGTCCCCGGCACTCCGGACGCCTCCCGCAAGGCGCGGGCCCTGCCGTTCCACCACGAGAACGAGACGGCGAAGCCGCACTACTACGGTGTGACATTCGACAACGGCCTCAAGGCGGAGATGACACCGTCCGACCACGCGGCCCGGATGCGGTTCACCTACCCCGGTGACGACGCGAGCGTCGTCTTCGACAACGTCTCCAACGACGGCGGGCTCACCCTCGACCCGGGGACCAGCTCCTTCACCGGCTTCTCCGATGTGAAGAGCGGCGGCTCGACCGGCGCCACCCGCCTCTTCGTGTACGGCGTCTTCGACGCCCCGGTCACCGCGAGCGGCAAGCTGTCCGGCGGCGGGGGCGACGACGTCACGGGCTACCTCCGCTTCGACGCCGGCAAGGACCGCACGGTCGAGCTGCGCCTGGCGACCTCGCTGATCAGCGTCGACCAGGCGAAGCGGAACCTCGCCGCCGAGATCCCCGCCTCCCGCTCCTTCGGGCGGGTCGAGGACCGGGCGCAGCGGGCCTGGGACGACATCCTGGGCAAGGTGGAGGTCGAGGGCGCCACGACCGACCAGCTGACCACGCTCTACTCCAGCCTGTACCGGCTCTATCTGTATCCGAACTCGGGCTTCGAGAGGGTCGACGGCAAGGACAAGTACGCCAGCCCCTTCTCCCCGCAGGTCGGCTCCGACACCCCGACCCACACGGGCGCGAAGATCGTCGACGGCAAGGTGTACGTCAACAACGGTTTCTGGGACACCTACCGCACGACGTGGCCCGCGTACTCCCTCCTCACGCCGGACAGGGCCGGCGAGATGGTGGACGGCTTCGTCCAGCAGTACAAGGACGGCGGCTGGATCTCCCGCTGGTCGTCCCCCGGCTACTCCGACCTGATGACCGGCACCTCCTCGGACGTCGCCTTCGCGGACGCCTATGTCAAGGGTGTGAAGTTCGACGCCGAGGCCGCGTACGACGCGGCGCTGAAGAACGCCACCGTGGTCCCGCCGTCCTCGGGCGTCGGCCGCAAGGGCATGCAGACGTCCCCGTTCGTCGGTTACGCCGACACCTCCACGCACGAGGGCCTGTCCTGGTCGCTGGAGGGCTACCTCAACGACTACGGCATCGCGCAGATGGGCCGGGCGCTCTACGAGAAGACGAAGAAGGAGCGGTACAAGGAGGAGTCCGAGTACTTTCTGAACCGCGCCCGCAACTACGTCGGTCTCTTCGACAGCAAGGTGGGCTTCTTCCAGGGCAAGGACGCCAAGGGCGACTGGCGACTCCCCGCGGACCGCTACGACCCTCGGGTCTGGGGCTACGACTACACGGAGACGAACGGCTGGGGCTACGCCTTCACGGCCCCGCAGGACAGCCGGGGCCTGGCGAATCTCTACGGCGGGCGCGCCGGCCTGGCGAAGAAGCTCGACACCTACTTCGCCACGCCGGAGACGGCGGGCCCCGAGTTCGTCGGCTCGTACGGCGGTGTCATCCACGAGATGACGGAGGCGCGCGACGTACGGATGGGGCAGTACGGCCACAGCAACCAGGTCGCACACCATGTCACCTACATGTACGACGCGGCCTCGCAGCCCTGGAAGGCCCAGGAGAAGGTCCGTGAGGTACTCGGCCGCCTCTACACGGGCAGCGAGATCGGGCAGGGCTACCACGGTGACGAGGACAACGGCGAGCAGTCGGCCTGGTACCTCTTCTCCTCGCTCGGCTTCTATCCGCTCGTGATGGGCAGTGGCGAGTACGCGATCGGTTCGCCGCTGTTCACGAAGGCCACGGTGCACCTGGAGAACGGCCGCGATCTGGTGGTCAGGGCGCCGAAGAACAGCGCGAAGAACATCTACGTGCAGGGCCTGAGGGTCAACGGCAAGAAGTGGAACTCCACTTCACTGCCGCACGACCTGCTCGCCAAGGGCGGCGCCCTGGACTTCGACATGGGTGCGAAGCCTTCGTCGTGGGGCACCGGCAAGAACGCCGCGCCGGTCTCGATCACCACGGACGACAGCGTGGCGACGCCGAAGGCCGACGTGCTGAAGGGCACGGGCCCCCTGTTCGACAACACCTCTGCCACCTCTGCGACGGTCGCCTCGGTGGACCTGCCGGTGCCCTCGGCCACGAACGCGGCCCAGTACACGCTGACTTCGAGCGCGGCGGCCAAGGCTCCGACCGGCTGGGTCCTGCAGGGCTCGTCGGACGGCACGACGTGGAAGGACCTCGACAAGCGGTCGTCGCAGTCGTTCGCCTGGGACAGGCAGACCAGGGTGTTCTCGGTGCGCGCTCCGGGCTCGTACGCGCACTACCGCCTGGTGTTCGCGGGTGAAGGGAGCCTCGCGGAGGTGGAGTTGCTCTCCTGATCCTCCGCCCGCCCCGGGTCGCGCGGACGGCCGGTGTCTCGCTCCGAGGCACCGGCCGTCCGCATGCCGGGCGGTCGGCCGGGTGTGGAGCGGCCGAGCCCGTTCGGTCAGTCCCGCTCCGGGGTGTCCGGAACGGCCCGGGGCAACAGACTGTCGGGCCATGTCACATTCCATGCCGTGATCACCGGATTGCCGTGCTCGGTGCCGAGCCGCGAGACCGCTCCCGTGGCGAGCTGGAAGAGCGTGCCCTCGGCCGGGGTCAGACCGAGGTAGCGGGCGGTGAGTACGCGCAGGAGGTGGGAGTGGGCGACGAGCGCGATGTCCCCGTCCGTGTCGCGCTCCGCCGCCCCGGCGACTTCGGCCAGCACCCGGTCGGCTCGGGCACCGACCTCGGCGGGTGTCTCGCCGGGGTGCGCCTCGGGGCCGGGGGCGACCCCGTCGGTCCACAGATTCCAGTCGGGGCGGGTGCGGCGGATCTCGTCGGTGGTCACGCCTTCGTAGCCGCCGTAGTCCCATTCGCGCAGTTCGGGGGTGACACGGGCTGCGACGAGCCCGGCGAGCTCCGCGGTGCGCCGGGCGCGTGCGGCGGGGCTGACCAGGGTGAGCGCGATCCGCCGGTCCGCGAGCAGCGGAGCCAGCGCGCGGGCCTGTCGTTCGCCGAGGGGGGTCAGGGGCAGATCGGTGTGGCTCGTGTGCTGCCCGGACCGCGACCACTCGGTCTCGCCGTGCCGGATCAGGATCAACTCGCCCATGGGTCTCATCCGCTTTCTGTGCTGTTCGTACTGCTTAACCGGCAAACCCCCTGGTCCACGATCGCATTCCGCGCGCCCGGGACGGGGTGGCCGATGCCCTCGTTTCCCGGGTGCGGCAGGCCCATGTCCCGTGCAACGACACCGCATCATCGCAGCAGAGCAGCGAGGCTAGGGGCTGTCCGGACCATCCGGAACCGGTGGACCGTCGAGCTCGCGCAGCAGTGCACGGGCCCGCTCCACTTCCGGATCGAGAACATGGAGGTCAAGGTAGATGCCGAGGGCCTCGCGCAACACGCCCCTGGCCGTTTCGACGGCTTCCGTCGCACGGTAGGCCTCGCCCAGGTGGACCAGCGTCAGGGCCTCGTTGTAGCGGTGCCGCAGTGCGCGGTTGAGGTCCAGGCTGTGCCGGTAGCAGTCGATGGCCTCCGCGTGTTCACCGAGTCGGTGGTAGGCGTAGCCGAGGGTGTCCCAGGTGTTGGCCTGGCCTCGTTCGTCGCCCAGTTCCCGCTGGATGGCCAGCGCCTCCTGGCAGCGGCGCACCGACACGGAATGGTCACCGAGCTGGCCGTGGTCCCAGGCCACCGCGTTCAGGGCGCGGGCGCGTCCCGGGAGGTTTCCGACCGAGGTGAACTGTTCCACGGCGCGCTGATCGTGCCGCAAGGCTGCGTGCTTGTCGCCCTCGCGCTCGTACAACCAGCCCAGGGCGAGGTGGGTGTGGGCGGCGGAGAGGAGATCGCCGTTCGTCTCCGAGAGGGCCGACGCACGGGCCAGCTCCTGGTGGGCTTCGGCGAAGCGGCCGGTCTCCGTGCAGGCACAGGCGAGCGCGCGACGGGACTCCGCCTGGGCTGCCGGATCCCCGAGGCGAACCAAGGCGGTGAGCACGGTGCTGTGCACGGCGGTGACGTCCGCCCACCGCCCCCGACGGGCGAGAAAGGTGGTGATCGCCCATGCCGTCCGCCATGCCCGGGCATCGTGTCCGGCGCGTACCGCGTGGTTGACGGCTGCTGTCAGCACGGTGTGCTCGCTCTCGAACCACGCCATGGCCTGGTCGGCGTCGGCGAATTCCTCGAAGCGCGTGCCGTCTGCCGGCGATGCCGACGGGAGCGGGTCGCGGTAGGGCAGCAGAAGTCGGTCGGCTGCGTATGCCGTGTGCGCGTAGTGGTCGAGAACGCGGGTGAGTGCCGCATCCGCTTCACCGGCGAGGGCAACGGATTCCGTCATCTCGAGGGCGTACGCACGCAGCAGGTCGTGGCAGCTGAAGCGGCCGGGGACGCGTTCCTGAACGAGGTGGTGGGCCTGGAGTCGGTGCAGCCTTGTACGGAGGCGGGAGAGGGGCAGGCCGGTGAGGCTGACGGCGGCGGGCAGGCCGATGTCGGCCCCGGGTGCCTGGGCGATCTGCCGGAACACCTGGGCGGAATCGGTGTCGAGTGCACGGTAGGAGGAGGCGAAGACGATCCGTATGTCGCTGCTCGCCTCGCCCGTCTCCAGGGCGTCCAGCGGGGTCGCCGCTTCCCGCAGTTCGGCCACCAGGGCGCTCAGGGTGAGCATCGGGTTCGTGGTCAGGCGGGCGGCGAGGACGCTGATGGCGATGGGGAGCCCGGCGCAGTGGTGGAGGAGTTCCGTCGCCGCCGCGGGTTCCGCGGCGAGCCGGTCGGAACCGAGGCGGCGGACGAGCAGGTCGCGCGCCTGGGCGCGGTCGAGTGTTTCCAAGGTGAGCCGGACGGTGCCGTGGGAGGCGGCGAGGCCGGGAAGTTGGTGACGGCTCGTGATCAGGACCGTACACGTGGGGCTGCCCGGTAACAGCGGCACCACCTGGTCGGTGTCACGGGCGTTGTCGAGCATGATGAGCAGTCGTCGGCCTGCCGTGAGACTTCGATACAGCGCGGCCTGGGACTGGGGGGTGGCGGGAAGGCTCCCGGCTTCGGCGCCCAGGGCCTCCAGGAAACCCCGCATGACCGTGTACGGGTCCGCCGGTTCACCGGCGGGGGTGAAGCCCTGCAGATCGGCGAACAGCTGACCGTCGGGGAAGCGCTCGTGCCGGCCATGGGCCCAGCGCAGTGCCAGCGAGGTCTTGCCGACGCCCCCTGTGCCACAGATCGCGGCGATCGGCACGGACCCGCTGTGCGGTTCCTCCTGCGGAGCCAACAGTTTTTCCAAGCAGGCCAGTTCAGTGTCACGACCGGTCAACAGAGGCGGCAGAGACGGAAGTTGTCTGGGATGTGCTGCGGCGGTACGTGACGGGTCGGGCGCGGCGTCCCGCGTCGGCGGCGCGAGCCGCGGATCCGAGATCAGGATCTGCTGGTGCAGATCGCGCAGCGGCGGCGCCGGGTCGATGCCCAGCTCCTCGGCGAGGCGGCGGCGTAGGTCCTGGTAGTGGTTGAGGGCGTCGGCGGGGCGTCCGCAGCGGTAGAGGGCGAGCATCAACTGGCCGGCGAGCCGTTCGTCCAGAGGGTCGTCCTCGGCGAGGGGTGCCAGCGCTGTCACCAGCTCGGTGTGGAACCCGCGGCGCAGTTGGAGATCGCCCCAGTCCAGAACGGCTGCGAGGCGTTCGACCTGCGCCGCCTCGCGCTGGGAGCCGAACCACGGGGTGTCCATGCCGGGACACATGTCGCCCCGCCAGGTCGCGAGGGCCTTCTCGAAGAGGCTCGCCGCCTCGGTCCCGTCCCCCGCGTGCGCGGTGGTCCGAGCCCTGGCGACGAGATCCCGGAAGCGGTGCAGGTCGACAGCCGTGGCGGTTACGGCCAGTACGTATCCTCCCGA
Organism: Streptomyces sp. NPDC101194; assembly: GCF_044767885.1. Classification (NCBI taxonomy): domain Bacteria; kingdom Bacillati; phylum Actinomycetota; class Actinomycetes; order Kitasatosporales; family Streptomycetaceae; genus Streptomyces; species Streptomyces sp. NPDC101194. Next base: position 378,804 of record NZ_JBIWOS010000003.1, read on the forward strand.
CCGCCGCGCGATCTGCACCTCCTCGGCCACGGCGCGCAACGCGAGGCGCAGCCTGGAGAGGTAGCTGTAGAGCGTCGACCGGGCGCGCTGTGGGGCCCGCTCTCCCCAGACCCGGTCAACGAGTTCGTCGACCGTGACCACGTGGTTGGCTTCGAGCAACAGCACCGCCAGAACGCGCCGCTGGCGAGCGGGTCCCAGGTCCGGCCGATGACCGTCGACCCGGACCTCGACCCCTCCCAGCACACGGAACTCCACCTCCATACCAACCACCCCCGGGGCGCGATCCTAGACCGCGGCCGGCGGCTCCGAGCAGCTGTTTCAAGCTCTCTTCAAGGTTGGGACACGGTCGGTCGAGCAGGGTGGTGGCCATCTCGTCGGACGGGCCCGGTGACGGGCCGCCGCAGGAGGCGACGGAGCCGGCCGACGAGGACCCACCTGCCGAGAAGCAGGACACCATCCCGATCTCAAGGAGCACACATGCGTATGCGTCATGCCCTGACAACGGCGTGCCTCGCCACCGCACTCACCCTGGGGGTCACGGCACACCCCGCGACCGCGGCCCCGGACAAGCCGATCGGCGACAAGATAGCCGAGCAGGCGCTCAGCCAGTACACCAGCACCAACGCCGAGGTGAAGAAGCGCAAGTACGAGGGCGCGGCCAACGGCGTCAACGCCAAGAACAACTGCAACTTCTACACCGGCTTCTGGACCGACCCGCGCAATCGCCGCTTCGACGGGTCGAGCGCCCCGCGCACCGGTACCGACCGCGCCACCTGCGGCACGAGCAAGGGCTACATGTACGTCAAGAAGAACAGGGCCTGGGTCAAGACCTGGACCCCCGTGAAGTGGAAGTCCCGCGCCTGGTGCTCCGACTTCGCGAAGTACACCTGGTACTGGGGCGGCGCGAAGGTCACGGGGCTCAACGCGTCCGCCGGTTCCTTCCGCAGCTACGGGCTTGCCAACCACACCTGGCACTCTCGCGCCGACGTGGCCAAGAAGAAGGGCGCCAAGGGCGCCTACGTGCCGAAGAAGGGCGATGTCGTCAGCTACGACTGGGACAGGGACGGAGTCATCGACCACGTCGGTGTCCTCACCACGTACAGCACCAAGTACAAGGCGTACTTCTCCGTCGAGGGCAACTCCGGCGAGAAGCTCAACTACAAGAACACCAAGCAGTCGGCGGTGTCGCCGCTCGTCGTCGGCTACACCTCGCCCAAGAAGCTCTGACGGTGGCCGTGCGGCGGTGAGCCGGTACGGGAAAGGGCCGCACCCCTTCGTCCTGCGAAGAGGTGCGGCCCACTGCCCTGCCGGATCGCCTACTTGCGGATCAGGTTGCGGAGCACGTACTGCATGATGCCGCCGTTGCGGTAGTAGTCCGCCTCACCGGGGGTGTCGATGCGGACGACCGCGTCGAACTCCACACCGGTGTCGGTGGAGACCTTGACCGTGCGCGGCGTGGTGCCGTTGTTCAGCTCGGTCACACCGGTGAAGGAGAAGGTCTCCTCGCCGGTCAGGCCGAGCGACTCGGCGGTCGCACCCTCCGGGAACTGCAGCGGGAGGACGCCCATGCCGATGAGGTTCGAGCGGTGGATGCGCTCGTAGGACTCGGCGATGACAGCCTTGACACCGAGGAGCGCGGTGCCCTTGGCGGCCCAGTCGCGGGACGAGCCGGAGCCGTACTCCTTGCCCGCCAGGATGACCAGCGGGGTACCCGCTGCCTGGTAGTTCTGCGAGGCGTCGTAGATGAACGACACCGGCGCGCCGTCCTGGGTGAAGTCGCGGGTGAAGCCACCCTCGGTGCCCGGGGCGATCTGGTTGCGCAGGCGGATGTTCGCGAAGGTGCCGCGAATCATGACCTCGTGGTTGCCGCGGCGCGAGCCGTAGGAGTTGAAGTCGCGGCGCTGGACGCCGTGCTCCGTCAGGTACTTGCCGGCCGGGGTGTCGGCCTTGATGGCACCGGCCGGGGAGATGTGGTCGGTGGTGACCGAGTCGCCCAGCTTGGCCAGCACGCGGGCGCCGGCGATGTCCTCGACCGGGGTCGTCTCCATCGTCATGCCCTCGAAGTACGGGGGCTTGCGCACGTAGGTGGACTGCGGGTCCCACTCGAAGGTGTTGCCGGTCGGGATCGGCAGCGCCTGCCACTGGGCGTCACCCGCGAAGACGTCCTGGTAGGACTTGTTGAACATGTCCTCGCCGATGGCGTTGGCCACGACGTCGTTCACCTCGGCCTCGGAGGGCCAGATGTCGGTGAGGTAGACCGGCTTGCCGTCCTGGTCGGTGCCCAGGGCGTCCTTGGTGATGTCCACCTTCATCGAACCGGCGATGGCGTACGCGACGACCAGCGGCGGGGACGCCAGGTAGTTCATCTTGACGTCGGGGTTGATCCGGCCCTCGAAGTTGCGGTTGCCGGAGAGCACCGAGGTCACGGCCAGGTCGTGCTCGTTGACCGCCTTGGAGACCTCCTCCGGCAGCGGGCCGGAGTTGCCGATGCAGGTGGTGCAGCCGTAGCCGACGAGGTTGAAGCCGACCTTGTCGAGGTACGGCGTCAGGCCCGCCTTGTCGAAGTAGTCGGTGACGACCTTCGAGCCCGGGGCGAGGGTGGTCTTGACCCAGGGCTTGCGGGTCAGGCCCTTCTCGACCGCCTTCTTCGCCACGAGCGCCGCGGCGACCATGACGTACGGGTTCGAGGTGTTGGTGCAGGAGGTGATCGCGGCGACGGTGACGGCGCCGTGGTCGATCTCGTACGACGTGCCGTCGGGGGCCGTGACCGTGGTCGGGCGGGACGGGACACCGTTGGAGGCGGCCGGGGCGTCGGAGGCGGGGAAGGACTCCTTGCCCGCCTCCTCGTCGTCGGCGACGTAGTTGCGCACGTCCTGGGCGAACTGCTGCTTGGCGTTCGCGAGGACGATGCGGTCCTGCGGGCGCTTCGGGCCGGCGATCGACGGGACGACCGTCGACAGGTCCAGCTCCAGCTTCTCGGAGAAGTCCGGCTCGGCGGCCGGGTCCAGCCAGAGGCCCTGCTCCTTGGCATACGCCTCGACGAGCGCGACCTGCTGCTCGCTGCGGCCGGTCAGCTTCAGGTAGTTCAGGGTCTCGCCGTCGATCGGGAAGATCGCCGCGGTGGAGCCGAACTCCGGCGACATGTTGCCGATGGTGGCGCGGTTCGCCAGGGAGGTGGCGGCGACGCCCTCGCCGTAGAACTCGACGAACTTGCCGACGACACCGTGCTTGCGGAGCATCTCGGTGATGGTCAGCACGAGGTCGGTGGCGGTGGTGCCGGCCGGCAGCTCGCCGGTCAGCTTGAAGCCGACGACGCGCGGGATGAGCATGGAGACCGGCTGGCCGAGCATCGCGGCCTCGGCCTCGATGCCACCGACGCCCCAGCCCAGCACGCCGAGGCCGTTGACCATGGTGGTGTGCGAGTCGGTGCCGACGAGGGTGTCGGGGTACGCCTGGCCGCCCCGGACCATGACCGTACGGGCCAGGTGCTCGATGTTGACCTGGTGCACGATGCCGGTGCCCGGGGGGACGACCTTGAACTCGTCGAAGGCGGTCTGGCCCCAGCGCAGGAACTGGTAGCGCTCCTTGTTGCGGCCGTACTCCAGCTCGACGTTCTGCGCGAACGCGTCGTTGGTGCCGAACTTGTCGGCGATGACGGAGTGGTCGATGACCAGCTCGGCCGGGGCGAGCGGGTTGATCTTGGCCGGGTCGCCGCCCAGCTCCTTGACGGCCTCACGCATGGTGGCGAGGTCCACGACGCACGGCACACCGGTGAAGTCCTGCATGATCACACGGGCCGGGGTGAACTGGATCTCCTGGCTGGGCTGTGCCTGGGAGTCCCAGCCGCCGAGCGCCCGGATGTGGTCGGCGGTGATGTTCGCGCCGTCCTCGGTGCGGAGCAGGTTCTCCAGCAGCACCTTCAGGCTGTAAGGGAGGCGCGCGGAGCCCTCGACCTTGTCCAGCCTGAAGATCTCGTACGACTCGTCGCCCACGCGCAGCGTGCTGCGGGCGTCGAAGCTGTTCGCCGACACGACAGTCTCCTTCATCAATGTGCGCGTACTCCGCGCCGCGCCTCATTACGGCGGGCGCCGCGTGGTGCCGCCTACGGCCCCTCGACCATCCGCTGAGGTAAGGCTTAGTTAGGCTACCCTTACCGAGTGGCGGGCCACGGTGCGCCTTCGGTATATATCTCGATGTCGAGATAACTCTAGTACATCACCGCCGCACGGTCATGTGCGGGCGGGGTCGCCCTTCCACCGTCGGCCGAATGCCGCAGGGGCCGAAGATCGAGAGCTTCTCGACACTCGCCGGCGAACCGCACTTCGGCCGCACGCCTCGCGAGCCAGGCGCTCGCCGCCGCGGCCGGGCCCGCCCCGCCGTTCGGTAGTCTCGCCGCCGCACGCCGCCCGCCGTCGGCGCCCCGATGGGCGTACGGAGCGGCACGGGCGCCCGGACGAAGGAGGAACATGAACGACGTCATCGAGTTCAAGGACATCTCTCCGACCACCCTCGCCGATCTCCTCGGGCGGCAACAGGTCATGGACCTCGGCATCCGCCCCCTGTGGCCCTCGATGCCGCGCGTCGCCGGCCCGGCGTTCACCGTGCGGTGCCCCCCGGGCGACAACCTGATGCTTCACGCGGCCGTCCACCGCGCGGAACCCGGCTCGGTCGTCGTCGTCGAAGCGGGCGACGTGGACTACGCACTCGCCGGCGGGAACGTCTGCGCCGTCGCACAGCGGCGAGGTATCGCGGCCTTCGTGACCGACGGAGTGATCCGCGACCTCGCCGAGGTGCGCGCCATGGGCTTTCCCGTCTTCGCCAGAGGGGTCGTCCCCGTCCCCGGAGCCAAGAAGGCCGTCGGGCCGCTCAACGGTCCGGTGCGGTGCGGCGGCGTGGACGTCGACGCCGGCGACATCGTGGTGGCCGACGAGGAGGGCATCGTGGTCACTCCCCGCGCCCGCCGGGCGCAGGTACTCCTCGACGCCCGGCAGAAGTTGACCGAGGAAGCGGACGAATCCCTCGACGCATGGGAGAAGGCGCATCGCGCCCGCATCGACAGGATCCTGGCCGAAGGCGGCTTCGAGGCCTGACTCCTCCACCCCCGTTCCCCGGACGGACGTACACCGTTCGCCGTCACGCCGGTCCGGGTGAACCATGGAACGCACGGTGCGCCGGTCGCCGCACCCTTCACACGCGACCGGCCCCGCAACTTCCGTGCCTGCACGCCCTGCCGTCACCCGAATGCCACACCCCACCACAGGTCGCATCTCATATCTGAGATAACCTTTCGCCATGTCAGACGATTACCTCGTACGCATCGGCAAGCTCATACGTGACGCCCGTCAGCACCGGGGCTGGACACAGAGTCAGCTCGCCGAGGCGCTCGCCACCAGCCAGAGCGCCGTGAACCGCATCGAGCGCGGCAACCAGAACATCAGCCTTGAGATGATCGCGCGTATCGGTGAGGCACTCGACAGCGAGATCGTGTCGCTCGGCTACGCCGGGCCCATGCACCTGCGAGTGGTCGGCGGCCGTCGGCTCTCGGGCTCCATCGACGTCAAGACGAGCAAGAACGCGTGCGTGGCCCTGCTCTGCGCCACACTGCTCAACAAGGGCCGCACGGTGCTGCGCCGGGTGGCCCGCATCGAGGAGGTCTACCGCCTCCTGGAGGTGCTGAACTCCATCGGCGTGCGGACCCGGTGGATCAACGACGGCACCGATCTGGAGATCGTCCCGCCCGCCCGGCTCGACCTGTCCGCCATCGACGCGGACGCCGCCCGCCGGACCCGTTCCATCATCATGTTCCTCGGCCCGCTGCTGCACCGGATGGACTCGTTCAAACTCCCGTACGCGGGCGGCTGCGACCTCGGTACGCGAACCATCGAGCCGCACATGATCGCGCTGCGCCGGTTCGGCCTGGAGATCGCCGCGACCGAGGGGCTCTACCACGCCCGGATAGACCACTCGGTCACGCCCGACCGTCCCATCGTGCTGACCGAGCGCGGGGACACCGTGACCGAGAACGCACTGCTGGCCGCCGCCCGGCACGACGGCACGACCGTCATCCGCAACGCATCGTCCAACTACATGGTCCAGGACCTGTGCTTCTTCCTGGAGGCGCTGGGCATACGCGTCGACGGCATCGGCACCACCACTCTGACCGTGCACGGCTCCCCGCACATAGACGTGGACGTCGACTACTCCCCCTCCGAGGACCCGGTCGAGGCGATGAGCCTCCTCGCCGCCGCCGTGGTGACGGAGTCCGAGCTGACGATCCGCCGGGTACCGATCGAGTTCCTGGAGATCGAGCTCGCGGTGCTGGAGGAAATGGGCGTCGACTGCGACCGCACGACGGAGTACACCGCCGACAACGGCCGTACCCGGCTGGTCGACCTCACGGTCCGGCCCTCCAAACTGGAGGCGCCGATCGACAAGATCCACCCCATGCCGTTCCCCGGGCTCAACATCGACAATGTGCCCTTCTTCGCGGCCATCGCCGCCTCGGCCCAGGGCCAGACCCTCATCCACGACTGGGTCTACGACAACCGGGCCATCTACCTCACCGATCTGAACCGCCTGGGCGGCAGGCTGCAACTCCTGGACCCGCACCGGGTGCTGGTCGAGGGACCGACCCGGTGGCGCGCCGCCGAGATGATGTGCCCGCCCGCGCTGCGGCCCGCCGTGGTGGTGCTGCTCGCCATGATGGCGGCGGAGGGCACGTCCGTACTGCGCAATGTGTATGTGATCAACCGCGGTTACGAGGAGCTGGCGGAGCGGCTCAACTCGGTGGGCGCGCAGATCGAGATCTTCCGGGACATCTGACCGGCGGGGTGTCGTGCCCCTTGACGGCAAGGGGCACGACACCCCAAAACGCCTGACGACCTGCGGTTATACCCTTTCTCGACCTTCCATTGATCACCGCTGTTTTTCATCACCTTGTGCAACGCGTATGCAAGATGATCTTGAATGGGTAACGACGCGTCAGACACGTCTGATTGCCCGTTAGCCTTTACGGAGGGTGTTCACTAGAGGGGCGGCGCAATGCCCGCACCGACGCTGCCACTGGCGCTCGCAGCCACCGTCGACACGCCGGAGCTGTACGACTCCCTCAGCTGACCAGCCCGCCACGCGGCAGCGACACAAGCCGCGCCCGCCCGGCCAACGGCCACACAGCCCGCCGCGCCCCAAGGCCGAGCGTACGAGCTGCCCCGGGGCGTGACGCAGGCACCACCCGCATGACCACCTCACCCGGCCGGAGAGCACCGCGCCGACTGTCCCGAACGAAGGAACCGCACCGTGCCCTATCCGCCGCCTCCGACTCCCAGACCGCCGCCCCGCCCGCCGTGACGCCTGAACAGTCGGCCCGGCCCTGTACGGCATCCGCCCCAAGGCCACCTCGGCCCGGCTCACGTACGGCCGTCACGCCGTGATCGCGGTGGACGAAGCGGGCCGCATCGAGGTATACGCCGTCCGGCCCGGCATGTGTCCCCGCGGCAGTACCGCTACGTCAGGTGACGGATCTTGTGCATATGCGTGCCGCCAAGTAGCTTCCGCAGTAGGCTAATTGTCCTGCATAGCACTAAGTGCGTTCCTTCCGCTTGCCCTGTTTCGCGGACAGACGGCGGCGTCATCTCCCTCCCGGCGGTGAGTGACCGTTGAGTGCGCGCTCTCTGCCGCAGGCTGGGCAGGCGGATACGGAGGGGGAGCGGAAAGGCTGATGAGAGCCGCGTACACGCTATGGCACGAAGTGCTCTCTGCAGAGTTCTTCGGTGCGGACCATGCGCTGCGGAGCACCGTCCTGTACGTCGATGACGAGAGTGAACGGCAGCTCGCCGAGCTCTACGGCATCGAAACGAGTCTGGCCTTGGCCGTTGCCGACGAACTCAACTGGGGCGACCCCGAAAGATCCCTGTTCAGCCGCGTCCAGCGCGAGTGCGCGCAATGGGTGAACGGCGGGACACAGGTGCCGCCGCCTAGCCTCCCCGTGCTCGCCCTGTCCGTGCTGGCTGCTACCCGCATGGCGTCAGCCGACGGGATGCTGAGGAGTAACTTCTACGGGCGCTGGATCCAGGTGTTCGGCGAGCAGCTGTCCGGCTACCGCGCGAACAAGCTGGAGAAGGCCTTCGAAGACGTCGCCGAGATGTGGGAGCAGCTGGACACCTGGCTGGAGGATACGGGCGGTCTCTTCGGCACCAGCACGGTGAGCACCGAAGAGTCCCGCTGGAAAATCGGCTACCCCATCTCGCAGGCTCTGGTCCGCGGTTCGGACCGGCACGTCCTCACACGTTTCTTCGCCACTACTCGCCTGAGGCCGCAAAATGGGACCGAGGTCTCCGGTCGAGAACTCCTGCGGCGGCTCCGTGTTTGGACAGCGGGTCGGGACCGGCACCTGTCGCCCCGGCTCATGGAAGAGCTCGCAGACGCTGCTGACACCGGCGAGACGCTCGTCTCCAGTCTCCTCAAGCGGCTCGCCGATGACTGGGACGGAACCCTCCACGAGCCTGAACACGGACACCGGCGCCGGGCTCTCGGGCTCCGGCTCATGGTCGCCGACCGCGGAAGGCGACTGGACTGGCTGGCCGAGGCTGTCGAAGCGACGCCCGAGACCAAGGTCTGTCTGCCAGGTGGGCGCGCTTTCACGCTCCGTAAGGAGTACGGCGACGTTTACGGAGGTTTGGAGTCCCTCCGGCCATCCCCTCAGCAGTTGGCTTACGGCGTACGTCTCGAGGGCGAGGCCTTGGTCCTTGAATGGGTGCCGCAGGAGGTCGTGCTGCTGCGGATGCACCCCTACCTCGGCGAGTGGGTGAGCACAGAATACTTCGAGCCCGGCGAACAGCACTGGATACTTGCCGCCGACTCCGCCGTCGATGGAGTACGCTCCATGGTCAATGCTCTTGGCGGCCGGACGGTCCGCGAGACGTCGACGCCGGTCATGGGTTGGAAGCTGTTCAAAGGCGTCCGTGCCGTCAACGGGGGTGCCTTCGCTAGCACTTTGGATCGCGGTGGAGCGCACGCCTACGTCCTCGAGCCCCAGCTCCGGCAGCGCGCCGAGTTGTCCGGCGGACTCCGCATCGCGCCCGAGTACCGGGCGGGTTCCGGAGTTGCGGGCCACTACCTCCGCGGCGCCGGCCCGGACCTGCTGCTGCCCGCGAGTGAATCCCCAGACGGCCGCGTCGAGGTCGTGCTCGACGGCTACACGGAGAAGTTGCGTGCCGACCCCCGCATTCCTTTCCCGCTGCGCCTCGTCCCTCTTGACGAGGGGAAGCACCAGGTAGGCACAGCGCAGAGCAGCCAGGTCTTCACCTTGTACGACGGGTTGCACGACAGGCTTCCGCCAGGGACCGGGATGCTCGGGTACGACTGCGGCGGAAGCGCCCAGCGTGAGCTTAGCGAGGTCGGCGACTCCGACGCGGCTATCCGAGGTGCTTATGCACCGGACAACATCAGGCTGCCGCGCACCGAGCTTGTACGGAGTGATGTCCTGGAAGCAGTGCTGATCGATCACCGCGGCAGTACGCGCAGAGTCAAGCAGCAGTCAGTCCCAGCGTGGATGGTGTCACGGCTGCCGGAAGAGGCCCGCGGCTCCTGCCTTGAGGTCGAGGTGCCGGAAGAATATGTGTGGCTGGTCTACCGGACGGCTGCCCGGTGGTCCGTCCGGGCACTAGCCGCAGCAATTGACATTCCCGACCCTGAGCCGTCCCACGATGACTACGCCTGGGCGCATGCGGTAATGAGCGCCGCCGAGCGTTCGCACGCCCCCGTCTGGCTCGGGTATGTAGCAGCGGCAAAAGCAATCGCCGGAAGGCGGGGAGCCTGATGACCGATCCAGGAGACCTGCTGCTGCGCTGGGTGAGCGAGCGGGGAGCGGGCGCGCTTTCCGACGTCAAGCAGGGCATGTGGTGGTTCGCATCCACATATTGCCCGGACATCGAGCCGGGTGCAGCGGGCCGCTGGCTGCGCGACGCTGTATCCCTAAGCCACATGGACATCGACTGGCGCAACCGGCGCTGGTCCGCGGCACCGCCCGTACTGACGCGGCTGCCGCAGGCCCGAGGGCTGGCCGTGCTGGCCGGGAGCCGGACGGTTACTTTCGACGATCGTCTCGATCAGGCAGTGAGAGATGGCTTGGTAGAGCTCTTCCGGGTGCCCAGCGCGCGTCCGCCTCGGGACATTCCTCTGCCTGTTTCGCTGATGGTCCAGTTCGACGACGAGGCTGGGCTGGCGCAGTGGGCGACCGAGCTTGGAGCCGAGTACACATCCTGCTTCGCTCTCCAGGGCGCTGCCCTGCTTCCACCCCTCGGACTTGAAGTGCGGACATCCGCACCGGAGTTCGGGCAACCGCTGGAGCAGTACAACCTGGACCGCCGGGAATACCAGCCTGCAGTCCGCCCCCGGGGGGATGGCCTTTACCGGCTCAAGCAGCGCGAAGGCAAGCGTGTATGCCAAGTTCGGCACAATGGCGAGTGGTACCAGACCAGCCACGAGGAAGGGGTCTACTTCGTCCTGGAGTCCCGGAACCCGGAGGCCGATGTGCTCCGCTGGCTGCCCGAAAAGGACTGCGGGCGGGAGAGATTCGGGACACTGTACGTCGACTGGGGCTACCCTCTGCCCGACCTCCACCGGCGCGTGGCCGTCATGTGCTCCGGCCTCGCGCCGCGAATCAATGCGCATGCCGAGAACCTGGCGTACGACAACGTACCCAAGGCCGTAGCAATCAAGATCGCAGACTCGCTGGGACAGCACCTTGGAGAGAATGATGAGTGACTCCGTCGCGGAAAAGCCCCGCAGCAGCGGCCGAGACGTCGATATCCTGGGGTCGTTCGAGCACCTGAAAGAAGCGCTCTTCCGCTACTACAACACGCCGTTCGGCCTCGCTGACCAGCACCTGGAAGCGGAACGGCAGGGCCTCTTCGACGTGGACGGCGGGGCGTGGCGGCGCCCCCTCCTGGAAGTCCGCCCGCGATACGGCACTGTGGACGCGGGGATCGCGGAGTCCGTCCGCTCAGCGGGTGCCCACCCCGACCTCGCGGAATTGGTGCAGCTCGGTCTGCTGCAGGGTGTTCCGTCGCTCTACGAGCACCAGCACCGAGCCCTCACTGCTGCGGTCCGCGACGGACGTGACGTCGTCGTCACGGCAGGCACCGGCTCCGGCAAGACGGAGTCGTTCATGCTGCCCATCCTGGCCGACCTCGTTCGTGAATCCGCGGCCTGGTCGGCGGGGACACTGCCGTCCAACCGCTGGTGGGCGACCCCAGACGGCGAGTACCAGCCGCAGCGGGCAGGGGAGAACGGTCGCCAGGCTGCCGTGCGCGCTCTGGTCCTCTACCCGATGAACGCCCTCGTCGACGATCAGATGATGCGCCTGCGCAAAGCCCTCGACAGCGACGAGATCCGGGCGTGGCTTGCGCGATCACGACCCGGCCACCGCTTCTACTTCGGCCGGTACACCGGAGCGACGCCTGTCCCCGGCGACTTCGGTTCGAGCACCGGTGTGAAGACGCTCCGCAAGGAGTTCGCCGCGACGGAGGAGCGCTCGAGGCAAGCGCAGAAGGCTGCCGGAGACGGCCGGTTCTTCATCCCGAGGCTCGACGGCGCGGAAATGCGCTCCCGCTGGGACATGATCCAGGCTCCGCCAGACATCATGATCACGAACTACAGCATGCTCAACGTCATGCTGATGCGATCGCGCGAGTCGGGCATTTTCGACAAGACGCGCCGCTGGCTCGAAGAAGTCCCGAACGCCCGCTTCACCTTGGTAGTCGACGAGCTCCACATGTACCGGGGCACAGCAGGCACGGAGATCGCTTTCCTCCTGCGCAACCTGCGCCACAGGCTCGGCCTGGACGACAAGCCAGAGAAATTCCGGATCCTCGCGGCTTCCGCATCCCTCGAGGCGCCCCGCGACCTGGACTTCCTGCAGGAGTTCTTCGGCGCTGACCGCGACCGGTTCGAGGTCCTCGGCGGCCAGCTCGTCCTGCCGCCCCACACACGCACCGACATCTCCGAGCACGCCCCTGCGTACGCGGCTCTCGGCACCGCCCCCGAACCTGCTGAGGCTGAACGGCTCCTGGTTGACACAGGAGCAGCCGATGCGTTCGTCAATGCTCTGCGTGACGGCGACCGGCTCATCGCGGACTTCGACACGGAAGTCGCCGCGCGACTCTTCCCAGGCGCTGATGCTCCAACCCAGACGGACGCCATCCGCGGAATCCTCGCCGCGCTACGCAGCTCAGCCGGCCCTGACACGCCCAAACTTCGCGGACATCTCTTCTTCCGTAACATCCCCGGAGTGTGGGCCTGTTCAGACCCGGCATGCCCGGATGCCCCGCGCTCAGAGGGCGCCGCGAGGACCGTCGGCAAGCTGTACTCCCGACCCACGCCTCGGTGCAGCTGCGACGCCCGCGTTCTCGAACTCCTCTACTGCCAGAACTGTGGAGACGCCTTCCTCGGCGGATACGCGCCCGCATCGGCATTCCGGAACACCAAGGAACGTCCCTTCGAAGCCGGCCTGCTCGCCGACCTGCCCGACCTCGACTCGCTTCCTGACGCTGCTGCTCTCGGGCCCAGCGCGGCCAATTACATCGTCTATTGGCCGCGCAAAGACGAACCGGCCACGGACAAACTCGCCTGGGACTCCACATCCGACAAGGGGGTGCTGAGCGCCAGCTTCGAGTTCAAGCGCAGCAAGTACGACCCGCGCACCGGCATGCTCCGAAACCAGAGCAACCACACCGGCTGGTCCTTCCATGTCAGCGTTCCCCGGTCGAAGAAGGGAAACGCCCGGCTCAAGCCCGACAACCTTCCAGCGACACCGACCCAGTGTCCTTCTTGCGGCGACGACTGGGAGCTACGGCAGGCAGGAAGCGAGCACCTCAGCCTGAGCGACCCGCGCCGCATGCGCACGCCGGTGCGGTCTATGCGCACCGGTTTCGAGAAGGTCAACCAGGTCCTTACCACCGGGATCCTCTCGCTCCTCCCGAACCGGCAGGCCGTCGTCTTCTCTGACAGTCGGCAGGATGCGGCCAAGCTCTCAGCCGGCCTCGGCCTCCGCCACTATCAGGACCTGCTGCGCCTGCTCCTCGCCGAGGAGGTAGCGGATCAGGGCGACCCGGTGGCAGACCTCGCCGCCGTCTCAGGCTTCTACCGAAAGTCGCCCGACAACCCTGTGGGCCGGGAGACGGCCAAGGCCGCACGCGACCGGCTCAGGGCCCGGGACCGGGATACGTACGACGCGTGGGAGAAGCTCCAGAAACCCCAGGCTGCAGCGAGCCTCGACGACCTTGACGACGATCTCCCCGACCCCGCTGAGGAAGCCGCGCTCTACGGCCTTCTGAGCCGGGTGCCCAGTCTCGACAGCCACGCCGCCGCCGTTGCTGAACGCCTCGTCCAGCTCGGCGCCAATCCCGGTGGGCCGAAGGCGTCCCTCCAGCAGACGGCCTACCAGATGGGCTCTCAGCCGCAGCCCTGGACCTCGCTGTACCGCTGGCCGGAGGGGGGGAATGGCGAAGTACGTGATGAATCCAGCCTTGTCCTGAGCGAGCGCCAGGAACAACTGCGTCAGGACATGCGCGAATCCCTCAGCACTGAGCTGCTCAGCGGCCTCTTCGGCAGTGCCGGGCGTGACTTCGAGTCTCTCGGCCTGGGCTGGCTCACCGTCGCGTCCGACCAGGCGCCGCTCGAAGCCGAGCGGGCGTCGGATGCTGCGCTTGCCCGGACGAGCCTGCGCATCCTCGGCCACATGCGCCGGTTCGCCGGACTGCGCAAGCCGGCAGACAACCCGCCCAAGAAGCTCCGGGACTTCTGGGCCAGTGCAGCAGATTACCTCGGTCAGGACCCGGACGACCTCCAGGCCACGGTGGAGCTGATCTGGGGGACTGCAGTCCTCAAGTACGTCATCCAACCCGAGCACGTCGCGCTGCGCCACGGCAGTGCGGTGTCCTGGACCTGCTCCACATGCAATCGCCGCCACCTCCACCCGGGCGTCGGCATCTGCACGAAATGCCGACGGCCCCTGCCTGCAGAGTCCGAGCAGTTCGAAAGCATCGACGCCGACTACTACGCCTGGATGGCACGCAAGCAGTTCGGGCACTTCCGGCTCAACACCGCTGAACTCACCGGCCAAACGGACCGCCTCGACGCTCAGGCCCGCCAAGCCCGCTTCCAGGGCATCTTCCTTGATGGCAAGGAACACGAGATCCCAGACACCCTCGACGTCCTCTCCGTCACCACCACGATGGAAGCCGGCGTCGACATCGGCCCGCTGTCCGCAGTCCTCATGGCCAACATGCCCCCGACCCGGTTCAACTACCAGCAGCGTGTGGGACGCGCGGGACGCCGCAGCTCGCCGGTCGCACTCGCTCTGACCGTGTGCCGTGGCCGCAGCCACGACGAGTACTACTTCCAAGACCCGAAGCGCATCACCAACGACGCGACCCCGCGTCCCTACCTGTCTACCGACATGAAGGACATCTACCAGAGGGTCCTCGCCGCGGAAGTGCTGCGCCGGGCCTTTGACGCAGTGCACGTTACAGTGGGGGACGACGCAGGGATCGACCCGACCCGCAACGTCCACGGCCAGTTCGGGCACTGCGCCGACTGGCACGTCGTCAGCGAGGCCATCGACGCTTGGATTAAGTCGCACGAGGCTGAGGTCCGAAGGCTCGCTGAAGCCCTCGCCGACTGGACCCGGAGCGTATGGTCCCCGGCTGAGGCAGCGGAATGGGTCGCCTCGGATCTTGTCGACCGCGTTGCACGGATCGCAGACCGCGCAAGCGGCCACCACGAGCTCAGCCAGCGGCTTGCAGAGTCGGGCCTACTGCCGATGTTTGGATTCCCTACGTCGGCCCGGTACTTGTACACGAAGCGCCCCTACGACTCGTACCCATGGCCGCCGAGCGGAGTAGTCGACCGCTCTCTGGACATCGCCATCTCGCAGTTCGCACCCGGCGCGGAGACCGTGAAGGACGGACAGGTCCACACCGCTACCGGAGTGGTCGCGTTCGAGCCAACGGGCAGGGCCCCGCGAGCCGTGGATCAGCCGCTTGGGCAGTCCATCCCCATCGGCATCTGCCGCGCCTGCGGACATCTTGCGGACGAAGTGCAAATGTCTCCAGTGCAGGAAGACGACGCGCCTCAACATCCCTGCCGCGCCTGCGGAGCTGCTGACGGGTCATATCGCGAGCTCGAACTCCGCGAGCCAGCCGGCTTCTACTCCGGCGGCAAGGCCCGTGACTTCGACGGCAACTTCGCCTGGCGTGCGAGGTCGCTGGCACCGCGCACGGCTGCCGATCTCGAGCGTGGCGCGCCAGAGAAGATTGCGACGGCAGGAATGGTCGTCCACGCGGGCAAGGGCCAGCGCTTCTCGGTCAACGACAACGGCGGTCGGCTCTTCAGCTTCGCGAAGCTCACCCCGACCGCACGCTGGTCCGGCGCATACCTGGAGACTGGGGCGGCGGAGCTGTTCCCCTGGCTCACAAAAGACATTGCAGCCGGCGAGGAACCGCTCACCACAGCCATCGGCGCTACCCAACACACCGACCTGTTCCTCCTCGGACCTCAGGCCGGCGAGATCCCCGCTCTCGGCCTGCGTCTCAACCTCACGTCCGTGCCCCAGAGCACCGGCTTCCCGGACGACCGCTCAGGCAGGCGGGCTGCCTGGTACTCGCTTGCCGCCCTGCTCCGATCCGCCGCAGGCGCAATCCTCCAAGTGCAGCCCAACGAGATCGCGTCCGGCATCCACGGAGCAGGATCCGGCAGCCGCGAGGCGCGCACATTCGCCTTCCTCTCTGACACCCTGGACAACGGTGCTGGCTACTGCACGCACCTCGCTGAGCGCGACGTCTTCGAGCAACTGATGGCTACAGCGAACAAAATGCTGGCCACCTTGGCCACAGGAGCGCATGGTCGCGACTGCCGAGGCTCGTGCTACCAGTGCCTCCGCGACTACACAAACATGGCGTATCACAGCCTGCTCGACTGGCGTTTGGCCGGCGACCTCCTCGCTATCCTCCAGGGCAGGGGTGCCGCAAGCGATCAGCGCGCCCGACGCGCCGCAGGACTGCTGCGGAACTGGGCTTCGGACTTCTCGCCCGAAGATGCGGAGTTCGTGGACGACCTCGGAGGTACCGGACCTGCCGTCCTCTTCGAAGAGCGGGTCTGGGTCGCGGCCAAGAGCCCGTTCGAGGCGGCCGACGGGTCGCTGCAGTCCGCCCGTATCAGTGTCGTGCGCGACACTGCCGCCTCTAATGGTCGGAACGCTACCGACGTGGTGTTCGTCGACGATTTCCTCCTCGACAAGGCGCCAGCCCGGGTCACAGCTCTGATCGCCAACTTCGACGCAATGTAGTAGGCGACGCTCACTGCTGTCTGGGAGGCGTAACTGCAAGGGAAGTTGCGATCTTTGAAGGGAGGCAGGCGCCGGTAGCCGTGCATGCTCCCGCAGCTGCCGGCGGCCTGTGCCAGGATGATCACCTGAGGATGCAATGGATGGTTGAACCGGAGGCGGACATGAGCGACCCGGTACTCCTGCAGCGGTTCGCGGCATGGCTCCAGCCGCAGCCGTCAGCGGTGGATGCTGAGCGCAGCGCGTTCTTCCAGAACGGGATCATCGTGCTCGACACGAACGTGCTCCTCAGCCTGTACGAGTACACGGAGACCTCCCGGGAGGAGGTGCTGTCGGCGCTTGAGCAGACCGCGGGACGGTTGTGGATGCCGTACCAGGTCGGCCTCGAGTTCGTCCGCGGCCGCCGCAGCACGCTTGAGTCGCGGAAGAGAGCGCTCGCGGACGCCGCGTCAGATGTGAACAAGAAGCTCATGGCCGCGCGCAAGGCGATTATCGAGGCCAAGAACCTCGTGCGCACCCAGCTCGACAAGTACGCCCGGGCACCGGAAGAGGTAGCTAGCCTGGATGCACTGGTCAAAGACGCAGAGGTCGACAAGCACCTGTCCGTCTACAGGGACGAGTTCAGGCGCCACCTGGATATGTTGAAGACCGATCACGGCCTGGCCCTGAACGCGACTGATGCGGAGGATCCGATCCTCCCGCGCGTCGCGGAGCTCTACGGAGAGGGTGTTGGTCAGCAGCCCGACGATGACGTGCTGCGCAAGCGACTAGAGGAAGCAACCGCCTTCCGATTCCCGAACAAGATTCCTCCAGGGTTCGCGGACTCCGACAAGGACACGCCTCTCAAGTCCGCTGGTGATTTCTTGCTCTGGGAAGAGGTCGTCGAGTACGTAAGCCATCTACCTGAGCCCGGTCGCCGAGTGCTGTTTGTATCGAACGACACGAAAGAGGACTGGTACGAGTCTGGCTCCGGCACTCGCAGTTCGCGCCCGTGGCCGAGCTTGGTCGACGAGCTGAAGCGCAGGGCAGGGGCAGAGCTGAGGGTCGAGACCCAGCTGCACTTCTACAGTGGGATCAGGGAGTTCCTGAACGTCGAACTCGCTGAGGACACTTACGCAGAGATCGTTCGGGTGTCTGAGACCTACGATGCAAAGATCCACAACGACGGGCCGCTTGTAACCGAGGAGACGGCTCCCCGACTTCCCCCACCGGAGGGACTGCCGCTCGTCGCACTGCAGTCGGCAGGCCTCACGTCCCCGGCCGTACGAGCTGCTGTCGACTCATCCTCCCCGTCCCACTGGACGTTCCAGTGGTGGCTCATCGGCGTGACCGCTCAGCTTGGGCGGAGGGTGCCCGACGACGGGGAGCCCGGCGTCGGTTTCGCGGCGGCATCGAGGAGCTCCGAACGACCGTCACCGCTATGGAAGCCGGGTACGGTCCTGCCGCCGGGCGAGTGGCTGCACCGGGACTCGTCGTGGATCGCGCCGTGGTTCATGGAGTTGCTGGACGCCACTCCGAAAATGGACAGGGCCGTACTGCGCGGACTCGCGGCGCAGCAGGCGCAGGAGAACCGGCGCTCGCGTGGCTGACGGTGAAGTTCATCGAGTGCTAGGCACGTGGGCCCTGACCAGCGCGTTCGCATCTTTCAGCGCTGTCAGGGCCTTCGCTGCTTACACGGCGGAAAGTCACTGGGGACAGACGTGAAAGTCCCTTAAAAGCCCCTCAGATTCTCCTGCTCCGAGGGTCTCTGCGGGCGATCCACGTACCCGCAGCTGGTCGGAGGTGTTGAGAAACCTTGCGCAGGGCTTGTCTGATATGGGACTCGCCTCGTCATCTGAAGCTTCCCCGTGATCTTGGACACTCGATGGTTATGTCGCGAGGGTGTGTTGGTGCCGCTGCCTGGTCTCGGCCGGGGTGAGGTAGCCGAAGATCTTGTGCTTGCGTAGGCGGCGGCGGTTGTAGAAGGTCTCGATGAAGGTGAAGACCTCGGCGCGGGCGGTGGCCCGGTCGGGCCAGGTTCGGGTTCCGATCTCCTCCGTGAGCAGGGCCCAGAAGCTCTCGACGGCGGCGTTGTCGAAACATGATCCGATGCGTCCACAGCTTTGCCGCAGCCCCAACTCCCGTATTTGTTCGCAGAATTGGGTGGACGTGTACTCACTTCCGCGATCACTGTGTATGACGCAACCGGGCTCCAGCCGGGCCCGGCCGTGGGCCATGTCGAGTGCGTCGACGACGAGTTCGGCGCGGTGGTGGTCGGCCATGGCGTAGCCGACGACCTCGCGGGTGGCCAGGTCGAGCCAGCAGGCGAGGTAGAGCCAGCCCTCGGCGGTGGGCAGGTAGGTGATGTCGCCGACCAGCTTGGTGCCGGGGCGCTCGGCGTGGAAGTCGCGGCCGATCAGGTCGGGGGCCGGCTTCACCTTCGCGTCCGGCCGGGTCAGCGAGCGGTGCTTGCGTCGGGTGACGCTGCGGATGTCGCGCTCACGCATGACGCGGGCGATGCGCTTGCGGTTCACCCGCCGCCCCAGAAGCCGCAGCTCGGCGTGGATGCGCGGGACGCCGTAGGTCTTGCGGGAGGCGATGTGCAGCACGGTGATCTCGTGCGCGAGTACGTCGTCGGCCGCCTGGCGGGCCCGGCGGGCGGCCTCGCCCTCGTGCCAGGCGTAGTAGGAGGAGCGGGCCACGTGCAGCACCCGGCACAGCAGGACGATCGGGTAGTTCGCCTTCTCCGCATGGATCAACCGGTACAGCTCGTTCACCGGTCGTTCTCCTTCACGAAGAAGGCCGTCGCTTTTTTCAGGATCTCGATCGTCTGCTGCTGTTCGCGGTTCTCCTTGCGCAGCCGCTTGAGTTCCTCGCGTTCGGCGCTGGTCAGCTCGCCGGGCTGTCCCTCGCCCCGGTCCGCCTTGGCCCGGCGGTACCAGCCGCGCAAGGACTCCGAGCTGATGCCGAGTTCCCGGGCGACCGCGGTGACCGTCCTGCCCGAGGAGTCGACGAGCGCGATCGCGTCCCGCTTGAACTCCTCGGTGTACCGCTTCGTGTACTTGCTTCCCACCTGGTGCTACTTCCTCTGGAACCTCAGGTCCCAGTCTCCAGGTGTCCTGGATCAAGGGGAAGCTTCAGTCTGGTCCGTGCCGCTGTCTTCGGACTGGTTCGCGGTAGCGCCTCTGCGGCCGGATCCGCTGTTGTCGCCAGCGTCGTGTGGTGGATGCAGCGATGATCACCGGCCGCATCGGTACCCCGCAGCCAGCGGCTCGTAACCTCCGGCGATGATCGCGCTCTACGGCTCGGGAAGACGTCCTGAGCGGGACGTCCCCTCTGCCAGCGCATGACTGGACCGTGGCCTGTGGGGTGAAGCAGAGGAGATCACCAGGTGGGGGCTCTGCCCATCCCGCCGGGTCTCTCCCCCAGGCGTCAGCCACAGCGGACGCCTGGTTCTCCTCCGCAGAGCTCACGCGGCTCTGCGCCGCTTGGGCTCGGATCTCCCGCGCTGACGTACAGACACGGCGACGGCCGGCGGATACGAGGCCACCGGTGCGGTGTGGATCGTGGGTGGGTCGGCGGGCAGGGCCGCGGCTCCCGCGCAGAGGAACCGCTTCAGTTGCCCGTCGGTGATGCGCACCCACAGGTCGGTGTGGCCGTCGCCGTTCACGTCGCCGGGTGCGGGGATCTCGTGGTCCTTCCACTCCGCTAGGGAACCAAAGAGGCTCCTCCGCCGATGGGTTGAGACTTCGAACACCTTCCTCAACGGCACGGGAGCCTCGTCGTTTGCAGCCGCTGTCCTGGCCTTGTCCGCGCCACTCGATCAGTGGCTCGCCTGAAAAAAGCTCAGTGATGCCCCTGAGAAACTACTGATTCCCTGCGTTAGTCGATGAGAGTAGGTTGCAACGGGCCACGGCCATCGCCCGTCGCTCCAAGGTAGTCGGGGTTTGGCACCATCTCGCGGTGGAGATACCGCAGGTCCGCCCCACACCGCAGTGCGAGTCGCTCCTGGCGCGTGCGCTCTGCCGTGGAGACGGTCTCACCGTTGCGGGTCGTGATGACGATCGCGGGCCGCTCCGTCGAGTCGATGGCTTCGTTCAGCGCGGCCCAGACGAGGTCACGGAAGTTTCCGGCCCGGCCCCAGCAGATGTATCGAGTGGCGTCGCTGGCGATGGCGTAGCAGTGGTTCGGCTTCTCCCCGACCGAATCGGGCTTCATCACCCAGCCGCTACCACATGCCGCACGAACGATTTCCTCCGGCCCCTGGAACCGATTTACCGCGTAGCGGGCATAGTTCCCGATCCCCTCCTGCGCTCGGGCGTACTCCTTCATGGGGACATCCTTGATCCAGACCCGGGCGTCCTTCTCCGGCCCGTAGGCGAGCAGGACTCCGCCGACCTTGGGGTCCTCGATCCATCGCCGGTACTGGTTCGTCTTCTCGGTGAGGCTCAAGAACTCCCAGTCCATGTCGTTGGCCTGCTGGTAGATCTCGATGAGAAGGCGCTCACGAATGGGTGCCGGCAGCTGTTGCAAAGCCACGGTGATTACTCCTGGGGTGCTCGGGTGGCGGGGAACTGGAGTCGGTGCTCGTCGTACGCGGTCTCAAGACTGGCCGCGTCCTTGATCCACTCGTCCATGAGGGTGGCCACCTTCTGGTCGCTGAAGTCGATGTTCGACGGGGTGATCTTCGCCAGGGTCTCGATCTCGCCATCCCCGTCAAGCGCGCGCTTGAGCTTGAGCGCGGCAGCGATGCGGCGGAGGTCGCTGACGAAGTCCAACACCGTGACGCGCTCCTTTCCCTCGCGCAGCCGGAGGCCTCGCCCGAGCTGCTGAACGAAGATGCGGCGGGAGTGAGTGACTCGCGCGAAGCAGAGGATATTCACGTCCGGTACGTCGACGCCCTCGTTGAGGATGTCGATCGCCGTCAGGATGGGCACTTCGCCGGCCCGGAAGGCGAGTAGGCGTTTCTGCCGCTCCCTCTTGGTGAGTCCCGCGTGGATGGCGAGGGCACCTGACCAAAGGGGGGTGCGCCGCAACAGGTCAGCGAGCCGCTCGGCATGTTCGATAGTCCGGCAGAAAACAATGGCGCGAGGGTTGCGCGTGCCGGCCCATGCGGTGGCCAGCTCGTCGCGGATGGCTTCATCCCGCTGCGGCAGGAAGAGCTTGGCGTTGAGTTCGGCAAGTCCGTATGAGTGGTTACTGGCCTCGCGGACGATGTCCCAGTTGATGTCGTCGACGAACAGGCGGTAGTCGACCTGAGCGAGGTAGCCGCGCCGCATGCCCTCCTCGATCCCCAGGCTGAAGCTGGGGGCGCCTAGCTGATGGGTGATGTCGTGCTTGTCACCGCGCCATGGGGTCGCCGTGACGCCCAGGTGCCTGGCCAAGCTGAGGAGTTCCAGCAGCTCGTCGTATTGGCCTTCTTCACCCACGTGGTGGGCTTCGTCGATCATGACGAGACCTGGGTGGTACCCGAATCGCGCGGCCGAGAGCGCCGAGCCGACCGTCGCGCAGGTGAGGCCGGAGAGATCGTTGGGGCGGGTGTCGCCCGTGAGGATCCGCGTCGGGACATCCTTGGGTAGGTGCCGCCAGAGAGCCCGTTCAAGCTGCTGGACAAGGTCTTTCGCGTGCGCGACGACCAGGACCTGGTCCTGGGGGGCACGTCGCAGGTGCGCCCCGATCACCTCGCCTCCGACGACCGTTTTACCCAGGCCAGTGGCAAGCACAAGGAGCGCACGACCTGATGCATCGAGATCGGAGGTCAGTGCCTGGAGCGCCTCGGTCTGGTACGGCCGTGGCGTCACTCTCCCAAAGCGGGGCGGTACCCGGTCGAAGCTGGTCGTCAGGTCCGTTCCGCCCCACAGAAGGATCCCGGGACCTAGGCGTGCCAGATTCCCCACCCGCTTCCGGGCCTCGGGGCTGAAGCGAGTGTTGGTGACAACGACGGCTTTGTGGGCGCGATAGTGATCCCGAGCGCGGGCGACCTCATCCACCGCGTCCGCACCTACGGCTCCGTGTCGCTTCCACTTGCACTGGATCACCCAGGTCTCGCCCTTGCGGAGGGCGAGGATGTCGCCCCCCTCGTCACCGGAGCCGTCGATGTTGGACACATCGGAGAACCCCAGGTGCCACAGGAGGCGTTCAATGCGGCGAGGGAACTGCAGTGGGCCGGAGTCCAGGAGGGAGGCGGCGTCAAGGAATCGCATTCCGCTCTCCTAGGTGTTGTCGGCGAGGTCGCGCGCGATGAGTCTGCAGCTGATCCTGATCCGGGCCAGTTCCTCCACGTCCAGGCGTGGACGGTGCTGTTCCAGGAGCGCGAGGTCCCCCAGGGGGTTGATCAGTCGTTCCACGACGAGCGCTCGAGCGCCGGGATCGCTCAGAGCGATGTACCCGCGCTTGAAGACGCACCCGTCGAGGAAAGTCTCCGGGGAGTCCTGGATGATGCGGATGACGGCGCTGGCCGGGACATAGCGGATGAACTCACCGCTGGAGATCGCGTCGTTCCAGGGGGACGCTCCGTCGGCCTCGACCGCGAATCGGCGCTCGGCGTCAGCTCGTTCATCCTTCGTGAGCAGGAGCCAGTGCACCGCCGAGTTCGCCGACACGGGCGCCACCATCGCCATGCGCACCTGTTCCAGAAGTCTCTCGGATTCCTCCGCCGTCGCCGCCGGCGTCAGTCGAGGGCTGGAGGTGTGGCTCTTGAGCTGTGCCACGATCTCGCTCAAGGGCATCGACACGATGTTCGCCCGTACCCGCATGAACTCCGCGACCTCGACGAGCGCCAGGTCGCGCATGTCCGCGCCATGTTCGCGGAAGAGCGAGTGGCCGGTGTCGACGAAGACGTCCAGGTGCGGGGCTCGGACCATCGAGACGATCACAGGCGCGGGCCGCTCATCCTTGGTGACGAGGTTCTGTCCGCGGACCGCCCAGGCCGTCAGATCCACGCGGCCCAATTCTTCAAGGTAGTACGAGCCTGTCAGGTCCACAATGGGGTCGGCGCTGTCTCGGTATCGCTCCAGCCGCTGATCCAGCGTCTCCGTCGGCGCGATCTCGTCCTCGGGCGGTTCTTGACCAGCCGCAGTCGGGCCTGTCGCGCCCGGCGCCGTACCGCCTTCCGGCTCGTCATCCGGGTCGAGGAGTCCAGCCCCGAACCCGGGGAGGATGTCGTCGTTCTCCGGTTGCGGGTCGACCACTATCGGGTTGTCGTGCTGATAGGCGGCTCGGTACCAGACCTCGTCGGTCTGGTAGTCGTAGTCGCCCTTCCGCATCAACCCGGCCCACTTCGCCGCCGTCTCGTGGAGAGCGTTACGCCCATCGCCGGGGATTAGGTAGTTGAGCCCCGGGTCCTGGCGACGGAACCCCGCGTAGAGCAGGGCGAGAGGGCTGCGGTTCTCCGGCAGTCCAAGGCTCTTGGCAATCTTGGGGCGTAGGGGACTGGTCCCGCGGACCTCGCGCACAACTTGACGCCATTCGGCTGTATCGAACTCGAACGCGGTCTTCTGATAGTTCGGAGTAACGTGGTCGCAATGGATCTCACCGACGATCCGCCCCATCGGCACGGCTCCGGAGTCGATGGGGTACTCCAGCTCAGCCTCCGCGATGCCGTCCTCGTCTTCCCAGTAGAAGACTCGCTTGTCCTTGAGCATGATCTTGCGCCCGTTGCGGAGGAAGTCCAGCCCGTATTCGGTGCGGTGGAGGTAGCGCTGGATCCCGATCCAACCCCAGATCCTGCGCTCCCGCAGCTCCAGGCGATCCTGACCGCATTCCTCGCAGTGCTCCGCGTCGGCGGTGCTCCAGTATCCGCACGCCATGCACGCGTTCTTGGTGCTCAGAACGCGGTCGATCCTCTGTACAGCATGGATATCCACGCCTTGTCGGGTGACGATTCGCTTCTCATCCCAGACGCAGGGCAGGCGTGGCCTGACCTTCTTACCGTTGAGCGTGAGCAGGAAGCCCTTCTCCGCCAGCAGGTAGCTGTAGACGTCTCCCAGCTTCTCCCGGATCACGCTCTGCGTCTGAGGGCGACAGAGCGTGGCGTATTGCTCCTGCTTAAGTTCGCTGATCGTTACCGTAGTGCCGTGCTCGTCGCGATTGGTCTTAGGCACCAAGCGGTACGGCGCCTGGTACTTGGAGGAGTTGGCAATCCGCGCCAGGTCCAGGGTCACCTCGATCCAGTCCGGATCGCCCGCCCGGCTGGTGCGTACCGTGGTGCGCCGACCGAGTCGGGCTGTACTGATGTTGAAACCCATGCCGAACAGGCCGAGGGAACCATGTCGACCGTTGCTCGTCCAGCCCGCGCTGATGGCGTTGGTGACGGCCTCCAGGCTCATGCCCCGCCCGTTGTCCTGCACCTTGATCTCGGCTGTCGCACGCTGCGAGTTGGCCGGGGGGAGCGAGACCGCGACCGAGGGCCGGTCGACGGTTCCGCCGGCCGCCTGGAACTCGTCGAAGGAGTTGTCGATCAACTCGGCCAGGCACTGCCAGTGAGAGAACTCGATGTCGCCAAGCACACCCAAGATGCGTGGGTGTGGCGTGACGTTGATGTACTGGTTCTCGGTCACAGTCGGCCCCCGTCTTCGTCGTGAACAGATGCGTGGCCGGCGGACGCGAAGCGCGCCCCCCTGCGTCTAGGCGCCCCCGCCGGCCCCGGTCCCGGGGCATCCACCAACATGGCGTCAACCCTAATGGGCGGCACCGGTACCTGCGGGACATAGATCTCGAAACCCCTGCTGGAACCACTCCGCACCCTGCCCTGGGGAGTGCCACCGCGGTTCACCGCGTGCGAGACTCGCATCATGATCCGGGAACCAGCGCAAGTCACCATCGACTCGAGCGGCCGGGTGGAGATGCCCTTGGGGATTCTCGCCGAGGCAGGTCTCGACACGGGGAGTGTCGTCCTCGCGTACAGCGATGGTGACGGCCGTATCGTGCTGCGCAGGTTGACCGACGCCATCGATGACCTACTGCATGGCGAGGAGCTGTAACCGCAGCTAGCCGGTCGCACGCCGGACTGCTGAGATGACCCGTCGTGCCACCTCCTCCGGTGCCTCGTGCTCCCAAGCCCGGATGACCGTCCAGCCCGCTTCCTCCAGGATCCGGTTGGTCTCGGCGTCCCGCCGCTGGTTCTCGGCGAACTTCTCCGCCCAGAAGTCCTTATTCTTCGTCGCTGGTCGATGATGCTCCGGGCAGACATGCCAGAAGCAGCCGTCGACGAAGACCGCGACTCGTGCCTTCGGGAACAGCACATCCGCGCTACGCCGAAGGCCCCGGATCGGCGGTGCGTTGACCCGGTAGCGAAGCCCTTCCTTGAAGAGGAGGGACCTGATGGCCTTCTCGGGCTTCGTGTCCCTTCCACGGTTGCCTTGCATTGAGGCACGGACCGCCAGCGTCGAGGCTGTCGAGCCCTCGGGCAACGTCTCCTCCCTCAAGAGGCCCTTAGCCCAGGCCAGCCGCCATCCCTCAGCGAGGTTGGCCTCACGGTTGTCGTGTTCGACCTCACCCAGATAGCGCTCCGGGGACTTCCTCCCGTCGCCCCACCGCAGTGACGCACGGATGCGCCGCGTCTTGGGCAAGACCCTCAATGAGACCGAGGCGTGCGCCACGCGGCCGTCACCCAGGTCAACCTCGCGCCGATGGCGACCGCCCGCCGCTTTGTCCTGTTCGACGGACAGGGCCTTCCGGGTCCTTCCCGACCGCCCTTTCCAGGCGCGATCGGGGGGCAACCTGTCGTTCCAGCGGCTCTGAGGTGGCTTTGCCACATCACTCACGCCCTTGGCCCCGACGCCGTATCGAGAGCCTTCGCCACCGCATCGGCGAATACCGCGCCAAGCTTCACCGGGACCGCGTTGCCCAGCTGCCGCATCTTCTCCCCACGAGGTCCTTCGAGCTTCCAATCGTCGGGGAACGTCATGACGCGGGCCGTCTCTCGCACAGTCATATACCTGTGCCTGTAAGTAGTGCCTTCGGAAGTCTCCAGATCATCGGTCAGCATCACGGACTCCCCGCCCGGGACGCCGTGGACGCCGGCCTTCACCGTCTTGGCGGGGCGGTCCAGTTCGTTGGGCGTGTGGCCCTTGTAGATCCGAGCGCCGGGCCATCCGATGTGATCGGTGAACCCGTCGGCGCGATACTCCTTGCGGTCGAGCCTGTCCCAATCAATCTTCGGCAGGGGCTTGCCCTCGTTCTCGTCGATGCCGGCGATGGCGTCCCGGAAGGTACGCCAGGGCTTCGATTCATCCGGAGTGAGTGAAACGTCCTTCCGGATCCCGGCCCTGGCCCTGGCCATGGCCATGGCACGCACGTGATCGGGAACCTCGGGATGACGCTTCCAGTAGGAATCGTCGAGCATGGACCGGAAGAGCGCCTGCTCGGAGTACCGGGGAAGCACGTCCTCATTGAACTGGTCGATGTCGACACCGAGGTCCTCCCGGAAGGCGACGATGATGATGCGGTGCCTGATCTGAGGGACCCCGTAATCAGCGGCGTTAACGCGCGTCATCACTACCTTGTAGCGCTCCGACGGATCGCCGGCAGTCCTGCGCCTGGCCTCGATGAGGGCCTGATCGTGCTTCTGCCAAGGGATCTCGGGATCTCGTAGCTCGAAGGGCATCTCCATCTCGCGCAAGATGTAGTCGAGGTAGGGCTTGAACGATGGCCTGAGCAATCCCACGACGTTCTCGCAGATGACGGCCTTGGGCCGGATCTGGCGCATCGCCTTGAACATCTGAGGGAACATATTGCGCCTGTCCTCGTCCCCCTTGGCGATCCCGCCCAGGCTGAACGGCTGGCACGGCGGACCGCCAGCGAGGACGTCGACACGACCGAGCAGATAGCTCATATCCAGGCCCTGGACGTCGCCCTCCACCAGCGGCCACGGCTCCCCGGGCTCGGGGATGCGCTCCTCGTCCCCCCGAGGCTTCGCCCCGTTCGCCTCCAGGGTCTGACACGCTCGCGGGGCGAACTCGTTGAACAGCAATGGCCGGAAGCCCGCCCCGTGGACCGCCATGGCGAGCCCCCCCGCGCCCGCGAACAGCTCGACCCCGGTGCGATCACGCTTTGACTCTTCTTGCAGTTCAACCATTGCGAAAGCATACCGCGGAAATATGACCACTGTGACCGTCGTCGAGAGGTTCACCTCACTTTCACGAGTGGCCGAAGATGGTTCGGTCGGGTACTCCCAGCCATCCACCGGCCGAGCCCTCACCGAGCTCAGCCACAGGCCGCTCGGGCGTCCGAGACCGGAAAGGAGGGCCCAGATCGCGGCCCCGCGCGGGCGTCGACTCGGCCGTCAGGTCCCTGGGGCACCGAGCACGCTGCCGGGTAACGGAGTCGACACGTCCCGTCCGCCCTGCCAGGCCCGTGCGAGCGTGCTGGTCAACGGACACGGGAGGCGGCCGGACGGCCACCTCCCGATATCCCATCAGCCGATCACCGCGATAGCGCTCCGTGGACGCGGGCCGAGCGGCCGTCCCAACGGCCGGGCGGTCACGAACGCGGCGGCCTGCCACGCCAGGCCGCGAACAAGCCCAAACCGACGCTCGTCACCGCGGTGAACGCCTCGGGGCCAGCGAGCATAAAGACACCCGCCGAGAGCGTGATCAGGACCAGCAGCGCGACGAGGTCGAGAACTCGATCCCGGGGGGATGCCACCTCCGCCGAGTCGTGCGTGAGGGCAGTCTGCTGAGCCGGGGACGGAGTGGTCTTTTCGATTTCATCCATGCGCCCAGCACACCAGCCCCACCCGCCATACCTCATACAGCGCGAACGAACCCGGTTAGACTCGATCGCCGCAGGCCATCGCCGTACGGCGTGGCACAACGAACGAACACGCACTCTGTACGGTGGTGTTCGGCGAAATTCGGTCCTGTTCGGCAACCAGCGTCCTACGCTGAGCCCCACAGACCATCGGGGGGACGTACGTGGCGCACGAGGACGCTTCCGGGGCCGCGTTTGACCGCGAACTCGCGGGCTTCGCCGCCAACCTCCGGAAGTTGCAGGCCGATTGCGGCCGCCCCTCCCAGCGCGACATCAGCCGGGCCGCGCCCCGTGGGCAGTCGTTGCCAGTCACCACGATCAGTGACACCCTCCGTGGAAAGCGCCTGCCCAAGATCGACTTCCTCATCGCCCTCGTCCGGGCAATGCTGAGTCTCTCCAGCGACCGCCGGTCTCCAGTGAGCCGCGATGATCCGGCAGTCGAGTCATGGCGTACGGAGTGGACCCGGCTCGAACAGCTGCGTACCGAGGCCCGCTACGCGCCCTCGGCATCCGAGCCGGTGCGGACGCCTGTCCCGGTTGACTCCTCACCGACCACGCCGGCTCTCGTTACGCCGGTCCTCGTGACAAACTCGCCCGCGCCGATGGAGAACAGCCGACGCCTGAGATTTCGTCCCGTGCTGCCGGTGCTGCCCCACTCCGGCTTCGTATGGTCAGTGGCGTTTTCCCCCGATGGCAAGCTGATCGCCGCCGCCAGCGCCGCCGGAGTGGTGGCCCTCTGGGACCCCGCCACCCGCCTAACTGCCGGTGAGCCCATGATCGGTGGCGAGAGCACTATGAGGTCAGTCGTGTTCTCCCCCGACGGCGCCCTGCTCGCCGCCGCCAGCGATGATGGCAATGTGCGGCTTTGGGACCCCGCCACCCATGATGAGGTCAACGTACTCCCGACCACGAAAGACGTCGCGGTCACAGAGGTGGCGTTCTCCCCTGACGGCAGCCTGCTGGCCGCCGCCAGCTTCGATTGCACGGTGCGCCTTTGGGATGGGCATACTCACGCAGCCGTAGGTCAGCCGCTGACTGGTCACACCGGAGCCGTCACAGCGGTGAGGTTCTCCCCCGACGGCGGCCTACTCGCCACCGCCAGCTTTGACGGCATGGTGCGCCTTTGGGACCCAACAACTCGCCAGAAAGTCGGCAAGCCCTTGATGGGCCATTCCTGCCCCGTCAGGTCAGTGGCTTTCTCCCCCAACGGCAACCTGCTCGCCACCGCGAGCGACGACGGCCTGGTGCGTCTTTGGGACCCGGCCACCCACCAGGCCGTCGGAGCACCCCTCACCGGCCACACCGGCTCCGCCACGGCCGTCACGTTCTCCCCCGACGGCAGCCTGCTCGCCACCACCGACGTCGACGGCATCGTGCGCCTTTGGGACCCGGCCACCCACCAGACCGTCGGAGCACCCCTCACCGGCCACACCGGCTCCGCCACGGCCGTCACGTTCTCCCCCGACGGCAGCCTGCTCGCCACCGCTGGTTACGATCACACAGTGCGGCTATCGAAAGCCGAGGAGGCCCCGCCTGTGCCTGTCCCGGCGCAGCGTGCGTGTCACGGCGAGGACTCGCACGAGAGCCTGGTCGCTGAGAACACCGAACTGCGCACTCGACTCGACCTTCTGACCGCGCGGGGCCTCGCCAGCAGAAGTGTCCTCACCGCGCTCAAGAACGGTGAAGGTATCTCTCTGGCCCCTCTGATCGGCCACCGCGACGCGGTCTGGTCGGTGGTGTTCTCCCCCGACGGAACCCAACTCGCGACAGCCAGTGCCGACGACACGGTGCGGTTCTGGGACCCGGCCAACCGGCGATCAGTCGGCAGACCCCTGACGAATCACCGTGACTCGGTGATGGCTGTGGCTTACTCCCCCGACGGCGCTCTGATCGCAACGGCGGACCGCGGCGGCGCGGTACGCCTGTGGGACGCGGCCACCCGGGTGCCGGCAGGTAGCCCATTGGCCGACCACCTCGGCCCCATCACATCGGTGCTCTTCTCCCCCACCGGCACCCTACTCGCCGTCGCCAATGACGGTGACGTCGTGCGACTGTGGTCACCAACTACCCAACAGGCTTCAGGTAGCCCACTGACCAGCCACCACGGGCTCGTAACGGGGGTCGCTTTCTCACCTGATGGCAAGTTGATCGCCACCGCCACCGATGCCGGCACAGTGCCGCTATGGGACGCAGCCAGTCGCAAGTCAACAGGCGAGCTCCTTGGCGGCCACACCGGCTCTGTCAGCTCCGTGGCCTTTTCCCCCGACGGCAGCCTGATCGCCACCGCCGGCGATGATCACTCGATACAGCTATGGGATGCGACCACCCACCAGCCAGTTGGAAAGCCCCTGACCGGCCACGATGACGCCGTCGCGGCGGTGGCCTTCTCCCCCGACGGCAGCCTGGTCGCCACGGCCAGCAACGATCGCACTGTGCGCCTCTGGGACCCGTCCACCCACCAACCCGTGGGAGAGCCTCTCACCGGCCATCATGACGCCGTGACGGCAGTCACTTTCTCCCCGGACAGTTCCGTGCTCGCCACCGCGAGCGTCGATCGCACCGTTCGGTTGTGGGTGCCTCCGTTGGTGAGCAGTCTCGTCGGATCTCGAGGTTGATCCAATAGGGCACGGAATGACTGTCAAGCCGCCCTCCCTCTGCCGAAGCGGAATACCCAGAGCCTCCCGTTAATTGGTCTTCTTGCGGAGATCGCGGGAGGGGGCGCTGGTGGCCGAGCTGATGTTGTTCCGGCGGGAAGCGGACGGTCGGGATGTCGAGCTGTCCGGTTCGACGGTGACGTTGGAGGTGGAGCTGCAGCGGCGGGTCGAGGCCGGGCTGGAGCAGATGCTCGGTATCCGGTTCGTGGCGTCGGAGTACGCGACCGGTCCGTGGCATCGGGGGCGGATCGACACCCTGGGGTTGGACGAGAACGGCAGTCCGGTGGTGATCGAGTTCAAAAAGGGCTCTGACAGCGGGGTGCTGTCGCAGGCCGTCTCATACCTGTCCTGGCTGGAGTCGGCGCACCACGAGTTCGAGGCGCTCGTGCGGAAGGTACTGGGCACGGAGGCCGCCGAGTCGATCGACTGGCGTCGACCGCGGATGGTCTGCATCGCGGCCGGCTTCTCCCACCACGACCGTGTGGCCGTGCAGCGGCTGCCCGAGCGGATCGACCTGGTGCGCTACCGGATCTTCGAGGGCGGTCTGCTGAGCTTGCTGCTCGTCGACTCCTCTCCCGGTTTCCCGAGCGCCTTTTCGTCCCGGCGAAATCGGGAGCGGGAGACGGCGGTCGATATCGCGGCGGCCCCGGTGGCTTCTTCGCCGGCGGGTGCCAGCCTCGTTCCGGAGTGCCTGCGAGACCTGTACGCGGAGGTGGACGACGCGCTCACGGCGTGGGGCGAGGTCGAGGTCGCGTCGTTGCGGCACTACATCGCCTACCGGCGGTTGGTGAACGTGGCGTCGGTGATCTTCCGTCCGAAGCACGAGGCGATCCTGGTGTACCTCAGACTCGACCCGGCCACGGTCGAGCTGGAGGAGGGCTTCACCCGGGACATGCGCGGCATCGGACACCTCGGGACCGGCGACCTGGAGGTCCGCGTCGTCTCGGCAGCCGACTTGGAGAAGGCGGCGCCGCTGATCCGGCGGGCGTTCGAGGCGGCCTGACGTAACAGGAGGGTCGGCTGGTGCATCGGTTAGTCGATGCACCAGCCGCCCCTTTGGCGTCTGTGGGCCGCCGGCCCCGGCCTCTCCGCTCTCACGCTCATGTCTCCGGTCCGGCGAGCTCGAAGTCGTCCTTCGTCAGTTCGGCACGCAGCCGCTCCTCGGCAACGTCGGCGTAATGCGCGGACAGCTCGACGCCCACGAAGCGGCGTCCCTCGCGCAGGGCCGCGACCCCGGTAGAGCCGCTGCCGGTGAACGGGTCGAGGACGGTGCCGCCCTCGGGGCAGACCTGGACGAGCTGCTGCATGACCTCGACTGGCTTCTGGGTGATGTGAACCCGGCCCTTGCGGGGCTGGGAGGCGATGTAGTGGCCCGGCAGGTAGAGGTCGCGGGTGTTGTCGAGGGAGCCCTTGACGCCCCAGATGATGAACTCCGAGTCCTGCTTCGGTCCGCCCTTGCGGGGCCGGCTGGAGGGCTTGATCCACGGAATCGTGCCGCTCCAGGTCCATCCCGCCATCTGCAGTGCGTCGGAGGTGGTCGGCTCCTGTCGCCAGTCGGTGAAGACCATCGCGACCGCGTGCTCGGTCGAGGCACGGTACGCCTCGGTGAGCAGTTCGGTGAGCCAGGAGCGGTAGGAGCGCTGGTCGCGGTTCTCTCCCGGGAAGTTGGCGAGGTCGTGCGCCGACTTGCTCGTGACGTACTTGGCACGGGCGGTACGGCCGGTTCGATCGGAGCTGGTGCGGCCCCCGGAGTTGTACGGCGGATCGGTGATCACTGCCTGGACGCTCTCGTCCGGGAGGGACTTCAGGACGGTCAGGGCATCGCCTCGGTGCAGCGTGTAGCTCATGGGGAGGGCCTTTCTTCGGGCACGGCGGAGTCTGGACCTGCTCCGGACAGCGCTCAACGGCGTGCATCCGGTGCGAGGTTGCAGCGGAGGTTAACGGCGAATTCCGGCCGCGCCTAACGAGGTCGTTCCCCGCTTCGGGCCTCTGGACGGCAGTCGTTTGGTGCGGCCGGAATCCCGGTCTACTGTCTCGCCGTGCCACCGGGAAGGAGCACTGTTCCACCCCCGTTGAGCTGTGCTTATCCGTGCCGTCTCGTCCAATCGAGCAGCGTCGGAGGCATGTTGTCCATCTGCCCGCGAGCGCCGTGAGGAGGCCCCTGTGCACTGCCTGAGATTACGAGCGCGGCTGGCTGCCGCGCGTGACCTGAAACCGGCGTCCGGGAGCTACCAACTCCTCTGACCCGGGCCCGCCGAGAGGCGGATGCACATCGGCGCGATGCCGACGGCTTTGCACGAGAAGTCGGCACCGCGCCTCCTACGAACACCGAGGAGCCGCTGCGATGCAGCATGTCCTGGCACAACCGCGCCCCGACCCACCTCCGTCGCCTGGTCCGCACCGTCGTCGTACTGAACGGCGGCGGCCGTGAAGAAGACGACGGGGGCCCTCGTCGGTCTGTGCGCCACCGGACCACTCCTGCTGGCACTGCCGATCCTTGGCATCGGTGCTGGGACTGCCTCGGCCTCGTGCTCGACCGACGATGCGCAGGGTGTGGACGCCTCCGCCGTCGCCAAGCAGGTGAAGGCCATCCTGGACGGCGGCGACAAGGGCTCGGCCTCAGTGCCGGGCCTGGACGCGCCTGCCGATCAGGTGCCCAACGCCAAAACGATCCAGGCCACGGGCGTCGCGATGAACATCCCCGCCCGAGGGCAGGTCGTCGCCCTGGCGACCGCTCTACAGGAGAGCGGCCTGCGGAACCTGACCTACGGCGACCGCGATTCGCTGGGTCTCTTCCAACAGCGGCCGTCGATGGGCTGGGGCACGGCCAGCCAGATCCTCGACCCGGTGCACGCCTCGACAAAGTTCTACGAGGGGCTCAAGAAGGTCTCCGGCTGGCAGTCCCTGTCGGTCACCCAGGCCGCCCAGGCGGTGCAGAAGTCGGGCTTCCCCGAGGCTTACGCCAAGTGGGAGCCACTGGCCACCGCCCTGCAGAAGGCCATCGAGCCCCTGCTGCAGAAGGCCGGCGGTGCATCGCCGAGCCCGTCGCCGTCCGGCTCTGCCGGCACCGGCAGCCCCTCTCCAGATTCCGCGGGCGGTTGTTCGGCGGACGGCGACGGGACGGACTTCGGCACCATCCCGGCGGGCGCCCTGCCGGACGAGTACGAGATCCCCGCCTCCGCACCGCCGAAGGTGCAGACGGCGATCCGGTGGGCGCTCGGCCAGCTCGGCACCCCGTATCAGTGGGGCGGGACTTGCACCGACTCCCACGGCAAGAACCCGATGGGCCGCTGCGACTGCTCCTCCCTGATGCAGGGCGCGTACAAGGCCGCCGGGGTCACCCTGACGCGGACCACGTACACGCAGGTCAAGGACGGCAAGGCCGTCTCGGTCGATGCCCTCAAGCCGGGCGACCTCCTCTTCACCGAGGGGACGGCCGCCGTACCGGAACACGTCGGGATGGCGATCGGACAGGGCCTGATCGTCCACGCCCCGCACACCGGTGACGTCGTGCGGATCACCACCGTCGCGTCCTGGAAATCGCGGATTCTCGCGGCCCGCCGAGTCGTCTGACCGGCGCTCCTCCCCCTCCTCATCTCCCCCCTCGCACCGCTGGTTCGCCCCGCCGGGCTTTGGCGTGCACTCATTCGAACTGGAGTTCCCATGCATCTAGCTGACCAGGTCATACAGCTCGCCTACGACCCCGGAATCAAGCCGAACGAGGGCGGGCTCCCTGGCCTCAACGTCCTCAAGCAGGTAATGGGCTCGATCAACCTCTTCGGGCTCATCGCCGTGGTCGGCGCCCTCGCCGTCAGTGCGGGCGTGTGGGCCTGGGGTCACCATTCGGGTGGTCACCAGGCCGAGGCGAACGGGAAGAAGGGCGTGCTGGTCAGCGCGGGCGCGGCCCTTCTGCTCGGCGCGGCCAACGGCGTGGTGGCGTTCTTCTCGACGCTCGGGACGCAGGTCCACTGATGGCTCAGCACTCCACCCACCCCGGCGGCGCATCTCGCGTGCGCCGCCGGGCGCTGCTCGGCACTGCCGTCCTGGCGGTGCTCGTCGCCCTCGCCGGCCTGGCCGCTTACCTCACCCGCGAGGGCCGAAGCCCCTCCGATACTGCGGCGCCACCGCCGAGTTCGCCCACGGCATCCTCGTCGTCCGCGGCACCGTCCGGGCCGCACACCCGGCCCCGCACTCTCCCCGTTCCGCCGAAAACCCACGACCCGATCACGTACGGGAAGGCCGCCGCAGCAGCGCTGTGGTCGTACGACACCCGCGCGTACTCGCAGCCCGAACTGCGCAATGCGCTGCGCGGCTGGCTGACCACGGAGTCGAAGTTCGCCGATCCGGCCTCCGTCGACCAGGTGGTCCCCTCGGCCGTGCTGTGGAGGGAGATGGCCGCCAACGAGCAGGTCGCCACCGCCAAGATCAACGAGGGGCACTTCCCCCACGCCTTCACCCAGGCCCTCCAGGACGACCCCGGGGCGATCACTCAGGCGTACGTCTACGCCGTCACGGTTTCCGGCAAGCAGTCGATTCGCTGGAAGGGCGCGTCCGCCGGCGGCGCGGAGAGCCGTTCCACCACCCTCGCGGTCCAGTGCCGACCCAATGACCCTTGCGCCCTGGTCGGCGTCATGCCGTCGGTCGCGCCCTGACCCTCGCCTCAGAACGGAGGTACGACCCATGGGAGTCTGCGACTTCCCGCTGATGGACAAGGTGTGCGGCGCCGTCGACTTCGCCACCAACCCCGCCAGCACCGTCACCGACGGTCTCGGCGCGTGGATCGCGAAGTCGGCGGGCGAGCTGGCGTCCAGCGCGGCCGACCTGGCCGCCAAGGCCGTCAACAAGACGACGGCCATCGACCTCAACGCCGGGTGGTTCCGCGAAAACTACGAGTTGCTGTTGCCCATCGGTCTCGCCCTGACCGTCGGCATCTTCTGCATCCAGCTCATGACCGCGGCCTGGCGCCGGGACGAACGTGCCCTCGCCAAGGCGGCGTTCGGCACCATGACCGGAGTCCTGTTCAGCTTCTCCGCCATCGCCTTCACCACCGTCGCCATCACCGTGGTCGACGCGCTGTCCGACGGCCTCTTCAATGCCGCCAACACCTCGACCGACGACGCGATACGACGTGTGATCAAGGTCGATCAGATGGGGGCCATGTACGGCCTCGGCTGGGGTGTGCCCGCATTGGTCGCCTTCGGGTGCGCGATCGGCGCCTTCCTCTACTGGGGCGTGATGGTCGCCCGCAAGGTCGGCGTCCTGATCATGGTCGCGCTCGCGGTATTCGCGGGGGCCGGCGGCGGCTGGGAGGTCGCGAAGCGGTGGCGGCGCGGCTGGATCGAGGCCACCGGCACCCTGATCGTCTCCAAGCTCCTGATGACCGTCGTCTTCCTGGTCGGCGTCTCCGCCATGGGCAAGACCGACGCCAGCGACGGAATGGCGGCCCTGTCCGACGCGATGGCCGGCATCGTCGTGATGGTGTTGGTGCTGCTCTGCCCCTACGCGACGTACAAGTTCGTCCACTGGGCCAGTGACGGCGGTGGCCACGACGACATGCACCGTACCGGCGTCGCCGGCATGGCAGTCGCTGCCGGAGCCGCGAAGACCGCAGGCAGCCTCGCACTGCGGGCCGGTACCGGAACGCCAGCTCCGCAGGGTCCGAACCAGGTCCCCGGTGCAGGGACCGATGGCGTCGCCTCCGGTATCAACCCCTCGGGCACCAACCTCAGCAAGGAGGGCATCGACGCCGGGCCGCCCAAGCAGCAGACCCGCTTCCGGTACGGCGAGGACCCCAACGCCTCCGGCGACAAGGGCCGTGCCCTGATCCAGCGCCCCGGGACTCCGCCGCTGATCACACGTCCTGGCGAGGACGAACCGGAAGGGTCCGAATCGACTGCCCAAGGCGTTGCGGGCGGCTCCGGTCACCTCACAGGCGCATCGGCTCCGGGCGGCGACATGACCTCCATGCCGCCAGCCGACCCCGGACCTTCGGCTTCGGGCGCTCCGGCGTCCGCGTCCGGGCCGTTGGCCACCGGCTCTGCGACGCCGACGAACTGGGTGTATCCCACCCAGCCGCCGTCGGGTTCCTGACCCACATCCCCGGGGGCGGGCCGCACTCCACGGCCCGCCCCCGCCTCCCCACCAGCAGGAAGGTTTCGCCATGACGTCCAGAAGAGCGCCGCGCGCCCCGTCCTCCGCCCGCTCCCACCGTCTGGAACCACCATGTCCGGCAAGCACCAGTCCTCCACGCCCACCGTGAAGTTTCCCCACCGCAGCAGGCGCAGCGTCCTGCTCGGCCTGACCGTCCCGCAGTTGGTCGTCGCCGGACTCACCGGCCTTCTCCTTCTCGCCGTGATCCTCGCCCGCGGTGTGGTCGGCGCCCTCCAGCTCATACCGCTGTGGGCGGTCATCGCGCTGCTCATCTTCGTCCGCCACCGAGGCCGTGCTCTGGCGGGCTGGGCCCCGATCGTCGTCCGATACGCGCTGCGCCGGATGCGAGGCCAGCTCGTCTGGCTCACCCGGCCCTCCCGCCGGCCGACCCGCGAGGGACTGCTCCACCTTCCCGGCACCGCTGCCAGCCTGCGCGTGACCACTGCTCCCGATGGCAAATACGGCGCCGTCCACAACCCGCACACGGGGACGCTGACCGCGGTGGTCAAGGTCTCCTCCCGCGCCTACGCCCTGCTCGACCCGGGCACCCAGCAGGCCAACGTCGGCGGCTGGGGACGCGCGCTGGCGGCCCTCGCCCGTACCGGGCAGATCGCCCGCATCCAGGTGATCGAGCGCACCATCCCCGACTCCGGCGACGCGCTGCGCCGCTACTGGGAAGAGCACTGCCGACCCGACACCCTCATGGCCGGGGCGATCTACAACGAGCTGATCCAGAGCGCCGGCCCCGCAGCCGCCCCGCACGAGGCGTACGTCGCGGTGTCCTTGGACACCAAGGCGGCCCGTCGGCTGATCAACCAGGCCGGCGGCGGTCTCACCGGTGCCTTCAGCGTCCTCGCCCAGCTCACCTCCACGTTCGACCAGTCGGCGCGGACCGCAGGGCTCACCCCGACGGGCTGGCTCACCGCACGCGAAATCGCCGCCGTGGTGCGCACCTCCTACGACCCGAAGGCGCTGGCGACACTCGACCGCTGGTCCACGGCCGGTCGCCCCGAGGCCGAGCCCGCCGCCGCCGGCCCCGTCGTGGTCGTCGAGAAGGCGGACCACATCGCCACCGACTCCGCCGTGCACGCCACCTACTGGGTGGAGAACTGGCCGCGCACCGAGACCAGCGCCGGCTTCCTGCACCAGCTCCTGTTCACCGGCGGCGTCCGGCGCACGCTGTCGCTCTCCTACAAGCCAAAGAACCTCGACGCCGCCCTGCGCGACGTGCAGCGCAAGAAGTCCAGCGTGATCGCCGATGCCGCCGAACGGGCCCGGCGCGGTCAGGTCGACTCCGAGGCGGACTCGATCGAGTACCAGGACATCAAGTCCCGCGAACGCCAGCTCATCGCCGGGCACGCCGACGTCGCCCTGACCGGTCTGCTGACCGTCTCGGCCGACACCGAGGACGAGCTGCGCACCGCCTGCGCCGTCGTGGAGACCGCCGCCGTCGGCGCCCAGCTCGATCTCCGGCCGCTGACCTGGCAGCAGGCCGAGGCGTTCACCGCCGCCGCCCTGCCGCTCGCGCTCGCTGCCTGACCCTTCCCTTCGAAAGAGCACCCTCATGTCCCGCACCGCCAGCCCGACCGCGCAGGACTTCGTGCCCTTCGCCACCGCCGCGCTCGACTTCAACCGGGCACTCAACATCCCGGGCGGCCCGCTGGTCACCACCCGGGCCGAGCTGGACACCCTGCACGCCCACCTCGTCTCGCTGTACGGGCTGCTCGACGCCCACACCGGTCGCACCGGGCAGCTCGTCGCGGTCGAGGGCGACCAGCTCCGTACCGCCCGCACCCGCATCTGGCAGGCCGCCGAGCACCTCCACGCCGCCTACCACGCGGCGCCCCGGCCGGACTCCGGCGAGATCCCCGCACCGGAGGCGTGCCAGGCCGGCCTTCCGGAGGGACCACCGGAACTGACCATCTGCCAGCGCCACCAGCGCACTGCTCATCTCGTGCGGCGGCGCACCACCCCGGCCGACCTGCACGCCCCGTTCACCGGCCTCGTCCGCCGCTGACCCACCCCTCACCTGGAGAACCGTTCATGCCCCGTACCCGCGCCAGCGCCTCCCCTCTGTTCGTGCCCCGTAAGACGACGCGCGCCGAGCAGCGAGCCGCCCGAGCCGGTTTCACCGAAGCCCGCCGCCAGGCACGCCTCGCCGGAAACCCGCCCAAGCACCGCGCCGAGCAGACCCTCGACCCGGATCTGCGGCCCACCTACCCGCTCGCCGGTCGCCCGGGTCCGGCCTCCGCCCGCGGCAGCAAGCTCGCCCTGCCCGCCCACCGGATGACCACCGCCACAGCCAGCGGCGCGTACCCGTTCGTGGCCGAGGGCGGCCTGGGCGCCGAAGGGGTGTTCATCGGCCGCGATGTGCACGCGGAGGCGGCCTTCTGCTTCGACCCGTTCTCGCTCTACAACAGCGGCAGGGTGGAGGGCTTCACCAACCCCAACGCGGTCCTGGCCGGGATCATCGGCATGGGCAAGTCCGCGCTGGCGAAGTCCATCG
Source organism: Streptomyces sp. NPDC101194 (assembly GCF_044767885.1). Lineage (NCBI taxonomy): Bacteria > Bacillati > Actinomycetota > Actinomycetes > Kitasatosporales > Streptomycetaceae > Streptomyces > Streptomyces sp. NPDC101194. The sequence continues at coordinate 418,186 of NZ_JBIWOS010000003.1, forward strand.
CCACCCGGTCGATCGCCCACGGCTACCGCGTCTACATCCCGTGCGACCCCAAGGGCGAGTGGACCAGCGTCTCGCAGGCACTCGGCGGCTACAGCATCGCTCTGGGACCAGGGCTCCCGGGCCGGTTGAACCCGCTCGACGCCCCGGCCCGGCCCTCCTCAGTCAGCGAGGAGGACTGGTTCACGGAGGTCCGCAAGCGCCGTCTGCTGCTCCTGGCCAGCCTCGCCCGCACCGTGCTGAAGCGCGATCTGCTGCCGATGGAGCACACCGCCGTCGACCTGGCCCTGGACCTGGTCGTCGCTGACGCCGACGCCCGGGGCACGGTGCCGCTGCTCGGCGAGATCGCGCACGTACTCGGCTCCCCTGATCGCCTCGACCAGGCCCTCGGCCACCAGGCCGGGCACCTTGGCTCGGCCGCCCAAGACCCCGCCCACGCACTGCGGCGTCTCGTGCACGGCGACTTGAGCGGCATGTTCGACGCTCCGTCGACCGTGGCGTTCGATCCGACGACGCCGATGTTGTCCATCGACCTCTCCCGTCTCGGCGGCTCCGGTGACGACACAGCACTGGTGCTCGCGATGACGTGCGCGAGCGCGTGGATGGAGTCAGCCCTCAGTGATCCCGATGGCGGTCGGCGCTGGGTGATCTACGACGAGGCGTGGCGGCTGATGCGGCACGTCGGGCTGCTGGAGCGGATGCAGAGCCAGTGGAAGCTCTCCCGAGGGCTGGGCATCGCGAACCTCATGGTGATCCACCGCCTCAGCGACTTGCTCTCGGCGGGCGACGCCGGCTCACGCGGCCGAGTCCTGGCCGAGGGCCTGCTGGCCGACTGCTCCACCCGGATCATCTACCGCCAGGAGCCCGACCAGCTCGCCGCCGCTGCATCTCTGCTCGGCCTGACCGGCGTCGAGACCCAGGCGGTCTCCGCCCTGACCAAGGGCCGAGGTCTGTGGAAGGTCGCCGACCGCTCTTTCATCACCCAGCACATCCTCCACCCCGCTGAGCGGGAGCTGTTCGACACCGACGCCCGCATGGCGGCCTAGCCCAACGACCAGCACAGCAACAGGAATCGATCATGTCTGCTTCTTCTACTCCTTCCTCCGGTGACGACCAGCCGTCGCAGGCCACCGACCCTTTGGCGTGGCGACGACACCTTCCGGCACTGGCCTCGGCCGCCGCCGGGATCAACGAGGCGTGCGACGCCTGGGACGCGGTTTCGGACTCCCTCTGCGACGCGGACGGCTGGCCGCTGGACGACAAGGTCTACGGGGACGGCAAGGTCAAGCGGGATGCCGAAGCGTGGAAGCACGCCGAGGTGTTCCTTGACCACGGACCCGAAGTGCTGGCCGGGGTCCGCGCCGCCGCCGACGGCCCCGATTACGTCGAGGGGCCGATCAGTGACGACCTCCGTCGGCTGCGCGGGATCGACACCATCCTGCTCCGGGCGCAGGAGCTGCGGCACGAATGGGACGGCGTCATGGCCCTTATGGACGGTTCGCAGCCGAGCGTGCTCCACCTCTACCAGGAGCGTGCCGAGGAGCACCGCAACACCGAAGGCTGGCACTACTCGCACGAACTGGGCTACAAGGGCCCGGCGTTGGTGCGCGTCGGCGAATTCCTCGCTCACCGGGCGGACACCGAACGGCCGGCGCAGACCGAACGGGCGCGCGTCGCCCTGACCCGGTCCACTCACAACACCCCTGCTGCGTCACCCGCCTCGCCCTCGGTCCCCCCCGGCATCGCATCCGCCGGCTCCTGGTCGCTCGCGGTGATCCCTAGCACGCAGTCACGGCCGCACCAAATCGCCCAATCTCCGGATCCTCATGGATCACCGCACTCCTCCAGCCCCACACTTCCGACGGCTCACACCGCCCGGCGGGGCGTTCCGCAACGGAGAACTCCATGCACCACGACGGCCCGCCCTCGCCCTCCGCGTCCGATCCGCGGCGCCTTCAGGCCGCCCTCTGTTCCATGCTCGGGCAGCGCGGCCTGGAGTGCACCGTCGAGTACGGCCTCAGCGACTACATCGTCCACGCCGAGCTTCCCGACGGTAGTTCGCTGATCATCTCGCCCCCGCAGGAGCCGCCCTCCAAGCACCCCGAGTCCCCGGAAAGCTGGATGGTCACCCGCCACCGATCCGCCGCGCCTGCCGTCTACGAAGTGATCTACGACTCCGAGCCAGACGGTCCGCATGCGCGCCACGGCGGCAGCGTGCCGGATCTCCTCACCAGCGTCGACGCCCGCCTGGACCAGCTTGGCGTACCGCCACGCCAGGAGCAGGAACGATCCGGCAAGGAGCGCGCCGCCAACGTGCTCCCACCCAGCTCCGCTCCATCCCAGGCGAGTGTCGCTCTCGCCCCTGCACCGTCGATCGGCCAGCGCGCGCTCCCGACCGGTCCGCCGACGGAGTCTTCCGCGCGGGCCGCACCGTCGCCAGCTCGTCCCTCATCCGCTCCCCGGCTCTGACCGACGGCGACCCAGGAGCCCTCCGTGCACCGCACCCTCAGAACTGATCCGCCCGTCGCCCGCACCTGTAACCGCACCCGCCTCGGATGGATCTGCCATGCCCAGCCACTACGACGTGCTGCCCGACCTGGCCTTCGGCCACCACCCCGTCCACGGCATCGTCGCCGCGAACCCGAAGAACCTCGCGGCCAGCACCTGGATGCTCAAGGGATTCGACTTCCATCCCGTCCCCGACCAGCCGACGTTGTACGCGCTGGCCGACCAGAACCGTGACGGACACGGCCGTACGAGCCGGGCCATCGAGCTGCTGCGCAATGCCGGCTACCAGGTCGATGTGGACGCCGCACTTGACCCTGCACCGGCGCCCGACACGGCACAGGTACGCGACCGCGGTCCGCTCGGTGAACCAGGCGTCGCCTTCGCCGATCACCCACAGCTCGGCATCGTCGCAGCCCTCGACGACCGTGTCTCCGGCCTCAGCGGGCTCGCGCTGGTGGAGAACGGCTGGCGGCACAACTCGAGCCTGGACATCTACACGCTCCCCGCGACCGCCGATCGCGTCGAGGCGCTGGGGAAAGTCGCCGACGCCACGGTGGCCCTGCACCGTTCGGGGCTCCAGGTCGCAGTGCAGCCCCGCCTCGCTCAAGAGGTGACGGCTCGGCCCCGCCCTGCTGCCCCACCGGCCGCCGGCCGTGAGCGCGGCCATGGTCCCGCTCGCGCGTCTCCGTTGAGCGCCGCCGCGCTCGCCGCCAACCCGGCCCGTGCCGGTATCCCGGGCAGGGCGCCGGTCCCCGCCGCCGTCACCACACCGGCGGTCCGGCCAGTTGACCCCCGCATCGCGTACTCCCGCGACCGCTGATCCAACTCCTCAAGGAGGCCCTTCCATGGCCGCGAAGACGATCTGGCCTATCGACCACACCTGCGGTCACCATGCCGACCGCGACTTGTCCGACCGACCGGCCGACCGCCGCGCCGGCTTCGCCGAGTGGCTCGCCAGGCAGGAGTGCACGGACTGCTGGCGCGCCTCGAACGAGGGCGACGAGCAGGACAAGGCCGCCTGGCTCAAGGCGAAGCGCGCCGAGGAGCAGACCGCGTCCGAAGCCTGGTCCGAGCAGTACCGGATGCCTCCCCTGGAGGGGACCGAGCGGGCCGTTCCCTGGGGCGTGCGCTGTCGTCACCAGATCCTGACCAACGCCTACGCCGCACTGGTCACCGAAGGCACGACCAGCGAAGTGGAGTGGGCGGAGAACGAGGAGAGCGCTCGTACGGTGACCCGCGCCGGGTGGTGGATAGACCAGAGGTCGTCCGGGCCGGAGGACCTCGCCGAACTACTCCGAGCCGCCACCGGGGCCGACCGGCCGACAGAGAACCCGTTCTTCTGACCGACCGGGTGCCCTGCTGCGGCGGGGCGCCCGGCTGACCGCCACCGTGCGGCCTCTACCAGCGATTCTCGGCCGGACCAAACCCCGGAATTGCCGGACGCTCCGCCCACTGGCCCACCTTCAGCGGGTCCTTCGCTCCCTCTGCCCCGGAGACTTCCGTGCCTACCTCGATCACCATCACGTCCGAGTTCAGCGGCAGCGTCGTTGCCAAGGGCGCTACCGATGACCTCTCCGCGCAGCTCCTCCGCCACGCCGGTTTCAAGCAGATCGACGACTGGCACGGCCGACGCCATCGCCTTCCCACCACCACTCCGCTCGCCGACCAGGTCTCCATCGCCACCCATGCGGCCGAGATGCTTCGAGCCGCTCGCTATGACGTCACCCTTCCGCCCTCTCTCGACACGGCCCGGATGAGCCCTCCGGTGCATGCCCTCGGGCGCTACGCCGCCGGAGCCGAACGTCTCAGCATCACGGACCAGATCCGTGCGGCCGAAAGACGGGGCCAGCCTTCAGCGCGCAGTCGACCACCTCCTTCACCCCGAGCACGGTGCTCTGGAGCGTGTCCGGGAGGCGCTGGAAGCGGCGGGAGAACAGGTCAACGACCTGGACGACGAAGCGTATGCGCTCGCCGACCGGTTCGGCTTCGCCTCGGAGTTCGTCAGCTCGGCCCAGTCCGAACTCGTCGATTCCGAGGCCGAGCTACGCCGCGTCGGCGCCGCTTCGACGAGTTACTCGGCAGCACGGACCGTCCGTGATCACCGTGGTGCCGCTCTGGCCACTTCTCCTGCGGCGAACCAGGCCCAGGTGTCCTCGGCGTCCAGTTCCCAGACGGCGCCGCACACTACGACGGGTCACCCGCCGCGCGCCGCAACCCCCCGACGGTGACCCCGGCGGCTCTCTTCGCCGTCGGCCACCAGTACGTCGCGCGTCCCCGCTCGACTCACCCGTCAAAGACCACTCACCCGAAGAGGCAAACGTGCCCGAGTACTACTCCAGCATCGGCGAGGCCGTCGGTGCGGCCATGCAACACAACATCCGGCTCGTCCACCGCAGCGCGGCACCGGGCTCCGACAAGCCGCTGCAGGTCAGGCACCTGCCCAGCGCTTCCGCCGATCCGTACTCGGTCCGAGGGATGATCTCTCGCCTCCACGAGGATGCCTCGCCCGATGAAGTGGCGGGCATCATCGAGGAGGTCAACGGCGCGCTGGTCGGTGCTCTGCCCGAGCTGACCGAACTCGTGGCCTCTGCCGCCGACTGGACTCGCGCCCGTCTCGACTTCGACGACCCGCATCACAATCCGACTTTCGAGACGTGGACGCGACTGGCCGCCGCGTACGGAATGCTCCAGGACGTCCGTGAGCAGTTGGAAGTCGCCGAGGACGGTCTCGCCGCCTGTCCCGCAGAGCGCACGGACCCCCGGCACCACCAGATGGTCAACGTTCTGCGCAGCCGGGAGCTGCTCGACGATGTCCTCGGTGCCGAGGCTGCACCTGTGCCGTCCGCTGCCCGGAACGTCGATTCAGACCGGCAGCGGGCGGCCCGCGCCTCCTCGCCACACGCCGGAACATCGCCGTCGACTGCTAGTCCGCCGGCCACCGCAGCACCTCCGCCCGCGCCTCGTCCTGCCGGCCGACCCCGCTGAAACGTTCCGCCTCAGACGTCCAGGAGTTCCCCCATGAGCTGCACGAGAGCCGAGCGCGCCCCGCCCCCGCCCGCTCGCACACCCAAGGAACCGCCGTGCCTTCCCCGCGCACCAGCGCGCCCTCGACCACCACCGGGTCGGACGCGCTCCTCTACCTCCTGTTCGGCATCCTCGGCGCCGCCATGGCCTTCGGCTCCCTGGCCTGGCTGACCGGAAATCTCACCAATACCTTCGTCGGGAGCGGGGCATGGGCCCCCTTCCGCGTCACGGACGCGCTGCTGCACCCGGAGGTGCTGTGGCCGACCTTGAGCACCAGCATGCTGATGGTCGGTGCCCGCGTCGTCCCCGGCTTGCTCACCGTTGCCCTGGTCGTCACCGCTGCGGTGCTGTGGATGCGCTGGCGTGCCGGGTCCAAGTCCGGCCTCGCCCGCAAGGCGGACCTGGCGCCGCTGCTGGACAGGGAGATCGTCGCCAAGGCGAAGAGCCTCCGCCCGAGCCTGGGCGGCCGGGAGAGTGAAAGAGGTCGCGCCCGCTGACCGCGGCATCCTGCTCGGCACCCTCGATCCCGGTCGTGCGGAGGTCCGCGCGTCCTGGGAGGACGTGATCGTCGCGATCATGGCTCCGCGTTCCGGCAAGACGTCCGGGCTGGCGATCCCCGCGATCCTCTCGGCACCGGGTCCGGTCCTGCTCACCAGCAACAAAGCCGCGAACGACGCTTTCACCGCCACGGTGGACGCCCGCGCCGAGGTCGGCACGATCTGGACCCTCGATCCGCAGCAGATCGCCCACCACCCGCGCGAGATGTGGTGGGACATCCTCGCTGACGCCCGCGATCTCGCCGGGGCGAAGAGGTTGGCGGGGCACTTCGTGACGGCGAGCGTGGACGAGTCCAGCGGCTCCGACTTCTGGTCAACCGCCGCGAGCAACACCCTCGGCGCCCTCTTCCTCGCCGCCGCGTCCCACCGTCGGCCGATCACCGACGTCCTGGCCTGGCTCGCGATGCCGGCCGACCGCACCCCGGTGGACCTGCTCACCGACGCCGGCCACCATGCCGTCGCCGCCCAGCTCCAGGGCACCGTCTCCGGCGCGACCGAAACGCGCGACGGCATCTATGAGACGGCGAGGCAGTACGCGAGCTGCCTGCTCGACCCGGACGTCGCCGCCTGGGTCACCCCGAACGAGGACCTCCCCGAGTTCCAGCCGTTCGCCTTCGCCACGTCCCGCGACACCCTGTATCTGCTGAGCAAGGACGGCGGCGGCAGTGCGTCCGCGATCATCGCGGCGGCGGCCGACGCCGTGATGCGCGCGGCCGTGATCGTCGCCGAGCGCTCCGGCGGGCGACTCGACCCGCCCGCCCTGTGTGTCCTCGACGAGGCGGCGAACGTGTGCCGCATCAGCGACCTCCCCGACCTCTACTCGCACCTGGGCAGCCGGGGCGTCATCCCGATGACGATCCTGCAGTCCTACCGTCAGGGCCAGCGGTGCTGGGGCGAGGCCGGTATGGACGCCCTGTACTCCGCCGCCACCATCAAGATCATCGGTTCTGGCATCGATGACGCGGACTTCGCCGACCGGCTCAGCCGTCAGGTCGGCGATCACGACGTCCAGACCACCTCGGTGTCGACGAGCGAGGGCGGCAAGTCCACCTCGGTGAGCATGCGCACCGAGCGGATCCTTCCGCCGGACGCCATCCGCGCCCTGCCCAAGGGCAAGGTGCTGCTGCTGGCCACCGGCATCCGGGTCGCCATGCTCAACCTCAAGCCCTGGTACAAGGGGCCCTCCGCCAAGGTGGTCGGCCCGGCTTCCGCTCGCGCCACGAAGGCCATCACCGAGCGTGCCCTCGCGAAGAGCGTCGGCCAGGACGATCTTGGACTGTCGGCATGAGCGCGCCCACACCACAGCAGGGGCGGTTGGCCCACGCTCCGGTCGTCCTGCGCGGTGGCCGGTGGTGGCTTGACGGCGGGGCCGGCTCGGTCCCCGCCTCCGATCCCGCCTTCACCGCCGTCCTGGACGACTTCGCGCTGTCGATGGCCGCTGCCGACCGGGCAGTCGCCAACCTCCTCATCCGGCAGGACGAGGCGTCCTCCGTTGATCCCGGCGGCCGGCGGTGAACCCGCTGATGAATGCCGAGCAGGCGGTCCTCGGAGCCGTGCTCCTCGACCCCGAGCAGCTCACGCACCTGGAGTGGCTCGCTGCGGATCACTTCTATCGGCCCGTCCACCAGGCGCTGTTCGACGCCCTCCGCAAGCTGCGCAACGACGGGCATCCCGCGCTCTCGGCCGATGGTCCGTTGCCGCTGTCGTGGGTGACCGACGCGGTCGAGGAGGCCGGACAGCACGTGCGCGGGCTGACCGCGGCGTACGCCCACACCCTGATCCAGGCGTGTCCCCGAACCGAGCACGCCCCGGTGTACGGCCGCATGGTGCTGGAGGGGGCGATTCACCGCACCGTCGCCCAGCACGCGATCCGTCTCCACCAGGCGGCTCGGGCCGACGCCGTCCAGGGCGAGGTCGAGGGAGCGTTGCGCACGGCGGACGTCCTGAGCGGCGTACTCACCGACCTTGCGCGACGCTGGGGAACCGATCCTCGACCGGTCCCACCCACCGCTGGGCCCTCTGCCGCCACGGACATCCCGCCTCCGGCGCAGAGCGGCCAGGTCGCCGAGGACGAGCGGTTCCTCCTGGCCGTCCTCGCCGAACAGCCGGGGGCCATGGGCGAGGTGGTGGCCTGGCTGCGGCCGGGAGACTTCGCCGACCCGACCCACGGGCAGCTCTACCGGTGCCTGGGCGCGCTGCACCACCGGGGCGAACCCATCGACCGGATCACCCTGCTCTGGGAGGCCCAGCGACGCGGTCTGCTGGCCGACGGCACAGTGTCGAGCGAGCAGCTGACCGCCGTCTGCGAAGGCATGGTCCCCGGCAGCGCTGACTGGTTCGGACAGCGGGTGATGCGCTCCTCCGTCACCCGCACCGCCGCCGCCTCCGCGCGAGCCATCCGGACCCTGGCCCAGGACGAGGTTCTGGGGCCCGGCCGGCTGATCAACCACGCCCTGCACGCGCTCGGTCCGCTCGACGAGGTTCGTGCCCGCTGGGCCACCGCGAACAGCAGTCCGGCTCCGAAGGCCACGGCATCCGCGCCGCCGACGGCCGAGCCGCCGCCCGATCGAGTGAGGGCCGCCCGCGCCCGCAGCACACCCCGCCCAGGCGCGTCACCTCCAGCCCCGGCCAGCCGCCTCCCCACGCTGTCAGCAGCCCGACCACCCTCGCGCGGCCACTCGTGAGATCCCCTCCCCACCAGCCTCTTCTGCCCCTGGAACTCGCCTTGATCTACTCCATCTCCGCACCCGCGCCGGACCTACGTGCCACGGCCCCGAGCCTCGCCGCCCCGTTGATCGGGTCGCTGTGCTCGGGGTACGGCGGCCTCGACCTGGGCGTGCAGTCCGCGCTCGGCGGCACGCTGGCCTGGCACGCCGAGGTCGACCCGAACGCCTCACGCATCCTGGCCCGCCACTGGCCCGGCGTCCCGAACCTGGGCGATATCACCGCCGTCGACTGGTGCACCGTCCCCCGGGTGTGCGTCCTGACGGCCGGCTTCCCCTGTCAAAGACGTCTCGGTCGCCGGCCGCCGGGCCGGACTCAACGCCCAGACCCGCTCCGGGCTCTGGCTGCACGTCGCCCGTGCGGTCTCAGCCCTCCGACCCTGCCTGGTTGTGATCGAGAATGTCCGCGGCCTCCTCACCTCCCCCGCCGGTTCCCCTGGCGACGTGGAACCCTGCCCGTGGTGTCTGGGAGACACCGCAGGTCAGCCTGCTCTGCGGACACTCGGTGCCGTACTCGGATCCCTGGCCGACCTCGGGTACGACGCGGAGTGGCTCGTGCTTCGCGCCTCCGACGTCGGGGCCCCGCACCGCCGCGAGCGGACCTTCCTCGCCGCATGGCCCGCCGGGCACCCTGCTGAAGACGCCGACCAGCAACATCGGGAAGAACGGCGGCAGCCAGCATCCATCGAAGCGGAAGAGCGGGGGGCACGGTCCGAACCTGGCCGACGAGGTCGAGTGGCTGCTGCCGACCCCGAAAGCGTCGGACGGAATCAAGGGCTCGCCGAACCAGCGGCACGGCAATGGCGACATGACCCTGCCCAGTGCGGCTGCGTCTCTGCTTCCGCCCCCGAGGGCCAGCGACACGGGCACCCCTGGCCGCCGGCCCGGGAAGGGATGGCGGCCTCCCTTGTCGGCGGTGGTCCTGCCCCTCTGGGCGGAGGAGACGCCGGAGGCGGGGGCGCGGACCGGCGATGGGGAGCGTACGGATCCGCCATCACCCGATGGGAGAGCCTCACCCGTCCGGCCCCCGCCCCCACGGATGCGGCCGGTCGGCTCCGCGCGGACTTCGTGGAGTGGATGCAGGGACTCGACGCCGGCTGGGTCACCGCGACTCCGGGGCTCGGCCGTCCAGCGCAGCTCACCGCGCTCGGCAACGGCGTCGTCCCACAACAGGCCGCGCGCGCATTGCAGTTGCTGGCACCACCCTTCCCCCGCTGTCCCCGCTGCGCCGACCGATAGCGCTCCACTACCGCGTTCTTCCGGCCGGACCAAACCGCAGATTCTCCGGATCCTCTCGGGCATGTCGCCGTCTCACAGATGGAGCACACCCCCATGGCCGACACCAGCCCGACCTCCCCCGGCCCCGAGCCGTACCGCGTCCCCGACGCAGACCTCGACGACCTCGCCAGCACCCTCGCCAAGACCATGGCCGAGGTCAGGCAGCACGGCGTCATCCTCGACCGCCTCGGCTCCGAGCCCGAATCCGGCGCCGTCCAGCCGCCGGACGGCACTCCGGAGGCCGAGGCGGCTGACGGCAAGAAGCCCGACGGCCCCGCCTCGGTGTTCATCCTCGCCCTGGGCGGCAAGGAATACGCCGTCGAACTCGCTGCCCTCAGCGACTGGGTGAACTACCTCTTCCTGCCGGTGTACGGCCGGGAGATCAGCACGAGCCGTCCCTGGTGCGCGCACTGGCACGAACACCCCGAGGCCGTCGCCCGGCTCCACGCACTCTGGCTCGCCTGGCAGCAGTTCACCGACACGGAGGCCGGCCTGTCCGGCCCCTCGACCTGGCACCGCGACCACCTGGACCAGACCCTGGCGCACCTGCGTGCACCCGACGGACCCTTCGCGGCCTGCACGACCAGCGCAACTCGACCCAACCACCGGGTGCTGGCCACCCCGGCGCCCGAGCAGTCGGGGGTGGCGGCGTGAACAACACCCTCGACTTCGACCTCGACGATCTCGCGCCGGTCGACGACGACTCCGAGGAGGCGATGGAGGCCCTCTGGTCTGGCGACTTGACAGTGCTGTCCCAGCACCACACCAAGCCCAACGGTTCGCACAGCTTCGTCCTCGCCCACGACCGATCGGTCACCTGGGGGATACCCGGCGAGCCACAGCTCGTTGCGATCGCGGTCGCTCGGGATCTGCGGCAGTCCACGTTCACCTTCGAGACGAGTCACCACGCCACGGCGTCCTTCGCCCAGAACTGGCTGGCAGAACGCGGCTGCCCGCTCGACCGGATCGCCCTGCGCGGTGGCGACTACATCGAGCCCGCCGACGACCTCACCGTCCAGGTGGAACAGCAGATCCAGAAGTCGGGCACCCGTTACGAGGTCCTCGACACCTACACCCCCGACGACAATCCCAGCGAGGCGTGGACACTCGTCAACGACTCCCAGGCCACCCAGGCACCGGTTCGCCTCTTCTTCGAGGAGTGGAACCACGATGCCGGCACGTACACGATGCGCGAGGGCGCCTTCCCCGACGTCGGCGTCGCCCAGACCTGGCTGGACGAGCGCAGCGAACCGCTGCCCGAGCCTCCGGAGTACAGCGACCACAACGGTGCTGTCGTCCGGGCCCGCATCGCCCGCATCGCCCTCTCCCGGTCCGCCGGTACCTCTCCGACACCGCAGACCGGTCTCGATGCGCCCCGCGCGACCGCGGCGGTGCCGGTTCAGCGCGCGATCCAGGGGAGGCTGCTGTGAGCCGCGCCCGCTTCGCCTTCGCCGCGCACCCTGATGCCATCGCCGACCTGCGCCAACTCCCCGCTGAGACACGCGATTTGGCCTTGCTGGAGCTGCAGAACCTGGTCCACGGAAGCGACGACTGCTTGCCGTTGAAGGGCCGACTCGCCGGCTTCCACAAGGTGTACGTCGACCCGGAGGTCGCTTACCGGCTGGTCATCCAGTTCCGTCAGGCCCCACCGACCTCGACTCACAAGCGCGAGATCTACCTCGTAGCCGCTGGCAGCCGGAAGGACTACGCGGTCTACCGCACGGCCCACCTGCGGACCGGCCCCCAGCAAGAGGTCGGCCCGGACTCCGCCACGCAGGCCCGCGTGCAGGCCGCCCGGTCCCGCTCGACGCTCACCGCCGAACGGCCGACAGCAGGCCGCGCGACTACCCCGTCAACAGCGCCACCCTCGGCCGGTGCACCCCGAAAGGCCGCCCAGCGATGACCAACGACCGTACTGCGCTGACCCGTTCAGGGCTGGCGTATCTCCTCACCGAGGCCGCTCAGGACGTTGGCGGCATTCCTGCCGCCGAGTACCCGACGGCTGCCGCCCGCTCCTACCTGCATCCCGTCTTGGGGCCGCTGGCCGCTGGGCCCCGTGTGATCACCGGGCTGAACGACCGGTTCGAGGGCTTCGTGGCCGCCGAGCCACGCCCCGCTGGTTCGGCGGGCCTGTTCGCTCTGGCCTCATACGCCTCCGCGCTGGGGTGGCTCACCGAGTCGTTCGCCGAGCTGACCTCCTCGGTCGACGAGATCTGTACCCGCGTGGGCATCCCCGCGGAGCGCTGCGCAACGATCGTCGCCCCGACCGACGCAACCGAGCGGGACGACGAGTTCGACTTCGCCTTCAGCGCGCTTGAGTTGGAGGCGGTCCGCAACGCAGCCGAGGCCGCCGGCCTCGCGCCGGACGACTACGTCGAGGTGCTCTCCCAGTCGCTACTCGCCGCCGCCCGGATCACCGACGCCTGCATGGAGATCTCCAGCGGCCTGCTCGATGACGCCGATCTGCTCCGCGAAGCGAGCGACCGCCCTCGGCTCGGCGACGACCCCGGGAGCCTGCCCGCTCTGGTCCGCTCCCTGCTCGCCCGGATGGAGGGGACGGAGTGAACCCGTACGACGCAGACACACACCCTGGCCCCTATCTCGTCGTCGAAGTGCTCGGTGTCGGGGACGTCAGCGTGCCCGCCCTCGCGCAGGGTCCGGGGGAGCCGCTGCACCAGGCCGCTACGCGTGTCATCGAAGCCGCGGCGGCGTTGGACGAGCGACACGAGAGCGTGCTCTACGCGGTCCGGCGGTCACAGCGACTGCTCGAAGGCATCGGTCGCGGTGAAGTCGGCCGAGCCCAGGTGTCGTACGCGCTGCTGCGGACCGCACTCCCCGAACTCGGAGACGTTCTGGCGCAGCAAGACCGGGCGTACAGCCAGCTTGTCGAGTCGCTGTCCGCCTACCGCCGGCTTCCTTCCTCGCCCGAGCCTGCTCAACGCGCGAGCAACAAGAGCCACGGGCCGGGCCAGAAGACGAGGCCCCACCGGGACGACGACTGGGCCGTTGCCGGGGAGCGCGGGCTGGTAGCCCTCGAAGCGGTCGCGGCCGGAGGTGTTCGCTTTCGTCGCAACGCGATCGGCGAGGACCCGTACATCTCGCGGGAGAAGGCCCAGTGGCAGGACCCGACAGTCTTCCCGCAGACCGTGCAGCGGCTGGTCGCCGACGGGCTACTGCATCAGGACACCACCGAGAACGTGTACCGGCCCGGCCAGCTCCTCTCGCTCACTGCGCAGGGTGAAGCCGCCTTGCGTGATGGTCGCGCGACGACCTCACGGGTGTCAGCCGCCCTCGGCCGCACCACCACGCAGACCACGTCAGGCACGCTCGCCGACTCGGCCGCCGCGCCCGCCGCCAGGCACCCCCTCGCGGCCCCCCGCTCACGCTGACCTCATCCCGAAAAGGACCCCACGATGCCTACCACCGGCCTGCCTCCCACCTTCTCCATCGCTGCTATCGACGCCCAGCGCGTCGAGGAAGCTCTCGCCCGGATCGGACCCAAGTGGACCGCACAGCGATGACCCTGGCCCAGGTGAACGGCCCCATGCGCGGCCGCGATGTTGCTGCCCAGCTCCCCTTCGTCAGCGAGCAGTTCGTCGGCAAACGGCTGGCCACGATGCACGCGGACGGACTGGTGATCCGCGATCACGACCGACGGGGAGCGCCGTACCGACTCAGCGCGCTCGGCACGTCACTGGCCCCCGTGCTCCGCACGGTGTCGGACTGGTCCCGTACCCACGTGACACAGGAGCCGATGGCCGAAGCCGAGCGGATCGAGGATGCGCTGCGCCGCCTGCACCTTCGGCACTCGACCGGCGTGATTCAGATACTCGACTCCGCTGAAGGCCCGATGCGGTTCGTTCACATCGCCGAGGCGGCCGGACTGGACAACGGCCTCGCGCGGCAGCGACTTCTGCGGCTTCAGGCCGACGGCCTGGTCGCACGGACGGGCTCCCGGCACGGAGACCCCTATGCGCTCACGGATGCCGGCCAGGCGTTGGGGGCCGTCTACGCGAGTGTCGAGCACTGGAGCCAGCCGTTCGCGCTGCGAAGTGAAGCAGCGGCGTCGCGTCCGGTAGAGGCAGCTACGCGCACCCACGTCGGTATTCCGCTGGGGGTGGGGGCCGACGGCGCCCGGATCGCGGCTGCCCTGCGGCGGAGCGCCGCCACGTCCAACGTCATGTTCAGCCACGCGCCTCAGCCGCAATCGCGGGTGCCGGCGGCCGTGACCGCTCAGTCGGCACCGGGCCGGGGCCGGTGACGGGCGTGAGAACCAGAGGCCACTCGGCGCCGCCACGGCATACGCGTTCACTCCAGCGACTCCCGCCGCTGCGCACGCGGATCCGCTCCCCTCCTTCGCTTCCGGAGACTCGACCATGCACGCCCTTGATGACCCGTACCAGTACCAAGAGGTGCTGGTCAGCCCCATGTATCTGGCTGGTTCCAACGGGACCGGCGAAGCTGGCTTCGCACCTGTCGCCCAGTGGCCTCACCAGTACCTCGATGAGGGCCCCTGCCAGCTCCTCGTAACCTCTGCCGACCAACGGATTCGGATCGGCTGGTTCGGCGACGACTTCGAGCTGTGGAAGATCAGCGCAGCCGAGGACGCCTTCTCCGCGCCTCGCTGGACGGCGACGTTCAACCACGTCACCCCGGCCGAGATGGTCGCCGGCCTCACCACCGCACTGGTCCAGGACTACGACGAAGCCATCGCTTCCGACACCCTAGGCCGCTTCTTGACGGGGCCCACCGTCCCCTGGCGGGACACCGTCCGGCCGCTGACCGATGCCGGCTGGGCCCTTGACGGAGGTGCTGAACTCGGCACCGTCGAGATCATCGCTCCTGACGACCAAGCGGGCATCCTTATCGATCGGCGGGGCTACGGCTCCGACCGCACGACCGTCGAGCTGTGGGCGGGCCCGCGGGGCTGGGGCACTCGTGCCGAAGCGACCTTCACGGCCCGCACCCCGTCCCATTTGATCGCCGCAACCGCCGCTGTGATGGCGCAGTCGACCCCGGTGGTCCGCGAACGCCACCAAATCGACCGGCGTATGCGTCACCTGGTCAGGATGACCCCTGTCGCTTCTGCCACGCCGATCGCCGAGGCTCAGGTGTCGCGCGCTCCGACTCCGCTGGACGTACGCCGCACCGCGGTCACCCAGGCCGTACACCGTGCCGCGCGGGCACCACGCACGGCAGCCGACCTCCGAGTGATGGCGGCCCAGAGCCGCTCCACGGGTGCGGCGCAGAAGCGGACGGGTCACCCCGCCCCCGCGACCTCTGCCCGGCTGCCGACCAGCTCGCCGGCGCCCCGGCGCGGACGCTGACTCCCACCCCAGGTCGCACTCCACCCTCGACCGTCCCTGCCCAACAGGAGTTCCAACATGCCCACCACCACCATGCTCGACCAGGCCACGGCCATGATCGAGAACGCCTGGGGCCAGCCCATCGAAGCTCTTGAAGTCCTCGGGGTCCGCCGCCCCAGCGACGACCCGCTCCTGCGCTGCGCCATGCACACCCGGGCGGCCCTAGCCATCACGGACAACGCCGTAACCGTGTACCAGGACCGTCTGCACGCCCTGTCCCGGCATGGGTACGTGCCTGACTTCTACGAACTCGACCGGATCACCGAAACGGCGGTCAGCCTCCGCGTCGCCCACGCGGAGAGCCGTGCGTACCTCCAGGCGATCCGACGCGTGGTGGAGGCTCGGGAGGCCGCCGCACCCGAGGTTGAGGCACCGGCGGTTCGACTGGCACAGGCCGCTGTCGCCCGCTCCGGGCAGACGCCGCACGCCCCGGGGTCCGTGCCCGAACCGTCCTATCCGGCGGCTGTCGTCGGGCCGTCAGCGCCCACAACGGGGCCCCGACGTTGAACGCTTAGCTCCGATTCTCGTCGCGGTGGTCCCCTTCGGCCCGGGGGCCCACCGCGCGGGCCAACTCCTCCATCGTCAGCTCCACTCGCCGGCCTTCGGCGACCCGGCGCTCCACCGTCTCCTCGTCCGGCCACCGGTCGGGCTGTGCGCCGACTCCCCACTGGCCGTCGGCGACCATCGCGATGTCGCCCACAGTCCAGGGCCGTCCGGCGGCGCGGATCTTGCGTTCCAGTCCGGCGCCGTCCCAGTGTCTGCTCGCCTCGGCCATCGCTGCCCCCCTTCTCTCGCCTGCGGCCCGTCACCGCAACCCATGTAGGACAACCGCGGTGGCCTGTCCATTCCCGGGTCTCCCGTCACCTGCCGACGACCCCGAGTTCGCCCACGGCAGACGTCCTTGCCGGGAAACGACTACGCACTTCGGCATGTCCCATGCCAACGTACGGATGTCGGGAAAACCGCAGGTCAACGAAGGGATCCATCTAACCGTGAGCACCTCTGCCACCCTCCTTCCGGCCGTTGTCCGCCCAACGGCGGATACTCTCCACTGGCTCTCCGCCGACCACGGTGCGGGGCCGGTGCTCGATCTCCTGGACGCACTCGGGTGGGCGATCGTCGACACCCCCGAGGCCAACGTCCACGCGACCAGCCCCGACGGCTGTGTCTACGTCGGCTGGCTCCCCGAGGACCCGTCGGCCTGGCAGCGCAACATCGTCTGGCACGTCCGGGTGCAGCCCGCCGATGGCGACGCATAGGTCCAGGAGTTCGGTCTCCACACCCCCTCCGAGGCCGTTGCCGGATTCCTCGCCGCCCTGGTCACCAACTCCTCGTGCTGACTGCCGATCAGGCTCCGCTCATACATCCACCGACCGCTCGACGACTCCCCGTCGTCGAACCGACCAGCCCCCTCAATGTCCACCGTTCACGGAGACTCCCTTGCCCCAGTACCTGACCGTCGGCCACCTGCTCCGCCAGCTCCAGGAACTCGACCCCAACCTGCCGGTCCGTCTCGCCATCAACCCCGACTTCCCCTTCGCCCACTTCGTGGGAGCCACGGTCGTCGTCCGCGACGGCAAGGCGTACATCGCCGACGACGGCCAGGAGGACTACCTCCCGGTGGGAGCGCGCGACGCCCTCACCTGGGCCTGATCGCTTCCCTACCATCACGGAGGCTTCCCATCTCGTCACTCTCGCGCCCCGCACCCCGCCTCGCGCTGCACACTGTCGCGGCGCACCCCATGCCGCACGGCGTGCACAGCGCGCTTCTCCAGCGCATCTCCACCCGCCCCGACGGCCCCCTCGACATCACCTGGCTCGCCGCCGAGACTTCCAGACTCCCCCTCGGGCGCATTCGACTGCACTGGGAGCCCGCATCGCGGAGCGGCTGGAACGTCACGACGTACCTGGGGCTGACCACTGCCGAGGTGCTCCTCGGTTCCTGGCCCGCCGCCCCGGACGACTGGCCGCGCTTGGTCCGTCCGACCCTGTACGAGGTAACCGGCCTGTGCGCCGCCCTATCAGTCGCCACCGCCGCCCAGAACTTCTCCAACACCTCGGATGGTTATCGGCAACGCCATCGCATGAGTCCGAAGCGTCGAAACCTCAGTGGAGGAGGCGACCCTTCACGGCGGGCGTGAGGCCAATGTCCAGGGCGAGGGCGAGTGCCCAGCCGCGACTTTCGAGGCTAGCTTTCCGAGCACGGCAACCGCTGCACGGGGCGACCAACTAGTGTGGGCAGCAGCGGGGTTGACGTGGCATGCATTCCCGTCTGCTACCACTTCGTGCAGCGAGAGGATTGATTGGTGACCGATTATTCATGCGGATCTTGCTCCTACGGGAGCAACGACCTAGATCAGCTTCAACAGCACTCGCACCAGACGGGCCACGTCACCATCCGCGAGAATGACGGCATCCTTCAGGCGGACGGGGTCGAGACCGCTGAGGTCGCTGACGCTGTGGAGAAGGCCGAACCAACCGAAGTTAAGCCCGGCAAAGGCAGGGTCGCGGCTGAAGTCGGCCTCGGCTTTCTAGCCGCCGCCACTATCGGGGTAATGGCATGGAAGAACAAGGAACTGAAGTCTATGGCCGGCGGGCTGCTGGTTGAGCTCGCGGAGTCGGTGGCGCAAAACGAGTATCTGAAGTCGGCCAGCGGCGCAGGGACTACGCTCAATAGCTTTCGCGGGCGATGAGGGAGGATGCTGAAATCAAGCTGTCCGGTCCGGCACTGATTCCGGCGCCCACAACTCAGCCAAGCGTTCGCGTCACTCGCCACACGTGGCCGCTGCATGATCGGTTACATCTTGACCTAAGGGCTTGGTGCAGGGTCGCGCGGCTACCCGAGGCTTCCTGCAGCGATCAGCACGCTACCCGCCCGACGATGCGAGGTTGCAGTGAGGACCATCGCCGGCTGGCATGGCAACGGGCGGGAAGCCTTTGACCCGTCGGCCTCTCACCCCGCAAGCCCGCAAAGCGCTGCCGTCATGGCCGAGGCCAACATCAGCGTCGCGGCGAACGCGGCGGCTGCCCTGCCTGCAGCCGCCGGATACGATGCCCCGTCCCGGCGGGCCAGATACCCGGCGCCCATGCCGACCAGCGTACCGAACAGCAAAGCCAGCGCACAGCCGACCATCACCATGAACACCTTCACAGACATAGCCAGTCGCTCCTTCGTAATCTGCGGTTGATG
The DNA here is from genome assembly GCF_044767885.1 of Streptomyces sp. NPDC101194. Classification (NCBI taxonomy): domain Bacteria; kingdom Bacillati; phylum Actinomycetota; class Actinomycetes; order Kitasatosporales; family Streptomycetaceae; genus Streptomyces; species Streptomyces sp. NPDC101194. The sequence goes on from NZ_JBIWOS010000003.1 coordinate 436,829, forward strand.
AGACGAATCTGGTGCATCAGATGTCCGTCATGGGCTGTGCGAACAATGACGGACAACGACCGACACCCACCACAGCGCATCGCGAAGGGAAGCGAATGACCGGCGACCAGTCAGAGGCTCAGGAGCCCGGTGGCCGGGAAACGGCCCTCGCCGAACTACGTGATCGTCTCGATGTAGCCCGGGCCAAGGCCCAATGCGACCAGACTCAACTGGCCAAGCGAGCACAGCTTGCGCGCTCGACGGTCAACCAGGCCCTCAGCCACACCGCACCCACCCCCAGCGTGAACACCATCACTGCTCTGGCAAAGGCACTGCGTCTCGATCCAGCCCCACTGCTCGCACTGCTGAGGACAGCCCGGAGCGCGCCGCCTCCTGAGTTCCTCGGGGACAATGAAGCTGACGGCATCCCAGGACGCCCGATCACGGCATGCGACCCGCTGGAACTCGAAGTCCATCCGGCAGCCGCTCCAGCTACGCAACGGGCCTCAGATCCGGCGCACGCGGGGCTACCGGCGTACGTGTCCAGACCGCACGACGATCGCCTGGCTGAGATCGTCCGCGAGGCGAAGGCCGGCCAGAGCCGCATGGCAGTCCTTGTCGGCACCTCGTCCACGGGAAAGACGAGAGCGTGCTGGGAGGCCATTCAGCCGCTTGCAGAGGAAGGGTGGCTGCTGTGGCACCCCTTCGACCCCACCCGCGCGGAAGCCGCCCTCGCTGGACTACAGCGTGTCCGTCCCCGATCCGTGATCTGGCTTAACGAGGCCCAGCATTATCTCGGAGCCCGTCAAGGCCTAGGGGAAAGGGTCGCCGCCGCACTCACCACGCTCCTCCAAGAACCCACCCGTGGTCCCGTCTTGATCCTGGGCACGCTGTGGCCTGACTACGCCGACGCCTACACCGCCCTCCCAAAGCCTGACGCGGAGGACTCATATCCTCAAGTTAGGGCGCTTCTGAACCACCGCCGACTCGATGTCCCGGACCGGTTTGACTCTGCCTCGCTGGAGAAGGCTCGGGCGGCCGCCGTGAACGACGACCTGCTGCTTCAGGCGCTGGAGCGCGCGTCCGAGGGCTGTGTGACGCAGGACCTAGCCGGGGGCCCCGAGCTTATCCACCGGTACAACTCGCTAGCCCCGGCGGCCCGTGCCGTCGTGACCGCCGCCATGGACGCGCGCCGCCTCGGCATCGGCCTGCACATTCCCCACGGCTTCCTTTCCGACGCGGTGGAGGGCTATCTCACAGACGTTCAGTACGACCTGCTTCCCGATAATTGGTTCACTCAAGCCTTGGCCGACGCGAGCCAGTTGGTGCGGGGCAATCTTGCCGCGCTGCGTCGAGTCCGCGCCCGCCCTTCACGTCGGCTCGGTAGCGCCGAGGCACACACCCCTGTGTATCGGCTCGCCGACTACTTGGAGCAGCACGGCCGCGCCACACGACGCATGCAGTGCCCACCTGAGTCGTTCTGGCACGCGGCGTGGGTGCACATGGACAATCACGAAGACCTCGGTCGGTTGGCTGAGGCAGCATTAGCTCGTTACCGGCTGCGCTGGGCCTTTCTTCTACACCAACGCTCCGGCTGCTACCGCGAACTGGGCGAAGGCTGCGTGAGCAAGTTCGTCGTAGCTCAATTGACGGGCGCGGCTGCCGAGGCGGTTGCAACGTGGGCTGCGGAAGAAGGGGAGACGTGGGCCATGCTTCATATGGCGCGGGTGAGCTGGCGTGAGAAGGACCTGGAAACAGCCGAGGTCTATGCCCGACGCGCCGCCGATGCAGACGACCCCGAGGGAATGTACTACCTGGGACACATCCGGGAAGATGTAGGCGACCATGAGGGGGCCAAAGAATTTATCTGCCGGGCAGCCGATCACGGACACGAAAAGGCGCTCTTACTCCTTGCTGACGCCTTCCGCGCAGAGGGAGACACGACCAAGGAGATGGAAGCTGTCCGCACCGCAGCCGAGCAAGGCAGCCTCGCGGGCCTTGGACGGTTCCTCTCGTTGCTGCAAGACGGGGGCGATGAGGAGCAGTTCACACACGTCGGGTGGCCGGCCGCTGTGGCATGCGGCCTCCGCGGAATGCTCTGCTACGCGGATGTGCGGCGAAAGGCAGACCACACCAGTGCACTTGAGGATCCGGTCCACCGCACAGCTAGTGGACCAGGTCCCGCCACGCTCACCCGGATCGCTGAAGAGATGTACCACCGAGGGGACAAGACCGCAGCCACTGGCTTTGCTCGTGAGGCTGCGGCGATGGAGGCAGAGGCGTGGGGCGAACTCGTCGAACTCCGCCTCGGGGCAGGAGATGTGGCGGCAGCAGAGCCATTGGCAAGGAACGCTGCTGCAGCAGGCGACACGCTTAGCCTGCTCCTGGTTGCCGAGGCCCATGAGGAAGCTGGCAACCATGCAGCAGCTGAGGCTTTGGCTCAGGAGGCAGCTGCCGCCGGAGACACCGACGCTCTGCTGACCCTGGCGGACTTCCGCATGAACGCCGGAGACGGGGCAAGTGCCGAGGTTCTGGCCCTGCAAGCAGGGCATCTGGGCAATACCGAGGCTCTGCTGTGGGTCGCCGAGCAACGCGAGGAATCGGGAGACATCCAGAACGCCGAGAAGTATGCGCGTCAAGCCGCCGACGGCGGAGCCTTTAGCAATCCAGGTTACTCACACGTAGCAGAAGGCGACTGGTTGCCTGCCCAAGTAGCCGCACGGTGGCCATACGGACTGGACTCGGACGGCACACCCTCCACCGCTTGGCATCTGTCCAGATAACACCACGACCAATTCCAATCATCCTTCGCCCGGCTGCCAGCGCTGTACTCACTTCAGCAATCCCCAGAAATCTCAGCAGAGGGCTGGTCTCTGTTGCACGGAGAGTAGCTCCGCTCACTACCCCACGTAGGTGCCGGCGAAAACACCGTCAAAGCCGAGTGCGGCCAGGCCCGCCTCGACACTCGGGTAGGTCGTCCCGAGCGGGCCGCCGACGAGGGCGTCGAAGCCGGCGCGGCTGATCTCGGGCTCGAGCCACTGGTTGCCGCACCGGCAGCGGACCCAGACGTTGCGGCCGTGGTTGATGAGCAGCCAGTCGCGTCGTGCACGGCAGGCGGAGCACATCACGGGGATGCCCCCGAGAGCGAGTTCGCGTGAGTGGCCAACGCAGCGAATCGCCCCGGGTCCGTCGGCCAGCCGAGTCTCGGCCTGGAGCTGCAGCAGGGGGTCGGTACCAGTGGGGAGGACGGGCAGCGCGGGTGCCGGCTCCGTAGTGCGGGTGGTGGTTCTGAGCACGAGCGTCATCTCCCGGTCGTCGGTCCTGTCTTCATCCGTAACAGCCCGTGGAACCGGCTGTCCATACATTTCGCGGCGTCCGCTCGGTCGCTGGTCGACTACCGGTTCGACCTGGTCAGCGGCGTGGCGAGCGGCGGTTGGGGTCTTGAGCAGTCCCGAGCTGTGCGGCTGCCGTCGTGTTTCGTTCACTGGTGCGGCTGCTCGGAGTGGCGGCCTGCGGACGACGGGCACCGTCACCCGGGTGTGCCGGGAGCTGAGCGATGCGCCGCAGGCGCCAGACCAGGACGTCGCTCACGTCATCGGCGCTGTCGAGTTCGCGCATGTCGATGGCCTGGCGCAGGAGGGCTTCGGAGTCGTGGCCCGCCCGCTCGGCCTGGGCGAGGGTGGCGACCAAGGCGTCGGTCCTCGCTTCCATGCCCCCTGCGTATACGGCCTCCTCCGGCAGGACGGCGCGAAGGGTGGCTTCGTGCGTGCGGCGCTGGGCTTCGGGAAGGGCCCGACCTTGGTCGTGCAGCACTCGCATCGGAGTGGCGGCGGCCTGCCGGTAGGCGGTGCGCAGGTGCGCGGCGGCTTGTCGGGAGGCGTGGGCCTGCTGGGCGTGACCGCGGGCGGAGTGCCAGTGGGCGGCGGCGAGGGTGACCAGGATCAGGGTGGAGAGGAGCATGGCGGTCGTGCCGCCGTCCTCGCCCCGGCCGAGCGCACCACCGGCCCGGATGATTCCTCGGGCGGCGGAGCGGAGTGCTCGGGTGTCGGCGTGTTCCGCTTGGACGTGGCTGCGGGTTGCCCGTTCGAAGGTTCGGGCGGCGGCGGCCAGCTCGGTGCGGGTCGCGGCCGGGGAGGTCTGCGCGACGGCATCGAGGAGTTCTCCAAGACCGACGAGCTGGGCGGCGGCTTCTCCGTCGTCACCGTGATCGAGGAGGACGGTGGCCCTTTCGGCGATGCCAGTGGCGCTGCGTCGTTCTCGGGCGGGCGGGGACGAGTCCGCCCGTCCGTCGGAGGCCGGGGTCGCGGTCCGTTCGGCAGCACCGCTGGCTAGCCTGCGGCGGATCTTGGGAAGGGACAGGTCGGGGGCCAATTTGGAGCCTGGGTACCAGACCGGTTCGGCGTCGCGGTTGCGGTCGCCGGGCAGGGCCACGTTGTAGCCGAGCGCGTCACCGGACGGAGCGTGCCGCAGCTTCACCCGCACCCCCGCCTCTCGGAGCCGCGTGAAGAACTCCTCCTCCGAAGCCGCTCCCGCCACGGCTCGACGAACGGCCTCCCGGAGAGTCTCGCGCGAGGTCTCCGGTCGGCCGGTGCGCTCGGCCTTGAACTTCTCAGCGCTGCTGGGATTCTTCGCTGCGGTTCCGTCGCCGGCGTTGAGGCGCCGCAGGCCCATCTCCCTCTCGATGCGGCGGCATTCGGCCTGGGCCTTGTTGAAGTCGTAGTTCAGGCGTGGGTTGCGCAGGTCGCCGCGTACGAGGGTGGCGACGATGTGGATGTGGTCCTCCGCGTGGCGGACGGCGATCCACCGGCAGCCGTCGGGATCTCCGTCCGGTGCGATGCCGGTGGCGTGAACGATGCGCTGGGCGACGGCGTTCCACTCCTCGTCGTCCAGCCGCCGGTCCCCCGGGGCGGTGCGGACCGAGCAGTGCCAGACGTGCTTGGCGGGCGCGCGGTCGCCGGCCTGCTTAACTCGCAGGTCCAGGGCGGCGGTGAGCCGGGCGAGGGCGACCTTCGGGTCGGGGTCGAGGCCGGTGTCGCGGCCGGGGTCGGGGGCGAAGCCGTCCCAGGAGCCGACGAGGTGCGCGTCGGTGTGCTCCTCGCGCCGTCCGGGGCCGTACAGGTAGACGAGGAGGCTGTGGGTGCGGGAGCCGCGTCCGATGTCGGGAACCATCACAGCCGCCGGGTCACCAGGTCGTTCGCCGCGTCATCGACGCGGGCGAGAAGTCCGGTCAGCGCGCCCAGCGCGTGTTCGAGTTCACCGGCGCGCGGCTGGCCACCGCTGTTGAGGACGAAGGCGATCTGGTTGATGTTGTTGCCGATCCGGGCCAGCGCGGTGCGCAGAGCGGCGAGTTCGTCGATGGCGGTGTCGAGCTGGTCGTTGCTGTGCACGGCGGCGCATCCGCGGGCGGCGCTCAGGCCGGAGACGGCGAGGAAGCGGGCGACGGTGACGCCGCGCTTGGTGGCGGCCTCGGCGATCTCGGTCTTCTCGGTGTCGGAGAGGCGGGTGGTCGTCTTGCGGGTGCGCTCGCTGGGGTTGCGGGTGCGGCGGCGCGGTTTGCGGTCGGGGTAGGCGGGCGTGCTCGGGCTCGGCTGCTCGCGGTGGTCGTCGCGGTCGGCTTCTCCCCCGGTGACCGGCGCCCCCTGGTGCCGGTTGCCCGGCTGGTCCCCGTGCGCCCTCGCTCGGGGACCAGCCGGGCTTCCCCCGCCCTCCTGGGCGGGGGCAAGTGCGTACGTCGGGCCGTAGGACCGTCGTACGCGATAGCTTGCTCCGCCAGGAGCCGTCGTGGGGTCACGCTTCTGTCCGGCGGTGGCGACCGCCGGGTCGTTGGTGGTCACCGGCTCGTCTCCGGGTCCTGCTGCTGGATTTCGCGGACGAGTTCCTCGATCCAGTCCATGGCCAGGACCGGGTGGTGCAGGGTCCAGGGGCAATCGTGCTGCTCTCGTTGCACGATCCAGGTGGTGTCGGGGCCGGACCGGGCGCGATGGAGGTGGCCGCGCTGGTGCAGGACGGTCAGCCAGGAGTCGACTTCGGCGGGCGTGGCCGGGCGGGTGCGCATCGGGTGCTCTCCGCTTCTGCTCTGGAGGGATGTGGGGCGAGTGTCCGGGAGCGGGTGACCGACCGAGGGGACCGGCTCGGTCACCCGCTCCGTGAGGTTCGGTCAGTTCCGGGCAGAGGTGACCGGCTGTCCGTGCTGCTTGCGGAGCTGGGTCATCAGGGCGGTCAGGGTGTCGCTGGACAGCGGGATCTGCTGACCGCGGATCGCCTGGGCGACCACCTTGCGGGTCAGCTTGTCCTCGGCCTTGACCGCTGACCGGGCGATCTCCAGCAGTTCCTCGGTGTCCAGGTCAGGCCGTCGGTCACGGGCTGACCGGATGTCCCGGCCACTGACCGGGGGTGGGGTGACCGGCCTGGCAGTGACCGGCTGTCGGCTGTCCCGGCCGCCGGCGGCCGGCTCTGTGCCGACCGGGCGGTCAGTTACCTGCGACGCGATGTCCGAATGTCCGGGCAGGTCAGCGGCCTTGTGCTCCAAGTCGCGGTGGCCGGTGTCCGGGCCGATACTGCCCGCCGACGCCTTGTCCCCGGTCAGTGACCGGGGGCCCGTGCCCTCCTTGTCCAGGGACAGTCTCGGCCGGCCGGTCAGGGCAGTGACCGGCTGTCCGGCGCTGACCTGACCGACCTGCGGCTGCCGCTGACCGGGCCGGTCAGTCCGAGTGACCGGGAGGCGTTCCGGACGGTCGACCTGACCGAGCTGACCGGCCTGACCGAGGTCGTCGCGGTCATCTCGGTCATCTCGGTCACTGTCCTTGACCGACCCTCGGGCAACGATGATGTACAGGTGGACTGCCCCGGCCAGGGCAAGCGGGGCGACGGTGGACAGCACCGCGACCACCATGTCCCCGAGCCTCAACCCGGTGACCGGGACAGCTTCCTCGTTGAGCCTGACCGCGTGCAACGCGTTGGCCCAGATACTGGCGGCGGTGGCCGTACCGAAGAGCGTCCAGACGTAGAGCCGGGCGCGCAGGGGCGCGTCGCGCAGGACCAGCAGGGCCCGGATGCCGTACGCGATGAACCCGTCGATCACCAGCGGGAAGAGGTAGGTCAGGAATCCGCGGACGTGGATGGCGATGGCCATCTGCTGAAGGGCGTCGTAGCTCAGGGCGCATCCCGCGCCGCCGAGGGCGATGACAACCGCGCGGTCCCATCCGGTGATGGGCGCCGTCTTGGGCGCATTCGCGATGGTCACGCCGCCGCCCTGAAGTCATCGCGGCCCAAGCGCTCGCCCCCGGACTCGGAGGGCGCGGTGGCCCGCGGCGATTTCTTCAGGTCTCGGTTGCGAAGGGCTCGGCGGGTCTCGCGGTACAGCTTCTGGGCGTGCTCCTGGGTGACCTTCAGGAGCCAAGCGAGGCGTTGTTCGGACAGGCCGTGCTGGTAGGCGGCTTGGACGACCGCGCGGCGCTCGGCCTTGGTGAGGTGGACGTCGCGCCCGGCGATGGTGGCGTTGACGCGGCTGTAGTCGAGGCGGCTGGCGAGCTTCTCGTGCAGCGGTGCGCGCTCCTCCTCCGTCATTCCTCCCCGGATGCCGCGGGTGTCGCCGCTTTCAAGGGCGGTGTCCAGGCAGGTGCGGCGGACCGGGCACTGGCCGCACAGCGACTTCGCTGCGGTGATCTTGGCGGTCTCGTCGGGCTCGGGGAAGAAGATTTCGAGGTCCACCGGGTTGTACTCGGTGCTTTGGCAGACGGCCTGGTCCTGCCAGGTGTGGTCGCCGAGCGACCGGTGGCGGGCAGGGCTGATCGTCGTGGGGGTCATGCGGTTGCTCCGATCGCTCTCCGCGCGCGGTGGGCATCGGCGGAGAGGTGTTGCTGGGTCGGGAAGTACGTGGGGTAGCGCGCTGAGTGCGCGGCTCGGCGTGGCGGCCTGCGGCAGGTCAGGCGGCGTGGGGCTGGCGTCTGCGGTCGACGGGCTCAAAGGTGACCCGGGTGGTCATCTCGGCAAGCCGGGAGGCGACGCGGTCGCCCAGGTGTTCGCGGAGGTCGCGCATGGCGAGGTTGGTGGTGATCAGCGTGGGGAGCATCAGGTTGTACCGGCGGTTAATCAGCCGGTAGGTGATCTCCTCGACCCACTCGGAGGCCTTGGCCGCGCCGAGGTCGTCCAGGATCAGCAGCGGGTAGCGGCTGACTGTCTCGAGTTCGCGTTCGGTGTCGCGTCCGGGGCGTGGGCGCAGATCGGCGTAAAGGTCGGCGGCCGTGGTGGCACGCCACCGAACGACGATGCCCGCTTCGACGAGGTTTCGAACCGCGCCGTACACCTGGTGGGTCTTGCCCGAGCCGGTGACGCCGGCCAGGAGCAGGCTGGGGCCGGTGGTGATCTGCCGTCGCGCGCCGGGGTTGGGTGCCTCGGCCTGGGCGATCACACTGCGGGTCCAGGTCAGTACCTCGGGGTGGTCGGCGCGGGCGGTCCGGTAGCGCGGCGGCATCCGGGCGTCCAGCAGGCCCAGCGGGGTGTAGGGCTGGCCCTCGTCTGGGGCGTCGGGGAGGTGCTTGGGGTTCATGCCCCGGGCGGTGAGGATCCGCTGCAGTCGCTGGAGGGCTCCGGCGCCGAGGAGTTCGGGCTCGCGGCTCATCACAGCTCCTCCGCGTAGGCGGCGGCCGCGTCGACCGGGTTGGTCCACGCTCGGTGCGTCGCACCGGGCCGGGATGCCGTCTGGGCGGGGACGCGGGCATTCATGGCGTCGTTCACCAGGCTCGGCAGCCGGGAGGGGTGGCCCTGGATCTCGGCGTAGCGGGCGAGGCCGGCGCGGATGTGGTCCACGTCGATGCCTTCGGCGAGCAGCTTCTTCAGCAGGCGACCGAGGTGTCCGAGGACGTCACCGGGCGGGCGCTCGGTGCAGGAGCCCGCGTACTCGGCGAGGAGGTTCCCGGCGGTGACTGTGCCGTCGGGCGCTGTGCGCCCCGTAGGTGAAGACGATCCAGGATCCATGATCCTGGATCCGGACGTCGAGGCTCCGGCGAGGGTTCGCGGAGGGTTCGTCGAAGACTCGACGAACCGGCCTTGACCTGCGGGTTCCCCTCCCGTTGGGGAGGCCTTCCCGCTGGTGTCGGGATGCGTGTTGTCGCTGGTGCCCGGCGCTGTGGTGCGGCCGCCGTGGGGACGCGCGAGCTGTTCGGGGTGCGGGTCGACGGCTCGGTGAGGATTCGTCGATGGCTCGTCGAGTGCTCCCCGGGTGTTCGCCTCGGCCTTGGCGCAGACTCCCTTGCACGGGCCGCACCTCTTGTCGCTGTTGTGGGCGACGCAGACCGGGAGACGGGACTGGCTGGGCCGGTCGATCTTCTGGTGCTCGTACCAACCGGTGATGTGGAGATAGCGCTTGCCGTCGCAGCCGGTGTACCGGCAGATCAGTCCGGCGTCGGCGAGCTGCTGGAGGTCCTCCTCCACATGTACGGGAGTGTGCTCGGCGCGCAGCGGCCACAGGAGGCCGGCGATGATCGCCGGGTTGTCCCGGTGCCGCCCGTGGTCGTCGGACTGGGTGAACAGGCCGATGTAGGTGACGACCGCGGATACCGAGCAGGCCGCGACCCGTTCGTTGACGAACAGGTCGGGCTTGACTGTCCGGATGCGGGCCATCAGCTCTCCCGGCGAGCTCGACAACGCTGGAGCCGTTGGCACCGGCCCCGCGTCGAGGCTGCCGGGATTCCCCTGCTGGGTGGGTGCATGTGATACTCCGTCCTCATGGACGGGGCTGCGCGGTTGTCGCCTGCAAGCTGGCCACGCGGCCCCGGATCATTGGGTGCCCTCGGCGAGGGCAGCCGATGGATGCCCGGGAGTTGCCACTCCCGGGCATCGTCGTTCGGCCCCACCCCGGCATAGACCGTTTTCATGGGTGGATGGCACGATGATCACACTAGACTGAGATAGGGCACCGCTGTCAACCAGAGAAAATGGGAGCGGGGCAGCCATTCACCCCAGTGAAGGCGACGCGACCGGAGGACGGCCACGATGGACCATGAGAACAACCCACCTGCGGCACAGGCGGGCGGCGGGGCCACGCTTGCCGGCCGCCTGGACCGGCTGTTCACCACCGTCCACCCGAAGGGCCGCGGCTCGTACAGCTACGAGGAGGTGGCGTCAGGTATCCGCCGACAGGGCGGCCCGACCATCTCAGCGAGCTACATCTGGCAACTGAGGACCGGCACCAAGGACAATCCGACCAAGCGCCACCTCGAGGCTCTCTCCACCTTCTTCGGCGTGAAGCCCGCCTACTTCTTCGACGACGACGAATCGGAGAAGATCGCCGCCGAACTCGACGCGCTCGCCGCCATGCGCGACGCGGGCGTGAGATCAGTGGCTCTACGCGCATCCGGACTCTCCGACAAGAGCCTCAAGATCATTACCGAATTCATCGAACGCGCCCGCGAACTCGAAGGCCTCGGGGCCCCCGACGACGATTCGACCATCAATGTGAATTCCAGTGGCAAACATCACGACGATATGAAGTAACGCCCCACTGGTAAGGATTCACCACCCTACTTGCATATGATTGTCCGCATTTTCCCGGCGCAATCGACAGCCCTCCAGATGTGCGACCGGAAATGGTTCATATACTCGCCACGGCATCGCGGCAGTAGGTCGCACGTTCGAGAAGTATCGGAGTCGGAGGGCAGATGAAGTCCGGTCGTTCGGGGCCCTCCCAAGATCAGGGAATCCGGCTCGAATCCGTCTTGGACGATCTCGACCTTCCCGACCCCTTCAAGATCGAGGAACTACTCGCCCGCGTGTCCAAGAAGCGCGGCCGGCCTATCCACCTGCACACGTTCCCAGCGATCACCGGTGACGAACTGCCCTGCGGAGCCTGGCTCGCCACGGAGAAGGCGGACCACATCCTCGTGGAGGACGCCACCAGCCCTCTCCACCGGGACCACATCGTGCTGCACGAGATCAGCCACATGCTCCTCGGGCACACGCCTCGCCAAACCCTCGGCCGCGCCTTCCACCACCTCGACACCGATCTCGTGACGGGTGTCCTTGGCCGCACGAGCTACGAGACCGAGGAGGAGCGGAGCGCGGAGACGCTGGCCGGCCTCATCGCGACCCGTGCCGCTCTGCGCGGAAATGGCGACCGGACCACCCCCAGCACCTTGCGCCGGCTCAATGCCGCGCTCAGCGACTCTTGAGACTCCCTGACAGATGATTGACGCGATACCCGCCGTCCTGCTCTGGGCCGTCACCCTCTGGCGTGCCCGCTCCGCCTTCCGGAGACCCGAACGACTCAGTCTCTGGCTGGCCTTCGCGGCACTCGCTCTGGCCATGACGGTCCGGCCGGTCGCTATCGCGGCGGCGGTCGACGAGCATCTGCACGTCACCAACCTGTCGTTCCTGATCAAGCACATCTGCGGGACCGTCGCGGCGGCATCGGTCCTCACCTTCGTCGCCGACATGGCCGAGTCGAAGACCGGGATGCGCGTATCCAGGCTGCACAAGGCCGTGCCTGCCGTCACGGTCGTCCTTCTGGCTGCCTGCTTCTTCGCCACGCCCCAGCCTCACGAGGCGGAGGATCTCCTGGCGGACTACGCCGACCACGCCACGATCCTCGCGTACGGCGTCGTATGGACCTCCTACCTCGGCGCCGCCCTGCTGAGCGCCACGCTGCTCTGCTTCCGCTGGGGGCGCCGCCCCGACAGCGGACTCGTCGGCCGAGGGCTCATCCTCACCGGCACCGGCACCGCCGTCGGTCTCATATACGCCCTCCACCGCGTCGCCGTGCTGTTCATCGACTACGTCGGCAGGAGTCCCCTCGGCGAACACGTCAACCACGCGCTCAGCACGGGCCTGCTCTTCCTGGCCCTACTACTGATCGTGCTGGGCAGCACCCTCCCCGCCGCCCCACGCGCCCTCGCCCGCATCCGGTCCCACTGGCAGCTCGTCAGTCTCTACCCCCTGTGGCGCACCCTCACCGACGCCGTCCCAGAGACCCGGCTCGACACCCCGCCAAGCCGCGCCGTCGACGCCACCAACCCACTGCGTACGCATGACCGGCTGTACCGGCGCACCATCGAAATCCGCGACTCGATCCTCACTCTCGCCGACCACGCACCGGCGGAACTGCGCGGACGCGCCTACGACCACGCCACCTCCCTCGGCTTCATCGGCGCCCACGCCGACATCACCGCCGAGGCCTGCTGGCTCGCCGTCGCCCGCGAGGAACGGCTCCGCGGCGCGGTCACCGGCTCCGGCGAGCCCATGCCTCCTGCCAGCGGAGGCCGCGACCTCGCCACCGAGATCCGCGCCCTTACCACCCTCAACACCGCCTACCGCTCCCGCGCCACGCAGGACTTCCTCCGCGCCCATCTTGAGGAGACACCGGCATGACCACCACCACGCAGCTTCCACCCACTGCCGCCGCTCCTGCCGAGCGGCGCTCCGCCCGCCTCATCACCGAGGTCCTGGCGCCCGCCAACCTGGTCATCGGCGTCCTGCTGGTCATCGGCTGGCACTCCACCAACTCCCCTGCGGGTGCGGGCTGGGGCCTGCTGGCCGGCGCCTTCTGCGGCGGCCTGCCGATCGCCTACATCGTCGTCGGCGTCCGCCGGGGCCGCTGGAGCGACAAGCACCTCAAGGTCCGCTCCCAGCGGTGGATACCGCTCTTCGTCACCCTGGGTTCCGTCCTCGTCGGCACGGGCCTGCTCCTGGCTCTCGACGCGCCGCGCGAGGTCGTCGCCCTGGTCGCCGCCATGATCGCCGGCCTGCTGCTGACCATGGCGGTCACCGTCTGGTGGAAGGTCAGCGTCCACACCGCCGTCGCCTCCGGCGTCGCCGTCGTCATCACCGTCGCCTACGGCTGGTGGGCTGCCCTCCTCTTCCTCGGCGTCGCCGCCGTCGGCTGGTCCCGGGTCTCGCTGCGCGACCACACCACAGCCCAGGTCATCGCGGGGGCCATCCTGGGCGGCACGGCGGCGGCTGTGGTTTTCGCAGGGCTGCGCTGACCTTCAGCACTTCTTCGGAGCGCTGCCACGCTCCGACCGCACGGCTGGTTTACCGTCGCACCTGAACGAGACGGTGCATGCCGCTGGCACGGACGGTGCGCTAGAACCGAATCTGGCCGATCATGTTCGCAACGCTGGAGACCAGCCGATTGATCTCCGGCGCCATCGACGTGCCCGCCAGGAAGAACCCGAAGAGCACGCTCACGCCCACGGGCCCAGCCTTCAGGGAGCCGCCTCGGATCAGTACGACCAGGACGATCCCGAGCGGCAGGACGAGGGAGATGTTCAGGGACATCAGGAATCCGTGGCCTCCGCCGGAACCGCTGCGCTCTCTGCGTGCCTGGCTGAGGGCCTTACACAGCGGACCGGGCTGTGTGAGCGACCTGGGGCCTCGGGGGACGACGTGCCAGTGCAGCCCGGGCGGCTGCGTGGCGCCAGCGGGCGGCACCACAACGTGGCACTTCCGCCCAAGAGGAACCGTTCCCGGCTCCTCCCAGTCGGCGGCCGTGCCGGGCGGCATAAGGAAGTACAGGCGTGGCTCCGGCCCTCCAGGGTCAAGGATGACCGGACCGATCGTCGCGCCGTCCTCGCGGAGAAGCTCGATCGCGCCTCGAAGAAGTCCTCCCCGTGGTCGAAGGTGACGCCGGAGGTACGGCCTACGGTCAGCCGAGACGTGACCTACGCCGCAGGCCGCGACCACGAGCCCGACACGGGAGTCGCACCCCGTGCGTCGCCGCTATCATGAGGCTGCCCGGAGCGCTCGTCGTTCTGGGCCTCGGCCGCTTGGGACTCGCTTGGCCGCCTGTCCCAAGCGGCCGACGCATATACGGGTGCCGCATCGCGTCAGACTGAAAAATGCGGTAAGGCCGCGTCCTGCCGATTGGATAGGATGCAGGCGCCCTGCAAAGAGACATCACCACACTCCGTGTCCGAACGGTGTACGTCGGCAGGACCTCGACCTCGACTCCATTGCCGTGCCGCTCATGGTCCACAGCAGTAGAAACTGGGAGCATCCAACGATGACTCGACACCTGATCACCAGCGCGCTTCCCTACATCAACGGGATCAAGCACCTGGGGAACCTGGTCGGGTCCATGCTCCCGGCGGACGTTTACACCCGGTACCTGAAGCAGAGGGGCCACGAAGCCCTTTACATCTGCGCCACCGACGAGCACGGCACCCCGGCGGAGCTCGCCGCGAAGGACGCCGGGCTGCCGGTCTCGGAGTTCTGCGCTCAGCAGCACGACGCCCAGAAGGCGGTGTACGACGGCTTCGCCCTCGAGTTCGACTACTTCGGTCGCAGTTCCTCCCAGCAGAATCGCGAGATCACACAGCATTTCGCACGCAAGCTGCACGAGAACGGCTTCATCGAGGAGCGTGCAATCCGCCAGGTCTTCTCGATCGCTGACGATCGCTTCCTCCCGGACCGGTACATCGTCGGCACGTGCCCTCACTGCGGCTACGACAAGGCCCGCGGCGACCAGTGCGAGAACTGCACCCGCGTCCTGGACCCGACCGACCTGATCGAGCCCCGCTCCGCCATCAGCGGCAGCAGCGAGCTGGAGGTCCGCGAGACCAAGCACCTCTTCCTCCTCCAGTCGAAGCTGGACGGCGAGGTCGAGGCGTGGATCGACGACAGCAGCGACGAGTGGCCGCACCTGGCCTCGTCGATCGCCCGCAAGTGGCTGACCGAGGGCCTGCACGACCGGTCGATCACGCGTGACCTGGAATGGGGCGTACCCGTTCCCGCCGACACCTGGCCTGAGCTGGCGGCGGAAGGCAAGGTCTTCTACGTCTGGTTCGACGCCCCTATCGAGTACATCGGGGCGACGAAGGAGTGGGCCGACCTGGAGCCCAGCGCTAGGGACTGGAAGTCCTGGTGGTACGAGGCCTACGACGTTCAGTACACCCAGTTCATGGCCAAGGACAACGTCCCGTTCCACACGGTCATGTTCCCGGCCATGGAGATCGGAACCCGCGAGCCCTGGAAGCGGGTCGACCACGTCAAGGCCTTCAACTGGCTGAACTACTACGGCGGGAAGTTCTCCACGTCGCAGCAGCGGGGAATCTTCTCCGACGCTGCTCTCGAACTCCTGCCGGCCGACTACTGGCGCTACTTCCTGATGGCCCACGCGCCTGAGTCGGACGACACCTCCTTCACCTGGGAACTCTTCTCCTCGTCGGTGAACAAGGACCTGGCTGACACCCTCGGCAACTTCGTCAACCGTGTGCTCTCCTTCTCTCGCAAGCGGTTCGGTGACACCGTCCCGGCGGGCAAGGCGGCCGGCCAGGCCGAGCAGAACCTGGGCGAGGAGATCGCGCGCCTGCTGACCGAGTACGAGGGCCACATGGAGACCCTCCAGTTCCGCAAGGCGACGCAGGCGCTGCGGGCCCTGTGGAGCGCGGGCAACTCCTACCTCGAGGAGAAGGCCCCCTGGCTGGAGATCAAGACCGACCCGGAGGGCGCGGCGCTGACGCTCCGTACCGCGATGAACCTGATCCACCTCTACGCGGTCGTGTCGGAACCGTTCATCCCCGCTTCCGCACGGGCCATGCGTGAGGCCTTCGACCTGGCCGATGACACCGCGACGTGGGTCACCGCAGAAGAGGCCCGCGCCCTGACTTCCGTGCCGGCAGGTACCCCGTTCTCCGTGCCTCCGGTTCTCTTCGCCAAGATCACGGACGAGGACCTCGACACCTGGCGCTCGCGCTTCGGTGCGCAGTAAGGCGGGTCTGCCAATGGACCGGGGTCGGCAGGTTTTCCTGGTGCGTCACGGAGAGGCCGACTACGATCGCCTCTCCGCGTTCGCACCCGTCTATCACGGCGGTCGGCGTGACTTCGCGCCGCTGACCGACCTCGGCATCGGCCAGGCGGAAGGCGCCGCCGAACTACTTCGAGACGACCGTCCAGAAGTGGTGGTCGCCTCCCCGTACGCGCGTACCTTGCAGACAGCCGCTCTGATCGCCGCGCGACTGGGCTGCGAGTTGCGTGTGGAGCCGGCACTTCATGACTGGCTACCGGTCCGGGACGGCGCCGCCCCCGTCACCGGCAAGATAGTGCGCGAGAAGATCGAGGAGTACGAGGCGTGGAGCCGCTCGGGCGTCCTGCCGTCCGACCGTACGTGGGAGACGGACGAGGACATGGCGGCCCGCGTCCGTGAAGCTGTGTCACGGCACGTCACACCAGGACCGCTGGTCGTCGTCACTCATGAGGCCGTGATCAAGTCGGCTACGGGCGCCGACGTGGTCGACCTTGCTTCCGTTCACCGGCTGACTCGGTAGGTGGCGGCCTCTCGCCACCCCCTACCTCACGCCAGGTGGCAGTCCGGGTCAGTTGTGCAGGAGTGATGCGGGCTGTTCCCGCCGTCGTCCGCGGAACTCCGCGAAGGTTTCCAGGACCCAAGACCCGTGCGTCTCCGTGAGATCCGTGGCCAGGTCGAACAGGTGTCGCGGTTCAGGAAGGAACCGCTCGGCGTGCCAGCGATTGATCGTCTGGTTCAGCTCGCCGGCGAGCCTCCCGAAGTAGGCAGCGTTCCTCCTCAACAGCTGTGGGCGGGTGAGGCACGGGGTGAGGAGGTAGTCCCGCACACAGTTCAGAAGCAGGTCCTGGTAGTTGATGTCGTCGGCCGCCTGGTCGAACTTGATGTACGCCTCGGGTGCCACCTCTCGATAGGGGAACATGTCCGTGTCCTGAAGGGTCCGGCCGAGCTGGATCTCTGGCTCGGACACAAGTCGCCGAGGGCTCGTCTGCCACCAGGGCGCCCGCACGTAGGCGACGCGGAATGCGTTGAGCTCGGCTCGGAACATCAGAGGGGCCCCCGCGATCAGGATCTCGCGCGTCGCCCCCGCGTCGTAGTGCTCCCGGCGGAAGCCCCCGAGCCGCCTGTAACAGGCGGCCGTGATCCCGAAGCCCGGCGCGCACACCGGTCGGCCGAAGTCCTCGTAGACCTGGGTCGTGAACAGACACGTGGTCTCGTCGACGCCCAGGGACCTCGTGGTGTCCGGATCGAAGAAGATCGTTCCGATCCGCTCCACGTAACGGGAGGTGAGCGTGGGGCACCAGGACCAGAGCACCGGGTCCATGTATCCGGCCGAAGCGACGACGTCCGCCCCTGCCTCCACCTCGTCTTCCAAGGCTGATAGCCATCCAGCGGGGTAGGTGGTGTCCGCGTCGGCGCTGACCAGAAGGGCGGGCGGTTCTTCCTGCCCCATCAGGTAGTCCATGCCGTGGATGCGCGCAGCCACCGCCGAGGCGGGATCGAGCCGCAGCAGGGTGACCTGGAGGCGGGCCTGTGTGGCGAACTCGGCGACTTGGGACGCCGTGTCGTCGTCGCTTCCGTTCTCCACGACGACGACCTCACATCGGTCCCGTACGTCCTGCGCGACGAGGGTCTGCAGAGTCCTGATGACGAACCCGGACTCGTTGCGCGCGGGTATCACGATCCCGATTGCGCTCCGTCGATCACGTTTCACAACTTCCTCTACCACGATGGTCATCCCTTCGCTGATCACGATTACGACCTGTCGACGTCGCGATCGGCGCCACGAGAACGTGGAGACGCACCGACGTCACCCGAACTGTTCTGAATGGCCATCAGCTATGAGCCGGACTCCTTCAAGGCACTTACCACGGCGTCGAAGAAGCGGTCGGTAAGTTCGTCCGCGAAGGCGAAGACCTCCCGAGCTCCGGGCTGGAGATGGGCATCCCTCCACGAGGCGACGGCCGTGGTCAGTTCCTCGGCCGAACTCCCGAACGTCCCGGGGTTCTGGAGGATTCGCTCGGGCCGGGTGATGCACTGCTGCAGAACGTAGTTCTTCACCACGTAGCGGCGCAGGGCCTCCATGTTCAGTCGCGGGGCGAAGTGGTCCAGCCACGCATACTGATCGTCGTTCTGAGAACGGAAGTTCTCGATCTCACCGAGGTAGCTGCTGCCGGAGAACAGAGCTTCCGGTTCGTGGAGAAGCCGGCGCGCGCTCGTCTCGTAGGCCGGCGCTTCGACGTAGGCGATGTCGATGCCGGCGAGCTCCGCACGGAACATGAAGGGCCAGCCGACCGCCGGGATCTCGTCCTGGCCGTCCGCGTCGTAGTGCTCCGGCTTGAAACCCCCGAGCTTCTGGTACGTGTCCGACTCGATGACGAACGCGCAGTCCGACACGGGGCGGCCGAAATCCCTGAACAGCCGGGGCGTGAACAGAGGACGGTCCTGCGCCGTCACGTACTCGTCGATGATCGCCTGAGGAAAGAAGACCGTGCCGATCTCCTCGATGTAGCACCGCGTCAGGGCGGGACAGCGGCGCCACAGCTCTGTCTCGAAGAATCCGGCCGCCGACACGATCGTGGCGCCCTGTGCGAGCTTCTCCTCCACTGCGGACAGCCAGCCGGGTGGCAGGACGGTGTCGGCGTCCCCGCTGACGATGTAGTCGACCGGGCTCGGCCTTTCGAGCAAGTGGCCGATGCCGGTGTTGCGAGCCGCGACCATGGAGCGGGCGGGCTCGGAAACGACGCTGCACCGGAGGCCGTCGAATCGTGCCGCAGCTTGGGCCACGGCACGGGGTGTCTCGTCGTGACCAGGGGTGTCAGCGACAACGATCTCGTAGCTGTCCCTGGAGATGAGATCGCCCTCGGGGGACCGCTGGAGGGCGATGCTCTCGATCGTACGGCCGATGGTCTCGGCCTCGTTGTACGTGGGGATGACGAACCCGAATCGGGTCATCGGCAAGTCTCCTTAGCTCCGAGAGGTGAAGAGGATCGATCGCTGGTCAGGCTGTTCGCGAGGTGCCAGAAGGAGTCCGGGCTGGTGGTACGAGCGAGCCGGGTGACCGCAGAGGGGTCCCTGGCCAGCACTTCGGCGAGTCGCGGATTCCTGCACGCGATGACGCCGGAATCAAGGCAGGCCCGAAGGAAGGCCGCGCCGTCGCGAGCTCGTTGAACGGACGTGGCGATTGCTCTCGCGTGCGCTGTGTCGGCCTGCGTCCCGTGGAATTCGTCGGCCGAGTTCCACGCGGCGGCGGCCTCGACGAGCGCGCTCGCCAGGTGGGAGAGCTCGCCGACCTGCGTGTAGTCGACGTCGTATTTGGCGCTCAGTTTCACGAGCCGGTTGAGCAGTAGGACGGGGTTCTCCACGTCCATCGGGCTGACGAGTGCAAAGGAGTCCGTCGTCTCCCGCCCCGTGACCCTGTACGGATCGACGAACGTTCCCGCCGGGTGTTCCCATCGGACGCATTCGACGTCGAAGTGGCCGATCTTCCCAAGGTCATCGAGGAAGTTCACGTCCACCGTCATGCCGCGCCATCGGACGTCGAACATGATCACGGGCTCGGTCATCCGGATCCAGTAGTCACGCGCGGGACCGACCTCCTGAACGTCGGGGTGCTCAAGGAGCCGCTCTCGGCAGCCTGCGGCGCGGGAAAGGGGGCCTGCGGCGACATCGACATCCTTGGGAGATCCCGGGGACGCGCTGAGCAGGTCACGTGCCGCTCCCCCGTAGACGACGAGCTGAGGCAGGTCTAAGAGGTCAGCGAGGTCGCTGAGGAGACGACGATGGGCGGTAGGCAGTGGTTGCCCACTCGGCAGACTGATCAAGGGGACTCCGTTGATCGGGACCTTCGGCCCGCGCGGCCACCATGACGGTGGCAGCGTTCCAGAGGTCACGGAGGGACTCGGACAGTTCGTATCGCGGCACCCACCCGAGTTGTCCTTTCGCGACCTCCATGGCTGCCTCCTGCCGGGCGAGGCCCTGGGACCGCCGCGAAGCGAGAGCAGGGCGCTCCAGCAGTCGTGCCCGCACTCCGCTGACCTCTACGAGGCGTCGTACGAGATCACGGACGCTTACTGCCTCACCGCGGGCGATGTTGACGATCGGTGGGGGTGCCTCGTGTCTCACGGCGAGGAGGACGGCGGAGGCCACGTCGCGAACGTCCACGAAGTCGCGGCAGGCGTCCAGCGGGCCGGTCTCCACCTGTGGGTTCGGGAGGTTCCGCTGATGGGCTAACTGAGCACCGACCCGACCCAGAACACTGCTCGCGGGGCTCATGGGGCCGACGGGGTTGAAGACGCGGAGCACCGTTCCTCGGATCGCCCCTTCGCCGATGGCCTCCAGTACGGCACCAGTCGCAGCAAGCTTCGTCCGCCCGTACACACCACTGGGCGAGCAGGCCGCGCCTTCCGTGACTGCTGATCCCTCGGGCTGGAGCCCGTACTCCGCTGCTGATCCGATGTGGACGACGCGCGGCCTGCCGGGGACTGTCGCGGCGGCGCCGAGCACGTAGCGGGCCAGACGGACGTTGCTCTGGACCATCGCGCGGATGTTTCCCTGGGTCACGCCAGCGGCGTTGATCACGACCTGTGCCTCGCTGCCGGCCAGCGCGGCAGCGAGGGCTGCTGCACTGGGGCGTTGGGGCAGGAGCTGCACGGTGATCCCCTCCTGAAAGGGCGCGTTGGGCGGTCGGCGGCTGAGGATGGTGACCTGAGAGCCGTCCTCGGCGAGGGCCCGTGTGATGTGCGTGCCGAGGTAGCCGGTTGCTCCCAGCACGGCGATACGCTCAACCCGCATGCGGCAGCAGAAGTGAGCGCAACTGGGGGAACTCCTCGTTGGCCCGGGCGTAGTCGTCCGGGCGGCCGATGTCGAGCCAGTACCCGTCGAAGATGTGGGCGCGTGGCGGTGTCCCTCGCTGGACGAGGTCGTCAAGCAACCTGTCGAACCCGAGCGGCTCTCCCGGTGGGTAGGCCTTCAGCACATCGCGGCTGACAGCGTACACACCCATGCTGACCTGGTAGTCGAGGACGGGCTTCTCCCGGATCCCTGCGATCATCTCGCCTCGGACGTCGAGAACGCCGAACTCCGTCGCCAGGTGTCGGTTGGCGACAGCCACGGTGATCGGGGCCGACGAGCCGGTGTGGGAATCGAGGAGCTTCGCGAAGTCCAGGTTGGTGAGCACGTCCCCGTTCATCACCAGGAAGTGCTCGGGCAGCTCGTCGCGGAGGTCGGTGAGGCAGCCCGCCGTGCCCAGGGGCTCCTCCTCAGTGACGTACCTGACGTCGAGGTCCCACCGGGAGCCGTCGCCGATGCACGCCCGGATGAGATGACCCAGGTGGCCGATCGCCAGTGTCAGTCGGCTGAAGCCCTGCGTCTTGAGCTGTCGTATGACCACTTCCAGGATCGGGTACTCGTCGCCGATCGGCACGAGGGGCTTGGGCAGGTACGACGTGATCGGTCCGAGCCGAACACCGCGGCCGCCGGCCAGGATCACCGCGTGCATGGGGCCTCCTCAGATGGCGTAGGTGGTGCTCCGGAACTGGGCGCGATTGGAGGGCTCCAAGAACCACTTGACGGTGAGCTCAAGTCCTTCGCGGAGGGTGAACTGCGGGGACCAGGCCGCCGTGGCCCGGAACAGCCCGCTGTCGCAGACCAGGCGCGAGACCTCCGACGAGTCGGGGCGCACTCTCTGGTCGTCGGCCTCGACCCGCAGCGGGATCCCGACGATCTCGCTGATCAGGGCGACGAGATCGCCAATCCTGATCGCCTCGCCCGAGCCGACGTTGAAGGTCCTTCCGACCACGGCTTCGTGGGGGGCCGCGCCGGCGGCGAGGAAGGCCGCTGCCGTGTCTCCGCAGTAGGTGAAGTCACGGATGGGTGAGAGGGATCCGAGATGGATGAGCCGGCCGCCCTCCAGGGCCTGGCAAATCACCGTCGGGATCACGGCACGGAGGGATTGTCGAGGTCCGTAGGTGTTGAAGGGGCGCACGGTAACGACGGGGAGTCCGAAGGCATGGTGGTAGCTCTCGGCTACGCGGTCGGCACCGATCTTGCTCGCGGCGTACGGCGACTGGGCGGTCTGGGGGTGCTTCTCGTCCATGGGCACGTACTGAGCCGACCCGTAGGTCTCGCTGGTCGACGTGTGCACGAGCCGGGGAGTCCCCGCAGCCCGCACGGCGTCCAGCACGTTGAGCGTTCCGAGCACGTTGGTCTCGACGTGCATGCGGGGCGCTTCGTAGGAGTGCGGAACGGACACCAGGGCGGCGAGGTGGTACACGGTCTGGCATCCCGCCACGAGCTTGCTGACCGTGGCCGCGTCGCGGACGTCTCCTGGTATCACCGTGACGTTGTCCAGAACCTCCGTCGGGAGCGTGTCGAGCCACCCCCGCGTTCCGAAGGAGTTGTACTGGTTCATGGCCCGGACGTGGTGCCCCCTGGCGACCAACAGCTCCACCAGGTGGGATCCGATGAAGCCCTCCGCTCCCGTGACTGCCACGTGACTGTCCATCTCCGCTCCATTCTGTGAAGAGGTCGGAGGGCCTCGGTGCCCTCGGTGAGTACCGGTCGCCTGGCGTTGCGGCGTCGGTCACGCGGCTCCTACACGCCAGATCTCGTCGAAGACTGCCTTGCGCTCGGCAAGCAGATCGACGGATTCCTTCATGTGCTCCCGACCGATCAGTGGTGTGGTCGGGTAGAACTTCAGCCCCGAGATGGGCTCTCCGCTTGCGGTCGTGAGGTACTTGCTGCTGAAGGAATAGACGACGCCGCCGCCGTTGACGTCCATTCGGGTTTCGTTGTCCCAGGCGAAGAACGCCTTGAGGTACGCGTTCCCCTCCCGGACCATCTGGGCGGTGGAAGCAGCCGGGTCGTGAAGCTCTCTGCGTGCGTCAGGGGTTCGGTGTGGTGGGTAGAGGCGCACCATGGTCTGGTAGCCGAGCGCGTGGGTGTTCAGGACATCCATCCCGCTCCTCGCCCCCAGGCTCTCCCGGAAGTAGATCGCGGCATCGACGAGCCGGGTGAGGATCGCCGCGTACCCGTTGCGTCCCAGACTGTGCAGACTCGCGACTGCGGCCAGGGCCTTGCCTCCCGCGCGGGAGGTCTCCAGGGTGTAGTCAACTGGCGAGACCGCGCTGAAGTCCTGGGCCAGTTGGTGAAGTTCGGCCGGTGATCCGCCTCCCTTCCGCAGCCGGACGCAGTCGCTCTTGTCGTTGAACTGGATGAAGCTGCAGTCGATGGGGCAGACGCCGACGCCCTTGTGGAAGTCCACACCCCACGAGTCGGCCGACCTGAGCGCCTGCACGCGACGGTGCTGCTCGCGCAGCGCATCCGCGGCAGGGGACCCCGGCTCGAGGGCGCTGAGCGCGGAATCGCTGAGCATGAGCCACGCCCAGCCGACCACGGAGTCCACGTGAAGGTGCGGCCTGTAGGGAAGGTCGTAGTCGGCGGTCAGGCGATCCCGGAGTTCGGCGAAGGCCGCGATGTCGTCGACCGCGTGGTCGTAGGTGGTGCCTCCGTTGATGATGACCGTGGCGACGCGATGTCCGGCCTCTAGTTCGCTCCTGATGAGCTCCTCGGCTGCGGCGAGATCGCTGCGTCGCTGCCGGTCGGCGGGAATCACCACCAGCTGGTCGGTTCCGATGCCCAGCCAGTCCGCCGCTGCCGCGTGGGAGAAGTGCGCGTCCTCCGTGATGACGACCCGCACATCACTCGGCGTTCCGGCGCGTACGGACTCCGGCGCGCATTTGCGTATGCCGGCCTTGATTCCGTATGCCATGGTCCCGGTCCCGCCGAAGGTGAAGAGGCCGAAGGCCTGACCTGCCGGTACACCGGTGAGCTGGGCGAGTACGTGGCTGACTGCACCCTCTGCAGCTACGACGTTGCCGGCCAGCCCGTCGTTGATGAGATAGACGTTCGTGTCGAGCGCCACGGCGTACATCGCCGAAGCCGCCACGTTCACCGCGGCGCCGAGGTTGTACTGGAGCTCTGGCGACCTCCAGTTGACGGCACCCGCGAGGAAGTCCCGGGTCATGGCTCCGATCAGGTCGCCGGGCCTCGTTCCCGGGTCATCCGGCAGATCCCCGTAGAAGCTGACCAGTTCGTCGTACTTCCGGTATCGCGCACCCGTGGCCGGCACGCGGGGGAAGTCCCCCTCCGGCATGAGCTCCGCCAGGGAATCGAACGCCGTCTTGCACAGGTCGAGGAATGGGCTCTCTCGATGGGACAGCGGAAAGAGCGCCCGGGGGTCGGTCTGTCCGTTCTTTGCGTCCATAGCTCGCGCCTCCCAAAGGCTGCCGATGCGCCCCAGTTGCGTCGGAGAGCCACCAGGCCACCATCGACCTCCTTCCGCTACGCGATCGACAGCACGACCGCACGACCGCACGGATTGATTGCGACAGGTAGGACTGGTTCCACGGCGTACGCGCTCCGACTGAGCCGCAAGTCTCGCTGCGGGGATGCGCATGGGCATATCTCTGGAGTGATATCGCGAGGGTTATGGCGCCTCGCCGGCCGCCCTCCAGGGGCGTCCTGCTTCTCGGCCGAGTCCGCCTACCTCGTCGAAGACGTGCTCCCACGGCCGTGGCCGACGTCCCTGCGTGCAGTCGACTGGGCACTCCTACACGAGGGGGAGAGCGGACGGCTCGGAGATGACGCAGCCATTCACTCGCCGAAGTAGCCCCACTCATCCCTGAGGATGCGCCGCCACGCCTGTTCCTCACTCCGACGACGTGAGATGCGCCGCTGACGAGCCTCCACGGACATCGCGATGCCGAAGGCCACGAGGACCACGAGGGCGAAGGCTGTCCAGACGCCGAACAGGGACGCAAGAAGTAGCGTTCCGCCTCCGAAGAGAAGCAGGCCTATGCCAATCGCACCAGGCTCGTTCACACCTGGCGGCGTCATCCGTTCTGAGCGTGCCGACCAGGGCGAACCTTGGCTGGCGCATCGACGTCAGTGCGGCTTCGCATGGCCTCCCACCTCCGGTACGAGTCAGCTGTGCGGCGAGACGACGCTTGCGATGGCGTCATGAAGCACCTGCAGGTTCTCCAGGGTCTCGAGAACAACGTCGGCCCCGGCGTTCCTGAGAGTCGACGCCGAGGTCTTCCCTGACGCGACCGCGACGACCGCGGCGCCACCTTCGAGGCCCGTGCGGACGTCTTCAAGGGAGTCACCGATGATGACGCTGTTGGAGCGGGTGAAGATCATCCCGTGCTTGGTCTGTGCGCGCTTCTGAGCGATAGCGACGAGCGCCGGCCGGTGGGGATCGTCAGAGGCGAAGCCGCCGATCTCCGCGTCGACGTATTCTCCGAGTTCGAAGGCGTCGAGCTTCAGCAGGGCGTTCGGCTTGAGGTTGCCGGTGACGACGGTCGGCACGTAGCTGGGGTGGTCGTGGACCGACCTCAGCGCCGCCACAGCGCCGGGCAAGAGGACGCCTTGCTCGCGCAGGTCCTCCGTATGTGCAGCGAGCCGTTGTGGGACGAGGTCCACCATGCGCGGGAGCAGGTCGGGTACGTGGTCCTCCGAGACTCCGTTGTCCATGAGGAGTCCTCGGATCGCGAGGGGCATGGTGACGCCCGTACCCCGAGCCGGGAGGTGCTCGGCTGGGCGTCCTACAACTTCGGCGAAGGCCTCACGGTAGACCTGCCGGTCGATGTCGCCGACGTAGAGCAACGTACGGTCGATGTCCCACAGGACGAGGACCTGCTCGGCCTCGGTCACGTTCAGCTCCTCTTTCCCGTCACGACAGCGGCACGCTCCAGTAGATCCCGAGCGTAAGGGGTGTGGCTCACCGGCTGCAGATCAGCCAGCATGCTCTTGATGTGCTCGTTCAGCCGGGCCGACTGGAGCTGTTCGGCGAGATCCAATGCCTCGTGTGCGGTGGCGCATCCGGCGTCGACGTCACCTTCGCGGATGTGAGCGGAGGCGGCCCGGGAAAGGAACAGCCCTCTGGTGCGTTGCTCAGCCGGATTGAGCGCCTTCCGCGCCTGGGTGAAACTCGCGACGGCCTTGTCCGGCGCACCCAGGTCCAGATAGCAGCTGCCTGACTGCCCGTGGATCTCGCCGGCGTTGATCCAGTACAGCCAGCGCGGGTCCTGTTCGGACCGGCCTCGGGCACAGAGGTCCGCAGCCTGGCCAAGTGCGGCGACGGCCGCTTCCTGCTCGCCGAGCTTCGCGTGCCCTCGCGCCTGTCGGGTCAGCAGCATGGCTTCCAGTGCCGGCGCGTCAAGACTCTTGATCTTGTCTCGGGCAGCTGATGCCGCGATCACCGCATTACGCGGGGACCCGGTCGAATAGCCGTGAATGGCCATGTAGGAGAGGGCGCCGGCTCCCAGCCGGACGTCGCCTGAGGCCTTGGCGGCGCGGAGCGCAGCAAGCAGGTATCCCTGAGTGCCGTCGTGGTCGCCGGAGTCGAACGTGAACCAGCCCGTCTGGGTGGCGGTGTCCGCGATGATCGCGGCCAGCCGTCGGCCCGTTGCCTCGTCGTACGAAGCCTGCAGGACGAGGCGCTTGAGGAATGCGAGGTGTGCGTCGCCAAGTTCGGCGAGGGTGCCGCTCCCGGTACTCGCGTCCATGGCCCGCAAGCTGTCCGTGGTCTGTTGCAGACTGTCGAGCAACCCGTTGGTGAGCCGACTTCCCTCCGCTGCTCGTACGAGTGGCTCGGCTTCGGCGGAGCCCCATTGGTGAACGAAGGCGGTGAGCGCCATACCGCTCACCGCGAGGAACTGACGGCGGTCCATCGCGCTGCCTCCAACCACTGTGCCCAGTGCCGCCACCATACGGGCAGTGGTCCACGGCAGAAGAGGGTCCAGGTCGCCGGCAACCAGGTCGGACGGCTGCGACAGCCCGGACGCGTGGCGTGGAAGCGGGAGCGGTACGAGTTCGGCGGGCACACCGAGGCCGCCCAGGAATTCGACGATCTTGTCGACGTTGGTGAGGCGTCGCGCTCCCGACTCGAGCATGGATAAGAACGCCTGGCTAAGCCCTGTGAGTTGTGCGAGGTCCTCTTGCCGAAGGGATCCTCGCTGGCGGACCAGTCGACTGGCTCGGCCGAAGTCCCAGGCCGCGAGCGCTTGGCGGACATCAGGATCGTGCCATACGCGTTCTGGCACGGTCGGGGTGTGACGATCCAACGCGTGTACGCGGGTACACGCGGAACACAGCGCGTCGGAGTTGTACTGACTCAAACGACAACCGCACCGAGAACAGCGCCTCGGCGACTGCTGGAGCACCTCTTGCCTCCCCGTTGAGCGAGAGTGTGCGAATTCAACTACCCCTGGTGAACCCAGGATCACTCCAGTGATATCACCCGGGAAATGGGTGCGCCGGGGATTCGGCCATCAGTCTGGGAGCGCACAGCAGCCCACACCCCCAGGCGAACAGTCCGAGAACGTAATCATCTGGACGGGCCTGAATACGTGGAACTGCGGTGGTACATCCACTCATCGTCGCCTTCTCCAACGGAGTCCAAGGTGCCCTCGGCCTTACAGACAGAGTTGGCGGGAATCCCGCCTCCGACACGAGTCAGCCCACGCAAAGCGCTACCGGAGCAGCTGGCGGGAGCAGTGGGAGCGCACATCCACCGGAGGGCTAACGGTGACCGTTAGCATCTCGGCCGTCGTGCTCCTCTCGGTCCTCGCGTTCCTGCTCGTCCGAATGGCCGGACTCAAGGTCGGCCACGCCATCGTCTGTGTGCTTCTCGGCTTCTACCTCGCCAGTTCGTCGATCGCACCGACGATCAGCGAGGCCGCTACGAACGTGTCCCGAATGATCGGCGGGATCAGCTTCTGAAGGGCTCACCCCTGGCGGAGTCGAATCCGGCACATGCCGATCGCGTCGCGAGAAGACCGCCGCTCTGCTCCCCCCTTGTACGGGGTGGCCACCCGCACCGCTGCGAGTCATTCGACCCCCACCTCAGCTTCCGCCCTGGCCGGCGGACTCATTTTTCCTGAGGCACGAAGGTGACAGCCGACTTCACTGTCGAGCATGTGGGGGCTCTGCCGTGCTCGTACGAGACCGGCAGAGCGAGACAACCGTGAGCCAGCGGTCCGTCTTCGACCGGTATCCGGCCACCGACGACCGCCCACTACGGACGGCAGTTGAGGACGCGGCGATGGGGCGCTGGGAAGGTGCCCGGGAAGTCCTGGCCGCGACGGGGGCGGGCTGGGACCGGCGTGTCTTCCGGCTCCAGGTCCTCGCCCGCGCCGGAGCGCGCCTGACCTTCGCGGACACCTGGGCGCAGGCCGAACCCCGCTCGCCGAACGCCCTGGCCCTCCTCGCCCATGTGCAGGCCCTACGGTCGATGGCCGGCGGTCGAGGCCGTGGGCGCAGCGAGGCGATGGAACAAGCGTGGGAGCTGTGCGACGCCGCCGCCGACGCCCTACCGGCGGACCCGTCGCCGTACATCGTGGTGCTCGCTCTGCTCCGCTTCCATTCTCCCGACCGCGATCGGGCTGACCCGCGGCTGGAGCAGCTTCGCGCCGAGCTCGCGCGGCGTCGCGAAGACCTACACACTCACGCTGCTCGACTGCGTGCCGGACTCCCCGACCGCCTCGCAATCCAAGCCGGGCATGCGGACTTCACCCGCACCAACCTGCTGGTCCAAGAGGACGCGATCACCGCGATCCTGGATTTCCAGGGGGAGACTTGCCTGCCAGCCTGGGAGCTGGGGAGGGCAGCCTTCGACCCGCGCACGGTGGCGAACAACCCGTCCTGGATGCGGTGCGCCCTGCGCCTGATTGAGTCCTACCGTGCCGAGAACCCCGGCCTGCCGCTCACCGACGTGCGGGCCAGCGCTCGGATCGCACTCCTGTACATGCTGTTCAGCTTCTACGGCGCCACAACCTCCGAGTACGGACTTCCCACCGCAGCAGCCGTCGACCTGCAACAGCACTGGGCCGAGCGCCAGGTCACCATCCACCGGCTGCTCAGCGGCCTCGACGAAGTCGAATCGGCTCTCGACACGATCAGGCGGAGTCAGTGAGAGACCGGGCGTCGCCATCAGGCGCCCCCGTGATCGACATCAACGGCCATCACGTCTGCGTAGGGCCTGTGGTGACGTACGGGGACGACGCGTCCACAGACCGGGCAGTCGTTTTGCTCACGGCGTTATCCTTCAAGGTTCAGACCGCGAGCACGGGGGAGCGGCCGTTGGTGAGTATCCCGTTGATCACGTCCACTGCAAAGGCTGGCTGCGCTGCTCAGATTGGCCGAGCGGTGAACGGCACGAGCTCGCCCGAGCGCATGATGGGCGCGGTGATGTGCTGGCCGCAGGCAACGTAGGGCTCGACATCGCGCTCGGGGATGACCTCCCAGCGGAGGGTGGCGCCGCAGGTGCGGTTCGCATCCACGGGGATGGGGCAGGTGTCGGTGTTCGGGTTGGCCATTACGCCTCCTCAGCCGTCTGGCCGGGGCTGAACGCGGCCGCCATGAGTTCGAGCGTTACCAGCGCCTTCGTGATGTCTGCGTCCGTCGGTTCTTCGACGTCAGCAGCACGGAGGTTCTCGATCACCATCTTCACCATCGGGTTGGTGCACAGGACGACGCGCCGGTCCTGGCTGGTGGGGATGGTTGGCGGGAAGTGCAGGATGCCCGCGCGGGCGAGCTCGGTTTCGATAGTGCGGGCGACCGTGCTGCCGGTGCGGCCGGCTCCAAGGAGGTCCCGCAGGCGGCGGACGTCGACCTGGAGGACTCCGTTCTTCTCCTTGATCGTGGCGACCAGGGAGGCGTAGACGGACGTGGTGGTTAGGTTGGTCACGGTCGAGAGCCCTCCTGTGTGCGGAGCTGGTTTTCGGGGTGGACGAAGGGAAGGCCGTCCGCGGCGTAGACGGTCTCGGTGAAGGTCTGGAAGCCGAGGTTGTTGAACGCCTTCATAGCGCGCGGGGAATCGACGTTCCCGAGGTCGTCGTTTCCGATGACGGTCCGCAGCAGGTCCTTCGGTGCCCAGAGGACGGAGCCGATGAGGACGCCGTGGCGTTGGGGGCGAACGTTCGGGCGAGCGTCGGCGGCGGCCAGGAGGACGCCCCCCTGGGTAATGGTCACCTTCTCGCCTTTGATGGTGAGGGTGTGCGTGGTCAATGCGCGTTCCTTCCGAGATGACGAGGGCCCCGGCCACCAAAAGGCGACCGAGGCCGATCGTAGGACAACCTGCTGGAGTGTCAGGCCGCGAGCGCGGCGGGGCCGGCGGCGGTGAGGCTTCGTCCACCCAGTCGACGGGGACGGGCTCGGCCGGCACGGGGATTCCAGGGGGCTCGATGATCGCGACGACGAGCGTTGCGGCCCGCTGCATTATCGGTACCTTCCCGCCCAGCTCCCGCAGCCGCGCGGTGAGGCCAGAGGAAACATGGTCAACCCAGGTCGGAGGCCTCCTCTGCACCTCCGCGCCACGGACTTTTCAGGGACTTTCAGTGCTGTCCGAGGGGCTTTCCGCCGCCTAACGCGGCAAGCCACCGAAAGACCGGAAAGGGCCTCCGACGCAGGTCAGAGGCCCTTTCCGAGGCAAAGTCGCAGGTGGGGGCAGACGAGTCGGGCTGTACGCCGGGTTCTGTCGCCCGACCAAGGACAAGGGCACCAGCCACTCTTGGCCGATCAGGTCGCGCGATTCACCGCTTGAGCTTCCAGCCATGCCTCTACCTCCGGCCAGAGGTAGCGCAAATAGCGGCCGACCTTGTGGGCTCGCGGACCCTGGTGTCGGTGATTCCATATGTAGACCGTATTCAGAGGTACGCCCAGGAAGTCGGCCAGCTCCTCCGCGCTCATCAAGGGGCAACGGGCCCCCGCGCCACTGGCGGCTTCTTCCGCACGGGCAGTGGTTCGACTCATGGGCACTCCAGAACGGTTCGAAGCGGGCAGGAAAGAACCACGTGAGCGGTATTCCGCCGTGGTGGCGCACGGAACGTTTGCATTAAATTCCGGCCGGACCAAACAGAGGGCCTTTCGATGAAATTCCTACGACTCTTGCGAACTCTCAAAGGACACAGGCGAATCTTCACTGAGGGTTCGGCGAGCCCTCGTCGAACCCTCAGCGAGCATTCGTCTAGGTGAAATCTTCTCTACCACTCTGCACCCTTTGTCGCGAAGACCCCAAGAATGCATTTGACATCTTCAGCTCGCCTGGATCAACATCCAATTCACTCAGGGCGCGATGAACGGGCACACAATCTCGCCGTCGACGATGGCCCTGATTCAAGAGAGTCCACAAATAGACTCAAAGGCCCGTTGAAAACCAGGAGTTGAGTCGATGCCGTACGACCGCTGGCACAAGTCGCGCCCGAAAGACGGGGAGTCGACCTGCAAGGAACACGGCAAAGTTCCGACGCGGGATCACGGGACGGGGAAGCGGTGGCAGGCCCGATGGCGCAACCGGGAAGATGTCCAGCAGACGGAGCTGTTCCGCACCGAGGTCGAAGCCCGCAGGCACGAGACCAAGATGCGGTCCGGAGTGGACGACGGTTCATATATCAACCCTCGCGCCGGAGAGGTCAGGGTCGGTGAACTCGCCCTTACGTGGCTCAAGGGGCACGAACACAAGAATCCACGGACTTACCGACGCCACAAGGAGCGGATTCTCCTGCACGTCGTTCCTACCGCAGTTGGGAAGATGCGCGTAAAGGACGTGAACGCCTCGTCTTTGCTGGACTGGTTGCACGACCGTCGCAGGCTGCTCGAAAGTTCCACACTGCGCCTGGTCTTCGACAATCTTCGGGCTGTCTTTGACCTGGCCGTGGACGACAGCCTGATACACAAAAATCCGTGCCTCGCCAAATCGGTGCAGGACGCCAAGCCGAAGCGAGGAGGTGGCGGCCGGGCAGATCTGGCCCTCGCCTGGGAGGACACCGAGAAGATCCGTGCCGAATTGCCAGACCGTTACAAGGCACTCGTCGACTGCGGTCGCGGCCTGGGTCTTCGTCAAGGAGAGATATTCGGCCTGTCTCCAGATGACATCGACTGGGCGCACCCGGACGGCACGATGGTGCACGTGCAACGGCAAGTAGTCCACGACGGCTCGTTCCTGGCATACGCCCTCCCCAAGGGTGGAAGCGACGAGGACCCGAAGGACCGGTGGGTCGAGCTGACCGACGACGTGGCCATCCCCCTGCGCGAGCACATGGAGAAGTACCCGCCGGTCGAGGTGACCCGACCGTGGGGCAGCAAAGGCGGCGACCCGGTCACGGTGCGGCTGATCTTCTACACCCGGGAGAAGACCGCCATTCAGTCGAATTGGTTCAACTCCTACCGCTGGAAGCCCGCCCTGGCGTCGGCCGGCCTCATCAAGCCCCTTGAGCCCGACGCGAAGGGACGACGCTGGGAGAAGTCCCGCGACGTGATGATGCACGCGCTCCGACACCTGTACGCGTCGATGATGATCAACGGCGGGGTAGACGTGTACACGCTCGCGGACCGACTCGGACACGCCGATCCCGCGTTTACGCTGCGTAAATACGTGCACCGGGTCGTGGGAGCCGGTTCCAAGGTCCGCATCGCGGTCCGGAGCGCCTACACCAGGGCCGCGTGACTCCTGCTCCGTTCGGCTTGTGCAACAACCGTGCAAGATGATCTTCGAGAGGGGGCATTTGCACAGGTCAGAAGCTTTGTCTATGAGTTCCGGGACATTTGATATGACGATGCCGCCGCACCCTGTCCGACCTGCTACTTAGCGGGTCAGGGAGGGGTGCGGCGGCATCTCTGGGACTTCTCTGGGACTTTGGGCCGGCGGTGGGCTACGAGCCACGCTCAACAGGTCCTGCCGACCGGCTGCGGCTACGCGAAGATCGCGTCGATGGCGGCGCCGCCTCGTTCCGCACACGTAGATCACCGACACCGCTCAGCGTCACGAGCCCCTCGGGCCCAGCCATACTCACATGGTCAACAGCGCGCCTGGCCAGCACAACCGAGCATCTGACGCCTCATCAGAACGAGCGTCGAATGAGTGTCACGAGCGGCATTTCCGCGTCAAGATATCGCCCGTAACGCCCACACCACACATAAGGCGCACGGGCAAAACCGCAGGTCAGGCACCCTTTGCGATGGGTTCCAGGATCGCGACACTCTCCACATGGTGCATCATCGGCAGCAGGTCGGCGAACTGCTCATGCGCGCGTCACCGACCGCCCCGCCGTTCCGGCCTGTCAGGGCTCCATCCCCTGAGACATGGCTTGAGTTCCTCCGGCGTGGGTTCGCGTGCGTCCGGCATCTGCGGAAGCTCACTCAAAGGGCCGATCGACCTCACATACGCCCTTGCCCACTCCGACCAGCGCCGGGTCCGACTCGGAGTCGGCTCGTCCACAACGCCGTGAAGCTCACCGATACGACGTTCCACGGCCGTGCAGTACGCGCTGAGGGCTGCAGACTCCTGCCAGCGCCCGGCCTCTTGGCGTAGCGCCTGGGCAAGTTGTTCGCGAACAGCCTGTTCTTTCGCCACCTCCATGGCCGCTCGCCAGCGAACTTCGCGTTCCGCAATGGCCTGCTGCTCGTCCTGCCTGCGCCGAGCGTCTTGCGCCGCTCGTACCTCGCCCTCTCCAAGGACCGCGTCCAGGGCCTCTTCGAGCGCCCGGGTCTTCCGATCTCGCCAGCGCCCGGGCCGGCCGGTCAGGCCATGAGCGAGCTCCGCAACGAGGCGAGAGGAGCGGTCGGGAGCCGTGGACTGCGGGAACTCCTGCCTGACACTGACGGTGTATGCGAGACCGTCGACAGCAATGTCCACTCCGCCCTCGCGGCCGACCCTTCTTCAGGGGGCGCTGCCGCCCCTCCCTCCACGCGGCCTGCCGGGACCGCGTTGGGGAGGGGGCAGCGTCTCTTTCGGCGGTGGCGCCAGTGGCAGACGATTTCGGGCCAACTACCCTTGCTGTCCAACCCTCTCGCGCCAATGGCGCCATTTATATGCCATCATGGCGTCATGAACATCACACCATACGTCGACAGCCTCCGGCACGGGCTCGCGGTCGCCGCGGACGCGAGAGGGGATGAAGCCCGCGCACTGGTCGATCAGCTGTCCGCCCCCCTGGAGACAGCCGCCCGACTGGCCGTGCTCGGTGCGTTGTCGGCGGCCATGGACCAGGTCTCACGGGACCTGGCGCCGGGCTCGGTCGCCGTTCGCCTGCACGGGCTCGATGTGGAGTTCGCGGTCACGCTGCCGCACACGTGTGAGACATGCGGGGGCACCCCCGACCGACCGGACGTCGTGAATCAGGAGCGGCAAGCGGTTGCCGATGGCGCCAGAGCCGCCAAGCGACGACCGGCGCCCGCAGGGCACATCCGAATGCGGTTCTCCGACGCGGACGCGCTCGATGCGGCCGCCGGCCTCTTCCGGTCCGCCGTGCGCGACGACGAGGCACTGGCCCTGCACATCCCCAGCGACTGCAGCACGTCGGCCCTGAAATCCGTCCTGGCCGCCCTGGACAGCGCGTCCATCGAGGCCGAGGCGCTCACCATGCACACGCCCGACCTCCACGACGTGTTCAGCTCCGTCACGGGAATGCCCCATGCCGACGACACCGGTACCGGCCGAAGAGGGAACCCTCTCTGACCGGTAGGGTGCGTCGGTCCGACGGTGACACGCGGCAGGGACCTTCAGTGGCGCCGATGGCGCCATTCTCGTTGCCCCCGCTGATCAGGCACTGATGCCGATATGTTCCTCCACATCGACCAGGGTGCGTTCGGCCGCGCTGTCCAGGGTGGCAAGCACCCACTGCTCGAAGTCGATGCCCAACTGCGTCGCCGCCTTATGCCACCACTGAAGCCGGTTGCCCGGCACCGCGAGCCGCTGGGTCGCCTCAGGCTGCTTGCTGTCCGCCTCTCCGGGCGCGCGCGCGATGCGGATGGCGGTCCGAAGCTGCTTGGTGGTCCACTTCGCCTGCTCGGCGCGGTCCAGCCACAGGTCCTGATCCTCGACCGGCAGCGAAGCCAATTCGGCGTGGTGCTGAAAGCTCAGCGTCGCACGCCGCCGGTGTAATGGGAACCGCCGTGACACCCATGCGTAATTCCGCAGCGTCTGATACTGAAGCCCGGCCGCGCGGATTCCCCGCTGGTATCGGTCGCTGTAATGGTCCTTGCCATACACAAGCCAGTCACCGAGCCACCATGAAGAAGAATTCACGATTCCGGATATCTGACGCCCGGCCCGCTCCCATTCCTCGAAGGCCAACTCGGCCGGCATGTGCAGGCCCACCTTCGTCGTCAGCACCTGCCCGCCGCGCATTTCGCCGCCTTCACACTGCGCTCCCCCCACATCCCGTCTTCTGCTGAAAAGGACGGTCTGCGCGCCTTCTGTGACCTGATTTCTCATCCCGTCTCCTGTTTTATGCGTGCGGGGGCAACGGGCCACTGGAGCCCCTCCCGCAGGTGAGTAGAGTCACGCGATTCATGCCCGGCACCGGCACCATCCGCGTCATGAGCGCATCGCACTCGTCGGACCACCGGCCCCGTTCGCACCAGTCGACGACAGGGAGCGTCCGCTATCTGTCGGGTAAGGGCGGCCGGACACTTTCAAGCAAGCGACTCTGATCACCTCGAACACATGTCCCCCTTTAGTCGCGACCCGTCGCTGCGGCCTGCGTCGACGTCCGAAGAGTCAGTTCTGAAGCGGCTCTCCATTGAAACTCAACAGCTATTGGAGAGCCAAGAGTGAGACATCAATTGGCCTGATCCTTTCGAAGCTCGACCACTTAATGGGATGCAGCCAACAATTTCTCAACAAATGGAATTCACAGTTCCTTACGATTCCTTAACGCGCAGTGTGGTACCTTGCCGCCGATCTTCAACAGTTTGAGAATTGTTCCCGGACGATTCAGACAGCTGCACTCAATTTCGGTGAACGCGCGACGTCGCCGAAGGCTGTAAAAAGGAAACACCTGTCAGGCGCGGTGGATCACGATGTCGCCCACTGCGGTGCCTGCTTGGACCTCGACCGTCCGGTCGGATTTCTCGGGGCCATCGGTCGGCGTCAAGGAGTTCTGGACGCTTCCCGACTTGGTCCGTACGTCGAGAAGCGCGGCGGTGCCGGGGCTGATGCCGACTTCGATCCGGCCGGCCGTGGTGCCGAGCACGATCGAGCCACTCATGACCTCGCCGATCTCGATGTCGCCGTTGGCCGTCCTGGCCTCCACCGACCCGTGCGCCGTGCCGACGGAGATCGCTCCGTTCGCCGCCTGGACCCGAAGGCTGCCGGTCACCTCCCCGACCCAGCTGTTCCCGTTGGAGTTCTTGATCACCGCGGAACACTCCAGCTCGCGCATCCGCACCAGGCCGGATCCGGTCACGGCCTCGGCGGAACCCTGGGCCCGCGCCACCGTGATGTCTCCGAAGGAAGTGGAGGCGACCAGTGGGCCCGTCTCCTCCAGCTCGATGTCACCGGTGGAGGTCTTGAACCGGCACTGGCCCAGTCTGCCGCTGCTGCGGAAGGCTCCCCGGTGCACGACCGCCTTGACATGCGAGCCCGACGGCAGGTCGATCGCTACGTCGATGGCGCCCGTCCTGCCGAAGAGACCCCGCTGCGGAGCCTTCACCAGCAGTTCTCCCGCCGCGTATTCGACACGGGTGCCTTCTGCGGCCTTGATGTCCGCTTCGCTGGCCGGATCGCTCGGCCGCACCTCCACGACGACGTCGGTGCGGTGGTCCGCGTCGAGCCGCACATCTCCGACCGCGAGATCGAGGGTTGCCGAAATGGGCTTCGACGTTTCAAAGACTGGCATGTCTACCCTTCCTGATGGACCGGCTGAGCCGTCCCCGAGCTGGTGGATTCGGGCGCGGCATGGCACCCATCGGAGGGTATAGTCAGCCCGCCCAGCCGGTGTGACGTCAGCTACCGGCCGCAGCCGGAACGTGCTCGCGGTCATCGGAATCCACCATTCCGGATACTGCGCGCACCAGCCATGCGTTGACCGACAGCCGTTCCCGGCCGGCCGCCTCCTCGATCCGGGCTTTCAGATGCTCGGGAGGCCGGAAATTGATACGGGAGGTCGCCCCCTCCTCTCCACCCGCCTGTACCGCCGGAACCGCCGGCTCAGGCGCGAAAAGCGGGGCGGGAAGGGTGCGTGACCTGTCGAAGCCACGCTCGGCATCGTCGAGCGCGCCATCCGCGGGGGGTGCGCTCACCACGAAGGTGAGCTCCTGGCCGCGTAGCCTGATCTCGACCGAACCCGGCGCCAGATCGCGGGTGATCTCATCCGCGGCAGCCGACAGCACGTCCAGCAGAGCCAGCCGGACGGCCGACGAGAGCGGCGTGACGAGACGTTCGGTGAGGTCACGGGTTCGCCCGTCACCTGCCCCGGCTGCGACCAGGAGATCCTCTCGCAGGCTGTCGACATACTGCTTGAGTTCCATGGCGCCACCCTTGCATTACCATGGCGCCAGCACAAGGCATTCAAGTGTCCCGCCGACAGGACAGCACGAATGACCGGGGCCCGGAAGTTTCCGGGCCCCGGTCATTCGTGGTGTTCAGGAGGGGAGTCGCCTCATCAGCGTCGCCGTTTCGCGGTGGCGCGTGCAAGGGGTCTGCTCGAACGACGCCCGGACTCGCTCACGGACGTCCGGCTTCTGTTCCTGGCTCAGCTTGAACATGCCCTCCGCCTTCGTCACCGTGAAGCGGAACGCACCCACCGCCGGCAGCAGCTTGCGGAAGTATCCGATCGACTCCGACATGTCCCAGCCCGTTCCGTGATCCGCTTCGAATGCGCTCACCGTCGCGCGGACCACCTCCAGCGTCTCCTCTCCCGCTGCCAGCGTCCGGAGCCGGCCGCGCAGATGGACCGAGGTGAAGTTCCACGTCGGCGCCGCCGGGCTGTACTCGTAGACCGTGGGTGACACATACGCGTGCGGTCCGGTGAAGGTCAGTAGCGCCGGTGTCTCCGCGGTCAGGGCCTTCCAATGCGGGTTGGCCCTGTTCATGTGGCCCAGCAGGACCGTGCCGGTGAGATCCGTTGGCCACTCGGCCGCGTCCGTCGCCGGGATCACCGGCAGATGGGTCGCGAACGGACCGTCCGTGGCGCCGTTCGTCACCAGCATCGCCAGGGGGTTGGCGCGGATCAGGTCCGCCATCCATGTGCTGTCCGGGGGCCTGTACGGACTTGGAACGAACATTTCTCCACCTCCTTCCGAGGGTCAGGCGCGCAGTTCCAGCGTGCAGCACTTCACGCTGCCGCCCGCCTTCAGCAGTTCGGTCAGTTCCACACCGGTCGGCACGAAGCCACGTTCCCTCAGCTGCGCCGCCAATCCGGTCGCGGCACGGGGAAGAAACACGTTCCTGCCGTCGGAAAGGGCGTTGAGTCCGAACACGTCCGCGTCAGCCTCGGTCGCGAGAATCGCGTCCGGGAAGCGGTCCGCCAGCATTTCTCGGCTCTTCAGGGAAAAGGCCGCCGGGTTGTACATGATCTCGTCGTCGGCGAGCACGGAAAGCGCCGTGTCCAGGTGGTAGAAGCGAGGGTCCGCCAAGGTAAGACTCAGCACCGGAACGCCGAAGAATTCCTGTGCCTCGTCGTGCGACCTCCGGTCGCTGCGGAAGCCGCAGCCGGCCAGGATCTCCGTACCCGTGAAGAGGAAGTCGCCCTCGCCCTCATTGACGTACTCGGCCTGGTGGACCTCGGCCCAGCCTGCACGGCGGAACCACTCGAGGTACGCGGCGGCCTCGTCCTTGCGCTGACGGTGGCGGAACCTGGCCACGAGAACCTTGCCGTCGACCACCGTGGCGCCGTTCGCCGCGAACACCATGTCGGGCAGTCCGGGCACCGGTTCGACCAGGGCGACGTCGTGGCCCAGGCCGACGAACAGGTCGTGCAGCCCCTTCCACTGGGCCAGGCCGGCACCGGCGGAGGTCGGCGTCGCCGGGTCCATCCACGGGTTGATCGAGTACGTCACATCAAAGTGCGTGGGGCGGCACATCAGATAGCGTCGCGACCGTGCCTTTCTGGTCGCAGTCGCCATGTAGACATCGGTTTCCTGAGTCATTTCTGCTCCCTGAATTCGACTCGATCTCAGGCATGGGGAAATACACCGGGAATTCACGGTAAAAATGAGGAGGGAGTCTCGATTGCCGGAATCTCGGCGAATCGGTCGAGGCTCAAGCTAGCACGGGGTCACCCGTTCGCCGCCGGACCGGCGGGACGGAACCACTAAAGCCGCAATCTCCATGTCCCGATAACGGCCCACACGTTTACCCGCGCCGTTTCTCTCCCGCCTGTCGTCCGGTTGACAGGACACCGGTGGGTGCGATTCCGACGCCCGGCATGTTGAGCCCCGAACACGGCTGTACCATGGCGCGATGGACTTGACGCAGTACGTCGACAACCTTCGCCACGAGCTCCTGGCCGCGGCCGAGGTGGGCGATGAGCAGGCTCGCGAGCTTGCCGGGCGTCTGATCGTCCCGCTCGAGTCCACCGCCCGGCTCACTTTCCTCAACGTGCTTTCGGCCGCTGCGGAAGAGATCAGCCACGAGGCGGCGCCTGGCTCGGTCGATCTGCGTCTGCGTGGACTCGACCCCAGTTTCGTCGTCACGCTGCCGCAACTCCCCCCGTCCTCGCACGACGATGACGAAGACCGCTACGGCGAACCGGTGAGCGGCACCACCCTGCCCGTCCCGGCGAAGGCCGATGATGGCGCCACGGCACGGGTCAACTTCCGGCTACCGGAGCAGCTCAAGGCCCGGATCGAGGAGGCGGCCCGCAGAGAGGGCCTCTCGGTCAACGCCTGGCTGGTTCGGGCCGTCTCGGCCACCCTTGAGCAGGGCGCCCGCCCCGCCGGGCGGCGTACCCCGCAGGGCGGGCAGCGCTTCTCCGGCTGGGCCCGGTGACCCGCGCGGCCTCCAGCGCGTAACAAGTCATCAAGAAGCCGGCACATCCGACTGTCGGCACCTCTCCGGCGCCACCAGCTGCTGACCAGGCGTCCGCCGGTGCCCGGCACCTGCCTCGCGGTCCATGAGCCGCAGAACGGGTGCCGATGCGTCCGGCGCCATCTTTCTACTCCCGTGTCCATCCGTCTGGCATCACGTCCTGCCTGCGCAGATGTCGAACCGGAGCCACTAGGCGCCACCGTGGAGCTTGCCTTGGGGTCACATCGAAGCCATTATGGTGCCATGATGGCGCATGGATGGGCTGACCGTTCCCTCCGATGGCGGATCGTGCCGCGCCGGTCAGCCGGGTTTCCCCGAAGCGGGTAAGGAGTCGAGGAGATGAGTGAACGAGTGGTCGACAAAACGGGCAGTCAGGCGCCCGACGGCGGGAAAGGCGGCACAGTCCAGACGCCGGCGGCCGCCTGGCTGAGCCTCATCGCCGTGGCTCTCGGGATCATGGTGGTCCAGCTCGACGGCAGCGTGGTTTCGGTGGCGAACCCGACGATCGCCACGTCTCTGCACGCCGGTCTGGAGGAAATCCAGTGGGTCACCACCGGATACCTGCTCGTCCTGGCCGGCCTCCTCATCCCGGCCGGTCTGGTGGCGGACAAGATCGGCCGGAAATCTGCGTTCCTGATCGGCGTCGGCGGCTTCTCACTGGCATCACTGCTGTGCGGGCTGTCCGGCTCGATCGAGATGCTGATCGGTGCTCGTGTGCTGCAGGCGATTTTCGGCGCCATGCTCGGCCCGGCCGGTCTCGCGGTCCTGCGGGCGGCATTCCCGCCCGAGAAGCTCTCCGTGGCGTTCGGCTGGTTCGGCGCGGTCTCCGCGGTGGCGCTGGCCGGCGGTCCGATCCTCGGTGGTGTGCTCGTCGAGTACGCGAGCTGGCCGTGGGTGTTCTACATCAACCTGCCCTTCGGGGTCGTCGCCGTGCTGGTGGGCCGGTTCGTGATCAAGGAATCCACGGAACGTGTGCCGCAGCGGCTCGACCTGGCCGGCGCGATCACCCTCACCCTCGCGCTGGTCAGCGTCGTCTGGGGCATCACCCGAGCGCAGACCAACGGCTGGTCGTCGGCGCAGTCACTGGGCTTCATGGGCCTCGGCCTCGCACTCCTGGTCGTGTTCACCATCATTGAGGCCAAGGGCAGCAATCCGATGGTGCCGCTCGGCCTCTTCCGTATCCGTTCCTTCTCGGTCGGCTGCCTGGTGACCATGGTGACCATGTTCGCGTTCTTCGCGATCCTGTTCTACCTGACGTTCTATCTGCAGGGTGTTCAGGGCAAGAGCGCTTTGGAAGCGGCCGTCGCCCTGCTTCCGCTCACGCTGGTGTTCACGGTCGCGTCGCCGGTCGCCGGTGCGGTGACCGGGAAACTCGGCAACCGTGGAACCCTGTTGCTC
Source organism: Streptomyces sp. NPDC101194 (assembly GCF_044767885.1). Classification (NCBI taxonomy): domain Bacteria; kingdom Bacillati; phylum Actinomycetota; class Actinomycetes; order Kitasatosporales; family Streptomycetaceae; genus Streptomyces; species Streptomyces sp. NPDC101194. The sequence continues at coordinate 477,754 of NZ_JBIWOS010000003.1, forward strand.
GGCTCGGTCTTCACCACCATCTCGCTGGTGCTGCTGATGCGCCTGGAGGCCGATACCGGAATGATGACGCTCGCGGCGCCGCTGGTGTTCGCCGGCTTCGGCGCCGGGTTCATGATGATCCCCGCCATCGAGGCGATCGTGGGCAGCGCGCCGGTCGACAAGGCCGGTGTGGCCTCCGGGGTCCAGCAGTCGGCGCAGCAGCTCGGCGGTACGCTCGGCATCGCGGTCTTCGGCAGCCTGCTCGCCTCGGTCGTGTCCTCGAAGTTCGGTCCCGCGCTGACGACGGCGTTCGGGGGCGACAACGGTGCCGCGGCTCAGGTGGCCGACAACGAGGCACTCCGGAAGAGCGTGGAACTCGGGTTCCCCCCGGCCGTCCAGGATTCTCTGGGCAAGCAGATGGCCGGGAACGGAATGAGCTCGGGCAATGTCCGGGAGTTCGTCGACACAGTTACCCGTACGGCGCACGACACATTCATCGACGGAATGCACACGGTGTTTCTCGTGGCGGCATGCTGCGCGGCCGCGGCCGGCGTGCTGTCGCTGCTGATCCGCGCCAAGAAGTCGGAGGCTCCGGAACAGGAGGGCACGCCGGTGGTCGCCCACCCCTGACCCGGTCCGCACAGGAAGAGGGCTCCCCCGCAGTCGGCGGGGGAGCCCTCTTCCTGTGTGCTCGCGCGAACACGGTGGTGAGACGACTGCTTGAACTCGCCGGGAACGAAGGCGGCCTGGCAGGAGGACGGTACCGAGTGCCAGTCATGTCCCGTTGACCGGACGGGTGCTCTCCCGCCCGGCAGGGCTTGACCGGCGTCATATGCACGTGTGAGGTTGGGATCGGCCCTGGTGATCTCCCGGCCGGTCTGCGGTTTCATCCCAGCATTCATTTCATCCAGCATTCTTTTCTCCTCGCACTGTCTTGTGCGCACCGCTGCGATCATGACGCCTATTGCGTCGAGCTTTTTCTTCTGGAGGGTTCGTGCAATTGAAATCAACGGGTCTCAAAGCGAAACTGGTCGCCGAGACGCCGTACCTGTGGCGCGCACGGCGTCCCGATGCCCGTCACCGGCTGATCTGCTTCCCGCACGCGGGGGGCGGTGCCGGAGTGTTCGCCGAATGGGCCACCCTGCTGCCTGCGGAGATCGAGCTCGCCGCCGTGCAACTGCCGGGTCGTCAGAACCGGATCGCCGAGGAGGCTGCGACGGAGGCCGGCCCGCTGGTAGAGGCCGTCGCCGCGGAACTCCTGCCGGTCATGGACGGCCCGGTCGCCTTCTTCGGGCATTCGTGCGGCGCGATGCTGGCTTTTGAAGTCGCCCGTTTCCTCCATGCGGCGGGCGGCCCCGAGCCGGTCCACCTGTTCCTGTCCGCGCAGCCCTCTCCGGAGGCGTTCCGGGAGCGGCCGAAGCTGCACGAGCTCTCGCACGAGGACTTCCGCGCGGAGATGGTGAACCTCGGCGGCATCGACGAGGAGATCGTCGAGGACGTCGAGATCCTGGACGCGCTGCTGCCGGCCGTGCGGGCGGACTTCGCCGTCTGGGAACGCCACCGTGTGGCCCCCGTCCCCCGGCTCGACGTCCCGTTCAGCGTGCTGGCCGGCCGGACGGACGTCCGGACACCGCTGGACAGCCTTGACGGCTGGCGCGCGTACACGAGCGCGCGGTTCGACACCCGCCTCCATCCGGGCGGTCACTTCTACTTCCTGGACGCAAGCGCCGATGTCCTGGCGTCCATAGGCCGGACGCTCCTCGCGTCCTAGGCATCCGGAGGATCTGATGACAGCGTCCGAAGCGACCGAGTCGGTGCCCCATGACCGGCTGCCGCAAGCACTCGACGGGCCCCTCTTCCCGGCCGCGACGATCCCCGAGCTGTTCGACCGGCAGGTCAGGGCCACGCCGGATGCTGTGGCGCTGGCGGGAGACGGGGTATCGCTGAGCTACCGGGAGGTCGGTGAGCAGGCGGACCGGCTGGCGCGTCTGCTCGTCACGCGCGGGGTCGGGCCGGAGTCGGTGGTGGCCGTCGCGCTGCCCCGGTCGGCGCAGCTGTGGATCGCGATGCTGGCGGTGGTCAAGGCGGGCGGCGCGTATCTGCCGCTCGACTCCGCCTACCCGTCCGAACGGATCGCCTTCATGGCCGAGGACTCCCGCGCGTGCCTCGTCATCGCCGACGCGCGATCCGCAGCGCGGCTGCCCGAGCTGTCCGCTCCGGTCCTGGACCCGGACGACACCGTGGAGGAACCCGGCTCCGGCGGTGCCGTGCCGGGTCCGCTCTCGGTGACGAACACGGCGTACGTCATCTACACCTCCGGTTCCACGGGGCGACCGAAGGGGGTCGCGGTCACACACCGCGGCCTGTCGACGCTGCTCGCGTCGCAGACCGACCGGCTGCGGGTGACGCCGGAGAGCCGCGTGCTGCAGTTCGCGTCACCGAGTTTCGACGCCTCCGTCTGGGAGATGTGCATGGCGTTGCTGTCCGGCGCGACCCTCGTGGTCGCTCCGGCGGACCGGCTCGGTCCGGGGGCTCCGCTGGCCGAGACGCTCGACGACAACCGCGTCACCCATGTGACGCTTCCGCCACCGGTGCTCGCCGCGATGCCCGCCGGTGCGTTGTCCACCGTCGAAACGCTGGTCGTCGCCGGAGAGGCGGCGTCGCCGGAACTGGTCGACGCCTGGGCACCGGGCCGGCGGATGATCAACGCGTACGGGCCGACCGAGACCACGGTCTGCGCCACGATGAGCGCACCGCTGACCGCCGACGGCCGGGTGCCACCGATCGGCGGCGCGATCCAGGGGTTCCGGGTGTACGTGCTCGACGCCGGACTGCGACCCGTACCGCCGGGCGCCCTCGGTGAGCTGTACGTCTCCGGTGCCGGCCTGGCGCGCGAGTATCTGGGCCGTCCGGGGCTGACCGCCGAACGCTTTCTCGCCTGCCCGTCCGGCCGGCCCGGCGAGCGGATGTACCGCACCGGCGATCTCGTGTCCTGGACGGACGACGGCGATCTGGTGTTCCGGGGCCGGGCCGATGCCCAGGTCAAGATCCGCGGTCACCGCATCGAACCGCGCGAGATCGAGGCCGTGCTGTTGGCTCACCCCGGAGTCGCCCAGGCGGCGGTGCTCTCCCGCCCCGGCCGCGGGGCCGGCGGCAACCAGCGACTCGTCGCGTACGTGGTCCCGGCCGACGCGCCGGAGGCCGGGACCGGCGGCGCCGCGAAGAGCGAGATCGTGTTCGAGTCCGGGTTCGGTCCCGGTGAGTTGCGCGACTTCGCGGCCCGGCGGCTGCCCGGTCACATGGTCCCGGCCGCGGTAGTCGTGCTGGACCGCCTGCCGTTGACGCCCAACGGGAAGCTGGACGTGAAGGCTCTGCCCGAGCCGCGGTTCGCCGGCCGGGAGTACCGTGCGCCGCGCACACCGGTGGAGGAAATGCTGGCGGCCGCATTCGCCTCGGTGCTCGGGCTGGACCGGGTCGGCGTGGACGACGACTTCTTCGCCCTGGGCGGCGACAGCATCCAGTCGATCCAGGTGGTGTCTCGGGTGCGGGCGGACGGTGTCGAGCTGAGCCCTCGGTCGGTCTTCGAGCACCGGACGATCGCCGAGCTGGCCCGTGTCGCGTCGGAGCGGGCCGGCGGGCCGGTACTGGCCGAACTGGAGGGTGGTGGCACCGGGCGGCTGCCGCTCCTGCCGGTGGCACGGTGGATTCGCGGCTGGGGGCCGGGCTTCGGTCGCTTCGCCCAGGTCATGATGGTGGATCTGGCCGCGGACGCCGACCGTGCCGGGCTCACCGCGGTCCTCGACGCCCTCCTGGACCGGCACGATCTCCTGCGGTCGACGCTGATCGGGGACGAACTGGAGGTCGGGCCGCCGGGTTCGGTGACCGCGGACGCGCTGTTGCGGTGTTCCGGGGGCGACTGGCGGGACGAACTCGATGCCGCCACCGGGCGGCTCGCTCCGGAAGCCGGGTCCATGGCGCAGTTCGTGTGGTTCGCCGCGGAGCGCCGGCTGATGGTCTGCCTGCACCACCTCGTGGCGGATGGCGTGACCTGGCGAATCCTGCTTCCGGACCTCGCCGCCGCCTGGACCGACGTCCGGGCCGGCCGGGCACCCGAACTCCGCCCGGTCGGTACGTCGATGCGGCGCTGGGCACACGCCCTGCGGGAGGAGGCGGCGCGGCCGGAGCGCGTGGCCGAGCTGTCCTCCTGGTTGTCCACGGTGGAGGGCCCCGACCCGGTGCTGGGCAACCGGCGGCTGAATCCCGAGGTGGACGTCGTGGCGACCGTGCACCGGACGCGTGTCGATCTGCCGGCCGACGTCACCGAGGCGTTGCTCACCTCCGTGCCCGCGGTGTTCCGCGGCGGGGTCGAGGACGGTCTGGTGGCCGCGCTCGCGACGGCCCTGGCCCGCTGGCGCGGCCGTCGCGGCGTGCACGAGCCCTCGGCGCTGATCCGGTTGGAAGGCCACGGCAGGAACGAGGAGGCCGTGCCGGGTACGGATCTGTCCCGTACGGTCGGCTGGTTCACCAGTGTCCACCCGGTACGGGTCGATCTGTCCGGTATGGACCTCGACGACGTGGTTCTCGGAGGCCCGGCCGCCGGCCGAATGCTCAAGGCCGTCAAGGAGCGGCTGCGGGCGATGCCGGACAAGGGCATCGGATACGGGCTCCTCCGCTTCCTCAATCCGGAGACCGCCGAGGTGCTGCGCCCGCACGGGATCGGCCAGGTCGGTTTCAACTACCTGGGCCGGTACGCCGCGGCCACCGGCGAGGGCGGCTTCACCCCGTCGGCCGGATTCGACGAACTGGCCGAGCTGGACGCGGGCCAGGACCCGCGGATGCCGGCGCCGGCCGAGGTCGATGTCAACGCGAGGGTCACCGACTCTGCCTCCGGCCCTCGGCTGAGCGCCCAGTTCGCCGCACCCGCCGGCGTGCTGTCCCCCGAGGACGTGCGGGAACTGGCGGACGAGTGGTGCTCCGCCCTCCGCGGTCTCACCCGCTACGCCGCACGGACGGGCACCGGCGGACTCACGCCGTCGGACCTTCCGCTGGTGCGCGTGAGCCAGGACGAGATCGACCAGTGGGAGCTGCGGTATCCGGGCCTGTCGGACGTCTGGCCTCCGACGCCGTTGCAGTCCGGGTTGCTCTTCCACTCGCTGCTCGGCAAGGCGGGCTTCGACGCCTACCAGGTGCAGTACTCACTGCATCTGACCGGGCCGGTCGATCCCGGCCGGCTGCGGGTGGCGGCGCAGAACCTGCTGGACCGGCACGCGGCGCTGCGCGCGGCCTTCGTGCCGGACGCGCGCGGTGACCTGGTGGCGCTCGTCGTCGACGGTGTACGGATACCGTGGCGGGAGCTGGACCTGAGCGCGCTGGGCGAGGCGGAGCGCGCGGCGGCGTTCGAGCGGTTCCTGGCCGATGACCTGGCCACCCACTTCGACACGGCCGTGCCGCCGTTGCTGCGCATGGCGTTGGTGACCGTCGGCCCGCAGCGGTTCGAGCTGGTCCTGACCGCGCACCATGTGCTCTTCGACGGCTGGTCGCTGCCGCTGCTGACGCGGGACCTGCTGCACTTGTACGGCGATGCCCCGACGCCGCCGCGCGAGCGCGGGTTCCGGGACTTCCTTCTCTGGCTGTCCCGCCACGACAGCGCCGGGTCCGCGCGGGTCTGGGCCAGGGAGCTGGCGTCCGTTGACGGGCCGACGCTCCTGGCGGCCGGGGCCGAGCCGGACGGCGCGGGCATCGGCCAGGTCGATGTCCCGTTGTCGCGGGACCGGGCCCGGCTGCTGGCCCGCCGGGCGGCCGAGCTCGGCGTCACGATGAACACGGTGGTGCAGGGCGCCTGGGCGGTTGTGCTGGCCCAGCTCACCGGCCGGAGCGAGGTGGTGTTCGGCACGACCGTGGCGGGGCGCCCGCCCGCAGTGCCCGAAGCGGACACCATGGTCGGGGTGTTCCTCAACACCCTGCCCGTGCCGGTGCGGTGCACGCCGGGTGACACCCTCGCCGATCTGCTCGCCGGGGTGCAGCGCCGGCAGGCCGTTCTGATGGATCATCAGCACTGCGGGCTCAGCGACATCCACGCCGCGGCGCAGGTCGGCTCTCTCTTCGACACGATCGTCGGGTTCGAATCGTTTCCGCTGGACCGGGCCGGGATCACCGAGGCGAGCGCGGCGGCCGGGATCACGCTCACCGGATTGCGCTCGTTCACCGCCACGCACTATCCGCTGACTGTCATGGCCATGACGGACGCAATCCATTCGCTGCGGCTGACCGTGCAATACCAGCATGGCGCGTTCGACCAGGACCGCGCCACGACGCTCGCCGCGCTGTTCGGGCGCGTTCTCGGCCGGTTCGCCGGTGATCCCGAGCGGCGGCTGGAAGCCCTTGACGTACTGACCGCCGCCGATGACGCCCTGCTGGTCGAGGAGGCCGGGCCGGGCGCCGAGGCGGACGGCGGCGCCGCGTACGAACCGCCCGGCACCACCGTGGAGAAGCAGTTGTGCGAACTGTGCGCGGAGGTGCTCGAGGTCGAACGCGTCGGCATCCGCGACAGTTTCTTCGCTCTGGGGGGCAACTCCCTGCTCGCCACGCGGCTGATCAGCCGTATCCGCAAGGCACTCGGGGCGGATGTGCAGATCCGCACCGTATTCCAGGCATCCGACATCGCCGAACTGGCACGCACGGTGCAGGCCGCGTCGGCATCGAGTCGGCCTGCGCTGCGCAAGATGAAGAGGAGCGGTCAGTAATGATTCCGTTGTCTTTCGCACAACGCCGGCTGTGGTTCATCGACCGTTTCCAGGGGCCGTCGGCCACGTACAACGTGCCGTTCGTCGTGCGGCTGTCCGGGTCGACCGACGTCTCCGCGCTGCGGTCGGCCGTGCGGGACCTGGTGGCGCGCCACGAGAGCCTGCGCACGCTGATCGTCGATCAGGGCGGGGTCGCCGGGCAGCACGTGCTGTCCTTCGACGAGGTCGTGCTCGATGTCCCGCTCGTCGACACCGGGTCCGTCGAGGACGCGATCGCCGAGGCCTCCGCGTACGAGTTCGATCTGGCCACCGAAATCCCGGTGCGTGCGACGCTGCTGCGGTCCGGTCCGGCCGAGCACCTTCTCGTGCTGCTGATCCACCACATCGCCGCCGACGGTGAGTCGATGGTTCCGCTGGCCCGCGACTTCGCCGCCGCCTACACCGCACGGGTCCGCGGCACCGAGCCGGACTGGCCGGAGCTGCCGGTGCAGTATGTGGACTACACGCTGTGGCAGCGCGAGATGCTCGGCGAGGAATCCGATCCGGACAGTGTGCTGGCCACGCAGGTGCGGTACTGGCGTGACGAACTGGCCGGGGTGCCGCAGCCGGTGCGGCTGCCCGCCGACCGGCCGCGCCCGCCCGTGGCCACCCACCGCGGCGACCTGGTGGACTTCGGGTTCGAGCCGGATGTCATGGTCGCTGTCGAGGAGTTCGCCCGCTCGCGGGAAGCCACCGTGCCGATGGTCATGCAGGCGGCGCTGGCCGTGTGGATGCACCACCTCGGCGCGGGGAACGACATCGCGTTCGGGTCCACGATCGCCGGCCGCACCGATGACCAGCTCGCCGACCTCGTGGGTTTCTTCGTCAACAGCTGGGTGCTGCGGACCGACCTGACCGGCAACCCGTCGTTCGCGACGGTGCTGGACGGTGTCCGCGACAAGGCGCTGGCCGCCTACGACAATCAGGACGCGCCCTTCGAACGGCTGGTCGAGCTGATCAATCCGGAGCGCTCCACCGCCTATCACCCGCTGTTCCAGGTGATGTTCACCTGGGAGGACGAGCCCTGGCTCGACCTGGAACTGCCCGGCCTGACCGCGCGCCTGGAGGTGCGGTCCACCCCCACGGCGAAGTTCGACCTGGAGTTCAACTTCTTCACCGACCCGGCACGGCCCGGACTCCTCTGCTACCTCGAATACGCCACGGATCTGTTCGACCGTGCGACCGCCGAGACATTCGCCGCCCAGTTCACGCGGATGGTGCGCCGGCTGATGGCCGAGCCGGCGGCCCCGGTCGGACTGGTCGATGTGCTGGAGCCGACCGAGCGCGCGCGGCTGCTCGGGTTCAACCCCGGCGCCGTGGCCGTTCCCGAGCTGACCATTCCGCAGCTGGTCGGGCGGCGGGTCGAGGAGACACCCGACGCCGTCGCGGTCGTGGACGCCGACACATCGCTCACCTACGCCGAGCTGAGCGCACACGCCGACCGGGTGGCGGCCGAGCTGCGGGCACGCGGCGTCGGGCCGGAATCCGTCGTCGGGCTGGCTCTGCCGCGCTCGGCGCACCTCGTGACCGGCATGCTCGGCATCCTCAAATCCGGTGCCGCGTACCTTCCGATCGATCCGCGCTACCCCAGCCGACGCCTCGATCTCGTACTCACCGAGGCCCGGCCGCGGCTGATCCTCACCGACAAGGCGACCATCGACGTCCTGCCGTCGGACGACACCCCCGCCCTGTACCTCGACGACCTGGACTTCTCCTCACCGGCGCCGGTCCAGGAAGCCGTGTCGCGCCCGGACAACGTCGCGTACGTGATGTACACGTCGGGGTCCACCGGGACGCCGAAGGGCGTCGCGATCACCCACCGGGACGTCGTGAACGGTGTGCTGCGGCTGGCGTCGGTCGTCGGGATCGAGGCCGGAACCCGGACGCTCGCCGGAACCTCGATCAACTTCGACGTGTCGGTCTTCGAGATCTTCACCACGCTGGCCGCCGGCGGCACCGTCGAGGTCGCCCGCGACGTGTTGGTGCTGGGAGAACGCAACGGATGGAGCGGCGGCGTGCTGAGCACGGTGCCCTCGGTGTTCAGCGAACTGCTCGACCAGGTCACCGGCGAGATCCGCGCCGACGCCGTCGTATTCGCCGGGGAGGCGCTGCCCGCCTCGCTGGTCCGGCGGGTACGCGAGAGGCTCCCCGGCGTTCGAGTGATCAACGCCTACGGACAGAGCGAGTCGTTCTACGCCACGGCATGCGCCATCGACGGCGTCGAAGTCCCGCACGGCGCGAGCGGTGTGTCCATCGGTGCTCCGCTGGGGAACATGCGGGCCTACGTGCTGGGTTCCGGGCTGCTGCCGGTCCCGGCCGGTGTGGTGGGCGAGTTGTACGTGGCCGGGCTGGTCGGCCGGGGATACCACGGACGGGCGGGCCTGACCGCCGACCGGTTCGTCGCCGACCCCTTCGGCACACCCGGCGGACGGATGTACCGCACCGGCGACCTCGCCCGCTGGACCGCCGACGGACAACTCGCATACGCCGGACGCGCCGACGCCCAGGTCAAGGTGCGCGGTTTCCGGATCGAACCCGGCGAAGTCGAAGCGGTGCTGACCGCACACCCCGGCGTCGCGCACGCGGTGGTGACCGTGCACGAAGGCCGCCGCGGAGGCAGGACCCTCGTCGGCTACGTCGTGCCGGTCGACGCCGGCGCCGGCGGGCTCGGCAGCGTGGACAGCCTGGGAGAGCTGGACGTCGACCTCACCGCCGGGGTGTCCACGAGGGACCTGCGCCGGTTCGTCTCGGCACGGCTGCCGGAGTACATGGTGCCCTCGGTGTTCATGGTGCTGGACCGGCTTCCCCTGGCGCCCAACGGCAAGCTCGACCGCACGGCGCTGCCCGCGCCGGAGTTCACCGGCGCGGAGTACCGGGCGCCGGCGTCGGAGGCCGAGGAGATCCTGGCCACGGTGTACGCCGAGGTGCTCGGGCTCGACCGGGTCGGCGTGGACGACGACTTCTTCGCCATCGGCGGCGACAGCATCCGCTCCATCCAGGTGGTGTCACGGGCCCGCACCCAGGGAGTCGAGATCACCCCGAAGGCGATCTTCGAGCTGCGGACCGTCGCCGAACTCGCCGAGTCCGCGAAACCCTCCGGCACGCCCGACGCGGTCCTGACGGAGCTGCCCGGCGGCGGCACGGGACAGTTGCCGCTGCTTCCCGTCGCCCGGTACATCACGGAACTCGGCGGGGGCGACCGGTTCTCGATGTCGATGTTCGTCGACCTCCCTGCGGGGATCGACGCGGAGGGCCTGCGCGCGACGCTGGCAGCCGTGTTCGACCGGCACGATGCGCTGCGCGCGCGGCTGGGCGACGGCCATCTGGACGTGGCGGCGCCGGGGTCGGTGGACGTCGCGCCCCTGATCCGCCGGGTCGCCTGCACAGGGCGCTGGGACGAGGCGTGGCGGGAGCGGGCAGCGGCCGAACTGGAGGCGGCCACCGACCGCCTGGACCTCGCCGCCGGGGTGATGGCGCAGTTCGTGTGGTTCGCCGGTCCGGAGTCCGGGCGGCTGCTGATCGTGCTGCACCACCACCTCGTGGACGGCGTCTCCTGGCGCATCCTGCTGCCCGACCTCGCCGCGGCGTGGGAGAGCGTGCGCGCCGGCGGGACGCCCGAGCCTGCGCCCGTACCGACGTCGCTGCGCCGGTGGGCGCACGCTCTGGTGGATGCCGCGGCCGAGCGGCAGGACGAACTCCCCCTGTGGCGTTCGGTGGTGTCAGGCCCGGACCCCCTGCTGGGCGCGCGGCGCCTCGACCCCGCGGTGGACGTCATGTCCACCGTGGAGCACGTCTGGCTCCGGCTGCCGGAGACGGTCACCGAAGCGCTGCTGACGACGTTGCCGGGAAGGTTCCGCGGAGGAGTCGACGACGGTCTGCTCACGGCGCTTTCGCTGGCGGTCGCCCAATGGCGCCGGACCCGCGGGGTCGCGGAGCCATCGGTGCTGCTCAGGCTGGAGGGGCACGGCCGGGAGGAGCAGATCGTGCCGGGCGCGGACCTCTCGCGCACGGTCGGCTGGTTCACCAGCATGTACCCGGTCAGGCTCGATCTCGCCGGAATCGACCTCGACGAGGCGTTCGCCGGCGGACCGGCTGCGGGCCGTGCCGTCAAGGCGGTCAAGGAACAGTTGCTCGCGGTGCCCGACAAGGGCATCGGCTACGGCCTGCTGCGCCACCTCGCACCGGAATCGGCCGCCGTGCTGCGCCGGTACCCGACCGGCCAGATCGGCTTCAACTATCTGGGCCGGTTCTCCGCCACGGACATGCCTGAGGAGCTGCGCGGTCTCGGCTGGACGCAGGCGGCGGACACGGCCGAGCTGATCGCCCGGCCCGACGACACCATGCCCGCCTTGTCCGTGCTGGACATCAACGCGCTGGTCACCGAGACGGCGGACGGTCCCCGGCTGGCCGCGCGGCTCGGCTGTCCCCGTGGCCTGCTCTCGACCGAAGACGTCCAGGAGCTGGCCGACCTGTGGCGGGACGCGCTGACGGCGCTGGCCGGGTACGCCGCGACAGCGGAGGCGGGCGGCCTGACGCCCTCGGACGTGCCGCTGGTGTCGGTCACCCAGGCGGAGCTCGACACATGGGAGCGCCGCTATCCGCAGCTCGCGGACGTCTGGCCGGTCACCGCGATGCAGTCCGGGCTGCTGTTCCACGCGATGCTGGCCGACGCCACCTTCGACGCGTACCAGATGCAGTTGGCGTTCCACCTGTCCGGGCCGGTGGAGCCCGACCGGATGCGGGCGGCCGGTCAGACCCTGCTCGACCGCTACCCGAACCTGCGCGCGGCGTTCGTCACCGACTCCGCCGGCGACCGCGTCCAGGTCGTGCAGCGGCACGTGGACCTGCCCTGGCGGCAGCACGACTTCAGCGGCCTGGGCGAAGAGGAGCGCCGGGCGGCCGTCAAGCGGCTGCTGGCCGAGGACCACGGCACGCACTTCGACCTGGCCACGGCGCCACTTCTGCGTATGCAGCTGGTCAAGCTCGCCGCCGACCGGTGGGAACTCGTCTGCACGGCCCACCACGTACTGTTCGACGGCTGGTCGGTTCCGCTTCTGATGCAGGACCTGCTGCGGCTCTACGCGACGGCGGGCGATGCCCCGGTGCCGTCGCGCCGACGGGGCTACCGCGACTTTCTCGTCTGGCTGGCCGGACAGGACCGCACCGCCGCCTCACGGGCGTGGGCGGCGGAATTCGCCGGGTTGGAGCAGCCGACACTGCTGGCCCCGGCCGAGGACTCCGCGACCGGCAACGCCGGGATCGGCCAGGTGGACCTCGCGCTCGACCCCGGCACCGCCCGTGAGCTGGCCCGCCGGGCCACCGAGCTGGGTATCACGCTGAATACGCTCGTGCAGGGCACCTGGGCGGTGCTGCTTGCCGGGCTGACCGGTCGCGACGACGTGGTGTTCGGTGCGACCGTGTCCGGACGGCCGCCGGAAGTGCCCGAGGTCGATTCGATGGTCGGGCTGTTCATCAACACCCTGCCCGTACGGGTACGCACCGACCCCGGCGAATCGCTGGCCGAGTTGCTCACGGGGCTGCAACGGCGGCAGGCCGCCCTGCTGGGCCATCACCACTACGGGCTCTCCGACATCCACCGGATCACCGATCTCCCCGTCCTGTTCGACACGGTCGTCGTGTTCGAGTCCTACCCGGTCGACCAGGCCGGCATCAGTGCGGCCGGCAGCGCGGCCGGTGTCACGATCACCAGCGTGTCGCCGTTCAGCGGCACGCACTATCCGCTCACGGTGATGGTCACCGCCGAACCGAACCTGCGTGTGGCGCTTCAGTACCAGCACGGCGTGTTCGACCGGGAGACCGTCTCGGGCATGGCCTCGCGTTTCCTGGGCCTGCTGCAGCAGTTCGCCGTTGACCCGGCCACTCCCGTCGGCCGCGTCGACATCCTCACCCCCGGCGAACGGGAACAGGTCGTCACCGGCTGGAACGACACCGCCCACCACGTGCCGGCGCGGACGCTGCACGGCGTCTTCGAGAGCCAGGTCCGCGAAACGCCGGACAACGTGGCCCTGGTGTTCGAGGGAGAGACACTCGACTATGCCCGGTTCAACCAGCGGGCCAACCGGTTCGCGCACTGGCTGGCCGACCACGGGGCCGGGCCGGAGCAGCTCGTCGCGTTGCGCCTGCCGCGGTCGATCGACCTGCTGGTCGCGGTCTACGGAGTGCTCAAGGCCGGCGCCGCGTTCCTGCCGATCGACACCGACCTGCCGTCCGAGCGCGTCGAGTACATGCTCGCCGACGCCGCGCCCGTCCTGACGATCGACGCGTTGCCGGACACTTCCGCGTACCCGGACGACGACCCGGACGTGCGGCTGGCCCCGGACCACGCGGCGTACGTGATCTACACCTCCGGCTCGACCGGGCGGCCCAAGGGCGTGGTGGTGTCGCACCGCTCGATCGGGAACCGGATCGCGTGGGGCCATGGTACGTACGGTCTGGCCGAGAGCGACCGGATGCTGCTGAAGACGCCGATCGGATTCGATGTCTCGCTGCCGGAGCTGTTCTGGCCGCTGCACGTCGGCGCCGGGCTCGTCATCGCGCGGCCGGACGGTCACAAGGACCCCGGCTACCTGGCCCGTCTGATCCAGGAGCAGGGGGTCACCGACGTCGATTTCGTGCCGTCGATGCTCACGGTGTTCCTCGACGAGCCGACCGCGCACCGCTGCACCAGCCTGCGCCGCGTCGAGGCCGCCGGCGAAGCGCTGACGGCCGACCTCGCCGCACGTTTCGCCGAAGTGCTGCCGAACGCCGAACTGCACAACCTGTACGGTCCCACCGAGGCCGCGGTCGAGGTCACGGCCTGGCCGCACCGGCCCGAGCCCGGCGAGGCCGCAGTGCCGATCGGCTCACCGGTGTGGAACACGCGGGTCCATGTGCTCGACGCGGCGCTGCGACCGGTGCCGCCGGGTGTGCGTGGCGAGCTGTACCTCGCGGGCGTCCAGCTGGCACGCGGGTATCTGAACCGGCCGGATCTCACCGCGGACCGGTTCGTGGCCGACCCGTTCACGCCCGGCGGGCGCATGTACCGCACCGGCGACCTGGTCACCTGGCGTCCGGACGGCGCGCTCGTCTACCGGGGCCGGGCCGACTTCCAGGTCAAGGTGCGGGGATTCCGCATCGAGCCCGGTGAGATCGAAGCGGCGCTGCTGGCCCATCCTGGTGTGAGCCGGGCGGTCGCGATCAGCCGCGAGGACCAGCCGGGCGACCAGCGGCTCGTCGCATATGTCGTGCCCGACGCGGACGGCTCCGGTACGGGTGCCGCCGCGCAGGTGGACGAGTGGCAGGAGGTGTACGACTCCACGTATTCCGGCACTGCCACGGCCGCCTGGGGCGAGGACTTCACCGGCTGGAACTCCAGCTACACCGGCGAGCCGATTCCGCTGCGTGAGATGCGCGAGTGGCGGGACGCCGCTGTGCGCCAGGTCCTGGACGGGGCGCCGCGGCGAGTGCTCGAACTCGGGGTCGGTTCCGGGCTGCTGCTCGCGCACATCGTGCCGGAGGTGGAGGAGTACTGGGCCACTGACTTCTCGGCGCCCGTGCTCGACGAGCTGCGGGCACAGGTGGAACGGGCCGGGCACGCCGCGCGTGTGCGGCTGTGCTGCCAGCCCGCCGACGATGTGTCCGGGCTGCCGCTCGAACACTTCGACACGGTGGTGGTGAACTCCGTCGTCCAGTACTTCCCGGACGCGGCCTACCTCGACCGTGTGCTCACACAGGCTCTGGCCCTGCTGGCTCCGGGCGGCCGGATCGTGCTCGGAGACATCCGGTACGGCGGTTCGCTGAGGGTGCTGAAGGCCGCGGCACACCGTGCCCAGCACCCCACGGCGAGGCCTGCCACGATCCGGGCCGCGGTCGAGCAGGCGGTACTGATCGAGAAGGAACTCGTCCTGGACCCCGAGTGGTTCACGCGCTGGGCGGCCGGCCGTCCCGGCGTCGGCGTCGATGTCCGGCTGAAGCCCGGCAGGGCGCACAACGAACTGACCCGGCACCGCTACGAGGTCGTGCTGCACAAGGCGGCCCCGGAGCCCGTGTCCGTGGCGGCGGCCCCGGTGACCGTGTGGGGCCGGCAGGCGACCGACCTCGGGACACTGGCGGAGCTGTGCCGTGCCGCCGGCACCGGGCCGGTCCGCGTCACCCACGTCCCGAACGCCCGGCTGACGGCCGAGGTCGAGGCAGCGGCGGCGGCCACCGTGATCCCGCGCCCGGCCGCGGCCGGACCGGCACTCGATCCCCAGGAGCTGCTGGACTGGGCCGACCGGCTCGGCTGGGGCGCGCTGGTGACCTGGTCCCCGGATGCCGTCGAGTGCTTCGACGCGATCGTGTTCCCGGCAGGCCCGGTCACCGGCCGCGCCGTCACCGGCGCCGTCCCGCAGACCGGGCGGCCCGACCGGGCCCTGGTGAACGACCCGGCCGCCGCCCGCGAGATCGGCACGATGATGACGACGCTGCGCGGTTACCTCCAGGACCGGTTGCCCGAGCACATGGTGCCCGCAGCGATCGTGGCCATCGGCGAGGTCCCGCTGACCGCGAGCGGAAAGCTCGACCGCCGGGCGCTGCCGGTACCCGACTACGCAGCCGCGGTCGGCGGGCGGGCACCACGGACGCCGAAGGAGCAGGCGCTCTGCACGCTCTTCGCCGAGATCCTCGGTCTCGACGCGGTGGGCATCGACGACGACTTCTTCTCCCTGGGCGGGCACTCCCTGCTCGCCACCCGGCTGGTCAGCCGCATACGGACCACGCTGGGCGCCGAGGTGCCGATCGGGCGCGTGTTCTCCTGCCCGACCGTCGCCCAGTTGGCGGAGGAGGTCGCGGCCGGGGTGCCGCCCCGGTCCGAACTGCGCCGGGCGGAGCCGAGGCCCGAGCGGGTTCCGCTGTCGTTCGCGCAGCGCCGGCTGTGGTTCGTCGACCGGTTCGAGGGACCGTCCGCCACCTACAACCTACCGTTCGTACTGCGGCTCGTCGGCGATCTGGACACCGACGTGCTGCGCGCCGCCCTGCACGACGTCGTCGCCCGGCACGAGAGCCTGCGCACCCTGATGGGGGACGCGTCCGGTGTGCCGTTCCAGCAGGTCGTTCCGGCCGCCGATGTCGTCCTGGACCTGCCGGTCACGGCCGTGGACCCGGCCGGTCTCGATGGTGCCGTGGTGGCCTCGGCGTCACGGCCGTTCGATCTGGCTCGGGAGATCCCGGTGCGCTCTGAGGTCTTCCGGCTCGCTCGGCAGAACCACGTGCTGCTGCTCCTGGTCCACCACATCGCCGGCGACGGTGAGTCGATGGCGCCGCTGGCCCGCGACCTGGCGGCCGCGTACGGGGCCCGGCTGGCCGGTGCCGCGCCGGACTGGCCGGAGCTGCCGGTGCAGTACGTGGACTACACGCTGTGGCAGCGTGACCTGCTCGGCGACGAGTCCGACGAGGAGGGGCTGCTGGCGACTCAGGCCCGCTACTGGGAGGCCGAACTGGCGGGCGTCCCCCAGCCGCTGCCGCTGCCGACCGACCGGCCGCGCCCGTCCGTCGGCACACACCGCGGCGATGCCGTGGAGTTCACCGTGGACGCGCGGGTGATGAGCGCCGTCGAGGAACTGGCCCGCGAGCGTGGGGCCACGGTGGCGATGGTGCTGCAAACCGCGCTGGCCGTGCTGCTGCACCGGCTCGGCGGCGGGGAGGACGTGACCATCGGGTCGCCGATCGCGAACCGTACCGATCAGGCCCTGGCCGACCTCGTCGGCTTCTTCGTCAACACGTGGGTGCTGCGGACGGATCTGTCCGGCAATCCGTCGTTCGAGGACCTGCTCGCCCAGGTGCGCGGCAAGGCTCTTGAGGCTTACGACAACCAGGACGCCCCCTTCGAGCGGCTCGTCGAGCTGCTCAACCCCGAGCGCTCGACTGCGTACCACCCGTTGTTCCAGGTGATGTTCGCCTGGCAGAACTTCACCAGGCAGGACTTCACACTGCCCGGCGTCCGGGTGGAGTTCGAGCGGATACGCACAAAAACCGCGAAGTTCGACCTGTTCTTCAACATGGCCGACCTGCCGGACGGGGCTGCGTTCGGCAACCTCGAGTACGCCGTGGACCTGTTCGACCGGGGCACTGCCGAGGCGATCGCGGCCCGGTTCGTACGGGTGCTGGGGAAGCTGGCCGCCGATCCCGGCCAGCGGGTGGGCACGGTCGACATCCTTGATCCGGCCGAGCGCGACCATGTGCTCACGGAGTTCAACCGCGTCACTGCCGAGGCACCGGACCTGACCGTGCCGGAGCTGTTCGACCGGCAGGCCGCCGCATCGCCGGACGCCGTGGCGGTGGAGTGCGAGGGTGTCCGGCTCACATACGCCGAGCTGCGGACGCGGGCCGACCGGATCGCGGCCGCGCTGACGGCTCGCGGGGCCGGCCCGGAGACCCTCGTCGGGCTCGCGATGCCGCGCTCGGCGGATCTGGTGGCCGGTCTGCTCGGCATCCTCAAGTCGGGCGCGGGCTATCTGCCGATCGACCCGCGCTACCCGAGTCGGCGGCTGGGGTTCGTGCTGGCCGAGGCCCGGCCGGAGCTGATCCTCACGGACGCCGCGACCGCGGACGTACTGCCGAGCACGGAGACTCCCGTGCTGTGCGTGGAGCAGATGGACCTTACGGTGCCGGTGCCGGCCCCGGACGCGGCGCTGCACCCGGACAACGTCGCGTACGTGATGTACACGTCGGGGTCCACCGGGACGCCCAAGGGTGTGGCGATCACCCACCGCGGCGTCGTCAACGGTGTCACGCAGCTCGCCGCGCTGCTCGGTGCCGGGCCGGGGACACGGACGCTCGCCGGCACCTCGGTCAATTTCGACGTCTCCGTGTTCGAGATCATCACCACGCTCGCTGCGGGCGGCACCGCCGAGGTGGTCCGCGACGTGCTCGTCCTGGGCGAGCGTGAGCACTGGACAGGCGGTGTGGTCAGCACCGTGCCGTCCGTCTTCGCGGAGCTGCTCGACCAGCTCGACGGCCGTACCGAGGTGGACACGTTGGTGTTCGCGGGCGAGGCGCTGCCCGCCTCGCTGGTCCGGCGGGTGCGCGAGGCGTTCCCCGGCGTCCGTGTCGTGAACGCCTACGGGCAGAGCGAGTCCTTCTACGCCACCGCGTCCGATGTCGCGGGTGAGTACGACGGCGATGCCCCGATCGGTGCTCCGCTGGGGAACATGCGGGCCTACGTGCTGGGTTCCGGGCTGCTGCCGGTCCCGGCCGGTGTGGTGGGCGAGTTGTACGTGGCCGGGCTGGTCGGCCGGGGATACCACGGACGGGCGGGCCTGACCGCCGACCGGTTCGTCGCCGACCCCTTCGGCGCACCCGGCGGACGGATGTACCGCACCGGCGACCTCGCCCGCTGGACCGCCGACGGACAACTCGCATACGCCGGACGCGCCGACGCCCAGGTCAAGGTGCGCGGTCTGCGGATCGAACCCGGCGAAGTCGAAGCGGTGCTGACCGCACACCCCGGCGTCGCGCACGCGGTGGTGACCGTGCACGAAGGCCGCCGTACCGACAGGCATCTCGTGGGCTATGTCGTTCCGGCGGCGTCCGGAGCGGACACGGACGTGGACTTCACCGCCGGGTTGTCGGCCCGCGATCTGCGCTCGTTCGCCGCGGGCCGGCTGCCGGAGTACATGGTGCCCTCGGTGTTCATGGTGCTGGACCGGCTTCCCCTGGCGCCCAACGGCAAGCTCGACCGCACGGCGCTGCCCGCGCCGGAGTTCACCGGCGCGGAGTACCGGGCGCCGGCGTCGGAGGCCGAGGAGATCCTGGCCACGGTGTACGCCGAGGTGCTCGGGCTCGACCGGGTCGGCGTGGACGACGACTTCTTCGCCATCGGCGGCGACAGCATCCGCTCCATCCAGGTGGTGTCACGGGCCCGCACCCAGGGAGTCGAGATCACCCCGCGCCAGGTCTTCGAGCTGCGGACGGTGGCCGAGCTGGCCGCCGCGGCCACCGGGCTCTCCGGACCGGTACTGGCGGAGCTGGACGGCGGCGGCGTCGGGCGGATGCCGTTGCTGCCGGTGGCCCGCTATCTCACGGAGCTGGGTGGCGGCATCGACCGGTTCGCCATGTCCGCCGTGCTGGAGCTGCCGCCGGGCATCGACCGCGACGGACTCGTCGCGACGCTGGCGGCGGTGTGGAACCGCCATGATGTGCTGCGCTCGACGTGGGTGGACGACGGGCTGGAGGTGGGCGCTCCGGGCACGGTCGATGTCGGCGCGCTCCTGCACCGCGTCGAATGCGACGGGAACTGGGACGCGGCATGGTTGCGGACGGCTGCCGGGGAGCTGGACGCGGCCACCGGCCGACTGGACCCGGCTGCCGGGACCATGGCGCAGTTCGTCTGGTTCACCGCGCCCGGCTCGGGCCGGCTGCTGATCGTGCTGCACCACCTGGTCGTCGACGGCGTCTCGTGGCGGATTCTCGCTCCGGATCTGGCCGCGGCCTGGGAGAGCGTACGGGCCGGCGAGCGGCCTGAGCTGCCGGAGGTCGCGACGTCGGTGCGGCGCTGGGCGCATGCCCTCGTGGAAGAAGCCACCGCCCGGACCGGGGAACTGCCGCTGTGGCAGGCCGTTCTCGACGGGCCGGACCCGCTGCTGGGCTCGCGTGCGCTCGACCCGGCGGTGGACGTGACGTCCACGGTGGACCATGTGACGGTCGAGCTGCCGGTACGGGTGACCGAGGCGGTGCTGACGGCGCTGCCTGCGGCGTTCCACGGCGGCGTCAACGACGGCCTGCTCGCGGGACTGGCCCTGGCCGTCACCTGCTGGCGTCGGCGGCGCGGGGTCGATGAATCCTCGGTGCTGGTGCGTCTGGAGGGGCACGGTCGCGAGGAGCAGATCGTGCCGGGTGCCGATCTTTCGCGCACGGTCGGCTGGTTCACCAGCATGTTCCCGGTACGCCTCGATGTCGGACGCGCCGACATCGAGGCGGTGCTCGCCGGCGGACCGGCCGCGGGCACGGTGGTCAAGGCGGTCAAGGAGCAACTGCTCGCCGTGCCCGACAAGGGGATCGGCTTCGGGCTGCTGCGGTACCTGAACCCGGAGACCGCCGAGGTGCTGCGGCCGTATCCGACGGGTCAGATCGGCTTCAACTACCTGGGTCGTTACTCCGCGGCGGACATGCCGGAGCGCCTGCGCGGCCTGGGCTGGGGCCCGGCCGCGGACGCGGCCGCGCTGACCGGCGATCCGGACCCGGACCTGCCCGCCATGTCCGCAGTGGACGTCAACGCCTATGTCACGGACACCGCGGACGGACCCCGGCTGACCGCTCGCTTCGGCTTCCCCACCGGGCTGCTGGCCGAGACCGATGTCCGGGAACTGGCCGCTCTGTGGTGCGACGCGCTCGGCGGTCTGGCCCGGTACACCGCCGAGCCGGGCGCCGGTGGGCTCACCCCGTCGGACGTGCCGCTCGTCCGGGTGACGCAGAGCGATCTGGAGGTCTGGGAACGGAGTTGTCCGGGACTCGCCGATGTGTGGCCGCTGACCACGATGCAGTCCGGTCTGCTGTTCCACAGCAGCCTCGCGGAATCGTCGTTCGACGCCTACCACACGCAACTCGTCTACCACCTGTCCGGCGAGGTGCGTCCGGAACGCATGCGCGCGGCCGGACAGGCCCTGCTCGACCGCTACGCCAACCTCCGGACGGCCTTCGTCCATGACGCGGCCGGTGATCAGGTGCAGCTCGTCCTCGACGACGTGAAGCTGCCGTGGCGGGTGCTCGACCTCCGTGAGGACGACGACCGTGACGAGCTGCTCGCGCGGTTCCTGGCCGAGGACCACGCCGCTCACTTCGACCCCGTCGTGCCGCCGCTGCTCCGGTTGACGCTCGTGCGGATGGGGCCGGAGAAGTCGGAGCTGGTGTTCACCGCGAACCATGTGCTGCTCGACGGCTGGTCGCTGCCGCTCCTGACGCGGGACCTGCTGCTTCTCTACGGCACCGGGGGCGACGCTTCGGGGCTCCCACGGGTGCGCGGCTACCGGGACTTCCTCGTCTGGCTGTCGCGGCGGGACGACGACGAGGGCGCGCGGCTGTGGGGCGGTGAACTCGACGGCGTCCACGAGCCGACGCTCCTCGCGCCGGGTGCCGGTACCGAACAGGGCGGACTCGACCTGGTGGAGGTGCCGTTGCCCGCGGCGACCGCGGCCGCGCTGACCAAGTGCGCCACCGGGCTGGGCATCACGCTCAACACGCTGGTGCAGGGCGTCTGGGGTGTCCTCCTGGGCCGGCTGACCGGCCGGGACGACGTCGCGTTCGGGGCCACCGTGTCCGGCCGACCGCCCGCGGTGCCGGGAATCGACTCGATGGTCGGTCTGTTCGTCAACACACTGCCGGTGCGGATGCGGTACGCGGCGAACGACACGTTCGCCGGACTGCTGACCGACCTCCAACGCCGGCAGGCCGCGCTGATGGACCACCATCATCACAGCCTGTCGGAACTGCACCGGGCCGCCGGCGTGAGCGCGCTGTTCGACACGGTGGTGCTGTTCGAGTCCTATCCGGTCGACAGCGCGGCGATCGCGGAGGCGAACGACGGGGCGGGCGTCAGCATCACCGGAATGAGCACCCTCGGGGGCACGCACTATCCGCTGGTCGTCGGCGCCTCGGCCGACCCGCATCTGCGTATCGGTCTCCAGTACCAGCAGCACGCGCTGGAGCGGTCCGCCGTCGAGCACATCTCCGTTCAGCTCGCCGGGCTGCTGGGCCAACTGGCCGCCGACCCGCACCTGCCGGTCAGCGCTGCCCGTTTGATGGAGCCGAGTGAAGAGGCGCAACTGCTGCGGGAGTTCAACGAGACGACCGCGCCGCTGCCGGATCTGCCCGTGCACGTCCTCTTCGGGCACCAGGCGGCCAGAACACCGGACGCCGTCGCTCTGATCTTCGGCGGAACGTCGGTGACCTACCGCGAGCTGGATGTCCGGGCGAACCGCTTGGCCCACTGGCTGATCGGGCAGGGGGTGCGGCCCGACGACCGGATCGCGCTGCTGCTGCCGCGCTCCGCCGACCTGGTCGTCGCCCTGCTCGGTGTGCTCAAGGCGGGCGCGGCGTACGTGCCGATCGACCCCGGACATCCGGCGTCCCGCGTCGACCTGGTGCTCAGCGACTGCGAACCGGCTCTGGTGCTGAGGGAGCTGCCCGAGGATCTGTCCGGTCGCCAGGACACGGCACCGGCCGTCCCGGTCCCCGGGGACAGCGCGGCCTATGTGATCTACACGTCGGGTTCGACCGGCCGGCCGAAGGGCGTGGTGGTCCCGCACCGGGCGCTGGGCAACCTCCTCGCGTCGATGGGCGAGCTGTTCCCGCTGGACGGTGACGACGTTCTGCTGGCCGTCACCACGATCGCCTTCGACATCGCGGGCCTGGAGATGTACCTTCCACTGCTGGCCGGCGCCAAGGTCGTCCTCGCGTCCGACGAAGCCGTCACCCAGCCGTCCGCGCTGCTTGAACTGATCCGGTCCCACGGGGTGACGATCATGCAGGGCACGCCGTCGTTGTGGCAGATGCTCACCACGCACGATGCCGCCGGCCTGCGCGGCCTGCGCGTGCTCGTCGGTGGTGAGGCCCTGTCGTCCGCCCTGGCCGGGACGCTGCGGTCGGCCGCCGCGGAGGTGACCAATCTGTACGGGCCCACCGAGACCACGATCTTTTCGACGGCCGGACGGGTCGTCGGCTCCGCGGGCGAGCCGCCGATCGGCCGGCCGATCTCCAACACCCGCGTCTACGTCCTCGACGAGTACCTGCGTCCGGTGCCACCGGGCACGGTCGGGGAGCTGTACCTGGCCGGCGATGGCCTGGCGCGCGGCTACTCCCACCGGCCCGGTGCGACCGCCGAGCGGTTCGTGGCCTGCCCCTTCGAGGCCGGAGCCCGGATGTACCGCACCGGTGACCTCGTGCGGTGGTGGCACGGAGGCCGGATCGACTACGTCGGCCGTGCCGACTTCCAGGTGAAGGTGCGCGGGTTCCGGGTCGAGACGGGAGACGTCGAGGCCTCGCTGACCGCGCACCCGGCCGTTGATCAGGCCGTGGTCGTCGCACGGGAGGACCGGCCCGGCGACGTGCGGCTGGTCGGGTACGTCGTACTCACGGGCGACGCCGGGCCGGACGGGTTCACGGGCTTCCTGCGTGAGCGGCTGCCCGCCTACATGATGCCTTCGGCCGTCGTCGTACTCGACCGGATGCCCCTGACGCCCAACGGGAAGGTCGACCGGCGTGCGCTGCCGGCGCCGGACTACGGGGCGGTGGCCGCCGGCCGGGCGCCGCGCACACCGCAGGAAGAGGTCATGTGCGGGTTGTTCGCCGAGATCCTGGGCCTGGACCGGGTCGGAATCGACGACGACTTCTTCGCTCTCGGCGGGCATTCGCTGCTGGCCGGCCGGCTGGTGGCGCGCATCCATACGATGCTCGGCGTCGATGTTCCGATCCGGGTCGTCTTCGCCTCCCCGACCGTGGCGGAACTGGCCGCGCAACTGGCTTCCGGCACCGATGCGGACGGCCTCACCGATCCCTTCGGGGTGGTACTGCCGATACGTACGGGGGGCGACGGCACGCCCTTGTGGTTCGTGCATCCGGGCGTCGGGCTGTCGTGGGCCTATTTGGGCTTCGCCAGGCTGCTCACGGACGACCGCCCCCTCTACGGGATTCAGGCCCGCGGTTTCGACGGTTCACCGGTGCCGGAATCGATCGACGCGATGACGGACGACTATCTGGCGCGCATCCGCGAAATTCAGCCGGAGGGCCCGTATTGCCTCCTGGGGCTGTCCCTGGGCGGTACGATCGCTCACGCAATGGCAGCCGAGTTGCAGCGGCGCGGGCACGAAGTCGAATTGCTCGCGCTGCTGGACTCGGTGCCCAGCACCTGGTTCGCCGGCGAGCAGACACCGGACGCGTCGGAGGTGCGGGACTTCTTCCGCGGCTATCTTCCGCCCCTGGCCGGTATGGACGACGGGGACCGAACGTCGCTGGTGGACAACGCGGCGAGCATCATGGTCCAACACATTGCCATGCTCCAGGAATTCAAGCAGCCGGTGTTCCGGGGCGATGTGCTGTTCTTCAATGCCACCCTGAATCCCGAGGGATCGCATGCTGAACTGTGGAAACCTCTTATCGAGGGATCAGTTCGCGAGTACGCTATTCGCAGCACTCACGTGGACATGTATCTGCCGGGCCCGGCGGCTCAGATCTGCCAGGTCGTCAATCGGCGGCTCGCAGGAAATGAATAATCCTTCTGCCACGAACGGGGCGTAAAATTCTATGGCAACATCCGGCACGGAAACTTTTGATGTCGTGGGTGTAGGGTTCGGCCCGGCCAACCTGGCGCTCGCGGTGGCCCTGGAAGAGCATGCCGCAGGCAACTACCCGGTCTCCGCCGCCTTCTTCGAGCGCCGGCGGACGTTCGGCTGGCACGGCGGGATGCTGCTGCCCTCGGCGAAGATGCAGATCTCGTTCCTCAAGGACCTGGCGACCTTCCGGAACCCGTTGTCGCGCTTCAGCTTCATCTCGTACCTGCACGAGGTGGGCCGGCTGACGGGGTTCGTGAACAACCAGGACTTCTTCCCGACCCGCCGTGAGTTCCACAGCTACCTGGAATGGGCCGCGGCGCGACTGGCGGACCGGGTGAGCTACGGCACGGAGGTGCTCGCCGTCCGGCCGGGGGCACGCACGGCCGACGGACGGGTGGACCGGCTGGAGGTCGAGTTGGCCGGGCCGGCCGGCACCCGGCATGTGACGACGCGGAACCTCGTCGTGTCCACCGGGCTGGTTCCGCACCTGCCGGTCGGCATCGAGTCCGGCGACGAACGGATCTGTCACAGCTCCGAGTTCCTCGTCCGTTTCGGACGCTGGGATCACCGCGCCCTGAGGAGGGTCGCGGTGGTCGGGGGCGGGCAGAGCGCGGCGGAGATCGTCCGGCACCTGCACGACCGCCTGCCGCACGCCCAGGTGTCGGCGGTCATACCGGCCTACGGCTACTCGATCGCCGACGACACCCCGTTCGCCAACCGCATCTTCGACCCCGCTGCCGTCGACGACTACTTCTACGGCTCCGACCGTTCCCGCGACGCGTTCTGGAAGTACCACAAGAACACCAACTACTCAGTGGTGGACGACGAGGTCATCCGCGACCTCTTCCGCCGGTTCTACGAGGACGAGGTCGACGGCGAACCGCGGCTGGACTTCCTCCCCCTCTCCCGTGTGGAGAACGTGATGCGTGTCGGCGACGACCTGCGCGTGACGACGCACTCGCTGCTCACCGAGGCGCCCTCGACGTTCGACGTGGACGCGGTCGTCTTCGCCACCGGCTACCGACCGATGGACGCGGCCGGCCTGATGGGCGAACTCGACGGCCACTGCGCCCGCGACGACAAGGGCCGCTACCGGGTCGACCGTGACTACCGCGTGGTGACGGCGCCAGAGCTGGACTGTGGGATATATCTCCAGGGCGGCACCGAGCACACGCACGGTCTCTCGTCGTCACTGCTGTCCAACATGGCCGTGCGCGGCGGCGAGATCGCCGACTCGATGGTGGCCCGGATGGCCGCCCGCCCCCAGGGCTTCGACGGTGCCATGTCGCGGCAGCCGGTCACCAACGCCCGCTGAGTTCCGTCCAACCGAGGAGGGCCCCGATGAGCACCAATCCGTTCGACGACGACAACGGCCAGTTCTACGTCCTGGTGAACGAGGAGGAGCAGCACTCGATGTGGCCGGCGTTCGCCGAGATCCCGGCCGGCTGGCGCATCGTGTTCGGCGAGAGCACCCGCCGTCAGTGCCTGGACTACGTCGAGGAGAACTGGACGGACCTGCGGCCGAAGAGCCTGCGCGATGCCATGGCCGCCGACCCGGCATGAGCCGTCATCAGCCGCGCCCCGACCCCCGGTCCCGATGACTTACGGAGAACTCATGGTCACACTCGCCGACCGGTGGGGCATCCACCCCTCCCACGCGTGGCTGCGGGGGCGCTCACCGGAGAAGTACGTGCGGTTCGACGAGCGGATGGGCTTCTGGAACGTCTGCGGTTACCCGGAGGTCCTGGAGGTGCTCGGTGATCCCGGCACCTTCTCGTCCGACACCCGCCAACTGTTCCTCGGCGAGGACGCCGCTCTCGACGAGTCGTTCAACGAGGGCAGCCTGCTGCAACTGGACCCGCCGGCGCACGGCAAGATGCGCCGGCTGGTCAGCCGGGCCTTTACGCCCAGGATCGTGGCCTCCCTCGAACCGCGCATCCACGAGGTCACCGTGGAACTGCTCGACAAGGTCGCCGGCCAGTCGAAACTGGAGCTGGTCCAGGACCTGCTCTACCCGCTGCCGGTGACCGTGATCGCCGAACTGCTCGGGGTGCCGGCCGCCGACCACGGGCTGTTCAAGCAGTGGGTGGACCGGATGGCGGCGAGCGCCGAGGGCAAGCCGGGGCCGGACGATTCCGACTCCGAGCAGGATGCGGCAGCCGCGATACGTCACATCCCCGAAATGTTCGCGTACATGCTGGAACAGGCGGCCGAACGCAGGCGTCGGCCCCGTGCGGACCTGCTGACCCTGCTGGTCGAGGCCGAGGTCGACGGCGAACGGCTGACCGACCACGAGGTCGTCAATTTCGCCAACGAGGTCCTGGTCGTCGGCCACGCCACCACGACGGCGCTGCTCGGGAACGCCGTGCTGTGCCTGGACCACCATCCCGAACAGGCGGCACGGGTACGTGCAGACCGCTCGCTCGTGCCGTCGACGATCGAGGAGGTGCTCCGCTACCTCAGCCCCATCGCCGGCAGTTACCGGGCGACGACGACGGACACCGAGCTGGCCGGGCAGCGAATCCCGGCGAACCAGGTGGTCGTGGCCTGGCTCGGCGCCGCCAACCGTGACCCGCGCCAGTTCGCCCGCCCCGAGGTGTTCGATCCGGGCCGCGACCCCAACCCGCACCTCGGATTCGGCCGGGGCATCCACTTCTGCC
The DNA here is from genome assembly GCF_044767885.1 of Streptomyces sp. NPDC101194. NCBI lineage: Bacteria > Bacillati > Actinomycetota > Actinomycetes > Kitasatosporales > Streptomycetaceae > Streptomyces > Streptomyces sp. NPDC101194. Next base: position 504,475 of record NZ_JBIWOS010000003.1, read on the forward strand.
TCGGGGCACCACTGGCGCGGCTGGAGGGCCGGATCGCGCTGAACCATCTGCTGGACCGGTTCCCGGTCCTGCGCACCGACCCGGCCGACCCTCCCGTCTTCATGGAGATCCCGCACGTCATCGGCGTTTCGTCGCTGCCGCTGCACACCCGCTGAGGAGAGTTCCGATGACCAACGCCACCCCGCTCGCCGACAAATGGGGCATCCATCCGAAGCAGACCTGGCTGCGCGGCGGCCTGCCCGACCCGAAGGTGCAGTTCGACGAGGAGCTGGGCCTCTGGCACGTCTACGGCTATCCGGAGGCGGTGCAGATCCTCAACGATCCGGCGACGTTCTCGTCCGAGGTCGCGAAGCGTTTCATACCCGGCGCCGACGAGTGGGACTTCGACGGTGACCTGACCCACCTCGACCCGCCGGAGCACCAGAAGCTGCGCAATCTGGTCACTCGCGCGTTCACCCCGAAGGTCGTGAACGCACTCGGGCCGCGGATCGCCGAGCTGACCCATGAACTCCTGGATGAGATCGACACCGAGGAGTTCGACCTCGTCTCCAAGCTGGCCTACCCGCTGCCGGTGATCGTGATCGCCGACCTGCTCGGTGTACCGAACGAGGACCGTGACCTGTTCAGGCGGTGGGCCGAGGAGACCATGGGCGAGCGGTCCCAGGTCTCGACCAACGACGACAGTGGTGAACAGGCGCGGGCCATCGCCGCGCAGGAGAAGACGCAGCAGCAGATGAAGGACTATCTGAAGGAGCATGCCGCCGACCGCCGACGGAAGCCCCGTGCGGACCTGCTGACCGATCTGATCCAGGCCGAGGTCGACGGCGTCCGGCTGAGCGACAACCAGATCGGGAATTTCGCCAACCTGCTGATCATGGCCGGACACGTGACCACGACCATGCTGCTGGGCAACACGATCCTCTGTCTGGACACCTATCCGGACGTGGCGGAGCGCGTGCGCGCGGACCGGTCGCTGATCCGCACCACCATCGAGGAGTCGCTGCGCTTCCTCAGCCCGATCGCGGCCGCCTACCGGGCGACCAACACCGACGTCGAGATCGCCGGGCAGCGGGTGCCGAAGGACCAGATGCTGGAGGTCTGGGTGTCGGCCGCCAACCGCGACGAGCGCCAGTTCGCCGATCCGCACGTCTTCGATCCCGCCCGCGACCCCAACCCGCATCTGGGCTTCGGCCGGGGCATCCACTTCTGCCTCGGCGCTCCACTGGCGCGGCTGGAGGGCCGGATCGCGCTGGACATCCTGCTGGACCGGTTCCCCGTACTGCGCACGAATCCCCAGAACCTGCCGACATTCCTGGACACGCCGGACCTCACCGGCGTCTGGAACCTGCCCCTGCGCACCCAGGAGTAGGAGGTCACAGCCATGAGCGCAATCAGCGAGAACGACGAGGCCCGCGACTCCGTGCGCTCCCCCACGCCGGCGACCCTGCCCGTGCTGTTCGAGGCGCAGGCGGCGCGCACACCGGACGCGTCGGCCGTCGTCTTCGGCGGCGCATCGGTCACCTACGCCGAGCTGAACGCACGCGCGAACCGGCTCGCGCGGCTCCTGACCGCGCGAGGCGTCGGCCCGGAGTCGGTGGTGGCCGTGACGGTGCCGCGGTCGGTCTCCATGGTCGTGGCCATGCTGGGGGTGATGAAGGCGGGTGGTGCCTACTTCCCGGTCGATCCCGGTTATCCCCCGGAGCGGATCAGGTTCCTGTTCGAGGACGCGGCTCCGGACGTGCTCGTGACGGCCGGGGAATACGCTCCCCGGCTGCCCTCGGGTGTCGACCGGCTGCTGCTCGGCGAGATCCCCGACTCACTGCCGGCCGGCGACCTGACCGACGCGGACCGCCGTATGCCGTTACGGGTGGCCGACACGGCGTATCTGATCCACACATCGGGTTCGACGGGCCGGCCGAAGGGCGTGGTGGTCACCCATGCGGGTATCGCCGCGCTCGCGGCGACCTATGCCGGACGGCTCGGCATCGGCCCGGACAGCCGGATTCTGCACGCCGCGTCGCAGAGCTTCGACGCGTCGTTCTGGGAGATCACGATGGCCCTGCTGCGCGGCGGAACGCTGGTCGTGGCCGCCGAGCCGGACCGGGCCGGCGACGGCCTCGCGGAGACCGTCCGCAGACATGCCGTCACCCATGCCCCGGTGTCGCCGTCCGTGCTGGCCACGGTGGCGGAGGACCGGTTCCCGGCCGGGGTGACGATCGTGCTGGGCGGCGAGGCCGTCGGCGGGGAACTGGTGGACCGCTGGTCGCCGGGCCGTCGGCTGCTGAACGCCTACGGGCCGACCGAGACGACGATCTGGGCCACGGTCAGCGGTCCCCTGGACCCCGGCCGGACCCCGCCGATCGGCCGTCCCGTGGTGGGCGGCGAGGTCTTCGTGCTGGACGACACGCTGTCGCCGGTGCCCGAAGGCGCGTCCGGGGAGCTGTATGTCGCCGGGGACGCACTGGCCCGAGGCTATCTGAACCGGTCCGGGCTGACGGCGGCACGGTTCGTCGCATGTCCGTTCGCCGGGGCCGGTGCGCGGATGTACCGCACCGGCGATGTCGTACGTCGGCGCAACGACGGCGAACTGGAGTTCGTCGGCCGGGCCGACAGCCAGGTGAAGGTCCGCGGGTTCCGCGTGGAACCGGGTGAGATCGAAGCCGTGCTCACCGCGCTGCCCGCCGTCGCGCAGGTGGCCGTGGTGCTGCGGGAGGACCGGCCGGGGGACAAACGGCTCGTGGCGTACGTCGTCCCGCGGACCCCCGGAGGGATCACCGCGCGCGAGGTGCGCGACGCGGCCGCCGAACGGCTGCCGGAGCACATGGTGCCGGCGGCGGTGGCCGTCCTCGAAGAACTCCCGCTGACGCCGCACGGGAAGCTGGACCGCCCGGCCCTGGCCGCTCCGGACTTCGTCACGGGGGCCGGAGCAGGGGCCGAGGACCCGTTCGAGGAGGCGCTGTGCGCCTGGTACGGCGAGGTCCTGGGCGTGTCCGACGTCGGTCTGGACGACGACTTCTTCGACCTGGGCGGGTACTCGCTGCTCGCGACCCGGCTGGTCCGGAAGGCCAGGGCCGAGATGGGCCTGGAGCTGACCGTAACGATGATCTTCGACGCGCCGACGCCGGGGCGGCTGGCTCGGCGTATCCGGGCGGGGAGCTGAGACCTGTCATGTATGACGTGATCGTGGTGGGCGCGCGGGCCGCTGGGGCCCCGGCGGCGATGCTGTTCGCGCGCTCCGGGTACCGCGTTCTCCTGGTGGAGCGGGCCGCGTTCCCGAAGGACACCCTGTCCACCTTGTATCTGCACCAGCCCGGCGTGGCCCTGCTGGACCGGTGGGGTGTGCTGGACGAGGTGGTCGCCACCGGGTGTCCGCCGATCGACCGTGTCCGGTACACGACCGGGGACGTGACGCTCGAAGGGTGCTCCTGGCCCGTCCAGGGGCACCACAGGGCCTACGCGCCCCGGCGGCACCTGCTCGACGCGGTGCTCGCGGACGCGGCGGTCCGGGCGGGGGCCGAGTTCCGGGACAACTGCCGCGTCACGGGGCTGGTGTTCGACGGCGACCGGGTCTCCGGCGTCCGGCTGCGGTCCGGGGGGGCCGGGGAGACGGTGGAGCGGGCCACGCTGGTGATCGGGGCCGACGGGATGCGCTCGACGGTGGCCGCGGCGGTCCGCGCGCCGCTCGTGGTCGAGGATTCGACCCTGGCCTGCGTCTACTACACCTACTGGGAGAGCCTGACCTCGACGTTCGAGCTGTACGACACACCGGGACACTGGGTCGGGCTGGTTCCGACGAACGACGAGACGACGCTGATCGCCGCGTACTTCCCGCAGCAGGAGTTCGGGCGTATCCGCAATGATGTGCGACGGTCGTTCCTCACCGGGATCGAGCAGACATCGCCGGAGGTACGCGCGCGCATGGCGGACGGCCGGAACGTCGAGCGGATGTTCGGCACTGGCGATCAGCGAAACTTCTTCCGGCAAGCGGCCGGTCCGGGCTGGGTGCTGATCGGCGACGCCGGGCACCACAAGGATTCCATCACCGCGCGCGGCATCACCGACGCGTTCACCCAGGCCCAACTGCTGGCGGACTGCGTCGGCGCGGACCTGCGCGACCCGGCCCGGCTGCGGGCCGCGCTGGACCGGTTCGCGGAGCGCCGCACGGCGCTGCTGCTGCCGGAGTACCGCAATACGCTCGCGACGGCGAAGCTCGATCCGCCGGAGCACCGCATGGAGATGCTGAGGGCGATCTCGACCAGCCAGAAGCTGACGGACCGCTTCTTCTCGACGTGGTCGGGCGCCTGCCCGGTGGACGATTTCGTCACGGGGGAACTCCTCGACCTCGTCGAGGCGCGGGAGACGATGCTGCGGGGCGCCGCCCAGGGCCTCTAGAGCATCGGTGGGCCGGGGATCTCGTACTCCGCCGGCCTACCCCAGGGACTGCTACAGCCAGGTCCGCTGGTCCTACCACCACGGCGACGACAAGGCCGACTTCACCTTCACCGACACCGGTCGGCCGATCGTCGCCCGGCAGTACGTCACCCGGCCCACCCCGGCCCAGAGGAGCGCGCTCGACGAGCTCGGCATCGACGAGATCTGGTACACGCGCTACGCCACCAGGAACGACCTCACGCCGGACCTGGCGGACGCCCGCGCCTCGGGCACCGGGGCAGGAACCCTCGAAGCGGCCCCGTTCGGCCTGAGCACCGCACCACCGAAGAAGGGCAAGGGGGGCGCCGTCCCTTCGGCGTCATGACCCCTGACAGCCGCTTCCCGGAGGCGGTCCGGCCGGGCTGGAGCCCGGTGGCGCGGGCGGACCGCACCGTGCGAACGGCACCCCGCGCTTCCTGATGTTCCCGGACCCGATCCGCGGCCCTCGCCGTCACCGCGGGCTTCGTGCCGCGACTGTCCGGGATCCTTGCCGTCGCGGTCGGCCTGGTCGTCGGCGCGGCACTCACCCAGCCGCGCATCACGACACGACCGACCGCGCGGGCGTGTTGCGCGGTGGACGAGGCGGGCGTGATGCCGGATCGCGTATGAGGGCGTGGAGCGTCGGCGGTCATCGGGTCGGGCGACGCGCGGAACCGGCCTGTGGCCCCGCCCCCCTCCGGGCTTCGGAGCACCGGCCCCATTGCCGAGCAGGCCGTACCCCCGGGCGGGAGAAAGTCGCGCCCGTTCACCGCCGTGCGGGGCGTTCCGGTCAGCGCTGGTGGCCGACGTCGCGGACGAGGTCCAGGCCGAGGACGCGGTCGAGATGGGCGAAGGTCTCGAACCTGGCACCGGCCGGCACCTCGGACCGTCCCGCCACATCGGCCAGCAGATCCAGGACGGCGGCGACACCGAGGTCGTCGGCGAGCGCCGCGTGCGACTCCCGCAGCAGTTCCGCGGGGATCGGCCTGGACGGCTCCTGTGCCCAGTCCGCCACCTGCCGGCGCCACCGCCGCAGGGTCTGCCGGGCATCGGCCAGCGCTTCGCCGGTGACCGTCACCGGCGCCTCGTAGGGGCGGCCGAGCAACAGCAGACGTACCGCCAGTGGATCGGCGGCCTCCGGCGCGGACGCGTCCGGGAGTTCCGGGGCGAGAAGGCGACCGGGGTCGGGGGCGCCCTCCTCCGGGAGGACCGTGCCGACCTCCCCCACCTCCATCCGGACCCCGCCCGTGGTGTCGCCGGTGTCCTTGCCCCGGGTGGCCACGTGCACGTCGGCGGGGCCGCCGAGTGCCGCGTCGGGACGACGGGCACCGACGACCACCGGAGGATGGATGCCGAGCACCGCCATCACACGGTCGAGCGCCTGTTTCTGGTCCTGCGTCAGCTCCGGTGTGGTGAGGACCGTGACGACCTGCAGACCGTTCAGCTCCGCGGCGCGCGCCAGTACGTCACCGATCAGCAGGACCCGCAGGTGTACCGGGCCGATCCCGGTGCCACCGGCGGCCGGCAGATGGACGCAGCTGCGCAGGAGGCGGCGCGGTGCGGCGGGGATCTCCACCAGGTGACCGGTGCGGCTGTCGGTGATACGGAGCATGATGCGGAGGCTAGCCCGGGGTGCCACCGACACGTGGGAGGAACCGGGCGGGCGGTGGTGTCGCGGAAGACGGAGCGGCGGGACGGGGCGGGGACGGCGGGCTCGTGGCGCTTCGGCGCGCGGTGTCACCGGCACGTCCCCCCGGAGCGGCGGCTACGGCGCCGGGAACGGCCGGCGTCCGAGGAAGGCCACGAGCCGGTCGACGACCGAGGCGTCCTCGCCGACGGGAACGGCCGGACCGAACGGCATGTTCTCGCCCCGGTACTGCGGCTGCAGTGTGGCCTCCGCGCGGGTCAGGACTGCTGCCGCTTCCTGATCGGTGTAGGGGATCGGCTGCCCGGTGGCGACCGCCAGGTCCCAGCCGTGGGTCAGGTACTCCATGAGGGTCATGCCGAACACCGTTTCGCCCGGCAGGCTGCCGCTCAAGGCCGTGACCTGGCGGTCGAATCCGTACTTCTCCCATCCGGCGACGACACCGACCGCTGCGGTACGGAACTCGCGGGCGGGGTCGGCGCCGCACCGGTGGTTCGCCGCGTCGGCGTCGTGGGACCGGCCCTGGGCGCCGGCCTCGAACACGAGCAGCCATCCGACGATGTGATGGATCAATGCCTCGACGTCGTAGTCGTCGCACGGCGTCGGAAGGCTCAACTGGTCCGCCCCGACACCCTCGATGACGTCTCCGGTCTTGGACAGCACACCCGAAAGAAGGTCGACTTCGCTCATGGGCGGAGCCTGAGGGCTGTCCGGGGACGCGGTCTTGAAGAAACGCGACACCGCGTCCTCGTCGGCGTGGTTCCGTCGGTCGGGAGATTCCCGGCCAGGGGCGGTGATCAGGCCTGATCCGGACGAAGGACCCCGGCGGCCGGCCACCGGAGGTCTCAGTTCTCCTCGGTCAGCTGCTCGTCCAGTTCGTCGAAGAGCAGTTCGCCGTGGTCGATCTGCCCGGTCCGGTAGGCGGATCGCGCCACCAGATGGGCGGCGACCGGACCGGTCATCATCTGGAAGAAGCCGATCAGCGCGAGGGTGGCGAGATCCATGCCGCTGCGCAGCCGCAGGGCCACCCCGCCGAGAACGAGGAGCATGCCGAGGGTCTGCGGCTTGGTGGCGGCATGACTGCGGGACAGCACGTCCGGCAGCCTCAGCATCCCGATCACCCCGAGCAGACAGATGGCCGCGCCGACGAGGACCAGTACCGCACCGGCCATGTCGAGGATCTGGAGCCAGAGCTTCACCGTGTTCCTCCCTCGGTGCCGTCGCGCCCGCCGTGCCTCCCGGTCGCCTGCGCACCGCGCCTCGGCGTCGGCCGGTCGCGCACGGCGATGAATCGCGCGATGCCCACCGACCCCGTGAACCCGAGGAAGGCCAGCACGAGCATGATCGGGAAGTAGAACGGGTCGCGCGCGAAGGCGGACTTGGCACCGAGGCCCGCGATGATGAGGGCGGCGCACACATCCAGTGAGATGGCCCGGTCCAGCATGGAGGGGCCCCACCAGATCCGGGCGAGGAGCCCCGCTCCGGCGACGACGATCACCACGACGGCCGCGATGAGCAGCACCCGGTCGATGGTCTCCGGCACGCTCATGCCCGCTCTCCCCTCTCGTGCCGGACCGGTGGAGGTGGTTCGGCGACGCGGGCGATCTCGTCCGGGGTGCCGAAGGCTCGGACGATCAGCCGTTCGAGCCGCCAGACGGAGCGCCGCGCCGCGTCGAGTGCGGCGGGTCTGTCCGCGTCGAGGACGTGCAGGAAGAGGGTGGCCGTGTAACGGCGCACCTCGACGATCGATCCGCCGGGGACGTTCGACACGGCGACGGCGGTGGCCGCGAGCATCAGGTCGGAGCGGCAGCGCAACGGTACGGCGATGACCGCGGCCCGGTGCGGATGGTCGACGAAGATCTGCCGGGTGACCCGTACGCCCGAGGTGTACATGTCGTAGAGCAGATAGCCGGCGAGCAGCAGGATGCCCCAGGGGTGCAGGCGGAGCCCGAGGTCGACCCGGGGCAGCGGGAAGGCCAGGCAGACGGCCACCGCGACGACCGCGCCGGTGAGTACGTTGGCCCAGTGGAGGCTGGACCAGAGCAGTACCCAGATGAACGTGAGCCAGGCGATCAGCGGGAGGTCCAGGACGCGTCGCCGCCGACCGGCGAACTCACAGCTGAAGGGCGGCAGGTCCTTGTTCCGGAAGGACAGTCTGATGCGGCGTCTCACCGGCCGAGCACCGCCTCGACATAGGGGGTGCGTGCGATGAGTTCGGCGGCCGCGCGGTCGGTGTAGGAGGTCAGTGGTCCGCCGAGCACGGTGAAGGCGAGTCCGAGCACGACGGTCGCCGCGGTGGCCGCGGTCATCAGCCGTGGGAGCTGCGTCGTGGTGGTGACGGCGTGTCCGTGCAGGGTGGCCGCCACCGCGCGCCCGGCGGGCTGATGGCGCGGGCGGACCCCTTCGTCGCCGCTGCCGGGGATGTGGTCGGGGCCCTCGTCGACGTCGTCGTCGTCCTCGTCGGAGTCGGACTCCAGGACGGTGCCGGCCGCGGTCTGTCCGGGCGGCGCGGCCCGCCAGAACGCCAGATTCCAGACCTTGGCCGTCACGTACAGGGTGAGGAGGCTGGTCACGGCCGACCCGACGACGAGGATCCATGCCCAGACGCCGCCGTCGGCGACACCGGCCCGCATCAGCCCGAGCTTGCCGATGAAACCGGACAGCGGCGGGATGCCGGCCAGGTTCATGGCCGGCACGAAGAAGAGGACGGCGAGCAGCGGGGCGGCCTTGGCCAGTCCGCCGATCCGGGTGAGTTCGGTGGTGCCGCCCCGGCGCTCGATCAGCCCGGTCACCAGGAAGAGCGTGGTCTGGACGGTGATGTGGTGGGCGACGTACACGATCGCGCCCCCGTACGCGTCCCGGGTGGCGAGGCCGATGCCGAAGACCATGAAGCCGATGTGGCTGATGAGGGTGAAGGAGAGCAGTCGCTTCAGGTCGGTCTGGGCGACGGCTCCGAGGATGCCGACCACCATCGAGGCGAGAGCGGCGGCCATCAGCAGGTCGCCGAGCCGGTTTCCCGGGAAGAGCAGGGTCTCCGTGCGCAGCATGCAGTAGACACCGACCTTGGTGAGCAGGCCGGCGAAGACCGCGGTGACGGGGGCGGGCGCGGTCGGATAGGAGTCGGGGAGCCAGGCGGCGAGCGGGAAGACGGCGGCCTTGATGGCGAAGACGGTGAGCAGCATCGCCTGGATCAGGGTCTGTACCCCGAGCGGGAGTTCGGCGAGCCGGCCGGCCAGCTGGGCGAAGTTGGCGGTGCCGGTGGCCGCGTACGTCATGGCGATGGCGGTGAGGAACAGCATGGACGAGAACAGCGAGATGATCACGTAGGTGGAGCCCGCGCGGATCCGGGGTCCGGTGCCGCCGAGGGTGAGCAGGACGAAGCTGGCGACCAGCATGATCTCGAAGCCGACATAGAGGTTGACGAGGTCACCGGAGAGGAAGGTGCAGGAGACCCCGGCGACCAGGATCAGGTAGGCGGGGTGGTAGACCGCCACGGGTGTCTCCTCGTCCCGGTCCGCCATGCCCTGGCCGAGGGAGTAGATCAGCACGCAGAGCGTGACGGCCGAGGAGACCGACAGCATGAGCCCGGACAGCCGGTCGGCGACCAGTGTGATGCCGAGCGGCGGGGCGAAGTCGCCGAGGTGGACGGTGAGCGGGCCTCGGGTGTCGGCGACGACCATCAGGGTGAGGGAGAGTCCGAGCACGGCCGTGAGCACGGCGACGCTGACGAAGCGCTGGACCTGCTTGAGCCGGGTACCGACGGCGAGGCTCAGGCCGGTGGCGCAGAGCGGCAGCAGTACCGGCAGGGGGACGAGTGCGTTCATCCGGTGGCTCCCGGGTCGGCGTCGGCATGGACCTGCTTCTGTGCGTAGTCCTCGGGGTCCGCACCCAGTACGTCGTGCCAGAGGTCCCCGGTGGCGTACCGGCCGCGGGCCTGGAGGGCGCGGTCGGCGCGCAGCCTGGCCCGCAGGCGGCGGCGCTGCTCGCGGTAGCGGGCACGGTCCTCCTCCGTGACGTCGGTGGCGGCCCGGTAGCGCTCACGCAGTTCGTCCCGCTCCCCCAGCACCTCGGAACGCAGTGCGATGCGGCGGTCCTCGTCGTCGTCGTGGACCTCGTCGGTGCCGGTGAGCTGGTGACTGCGGTAGGCCATGGCGAGGAGGAACGCCGTGGTGGCGAGGGTGATGACGATCGCGGTGAGCGCGATGGCCTGCGGCAGGGGGTCGGTGACCCGGTGCAGCGGGACGCCGTAGAGCAGCGGTTCCCGGCCGGCCGACCCCGTCGCGGCGAGGACGAGCAGATTGATGCCGTTGCTCGCGATCACCGCGCCGAGCAGGATGCGGGTGAGGGGCCGGGTGAGCATGAGGATGCCGCCGACCGCGCACAGCACCGCGGCGGTTGCCAGGAGCGAGGCGCTGACCCTCATCCGGGGGTGCCTCCCGTCCCGGGTTCCGCTCCGGGTGGGGTGCGGGTGCTCGCCGCGACGGCCTTCTCGAACGCCGCCCGCTCGATCTGCCGGTCGATCTTGGCGCCGAGCGCGCGCACGATGTCCAGCACCACGCCCAGGACCAGGAGATAGACGCCGAAGTCGAAGAGGACCGGGGTGCCCAGGTGGTATTCACCGATCAGCGGCAGCCGGCCGTGATGGGTCCAGGCGTGCAGGACCGTTCCCTCGGAGAGGCCGAGCAGGGCGACGCCGGTGGAGATGAACAGCCCGAGTCCGGTGAAGAGTCCGGGCTGCAGGGGTGCCGCCTCGGCGAGTTCGAAACGGCCGCCCGCCAGATAGCGGGTGATCAGGGCCAGCCCGGCGACGAGCCCGCCGACGAAGCCGCCGCCCGGCATGTTCTCGGCACAGAACAGCAGATACACGGAGAGGACCAGGACCGGGTGGAACAGCAGCCGGGCCACGACCTCGAAGACGATCGAGCGGTGCTCGGGTGCGAGCGTCGAGCCGGCCGCGAGCCAGCCGCGCTCCGGCGCCCCCTCGTCACCGTGCGGCAGTCCCGTCAGCTCGGGCCCGGCCAGCGACCACGCGGTGCGTCCCCGGACCTCCTCCCGCAGCGACTCCCCCTCGGTGCGGCGGTGCAGATAGATCAGACTCGTCACGCCGATCGCCGCGGCGGCGAGCACGGCCGACTCCCCCATCGTGTCCCAGGCGCGCAGATCGACCAGGATGGTCGCCACCACGTCCTTGAGGCCGTGGTGGGAGACCTCCTCGACCATGGCCGCCCCGGCCGGTGGTGCCGTGCGGGCGGCCGCCGCGACCCACACCACGGCGCCGAGCGTCGCCGCCGCGGCCAGCGCCACCGGGATGCGCAGCGCACGCCGCCGGGTGCTGACCGACTCCTGGAAGCGCACCGGCATCCGCCGCAGCACCAGCACGAACACGATCATCGACACGGTCTCGACACAGAACTGGGTGAGCGCCAGGTCCGGGCCGCCCTGGACGACGAAGAGCAGCGCGGCCCCGTATCCGGTCAGTCCCGCCAGGACCACGGCCTTCATCCGGCGGCCGACGGTGAGGCAGAGCAGGGCGGCCGTGCAGGTCAGCACGGCGACGGCGCCCTGGAGCGGGACGTCCCAGGCTCGCGGGACGACGGCTCCGCGCCAGGGCTGGTCCACCCCCAGGACGGTCAGCTGACCGACGAGCATGACGAGGAGGGTGGTGGCGAGGTAGACGGAGAGCGAGCCTCGCTGGACGAAGCCGGTGAGCTGGAGGGAGAGCCGCTCCAGGCCGAGCAGCAGGTGTCCGAAGACGCTGTCGGCGGTCGGCCACGCGATCCGCCGGGAGAGCCGGGTCACGGTCGCGCGCCCGGCGAAGAGCACCGCACCGCCCGCCAGGGCGACGGCCGAGAGCAGCAGGGCGGTACCGAATCCGTGCCAGAGCGACAGGTGGTACGGATGCGCGGACGGGGGGAACGTGTCGGCGTACGCGCTGAGCAGCCGGTCGACCCGTCCGACGCCCGGTCCGAGCACCAGCCCGCAGAGCGCGAGCACGGCGGGCGGCGCGAGGAACGCCGCGCCGACCCGGTGCACGGGGGTGTCCTCGATCCCGGGTTTGCGGGCGAAGGCGCCCCAGACGAACCGTACGGTGTACGCGACGGTCAGCGCGGATCCGGCGACCGTGACGCCCAGTGCCCAGCGGTCCGCGGTGTCGCCCTGCAACAGCGCCTCGAACGCGGCCTCCTTGGCGGCGAATCCGAGCAGCGGGGGCAGCGCGGCCATGGATGCCGCGGCGAGCACCGCGACCGTGCAGACGTACGGCAGTGCCCGGCCGACGCCGGAGAGTCTGCGCAGGTCCCGGGTGCCGGCCGCATGGTCGACGATGCCGGTGACGAGGAACAGCGGTGCCTTGAACAGGGCGTGGGCGAGGATCATGACCGAGGCGGCCAGTGCCGCGTCCCGGTTGCCGACCCCGGCGAGCAGGGTGAGGAAGCCGAGCTGACTGACGGTGCCGTAGGCGAGGACCAGCTTGAGGTCGTTGAGGCGCAGCGCGCGCCAGCCGCCGAGCAGCATGGTCGCGGCGCCGAGGACGATCACGACGGGCCGCCAGACCGGCACGTCGGCGAAGGCCGGGGCGAGCCGGGCGACCAGATAGACGCCGGCCTTGACCATCGCGGCGGCGTGCAGATAGGCGCTGACGGGGGTGGGCGCGGCCATGGCGTTCGGCAGCCAGAGGCTGAACGGCCAGATCGCCGACTTCGACAGGGCGCCGCACAGGATCAGCACCACCGCGACCGAGACGGCGAGGCTCGCGGCGGGCGGCTCGGCGAGGATGGCGGAGATCCGGTAGGTGCCCGCCGACCGACCGATGATCAGGAAGCCGACGAACATCGCCAGGCCGCCGAGGGTGGTCACGACGAGGGCCTGGAGCGCGGAGCGACGGCTGTGCTTCCGCTCGCTGTCGTACCCGATCAGCAGGTACGAGAAGACCGTGGTCAGCTCCCAGAACACATAGAGCGAGATCAGGTCGTCGGCGAGGACCAGGGCGAGCATGGCACCGGCGAACGCGAGGAGGTTCCCGGCGAAGCCGGCCAGTTGCGGGGTCCGGTCGGTGAAGTACGAGGCGCAGTAGAGCAGGACCAGCGTGCCGATTCCGGCCGCGAGCAGCACCATCAGCTCGGCGAGCGCGTCGAGCCGCAGATCGACGGTGACGTCGTACGCCGGCATCCACTGCCACGACCAGGTGACCGAGCCGCCGGACGCGGCGGTGTTCCACCGGGTGGCCGCCCACACCGTGGCGGCGGCCGGTGGCAGCGCGAGCACGACGAAGGCACGCCTGCCCAGAGCCCGTACCAGCGGGCGCGCGCAGGCGGCCAGGACGAAATGGCAGACGATGAGCGCGGTCATACGGGCCCGGCGGGCGTCCCGCGCCTGCCCCGGGAGGGCGTCGCGGGCCTGGATGATGCATCACGGGCAAAGGGCACCGAATACAGATATATCCCCGAACGCTCTTCACCCGTACGGCGCGCCGCGCCCGGCCCGGCGCGGTGGGTTCGCCCGCGCCCACCGCGGACACCGGGACGGGCCTCCCGCGCCCGTCGCGCACAGCGCGGCGCGCTCGGACCCGCGGACAGCGCCGGGGCTCGTTCACCCCTGCTCACCGCAGACCCCGCCGCGGTCGCAGCACGGCGCCTTCCCGGCGTGCCCGCAGCCGCACGGCATCACCCCGGCCCCCTGGCGCGGCCCCTGGGGGTGACCACTTCCAGGTCACCGCGCAGAGGGAGTACGCCGTCGGTGTGCAGCGGGACGTGCGCAGACGCCTCCGGCTCCCCGTCGGAGGCGCCGGGCATCTCCGACCTCCCCCGCGACCACTCCGCCCGCTGCTCGAACCGGCCCGGAAGGGGTGATTTCGGATCTCGATGGCGGAGATGTGTGTGATCAGTGATGCACTTGTGAGCCCGCTTTCTTTTCATTTTTGCAGTGTGACTAATATCCATGTGTCGAAGTTCTCAACGGATTTGACCAGTCGTGAGGCTGGCATCATCGTCAAGGAGCACGCCCTGCGCACGCGCGCCTCACGGCGGACCAAATCGACCACCATGTCGCTGCGGACGGCCCTGCTCGTACTGGCCATCGTTCCCGGTGTCGCTCTGGCCGCCCTCTGGGCCGTCACCAGTGGTCAGACCCTGCTCGACTTCCAACGCCAGGCCGCTCAGGGGAAGTTGGCCCAGAAGGCGGGCCAGCCGTCCAACATCGTGTACTACAACCTGCAGGCGGAGCGCCGGCTCAGCGCGGAGGCGCTCGCCCGGCACGAGGGCGCCACCGACGCGCTGCAGCGGCAGCGGAAGCTGACCGACGACGCGATCAGGAGCTTCCAGTCGCTCTCCGACGTGGCGACCGACGACGCTCCCGGCGAGGTCCGCGACGCGGTCCGCAAGGCGCGCGAGGCGATCAACCGGTTGCCCGCCCAGCGCGCCCTCGTCGACGACGGCGGCAATGACCAGCAGAAGGCCGTCTACGGCTACTACACCGATCTGATCGCGGTCGACCTCGAACTCTTCACTGCGCTCAGCCATGTCGACAACGGCAGGATCACCACGCTCTCGCAGCCGCTGGTCGACCTGTTCTGGACCAAGGAGATGATCTCCCGCTCCGACGCGTTGCTCACCCGCGGCTGGTCCCGGGGGAAGCTGAGCACCGAGGACCTGCGACAGGTCCGGGAGGCGGTTTCCGGCCAGTCGCTCCAGTACTCCACCAAGGTCGTTCCCTATCTCCCGTCGGACGAGAAGGCCATGTGGGAGGAGATCACCCGCAGCCCGGCCTGGAAGACCAAGACGCGGGTGGAGAACGAGGTGCTGCGCCCGGCACATGCCGACGCCGCGGGCTTCGTCCGTGTCGGCGCCGAGGAGAAGACCTGGCGCGGCGCGATGGACGAACTCGATCCGCAGATCGAGAAACTGCTGGAGCACCGCACCGCCCTCGTGGTCGAGGAGGGCAAGGGCAGCGTGATGTCGCTGCTGTTCAAGATGGTGCTGACCACGGTGGTCGGCCTGGTCGCCGTGATCGCGGTCATCTGGACCACCTGGCGCCTCACCCGTAATCTCCGCCGCCGCATCGGCAACCTGCAGGAGCGCGCCGAGGAACTGGAGAAGGCCCTGCCCGATGTCGTCGAGCGGCTGGGCCAGGGGGAGCGCATCGATGTCGAGTCCGAGGCCCGCGCCATCGAGCACGACAACGGGGACGGCAGGTCCGACGAGCTGAGCCGGCTCGGCGACGCGCTCAATCTGGCACGCACCAGTGCCCTGGCGGCTGCGGTCAGACAGGCCGACCAGCACCGCGGCTTCGAACGGCTGCTCCAGCGCATCGCGCGCCGCACCCAGCAGTTGATCGGCCAGCAGCTGAAGAAGCTGGACGAGCTGGAGCGCAAGCACGAGGACCCCGAGGTGCTGGACGGCCTCTTCGACCTCGACCACCTCACCGCCCGACTGCGGCGCTACGAGGAGAACCTGGTGATCCTCGCGGGCGGCTCCCCGCACCGGCGCTGGCGCAAGCCGGTCCCGCTGCTGGACGTGATGCGTTCCGCCCAGGGCGAGGTGCAGGACTACCGGCGTGTGGTGCTGGACCTCGACAGCAGCCCCTGGCTGTCGGAGCGGGCCGTCGGCCCGGTCTCCCACGTGCTCGCCGAACTCATCGAGAACGCGCTCACCTTCTCCCGCCCGCCGAGCCCGGTCGAGGTCAGGGCCGCCAGGGTGAGCCGTGGTCTGGCCATCGAGGTCGAGGACCGGGGTCTGGGGATGGAGGAGGACCAACTGGCCGCGGCCAACGAGCTGATGGTCCGACCGCCCCGCATGGACGTGCTCGCCCACTCCGACGACATCCGGCTCGGTCTGTACGTCATCGCGCGGCTCGCGGACCAGCACAACCTGCGGGTGGAATTCCGTTCCTCGGCGTACGGCGGCACCCGGGTGGTCGTGCTCGTCCCCGACGAACTCACCGTTCCCGAACCGCACTCCGGTCCCGTCGGCGTCCCGTCGCCGGCGCCCGCCGCCCCCGCAGCCGCGCCCGCCGCCACGACGACCGCCGGTGAGCCGCTGCCCACCCGCGTCCAGGGGCAGGCACTGGCCGGGGTCACCGCGC
Source organism: Streptomyces sp. NPDC101194 (assembly GCF_044767885.1). NCBI lineage: Bacteria > Bacillati > Actinomycetota > Actinomycetes > Kitasatosporales > Streptomycetaceae > Streptomyces > Streptomyces sp. NPDC101194. The sequence goes on from NZ_JBIWOS010000003.1 coordinate 520,607, forward strand.
TGAACACGGCGGGCGTTCCCCACGCCACCGCCCAACAGCCTCACACCGTGGCCGAGCAGCCCTACCCGTCGGCGGAGAACGCGTTCCCGGGCGGCCGGCAACAGCCCGGTCCGGCATCGGAGAGCACGGTCCCGGTGCGGAACGAACCGTACGGGACGCCCACGGGCCCGTACGCCGCACCGGCCGTGCCGTACGACGCGCACGAGGCCCCGTACGGCACGACGGAGCAGCCGTACATGACGGCCGCGGGCCAGTACCCCGTGGACCAGCCGTCGTACCCGGCGCCCGGGGAGACCTGCACCGCTCGACCGCAGGAACCGTACGCCGCTCCGTACCCCTCCGGGGCCGGGGCGGGCGGTCCCGGTCTCCCGATCCCGGGGCCGCGGCAGTCCGACAGCGCGCGCCCCGCACAGCTGCCGGTCTCCGTGCCGGACCACCCGGCGCCGCCGGAGCCGGAAGCCGTCCGCCAGGAGAACGGGTCCGGACTGCCCGCCCTGCCCGCGCCCGGAGCCGAACCCCCGCTGCCGCGCCGGGTGCGGCAGGCCAGCCTGGTGGACGAGCTGCGGGTCGCCCCGGCCCCCCGTACCGCCGTGCCCGGTCCGCCGAGCCCGAACGAGAACGCGCCGTTGCGGCCGGCCCCACGCCGGGCCGGAGCCGCGATCGGAGCGTTCCAGCGCCGGTCCCGTGCCGCCCGGGCGAGCGATGAGACGCCCGTGCGGCCGGCACCGTCCGCCACCCCCCTCCCCACGAGAGAAGAACGGTCATGACACGCACAACCGCCACCCATCAGGATCTCGACTGGCTGCTCGACGGCCTGGTGGACTCGGTGGCCGAGACCCGAAACGCCGTGCTGCTCTCCGACGACGGTCTGGTGGTGAGCCACTCGCGCACCATCGAGCGTGCCGACGCCGAGCGGCTTGCCGCCATCTGCACCGGTCAGCAGAGCCTCGCCCGCGGTGTCGGGCAGCTCTTCGACGGCGGTGGCGTGCACCAGGTGATCGTCGAGCTGGCGGACCTCTGGCTGTTCATCATCTCGGCCGGCCAGGGCACCCACCTGGCCGTGATCGCCTCCCAGGAGGTGGACGCCGAGATCATGTCGCTCGCCATGCACAACCTGGTGCAGCAGGTCGGCCAGAAGCTCGGCACCCCGGCCCGCGACGACTTCGACGCCTTCGGCACCGGGGACGGGCAGCGCGCGTGACCCCGCACTGGGAGGAGGAGGCCGAGGAGGACGGGGCGGGCACGATGGTGCGCCCGTACACCATCACCCGGGGCCGGACCGCTCCCGAGCGGGACGACTTCAGCCTCATCACCGTGCTGACGACCACTCAGGATCCGCGGGACGAGCACGGTGCGCCGATCCTGCCGGGGCGGCTCCAGCCGGAGCACCGGCTGATCCTGGAGCGCTGCCGCCGCCCGTCCGCGGTCGCCGAGCTCGCGTCCGACCTCGGGCTCCCGGTGTCGGTGACCAAGATCCTGCTGGCCGACCTCGTCGCCCAGGGCCTGCTGCTGGCCCGTGCCCCGCTGTCGGTGGCGCGGGCGGCGGGCGGGGCCGACATGGGCCTGCTGGCCGCCGTTCGTGACGGACTCCGGAGACTCTGAACCAAGATGACAAGCAGTCAGGCGGCTCCCGCCGCCGTCAAGATCCTCGTCGCCGGAGGTTTCGGCGTCGGCAAGACCACCCTGGTGGGCGCGGTCAGCGAAGTCACCCCGCTGCGCACCGAGGAGTATCTGACCCAGGCCAGCGTCGGTGTCGACGACCTGGCCGGTGTCGGCCAGAAGGACACGACCACCGTGGCCCTGGACTTCGGCCGGATCACGGTCAGTCCGGAGCTGGTGGTCTACCTCTTCGGCACCCCCGGCCAGGAACGCTTCTGGTTCATGTGGAACGACCTCGTCAACGGGGCGCTCGGCGGCGTCGTGATCGCCGACACGCGCAGGCTGGAGACGAGCTTCGCCTCGATCGACTTCTACGAGAGCCGGGACATCCCGTTCGTGGTCGCGATCAACTGCTTCCACGGCCACAACACCCGTACGCCACAGGAGATCAGGGCCGCTCTCGACCTCGATCCCCATGTGCCGCTGCTGATCGGCGACGTCCGCGAGCGGCCGTTCGGCCGGGACGTGCTGCTGGCCCTGGTGGACCACCTGATGAGCCTGCCCGTAGCGGCCGGCTGACCCCTCGCACTCCCTCAACCCTGCTCGTTCTGGAGAGATCTGAGATGGCATCACCTCTGCGCGTCCTGATTCACGGCGGTGGCATCGGCGGGCTCACGCTCGCCACCGCGCTGGCCCGGCGCGGCCACACCGTCGAGGTCGCCGAGCTCCGCGACGAGCTGGAGGCGCTCGGCGTCGGCATCATCCAGCCGTCCAACGCCCTCCATGTCATGCGGGAGATCGGGGTCCTCGACGACTGTCTGAAGGCAGGCTTCGAGTGGGAGATCCTGACCATCGCCGACCCGGCCGGCACCACACTCGCCGAGATACCGCAGCCCCGCATGGGCGACGCCCCCTCCAACAACGGCATCCCGCGCCCCGCCCTGGCCCGGCTGCTGAACGACGCCGCCGTCGCAGCCGGGGCCGTGATCCGCTTCGGGACCACCCTCACCGAACTGGCCGACGACGGCTCGGGGGTGGACGTCGCCCTCTCCGACGGCTCCACCGGCCGCTGGGACCTGGTTGTCGGCTTCGACGGCATCGGTTCGCCGCTGCGCACCCGCCTGTACGGGGACCGCTACACCCCCGAGTACACCGGCTTCGCCAACTGGCGGGTGACGGTGCCCCGGCAGTCCCGGGTGCGGGGGGTCGTGATGGGCACCGCGGGCAAGGACGCCAAGGCGTTGCTCACCCCGATCACCGAGGAACTGATGTACCTGGGCGCGGTGTTCGCGGAGCAGGAGGACTTCCGGCCGGACCCGGAGCGGGCCCATGAGCAGCTCACGGAGCGGCTGGCGATGTTCTCCGGGCCGGTCGCCGAGGCACTCGCCACCGTCACCGACCCGGCCGCGGTGGTCTACTCGCGGATCTCCCAGGTGACGGTCGAGGAGCCGTGGCACGTGGGCCGGGTCGTACTGGCCGGCGACGCGGCGCACGCGTCCACGCCGCACATCGCGCAGGGGGCGGCGATGGCCGTCGAGGACGCGCTGGTGCTCGCCGAGTCGCTGGACGCCGAGGCGGACGTGCCCGAGGCCCTCGCAGCGTGGGAGGCCCGCCGCCGCCCCCGGGCCATGTGGGTGCAGGCCATGTCGCGTGCGGTGCTCAAGCAGGAGACGGGCATCGAGACCACGCCCGAGGAGGACGAACTGCTGAAGGTCGGCATTCCGGGCGCGGCGCATGTACTGGTGAAGCCCTACTGATGCGCGCGGAGCGGGACGGGCCGGGCACGGCGTACCGGCCCGTCCCGCGCGTTCACGGCAGTACCGCCACCCCGTCGATCTCGACCAGTGCCTGCTCGTCCCAGAGCCTCACCACTCCGATGACCGCCATCGCCGGATAGTCGCGGCCCGCCAGCCGCCGCCAGATCCGGCCCAGTTCACCGGCCCGGGTCCGGTAGTCGGCCACGTCGGTGGCGTACACGGTGACCCGGACCAGGTCCGCCGGGGCGCCGCCCGCCGCACGCAGGGCGGTGATCAGATTGGTGAGCGCCGTCGCGAACTGCTCGGGCAGTCCGTCGCCGACGACCTTGCCGTCCGGGTCGAGGGCGGTCTGTCCGGCCAGGAAGACCAGTTGGCCTCCGGTGGCCGTGACGGCGTGCGAGAAGCCCGTGGGCGGTGAGAGTTCGGCGGGGTTGATCCGGTGGACCGGACTCATGCGGACGCCTCCTGGTTCGCGTACAGCTCCTTGGCGATGATCGTGCGCTGTACCTCGCTGGCGCCCTCGTAGATCCGTGGGGCGCGGACCTCCCGGTAGAGGTGCTCCAGCAGGTGGCCGCGGCGCAGGGCACGGGCGCCGTGCAGCTGGACGGCGGTGTCGACGACGTACTGCGCGGTCTCGGTGGCGTACAGCTTCGCCATGGCCGCACGCCGCGGTACGCCGGACTCGCCCGCGTCGTAGGCCGCGGCGGCCGCGTACACCAGCAGCCGGGCGGCCTCGGTGCGGGTGGCCATCTCGGCGACCTGGTGGGAGACGGCCTGAAGGTCCTTCAGCGGGCCGCCGAACGCGGTGCGTCCGGCGGTGTGCACCACGGTGGCATCAAGGGCGGCGCGGGCCATGCCGACGGCGAAGGCGCCGACGCTGGGACGGAAGAGATTGAGGGTGTCCATGGCGACCCGGAACCCCCGGTCCGGTACCCCGAGCACATCGTCGGGCGTGACCGGGACACCGTCGAACTCCAGGGCCCCGATGGGGTGCGGCGAGAGCATGTCGATGGCGGTGCCGGTCAGCCCGGGACGGTCGGCGGGGACCAGGAACGCGGTGACGCCGCGGGAGCCGGCACCCGGGGTCGTACGGGCGAAGACGGTGTAGAAGTCGGCCTCCGGCGCGTTGGAGATCCAGCATTTCTCGCCGGTCAGCCGCCATCCGTCGGGGGCGGGTTCGGCGTTCAGGGCGAGCGCCGCCGCGTCGGAGCCGGCGCCCGGTTCGCTGAGCGCGAAGGCGGCGACGGCGCGGCCGGCCCGCACCTCGGGGAGCCAGCGTTCGCGATGGGCCGGGGTACCCGCGCGGACCACGGGGTGGGTGCCGAGTCCCTGGAGGGCGAGCGCGGTCTCGGCCTCCGTGCAGCCGCGGGCCAGGGACTCGCGGAGCAGACAGAGGCCGAGGGCGCCGGAGTTCAGCATCCGGTCGAGGAGGCCCGTCTCACCGAGGGCCGCGATCAGGGGACGATTGACGTGTCCCGGATCGCCCTTCCCGGCGAGGGGGCGCAGTTGCCGTTCGGCAAGGTCCCTCAACTCCTCACACCAGGCCGTCTGTGCCGGATCGAGCGAGAATGCCGTCATACCGGCGCCTCTCTTGTCGGTGTTCGAGGCACCCGCGCGGCGCGCCTCGTCCTATCGCGAACCGTTGACTACCGTCACCCAAACGATACGCTCCAGAGGCGACAAGGGGGCGATCCGTCATGGACCCGAAGACCTCAGCGCACCTCGACACCTTTGCCAGGGAGCACCTGCCACCCCCGGACCAGTGGCCGGAACTGCTCTTCGACCTTCCCGAACTGCGCTACCCGGACCGTCTGAACTGCGCGGTGGAGCTGCTGGACCGCACGGTCGACCGTCTCGGCCCCGACCGCCCCGCCTTCCGTACCCCGGACGGCGGAGTCTGGAGCTACGGGGAGCTGCGGGACCGGGTGGACCGGATCGCCCATGTCCTCACCTCCGATCTGGGCGTCGTCCCGGGCAACCGCGTGCTGCTGCGCGGCCCCACCACACCGCGCCTGGCAGCCTGCTGGCTCGCGGTGCTGAAGGCGGGCGCGATCGCCGTCACGGTGCTGGACCGGCAGCGGTCCGCCGAGCTCGCCACCATCTGCTCGATCGCCCGGGTGAGCCACGCACTGTGCGACGTCCGGTCGGTCGACGACCTGGTGAAGGCGGAGGTTCCGGGGCTGCGGATCACGGCGTACGGAGGTGACGCGCCGGAGGATCTGCTGAGCCTGGCGAAGGCCAGGACGGGTCCGTACCGCGCCGTGGACACTGCGGCGGAGGATGTGGCGCTGATCGCCTTCACCTCGGGCACCACCGGGCGCCCCAAGGGCTGCATGCACTTCCACCGGGATGTGCTCGCCATCGCCGACACGTTCTCGCGCCATGTGCTGCGCCCCACGCCCGAGGACGTGTTCGCCGGCAGTCCGCCGCTCGGCTTCACCTTCGGGCTCGGCGGTCTGGTGGTCTTCCCGCTGCGTGCCGGTGCCAGCGCCCTGCTGCTCGAACAGTCCGGCCCGACGCAGCTGCTGCCCGCGCTCGCCGCCCATCGCGTCTCGGTGCTGTTCACCGCGCCGACCGCCTACCGCGTGATGCTCGACCACGTCGACGCGCACGATCTGACGGCGCTGCGGCGCTGTGTCTCGGCCGGCGAGAACCTCCCGGCCGCCACCTGGCGGTCCTGGTACGAGCGGACGGGGCTGCGCATCATCAACGGCATCGGCGCCACCGAACTGCTGCACATCTTCATCTCCGCCGCCGACGACGCGATCCGCCCCGGCACCACCGGGGTCCCCGTGCCCGGCTGGCAGGCCCGGGTGCTGGACCGCGAGGGCAGGCAGGTGCCGGACGGGGAGCCCGGACTCCTCGCCGTGCGCGGTCCGGTCGGCTGCCGCTACCTCGCCGACGAGCGCCAGCACGACTACGTGGCGCACGGCTGGAATCTCACCGGTGACACCTATGTACGGGACGCGGACGGCTACTTCCGCTATGTCGCCCGCGCCGACGACATGATCATCTCCTCCGGCTACAACATCGCGGGCCCCGAGGTCGAGGACGCCCTGCTGCACCACCCGTCGGTGGCCGAGGCCGCGGTGGTGGGCCGGGCGGACGAACTGCGCGGGCAGATCGTGGCGGCGTACGTGGTGCTGCGCGAGGGCACGGTGCTGTCGGCCGACGAGCTGCGCACGTACATGAAGACCCGGCTGGCCCCCCACAAGTGCCCGCGCGTCATCGAGTTCCTGCCCTCGCTCCCCCGGACCGCGACCGGCAAACTGCAGCGCTTCCGGCTGCGGGACGGCTGAACCGGAAATGCGGGTGCCGCGCTCCCCGCGCACCCGGCAGGATGAACCATGACCTGGACCTTCACCGAGGACGTCGATGTCTTTCTCGCCGCGGCCGGCGCCTCGCTGGCCGCCCGGCCCGTCGAGAACACCCTGGTGCTGACCGTCACCGCGACGCTGCGGCGCGACGGGCCGCACGCCTACGGTGACCGCGCGCCGCTGCTGGGCTGGTGGCGCGGTGCGGACGGCGAGGTCGCCGGCACGCTGGTGCGGACCCCGCCGCATCCGCCGCTGCTGGGAACCGTCGCCCCGGAGGCGGTCGGTCCGCTGGCCGCCGCACTGCCCCTGACCCGGATCAACGCGGACCGGGCCGCCGCCGAGGCGCTGGCCGCCGACTGGCCCGGCCACCGGGTCGACCAGGAGCAGCGGCTCTACCGTCTGGGGACGCTGGTCCCGCCCTCCCCCGCCCCCTCGGGGCGGCCCAGGACCGCCGTCGCCGCCGACCGGGAGCTGCTGCTGCGCTGGCATCACGCCTTCGCCGACGAGGTCGGCCAGTCCGGCGGCCGTGTCGAACGGATGGTGGACGGCCGTACGGCCTCGGGCGGGCTGACGCTCTGGGAGGACGGCGGCGTCCCGGTGTCGATGGCGGGGGTCTCCCCGCGCATCGCGGGCACGGTGCGGATCGCCCCGGTCTACACACCGGCCGAGCACCGCGGCCGAGGTTACGCGGCCGCGGTGACGGCGGATATCAGCCGGGCGGCGCGGGAGGCCGACGCGCAGGAGGTGCTGCTCTTCACCGACCTTGCGAACCCGACCAGCAACGGCGTGTACCGGCGCATCGGCTACCGGCCGGTCTCGGACCGGCTGCTGATCACTGCGGCGCAGGAGCCCGTCACCCCAGGGTGAGCCGGGGTTTCGGTGCGTCCGTGCGGCCCGTCGGCGGAGTGCGGCTGCCCGCGCGGTACGGAAGCGGCCAGGGCGCACCCGGTCCTTCGTAGCCCTGCTCGGCCGCCGCGTGCAGTGTCCAGTGCGGGTCGTAGAGATGGGGACGGGCCAGGGCGCAGAGGTCGGCCCGGCCCGCGAGCAGCAGTGAATTGACGTCGTCCCAGGAGGAGATCGCCCCGACGGCGACGACGGGCACGCACAACGTGTTGCGGATGCGGTCCGCGTACGGGGTCTGGTAGGAGCGGCCGTACTCGGGGCGCTCGTCGGGGACGACCTGACCGGTGGAGACGTCGATGGCGTCGGCCCCGTGGGCGACGAAGGCGCGGGCGATCTCGACGGCGTCCTCGGCGGTGGTACCGCCCTCGGCCCAGTCCGTGGCGGAGATGCGGACGGTCATGGGGCGGTCGTCGGGCCAGTCGGCGCGGACCGCGTCGAAGACTTCCAGGGGGAAGCGGAGCCGGTTGCCCAGCGACCCGCCGTACTCGTCGGTGCGGTGGTTGGTGAGGGGCGAGAGGAAGCCGGACAGCAGATAGCCGTGGGCGCAGTGGAGTTCCAGGAGGTCGAAGCCGCAGCGGTCGGCGCGCCGGGCCGCCGCCGCGAACTGTTCGCGTACCGCGTCGAGTCCGGCCCGGTCCAGGGCGTGCGGGACCTGGTTGACGCCTTCTGCGTACGGGATCGGGGAGGCGGCGGCGAGCGGCCAGTTGCCGTGGTCGAGGGGCTGGTCGATGCCCTCCCACATGAGTTTCGTGGAGCCCTTGCGTCCGGAGTGGCCGAGTTGGACGCCGATGGCCGTGCCGGGGGCGCTCGCATGGACGAAATCGGTGATCCGGGCCCAGGCGGCGGCCTGTTCGGGGGTGTAGAGCCCGGTGCAGCCGGGGGTGATGCGGCCCTCGGCGCTGACGCAGACCATCTCCGTCATGACCAGCCCGGCACCGCCGAGTGCGCGTGCGCCCAGGTGGACGAGGTGGAAGTCGCCGGGGACGCCGTCGACGGCCGAGTACATGTCCATGGCCGAGACGACGACGCGGTTGCGGAGTTCGAGGCCGCGCAGCCGCAGCGGGGTGAACATCGGCGGGGTGCCGGGGGCGCAGCCGAACTCCTCCTCGACCGCTGCGGTGAAGGAGGCATCGCGCAGCCGCAGGTTCTCGTGGGTGACACGCCGGCTGCGGGTGAGGAGGTTGAAGGCGAACTGGCGGGGCGGCTGGTCGACGTAGGTGCCGAGCTCCTCGAACCAGCGCAGGCTGGCCGCGGCGGCCCGCTGGGTCGATTCGACGACGGGTCGTCGCTCGGTCTCGTAGGCGGACAGCGCGCTCGGCAGGTCGGGCTGCTCCTCGATGCAGGCGGCGAGCGCGAGGGCGTCCTCGACCGCGAGTTTGGTGCCGGAGCCGATGGAGAAGTGCGCGGTGTGGGCGGCGTCACCGATCAGGACCGTGTTGCCGTGCGACCAGCGGGCGTTGACGACGGTACGGAAGGTGAGCCAGGAGGAGTTGTTGGAGCGCAATGGGCGGCCGCCGAGCGCCTCGGTGAAGATCTTGGCGCAGCGCAGCGTCGAGTGCTCCACATCGCGGGTGTCGAGTCCGGCGGCGCGCCAGACCTCCTCCCGCATCTCGACGATGACCGTGGAGGCGTCGGCCGAGAAGGGGTAGCCGTGGAGCTGCATCACTCCGTACGCGGTCTCGGCGATCTCGAAGCGGAAGGCGTCGAGGGCGAAGTCGGCGGCGAGCCAGATGTAACGGCAGCGGTGGGTGGCGAGCCGGGGGCCGAAGGTCTCGGCGTGCGCGGCGCGGGTGAGGCTGTGCACTCCGTCGGCGGCGATCACCAGGTCGTACGCGTCGGCCAGTTCCGCGGCCGGCGGGGCCTCGGTGCGGAAGCGGAGCCGCACGCCGAGGGATTCGCAGCGTTCGTGCAGGATCTCCAGGAGCCGGCGCCTGCCCAGGGCCGCGAAGCCGTGGCCGCCGGAGGTCTGGGTCACGCCGCGGTGGACGATGTCGATGTCGTCCCACCGTACGAATTCGTCCTGGAGCGCCCGGTACACGACGGGGTCGGCGTGTTCGATGCCGCCGAGGGTCTCGTCGGAGAGGACCACACCGAAACCGAAGGTGTCCTCGGGTGCGTTGCGCTCCCAGACGGTGATGTCGCGTTCCGGATCGAGCCGCTTGAGCAGGGCGGCGGCGTAGAGCCCGCCGGGTCCGCCGCCGATGACCGCGATCCGTTTCACGCCGGTCGGCTTCGTGCCGGAGGGATGCGCGCCCGGCGCCGTCGCGGCGGTCGGTCCAAAGCCGGTGACGCTGATGTCGGGCGGCATCGCGTTACCGGCCTTGCCACTTCGGTGGCCGCTTCTCGGTGAAGGCGGCGTGGAATTCGGCGTAGTCGTCGCCGTGCATCAGCAGGGCCTGGGTCGCGGCGTCCATTTCGACCGCGGCGGCGAGTGGCATGTCGAGTTCGGCGGTGAGCAGCGCCTTGGTCTGGGCGAGGGCGAGGGCCGGTCCGTCGGCCAGGCGGCGGGCGAGCGCTGCCGCCGTTGCGTCGGCCCGGCCTTCCTCGGTCAGCTCGCTGATCAGGCCGATCCGTTCCGCTTCGGGGGCGCGGACCGGTTCGCCGAGCATCAGCAGCCGGGTGGCATGACCGAGGCCGACGACGCGCGGCAGCAGGTAGGCGGCGCCCATGTCGCCGCCGGAGAGGCCGACCTTGGTGAAGAGGAAGGCGAAGCGGGCGGACGGATCGGCGATCCGGAAGTCGGCCGCCAGTGCGAGAACCGCACCCGCGCCCGCGGCCACGCCGTGTACGGCGGCGATGACGGGGAAGGGGGATTCACGAAGGGCCCGGACCACCTGCCCGGTCATGCGGTTGAAATCCAGGAGCTGGGCGGTGTCCATGGCGAGTGTCGCGCCGATGATGTCGTCGACATCTCCGCCGGAGCAGAATCCGCGGCCCTGCCCCGCGAGCACCAGCGCGCGCACGGAACGTTCGCGGGACAGTTCGGCAAGCAGGTCGCGCAGGTCGGCGTAGGCGCCGAAAGTGAGCGCGTTGAGTTTCTCCGGCCTGGCGAGGGTGACGGTGGCTACTCCGTCGTCCGTCGTCAGCCGCAGGTGACGCCAGTCATCCGTATGGGGGGCGGAGCTGGGAAACGGGCTCATGGAGGGGACTCCCCTTCAGCCGTCGGGCTGCTACCTGCAGCCGAACTTATCACTCGTACGTGACTTCCGTCACGAGCACGCAATAGGTGGAGCGTGAGAGCGTATGCCGAACGTCCCCTTCGCACCGGTCGACAGACCCTTGTCTCTGTTGTTGCACTTCGTAAGGTTGAATCCTGGAAGTACTGCCTTCCAGAAAGCCGACGATCTCCGGAACGGAAACCATGCTGTGTCCACCGATGTCCCCCTTCCCGCCTCCTGGCGGATCGCGCTACCGCACACGACGGCGGCCGTACCGGTGGCCCGCGCCCTGATCCGCACGGCGCTGGCGGACATCGAAGCACCCGCGGATTCGGACACCGCCGAACTCCTCACCGCCGAGCTGGTCGCCAACGCGGTGGAACACACCCGCAGCGACGAGCCCATCGAGCTGGTGGTGGAACTGCTGCCGACCGGCTGCCAGGTGGAGGTGCACGACCGCGACCCGGCCCCGCCGGGCGATCTCTCCCACCCGGAGCCGGGCAGCGTGCCGGACCCCTGGCAGGAGCACGGCCGGGGTCTGCTGCTGATCCGTACCCTCAGCTCGTCCTGCGGCCACCGCACGACGGATCAGGGCAAGGCGGTGTGGTTCACCCTGCCGTCCCGCACGCCTCAGAGCTGACCGGCCCCGTCCCGGCCCGCCCCCGCGGCGGCCAGCCGGGAGCGGCTGCGTCCGTAGCGTGCGTACACCGCGGCGCCGAGGACGAGGAAGACGGCGAACTGCACCCAGGTCGTCCAGCCCGTCCCGTACATCAGATAGAGGCAGAAGCCGACGCCCAGGAGCGGGCCCAGTGGATGGAGCGGCGCCCGGAACGAGCCCCTGATCTCCGGGTTGCGGCGGCGCAGCACGATCACCGCGATGTTCACCGCGACCATGGTGGCGAGCGTGCCGATGGTCGTCAGGTTCACCACCACGTCGAGCGACGAGAAGGCCGCCGGGACCGCGAAGACGACCGCCACGATCCAGGTGTTGGCGACGGGGGTCGCCGTCCGCGGCGAGACCCGCTCGAAGACCCGCGGGATCAGACCGTCGCGGCTCATCGACATCAGGATGCGGGTCTGGCCGTACATCACCGCGAGCACGACGGACGCGATCGCGACGACCGCGCCGAAGGCGATGATCCCGCCGCCGACGGTCGAGCCGGTCACCTGGTCCACGACGATGGAGAGCGCGGCCGGCTTGTCGGCGACGGCCCCCGGGCCGATGGCGCCGATGGCCGCGAGCGCGACGGCGCAGTAGAGCAGGGTGACCAGGCCGATGCAGACCATGATCGCGATCGGGATGTTCCGTCGCGGGTTCTTGACCTCCTCGCCCGCGGTGGTGATGGCGTCGAAGCCGATGTACGAGAAGAACGCCAGCGAGGCACCGGCAGTGACACCGCCCGCTCCGTGGGCGACGAACGGTGTGAGGTTCCCGTGCTCGAAGGCGGTGAAGGCGATGCCGCAGAACAGCATCAGAATGGTGATCTTGAGAACCGCCATCGCGGCGGTGGCCCCCGCGCTCTCCCGGACGCCGCGTACCAGCAGGGTCGCCGCCATCATGACCACCACGACGGCGGGCAGGTTGATCAACCCGCCGTCGCCGGGGCCGGCCGAGAGGGCGACGGGCAGCTGGAAGCCGAAGAGGCTGTTCAGCAACTCGTTGACGTACTGGCTCCAGCCGACGGCGACCGCGGAGACCGAGACGCCGTACTCCAGCAGCAGACACCAGCCGACGAGAAACGCGACGCGCTCACCGAGCGTCGCGTAGGCGAAGGAGTACGAGCTGCCGGACACCGGGATCGCGCTGCCCAGCTCGGCGAAGGAGAGCGCGGTGAAGATGCAGGTGACCGCGGCGAGCACGAAGGACAGCACGACGGCGGGGCCCGCCTCGGCGACGCTGTCGGAGAGGCCGACGAAGATGCCGGTGCCGACGACGGCGCCGACACCGAAGCACACCAGCTGGAAGAGTCCCATGGTGCGCTTGAGGCCATGCCCCTCCAGGTCGGCGCCGGACTCGGCGATCAGCTGGTGGGGGTTCTTGATGCGCGGGCCGGACGGGCGTGGGGGGCTCGATGGGCGTAGCGGACTCACGGGACGGTCTCTTCTCTGGTGGAGCATGTGGGGGGGCGCGCCCAGGGCCCGTGGGGGACTCGGGGCGCCGGTGACGCACACGAAAACGGGGTTCGAGCGTGCGAGCCCGAACCCCACCGAGAGGCGACATATTAGTCGCCTCGATGCATGTTCACCCAATCAGATGCATGATCATGCAGTGCTCAGCCCGCGGTCGCCCCAGTGGCCAGGGTCGCCACCAGAACGGCCTTGATCGTGTGCATCCGGTTCTCCGCCTCGTCGAAGACGACCGAGTGCGCGGACTCGAAGACCTCGTCGGTGACTTCCAGCTCCGTCAGCCCGTGGGCGGCCTCGATCGCCCGCCCGACCTCGGTGCCGAGGTCGTGGAAGGCCGGGAGGCAGTGCAGGAACTTCACGTCGTCGTTGCCGGTGGCGCGCAGGACGTCCATGGTCACGGCGTACGGCGCGAGGGCCTCGATGCGCTCACCCCAGACCTCCTTGGGTTCCCCCATCGAGACCCAGACGTCCGTGGCGACGAAGTCCGCACCCCGCACACCTTCGGTGATGTCCTCGGTGAGCGTGACGGTCGCTCCGCTCGCGTCGGCCAGCCGACGGGCCTCGGTGACGACCTCCTCGGCCGGCCAGTACGCCTTCGGTGCGACGATCCGCACGTCCATACCCAGCAGTGCGCCCGTGACCAGGTAGGAGTTGCCCATGTTGAAGCGGGCATCGCCGAGGTAGGCGAAGGCGATCCGCTCCAGCGGCTTCTCGCTGTGCTCGGTCATGGTGAGGACGTCGGCGAGCATCTGGGTCGGGTGCCAGTCGTCGGTGAGCCCGTTGAAGACCGGGACGCCGCCGTGGGCCGCCAGCTCCTCGACGGCCGCCTGGCTGTCGCCGCGGTACTCGATACCGTCGAACATCCGGCCGAGGACACGAGCGGTGTCCTTCACCGACTCCTTGTGTCCCATCTGCGAGCCGGAGGGGTCGAGGCAGGTCGTGGAGGCACCCTGGTCGGCCGCGGCCACCTCGAAGGCGCAGCGGGTGCGGGTCGAGGTCTTCTCGAAGATCAGCGCGATGTTCCTGCCGCGCAGCCGCTGCACTTCGGTCCCCGACTTCTTCGCGGCCTTGAGTTCGGCCGCGAGGTCGATCAGGCCGCGGAACTCCTCGGCCGTGAAGTCCAGCTCCTTGAGGAAGTGGCGGCCTGCGAGGTCTATGGCCATGGGACTGCTCCTGGGTAGGGCGAGGATCGCACGTACGGTAACCCTGGAAGTCTATACGACACCCTGCATCGCTATACGAAGCCTTCCCCCTGCGCGGGCTCATGTGTCCCGGTCACCGGACCGGGTCGCGCACCACGGGGCAGCTCATGCAGCGGGGGCCGCCCCGGCCACGACCGAGCTCGCTGCCGGGGATCTCGATGACCTCGATGCCCTCTTTGCGCAGATAGGTGTTGGTGGTGGCGTTGCGCTCGTACGCGACGACGACACCCGGCTCGACCGCCAGCACGTTGCAGCCGTCGTCCCACTGCTCGCGCTGGGCCGAGTGCACGTCCTGCGTGGCGGTCAGAACCCGGATGGAGTCCAGTCCCAGGGCGTGCGCGATCGCGTGGTGCATGTGCTCGGGCCGATGGTCGGTGACCTTCAGGTCCCTCGGCCCGTCACCGGGCTCGATGGTGTACGAACGGAGCATGCCCAGGCCGGCGTACTGGGTGAAGGTGTCACCGTCGATCATGGTCATGACCGTGTCGAGATGCATGAACGCCCGGCGCTTGGGCATGTCGAGCGCCACGATCGTGTGCGCCGATCCGGCGTCGAACAGTCCGCGGGCCAGCATCTCCACCGCCTGCGGGGTGGTGCGCTCGCTCATCCCGATGAGCACCGCGCCCCGGCCGATGACCAGGACGTCGCCGCCCTCGATGGTGGAGGGGTAGTCGTCCTGCCCCTCCGACCAGTGGTGGAAGGCGCCCGCGTCGGGGCCGGTGAAGAGGGGGTGGTGGCGGTAGATCGCCTCGAAGTGGACGGTCTCGCGCTGGCGGGCCGGCCAGCGCATCGCGTTGATGGACACGCCGTCGTATATCCAGGCCGAGGTGTCCCGGGTGAAGAGATGGTTCGGCAGCGGATCCAGCAGGAAGTCGTCCAGGTCCATGACATGGAAGCGGACGGAGGTCGGCTCACTGTGCCGTTCCAGGAACTCCCGCTTGGTCATCCCGCCGACCAGCGCCTCGGCCAGTTCCCCGCTGGGCAACTCCTCGAAGGCGGCCCGCAGATGCTCCGTGGCGAGCGGGCCGTACTCCTTCTCCTCGAAGACCCGGTCCAGAACGAGCCGTCTGGCCACGGGGATCTCCAGCGACTCGCGGAGCAGATCACCGAAGAGGTGCACCTCCACGCCTCGGTCGCGCAGCACGTCCGCGAAGCCGTCGTGTTCCTGGCGGGCACGGCGCACCCAGAGCACGTCGTCGAACAGGAGCGCGTCCTTGTTTCCGGGGGTGAGCCGCTTCAGTTCCAGATCGGGGCGGTGCACGATGACGCGGCGCAGCCGCCCGGCCTCGGAGTCGACATGGAATCCCATGACTCCATCCTCACCGCGCGGAGCGCCGTTCACCCGGCGAATCGCCAGCGGGTTTCCCGATGATCGCACCGAGCCCCCGCCGGCGCCACGGTCTACAACCGCGGGTCGACCGGCTCCGACTCCAGGGCCAGCACCGCGAACACCGCCTCGTGGACCCGCCACAGCGGCTCCCCGTCGGCCAGCCGGTCCAGGGCTTCGAGCCCCAGCGCGTACTCCCGGAGCGCCAAGGACCGCTTGTGGCCGAGGAACCGGCCGCGCAGCCGCTCCAGATTCTCCGGACGGGTGTACTCGGGGCCGTAGATGATCCGCAGGTACTCCCGGCCGCGCACCTTGATGCCCGGCTGGACCAGCCTGCCCTTGTCGTCCCGTACGAGCGCGGCGAGCGGCTTGACCACCATGCCTTCGCCGCCGCGTCCGGTCATCTCCAGCCACCAGTCGACACCGGAACGCACCGATGCCTCGTCACCGGTGTCGACGACGAGCCGACGGGTGACCTGGAGCAGCCCGGTCGGATCGTGCTCGACCAGCCGGTCGAGCCAGGCCAGCTGCTCGTCGTGCGGGACGGCGGCCAGCGAGCGGCCTCGCACGGCGAGGACCTGGAACGGCGCGAGTCGCACCCCGTCCAGATCCCGGGTGCTCCAGCAGTAGCGGCGGTAGGCCTCGGTGAAGGCGGCCGCGTCCGCGGCCCGGTCCCGCTGCCGGTCCGCGAGAGCGCCCACGTCCACGCCGCGGGCCGCCGCTGCCGCGAGGGCCGCGCCGGCCGCCGGGAAGACGGCTCCGGATGCCGCGCCCACCGCGGCGTACTGCGAGCGCAGCAGCCCGGCCGCCTTGAGGGACCACGGCATCAGCTCGGCGTCGAGCAGGACCCAGTCGGTGTCCCACTCCTCCCAGAGTCCGGCGGCGGTGACGGCGGTGCGCAGCCGGTCGAGGATCACCTCGGTGAGTGCGGCGTCGTCGAGGAACGGCCGACCGGTGCGGGTGTACAGCGCCCCGGTCGGACCGCCCGCACCTCCCGAGGGGTCGGAGGTGTCCCCCACCCCGAACCGCTCGCGGGCGGCGTCCGCGTCCCGGCAGACCAGCGCCACCGCGCGCGAGCCCATGTGCTTCTCCTCGCACACGACCTCGGTCACTCCGTCCGCCCGGTACTGGGCGAAGGCCTCGGCCGGGTGCTCCAGATAGCCGTCCTCGTGCGAGGTGGCGGTGGGCGCCATGGTCGGCGGGAGGTAGCCCAGCAGCCGCGGGTCGACGGCGAACCGGCTCATGACTTCGAGCGCCGCCGCGGCGTTCTCCTCACGGACCGAGACACGGCCCATGTGCCGGGTCTCCACGATCCGGCGGCCGTGCACGTCCGCGATGTCCAGCGGCCGGCCCTCCCTGCCACCGGGTGCCTCCTGGTGGAGCGGCTTGACCGGCTCGTACCAGACCCGCTCGGCGGGTACGTCGACGAGCTCGCGCTCCGGCCAGCGCAGCGCGGTCATCTTCCCGCCGAAGACCACACCGGTGTCCAGACAGATGGTGTTGTTGAGCCAGGAGGTGCTGGGGACCGGGGTGTGACCGTAGACCACGGCCGCACGGCCGCGGTACTCCTCGGCCCACGGGTAGCGCACAGGCAGTCCGAACTCGTCGGTCTCGCCGGTGGTGTCCCCGTACAGCGCGTGCGAACGGACCCGCCCGGAGGTGCGCCCGTGGTACTTCTCGGGCAGTCCGGCGTGGCAGACGACGAGTCCTCCCCCGTCGAGGACGTAGTGGCTGACGAGCCCGTCGATGAACTCCCGCACCCGCTCGCGGAAGGCGGGGTCCCTCTCGTCCTCCCGGTCCAACTGCTCGATCGTCTCTGCGAGTCCATGGGTGTGCTGGACCTTGCGGCCCTTGAGGTAGCGCCCGAGCTTGTTCTCGTGGTTGCCCGGTACGCACAGGGCGTTGCCCGCCGACACCATGGACATGACGCGG
Source organism: Streptomyces sp. NPDC101194 (assembly GCF_044767885.1). Classification (NCBI taxonomy): domain Bacteria; kingdom Bacillati; phylum Actinomycetota; class Actinomycetes; order Kitasatosporales; family Streptomycetaceae; genus Streptomyces; species Streptomyces sp. NPDC101194. The sequence continues at coordinate 537,929 of NZ_JBIWOS010000003.1, forward strand.
CGCAGTACCCCGGGACTGTCGGGGCCGCGGTCCACGAGGTCGCCGACGAAGACCGCCGTACGCTCCTCGGGGTGCGCGCCGTCGACGTAGCCGAGCTTGCCGAGCAGGGCTTCCAGCTCGGAGCTGCAGCCGTGGACGTCGCCGATGATGTCGAACGGGCCGGTGAGGTGGCGGAGGTCGTTGTAGCGGCGCTCCAGCACCACTTCGGCGTGCTCCACCTCCTCCTCGCTCCGCAGGATGTGCACCTTGCGGAAGCCCTCGCGCTCCAGACCGCGCAGCGAGCGCCGCAGTTCGCGACGGTGGCGCTGGATGACGTGGCGCGGCATGCCGGCGCGGTCGGGTCGGGTCGCGTTGCGCGCGGCACAGACCTCCTCGGGCAGGTCGAGGACGATCGCGATCGGCAGCACGTCGTGGCTCCGGGCCAGCTGGACGAGCTGCCTGCGGCTCTCGGACTGGACGCTGGTCGCGTCCACGACGGTCAGCCGCCCGGCGGCGAGCCGCTTGCCGGCGATGTAGTGCAGGACGTCGAAGGCGTCACGGCTGGCGCCCTGGTCGTTCTCGTCGTCGGCGACGAGGCCGCGGCAGAAGTCCGAGGAGATGATCTCCGTGGGCTTGAAGTGCGCACGGGCGAACGTGGACTTGCCGGAGCCGCTGGCCCCGATGAGGACCACGAGGGAGAGGTCGGTCACCGGCAGTTTGCGCGACGTACTGGTCATGCGGCTTTCGCCTCCTTCCCGGTCTCGTTCACGGACTCGTTCGTGGTCGGGTTCCCGGACCCGTCCCTGCTGCGGGTCGGGGACCCGTCGGCTGCGGTCATCGTGAACACAGCCATCTGTGTGGGCGGCCCCACCTCGGGGTCGTCGGGCCCCACGGGGACGAATTCGACCCCGTACCCGTGTCGCTGCGCCACCTTCCGGGCCCAGGCCCGGAACTCGGCCCTGGTCCACTCGAACCGATGGTCGCCGTGGCGGACATGCCCGGCCGGAAGGCTCTCCCAGCGCACGTTGTACTCGACGTTCGGCGTCGTCACGAGCACCGTCCCCGGCCGGGCCGAACCGAACACGGCGTACTCCAGCGCGGGCAGTCTCGGCAGGTCGAGATGTTCGATGACCTCACTGAGCACGGCGGCGTCGTACCCCTTGAGCCGCTTGTCGGTGTAGGTGAGCGAGCCCTGCCGAAGCGTGACCCGTCCGGCCTGCCGCTCCCCCATCCGGTCCAGCTTCAGCCGCCGCGAGGCGATGGTGAGCGCGCGCATGGAGACATCGACGCCCACGATCTGTGTGAAGCCCACGTCCTTGAGCAGTGCCTGCACCAACTGGCCCTGGCCGCAGCCCAGGTCGAGGACCCGGTTCGCGTCGGCGGCACGCAGCGCGTCGAGGATCGCGGCGCGCCGCTGCTCGGCGAGCGGCAGTGGCCTCTCCTCGGTGTCGGTCGTCTCGTCCACGGCGTTGTCGATGCTCTCGACGTCGAGGTCGTCCGACTCGGCGAGCCGCACCAGTTCGAGCCGCTGCATCGCCTGCCGGGTCAGTCCCCAGCGCCGGGACAGATAGCGGCTGGTGATCAGCTTCTGCTCGGGGTGGGCGGCCAGCCAGCCCTCACCGGCCCGCAGCAGCTTGTCGACCTCGTCCGGAGCGACCCAGTAGTGCTTGGCGTCGTCGAGCACCGGCAGCAGGACGTACAGCTGCCGCAACGCGTCCGCCAGTCGCAACTCGCCTTCCAGAACGAGCCGTACGTACCGTGAGTCCCCCCACTCCGGGAACCGCTCGTCCAGCGGCACGGCCACGGCGTCCACGCTCGTCCAGCCCAGCGGCGCGAAGAGCTTGCGCACCAGTTCCGCTCCGCCGCGCGCCGGCAGTGCGGGTACCTCGATCCGCAGCGGAAGCGGCGCCTGCGCACGTTCGGGCCGTGCGCGGCACACACCGTTCAACGCGGACTTGAAGACGGCGCTCATCGCCACGGAAAGCAGCGAGGAAGCCGCGTACGGGCGATCGTTGACGTACTGCGCGAGGGCCGCGTCGGGTGCGCCGCCCCTGCCCTTGCCCTTGCCGCGCCGCACCAGTGCCACGGGATCCACCTCCAGCAGGAGCGCCGCGGTGCAGCGCTCGGCGGACGCCTCGGGATAGAAGACATGCGCGGTGCCGTGGGAGGTGGAGAACGTCTGCGCCTTCTCGGGGTGCTTGTGCAGCAGGAAGCCGAGGTCGGTCGCGGGACGCTCCGGATTGCCGGTGGTACTGATCGTCAGGAACACACGTCCGAGTATGGTCCGGTCCACTCGCCCCCCACCAGGTATTTTCGCGTGTCTACGGCCCGGTTGTCCCTCCTCTCCCGTCGCCCTCCGTCGCTTCGCCGAGCAGCCCGGCCAGCTCCGCGACGGTCTCCGGGCCGACCCGGCAGCAGCCGCCCACCAGCCGGGCGCCGGCGTGCTCCCAGGCCCGTACTCTCCCGGGATCGAACGTCGGGTCTCCGGCCCACCTCCGCCCCCCGGCATCCCACCGTTCGCCGCTGTTCGGATAGACGACGACCGGCTTCCCCACCACCTCCGCCGCCTGCCGCACCGCCCGGTCCGCATCCGCCGGGTCACAGCAGTTCACCCCGACGGCCAGCACATCGTCGTGTCCCGAGGCGACGGCGAAAGCCGTCTCCAGCGGCTGCCCCGCCCTGGTCCGGTCCCCCGACACGCTGTACGAGAGCCAGACGGGCAGCCCGCACCCTTCGACGGCCCGCAGCAACGCCTCGGCCTCGTCGATGTCCGGCACCGTCTCCAGCGCCAGCACATCGGGCCCGGCTGCGGCCAGTGCCTCGACCCTGGGCCGGTGGAACCGCTCCAGTTCCCGGACGGAGAGCCCGTAGCGGCCCCGGTATTCGCTGCCGTCCGCCAGCACCGCCCCGTAGGGACCCACCGAGGCGGCGACCCAGACCTCCCGCCCCGCCCCGCCTGCGGCCCGCCTCGCCAGCCGCACACTGCGGGCGAACAGTTCCGCGGCTGCGGCACGCCCGATCCCCCTCCGCTCGAATCCCTCGAAGCTCGCCTGGTAGCCGGCCGTGATGAGCACCTGTGCGCCCGCCCGCACATAGGCCCTGTGAGCCGCCTCGATCTGCTCCGGTCCGTCGACCAGCAGCCGGGCCGACCACAGGGCGTCGGACAGATCGCAGCCCTGTGCCTCCAACTGGTTGGAGAGGCCGCCGTCGAGCAGCACCACCCCCTCGGACAGGGCACGGTCGAGGGCACGGGCGGGCGGGCCGTCGGCCGGCGGGCCGGGCTGCATGGTCGGCTCCCTCCTGAGCCGGGTCCCGAACCGGCTCGTGTGTGCGACGTGCGGTGGCCGGTCTCCCGGCCCACCGGCTCAGGTGAGCTGGGACTGGACCTGCGAGGAGATCAGCTCCAGGTGTTCCAGGTCGTCCAGATCCAGGACCTGGAGGTAGATCCGGGACGACCCGATCGCGCCGTAGCGGCCGATCTTGTCGACCACCTCGGCGGGCGAGCCCGCGAGGCCGTTCGCCTTCAGTTCCGCCACTTCACGGCCGATGGCGGAGGCCCGGCGCGCCACCTCGGCGTCGTTCCTGCCCACGCAGACCACCAGGGCGTTGGAGTACACCAGGTCGTCCGGTCCGCGGCCGGCCGCCTCGGCCGCCTCCCTGACCCGGCCGAACTGCTTCTCGCTGTCCTCCAGCGACGCGAACGGGATGTTGAACTCGTCCGCGTACCGGGCCGCCAGCCGTGGTGTACGGGTCGCACCGTGGCCGCCGATCAGGACCGGCACCTTGGCCTGCGCCGGCTTGGGCAGCGCGGGAGAATCGGTCAGCTGGTAGTACGTGCCGTCGAAGCTGAACGTCTTGCCGATCCCGGTCGCCCACAGCCCGGTGATGATCTCCAGCTGCTCCTCCAGCCTGCCGAACTTCTCCTTGGGGAACGGAATGCCGTAGGCCTTGTGCTCCTCCTCGAACCAGCCCGCGCCGAGGCCGAGCTCGACACGCCCGCCGGACATCCGGTCGACCTGCGCGACCTGGATGGCGAGCACGCCGGGGAGCCGGAAGGTCCCCGCGGTCATCAGCGTGCCGAGCCGGATCCGCTTGGTCTCGCGCGCCAGCCCGGCGAGAGTGATCCATGCGTCGGTCGGGCCCGGCAGCCCGTCCCCGGGCCCCATGCGGAGGTAGTGGTCGGACCGGTAGAAGGCGTCGAAGCCGAGGTCCTCGGTCGCCTTGGCGACGGTGAGCAGGGTGTCGTAGTCGGCCCCTTGCTGGGGCTCGGTGAAGATTCGAAGATCCATGCCTCCATCCTGCACCTCCGAACGCCGGTCGCTCCTCTCCTGACTCTCGCCCGCCGCCACCGTGGAAGTCCCGCACGGTCACGCCACTCCGGCCCGAGACGTTCTCGCCCCTGCCGTCGCCGCTCCCGCAGTCCCCGCCGTCACGCCTGGCCCGCCGCCGAGCCTGCCGGTCCACGGATCGTGCCGTACGGGACGTACGGGCCGTCGCGCCCCCCGCCGCGCTCCAGATCCTGCTGCCGTTCCCGGTCCTGCTCGTCGAGACGACGGAGCATTCCGTGCACCCGGTCCATGGACTCGTCGGCGGCGTCGATCGCCTCCATGCACTGCCAGTACAGCCCCTGCTCGTCGGTCTCGCAGGCCACCCCGACCAGTGCCATCCCCACTTCCCCGAGCAGCGCGCCCAGCCCCGTCAGCGTCGCCCGCGGCTCGACGAGCTCGGAGAGCTGCGCGGCCCGCGCCACCCCGGCCCGCGCCGCCGGGTGGTCCAGCGCACCACCGCACCTCCCGCCGATCTCGCTGAGTCCGCGTGCCTCGCCCCGTAACTCCTTGGGCCCGTCGGCCGCCAGTCGACTGCCGATCGCCTGAGCGAGCGCCTGGGCCTGCCATGCCTCCGCGATGATGTCCGGCGTGCCCCGGCTCTGCGCCAGAGCGCGCCGACTGACCCCTACAAGCCGCTCCGCTTCCATGCGTTACCCCCGTCCGTACGAAAAGCCGCTCAACTCATTCATTACCCACAGTGAGGGCGTCGGCACCGAAAAGCCAGGGGAATTCGGAAATCTGTGGACACGAAGCCAACTGTGAACAAGTTGATCACTCCGAAGAGTGACGATCCCCGGATTCAGGAGGCGCCGAGTGCTCCGAAACCGGGAATCTGGCCTCATTCCGGTCGATCTTCTCCGACAGCGCCGCCAGCGCGTCGATCCCCAACACCTCGCAGAACTGCAGCAGATACGCGAGGACATCGGCGACCTCGTCCGCCACCCGGTGCGCCGTCTCGGGCCTCTCCATCACCCTCGCCGACTGCTCCGGCGTCAACCACTGGAAGATTTCGACCAGTTCGGATGCCTCGACACTCAGTGCCGCTGCCAGGTTCTTCGGGGTGTGGTACTGCTCCCAGTCCCGTGCGGCCGCGAACGCGGCGAGCCGCTGCTGCAGGGCCCGTACATCAAGTTCTGTCACGGTTCCAGGTCTACCACCGTCACCCCGGGCGTCTCCCTGGCCCGTACCGCACCCGATTCCGTGATCGTCCCCACCAGCCTGAGGTGCCCGGCCGCCCCGACCGGTACCGCCAGAGCCAGCAGTTCGCGCAACTGCCGCCCGTCCAGGTCACGATCGAGTCCGTCGGCCAGCACGGTCAGGGTCTGCATCGCCGCCGGCACCTCGCCCGCCGCGTCCACCGCCAATGCCTCGGGGCCGTTGAGCAGCACCAGGGCCAGGGCGAGATATCTCAGCTCGCCGTCACCGAGCCGGCCGACCGGTGTGACGGCTCCGTCGCCGCGCCCCACCGTCGCGCGCAGCGATCCGTCGGTGAGCCGCTCGACGCCCAGTGCGGTGACCGGCCCCGCACATCCGGCGTGAGCGGCCGCGACCAGGCGGGCATGGCGTTGGCCGCACCGCGTGTACGTACGCTCCAGCACCGCCGCGAGGTTGTCGCAGCTCCGACGCAGCCGGCCGTCGCCCGCCGGAACCGGGGCCCGCATCCGCAGCGGCTGCGGTTCACAGGCGAAGACCGACCGCAGGGCCACGACCATCTGTTCAGCGGCGGCCAGGACCTGTAATTGCCCCTCGGTCCTGCCCGCCACCCGCAGGGGAAGCAAGGACGTTCCGAGGCGGTCGTCCGGCAGCGGGGCGCGTGTCACCGGGACCGCCCCCGCGGTGTGCCAGGCCGCCTGGACCATCGAGCGCCCCGGATCGCGCAGGGCGGTCGACAGCAGGGTCTCGCCGCCGCCGGTGAGCCGTTCTCCGACGATTCGGAGCGTGGGCTCCGCCTGGACGGCGACATCGAGCCGCACCGGGCCCGCCGGACCGTCCGTCGTGCAGCCGATCCGGAATCCACGACGGCCCTGTGCATCGGCCGCGGCGCCTTCCGGCACACAACCCGCGGGGTCGGGGAACACCTCGTCGAGCGGGTCCCCGGCGCCCAGCCGGGCCAGCGCCTCGTACGCCCGCAGCACATGGGACTTGCCGCTGCCGCCGGGCCCGGCGAAGAGTGTGACCGGACCGATAGGGAAGGCGGCACCCCGGTGCGAGGCGTAGGCGGACAGTCGCAGTTCTGTGACGACGGGCCCGGCGGAACGGACGGGTCCACCGGAACGCGACGCGGCCCGCGGCCCGACCTGCGTACCGGAGATCGAGGAGGCGGGGCCGGGCACGGACGAGGCGGCGATCGCGGCGCGGCCGGACACGGACGAGCCGTCGGTGATCACGGCGGGGGCGCGCGTGGAGGTGCTGCCCACAAGCACGGGAGCGGGACCGGAACCAAAACCGGTCGTACCGGTCGTGCCGGTGGGGGGCGACGGGGTGGTCCCCGGGCGGAGTGCGCTCATGGGCGGACCGTAAGCAGGTCGCGGACCGGAGAACCGTTCCGCCTCAACGACCTTCCTACGATCGGGCTACGCCGATGCGGCAACTCCGTGCGAACCGCGTTCCCACGATCGGGGGACCTCCACGGTCATGCGCCTCCCGCCCCTCGTCCGTTCCGAGTTGTCGGTCGCCACCCCGCCCGAGGACCCTGCTACGGACCGGGTACGCCCGCCGCCGTGACCCCCTCGACCTCCATGCCGACCGGTGACAGCAGGAAGACGTTCCGGTCGACCCGGTGCATCCCGCTGCCGAGTCCGAAGACGACGCCGCTGGTGAAGTCCAGGATGCGCTTGGCCACATCCGTCTCCGCGCCGGTCAGATCGAGCAGCACCGGGACCTGACCGACCAGGTACTCCGCCACCTCCCGCGCGTCCGCGAAGACCTGGACCCGCAGCACGACGAGGCGCCGCTGTTCGGCTTCCGCTCTTTCGTCGGGGACCGTACGGTGATCGACCCTGGACGGCCACTCGTTGCGGCTGCGCAGAGGCACGACCTGGGCAAGCCCCTCCCACTGCTCGTCCGTGACGTCGTACCTGTCGTACCTGCTCACCGGACCACCCCGTCTGTGCTTCGGTCGGCGTTGCGCTCGCTGTTCATCGGGCAATTCTCTCGCCCCTCACCCGTTCGGCGTACCACCGACACGGTTCACGGGCTGATCGACACCGCCGACGGCTCGTCCGACGCACCGTCAGAGGCTTCGCGCCGGTCCGTTTCCGCCGTCATGTCGACGGGGGTGAAACGTACCGGAAGCCGCACCAGTGCGCGATGGAACGGTCCCGGCCGCCACTTCAGCCCACCGACCGGAACATCCAGTTCCACATCGCACAGCTGGCTGGTGAGCTGCTCGATCGCGGTCATGGCGATGAGCAGCGCCGGCTGTCTGGCGGGGCACCGGTGCGGCCCGGCCGACCAGGCCAGATGAGCGCTGGCCCCGGAGCCGACCCCGGGGGCCGAAAGACCGGGCGGGGACTGGCTGTTGGCGGCGGCGTAGGAGACCAGGAGCAGCTGGCCGGCGCGCAGGCGGACGCCGTGGAACTCCGTGTCGCGGCGAGGGTAGTGGGCCGCCAGATTGGCCAGCGGCGGGTCCTGCCAGAGGACCTCGTCGATCGCCTCGTGCGCCGTCATCGCGCCGCCGTGCAGCGAGCCGGTGTCACGCGTGTCGGTGAGCATGTGCAGCAGCGCGTTGCCGATCAGATTGGTCGTCGGATCGTGGCCCGCGCTCATGATCAGAGTGATCTGACGCACAGTCTCGTCATTGTCCAGACCGGCCGGGTGTGCGAGGAGGTACGAGGTGAGGTCGCGGCGCGGACGGGCGCGCCGGTCGGCGACGAGGCCGGTGACGACGTCGACGAGATCAGCGTACGCCGTGGCGGCGTCCTCGGCGGAGTTGAACATGCCGCCGATGCCGTTGACGATCCGTTCGCCGTCGCCGGGCGGCACGCCGAACCAGGTGACGAAAACGTGCAACGGGAGCCGCCGGGCGTACTGGGCGATCAGGTCGCCGCTTCCGGTGGCGGCGAATGCGCGGATGAGCCGCCGGGCGACCCGGGCGACCTCTGCCCGCAGGATGTGCGGCTCGATCAGCGCGAGGCTGTCGTTGATGGCTTCGCGGTAGCGGGCGTGCACGTCGCCGTCGCTGAAGAGCGCGGTGGGACGGTAGCCGAGCATGGGCAGGACCGGCGAGTCCTCGGGGACGGTGGCCTGCCAGGCGCGCGGGTCCTTGGTGAAGGTGTGGGTGTCGCGCAGCAGGTCGACGGCGGCCTGGTAGTCGGTGACCAGCAGGGCGTCGATGCCGGGGGCGAGCCGGACGGGGGCGAGAGGGCCGTGTGCGCGCAGGCGCCGGTAGTGGCTCTGCGGGTCGGCGGCGAAGTCCGGGCCGTACAACGCGAGGGGCTGCGGCGGCTGTACGGGCGACGTCATGACGGGTCCTTCGGCCGGGGCAATCGGGTCAGCACGTGTTCGGCCAACGCGATCAGCGCGTCGATACTGCCGCGGCGTTCGCGGGCGTCGCACTGCACGAGCGGGGTCTCGGGGGCGAGGTCGAGATGCTTGCGCAGGACCTCGTCGGTGTGCGCGGGGGCGTCGGGGAAGCGGTTGACGGCGACGGCGTACGGCAGCCCCTGCTCCTCGACCATGTCCATGACCGCGAAGGAGTCGGCGAGCCTGCGGGTGTCGACCAGGACGAGGGCGCCGAGCGCGCCGCGCGCGATGTCCTCCCAGAGCGGGAGGAACCGCTGCTGGCCCGGGGTGCCGAACATGTAGAGCACCAGGTCGTCCAGGACGGTGAGCCGGCCGAAGTCGATGGCCACGGTGGTCGTGGTCTTGTCCGGCAGCCCCGCGGTGTCGTCGAACCGGGTGCTGGACTGGGTCATCACCTCTTCGGTGTGGAGCGTGGCGATCTCCGACAGTGTGCGGATCAGGGTGGTCTTGCCCACGCCGAAGGGGCCCGTGACGACGAGCTTCATCAGGGTCCGGGCGGCCGGTGGCAGATAGCCGATGCCGGTACGGTCAGTGGAGGGAGCGGAGTCCAACGAGCAGCCTCTCGACGAGCGACCGGTCGATCTCCCCGGCGCTGGGGATGGGCGGTCGGGTGTGCAGGTGTCCGGCGGCCGCGAGGTCCGTGGCCAGGAAGACGGTGGCGCTGACCGGCAGGTCCAGGTGGGCCGCGCATTCGACGACGGTGAGCGCGCCCGGTTCGAGCAGCTCGCACAGCCTGCGCCGCTCCGAGCCGGTGTCCTGGGGCAGGTCCGAGCCGGTGCGTACGAGTACGGCGAGGCGGTCGAGGGCGGGACCGGCGGGCCGGGTCCGGCCGCCGGTGACCAGATAGGCGGGGATCAGACGGCGTCCGGGGCCGGGGGTCATGGCCGGGCGGTGGTGTCCGGTCGGCGGGCGGGTGTGTTCATGGCCCGGTTCAGGGCGGTGACCTGCACCTGCATCTGGTAGGCGATGTCGCCGAGCTTTGCTCCGGGTTCCGCGAACAGGGCGAGGGTGGTGTTGTTCCCGGCCGGTACGACGATGGCGAAGCCCTGGTCGGACTCGACGACCGTCTGGGCCGGGCGCGGCGCCTCGACGCCGGTGAAGGCCGTGGTGAACGCGCGGGCCGCGGCGTGCAGCGTGGCGGTCATGGCGGCGACCCGTTCGCCGGACGCCCGGTCCAGGCTCGGCGACGCGCCCTCGACGAGGCCGTCGCCGGTGGCGACCACCGCGTGCTGGACCCCGGGCAGCTCCAGCAGGGGGGTCAGCACCCAGGCGAGGTCACCGGTGGTGGGGGTGGGGGCGCTCACGTCTCGTCGTCTCCTTGGTCGTCGTGGTCGTCCGGATGGTGGTCGTCGGCTGCCGGTGCGGTCGGCCCGCCGGCGACGCTCCTGCCGTCGAGGGTGCCCTGTTGGAGTGCCGCCCAGGAAGCCTCGGCCTGTTCAGGTGTACGGGACACCCTTTCCCGGCCCCCGGTGTCGGCGGCGGACGCGGACCCGGCCGGGGCCGGCCGGGGCGACCGCCGGCGTCGGCTGGGCAGTTCGACGGGGTGCGGTGCGGGGGCGGGGTCCGGCTCGGCGGAGGCAATGACGGGGGCAGACCGGGATGCCTGGGCCTGCACCGGCCTCGGGGCGAGGGCGGAGAGGCCGTGCTCGTCCTCCAGCAGGGTCAGCAGATGGGCGGGGACGCGCAGGATCGTACGCATCCCGCCGAACGGCGACGCCTCGATGTGGCAGTGGAAGCCGTACTGCACGACGAGTCGGCCGACGACGGCGAAACCGGTCTGCGGTGGGTCGCCCAGCTCGGTCAGGAGCACTTCGGACGGACCGGCCAGCAGGGCGCGGGCCCGGTCGAGCGCGTCGTCGTCCATGCCGATGCCCGCGTCGTCGACGACCAGGAACGCGCCGCGGCCGCCGCTCTGCTGGACGGTCACCTGTACATCGGTGTCGGGGTGCGAGTACGCGGTGGCGTTGGCCAGCAGTTCGGCGAGCGCGATCGCGAGGGGTTCCGCGGCACGGGCGACGAGCGCGAGCCGTTCGTCGCGCAGGTGATTGGCGACCTTGATCCGTTCGTAGCCCGCGACCCGGGACTGGGCGCCGAGCACGATCTCCACCAGCGGCGAGTTCTGGCGGGCCAGGCCCGGCCAGGCGTCGCAGAGCACGGCGGTGGACTGGGTGCGCCGCAGCGCCAGTTCGTTGCGGAAGTCCAGCTGCAGGATCCGCGGGTCGTCGTACTCGTGCTGGAGCTCGTGCAACAGCTGCTGGGACTGGTTGAGCAGGGACTGGATCTTGGCGGAGGTGCCGCGCATCGCCGCGCGGGCGGCCGCGTCGACGCGGCCGCGCTCCTCGACGACCGCCGTGCAGGCCGCCTGTACGGCCTCGGTGAGCAGCCGGGCGGAATCGCCGTCGACCCCGCCCGCCTCCCGCAGTCCCGGAACCGGGGCGGAGGGGTGGGACAGGGCGAGCGCGGCGGCCGGTATGCGCTTGTGGGCCAGCTGCCGGATCTCCTCGGTGAGGGCGGCGGCGCGTGCCTCGGCGGACTTCGACTGCCGTTCGGCCAGCTCGGCGCGGGCCACGGCCAGGTGCTCCGAGCGCGCCGCGTTCTGCGCGCGGACCACTGCCGCCACGGCCGCAGCGACGGCGAGCACCGCCACGATCCATCCCATGCCGTCACCGCTTTTCTGTCGTTCGGATCGGTCTTCCAGCCCAAGCGGCGGCAAAAGCTCCGCCTACTGCTCCGCCGGACCGGCCGGCTCGGCGGACTGTTCCATTTCCTGGGCGAGCACGGCGACATCGGTCATCACCTGGAGCACTCCGGGCAGTTCGGTGTCGTCGAGCTGCCGGTACTCGCTGCCGATGGTCACCACCAGCCGTTCGGGGAGCCCGAGCTCCGGGTGGCGCCCCTCCTCGATGACCCGGCGGGCCGCCTCGAGCGCGGGGATCCCGGCCGCGTGGAAGGCGTGGGCGCGCTCGCGCACGTACTCCAGGTACACGATGTGATCGCGCACCCCGGCCGGGTCGAGGACGGGTCCGTGTCCCGGCACGATGATCTCGGCACCGGTGGCCAGGATCCGCTCGCAGGCCGCGATCACGTTGCTCAGCGGTCCCGCCCAGTGCACGGGATGGTCGCCGGGCCGGTCCGGTGTGGAGGAGAAGATGATGTCCCCGCTGAACACGGCGCGCTGCGCGGGCAGATGGACCATCAGGTCGCCGGTGGTGTGCGCGGACGGCAGGGCGGAGAGCTGGACCGGGTACTCCCCCAGGGTCAGTTCGAGCTCCCCGGTGAAATAGGTGGTCGGCTGCACCGGCTCGGTCCGCGACCAGTCGAAGGGGCCGAAGTGACGTCCGAGGTAGGCCCCGAGCACGGTGGCCCGGTCCCCGCCGGCGACGAGGGCGTGCTGCTGCTTCGGGGTGGGCTCGTAGTGGATGTGTTCCCGGGCCTCGCGGGTCGCGATGATCTCCGCGTCGGGGAGCACGCCCGCCCCCCAGAAGTGGTCACCGTTCGCGTGCGTGACGATCACCCGGTCGATGGAGACGCCGTCGGGCAGCCGCTTCACGGATTCGGCCAGGAACTGGCCGGCCAGCATGGTGTCGTAAGGGGTGTCGATCCAGAGGGCGCCGCGGGGCGAGACGAGCAGACCGCAGTTCGCCAGCCCCCAGCCCCGTTTCGGCGGGAGCCATGCGTACAGGCCCCGCCCCAGGTCAACGACGTCTCCACCGGTGATCGACATGGACGCGATTATGCCGACCGCGATCCGGCCATGCGTTCGAACTCGGCCATCACAAGGTCCCATTGGCGTGAAATCGCCGCTCTCGCCTCTCGGTACCGGCGGCTCGGTGACCCTGCGAGACCGGTACCCCGCACCCATACAGGGAATCTTTCGGATGAATGCCCCCAATTCACCCGGAGCCACCACTTGCCGCCCTGGTCACCTTCCGAGGCCCCACCAAACGGGAATGCGCCGATTACCCACCGAGCATGGCCGAAAACAATCGCACCGGGACCTCCGACGATGCCGTCCGACAACGCTGTCGCCGGAGGTCCCGGAACGTCTCCCGCCACTCCCTCAGCGGACCTGGCCGCGCTCGAAGTAGGCGACCAGCTCCGGGTCGAGAGCCGGCACGTCGTACGGCGCACCGCCCTCGCGCAGCGAGCGCGTCGCGAGAACACCGGCGGCGACACTCATCCGGGCGGCGACCGGCGAGGTGTCGGTGACGCCCCCCTCACGCACGAACCGGCAGAACTCCTCCATGATCCGGGTGTCCCCGCCCCCGTGCGAACCGCCGGCGTCCGGCACCCGGTAGGTGATGTCGGCGTCGCCGCGGTATCCGCTGGGTCCGGTGTTCCAGACCTTGACCTCGTCACCGGGGCCGTCACCGAAGTTCTCCAGACGGCCCTCGGTGCCGATGACGGTGTAGTTCCGCCAGTAGTCCGGGGTGAAGTGGCACTGCTGGTAGGCGGCCACGACGCCGTTGTCGAGCTGCATGTTCATCACCGAGACGTCCTCGACGTCCACGACGTGGTGCAGGTCCTTGCGGGCCGTCGGCGGCCAGTCGAACTCGCGCAGCCAGTTCGCCGGGCGCGGGGTGTCCGGCTCGCGGCGCGGCAGGTCGCCGTAGACGAGGAGGTCGCCGAGCGCGTTGACACGGCGGGTGTAGCCGCCGGCCAGCCAGTGCAGCACGTCGATGTCGTGGGCGGCCTTCTGGAGCAGCAGTCCGGTGGTACGGGTCCGGTCGGCGTGCCAGTCCTTGAAGTAGTAGTCACCGCCGTAGCCGACGAAGTGGCGCACCCACACGGTCCTGGGCTCGCCGATGTCGCCGCGGGCGATGATGTCGCGCATCAGCCGCACGACACCCATGTGGCGCATGTTGTGTCCGACGTACAGCCGGGTTCCGGTCTCGTACGCGGCACGCAGGATGTTGTCGCAGCTCTCGACGGTGATGCCGAGCGGCTTCTCGACGAAGACCGCCTTGCCGGCCCGGAGTGCGTCGATGGCGATCGTCTCGTGGGTGTCGTCCGGGGTGGCGACGATGATCGCGTCGAGGTCGTCCCGGTCGAGGAGCTCCTTGTAGTCCTCGACCGCGACATCGGTGCCGAAGCGCTCGGCCTCGCGCCGCCGCACCTCGGGGTCGAGGTCGCAGACGGCGGTGATCGCCGAACCCTGTCCGGGGTGGTGGGCGGACATCGCGATGGAACGGCGCAGGCCGAGCCCGATGACGCCGAGTCGCAGGTCTGACACGGTGGTCCCTTCTCTCTGTAACTGGTGGTGCGGGCGTGTGCGCGGTGATGGAGCGGACGGGCCGTACCGGTGGGTGCGGCACTGTCCGCGGTGGTGCGCGGCCGGGACTACTTACCGGCGAGCGAGGCCTCGTACTCGGCGCGCATCTTGTCACCGCCGCCGGAGCGCCACTTGCGCAGCTCCTCCTTGTAGGCGGAGATCGGCTTGCGGCCCGCGATGATGTCCTTCTGGACGTCGCTCATCGCCGTGGTGAGCGAGGCGCCCTTGCCGGTGTACGTGTCGGAGAAGTGGCCGCTGACCGGATTCGACTGGTTGATCTTGAGCAGCTCCTGCTGCCAGCCGTGGATCCGGCCCGCCAGCTCCCCCTTGCCGGGCAGGTAGATGTACTCGGGACCGGCGGCCAGGAAGGCGAGCGGCATGGCGGTGGTGACCGCCTCGGCGTTGCCCTTGTCGGTGAGCTCGACGTCGCCGGCGGACGTACGCGTGAAGTGCTTGCCCTCGATGCCGTTGTCGAGGAAGAGCCGCTCCTCGGTGCCGAAGGGCGCGGCCAGGTAGTCGAGCACGCCCAGCAGCATCTTGACCCGCTTGTCGTCGGCCTTCTTGCTGATGGCGGTGTAGCCGACGGAGCCGTATCCCATGCTGTACCGCGGGTTCGCACCGGACTTGGCGGCGAAGGGCACGACGACCCCGAACGGGAAGTCGTACGTCTTGACGTCCACGAGGAAGCTGGGGAAGGACTGCACATAGGCGCCCAGCGAGCCCTGCGCCATCTTCTCCATGGTGGTGGAGAGATTGGGATCGGGCCAGAAGAGACCTGCCTTGGCCACCTCGACGCCGAACGCCAGGGCCTCCTGGTACTCCTCGGTCTCGTACATGTGGGTGAGCTTGCCGCCCTCCAGCCGCCAGCCCGCGGGGGCGCCGAACCACTGGCCGAACATGCCGACATGGTTCACGTACGCCGGCTCCAGGACGTACTTGTTGCGCTTCGCGTCGAGAAGCTCCTTGCCCTTGGCGAGAAAGTCCTCGGCGCTGGTGAACTCGGCTCCGCCGACCGGCTTCCAGAAGTCCTCGTTGACGACGTAGACCTGGCCCATGGAACCGTAGGCGACGGTGACACCGCGGATCTTGCCGTTGATCACGGCGGTCTTCCAGGCGGTGGTCGGCAGGTTCGCCAGGTTGGGGTAGGCCTTGACCGCGTCGCCGGACAGATACGGCGTGAGGTCGTGGAACTTGGCGTCGAGCAGTTCGGGCACACGCTGGATGCCCTGGTTCGGGGGGAACCAGACCAGGTCGGGGATGTCACCGCTGGCCATCATGGCGTTGAACTTGGTGAGGTAGGCGTCGACGCCCTGGTCGACGACGATCGTCATGTCGAACCGCGCCCCGAGACGCTTGTTCAGCTCCTGCCAGTAGGCGTTCTTGGCCTGCGGCGGCGCGGGGGTGGTGAACGTCTCGGTGAGGGCCGTGATGCGGCTGCCGTCGCCGGGCGCCTTGGCCACGGACCTGGTGAGCTTCTTCGGGTAGCGCAGATACGTGGCGTCCAGCCCGGCCGCGTTGCCCGCGAGGTCGGCCGGAGCGGTCTGCGCGGCGACGTACGTCGGGAGCTTCAGCTTGGCGGACGCCTTGGCTCCGCCCTTGCTGACGGTGGCGCCGCTGCCGCACGCGGTCAGGGACGTCAGGCCGGCCACGGTCAGGCCGGCGATCCCCGCCGCGCCCATGAAACCGCGCCTGGACAAGTGGGTGGACATGGGGGTGCTCCTTGAAGTGTGTGAAGTGCGTGGGGCAATGTCCGGGTGGGCGGATCAGCCCTTGATCGCCCCGGTGAGGACGCCCTTGACGAAGAACTTCTGCAGGAAGGGATAGACGCAGAAGATGGGCACGATGGCGATGATCAGTACGGCCATCTGCAAGGAGGTCGCGGGCGGCACCGCGTGGACGCCCATGGCCTGTGCGTTGATGCTCTGGCCGTTGAGGACGTAGCTGCGCAGGATCACCTGGATGGGGAACTTGCTGGAGTCGTTGAGGTAGAGGACCGCGTTGAAGAAGCTGTTCCAGTAGCCGACCGCGTAGAAGAGGCCGACCACGGCGAGGACCGCCTTGGAGAGCGGGAGGACGATCCGCAGCAGCACGGTCAGCTCACCCGCGCCGTCGATCCGCGCGGCGTCGTACAGCTCCTCGGGAATGCTCTGGAAGAACGAGCGCACGACCACGATGTTGAACGCGTTGAGCAGTACGGGAAGGATCAGCGCCGCGTAGGTGTCGAGCATCTTGAACTGCTGGACGGCCAGGTACGTGGGGATGATGCCCGGCGCGAAGAGGAACGTGCCCAGCACCAGCAGCAGGATCGGCTTGCCGAGTACGGTGCCGGGACGTGAGGTTCCGTAAGCGATCATCACGGTGCACGCCAGGCTCAGCGCGGTGCCGATCAGCGTGATGCAGATGGAGACCAGGGCGGCCTGGGTGACCACTCCGCCGGAGAGGATGACCCGGTAGGCCTCCAGCGTCGGGTGCTTGGGCAGCAGGACGTAACCGCCGTTGGCATTGAGCTCCTCGCGTCCCGCGAGGCTGGTGCCGATGGCGAGGACGAACGGATAGAGGACGATCACGGTCAGGACGACCAGTGCGGCCGCCTTGGCACCCTGCCCGTACCAGTGGGGTCGCTCCATCCACGGCGGGCGGCCGGAGGAGGCACTGCGGCGCTCACCGCCGCGGGGGCCGAAGCGGGCGGTTCGCAGCCGTGACGCAAGGGTCTGCTGACTCATCGGTACACTCCCTGCTCACCGAAGCGGTGGGCCAGCTTGTTGGCGGCGAGGATGAGGGCGAATCCGATGACGCCCTTCATGAGACCCGCGGCCGTACTCATCCCCCAGTCGCCGTCGATGACGCCGTGGAAGTAGACGTAGGTGTCCATGACTTCGGAGGCGTCCGGACCGACGGCGTCGCGCTGCAGGATGATCTGCTCGAAGCCGACCGAGAGGATGTCGCCGAGGCGGAGGATCAGCAGCATGAGGATCACCGGCCGGATGCCCGGCAGGGTGATGTGCCAGATCCTGCGCAGCCAGCCGGCCCCGTCCATGGCGGCGGACTCGTACTGCCCCATGTCGATCGAGGCGATGGACGCCAGGAAGATGATCGTCCCCCAGCCGCAGTCCTTCCAGATGGCCTGGGCGGTGATCAGCAGCTTGAAGGTGCCCGGGTCCGTCATCACATTGCCGATGTTGACCCCGTGCTCCATCAGGAGCGTGGTGACGGAACCCGCGCCGCCCAGCACCTGCTTGAACATCGCGACCACGACGACCCAGGACAGGAAGTGCGGGAGGTACACGACGGTCTGGATGAACCGCTTGATCCTCTCGCTGATGAGCGAGTTGAGCAGCAGTGCCAGCGCGATCGGCGCGGGGAAGTAGAGCAGCAGCTGGATCGCGGTGATCTGCAGGGTGTTGGAGACCGCGCTCCAGAAGTCCGGTTCGGCGAGCAGCGCGGTGAAGTTCGCGAGCCCGACGAACGGGCTCTGCTTGAAGCCCAGGAACGGCTGGTAGTCCTGGAAGGCGATGACGTTGCCCGCGAGCGGCAGGTAGAAGAAGAGCGCGAAGTACAGCACCCCCGGCAGGCAGAAGAGCAGCAGCGCTCTGTCCCGCTTGAGACGGTGCCGGAGCGGCTGCCGTATTCGTATGTCTTTGCGCTTCTTCCCGGCGGGTTGATCCGCGTCGTCGCGGTCATGGGGCTGCGGCACAGGCGACCGCACGGCCGAGACCGGCGCATCTGCCATCGTCACAGGCACCTCCAGGGCTGATGGAGCAAGGGAGTGTCCCGCGCATCCACGGAGGCGGCCCGCACCATCGTGGGTGTGGCCTGCGCTCCTTCGCGGCAACAGGCACATAGTTCACGACGGTGCACCTGGATGGCAAGACTTGTTCATTTCGCAGAGGTAACGAACATCTATTGACATAGAAAAAGTTTCACAGCGAGCTCGGGAGGCGCACCGAGCGACCACACAAGATCCGAAATAGGGCACAGAAGCGGCACAGAACTGGCAGCGAACAGCCCATCAGGGAGCCTGGCCGTCCAGGTGGGTTCCGACCATAGGGCGATCATTGGTGCTCGATCGTGCACTGAAGATCAGCTCTAGCGACATTCTCAAGCAGGCGCAGTCGGCGCAGACGAGCCCCTTCCGCCGCCCCGCCCCGCCCCGCCCGGCTTCGGCACACGCGCACCAGAACGGCGGGCCGCCACCTCTCGGTGACGGCCCGCCGTTGGGACGAGCGGTTCAGACGGCGATGACGGTGACGCCGGCCTCCGTGAAGCGGGCGGTCGCCTCGGGCGTGATCCCCTTGTCGGTGACCAGGAAGTCGACCTGCCCGAGATCGCAGACCCTGGCGAAGGCCCGCTTTCCGATCTTCGAGGAGTCGGCCGCCACCACCACCCGTTGCGCCTGCTCGGCGAGCAGGCGGTTGATGCTGGCCTCACCCTCGTGGTGGACGTAGGCTCCGCGCTCGGTGTCGATCGCGTTGACGCCCAGCACGGCGACGTCCAGCGTGATCTCGCCCAGCACCCCGCTGGCCAGCGGACCCGTCAACTCGTACGACTGCGGCCTGGCCACTCCGCCGGTCACCACGATCTTGATCTGCGGCCGGATCACCAGCTCGTTGGCGATGTTGAGGGCATTGGTGACAACGGTCAGGGTCGGCTGACCGCCCATCCCCGCCGCGGTGTCACCGACGACGTCGGAGCGCACCGCCAGCGAACGGGCCACCTCGGTCAGTGTCGTGCCCCCGGTCAGTCCCACCACCTCGCCCACCGCCACCAGCTCGGACACGGCGCGGCCGATGGCCTGCTTCTCCGGGGCGTGACGGCCGGTCTTGTAGCGCAGGGCCAGTTCGTAACTGACACCGTGCGCGACCGCGCCGCCGCGGGTACGCGTGAGCAGCTGCTGCTCGGCGAGCTGGTCCAGGTCGCGGCGGATGGTCGCGGCCGACACATCCAGCGTGGCGGCGGCGTCCTCGACCTCGACCCGGCCGTTCTTACCGACAAGCTCCAGCAGCGCGTTCCACCGGGCATCCCTGGACAAGAGAACTCTCCTTACGAACCCGGGCTTCGGGCACCCATCCCCTTGGGTACGGTCACCGGACACGCGCAAGCGTCGCACAAGGCTCCGCCGAGTCAAGCCTCCTGCAAGAAGAATGCTTGATAATGCTCGTACATCGCGTATACCGTGCGTAAACGAGCATCCCACTATGGATACGGAGTGCAAAAGTGTCATTTGTCGAGATCGAGACGGCCAGTCAGCCGGAGTGCTGGCGCCGCGCCGCCGAGCTGGCCCAGACCCAGGCGGCCGCGCTGCCCGCCACCGGTGAGCGCATCGCGGTCGTCGGCTGCGGCACCTCGTTCTACATGGCCCAGGCCTACGCCGCGCTCCGCGAGGCGTCCGGTCAGGGCGAGTCCGATGCCTTCGCCGCCTCGGAGTTCCCCTTCGGACGCGGCTACGACCGCGTCGTCGCCCTGACCCGCTCGGGCACCACGACCGAGGTGCTGGAACTGCTCGACCGGCTCCGTGGTGACACCCGCACCGTGGCTGTCACCGCCGACCCGAACACTCCGGTCATGACGTCCGCCGACGATGTCGTCGTGCTCGATTTCGCCGACGAGCAGTCCGTCGTGCAGACCCGGTTCGCCACCACCCTGCTCACCCTGCTCCGCGCCCACCTCGGTCTGCACACCGACGCCGTGGTCCGCGACGCGGAGACCGCGCTGGCCGAGCCGCTGCCCGAAGGCCTGCTGGAGTGCACCCAGTTCACCTTCCTCGGTCGTGGCTGGACGGCCGGGCTCGCCAACGAGGCCGCGCTCAAGATGAAGGAGGCGTCGCTGTCCTGGACGGAGGCGTACCCCGCGATGGAGTACCGCCACGGCCCCATCAGCATCGCCACCACCAACACCGCGACCTGGATGTTCGGCTCCGCCCCCGAGGGCCTTGCCGAGCAGGTGCTCGCGACCGGTGCCCGCTGGGTGGAGAGCGACCTGGACCCGCTGGCCGAGCTGGTGCGCGTCCAGCGTCTGGCGATCGCCCGCGCCGCCGCCCGTGGCCTGGACCCGGACAACCCGCGCCACCTGACCCGCTCGGTGGTGCTCGCGGACGCCTGACCGCCCGATGGACATCGTCGAGCGCACGTTCAGCGATCCGGGCGGGAGCGCTCACGAGAGTGCCCGCGAAACCCCTCACGGAGCCCCTCACCCGGGCGTTCGCGAGGGGTTTCTCGCCATGCCCGCGCACGGCCCGGTCCGGGACGGCGGAGTCGGGGTGCTCGTCCTCTCCGGGTCCAGCGGGCGCATCGAGGACGAACGGTGCCGCATCCTGGCCCGGGAGGGCGTGACGGCCCTGTCGATCCGTTGGTTCGGCGGGCTCGGGCAGCCGCCCGGCATCTGTGAAGTCCCGCTGGAGACCTTCGCGCCCGCCATCGAACTGCTCCGCGCCGGCGGCGCCCGGCGGATCGGTGTCCTGGGCGTGTCCAAGGGAGCCGAAGCCGCCCTGCACCTGTCCGTGCTGCTGCCCGGCATCGACGCCGTGGTGGCGCTCTCTCCCACTTCGACGACCTGGGCGAACGTCGGCCCCGGCCGGGACGGCCGGGACCGCCCGCAACGGTCTTCCTGGACCTGGCGGGGCGAGCCGCTGCCGTTCGTCCCGCTCGACGAATCCTGGACACCGGCACCCGCGCGGCCGACAGGTGTTCCGGTGGCCGTCCGAGGCTGGTACGAGCGCAGTCGGCGGACGTTCGCCGACCGCGTCGGCGCGGCGACGATCACGGTGGAGAAGTCCACCGCCGACCTCGTCCTCGTCGCAGGCGGCGACGATGCGATGTGGCCCTCGCTGCCCGGCGCCGAGGAACTGGCCGCCCGCCGCCGGACGGCCGGCCTGCCGGTACGGTTGATCAGCAGCCCCGATGCGGGCCACCGCCCACGGTTTCCGGGCGAGAGTCCGGCTCCCGTCTCCGCTTCGTTCCTGTACGGGGGTTCACCCGCGACGGACGCGGCGCTCGGGACGGCCGCCTGGCCCCACGTACTCGACGCAGTGCGCGGCGGACGCCCGAGCCCCTGATACGCATGCCGCCGACGGGGCGGACGGCGGACGGGGCGTCAGGCGGAAGACGCGGGTGTGCGGGGGCCGACGGACGTCCCGGCCCCCTGCCCCCGCACCAACGGCGCCGACCCGGTCAGGACTCCTCGAAGTAGGCGTCCAGAACCGCGTCGAGTTCCTCCTCCCACCGCTTGAGGTCACTCCTGACGGGTGCTTCGACCTCGGCGTTGAACCATCGACGGGTCGACATGTGGACCGTGACGGTGAACCGACGGCCGAACCGGGGGGTCTTCACCTCGACCGCGCCGATCTCGTCCCAGCCGAACTCGGCCTCCTGGTCGTCCAGCCGGAACGTGACGCCGCCACGGTCCGCGGTGATCGACCCGCGACGGTCGCTCACCTCGAATGCGGGGCCCTCCTCCGCCTCCTTGTCGTCGGCCGCCGCTTCGGCAGCGGCCTCCCCGTCGGCTGCCGCGTCCTCGGACACGGTCGTGACGACGGCGTCGTCGGGGGCGACCGCACCGGGGGTCCGCTCCCCCGTCCGTTCCTGGTCTGTCTGCTCCTCGTCCGTGTGCTCCTGGCTCGTCTCCGGTTCGCTCGTGTCACGCTTTCCGGCAGTGACGGGGGCCGTGAGACCAGGGATGTACGCCGGGTCTGTCCCTGCGGCGTACCCGGGCTGAGTGTTGGGATCTATGCGCTGCTCCACGGCGGGCAGTATGGCCGACGAACCTGTACGAGACCAGTGACCACCGCGCCGTACACCCGTCTCCCCGTGCGGGAACCTCCTGACGCACCCTTGAACGCTCGCGATCACGCGCCCGGAAGTGTCTCGGCACGCCGCTCGGAACACGTCTTCGGCCAGGGCTTCGGGACCCTGTCACCGTCCCCGCGCGGCCAGAAGCTCCGTCACCCGGTCCAGCGGGAGCGCGGGGACGTGATGGCCGGCCCGGCCGGTCATCGATCGGGCGCCGGTGAGCACGTTGAGCACCGCCTCCTCGACCGACTCGACCACCGCGCCGTAGAAGGGATCCATCCGGCCCCAGGGGACGAAGCGCATCGACTCGTACGGCGCGCTGCCGTCGTTCTCGGGAAACGTACTGGTCAGCGCCGACGGGTTGGCCGTCGAGAAGGCCAGGAAGAGGTCGCCGGAGAAGTGGCTGCCGGTGGTGCCGGTGCGGGCGAGGCCAAGCGTCACCCGACGGGCCAGTGCCTTGCACTGCCCCGGCAGCAACGGCGCGTCGGTCGCCACCACCACGATCACCGAGCCCGCGCCGGGCGGCACCGGGCGCTCCCCACCGGGCGCCGGTCGGGCCGCGGGCGCCTCGACCGGATCGGACAGCGCGCGCCCGACCGGGACGCCGGCCACGACCAGTTCGCTCCGTGCGCCGAAGTTGGCCTGCACGAAGGCGCCGACGGTGTACCGGTCCTCGCCGTACTCCACCACCCGTGAAGCGGTCCCCGAGCCGCCCTTGAAGCCGTAGCAGCGCATGCCCGTTCCGCCACCGACGCACCCCTCCTCGACCGGACCGGAGGCCGCGGCCTCGATCGCGGCCGCCGCATGGCCGGGCTCCACGGCCGAGCCGTGGATGTCGTTGAGGTGCCCGTCCCAGGTCTCCGTGACCACGGGCAGCAGCCACTCCGGCGCCATGCCTCCGCAGTTGGCACGCACCCAGTCGACCACGCCCCGGTGCACCGGTCCGACCGCGTAGGTGTTGGTGATGACCACAGGAACGGCGAGCGAGCCGCTCTCCTCGATCCAGGTGGTCCCGGTCATCTCGCCGTTGCCGTTGAAGGAATGCCAGCCGGCCGCGCAGGGCGTGCCCACGCCGTCGCGGCCGCGCGGCAGGAGCGCCGTCACCCCGGTGCGCACGTCATCGCCCTCGACGAGGGTGACGTACCCGACCTCGACACCGGGCACGTCCGTGATCGCGTTCCACGGTCCCGGCTCCCCCGTCAGCGGAATGCCCAACTCACGTGCGCGCTTGCGGTCCTGGCTCATGCCTTGTCGGCTCATGCGGTCTCGGCTCATGCGGTCAGAGATTACGGGCACACCCACGCGTGCGACGAGGCACCGTACGGCGCCGCCCGCCGGCCGCGCCCCGGACGACGCGTCGGACGACCGGCATCCGTTCCCGCGGTGTCCTCACATGTGACCCCGGGGTGTGCCCGCCGTCCTGCACCACGGTGGTGAGGACGCCGGCCGCTCGGCTACCCGACGGGTGCCTCCGCCTCGTTCGCCACGGCGATCGTGGTCGCCACGAGACCGTCCGCGACCAGCCAGCGGCCACGGAAGGCCATGGGGGCGGCAGTTGCCCCGGTGGCCGGGTCCGCCACCGGGGCGGAGATCAGCAGTTCGGCGGTGAAGGTGCCGTCCCGACGGAGCACTATGTCGGCCTGCTCGAAGCCGAGCCAGCGGTGGGTGAGCGGGAACCACGCCTTGTAGACGCTCTCCTTCGCACTGAACAACAACCGGTCCCAACGGATCTCGGGGGAGGTCTCACGCAGCTCGCGTTCCCGCTGCCGCTCCGTCGCGAGGGCGATGGTCTCCAGCACCCCGACAGGCAACGGGTCATGCGGTTCGGCATCTATGCCGACCGTGAGAACATCCGCCCGGTGGGCGACCACGGCGGCCCGGTAGCCGACGCAGTGGGTCATGCTTCCGACCACGCCCCGCGGCCATATCGGCGCCCCGCGCTCGCCCTTCAGGATGGGGACGGGTGCGAGCCCGAGCTCACCGAGCGCGCGCCGGGCACACCACCGTGCGGTGATGAACTCCTTGCGCCGGGACTCCACCGCATTGCGGATCAGCTCTTCCTCACCGGGGAAGAGCGAGGCCTCGGGCGGATCGGAGAGCGCCTCGGCCACGGTCACCCGGGACGGCAGAATTTTCTCGATCATGTTCTCCCTCGCACCGCCGGTCGATCCATCCTCCACGTCTTCCCTGAAGCCTGCCCAAGGAATGCGCGGTTCTTGACGTGTCGGCGGTGCTTCGGCCGATCGTCTCCCGGCGGGGAATCCGTCCGCACCGGACCACTTCATGACGAACCGGACCGGTGGCCCGCCGACGTGCCGCTGGACGACGATGTCACAGGGCGGTGCACTCGATGTCGGTTCAGGACCAAAGGCTCCGGTTTCGTCTCGCTCGGCCCGGCCGACGGATCTGCGCGGCACAGAGCGACGCCGGGCCAGAGCGACGACCGCCCTCGGGCGCGGCGTCAGCACACGGTGGGCCTCTCGGGACCAGGACGTATGCGATCAGGGCACTTCGGAGCCGTAGCGGGCCGGCAGCACCATTGCGTCGAACGCCTGCCACAGCTCGCACGACGCGATTCGCACGGCCGGGACCTGCCGCCGCATCAGCCCTTCCGGCCGTCACGCACGGGGACAATCGCCCCGAGCCGGAGCGAACCGGGCGGGGAGAGCTCCGTCGGTGCCACGGCCGACATTGCGATCCTGTGGCGCCCCGGCGTCACCGCCCCCTCTCACCCCTGCACCCGGAAGCCGGTTCGACCGGGCACGCAAAGCGGAGGCAAAGCGGCGCCACTCCGACCGATCACGGGCACCCCATCAGGCTGACCTCGTGTTTTACCCGTCAGCGCGACATGGCACCGTGGCTGAAAATGCACCTCCCGTCGATCTTCTTGGGAACTGCTTTACCTTCCGGGGTAGTTCTGCTGACAGTCGCGCCCGCGGCACTCCGCCGAACAGGCGGGGCAGTGTACTCACAGGAGGCAGCAGTGGTCCCGATCGACCTGGACAAGGTGCTCGACAAGGCATACGCGGACAAGGACCTGTCCACGATTCTCTCAGCCCCGGTCTCCGCTCTGAAGGGCGTGTCGGACCGTCAGGGAGAGCTCCTTCGTGAGGCATTCGGGATCAAGACGGTGGCAGATCTGGCCAACCTGAAGTACGCCCGCTGGGCCCAGACGCTCGCCGCACTCGACGCCGCCGCCAAGTAACGCTCCGCCCCACCGTCGCCGGGCCCGCCGGCCAGGAGCGAGGCGGCCCGGCGTATCGGCACACCTGAGTACAGACCCACATGAAGGAGCGGACGCCACCATGGTGTTCAAGAAGCTGCTGGGAGCCATCGGAGTCGGTGGTCCATCGGTCGACACGGTCCTGGACCCCGGCCCTGTCCTGCCCGGCGGCCCCCTGACCGGTCGCGTTCATCTGCGCGGCGGCCAGGCTGATGTGACCATCGAGCAGATCACCCTCGATCTGGTCGCCCAAGTGGAGGCGGAGAGCCACGACGGGGAGGAACACGGCGCAGTCGTCTTCGACCGCGTCACGGTCGGCGGTGGGTTCCGGCTCGCGGAGGGGGCCGATCAGACGGTCCCGTTCTCTCTCACGCTGCCGTGGGAGACACCCGTCACCCGTCTCCACGGGCAGCCTCTCGGGGTGATCCTCGGAGTGCGGACCGAGGTGGAGGTGGGCGGAGCCAGGGACAAGGGCGACCTCGACGCTCTCGACGTGGGGCCGCTTCCCGCACAGGAGGCAGTCCTCGAAGCGTTGGGGCAGTTGGGTTTCGGGTTCAAGTCCGCCGATCTGGAACTGGGCCGCATCCACGGGACCGGGCAGCGGCTGCCCTTCTACCAGGAGATCGAACTCTCCCCACCCGCGCACCACGCGCATGCGGTCGATGAGATCGAGGTGACCTTCCTCGCGTCGCCCGACGGTGTCGAGATCGTCATCGAGGCCGACCAGCGCGGCGGCCCCTTCTCCGAAGGCCACGACGCCGTCCACCGTTTCGCCGTCTCCCACCAGGCCGTGGGCCACACGGACTGGATCGCCGAGGTCGACTCGTGGATCAAGCAGATCGTGGCCCGCCACGGCTCGCACGGCGGCTTTCCCGGCGACCCGTACTCCGCCTCGTACGGACAGACCGGGCACCACGACGCGCACCACTCCGAGTTCCACCACGGCACGCACCACGGCGATGAGCACCGGCGCTCCGGCCCCGGCACGGGTGCGGTGGTCGCCGGCGTCGCCGCGGGCGTCGCGGTCGGGGTCGTCGGCGGCATGATCGCCGCCGAAGTCGTCGACGAGATCGGTGACGCCTTCGAGGACGAGGAGAGCGAGGGCGACGACGAAGGGTGAGCCCACCGTCCACCGGCTTGCGGTGGGCCCGTCGTCGATCGTTCCGTCGGCTGCTCAGCCGCGGAGCACGGCCTGCCCAGGAACCGCCGCAAAGGCGCGTGCCGTGGCACGGATCGGCATCGCCGTCGTCGGTGGCGACGGCGGTTTCACCGGCCCGGCAAGCCTCGCCCGGGAAGCCCGGCACACGCGTCCGATCTCCGACGCCGCACGGGTTCGCCGGCCCCCTCCCGGGCCCGGCGGCTCCTGCCGCCGGCCCGGGGGTCCGGTGCGCGTCGCCGGACTGCCGCGCCGCCCGGCGGCATCGCAGTGCCGGTGCGCCCGCCGTCCGCCCTCCGCGGGTTCGGCGGAAGCCGTCCGTCGCCGCGGCGGTGAGCCCGACCGCCGGTTCGACGGAGGCCACGCGTCGACGCAACGAGAGCCTGCCGCCGATTCGACGGATGCCGTCCGCCGGTGCGGCGGCTGTCGGCCGGGGGTTCAGCGAAGGCCGTCGAAGTCCCCGCCGACCGTCAGGGTCACCGCGCCGAAAGCGGCAGCGGCGTCCTGGGTCGCTCGTGTTCCCGGCAGCCGGGAGGCCAGCACCTTCGCCTGCCGGTCGAGGCCCTGCGGATACGTCACCGCCGTCCTGGGCGTGTCCTGGGGGGCGTTGCCCGTGCCGATGACCGTGTAACCCGCCGTACGCAGGGCTTCCGCGACCTCCGCGGCCCGCCCCTGCTTTCCTGTCCCGTTGAGTACGCGTACCTGGATCGTGGCGGCGTAGACGGGGTTCTTGCCTTCTGCCTCCAGCGACTTCTTGTCGACTTCCTTGTCCTTGGCCAAGGAAGCGAAGAGATCCGCTGCCTGGGGGTACTGCCAGACGACATTGGCCTTGTCGGTGGGCACATCCGCCTCGCGGGCGTAGTTCGGCACGGTCAGGAAGGTCAGCCGGTCGCCGGGGATGCCCTTGAGTTCGGAAGCGAGCGCGGCGATCGGCGTGACCCCGGCAAGTTCCTTGTCCGTGGTCAGTGACTTGGTGGCCGAGTTGAGGAAGCCGTACAGGGCGGTCGGGCTGGTCAGCTTCTTCTGCGCCTTGGCCACCAGCGCCTCCATGAATTCCTGCTGACGGCCTATTCTGCCGAGGTCGGAGCCGTCCCCCACGCTGTAGCGGGTCCTGACATAGCCGAGGGCCTTCTCGTCCTTGACCGTCTGGCATCCCGCTTCCAGATCGAGGTGCGCCTTCTCGTCGTGGATCGCCGTCTCGGGACAGACCTCTATGCCGTCGAGGGCGTTCACCATGCCTTTGAAGCCCTGGAAGTCGATCGACATGAAGTGATCGATGCGCAGGCCGGTGTTCTGCTCGACGGTCTTGATGGTGCAGGCGGCCGCCCCGGCGACGTCGCCGCTGGTTCCGCCGACGGCGAAGGCCTCGTTGATCTTGAAGTGGTGCGGTGTGGACCGGGTGCCGTTGCCCCGGTCGCATGCCGGTATGCCGACCCATGAATCCCGCGGGAGGGAGACGACGGTGGCCCATTTCCGGTTGGCCGCCACGTGCATGACCATCAGGGTGTCCGACTGCATGGTGGTCAGGCCCTTGCCGTACTTCCCGTTGTCGCCGGCACGGGAGTCGGAGCCCACCACCAGGATGTTCTTGGATCCGGGACTCATGTTGGCCGGCCGGTCGGCGCCGAGCTTGTCGTCGATGTCGGCGGAATGGATGTTCCCATTGAGGTTCTGGTAGATCCAGGCACCTGCGCCACCGGCGACCAGGAGCAGCACCACCAGGGCGACGCCGCCGCGGACGACGAACTTGCCCCGCCTGGTGAGCCGCCCCCGTGCATTCTCGTCGGCCCTGCGCCCCGCCCTGCCGCGCGGTTTCCTGCGTTCCTTGCTCACGCTGTCCCTCCGCCCGGCCCATCGGCCGCTCGCCCACCACTGCCTCGTCCACCGCGACTTGCGGTGGACGAACCCTACATACATGTAGAGAAGAGCTGCTCCCGGCCTCCCCCGAGAAGAGGCCGTTGCCGGGCCGGCCGCACGCAGAAGCGGCACGACTGTGTCATCACAACGGGGTCGCCGCTTCGAGTACGAGGAAGAGGGCGAAGGCGGCGTTGAGCGAGGACAGCGTGGACACGGCGGTGCCCGCCGCCGCGAACAGGGCCGCGATGCCGGTCGCGGTGAGCGTCGGAGGCCAGCCGCGGTCGGGCGGAACGGGCCCCAGCAGCGCGGCGACCCGGCGCGGGACGGGTCCGGAGACGGCAAAGGCCGCGACGGTCGGCGAGACGGCCCGGTGGGAGATCAAAGCCGCCTTGCCGACGGCGCGAGCCGTGGTCCGCCGGTCGCCGGTGACCCGCGCGGCCTCCTCGTCCGCCCAGCGTTCGGTGCTGTAGGCGACGGCGGCCCGCAGCGGGCGCAGCAGCGGGTTCGCCCCGCTCGCGAGCTGGGCGGCGAGCAGCAGTCGATGGTGGCGCCCCGAGAGGTGCGCGCGTTCGTGTGCGAGCAGCGCCCGCTGCTCGGCCTCGTCGAGGCACGCCAGCATGCTGGTGGACACCATGATCCGGCCGGGTGCGCCGGGCAGCGCGTAGGCGTACGGCACGGCGTCGGGCAGGACGGCGACCTCGGCCCGCGACGGCAGCGCGGCGAGGACCCGGTGGGCGCGGGACCGGAAGCGGAAGTGACGGTACACGGTGACCGCCCAGGCCGCGGCCACGGCCGTCAGCGCGACGATGGCCGCCTTGCCGGCGAACCTGTCGTGCGGGACGGCCTCGCGCACCTCGTCGTCGGACCAGCCGTCGGGCAGCGGGTTTCCGGCGAGCTGGGCCGTGCCGACGACCATCAGCAGTCCCAGACAGACCGTGCTGCACGACGCGAGGATCACCGCCACGGTGGTCAGCAGACGGGCTGCACGCCGTGGGTGCAGATGCTGCTCGGCCAGACGTGCGATCGGCAACGCGGTCAACGGCAGGACCAGGGGCAGGAAGACGAAGACGCCCATCGCTCAGCTCCCCGGTTCGGCCGGCGGTGTTCCGGGCGCCGGTGGCGCGCTCTCGTTGAGCAGCGACCGCAGCAACTCCTCGTCGTGCGAGGAGAGTGCCGAGACGAAGCTGGACAGCACCGCGTCGCGGTCGTCCTGTTTGTCGAGGAGCCTGCGCATCCGCAGAGCCGTGAGCCCGGCCTCGTCCGTCGCGACCGGTCGCCACAGGACCGGACGCCCGGAACCGGTGCGCGACACGGCCTTCTTCTCGTGCAGCCGGGTCAGGATGGTGATGACGGTGCTGTACGAGAGATCGCCGTCGAGTCGCTCCTGCACCCAGCTCGCGGTGACCGGCGTGCGGGCGTCGCCCAACACGGACAGCACCAGGGCTTCGAGCTCTCCCTGACCCCGCCTGCGGGCACGCTGCCCCTGCCGCCCGTCCTCCTCTGCGGTCACGACGCGGTCCCCTTCCCGTACGGTCGCCCGCTGTGCCGGGCGACGGGGCATCGTACCGACCGTCGCAGGCGGTCCGTCCACGCCGTCCGGACAACTGCCACTCGCCAACTCTACAGTGTTGTAGATTTCAGTCTGCTGTCACAGAGCGCCCGGACGGTGACCGTCCGGGGCCGATGCCGTGAAGAGGGAGAAACGCTGTGGGTGTGAGCCTCGCCAAGGGCGGAAACGTCTCACTGACCAAGGAGGCGCCCGGACTGACCGCGGTGCTGGTCGGTCTGGGCTGGGACGTCCGTACGACCACCGGAACGGACTACGACCTGGACGCCAGCGCGCTGCTGTGCGACGCGTCCGGCAAGGTGCTCTCCAACGCGCACTTCGTCTTCTACAACAACCTCAAGAGCCCCGACGGCTCGGTCGAGCACACCGGCGACAACCTCACCGGCGAGGGCGAGGGCGACGACGAGATCGTGAAGGTCGACCTCTCCGCCGTGCCCGCCGAGGTCGCCAAGATCGTGTTCCCCGTCTCCATCCACGAGGCGGAGGGACGGGGCCAGAGCTTCGGACAGGTCCGCAACGCCTACATCCGGGTGGTCGACCAGGCGGGCGGGGCCGAGATCGCCCGCTACGACCTCAGCGAGGACGCCTCGACCGAGACCGCGATGGTCTTCGGCGAGCTGTACCGCAACGGTGCCGAGTGGAAGTTCCGCGCAGTCGGCCAGGGGTACGCCTCCGGCCTGAGCGGCATCGTCGCGGACTTCGGCGTCAGTCTCTGAACACGGCGCGTCGTGCGACGCGCCCTCCCGTGAGGACGGCGGCTCCGTGACCGTCGACCCGCGGCGCTCCGGGCCCGGTTGACGGTCGGCCACCATCGGCGGCGACGGCGGGCGCGCCTCCGGGACCGGATGCCGTCGTTCACTGCCCGCCCTGAGGGCGGGCACGCCGTCGCCGCCGCGAAGGCCCAGGACAACGAATCACACGAATCGGGGGATGGAATGGACCGGTCGTTTCCACTGCGGGACGAGGACGGAGCCGACTACGCGTCAGCTCTCGACGACGTCATCGGGTCGGCGGAGATCCGGCGCCTGCTGACCCGGTCCGGCATCGGCGCGGACCAGTTGCGCCTCAGAGGTTTGGCGGCCGGCCCCCATGTGGCGTCGGCCGCCGAATCCGAGTACCGGTCGTACACGGACCTGCGAACCCGGCTCCAGGGCCGTGGGCCCGCGGATCGGGCGGTGCCCCTTTCGGGGCCGGGTCACCAGGAGGACACGGGCGCGGGCCTGGTGCCCGTTCTGGCGGTGCTCACCCCGGTGCTCGCCGCCGTCGCCGCGGCCACGTTCCTTCTCCTCGGGTACGTGCTCCGGCTCTCCGGCAGCGTGCCCGCCATGGCCGGCACGCTGATCGGGGCGGGTTGGATCAGCCTCGGCGTCGCCGCGCTCACCGCCGCCTTCGGCATCCTCGCGCTCTACCGGACCGCCGTCGCCCACCGGGAACCCCGTACGAGCGGCGGGGCGGTGCGTTCTCCCGGCCTCGACGCCGACCTCGATCGGGCCAGGGAGTCGTGGCTCCGAGCCCTGCGCCACAACGGCATCCGGCCGTTCCTCGTCGAGCAGCTCGCGCAGGAGCCCGCGACGCCCGAGCCCGGCCGGAGTGCGGACACCGGCCGACGGCCCCGCTTCAGCAGTCCGGACTTCAGCAGTCCGGATTTCGGCCGCCCGGACTTCAGCAGTCCGGACTTCGTCGGCCCGGACTTCAGCGGACCGCACCTCCCCGGCACACGGCACCCGTGATGCCTCCGGGTGGCCCCGCGCCCACGACATGGGCCACCCCTGCTCCCCGACTCAGGCGACGTCGACGCCGTAGTCGACAGCGATACCGGCCAGACCGGATGCGTAACCCTGGCCGATCGCGCGGAACTTCCATTCGCCGCCCCTGCGGTACAGGGCGCCGAAGACCATCGCCGTCTCACCCGCGGCGTCGTAGGAGAGTTCGTAGCGGCACATCTCACGGCCGGTGAGGTTGTCGAGCACGCGAATGTAGGCGTCCTCGACCTGTCCGAAGTTCTGGCCGCGGTTCTGGGCGTCGTGGATGGAGACGGTGAAGACGATCTGTCCGGTCTTCTCGTCGAGCCGGTCGAGATCGACGAGGAGCTGCTCGTCGTCGCCGTCGCCCTCTCCGGTGGTGTTGTCGCCGGTGTGCCGCACCGCCCCGTCCGGGCTGGTGAGGTTGTTGTAGAAGACGAAGTGCCGGTCGGAGACGACCTTCTGGTCCGGTCCGCAGATGATCGCGGACGCGTCGAGATCGAAGTCCGTACCGCCGACCGGACGGGCGTCCCAGCCCAGGCCGACCGTGACGTCCGCGAGCGGGGTGCCGTCCTGGTTCAGGACGACGTTCTGACCCTTGGTGAGACTGACGCCCAACACCACTTCTCTCCTTCGACACACGCCGACGATGCGCCCACCGGAACAACAGGGCTCCGCCGGACGCGTAGTGAATCCACCATATTCAAATATTGCGCAATCTTTAAAGTCACCACGGGGAGGCGGCCCCCGACGCGGATGCGGCGACCGCCCTCGGGGCCGCCGTTCTCGACGAGGCCCCGGGGCGGACCGCACACGCGGGTCACGGACCGGCTTTTGGCGCCACGAGCGGCATACGCCCGCAACCGGGGCCCACCCGCACCGGTCCCGTACGCGCAGACCCAGACGGAGACACAGACGGAGACGCAGACGGCAGCGCCGTACACGCACCGCCGCGCCCCCATCGCACGAACCCACCTCGCCGCGGACACGCGACGCTCAGTGGCGCTCGGCGCCGTTCTCCGCCACCGGACGGGCCGAGGCGGCGTCGCCCGGGGCCGACCGGATGATCCTCGGGGCCGGCGGTTCGGGGGCGTCGGTCCCGGAAGCGGCCGACGGGGATTCCCCCTCCTCCTTCATGGCCTTGGTCTCGCTCTTCAGGATGCGGAGCGACTTCCCCAGCGCCCGTGCGGTGTCGGGCAGTTTCTTCGAACCGAACAGCAGGACGATCACGAGCCCCAGGATCAGCAGATGCCAGGGCTCCAGCGCGTTACGGAACACTCCACCCAACCCTCTCTCTCCTCGATGGACCACGCGGGGCGCCATCGTTCGGAAATGCTTGCTACATTGCGCAACTGTACAACCGTCGAGTCGGGAACGGTCACCCCTTCCCCCTGACCGGAACTGATGGGGCGTGGACGAATGACAGGCAGCCGCCAGGCATCCCGGCACCGTGCGCGCGCAGCGGCCGAGCGCAGTCGACGGCGCAAGCGAAGCCGCACCCGGACCGTCCTCACCGTCGCGGTCTCACTGCTCGTCCTGGTGACGGCCGGCGCGGGCTGGGTCTACATGCGGCTCAACGGGAACATCAACACGTTCAGCTCGGACGGCGTGTCCGGAGACCGCCCGCCCGCCTCCACCAAGGGGTCGAACGTCCTGGTGATCGGCTCGGACGGACGGACGGACGGCAACAGCGATCTGGGCGGTGGGGACAAGGACGACATCGGCCGCTCCGACACCGCGTTCCTGCTGCACACGTACGCGGATCAGAAGCACGCCATAGCCGTCTCCATCCCGCGTGACACCCTGATCGACATCCCGCCCTGCAAACTGCCCGACGGCACCTGGTCCCGGCCGCAGACCAGCGCCATGTTCAACGCGGCGTACTCGGTGGGCGGGACGGCCAAGGGCAACCCCGCCTGCACCCAGAACACGGTCGAGAAGCTGACCGGGTTGCGCGTCGACCACACCGTCGTCGTCGACTTCAAGGGTTTCGCGACGATGACCGAGGCCGTCGGGGGCGTCGAGGTCTGCCTGCCCCAGGACGTCTATCAGCGAGACCTCAACCCCAATCGCTCCACCCGCGGCAAGCGCATCTTCACCAAGGGCCCGCAGAGCGTCTCCGGCCAGCGGGCGCTCGACTACGTGCGCATCCGGCACGGCATCGGCGACGGTTCCGACATAGGCCGCATAAAACGCCAACAGGCCTTTGTCGCCAGTCTGTTGAAGCAGGTGAAGAGCGACGGACTCACGCCCACCAAACTGCTGCCGCTCGCCGACGCGGCCACCAGATCGATGACCGTCGACCCCGGGCTCGGCTCCGCGGACAAACTGGTCTCCTTCGCGATGTCGATGAAGGACATCGATCTGCACAACACCA
The DNA here is from genome assembly GCF_044767885.1 of Streptomyces sp. NPDC101194. Lineage (NCBI taxonomy): Bacteria > Bacillati > Actinomycetota > Actinomycetes > Kitasatosporales > Streptomycetaceae > Streptomyces > Streptomyces sp. NPDC101194. Next base: position 571,738 of record NZ_JBIWOS010000003.1, read on the forward strand.
AGTTCGTGACCGTGCCGTGGAAGTACCAGGGTGCGCGGGTGGCGATCGTCCATCCCGACGCCGACGCGCTGTGGGCGTCGCTCAGGGCCGACCGCACCATCGACGGCCAGGACGCCGGCGGAAAGGGGAACGCGGAGACGACCGCGCCGTCCCCCTCGGCATCGTCGGACGTCGACGAACCGGACTACGGCACCGGTGTCTCCGTGGCCGTCTACAACGGCACCACCGTCACCGGCCTCGCGGCCCGCGCCGCCGGGATGCTCGAAGAGCACGGCTTCACCGTCACGGACACCTCGACGGCCTCGGTCCGCACCCAGGTCAAGACCGTGATCGAGTACGGCCCCGGCCAGAAGGACCAGGCCGCGAAGGTCGCGCGGGCCCTCCCCGGCGCGGAGCTCACCCCGGCCGCCGCGACCGGCATCGCGGTCGTCCTCGGCACGACGTACGCGACCGAGCCGGAAGCCACCGCGTCGGCCCCGCCGTCCGACGTGCCCTCCCAGGTCGCCGAGGACGCCCGCTCCGCCGACGACAACCCTTGCTCCAACCTCTCGTACGGATAGGGCGGCCCGCCGTTTCGAGTGCCCTCGATCGTCACCGCGGCGGACGGTCCGTCGCGGTGGTTGAGCAGCGATGCCGCGCCCGGAGCAGGTCCCCGCTGGTCCCTGCCGGTGAGGTCGGGTGAGATCAGGGGCTGTGATCGCCGTACGAAAGTTCCGGCCCGTTCGGACGTGACGCGGTGCGCCGCGTGATGTGGCCGGACGGCCCGAGAACAATGAGCCTCATGTCTCATATCCCGACGGATGGTGGTGATCCGTCCCCGCTCGGCCGGGAGACGCCTGCGGAGCGGGCCGACCGCAACCTGGTCGAGCTGCTCCAGGAGCTGAGGGTCGTGCAGACCGGTGTACAGATCGTCTTCGCCTTTCTCCTCGGCGTGGCCTTCACCAGCCGATTTCCCCACCTCGACACCTTCGAACGCACCACGTACGTGGCCACGTTGCTGCTCACGGTGGTCTCCGCCGCAGTGCTCGCGACTCCGGTCGCACTGCATCGCGGCCTGTTCCACAGGGGTGCCAAGGTCCGGATCGTCGCCCTGTCCGCGCGGCTCGCCGAAATCGGTCTGGTATTCCTCGCCCTTGCGCTCAACGGCGCTGTTCTCCTGCTCATGGATGTCGTCCTCGGCCGGACCGCCGCTGTCGCGGTCACGGCCGCCACACTCGTCATGTTCACCGGCCTCTGGTTCGTCCTCCCGAGGGCACTGCGCCGCCCCGCGTCCTGACGCGTTCTTCGGGATCCCGCCGACGTAACGTCGGCCGACCGCCCGGAGCGCAGGGTCGAGCCGAGCGCGTGCGCGATCGTCCACGCGGACGAGCGGCTCCGGTTTCCCGCTCCCCGGGCCTCCGGTCTCCCCACGCCTCCGGCTCCCGGGCCTCCGGTGTCCCGAGAGCCTCCGGCTGCTCCCTCGCGCCGCCGGGGCCCTCGGTCTTCCCCGCAGGGTGCGCATCCCCGGCGGGGAAGGGTGGGCTGCGTGGGATGCGGCTGACGTCCTCGCTTCGTAGACTCGAATGCGGGCGTGCTCGCCGTCGGCAACCGGTCGGACGACGGCACACGGACGTCCGAGAGGGTCCACCGCCTCATCACGTCCACCGCCTCATCCGTCACAGCGAGAGACGGGCACCGCAGTACGCGCAGCATCACCGTCGGCGACACCACGACCGCAGCCTTTCGCCGCGTGAGGGCGTCGATGGCGTCGACGCCCCGGGCGCTCATCCGCCCGCCCCCGCCCCAAACGCCCCTGACGTGGAGCCGTTCATGAGCACACCGCGGGACTTGTTGATCGCCGCCATCGACAGAGCGGCCAGCCGCCCCCTGGAGCGAGGCGATCTGTCGCTGGTGCTCGCGGGAGCGGAGGTGATCGACCTCCTGGATGCCGAGGCCGTCAGGCTGGACGGCGATCGGATCGTGCCGGGCCATGCGCCGGCGATGGAGGATCCCCTGTTGGACGAGGCCGTGTCGTCGCTCGTCCGGCAACCGCCCTACGAATCGCTCGACGACTGGCTGTGGCGCCGAGGCCGCGGCCTGTCCACGGCCTATCTCTCCGCCCTTGAGGCGGAGGGACAGCTCACCCCGCAGAACCGCCCCCGCTGGGTGCCTTCCGCGACCAGTCGGATGGTCCTCGCCGACTCGCCCGCCCGTCGCCGGGCGGCGGACCGCTGGAGTTCCGACGAGCCCGTCCTCGCCGCGCTCGGCGCGGCGGCCGGAATCCGCGACAAGCCCACCGGTGACTCCCCGGACGTGCCCGACGAGCCGATCACGACGGTGCTCGCCGCCGTGGACGACGCCCTGCGCGACCTCGAGTTCCAGCGACAACGGCGAGCGATCGACGAGGCGGCCTTCGACAACATCTGGCGCGGCCAATGACGAAGGCGCGAACGGTCCGGACGGCCTCCGGCCCCGTGCGCCGCGCCGCCCGGAGCCACGCCGAGCGGCAGGCCTCCGAGCGGTGCGGCGTGCAATGGCCGGGGGCGCTGCTTCACAGACGCTTGGCGCTGCGCAGCGTAGCGGCGTAGTAGCCGTTCCCATCCAGCCTGGAGGTACCGCCCTTGTCGCCGATGGTCGGGCCGTTGACCTCTTCCCGGCTGGACACGAAGATCTTGTGCCCGTCGGTGTCGTGCCCCATGTACATGCCGACGTGGTCCAGTCGCTGCTTGGTCCGCCGGTCGAGCTTGAAGAAGACCAGGTCTCCCGGCTGCAGCACGTCGATGCTCTTCGGCCGGTCCGCGGGCGTGATGCCCTTGAGTTCGATGACGTCCGCGCCACGCTTGGAACGGGCCATGCCGTTCGCGGTGCGCGGCAGTCCGTCGCCGAGGGCGTCGGTGGCCATCAGCGGATAGCGGGCGCGGTAGCCGAAGACCGTACGGATGAAGCCCGAGCAGTCCATCGAGCGGGCGCGCTCGGCGCGCGGCTGCATCGTGGTGCCGTTGCGGAAGGTGTACGGGATGCCGAGGTAGTCGAAGAAGTCGGACTCCTCCAGCCGGTAGTCGTTGCCCGGACTGCCGTTCGGGTTGATCGGACCGAAGTTGGCGTCCCCCGCGTACGGGACCCCTTCGTCGTCCTTCTTGATCGGCGCCTGGTCGACGTACTGGAAGGCCATCGCGAAGATGTCGTCCTCCTCGCTGCCGAAGAACTCCTTGAACCAGTCCTTGAACCACTTCTCCTTCTCGGAGCCCTTCTTCCACTGGTACGGCATCAGCCGGACCCAGTCCTCGGTGACGACCCGGGACTTGGTGTAGGCGGGTTCGGTGAACGTTCGGCTGGGGCCGGTGAGCGTGGCGGTGCGGGCGCCGTCGGTGAAGCTGGCGAGGACCTCGCCATCGGCACCGCGCAGCAGGGTGCGGGCGGGGTTCTGCAGTCGTTCCCAGCTCTTTTCGCCGTTGAGACCGGCGCCGGAGGAGCGCAGGGAGGGGTTGTCGGTGACGGCCTGCACGGCGGGGGCCTTGGCCTGCTCGTCCTTGCGCAGTTCGACGGTGAGGTAGGCGCTGCCCGCAAGCAGGCTGATCACCGTGACGGCATGCAGCACCGGGCGGGGGCCACGCTTGGTCTTGGCACTCATGGGTCGGTCAGCTCCGGGTGGTGGGTCGAGCGGTGTCGGTCGGTCAGACGGTGGGCAGGGCGCCGAGCAGGATTCCGGCGGTGAGTACGACGTACGCCATCAGCGTCACCGTGCCGGTCGCGAGCAGCGTCGCGCCCTTGGGCTGGCGGACGAGCTGGTAGGCGATGAGGCCCGGGACGATGAAGCCGAGCGTCTGGTTGGTGTACATCAGCGGGAATTCGAGCGACAGCACGATCATCAGCGTCGCCTGGAAGACGACGCCGGTGAGCACGACGGTGGAGAACAGCCGCTTGCCGTAGAGGATCACGACGCGCTGGAGGCCGAGGACGGCGACGTACGTCAGCACGGTGACGCCGACCACCATGGCCGCGCGCTGGAGGTCCTCGACGAGGGTGAGGGCCAGCCAGCCCGGGGTGATCATGCCGCCGGGCGAGAGGTTGGTCGTGAGATAGCAGACCAGGGAGAACATCAACCCCAGGGCGATACCGATCGCGGCGATCTCGGGGGTGAGGACGGAGGGGATCAACGGGGTTCTCCTGGGTTCTGCTGCTGGGCCGGGGCGGGCGGCCGAACCGGCTCGAAGGGGCCGCGAACATGGGGCTTTGCGGGCGGTTGCGCCGGACTCGGTGCCGGAGTCCCGGATGTCGGCCGGGGCTGTTGCGGCTGCTGTCCCGACTGCTCCTGCGGGGGCTGTTGCGTCGGCTGTCCCGACTGCTCCGGTCCGCGCTGTTGCGTCGGCTGTCCCGACTGCTCCGGTCCGGGCTGCCGGGGGCGTACGGCGAGGGGCAGCACGGCCGGCTGACGCTGCTGGTACCGGGCCTCGTAGGCCTCGGGGTACGGCGCGAACGGGTCGAGGCGCGGTGTGTACCGCGGCAGCGCGAGCGTCTCGTCGTGCGGCACATGGCCCGGTTCGAGGGCGGGCGCCTCGCGCCGGGGCTGGGCCGGGATCACGGGAACGGCCGCGGTGGGCGGGCCGTCGTCGCGTACTGCGGCACGTGCCTCGTCGGGCAGGCCGTCCCGCGCTTCCCTCACGCCCGGCGCGTCCGTCGGCGTGTCCGCCGTCTCGTCCGCCGTCTCGTCCGCCGTCTCGTCCGCGGGGAGTTCGGCCAGATGCTCCAGCAGGACCTCGCCCTGCCCGTGAATGTTGCCGATCGCGACGAGCGAGGACTCGGGGCCGAGCCGGTCGAGCAACTGGCGCATGAACTCGTCGGGATCGCGCTTGTCACCGCCCAGGTCGACCGCCGTGTGCCGCCACTCGGCGGGGATGGCGTCGATGGCGCTCTTCGCCGGGTGCCCGATGACGAAGACCTTCTCCGGCTGGAGATCGGGGATGATCTGGCCCATCTGTCCATTGCGCTCGACCCGGTCGGGGCGGCAGTTGATGACGACGTTCAGCGGCCGGCTGATCGCCCCCAGGTCGAGCAGTTGGTTGATGTTCATCAGCGTCGACTCGGGGTCGTTGGCCGCGAAGACGTTCGCGAACCGCAGCCGCTTGTCGTCGTGGGTGCGGTACCGCTCGACCGAGAGGACGCCCGGGTCCGGCGGAGCGTCGTACATGCCCTGGAGCGCGGTCTCCCGGTCCACACCGAGGAGCTCGGCGACGGCCAGCGCGATCGCCACGTTCTCCTTGAAGGTGAACCAGCTGAACCCGCGCAGCTCCGCGTCGCTCACGGTCTCCGGGTCCGCGTAGATCAGCTTGCAGTCCCGGGCGTCCGCCTCCTCCTGGAGGATGTCGAAGCGGTCCTTCTCGGCGGTGACGCAGATGCCGCCCTCCGGCATCGAGCGGCACAGCGAGCGGGCCACGTCGTCCAGGGTCGGGCCCATCTCGGCCAGATGGTCCTCACGTACGTTGCAGAGCACGCCGATCGTCGACCGGATCAGCTTCGACTGGTTGATCTCCTGCAGCGCCGGCATGACGGCCATGCATTCGATGACCAGCGCGTCCGGGTTGTACGCGGCGGCACGTCGCACGATGCCGATCTGCTCCACCACGTTGGCTATGCCGAATTTGCGGTAGACCGGCTCCTCGGTGGCGTCCGGGTGGATGAAGCGGGCCGCGGTGCCGGTCGTCTTGGCGACGGTGACGAGGTCACCGCCGCGCAGCGCACCGGCGCAGAGCCGGGTGATGGAGCTCTTGCCGCGGATGCCGTTGACCAGCACACGGGTCGGTATCCGCTCCAGATTGCTGAAGTGGCGGCGTTGCTCGACGATGCCCGCGATCAACAGGATCGCGCAGCACATCACGAGCACGGTGTAGAGGAAGAGCAAGGCCGATCAGTTCCTTCCGGCGAGGGGGGCGCCGTCGCGTCTGCGCTGCTCCTGGAGCTGCTGCCGGACGAGTTCGAGACTTCGCGTGACCGCGCCGACTTCGTCGTGGTGGTGCGGGAAGAGCACGGTGCGCCGGTCGCCGTCGGCGAGTGCCTCGGCCTTGCCGGCCAGTTCACGCAGCGGCCGTACGACGACGATGTGCAGCCAGCCGAGGCAAGCGGCGGCGGCGGTGACGCCGAGCAGTCCGGCCAGGACGGTGCGGTTCTGCAGGCTGTACTCGGGAATCGCGAGACCCGCGGCGGGCTGCCAGCTGACCACCGTCCAGCCGAGCTTCTTCGCTGCCCCGCCGCCGACGAACGGCGCGGCTCCGGCGACCTGGACTCCGTCACCGTCGCGGTACATGACACCGCTGGCACGGGCGCTGAGTCCGGTCTTCTGGTTGGTGCCGGTCGCCAGTTCGTCGAGCCGCTTCGGAAGGCTCTGGAAGGCGAGGTAGCCGGTGTTGCCGCCCAGGACCCGCCGCTCGTCGTCGACGACCCGGATCTGGCCGAGACCGGGGCGCTTGAGCAGCGAGTTGATGAAGTCGATCCGGAACTCACCGATCACGGCGGCTCCGTCGCGGCCCGGGATCTCCGCGTATCCGGCGATCACCGGCTCCTTGCCCGAATCGTTGAGGACGCTGATCGGCTGCGTGGGGAGCTTGTCGCCACCGCTCGCGTTCGCGGGCAGGCCGTGCGGGGACTCACCGGCCCGGGCGAGGACGGTGCCCTCGGCGGAGCGTACGTACAGCGACCGGTAGCGCACGTGCTCGGTGCGGGTACGCTCCAGGACCTTCTTCATGTCCTCGGGGCTGGTCCGGTTGCCGATCAGCGCGGAGACGGAGACCAGGTCGGCGTGGCCCTCGTTGAGCGCACGGCGCACCCGGTCGGAGAGCGTGTCGGTGCGCTCGCGCTGGTCGCTGATGATCTGTTCCGGTACGGCGACGGTGGAGTCGGCGCGGTTGAAGAGCAGCAGCATCGGCGCCGACCAGGCGAGGAGCAGGACACCGCAGACCACGACGAGGCCGCGGGTGCCGACACGGCGGCGCGACGCGCCGGAGGACGCGTCGGTGGTGCCGGCCGGTTCACCGAGGAGCTGGCGGCGGAGCCGTTCCAGGGCCTGCCCGATCCGCCCGGCCTCGCCGTACCTCGGGACGGTGACGGGGCGGGTCAGATCGCCGCGGGTGAGCCGGCGGCTCTCCAGGAAGAGTTTCAGCAGCGGGCGCTGGACCGTACCGAGCAGCAGGGCGACCGCGAGGGCGCCGATCAGCAGCAGCGCGGCCGCGGCGAGCAGGCCGAAGAGCGGTCCGGCGACCCTGGTGGGGTCCACCGCGACGTCGACCATGGAGACGACGGTCAGGCCGAGCGCGGTCGCGACGGTCCCTTCGCCGGGCTCCGGGCCGGTGAGCGTGGCATATCCGGCGATGGAACGGTCGCCCTCGAAGGTGTCCCCGAGCAGACTGCCGCTGACCCCGAGGAAACCGCCGGAACCGGGCTCCTTCGCCTTGAGCGGATGCTCCGCCGACTTGACGGCGGCAATCTTGGAGAAAGCTTTCAGCTGCTTGTTGGAACGCTTGACGCCTTCGCGCTGAAGATCGGTGAGGACCTGCTCGGGTTCCGGAATGCCGTCGCTGCTGAGGATGCGCCCCTCGCTGTCGATGACGGCGATGGAGCGGAACTGCCCGAGGCTGATGCCCGGGAAGCGCAGACTGCTCGAAGCGATCAGCAACTGCTGCGGCCGGTCCGGCCAGGAGAGCAGGGCGAGCGCGAGCAGCCGGGTCTCGCCGTTCTGCAGTCGCACCATGCGCGGGCTGAGCCCGTCCTTCTCGGCGAGCTTGCTCGTGTCGACGGCGGTGACGGGCACGTTCTCACCGCGCGCGGCAAGCATCCGCCCGGACTTGATCTCCACGACGGCCGTGCCCATCCATTTCTGGTAGACACTGCCGATCTTGTCGAGGACGGCGTCCGGCGAGACCGGATCGCCGGCGCTGAAGAGTCCGGCGGTACGGGTCAGGTCGGTGGCGCTCTCGTCGATCGAGGCGCGCATGGCGACGGCACCGTCCTCGGCGAAGTGCTGCTGCGAGGTCAGCACGGCTTCGGGGACGGGGTCCTGACCGGCTCTCCCCAGACCGAGGGCGGTGATGCCCGCGAGGGAGAGCAGCAGGGCCGAGAGGACCGCGATGGGTGGACGGATGCCACCCAGCAGCGACATGTCGGCCCGGCGTCGGACCTTGTGCCGCCGCTTCGCAGACGAAGCGGCCATGAATGTTGCCTTTCAGGTTCTGGCCCGAGTTGAGGCCCGCGCCGATGCATGCCATGGAGATGAGGCGATCAGTTCCACGACCTGGAAGCTTGGCGGAAAGTTGTACGGAGAGTTGCCGGTGTGACGTACCCGACGTTTGAAGCTCATTTCTTGACTCCGCACCCACTTGGTGATCACTCAGCTGTGCGTCACCTGTCGGAAAACTGTGAGACATCTGTGGGACAGCCAGGAGTCACCCAACGGCCGGCTACTGCTCGGCCGCCGGTCGGCGTGCGGTCGGCGTACGGTCGTCCTGGAGGACGGTGATCAGTCCGGGAGGCCCTCCAACGGCTTCAGACCGTCCTTGGCTGCACCCCGGTTGAGCATCGTGCCCTGGGTGCGCTCGAATGCCATCCGGTATCTCGCCCGCTCCTCGGGCGAGAGGTCCTTGCCGTCTCGCAGGGATTCGGCCAGATTCAGCAGCCGGTGGTCCTTCACCGCACCCCGCTCACCGGCCGCCTTCACGGAATCCGGGTCGCTCTCGTCGACGTCCGGCGGGATGGTGACGAGCGTCGGTACGTAGCGCGCGTCCACGTCCCATGTGCCGCCCCGCTTGTGGAACTCGAACCAGCCGATGACGCCTTCCTCGGTCAGTCCGGACGGCACGTCGTGCCGCGCCAGCTGGTTGCCGAGGCCGTACGCCACCCATGTGCCGTCGACCTTCTCCATCGGCTGCACCACGTGCGCGTGGTGGCCGATCACCAGGTTGATCCCGGTCTCCCTCGCCAGCCTGCGGGCCAGCTTCAGCTGCGGAGCGCTCGGATCCGGGTGATGTTCGCGACCCCAGTGGATGCTGAGGATCACCACTTCGGCACCGGCCTTGCGGGCAGCCTTCTCGGCGGCGGCGATCTTGTCGAAGGAGTTCTGGTTGACGATCCAGGGCTTGTCGGCCGGGATCTCGCGACCGTTGAACCCGAAGGCGTACGACAGTTGCGCGACCTTCACGCCCTTCACATCCATGATCAGCGGCTTGGCCGCCTCCGCACCGCTGCGCGCCGAACCGGTGTGCTTGAGACCTGCCTTGTCGAGGGTGTCGAGCGTGCGCTTCACGCCCTCGGCTCCGTGGTCGAGCGTGTGGTTCGACGCCGTCGAGCAGGTGTCGTAACCGACGTCCTTGATCGCCGCGGTGATCTGCGGCGGCACCAGGAAGTCCGGGTAGCTCTGGAACGGTCCCTCCGGCTTGCCGATGACCGGCTCGAAGTGGCAGATCGCCAGGTCGGCCTTGCTGATCACGGGCTTGACCCCGGCCATGATCGCACCGAAGTCGAGCCCGTCGGACGCGGTACCGCCGCTTCCGGCACCCTTGCCGTCGGCCGACTCGGCGTCCTTGCGGGCCTGCTCGGTCAGCTGTGGGTGGATCAGGATGTCGCCCGCGGCGGCGACGGTGAACGACGGGCCCGACTGCGCGTCGGCGGCGTCACTGTCACTGCCCGGCAGCGAGCAGCCCGCCGCGGTGACAGCGAGGAGCGCCAGCAGGGCGGCGCGGGCCGCGAAGGAGTTGAGAGGGAATGATGACACCCCTGATATTTTCGTTTGGATAGGACACGGGACCCTGCCGTGAAGATAACGATCAAGGCAATACTGCTGAGTACCGTGGTGATACTGGTCACGATCGGTGCGCTGGTGGCGGTTCTCGTCCCGTCCGGCGACCGGCCCCGACACGGTCCGGCCGCTCCCGATGCCCGTGACGGCGACGACCTGGCCCGGCGCATCACCGAATTCACCAGAGGAACGGTCGCGCACAGCGACTACCAGCGACCCCTGCCCGCCCAGCGCCGTACCGTCGCCGAAGCCGTCGGGCTCTTCCTGGACGGCCACCGGGCCGAAGCCGGGCGCCGCCTGGCCGAGGTCGACTTCGGCATCCGTACCTTCACCGACACCGGGACCGGTCGGCGCTTCGCCGAGATCGCCGACCGTGCCGCGGAGGTCAGGCGGGGCTGGGGCCGGGTCTACGTCGACCTCGGCGCCCCGGCCCGCTGGTCGGTCCAGGTCCCGCATCCGGTCGCCGACACACGCAGCGAGCAGCTGGGCATCGAGGTGCTGCGCGCCAGGACCGGTGGGGTCATGGTGCTGGCCGGCGCCCACCGCAACGCCGGAAAGGGGGACCGCGCCGATGTCGCGCACCGCAGCGACTCGGTGTTCGACGTGGTCTGCGACGAACTGGTCCGGCGACGGCTGCCGGGCGTGCAGGTGCACGGCTTCGCCGACTCCACCGAACCGGACTACGACGTGATCGCGTCCACCGGCAAGGGCGAGGCGGGCCGTGTGGCGGCCCGCCGCACGGCGACCGCCCTGCGACGGGAGGGCTTCGCCGTCTGCCGTGCCTGGGTACGACGCTGCGCGCTGGAGGGCCGCAGCAACGAACAGGGGCGACGCGCGGCGACGGACGGTGTCCCGTTCCTCCACATGGAGTTCAGCCGGAGCGTGCGCGACGACGAGGAGCGGATGCGGCAGGCGGCCGGAGCGCTGGCGACCACGCTGCCCTGAGGCGAGACACGCAGGGCATGTCGCACGGCGGACGTCCGGGGGGATCGCACCCCAGCGCCGCGCCGATGCGCACCCCGACCCGGTCGAAGTCACCGCCGTCAGGAAGCGGCCCGCGCTCGGGGCGCGTCCCGGAAGGCACCCGGCGGCTTCGCGTCGCAGTTCGTCGGGGCGCCGCCGCCAGAGGACCGGCCCGGGGCGTCCCCGTCGCGCCCGCGCGCCGACGCGGCCACCCGCCATGTCGACCACGGGCCCGCCCCCACGGCAGCCGACCTGCCGGGAACTTCACGCTTCGCGCAACCGGAACAAGCCCCTGTGAACCATTCCACCCCGGTTCGACGAACCACCCCGGTTCGACGAAACAGCCCGGGTTGACGAAACAGCCCGGGTTGACGAAACACACAGGGGCACCCCCGGCAGCACTCGGCAAACCGGAGGTGCCGGCCGTCCTGCGGGGACGGATCAAGCGGTGAGGTTGCGCAGCCGGTCCAGGACGGCCCGTCGCTCCTCGGTGTCGTCGCTCCAGCCCTGTGCCCAGTCGAGCGCCGAGCCGCCCCCCGACTCCCGAAGGTGCGGGTCGGCTCCATGACGGAGCAGCAGCTCGACGAGGGGCGGGTTCGCTGTGGTGGCGGCTGCGGCAAGTGGTAGCCCGCTGCGCCATCCGCGGGATTCGGCATTGGGCGAGGCCCCGGCCGCCAGGAGCAGCTCGGCGCAACGGTTTTCGCCTTGGACGGCGGCGAGGTAGAGCGGTGTGGCTCCGTCAGGGTCGCGGGCGTCGGGATCGGCCCCTTGGGCGAGGAGTCTTCTCAGAAGTCCGACGTGTCCGTCACCGGCAGCCGCGGCAAGCCGCTTCGGCAGCTTCTTACGCTTTCTGTTGTTCACGTGTTTCCACGGGCGCGGGGCCTACCGCCTGGAGCTGCGGAAGGTGCAGTGGTGCGCCCGGTACCCCTTTCCGTACTTCTTGCTGATCTGGGCTTGTACATCTCGCTGAGCGGCCTTTTCGGCCTCCGACTTGCTCTTTCCCTTTCCGGTGCCCTTGAGCTGCTGCTTTCCGTGGTCGCCGCTTCCGATCTTCTCGACACCACAGACGGCGGTGGAGTACCACGCCTTGGGCTTGGCCATGGCATCGGAGGCTTCGGCGGTTCCGGTGAGTGCGAGCAGGGCGCATGCCGCTGCTGCGGTCCAGCAGGCGATGGACTTCTTCACGGTGGCTCGCTTTCGGTTGGTGGGGGGCATGGCGGCGCCGAGCCGACACGATCGCATGCGCCGAGGACGGGCTTGCGTGGCCGTTCAAGGCCGGAGTTGACGTGCGGAACGGTTCTTCTCCCGTTGTCACGGGGATGTGCGGCTTTTACGAGGCCCGGCGGATTCACACGTTCGCGTGAGGTGGACCGAGGGGCGTTCGCATTTCCTCGGGCTGGAAGGCCCGCGGCAGAGACTGCGGCTGTCTTGAACGAACCGTGATCGCCACTGGAAGTGTCGCCTGCTACAGAGGCGTTGCTCAGCGCCCTTCACGCGACGACATCCTGCGCGGCCTGACAAAGGACATCCTCGAAATCCGGGTTGTCCTTCAACCGCCGTGCCAGCACGTGTACGGATTCGGAAGGGTGGCGGACGTCCATCCCCTTCCGCAGCAGCACTGCCCCAACTCCCTGTGCCACAGCGGGATGGATGTCTCCCCTCGTCGCCACGGTGGGGCCGGACCAGCTCACCAGGCCGTCGGCACCGTCACCCCAGCCCTGAGCGAGGCGGCAAACCAAGTGGGATCGACCTGCCGACGAGGAGCCTTGTGGCGTGGCCCCGACCTAAGGGCTGTCGTCAGGCTCCGTGACCGACACAAGTTCGGCCCCTCACGAATGCCGCGCCGCACCGTCGGAGAAGGAAACGGGAAACAGCATCGATTGCCTTGTCCGCCCAAGAGGGGTTGCCGCACTCTTCTGTGCAGCAACCAGGCCTGGTCGGACGGGCTTTGGAGGTTTCCGTGCCACAGCCGTCCACCGAGTTCGGCGAAGAGCTGAGAAAGCGGCGCTTGGAGGCCGGACTGAGCCTCACGGCTCTGTCCGGCGCAGTGCATTACAGCAAGGCGCAGTTGAGCAAGGTCGAGCGAGGCATCAAGGCACCCAGCCGTGACCTCGTCCGACTGTGCGACACCGCCCTTGGTGCCGATGGGGCGCTGATCGCTCTGTCCCCTCAGGCCGCTCCTGACGCACCTTCCGAACCAGCACCGGGCCACGTCTACGAGGAGGACTGGATCATGCAGTTGTCGCCGGACGGTCCCAACCGGTTCCAGCCCGTGGGCCGGCGAAAGGTGATGGGTGCCGGCGTCGCATCGCTGATGACATGGCGTTCGGAAGGAACCGGTCCGGCCTCCCCTGCCTCGGGTGCCGGCATGCTGGAAGCCTCTCGCTCGCTGTTCACGCACTACCGAAGACTTGGCCAGACCGTGGAGCCCGGCCTGCTCCTGCCCGCCCTGATCGCGCAGACGCACACGCTGCGAGAACTGTCCACGCAGACCGACACCGGTACCCGTCGACAGTTACTGGCGCTCGGCTCCCGGTACGCCGAATATGTCGGCTGGCTGGTGCAGGAAACCGGTGACGAACGCGCGGCACTGTGGTGGACGCAGCGCGCGGTCGACCTGGCAGCGGCCGGCGGTGACCAGGCCCTGGCCGGTTATGCACTGGTCCGCAGGGCTCTGGTCACGATGTACCGGGACGACGCCGAGCAGACGATCGCCCTGGCCCGTCGCGCACAGAACGGCACGCTGCCGGCACGGATCCGCGGGCTGGCCGCACAACGCGAAGCGCAGGGGCACGCACTCGCAGGTGATCTCCCTGCCTGTCTCCGCGCCTTGGAGCGCGCTCGTACGCTCCTCGCCCGCCAGGACGACGGCTCCGGCGAGCCGGTGATCGGCACCATGCACCTTCCCGACCCGGTCGGCATGGCCACCGGCTGGTGCCTGGTCGATCTCGGTCGGCCACGAGAAGCGGCTGCGGAACTCGATCGGCAGCTCGCCGGGGTCAGCCAGGACGCGGTGCGTACGCAGGTCCGGTACGGCGTACGCCGTGCGCTCGCCCATGCGTCCGCCGGCGAGATCGACCACGCGTGTGCGCTGACGGCACCACTGCTCGACAGCGTGGCGGCAGTGCGCTCAGCGACCGTCACGACCGACCTACGGCGGCTGGCCCGGGTCCTGGCCCGCCATGCGGATCACCCGTCCGTACGTCAGCTCTGGCCGCGGCTCGGCACGTTGTCGCGCCCATCCACTTCCTGAGGGAGACACCTCCATGAAAGAGATCTTCATCAACTACCGCACAGGCGACGGGGAGAAGACCGCCGCGCTGATCGACCAGGAGCTGTCACGTCGCTTCGGCCAGCAGCACATCTTCCGCGCGTCGAGGTCCATCGCTCCCGGCGAGGCATACCCCGACGCCCTGCTCGCCGCGCTGCGAGGCAGTTCCCTCCTCCTGGCAGTCGTAGGGCCGGACTGGACGAACTTCCGAACGCGACTGCACGACCGGGAGGACTGGGTACGCAGGGAGATCGAGGAGGCGTTCACCTGTGAACTTCCGGTCGTCCCCATTCTCGACGGCCGGAAGACGAACCGGTTGAGCAAGGCCGACCTGCCGCCCGAACTGGCGCGGCTCGCGGACCTCCAGTCCATTCCGTTCGACACCCACGAAACCGAGGCCGGCCTCAGGCGCATCGGCGATCTGGTGACCGAGATGGTTCCGGAGCTCGACGACCTGGCCCGCGCAGCCGAGACGTCGCCCGCGTCCGACACCATGACCAACTCGATCGGAGAAGTGAGCGGAACAGCGGTACAGAGCCGTGACTTCACCGGAGACGTCGGCGGCACCGTAGTGAAGGGCTCTCACGGCCCTGTCCACACGGGCAGCGGCAGCATCTACCAGAACTCCCGCCATGTGTCGGGCGGCCGGCACTTCTCGGGCGACGGGATGACGTACTTCGAGGGCGACAATCACGGCGGCGTTCAGCATCGGTTCGGTGAGCCGGATCGACGCGAGGACGACGGCCGGTGAACCAGCCGGGCAGTACACGAGTCGAGAACCCGCAAGGCTTCACGCACACCGGCCCCGGCCACATCTACGTCAACGTCGGCGCTCAGCCGCAGGACTCGGACAAGCCGACCTTCCGGCGTATCGCTGAGGACCAACTCCAATGGCTGCGACGCGTGTTGGTCGACCCGCCCGGCATGGGAAAGGCCCGCGCCCTGCTCGCCGACACCGGCACCGTCGTCCTGGACGGCACCCCGGGCAGCGGTCGTACCTCCGCGGCCCGTGTGCTTCTGCGCGAATGCCGCCGGGACAGCGGCGTCTTTCACGAACTTCTGCCCGGGGAGGAGGACGAACTCGCCCTCCACGACCCTGCTCTGGTCGGAACCGGTGACCAGTTGCTGCTGGATCTGTCCGCCGCCGAGGACCGCCAGTGGTCCTCGGCAAGGGCCGACCTCCCCGCGCTCCGCAAGGCCGTGCACGAACAGCACGCACATCTTGTCGTCGTCATGCCGCACGGCGGCACCCTCGATCCCGATCTCCAGTACTACCGGGTCGATCTCCAGCGCCCGTGCGGTCGGCAGGTTCTCAGACGGCACCTCCGTATGCACGGCATCCCGTACGAGCAATACATGCAGGCCGACATCACCGTCGAGGAATTCGTGCGCGAGGAAAGGCCTATGCGGGAGATCGCGGGCTTCGCCGACCTGGTGCGCCGCGCCCGCGAGAGCGCGCGGCCGGACGAAGGGTTCGCGCAGTGGTGCACGACGGCGAAGCGGGCACGGAACGACCGGCGGAGGGAGGTCGCCGGACGCGTCGCCGAATTGCGCGAGGCGCCTCAGCGGGCGCTGCTGATCGCCGTCTCCATGCTCCACGGGGCACACGCCGACGTCGTCCACCGCGCGGCCCAGCTCTTGCTGCGCACCCTCCGTTCCCCGACGGACGGACTCCCTCTGCTCCAGCACAAGGACCTCGCCGAGCGACTCGGGGAGATCTCGGCCGACACCGGCCCGAGCGGACTCGTGCGCTTCACGGAACTGGACTACGACTCCGCCGTCCGCGCACATTTCTGGGACCACATGCCCGACCTGCGGCCGCACCTCGGCTCGTGGGCCGCGAGCGTCGTGGACCTGAACGACCCGCACGTCGTCCCGGCCCTTCGTGACGGCCTGGTGGCGCGGCTGGCCGGTCAGTACCTACGGACCGGGCGCGGAGACGCTCTGGCATCGCTCGCCGAGCACTGGAGTGCCGAGTCGACGGGCAGAGCACGGCTGGAAGCCGCCGCCCATGCGCTCACCTGTGGTCTTGAAGATCCTGAACACGGCAGAGAATTCCGGAAACGGATCTATCACTGGTGTGCTCACGGCCGTCTCGGAGGAGAGCTCGCACAGGTACTCGTCCGGGTCTGCTCCGACGTTCTCGCGGCCAGTCATCCGGATCAGGCTCTGCTCAGGCTGTACTACCTGGCCCGGCGCGAACACGACGCGGCACTTGCCCTGCAGGCGCTGGACGACCTGGTGGCCGGTAGCCGTCGGCTGCGCCGAAGGCTGCTCGACCGCCTCGCACGACCCGCGCTCTCACCGTCCGACCTCACCATCTTCCTGCGAGTCAGCGATCCGGCGCCGCTGACGGACTCCTCCGACACCTCACGTGCGCTGGTGGAGGAGAACGAAGTGCAGCGCACCCTGACCGTGTGCTGGCACGCGGTACTGGCCGAGCTGCCACGGGCGACGTGGCAGCCGCACGCGGCACGCTGGCTCCACCGGGCGGCCGACGGCACCGGACAGGGCGGTGAGATTCTGCTCGACCTCCTCGTCAGCGCGGCCGAAAGGTGCGGGACAAGGCGGGGTGAGGTCTTCGCCGCCCTGTACGCGAGCGCCCGCGAAGCCGAGCACACCGCTCCGGGAGGCCCCACCCGCTCCGTCGAAACCACCGAACTGCTACTCCACAAGATCAGCGTGGCCCAGGGCCTCGGCCCGAGCGCCCCGCCGCCGGCATCAGCCAGGGGGACTCGACCATGACGACCGCGCGAAAGACGACCACCGCCTTCCTCACCGTCCTGTGCGGCCTACTGCTCACCATTGTCGGCCTGACACAACGGTGGCCCACATGGACGTGGCCGACATTGGCCGTGCTTTTGCTCCTTGCCCCCGCAGTGGCCTTCCGCATCGCTTCGCTGCGCCGCGGCTCCATACCGGTCAGCTTCGAGGAACAACTCACCGCGACCCCTGTGGAGCGCACGGAGTGCCATGTCAGCCGCGTGGTATTGCCGAGCCACTGGGACGACTACAACTTCGTGTTCTCGGCGACCGTACGCTGGTTCCTCATCGAATCGCCCGGAAACGACCCCGTCCTCAATCCGGCGGGACTCGCCGTCGAAGCAGTCCTGAATCGTGCCCGCGCCGTCACCGAGAGACGGGAGCCGGGCCGAGCCTCACTCGTGCAGCACGAGCTCGGCGGTGTCCTCAGTCGTATGTGCCCGGATCCCACAGAACACCTCCAGGCCATGGCGGAAGACATCAGCCTCACCCTGCTGGAGCAGGACCAGGAGCGCTTGGACAGACTCGCCGACGTACGCAAGGACAAGGCGGTCTGGGAGCACCGACGCAAGTACGAGCAGAGCAGGCGCCAGTACCTGGGCGAGGACGTGCTGAAGGACACCGGCAGCGCAGTGGTCTGGTGGCTCGCCAAGAACGACGAGCACGTGGAGAAGACGGTGGCGGACCTGGCCCTGCTCGCACAGCTCACGTCCGCAGCCAATGACACCGACATTCCGGAGCGGATTCAGGACCTCCTGCCACAGCAACCAGGCGAGCGAATCACTCCGGAATTCCTGGAAGGGGCACGGACTGCTTCCCGACACGAAATGACGGCCACGGACCATCTCTCCGACTTCTTCGAAGCCATGGGCTTCACGGAGGGAGACGTCCGGCGGACGATGCTGGCCAAGCAGATCTCCCAGATCATCACGGAACAGAACCGACACGAGACGGCCGAGGACCTGCTACGCCGGTTCGATCCGCCGGCGACCTTCACACCGGACAACGGTGAGGAACCGAATCCAGGAGGAGACGATGGACGCTGAGTTGACCGCGCTCGCGGCGTCGGGAGCAACCACCTTGGTCTCCCTGATGGTCACCGACTCCTGGACACGCGCGCGAGAACTTGTGGGGCGGTTCTTGGCACGCGTCGGTTCGGATCCCACCGCAGTCACCGATCTGGACGACGCGAGGTCCCGGCTGCTCGCCACCGACGCTCCGGAGGGCGGGCAGGCGGGTGCCGACGTCAGGAGCCAGTGGCAGGTCCACCTGCAACAGCTCGTCGAAGGCGGATCCGTCACCAGCACCGAACTGCACGTCCTGATCGCCTCTTTGCAGCAGCTCGCCGCGTCCTCGACGACGCCTCGTGGGTCCGTGCACAACGACATCGCCGGCGGCGTTCAGCACGGTCCCGTCATCCAGGCAGGCCGAATCACGGGCCTCACCTTCCACGTCAACGAGCCTTCAACAGGCACCGAAAAGCTACCCTCCTGACGCCGTGACGGCATCTGCATCACAGCGCGGAACACTGCTGTGGCGAGAACCTCCGCGACAAGGCGCACGGCGCGAAGGGCCGGGAACGCGCTGTCCGGCCCGCCTTCCACCCGTACGCCCCACCGTTCCAAGTCCGCGAGCAGTACCTCGACCTGCTTCTCGCAGGCGAGCAACCTCCAAGACGCCACCCAGTCAGGCCAGGGCGACCTCGCACCAGACGGTCTTGGTGTACGGGTCGCCCTCGGTGGTTCCCCAGTGGGTGGACAGGGCCTCGACGAGGAGGAGGCCCCGGCCGGAGTCGAGGTCGGGAGACGGCGGCGGGATCCTGCCCGGAGCCGGTGGGCGGCGGTCGGGGCTCGCGTCCGTGACTTCGACACGAAGGGCCGGACCCCCTGGGCGGAGGGTGAGCCGCAGGCGGAAGTCGCGACCCCGCGCTCGGCTGTGCAGCACCGCGTTCGTGGCGAGTTCGGCCACAAGGAGTGTCGCCGTCCGGTTGGTCTCCGTGTCGTACGGCCAGCCCCAGCGGTGGAGTTCCTCGGCCGCGAGGCGGCGGGCGAGGCGGGCCCCGCGCGGGGTGGCCGAGAGGAGGATGGCGAAGTGGCGGGTCGCAGCGGTGTGTCGCGTGGGCCCGGGGCGGAATGCCGACGAGTGGGCAGTCTCGGGATTCATGTCACTCAGCGTGGTCGGCCACCTCTACGTTGACCAGTAACGACGACAGTACGCAGCGTCACTGTCCGGCCTCTGTCCGGCTCTGTCCGGGCGGCGCGGCGTTACGCGGTGCGCCGAGGAGGAGTTGGGTACGGACGTGACGGACGTGGAGGTGCGCGAACGTGGGTGTGACGGGGCAGGAAGCGCCGGGCGGTGACGGGATGGAGCCGTACGGCGGTGACGACGAGGAGTCGGCGACCGTACTGCGGACGATCGGCCGCGTCGTCAAGACGTGCCGCGAGCGGAAGGGGCTCACCCAGGCCGAGTTGGGAACGGCCATCGGCTACAGCGAGGAACAGGTTTCCTCGGTGGAGCGGGGGCGGCGGGCGCCGAGTGAGGCATTTCTGGCCAAGGCCGACGCGGTGGTGGAGGCAGGTGGGCTGATCGCCGGGCTGAAGAAGGACGCGGAGGAGGCTCGGTATCCGAAGAAGGTGCGGGATCTGGCCAAGCTGGAGTCGAAGGCGGTTGAACTGTGCGCCTACGCCAACTCCGTCGTCCACGGCCTGCTTCAGACGCCGGAGTATGCGAGGGCGCTGTACGCGATGCGGCGTCCGCCCTTCGCCGAGGAGGAGGTCGAGCGGCTCGTCGCCGCGCGACTGGCACGCCAGGAGGTCTTCGATCGGCAACCTGCCCCCGTCTTCAGTTTTGTCCAGGAAGAGGTGACACTGCGCCGCCCGCTCGGGGGCAGAATGGCGATGCGAAAGCAGCTCGAACACCTGTTGGAGGTCGGCCATCGACGGAACGTGGAGATCCAGGTGATGCCCACGGATCGCGAAGACCACGCCGGTCTCGCAGGGTCACTTCAGCTGCTGCGACTCAGAGATGGGGACACCGTGGGACACAACGAGGTTCAGCTCACCAGTCGGCTGATCTCTCATCCCAAGGAGGTCCAGATCCACGAGATTCGCTATGGCATCATCCGGGCCCAAGCCCTCACACCCTGTGAGTCGCTGGCCGTCATCGAGAAAGCGCTGGGAGAGACATGATGACCAACTCCTCGACGGGGAACGGTTCCGCGCTGGAGTGGTTCAAGAGCAGCTACAGCACGAATGACGGCCCGGAGTGCGTGGAGGTCGCGTTCGCCCCCGAGACCATTCACGTACGCGACTCGAAGCATGCGCAGAGCCCTCAACTCGCCTTCGGCCCCCGGCCATGGGCCGCCTTCGTCTCGTACGCCGCCGATCACTGAGCCACGACCTGCGCACGCCCCACGTCCGATCCGCACCGGGCGCGGGGCGTCGGCATATCCAGGCCGGCCATCACCGCACGGCTGCGCTCGACGAGGCCCTCGGCGTGGCTCGCCTCCGGGGAGCGGTTGCGGGTGCAGTTGACGAACAGCGCGCTGCGATCGTGGTAGCGGTACGCGGTCGAGTCCATCGGCAGCGGTCCTCGCAGGCGGCCGGTGGGTGCCCCTCCCGCCGCCTGCGAGGAGCCCCGCGGATCGATCCACCGCGGCGTACCCCAACGCGTGACGCGAGGGTCCCGCTCGCCTTCTACCGCGTCCGGGCCGCGCCTGTCAGTCCGTAAGGTTCCGGATTCTCCGCCGAGGAGTCACGTCGCTACGTTCCGAACCGCCTGTCACACGGCGGCCGGACAATCCGTCGCCGCGTTTCCCCCACCCAGGAGGCTACGTTGACCTCGCACCAGCCCACCCGCAGGAGCATCCTCAAGTCCGCCGGCGGCGTCACCGCCGCCCTGGCCCTGGGCGCCGGAGGCGTGCTCGCGGGGGCGTCGACCGCTGCGGCGGCCGGAGACGGCTTCGGCCTGCACATCGTGGACCACAACGAGGGCGACCCCCGGATGTGGTACTACCGGTTCCAGACCGACGCGATCGGCTGGAACCCCGGTGTCAACGTGCTGCTGCCGGACGACTACCACTGGAGCGGCCGCACCTACCCCGTCCTCTACCTGTTCCACGGCGGCGGATCGGACCAGGACTTCATCACCTTCGACCGCGAGGGTATCCGCGCCTGGACCGCCGGGAAGCCCATCATCGTGGTCATGCCCGACGGCGGCCACGCCGGCTGGTACTCCAACCCCGTCAGCTCCAACGTCGGTCCCCGCAACTGGGAGCACTTCCACATCAACCAGCTGCTGCCGTGGGTCGAGGCCAACTTCCGCACCTACGCCGAGTACGACGGCCGGGCCGTGGCCGGTTTCTCCATGGGCGGCTTCGGCGCGCTCAAGTACGCCGCCAAGTACTACGGCCACTTCGCCTCGGTCAGCGCCCACTCCGGCCCGGCCAGTCTGCGCCGCGACTTCGGCCTGGTCGCCCACTGGGCCAACGCGTCCTCCGCGGCCCTCGACCTGGGCGGCGGCACCATCTACGGCGCTCCGCTGTGGGACGAGGCCAGGGTCACCGCCGACAACCCGGTCCAGCGCATCGAGAGCTACCGCAACAAGCGGATCTTCCTCGTCGGCGGCACCAGCCCCGACCCCATCAACTGGTTCGACACCGTCAACGAGAACCAGGTGCTCGCCGGACAGCGCGAGTTCCGCGGGCTGCTCGACCAGGCCGGGATCCCTCACGAGTCGTACGAGCTGCCCGGCGGCCACTTCATCCGCCACGACATGATGCAGCGCGACATCGACGGCATCATCGGCCGTCTCCGCAAGGCGTGACGGGAGGCGTCACGTGACACTCTCTCCCCCGACGCGCGCTGCGCGTCCTGCTCGCCGCGACGGCGGCCTTGGCGCCCGGACTGGTACTGGCCTCACCGGCCACCGCCCAGGCGGCCGATTTCACCGCGGCGTGCCCGGCCGCCGGCTACGTGTCCCAGCACTACCACAGCGGCCACAACGGCGTCGACATCGCCAACGACTACGGCACTCCGATCTACGCCGTGGGCGACGGCGAGGTGACCATCTCCGGCTACGAAAGCGGCTACGGCCAGTGGATCCGCGTCCAGCACCCCGACGGCAGGATCTCCGAGTACGGGCACATGTACCAGCGGGACGTGTCCGTCGGCGACCACGTCGTGGCAGGTCAGCGGATCGCCCTGATGGGCGCCGAAGGCAACTCGACCGGCCCCCATCTCCATCTGCGCATCTGGGGGGACTCCTCCGCCTCGTACGGCATCGACCCGGAGCCCTACCTCGCCGACCACGGCGTGGTGTTGCCCTGCACCCCCGGCACCGGGCCCCGTCCTACCCCGTTGGTGTATCCGGCGGAGTCGGGCCGGGTGGTGTCGGCCCGGTCGGCGGACGGACGCCTCGAAGTCTTCGCGGCCGGGGCCGACGGCGTCCACCACGCCTGGCAGACGACCGTCAACGGCAACTGGTCCGACTGGGAATCCCTCGGCGGCCCCGGCGGCGCGGAACTGGCGATCGGACCGAACGCCGACGGACGCCTCGAACTCTTCGCCATCAACGGCAACGTCTTCCAGCACCTCTACCAACTCTCGCCCGCCGGCCGATGGTCGGGCTGGGACAACTTCGGCGGCGGCGGCAAGGACATCGCCGTCGGCGCGAACGGCGACGGCCGCCTCGAAGTCTTCGCCTCCGGCCCCGTCGGGATCTTCCACAAGTACCAGACCGCCGCCAACAGCGGCTGGTCCGAATGGGAATCAGCCGGCGGCGGACCCGCCAACAGCCGCATCGAAATGGAGAAGTCCCCGGACGGACGCCTCGAAGTCTTCGCACTCAACGACGACGTCCTCCAGCACCAGTTCCAGACCGCGGTCAACGGCACCTGGTCCGCATGGGAGAACTTCGGCGGCGGCGGCCACGACCTCACCCTGGACCACAACCAGGACGGACGCCTCGAAGTCTTCGCCTCCGGCCCCACCGGCGTATTCCACAAGTACCAGACGAACTTGACCAGTTGGTCCGACTGGGAACCCACCGGCGGCCCCGCCGACTCCCAACTCACCAGCGAACGCTCGCCCGACGGCCGGGTCGAGGTGTTCGCGATCAACGGCAGCGCGGCCCAGCACCTCTGGCAGACCGGAGTGAACGCCCCGTACGGCCAGTGGGAGTCCTTCGGCACCGGCGGCACCGAAGTCACCGCCACGGCGAACGCCGACGGCCGCATCGAGGTCTTCGGCACCAGCAGCGCCGGCGTCTACCACAAATGGCAGACCGGCTTCGCGACATGGTCCGACTGGGCCTGGCTCAACTCCACCTCCGGCCCCGCCGTCAACTGACCCGCCCGAGTCCCTTCCGGAGAAGAGTCATGCACCCGATCAGCAGGCGGCACCTGCTGCGTGCGGCCGGGGCGGGAGCGTTCGCGCTCCCGCTCCTGGGCCGTGGCGCCGCCTTCGCCGCCCCTCTCCCGCCCCACCAGTGGATCGGCGCCGGTCCTTTCACCCCCGTGTACGACCCGTCCCTCCCCGGCCGGCGCCGCTACCTCAACGACCACACCCTCGTCCGGGCGAACGGCCGTTGGCACCTGTTCTCCATCGTCGGCGAGAGCGCCGCGCCCGGCGAGGCCCCGGACAGCTCCGCCGAGGTCGCCTTCGCGCACGCTTCCGCCCCCGACCCGTACGGGCCCTGGACCAGCCATGCCGACGCGCTGACCGTCGATCCGACCTATCACGGCGAGGAACACCTCTGGGCGCCGCACGTCATCGAGGCGAACGGCGCCCACTGGATGTTCTACGCCGCGGGCGGCCGCGACGGGGCCGCGATCAACCTGGCCACCTCGACCGACCTGTTCACCTGGACCCGTCTCGCGTCCGGCCCCCTGTTCCGGGGCCGCGCGGCGCGCGACCCCATGGTGGCGCGGATCGGCACCGAGTGGGTCATGTATTACACCGAGGAGTCCGCCGCCGACGGGCGCCACCTCGTCTGCCACCGCCGCTCCCCCGACCTGCTGAACTGGAGCGAACCCGGCATCGCGTTCGCCGACGAGAGCACCACCGCCACCGGCGTCTCCGTCACCGAGTCGCCGTACGTCGTCGAACGGGACGGCTGGTACCACCTGTTCATCGGGCCGCGCGGCGGCTATGACGGTACCGACGTGCTCGCCTCCCGCGATCCCTTCCACTTCACCCTCGACGAGTACGCGGGCCACGTGCCCGGTCATGCGGTCGAACCGGTCACCGACGGGCAGAACTGGTACGCGAGCGCCGCCGGCTGGTTCCGCCGCGGGCTCTCGCTGGCGCCCCTGCACTGGCAGGACACCCCACCTGTGTGGCAGAGCCCGGACAACCCGGTCGCCGCCCTGGACGTCCACGACCGCCTGACCGTGTTCGCGCTCGACGCCGTGGACCGCTCGATGCTGCGGCGGGTCCAGCTCGACCCGGACACCGACACCTGGTCGGACTGGGAGCCGTTCGGCGGCCCGGCGGGCGCCGTTCCCACGCTCGGCCGCAACGCCAACGGCCGCCTGGAGGTGTTCTCGCTCGCCCCCGGCGGCACCCATCTGCACCACAGGGTCCAGCGGCCGGACGGCAGTTGGTACGACTGGGAGGAGTTCGGCGGCCCGGCCGGCGCCGCGCCCGCCGTCGCCCGCAACGCCGACGGCCGCCTGGAGGTCTTCGTGCCGAGCCCCGGCGGCACCCTTGTCGCGCGGCGCCGCCAGTGGTCGCCCGGCGCGCTGACCTGGGACCCGTGGGACGCGGGCTTCGGCGGCCCGGCCGGCGCCCCGCCCGCCGTCGGGGTCAACGCCGACGGGCGCCTTGAGGTCTTCGCTCTCGCGCCCGGCGGCGCCGCACTCCTGCACCGCTGGCAGGAGACGCCGGGCGGCGACTGGGCCCCGTGGAACCGTTTCGGCACCCCGGCCGGCGCGGCCCCGCGCGTGAACCGCGACGGCAGCGGGCGGCTCATCGTCTCCGCGATCGCTCCCTCGGGCGTGGCCGCCTTCCACCGGCGCCAGTCGCTCCCGAGCGGCGGGTGGGACGACTGGCAGCCGCTGTTCGGCTGGTCGGCGGCGGCCCCGCTGCTCGTCCCCGGCGCCGACGGTCGGCTGGAGGGCTTCGTGCTCGCCCCCGGCGGCGAGCGGCTCGACCACCGCCGGCAGCTCGCGCCGGGCGGCACCTGGGACGCCGGGGAGGACTTCACCGCGCCCGGCGTCGTGCTCGCCGCCGGGCCGTCGACCGCGGCCGACGCCATCGGCCGTCTCCACCTGTTCGCGGTCACCGCCGACGGGCGGGTGCGCACCCGTGTCCAGGAACGGCCCGGTGGCGCCTGGCGGCCCTGGGCGGCGTTCGGCGACCGCGCCGTCGCGGCCGTCCTCTCCGGCGCCCGAGCCCAGCCCTGACCACACCCCGCCTTCCGTTCCCCGCCGTTCGTGTCCCGGCATCGTCGAAGCCGAAGAGAGCCAACCGCCATGACGCAGCATCCGACTCCCCACCACGGCGCGGCACGCCCGCCGCCGGGCGCGGGGGGATCCCTGTCGGATCACCGCCCCTTCGCCACGTGCGCGACGCCGCCCTGATCGGCGTCCGCCCGCACCCCGGCGCCCCGGTTCCGGCCCCGTCCCCCGCTCCCGCCGGAATGGCCAATACCACTCGGTGAATCACCGTGCGCACACGGGGTAACGTTCGTCCGTCGGACAAGGGTGGTCGGCGCGCGGGATGGGGGAGCAGTGAGCGGAATCGTCGTGCACCTGCCGAAAGGGGACGGCGGTGACGCGGTGACCCTGCGGCTCGGCCCCGGGGAACGCGTGCGGTTCGGCCGCGGCTCGGCGCGCACACCGGTCGAACTCCGCCTCTCCGACGAGGCGGTGTCCCGCTTGGCCGGGGAGATCCGCGCCACTGAGGACCACTGGCAGCTCAGCAATCTCAGCACCACCCACAGCTACCTGGTGGAGAATCCGGAGGGCGCGGGCGAGTACCTGCGCGTCCCGCCGCGCCGGCTCGGGGCGCCCATCCCGTTCGAGCTCTCCCGGGTGGTGCTGCCGTCCCGCCGTGACACCCCGGTTCTCTTCCAGGTGTTCGCGCCCGACCACGTCTATCTGGATCCGCAGACGATCGGCGACGGATCGTGGGAGAGCCGTACCGTCACGGCCTATTCCCTGGACGAGACCGCCACCTACTTCCTGGTTCTCGTCGCGCTCTGCGAGCCCTGGCTGCGCGATCGTTCACCGGTCGCCGTGCCGACCACGCCGGAGGTCGTCGAGCGGCTCCGGGGCCATGCCGGCTGTGCCCGGCTCACGGCCCGCGCGGTCAGTGCGCACATCGACTACCTCGCCGACGAGAAACTGCGGATCGGCGTTCCCGCTGCCCCGGACGGCGCGGCCCGCGCCGACCGCCGCAACGGCAAGCGCGAGGCCGTCGTCGGGATCGCGCTGAAGTTCGGACTCGTACGGGAGGAGCACCTCGCCCTCCTGCCGCCGCGCGCCGAGCCGGCCAAGCGCGATCGGTAGGGCGGACGGTGACGGTGCACGACCGGACTGCGCCGGGGGACAGCGGTGGACCGGAACTCCTGCCGGAGGGCCACCGGATCGGCCCCTGGGTCGTCGGCGAGCCGATCGGCGCGGGCGGCTGGGCCACCGTCTACGCCGGGCGCGCGGCTGACGGGCCGACGGACGCAGCAGACCACGCGGCCGACCGTCCGGCACACCCGGCGGACGGGGACGAGGTCGCGCTCAAGATCATGCCGACCGCCGGACTCGCGCCCCGCCAGGCCCGCAGCGTGGCCGAGGCCGCCCGCCGCGAGATCGATCTCGGCCGCAGGGCCGGCCATCCCCGACTCGTCCGGCTCGTCGACTCCCTGGTCCTCAGCGCTCCCGACCGGCCGTCCCTCGACCACGCGATCGTGCTCGTCATGGAGCGGGCCCGGTGCAGCCTGCGCGAACTGCTCGCCGCCGGCATCACCGAGGAGGAGGGCACCCGGCTCGTCAGCGGCATCGTGGAGGGTCTCGCCCATCTGCACCGCAGCGGCTGGGTGCACACCGACCTCAAGCCCGAGAACATCCTCGTCGGGCGGGACGGCGAGGTACGGCTGTCGGACTTCGGCCTCGCCATCGAAGTGACCGGCACGCACGGCTGGACCGCCCCGATGGGCACCCTCGACTACCTCCCGCCCGAGCGGTGGCGGGAGCCCCTCGCGGAGCGCGGCGTCCAGGTGCGGCCCAGCGCCGACATCTGGGCGTTCGGCATCGTCGTCCACGAGGTGTTCGCGCACGGCGCCCTGCCGTTCCCCGGCGCCACGCCCACGGCGCGCAGGGCCGCTGTGCAGGAGTACGCGGCGGGCGGGGCACCCTTACGGATGGACAGCGCCGTCCCCGCCTTCTGGCGCGCCCTCGCCACCGACTGCCTGTCCCCCACGCACGCGGCCCGCGCCCCGCACACCGCCGAACGCCTCCTCGAGCGCATCCGGGCCCACGAGGCCGGACTCCCGGCCCGCCGCCGCTCCGGTCCTCGCATCCGCCTCCGCCGCCGCGACCGCTCCGGCCCCCGCCCGCGTACGGTCACCGCCGTACTCCTCGCCGCCATCGGGTGTGCGGCCGCCGCCGCGCTCTGGACCTACGTGGAAGGGAACGGAACCGGCCACGGCCCCGCAGCCCTCCGAGGGACCCCCGAAAACCCCGCCCAGGTCCGGGTGTTCAACGCCGAGCGGGGCTGCCAGGAGCGCCGCGACCGTGACCTTCATTGCAGTCTGGGCCTCGCGATCGACCCGCGGCGGCCCTACACCACCGAGAACGTCGTGGACACCCGTGTGTGGCACGACGACGTCCTGGAGGCGGAATGCCGACTGGCCTCCGGGCTGCCGATCCTCGACGAGGAGGACCGCCGGTCCACCGTCTGGTTCCGGATCCGCGTCCCCGGAGCGAAGGTTCCGGCCACGGCCTGGTTGCCTGCCGTCCGTACGAAGGACCGCCCGGCTCTCCCGGACTGCGGCCCCCTGTAGTCGGCGTGCGGCACGGTGCGCCCGCCGCCGACGGCGAGTAGCGGCGTCCGGGCGCGGGCCCGCCGTGCGGTCGTCTCCGCCCTGCTCTCCCCCAGTCCGCGTAGGCTCGCGCACCTCGGGGCGAGAGCGATGCTCCCCCAGGGCTCCCCCGGTGGTCAGTAGGGCAAGCCCTCCGAAGCTGCGCGCAGGGCGGCAAGGAGGCACGTGGCGATTTCGGTGCCCGCCGCCCCGGGCTCCTCCGCGTACCGGCGGGCGAAGTCCTCCGAGGCCGCGCGCAATGCGCCATTGATGGTTGCCGCGTGCACCTTGATTCGGAGGTCGTCGGCGCTGCCGCCGGACCGCTGGGCAAGGAGTTGTCCGAGGACGGGCAGGGCGTCGTCGTGGGCCTGGAGCCAGACGGAGCGCAGTGATGGATCGGTGGTGGTCATACGAATCAGGTCGAGGGTGACGGGAGCGACGGACGGCAGCTCGCCGGCCCGCAGGGATTGCGTGACGAAGTCCAGCAGGCTCATGTCCGCCGGCCAATGGCGCAGTTGGGTCACGACGAATTCGAGCCCTGCGGAGAGCAGCGGCAGGACGCAGCTCTCCTTGCTGGGGAAGTGGCGCCAGAGGGTGCGGGAGGAAATGCCCACGGCTTGAGCGATCTGCTCGCCCGTCGTGCCGGTGACGCCCTGCAGGGCGAACAGCCGGACAGCCTCGGCAGCGATCTCGAAGCGGAGAGCGGCCTTGCGCCGTTCAGCAAGCAATGGCCTGCCGTCTTCCTGAACCACCGTCCCGCGTATCGCGGTTGGCGCTTCGCGCACCGTCGGCCCCCGCTCTCCGTCCCTGTGACCGCAGCATAGCGAGCCATTCGAAAATGACACGCACAGACGTCTTGTCACTGACTGACGCGCAGACCTACGCTGCCGTAAGTGACTAGCCAGTAACAGCACTGCTCTGCAGGGCACTTGGTGTGCATCGGCCGCAAGGACCGAGTTCAGGCGACAGCGACCGCCGAGGACCCTTCCCGCCCGGGCAGTTTCGACGGCCACACCGATCGGACGGCGTCCCACCCCCCTCCAGGAGCCGCTCATGCCCCATCCCCGCAGGCGCACCCTGCTCACCGTCCGCGCCCCGGAAGGCCGCGTCCGGGGCCGCCGCGGCCTCTACGTCCCCGACGGTGCGCCGATCCCCGGCACAACCCGAGCCTGCGACCCGTCGGTGACCGCCACCGTGGCCGAACGGGCGAGGGACGTCATCACCGAGCACGACATCGACACGATCATCTGACCGATGAACGAGGAGCACACCATGAGCCGCAAGAGAACCCGTTCCCGCTCCGCCCTCACCACCACCACGGCGACCGGCCGTGGCAACAAGACGGGACTGCGCCTGCTGGCCGGGGTCGTCGCCGCCGGCACGGTCTGTGCGGGCCTGTCGTCGGTACCGGCCTCCGCGGCCGCACCGGAACCCGTCGTCTCCCGCGGGGTCACCATCCCCGACTTCTACACCCCTCCGGCCGAACTTCCCGACGCCGACGGCGCGTTGATCCGCACCGAGGCACTGCCGCTCGGCCTGGGCATCCCCGGCCTGGACGGCCGCCCGATGCCGGGCACCGCGACCCGGCTGATGTACAAGTCCACCGACTCGGCCGGACTGCCCGTCGCCGTGACCGGCGCCTACATCGAGCCCTCGGCCACCTGGAAGGGCGGCGGACCACGCCCCCTGGTCGCGGTCGCGTCCGGCACCATGGGCCAGGGCGACCAGTGCGCGCCGTCCTTCGCCCTGCAGAACCCGCTCACCCTCAACGGAGACACGGTGTCCGTGGGCTACGAGGCCCTGGCGATCTACCGACTCCTTTCCACCGGGGCTGCGGTGGTCGTCACCGACTATGTCGGCCTCGGCGCCACCGACCGCCTGCACACCTACGTCAACCGCCTCGACCAGGCACACGCCCTGCTGGACGCCGCCCGTGCCGCCCGCGCCGTCCCGGGCGCCTCGGTCACCGCGGCGTCCCGCACCGGCCTGTACGGCTACAGCCAGGGTGGCGGCGCCAGCGCCGCCGCCGCGGAACTCCAGCCCTCCTACGCGCCCGACGTCCCACTCGCCGGGACCTACACCGGCGCGCCCCCGGCGGACCTGACGTCGGTCATGAAGGGCATCGACGGCAGCGCGCTCGCCGGTGCGCTGGCCTGGTCGATCAACGGATTCGCCCAGGCCGACCCCGACCTGCGCGCGGTCGTCGACGCGAACATCAACAGCGCCGGAAGGGCCGCCCTGGCAGACGCGTCGACCATGTGCGTCGGCGACGCGCTGTTCGGCTACGGCTTCACCAAGAGCAGCGAATGGACCACCAACGGCAAGTCCATCGGCGACATCATCGCCGCCGACCCCCGCGCGAAAGCCGCCCTGGACAAGCAGCGCATCGGCACGCTCAAGCCGTCCGGACCGGTCCGCGTGGCCACCGGCGTCCAGGACGACATCGTCCCCCACACCCAGGCCCGAAAGCTCGCCGTCGACTGGTGCGCCAAGAGCGCCGACGTCACCTACAAGGCCATCGTGCTGCCGAATCTCGGCGACAAGATCCTCACCAACCACCTCGTACCGCTCATCACCGACCAGGGTGACGCCATCTCCTGGCTGACCGACCGCCTCGCCGGCAAGGCGTCCACCTCCAACTGCTGGTCGATGCCCGTCCAGCCCTGACCCCACCGCCCCTACGAATCCGCCGCGTCCCCCGGAGCGACACCCCGGGGGCGCGGCACGTTCTTGGGGGGGCTGGTCGGCGTACGCGTCCCGCGGGCCGAGGTTCCCCCGCTGTCGAGAGGTGCTGATCAGCCGACGAGGCTGGGGTGACGGCTATTCAGGTTCACTCGTTCAGCAACGCCCGCACCACACATCACGCACACCGCCCAAACCGGCGGGTCAGGGGCTTCTGGGCGAGCTCAAGGATCGCCACACACTCCACGTGGTGCGTCATCGGAAAGAGCTCACATCAAACGGAAGCAGGCATAGTCGCACGTCAGCGTAGGTTCAAAGCCGCTCTGAGCGACCCTCTGGCCGCCTGGAGCATCAAACGAGCGTCGCAACCAGCCGAGGGAGCGCCCCTGGCGGGCCGTACCGCCAAGCTCCCCCAACAGCACCTCGGTCACCACTTCCGTGACCACGGCGGCTACCTACTCACCTCAATCAACGCGTGCGTGCCACTCGTGCGCCACGCGGCACCGGAGCACTCAAGGGCGTCCAAGGTCGCGTGGTCCAGGCCGACAATGACGTCGGACTTCAGTGTGCGCAAGGCCGCAACGGCTCCCGGGAAGTAGGCGGTGCGAGCGGCGAATGACACTGTGGCACCCCACAGCCGGTCCCCCACCAGGCGGCGGTAGTTGAGGTCGCCCTTCAGGATGGTGAGCGTGGCACCCGCGAACTCCTCACGGAGGTCCTCCGGCATCTCCTCGTACGGCAAGGGGGCACAGAAGAACGGGTGGGTGCGGGCCTCCAGGCTTCCCGTCGCCATGGCCTTCCACAGTC
This sequence comes from Streptomyces sp. NPDC101194, assembly GCF_044767885.1. Lineage (NCBI taxonomy): Bacteria > Bacillati > Actinomycetota > Actinomycetes > Kitasatosporales > Streptomycetaceae > Streptomyces > Streptomyces sp. NPDC101194. The sequence continues at coordinate 603,000 of NZ_JBIWOS010000003.1, forward strand.
GGCCGCCGATCCGGCCCGCTTCGCCGGGCGCCTCGGTGAGGCGCCGGAGGCAGTCGACCACGTCCGCCGTCATCGCGTCGGAGACGTAGTACGGGTAGGGCTTGACGTGGAGGACGACCCGCTCGGCATGCCGTTGTTCGAGGAGGTGGTCGATGAGGATCAGGTCAGGGATCAGCTCGCGTCCCGCGTTGTCGGCCACCACGGCGACAGTCGAGGAGCGTCCGGCAGGCAGGAGCTGCCACAGCAAGGCACTGTCGTCGGCGACCAGTGCGGAGGCGGCGGCCTCACCGGCCGCCGGCTCCCCCGCCAAGACGCGAAAGCCGAGATCCGCGCGGTTGCCCCAGAGCGAGGCATGGAGCAGGGCTGTGGCCCGCTCATCGGCCGGCGCGTCCGCGAGCGCCTCCAGGGCCCGCAGTTCCTCCTGCACCGCCTCGCCGCACAGTTCGGCCTGCTTGAACGGCGCGAAGGGGTCCACTCCGTGCCACGGTCCGTTACCGAAGTACCCGACCGCGCCGAGGAGCCTGCGGTAGAAGTAGCTCTCCGCCCACAGGAAGGGCGTGTCGTACCAGGATCGCCCGAAGTGCTCCCGCCCCCAGTCCGCCCAGTGCTCGTGATCGTGATCCTCAGGGTCGAGCGGTTCGACGGCGCCGTTGGTGATCTCGTCAAGCAGGGCATCGAGGGCCTCGTGCTGCCGACGACTGTACGGGAAAGCGGCTCGTACCTGCTGGATGAGGGCAGGGTGGCGGCTGGCCAGCACGCCCCAGGCAAACGAGCCGGGCTTGTTACTCGTGATGACCGGCGGACTTGCCGCAAGGGCCGGACCGGAGTCGGCTCCGGCCCCTTCGCCCGCGGTGTGGGGGCCTCTGTCTCCCATGGCGTCCAGCCCTTCGCAAATCGACAGCCGGAGCGTCAGTCTCCTGACTGCTGGTTCTCTCCAGGTCTCCCCCGCGCGAAGCCTGGGACAATACGCAGCGGATCGTCCGTCACCGTCGCACGCCAGTCGTCGTCGAAGGTCAGTTTCATGGTCAATACTGCCCCATCTTTAATTGTCGACGTCGGTGTCCGCCAACCCGCCCAACGAGTCCTTGATGTGTAATGCTCCGCTGAGCCCTCGGCTCGCATTCGCCTCGAAAACCGGGCAGAAAGTGACGCGCCGGAGCCCGGCGTTGCGGCCGGGCTGTTGTGGTCTTCCAAGGTCAGGCTGCTGGGGACGCGCAGGAGGTTGGGGAACTTCGGCGCCGACTTCATGCAAAGGCTGAAGATGCCCTTCGAGTTCCTCGGCGACGTCTACGACGCCATCACCGGCCAGAACGGCGGCGCAGGACGACTTCGTCGACAAGTACCTCCCTGTCCGCCCCACCTACCGCCTCTACCAAGCCCACCCGACACCAACGGCCACGCCCCCGCTACGCCCACGACACGGCTCACCGACTACCCGACCCGAAGCACATCGAGAGCACCGGGAACCGAGCAGCCGGCCATGGCCCGAGATACCGACATCGTCTCGTGATCGCCCCCAGTCACCAGAGCCATGCGGCCGGGCCAGCGCCTCAGAGCAAGCGTCACCCGAGCGTCCAGAATCTCCGAACAAGACTCTGAAATCGCCGCCGCCGTGGTCGTTTCCGCCACGAAGTCGCAGGTCAAGCCACCTCCAACAGGCGATCTGTCCGCTCGACCCGCTGCACGGAGGGAAGCAGGTCGAGCAACCTACCCGAGCTATAAACCCGCAGGTCAGGCGCCCTTCTCAGCAGGCTCCAGGATCGCCACGCACTCCACATGGTGGGTCATCGGAAACAGATCGAACGCCCGCAGAGTCCGCACCCGGTAGCCACCGTCGCGGAAGTATGCCAGGTCGCGGGCCAGTGCCGCCGGGTCGCATGCCACATACGCGATACGGCGGGCACCCAGGCCCGACAGGTGCTTGATCGTCTGCTTGCCGGCACCTGCCCGCGGGGGGTCGAGGACGATCAGGTCGCACTCGGTGATGCCGGTGCGCGGCAGGATCTGGTCGACCTTGCCGTGCTCGATGCGAACCCGGTCCAGGTCCTTCAGGTTGTGCCGGGCGTCCTCGACGGCGCGCTTGCCGGACTCGATGCCGAGGACCGCGCCCTTCTCGCCGATGCGCTGGCCGATGGCGCCGGCGAAGAGGCCGACGCCGCAGTAGAGGTCGAGGGCCGTGTCGTTCTTGCGGGGCAGGAGGCCCTGCATGACGGCGCGGACCAGGGTGTTGGCGGCCTGCGGGTGGACCTGCCAGAAGCCGCCCGAGCCGACGCGGTAGGTGCGGTCGTCGGCGCGCTCGCGGACGAAGGCGCGGCCGTGCACCCGGTGGACGCCCCCGTCGCGCTCGTCGACGCGCATCACCGAGACGGGCTTGTCGAGCTCGACGAGGGGCAGCCGACCACCGGGCCTCGGGGTGAGGATCACCTGGCGGTCGTGGGAGCCGGTGGCGGCGATGGCCTCCACCGAGGCCATGCCGGGCCATTCCCGCTTCTCGATACCGAGCTCGGTGACGCCGGGGGCGGCGATCAGGCAGCGTTCGATGGGCTCCACGTCGTGCGAGCGGTGCTTGCGCAGGCCGACCTTGCCGTCCTCGTCGATGGCGTACTGGACGCGGGTGCGCCAGGCCGGTACCTCGCCCGCCGGAAGCTTGTCGCCCTCGGCCGGCATGACGGTGCCGTCCCAGCCCGCCTCCTCCGGGGTGAGACCGGCGAGGCGCTGGAGCTGTTCGGCGATCACTTCGCCCTTGAGCCTGCGCTGGGCGCCGGGCTTGGCGTGCTGCCAGTCGCAGCCGCCGCACTTTCCGGGACCGGCGTACGGGCAGGGCGCCTCGACGCGGTCCTTGGACGCCTCGATGATCCGTACCGCGTCGGCGCGCAGGAAGCGGGAGTCGCTCTCGCCCTCGGTGACCTTGGCGATGATCTTCTCGCCGGGAAGCGTGTGCCGTACGAAGAGGACCCGTCCCTCAGAGGTGCGGGCGATGCAGTGGCCGCCGTGCGCGACGGGCCCGACCTCGACCTCGTACTCCTCCCCGACCAGCGACGACGTGGGTTCGTTCTGCATGAGGGGGTGGCTCCAGAGATCAAGGGACTAACGGCCGGACAACAACCTACGATTCTACGTGGGTGTCGTCCGGCCGTTGACCACGAGAGGCCGGGCACGGTGAGCTCTTGTCGACGAACCGGCGGTCGGCTGTCGACGCGGCCGGCCCCTTGTCGGCGGTGCAGCCGTCGTTCGCGGGGCGTCCCCGCCGTTGGGATCGGCCTTGTACGCGGGTCAGCCCCTGTTTACGGGTTCCTTGGGCTTGCGCTCCACGGGTCCGCGGCGCACCGAGCCCGGTGCGTTCCACTCGGCGCGCTTCCTGGCGCGCTTCTTCGCCGCCTCGGAGGACTCCAGCTGGTACGGCACGGAGGTCACCATGACGCCCGGGGTGAAGAGCAGTCGTCCCTTGAGGCGCAGGGCGCTCTGGTTGTGGAGGAGGTGCTCGTACCAGTGGCCGACCACGTACTCCGGGATGTACACGCTCACCACGTCGCGCGGGCTCTCCCGGCGCAGGCTCTTCACATAGTCGATGACCGGCCGGGTCACCTCGCGGTACGGGGAGTCGAGGATCTTCAGCGGGATGTCGATGCCGCGCCGCTCCCAGTCGTCCTTGAGCGCCTTGGTCTCCGCCGGGTCGACGCTGATGGAGAGCGCCTCCAGCCGGTGGGAGCGAATCAGCTTGGCGTAGGCGAGGGCGCGCAGGGTGGGCCGGTGGAGCTTGGAGACCAGGACGATCGAGTGGACCCTGGAGGGCCGCATCGTCTCGTCGGACGGGGTCTCCTCGGCGGCGATCTCCTCGGCGACCCGGTCGTAGTGCTTCCGGATCGCGGTCATCGTCGCGAAGAAGATGCACATGCCGAGCAGGGCGACCCAGGCACCGTGGGTGAACTTGGTGACCATGACGACCACGAGGACGAGGCCGGTCAGGAAGGCGCCGAAGGCGTTGATCGCGCGGGAGCGGATCATGTGGCGGCGCTTCTCCGCGTCCTTCTCGGTGGCCAGGTGGCGGTTCCAGTGGCGGACCATGCCGGTCTGGCTGAGCGTGAAGGACACGAACACGCCGACGATGTAGAGCTGGATCAGCCGGGTCGAGTCGGCGCCGTAGACGACGACGAGCATGGCGGCCGCGCCGGCGAGCAGCACGATGCCGTTGGAGAAGGCGAGGCGGTCGCCGCGGGTGTGCAGTTGGCGCGGCAGGTAGCGGTCCTGGGCGAGGATCGAGCCGAGCACCGGGAAGCCGTTGTACGCCGTGTTCGCCGCGAGGAACAGCACGAGGGCGGTGGCCGCGGCGAGCACGATGAACAGGAAGCTGCCGTTGCCGAAGACGGCCTCGGCGACCTGCGTGATCACCGGGTCCTGCACATAGTCGGGGCCGACCGGCACACCGCCCTTGAGCAGGTTGTGCGCCGGGTTCTCGGCCATCCGGACGTTGGTGGCCAGGGCGAGGGCGATGATGCCGACGAGCATGGTGATGGCGAGCACGCCCATCATCGTCAGCGTCGTCGCCGCGTTCTTGGACTTGGGCTTACGGAAGGCCGGGACGCCATTGGAGACCGCCTCGACGCCGGTGAGCGCGGCACAGCCGGAGGAGAAGGCACGCAGCAGCAGGAAGACAAGGGCGAAGCCCGCGAGGCCCTCCTGCTCTGCCTTGATGTGGAAGCCGGCGGTGGGCGCGCTCATGGTGTCGCCGAGCACGAGACCGCGGAAGGCACCCCACGCGATCATGATGAAGACGCCCACGACGAACACGTACGTCGGAATGGCGAAGAGCGACCCGGATTCCTTGACGCCGCGCAGGTTCATCAGCGTCAGCAGCACGATCACCGCGACGGCGCACAGCACCTTGTGCTCGACCACGAACGGGATCGCCGAGCCCAGGTTCTCGATACCGGAGGTGATGGAGACGGCGACGGTGAGGACGTAGTCCACGAGCAGCGCGCTGGCGACCGTCAGGCCGGCCTTGGGGCCGAGGTTGGTGGTGGCGACTTCGTAGTCGCCGCCGCCGCTGGGGTACGCGTGCACGTTCTGCCGGTACGACGCCACCACGGTGAACATCACCACGACGACCGCCAGCGCGATCCACGGGCTGAAGTGGTACGCCGACACGCCCGCGACAGACAGGACGAGCAGAACCTCGCCCGGCGCGTAGGCAACGGAGGACAAGGCGTCGGAGGCGAAGACGGGGAGGGCGATGCGCTTCGGCAGGAGCGTTTCTCCGAGCCGGTCACTGCGCAGTGCGCGCCCGATCAGGATCCGTTTGGGCACGTCGGTCAGTTTGGACACGCAGAGGATCGTAAGCGTTCCGTATGGAAGTCGCAGACGCACCACCCGCGTGGTCCCGCAATCTCCTGCACTCGGGCCGAAAAAGCCACGAAATCCTTAACGAAATCCTTGCACTAGGCGTCCGCGAAAAGGGCGCTGTACCCATTCAATGCGGGCTGACCGCCGAGATGTGCGTAAAGGACGGTGGAATCGCGGCCGATCTCACCGCGGGCCACGAGGTCGGCCATTCCCGCCATCGACTTCCCCTCGTACACCGGGTCGGTGACCATGCCCTCGGTACGCGCGACGAGCCGCATCGCGTCGAGGGTGGTGTTGTCGGGGATGCCGTACGTGCCCGCGTGGTAGCGCTCGTCGAGCTCGATGTCATCCACGGTGAGCTCGCGCCGCACCCCGATGAGCTGTGCGGTGCCGGCCGCGATCCGGCCGATCTGCACACGCGTACGGGCGGGCTCGGCGGAGGCGTCGATGCCCAGCACGCGCCGCGGACGGCCGCCCGCCTCTTCGAGTGCGGCGAAGCCGGCGACCATGCCGGCCTGGGTGGAACCGGTCACCGAGCAGACGACCACGGTGTCGAAGAACACACCGAGCACACGCTCCTGCTCCGCGACCTCGTAGGCCCAATTGGCGAAGCCGAGCCCGCCGAGGGGGTGGTCGGACGCACCGGCGGGAATGGCGTACGGCCTGCCGCCGCCCTCCTCGACCTCGCGCAGCGCCTGCTCCCAGCTCTCCTTGACACCGATACCGAAGTCGGCGCGCACCAGGCGGACGTCGGCACCGGCCAGGCGACTGATCAGGATGTTGCCGACCTTGTCGTAGACGGCGTCGGGCCATTCGACCCAGCTCTCCTGGACGAGTACGCACTTGAGGCCGGCGCGGGCGGCCACCGCCGCGACCTGGCGGGTGTGGTTGGACTGGACTCCGCCGATGGAGACGAGCGTGTCGCAGCCCTTCGCCAGGGCGTCGGCGACGAGGTATTCGAGCTTGCGGGTCTTGTTGCCGCCGTAGGCGATGCCGGAGTTGCAGTCCTCCCGTTTGGCCCAGACAGCGGCGCCGCCGAGGTGGTCGGTGAGCCGGTCGAGACGGTGCACGGGAGAGGGGCCGAAGAGGAGGGGATAGCGGTCGTAGGAGGAGAGGGAGGGAGAGGAGGAGGTCGGGGTCGGGGTGACGGGCGTCATGGGAGCTCCCTCGGTCGGGGGTCGGTGGGGTTCGGGTTCCTGATCGGGTCGGTGAGGGTGGGGGCCGGGGTCATGCGCGTGCTCGGCGCCGTGGCCGGGCGCGTTCGGGGCGGCGCGGTGGCCGGGAGGGGGCGCGATGGCGGCGGTCACGGGGCGAGGTGTCGACTTGTCCGCGGTTACGCCGGGGATCCGGCCGACGCTCGGGCCCTCGGCCGGTCGCCGACCGGACCGGGCGGTCCAACGGCCTGTCGGGGCTGCCCGTGGGCGGCCTCGGCGGAGGACCCCTGGGCCGCCCCGTCGGACGGTTCGTCGGACGGTTCGTCCGCCAGTTCTTCGAGAGCCCGCCAGATCTCCGCAGTGATCCGGGACGCCGCCTCGGCATCACGCCCCGCGCATGCCTCGATCAGCCGGTCGTGCAGTTCGGCCGAGCCGTGTGCCGCGCTCGCCGTGCCGAACTGCCGCCATTCCAGCCGCCGGATCAAAGGGGTGTAGCGCTCGACCGTGGCAGCCACGGCACGGTTGCCGCACGCCGCGACGAGGACGTCGTGGAGCCGGTCGTCGGCGCGCAGCGCGTCCATCACGTCACCGCGGCGGGTCGCGTCCCTGAAGAGTTCGTTCGCCTCGCGCATCGCGGCGACGTCCGCATCCGTGAGGCGAGGTACGGCGGTCCTCGCGGCCAGCTCCTGCATGACCCGTACGACAGCCGCCGCGTCCCGGACGTCGCGCGGCACCAGGCGGGTCACCCGCGTGTAGCTCTGCGGCTTGGACTCGACGAGCCCCTCGCCGGAAAGCCGGGACAGCGCGTCACGGACCGGGGCCCGGGACAGTCCGAGGCGTTCGGCGAGTTCGGCGTCACGGACAGGGGCACCGGGCGGGATGTCGCCACGGACGATGGCGTCGCGGATCGCCTCGTACGCGGTGTCCCGCAGCAAGGTCCGTCGGACGGGGCGCAGGGTCTCCATGAACTGACATGTTAGATGTCTGTTCTGCCGGCACTCAAGGGTCCGTGCGTCCCTGGTGCGATCGACGGGCCCTTTCCCTCCGCAGCGGCGCGAACTGGGCGGCCTTCCCCCTCCGCCCCTCCGCGGTGACACGAACGACGGCCCCCCGTCCGCAATCGTGCGGACGCTACGGACGCCGATCCGCGTCACACGTGTCCGGCGGTGTGCCCACCCCTGTCGCGAGGACACGTCGAGGACACGTCACAGCACCCATGCGTGATCGCGCGGACACTGCGCGGTACCCATCCGCATCGCGCGGACGCGGCGAAAGCGCACGCGGATGAGGCTTCGCGATCCCAGCCGCATAAGCTCATCCTGGGCAACGGGACACACCGTTGCCCCGTTGTTTGCCCGGCAAGCTGAGAAAGAAGTGTGAGCAGGGTGTTTTCGCAGGTCAGCCGGACGACCAGGACTGCGAGGTAGGCGCAAGGTGCACATCGTCATCATGGGCTGCGGGCGAGTCGGAGCCGCTCTCGCGCAGACCCTGGAGCAGCAGGGGCACACGGTCGCCGTCGTCGATCAGGACCCCACGGCGTTCCGACGCCTCGGGTCCGGATTCGGTGGGCGGCGCGTCACCGGTGTCGGCTTCGACCAGGACACCCTCCGTGAGGCGGGGATCGAGGAGGCCGGCGCGTTCGCCGCGGTGAGCAGCGGCGACAACTCGAACATCATCGCCGCCCGGGTCGCCCGCGAGATGTTCGGCATCGAGAACGTCGCGGCGCGGATCTACGACCCTCGGCGCGCCGAGGTCTATCAGCGTCTCGGCATCCCCACGGTCGCCACCGTGCGCTGGACCGCGGACCAGATGCTGCGACGGCTGCTCCCCTCGGGGGCCGAGCCGCTGTGGCGGGATCCGAGCGGCGGTGTGCAGCTCGCGGAGGTGCACACCACGCCGTCCTGGATCGGCCACAAGATCAGCACGCTGCAGGAGGAGACGGGCGTCCGCGTGGCATTCCTCACCCGGTTGGGCGAAGCCATACTGCCCACGTCGCAGACCGTGCTGCAGGAGGGCGACCTGGTCCACGTGATGATGCGTACGGACGAGATCGCGAAGGTCGAGGCGGCCTTCGCCGAGGGCCCCGAGGAGGGCGGTCACTGATGCGTGTCGCGATTGCCGGCGCCGGTGCGGTGGGACGTTCCATCGCGGGCGAGTTGCTGGAGAACGGGCACGAGGTGCTGCTCGTCGACAAGGCACCGACGGCCATTTCGGTGGAACGGGTGCCGATGGCCGAGTGGCTGCTGGCGGACGCCTGTGAGATCACCTCGCTCGACGAGGCAGCACTTCAACGCTGCAGCGTCGTGATCGCCGCGACCGGCGACGACAAGGTGAACCTGGTCGTCTCGCTGCTCGCCAAGACCGAGTACGGCGTGCCGAGGGTCGTCGCCCGGGTCAACAACCCGAAGAACGAATGGCTGTTCAACGAGGCCTGGGGCGTCGATGTGGCGGTCTCCACACCGCGGCTGATGTCGGCCCTGGTCGAGGAGGCGGTGAGCGTCGGCGATCTGGTCAGGCTGCTGCGCTTCAGCCACGGCGACGCCAACCTGGTCGAGCTGACGCTGCCCCCGGAGTCGGCGTTGGCCGGCACCCAGGTCGGCGAAGTGGCCTGGCCCGAGGACACCTCGTTGGTCACCATCATCCGCGGGCAGCGTGTACTGACGCCGAGCACCGAGGAGACGCTGGAGGCCGGTGACGAGCTGCTGTTCGTGGCCGCGCAGGCACGCGAGGAGCAGTTGGAGGACCTGCTGTCGGTGCGCCGGGGCGACTCGGACGACTGACCGGCGCAGTGCCGATCGGAGGCCGGCACGAGGCGCCAAGCGCAGCCCTGGGCGGAAAGCAAGGGGCCCGGAACCGTTTCACACGGTTCCGGGCCCCTTGCTTTCCGCCCAGGGCGGTTCAGTACTCCTGGTGGCGCGTCGCGGCGGCGGCCGCTTCGGCCTCGCGGGCCTTCTCGGCCTGCTCCTGCGCCTCCATCTCGGCGAAGACATCGATGGGCGGCGGCGCCTTGGCGAGGAAGACCCAGGTCAGATAGACCGCGAGCAGGAAGGGCGGGATCTTCAGGGCGACCAGGACCCAGCCGAACTGGGTCGTGTCGGCCCACCAGTACAGCGGGAAGAGAACCGCGCACTTGGCGAGCAGGATCAGTCCCCAGGCATAGCTCGCCTTGGCGTATGCCTTCCTGCGGCCGGGGTTCCTGGTGCGCCAGGAGAGGTTCTCCTTGAACACCGGTCCCAGGATCAGGCCGATCAGCGGTACCCCTGCGAGGGTGGTGATCAGATAGGCGAGGGCCAGGCCGAGCGTGTAGAGCATGCCCGGCAGATAGAAGTCCTTGGCGTTGCCGGTCATCATGGCGAAGACCACGCCGAAGGCCACGCCGAAGACACCGCTGAAGGCGTGCTTCACGGTGTCCCTGCGGATCAGCCGTACGGCTACGAGGAGCAGGGACACCACCAGGGCCGCGATGGCCGAGATGTGCAGATCCTTGTTGATCGTGAAGATCGTGACGAAGAGCAGCCCGGGAAGGACTGTCTCCACCATCCCCCGGACACCGCCGAACGCCTCGAAGAGCGCTGCCTCGGTGACCGCCTTCGCGTCGGCCTCCTGCTGGTCGGTGCGGGTGGTGCGGTCCGTGTCGGACGTCGGCTTGTCGAGAGACGTCACCGGCTACTCCTTGCCGAGCGGTCGGAGTTCGTATTTGGGATTGAACAGCACCCGGCGTCCATGACTCATGGCAATCCGGCCCGAGGCGATGAGCTTGCGGCCCGGTTCTATACCCGCGATGGAGCGTCGGCCCAGCCAGACCACGTCCAGCGGCGCGGTGCCGTCGAAGAGCTCCGCCTCCAGGGCGGGGACTCCCGCGCGCGGCCGCAGGGTGACGGTCCGCAAGGTACCAGTCACCTTCACGATCTGCCGGTCGGTGCATTCGGAGATGCGCGTGCAACCCGAAGCCTGCGAGTCCTCCTGCAGCTCCTCGGACTCCAGGTCCGACTGGGAGCTGGACAGCCGGTCGAGCATCCGCCGGAAGCGGCCGGACGGCTTCTCCGCCTTGCCCGGCTTCTCGAATCGAGGAACAGCACTCATAACCGAAGGGTACCGGTCTCCCATGCTCCGAGCGGGTGTCCCGGGTCTCACTCGAACGGGTTACTTGTCAGGGCTTCGGACTTCTGGTCGGACCTTCGGAGCTCTCGTCGGAGTCGGCGAGCAAAACGAGCGACGCAGCCACGACGGACCGGGCCCGCAGCACACGCCTGCCGACGAAGGACCCGGCCGACACGCCGAAGCCCAAAGTGCCCGACTGCGGTTCAGCCGCGCTCGAACCGGTAGCCCATCCCCGGCTCGGTGACGAAGTGCCGGGGATGCGAGGGATCGGCCTCCAGCTTGCGCCTCAGCTGGGCCATGTAGACCCGCAGGTAGTTGGTCTCGGTGCCGTACGAGGGCCCCCACACCTCCTGGAGCAGCTGCTTCTGGCTGACCAGCCGGCCGCTGTTGCGGACCAGGACCTCCAGCAGATGCCACTCGGTGGGCGTGAGCCGCACGTCGCGTCCCTCCCGGTGGACCTTCTTCGCCGCCAGGTCGACGGTGAACCCCTCGGTCTCGACGACCACCATGTCGTCGGTGCCGTGCTGGCCGACGGGTTCCGCGCGGCGGACGGAGGCGCGCAGCCGGGCCAGCAGCTCGTCCATGCCGAACGGCTTGGTCACGTAGTCGTCGGCTCCGGCGTCCAGGGCCTCGACCTTCTCGTCGGAGGTGTGGCGGGCGGAGAGCACCAGGATCGGCACCCTGGTCCAGCCTCTCAGCCCCTTGATCACCTCGACCCCGTCCATGTCGGGCAGTCCGAGGTCGAGGACGACGACATCGGGGTGGCGGGCGGCGGCGAGCTGAAGGGCGGTGGCGCCGTCGGGCGCCGCGTCCACCTCGTACTTGCGCGCCTTCAGGTTGATCACGAGGGCGCGTACGATCTGCGGCTCGTCGTCGACCACAAGCACCCGGGTCATGGGGGCCCTGCCTTTCTGCTGTACGGCGATCTCCCGGAACGTTCCGGTGATCATGAGGTGACCGGCGAGGTCATGAGGTGACCCGCGCGGGAAGGTCGGGGCTGACCGGAACGTATCCCGACGCCGCCTTGAGGGTCAGCACCATGGTGAGACCGCCACCCGGGGTGTCCTCGGCGTCCAGCGTGCCGCCCATGGACTCCACGAAACCGCGGGCCACCGCGAGACCCAGTCCGACGCCCGCCCCGCGCGGGGCGTCGCCGTAGCGCTGGAAGGGCTCGAAGATGCGTTCCTTGGCGTCGTCGGGGATGCCGGGGCCCCGGTCGACGACCCGTAGTTCGACGCGTTCGCCGAGCGCGCTGGCGGCCACCGTGACGTGTTGTTCGTAGGGGCTGTACTTGACGGCGTTCTCGACGATGTTGGCGACGGCTCTCTCCAGCAGCCCGGGGTCGACCTCGACCATCGGCAGGGTCTCGGGGATGTCGAGGTCCACGCTGCCCTCCGGCACGCCGCCGAGCGCCATCGGCACCACCTCGTCGAGGTCGATCTCGCGGATCAGCGGGGTGACGGTGCCGGTCTGCAGCCGGGACATGTCCAGGAGGTTGCCCACGAGGTGGTCGAGGCGGTCGGCGCCGTTCTCGATGCCCTCCAGGAGTTCCGCCTCGTCCTCGTCGGACCACGCGACGTCGTCGGAGCGCAGGGAGCTGACGGCGGCCTTGATGGCGGAGAGCGGAGTCCGCAGATCGTGGCTGACGGCGGCGAGGAGCGCCGTCCTGATCCGGTTCCCCTCGGCGAGCCGCCGGGCCTCCTCCGCCTCGCCGACCAGGCGCTGCCGGTCCAGCACGACGGCGGCCTGGGCGGCGAACGCCCCGAGCACCCGGCGGTCCTCGGCGGGCAGCACCCTGCCGGAGAGGGCGAGCGCCATGTGGTCACCGACCGGCATGTCCACGTCGGCGTCCTCCGGCCGGGCCACCGGCCCCGGGCCGACGCTTCCGGCGCAGGTCCACGGGTCGACGTCGCTCTTCCGCTCCAGCAGGGCGACGGACTCCATGCCGAAGGTCTCGCGGACCCGGTCCAGGAGCGCGTCCAGGGTGGTCTCGCCGCGCAGCACACTGCCCGCCAGGAAGGAGAGGATCTCCGACTCGGCGCGCAGCCGGGCCGCCTGATGGGTGCGGCGGGCCGCCAGATCGACGACCGAGGCGACCGAGACCGCCACCGCGAAGAAGATCAGGATGGCGACGAAGTTCTCCGGGTCCTGCACGGTCAGGGTGTGGGTGGGCGGGGTGAACCAGTAGTTCAGCAGCAACGAGCCGACGGCGGCCGACGCGAGTGCGGGCAGCAGCCCGCCGAGCAGAGCCGCCGCGACCGTCATGAAGAGGAAGAGCAGGACGTCGTTGGCGAGCCCCGGTCCGTTCTCCAGACCGGTGAGCAGCAGCGAGAGCAGCGCCGGGCCGCCGACGCCGACCAGCCAGCCCCAGATGATCCGGACCCGGCCCAGCCGGGCGCCGCGGGCGATGGGCAGCCCGCGGCCCTTGGCCACCTCTTCGTGGGTGACGATGTGGACGTCGAGGTCGGGGCCGGACTCACGGGCGACCGTGGCGCCCACGCCCGGTCCGTAGATGTACTGCCAGGCCTTGCGGCGGCTGGAGCCGAGGACGATCTGCGTGGCGTTCACCCCACGGGCGAATTCGAGGAGCGCCGACGGTATGTCGTCGCCGATGACATGGTGGAACGTGCCGCCGAGATCCTCGACCAGGGTCCGCTGGACGGTGAGCTCCTTGGGCGAGGCCGAGGTCAGTCCGTCGCTGCGGGCGATGTAGACGGCGAGGATCTCGCTGCCGGAGCCCTTGGCGGCCATCCGGGACGCGCGACGGATGAGCGTACGGCCCTCGGGGCCGCCGGTGAGTCCGACGACGATGCGTTCACGGGCCTGCCAGGTGGTGCGGATGTTGTGCTCGCCGCGGTACTGCTGAAGGTATTCGTCGACCCGGTCGGCGACCCAGAGGAGCGCCAGCTCGCGCAGGGCGGTCAGGTTGCCGGGGCGGAAGTAGTTGGACAGGGACGCGTCGATCCGGTCCGGCTTGTAGATGTTGCCGTGGGCCATCCGGCGGCGCAGTGCCTGGGGCGACATGTCGACGAGTTCCAGCTGGTCGGCCCTGCGGACGACCTCGTCGGGGACGGTCTCGCGCTGGCGTACGCCGGTTATGGCCTCGACGACGTCGCCGAGCGACTCCAGGTGCTGGATGTTGACGGTGGAGATCACGTCGATGCCGGCCTGGAGGAGCTCTTCGACGTCCTGCCAGCGTTTGGCGTTGCGGGAGCCGGGCACATTGGTGTGCGCGAGTTCGTCCACCAGGGCGACGGCCGGGGCCCGCTCCAGAACCGCGTCCACGTCCATCTCGGTGAAGACGGCGGAACGGTACTCGATCTCACGGCGCCGGATCTGCTCCAGGCCGTGGAGCATGACCTCGGTGCGCGGGCGGTCGTGGTGCTCCACGAAGGCGACGACGCAGTCGGTGCCCCGTTCGACGCGCCTGTGGGCCTCGGAGAGCATCGCGTACGTCTTGCCGACGCCGGGTGCCGCACCCAGGTAGATCCGAAGCTTGCCGCGTGCCATGGCCCCATTGTCTTCTCTGAACCGGCTGCGGCAGATGCGGCAGCCGCTTCGAAGCTACCCCGTAGATTCTCGACAAATCGGACCAGGGGTGGAGGTGAGAACCGAATTGACAGGATTCTGACGCCCGCACCGAGTACGGGATGCCAGGAAGGAACACGGGACGCTTCGGCGGAGTCCCGCCTTCCGCAGGTCAGGGCCGCTCCCGGCCGGTGGTCAGGGCGTCCGGGCACTCGGATCCGCCCCGGGCCGGGCCAGATCGGTGGCATCCCCGCCGGCCGCGATCTGCCGGGCCGGGGCCGATATCGGCCCCGGCAACTCAAGACCGCCCTTCACCCGGCTCGACGATGCACTCGGCCCTCACCCCTGCTCGACGATGTGCCCGTCGCTCAGCTCCAGCACCCGGTCCGCCAGGCCCAGCAGCTGGGCGTCGTGCGTCGCCACCAGTGCGGTGACGCCCTCACTCCGTACCACCGCCTTCAGCAGCTCCATCACCGCGAGCCCGGTCTCCGCGTCGAGCTGTCCCGTCGGCTCGTCCGCGATCAGCAGCGCGGGGCGGTTGGCGAGCGCGCGGGCGATCGCGACGCGCTGTTGCTGACCGCCGGAGAGCTCTCCGGGACGCTGGGCCGCGTGGTCGGCGAGACCGACCATGGAGAGCAGCAGCGCCACCCGCTCCTCGCGCTCGCGCGGGTCCGTCTTGCACAGTCGCAGGGGTACGCCGACGTTCTCCGCGGCCGTCAGGATCGGGATCAGGCCGAAGGACTGGAAGATGAAGCCGATCCGGTCCCGGCGCAGCTCCAGCAGCCCGCTCTCACCGAGTTCGGCGAGGTCCGTGCCGTCGACGGTGATCCGGCCGCCGTCCGGGCCGTCGAGTCCACCGACCAGGTTGAGGAGGGTCGTCTTGCCGGAGCCCGAACGTCCCTTGAGCGCGACGAGCTCTCCGCGTGGCAGCTCGAAGGAGACCCCTCGCAACGCGTGCACGGCCGCCGCACCGGTGCCGTACGAGCGATGCAGGTCCTCGACCCGGACCATGGGTCCGCGCGCCACGTCCTCGGCCACCGCCGCACCGCTCCGCCCTCCGGCGCCCGCCTGGCCGGTGATGTCGGTCATGTCTCTCCCCCGCACATGTTTCCCCGTACGTGATCGTCTCGTCGGCCGCCAGTATGTGCATCGGGCACAGGGCCGGGCAATGGCCGGGATGCCTGCCAGGCGTCCGGCCGCGCGCCGATGCGGTCGCCGACGACGAGCCGCACCCGGTGGCGGAGCCCGTCCCCTGCGCGGCGCGTCGGACCGTGGCGCCCGGCGCGGCGCAACAGCACAGGCGTCCGCCCCCGTTCCCCACCAGCCTCCCTGGTCATCCTCTCCCCCGGATGATCGGGCCGGCACTGGCGGACGCCATCGGCGTCGCAACAGCCCGGACAGATTGAGCACATCAACCCGAAGCGCACGTGACGGATCGTCGGTTCGTTCGCTCCGTCGCCCCGGTCGGCCCTCGCCACCGGGGCGCTACCGCTTCCCCACAACTTTCCGACAACTCCCTGACACCGGCCGACCAGCCTTGCCGGCGTCCACCGGGGCATGTGCCCCGTCCTTGAAAGGGTGCGCATGACCTTACGCAGAAGCCTTCCCCGGCTGGCGGCCGGAGTCCTCGGGATATCCCTGACCGTGTCCGCGGTGCCCGCCACGACCGCCACCGCAGGAACACGGCCCACCACCGCCCCCACCGTCTCCGAGCAGCAGGTGATGCCGCATCTGCGTGCGCTGCAGCGGATCGCCGACCGCAACGGCGGCAACCGCGCGCACGGCACGCGGGGGTACGCCGACTCGGTGACGTATGTGAAGAACGCCCTCGACCGGGCGGGCTTCCGGACGAAACTCGTCCCCTTCACCCACGACGGCGCCACCGGCAGCAATCTGATCGCCGACTGGCCGGGCGGCGACCCGGACCATGTGCTGCTGACCGGCGCCCATCTCGACAGCGTCGAGGAAGGCCCGGGAATCAACGACAACGGCTCCGGCTCGGCAGCGGTCCTGGCCACCGCACTCCAGGTGGCCACGTCGCGGCTGACACCCGAACGGCACCTCCGGTTCGCATGGTGGGGTGCGGAGGAGCAGGGCCTGATCGGCTCGGCGGACTACGTCCGGAAACTCTCCGCGGCCGAGCGCCGCACGATCGATGTCTACCTCAACTTCGACCAGGCGGGCAGCCGGAACACCCGGCAGTGGCTCGTGGTCCACGACGACGAGCACGGCGAGACCGAGGCCCAGCAGGCTTTCGAGGCGTGGTTCGCCGAGCGGAACATCCCCACCTTCGACATCGGCGTCGGCGGCTCGGACCACGAGTCCTTCGGCAACGTCGGCATCCCGTCGTCCGGATTCAGCACCGGCATCTCGGACTGCATCCACGAGGCGTGCGACGACCTCACCAACGTGGACCCGAAGACGGAGACGACGAGCACCGACGCCCTCATCGGCGTGCTGTGGAAGCTCGCCGCCACCGGTTCCCGGCACTGACCGCCCCTTCCCCAGGAACGAGACATGCGCAGACTGCTGAACCGACGCCGCCGATCCGCCGCCGCCCTCGTGGCCGCGGTCGTGAGCGGCACCGTGCTGACCGCTCTCCCCGCCTCGGCCGCCATCGGCGGCTCGGGCGTCGGTGACCCGTACTTCCCCGACGACGGCAACTCCGGCTATGACGTCTCCCACTACGACGTCCGCATCGCCTACGACCCGGCGCGCACCGACCACCTGGACGGGGACACCACCGTCACCGCCCGCGCCCTGACCGGCCTGGACCGCTTCAGCCTGGACCTCAAGGGCTTCACCGTGGCATCGGTCACGGTGGACGGCACCCCGGTGAAGGCGTTCTCCCGGTCCGGATCCCATGAGCTGGTCATCACCCCGGCCCGCCCGGTCGTGAAGGGCACGACGTTCGCGGTCCGGGTGAAGTATGCGGGCAAGCCCGACGCCGAGGGCTGGCACACGCTGAAGACCGGCGGCGCGTACGTGGCGGGCGAACCGCACGCGGCGACCTCCTGGTATCCCGCCGACGACCACCCGTCCGACAAGGCCACCTTCGCCCTCACCGCAACGGTGCCCGACGGCTGGACGGCCGTCGGCAACGGCCTGCCGGGCCAGGTCACCGTGAAGGACGGCAGGAAGACCTTCCGCTGGTTCGAGGACAAGCCACTGGCGACGTACCTCAGCACGGTCGCGATCGACAGGTTCACCGTCCACCGGGGGAAGACGGGCGCCGGAACGCCGGTCATCACGGCCTACAGCCCGGACGCCGTCGTCGATCCGGACGCGGAGGCCGAGCAGACGGACATCCTGGACTTCCTGGCCGCGAAGTTCGGCCCGTACCCCTTCTCCTCGGCGGGCGCCATCGTCGTCGGGGCCACGAAGGAACCCACCAATGGCCCGATCGCCCTGGAGACGCAGAGCCGCCCCACGTACAGCGGCATGCTCTTCGACGCCTCGGTGGTCCATGAGAACACCCACCAGTGGTTCGGTGACAGCGTCTCGTTCAAGGACTGGCGGGACGGCTGTGCCGCGGAGTGCTTCGCCCAGTACGCCGGGCAGTTGTGGGAGGAGCACAAGGGCGCCGACCTGGATCGGGACTACTACCGTTCCGAGATCGAGAACTACCGCGACGACCCGTCGTTCTGGTCCACCAGGCTGTACGACCCGGGCCCGGGGAAGGAGTTGGACTCCGCGCTGTACTTCAAGGGGTCGCTGATGCTGCACGCCCTGCGGCGCACGGTCGGTGACGAGGCGTTCTTCCGGACGCTCAGGGCCTGGACCCGCGACCACGCGTACGGAAACGCCTCGTTCCGGCAGTTCGAGGCGCTGGCGGCGAAGGTGTCGGGGAAGGACCTCAAGGGCTTCTTCGGGGCCTGGGTCGACGGCACGGTGATCCCGCCGGCGAAGTACCTCTACCCGGGGAGCCTGGGCTCGCCTACGGGCTGAACCGGCTTTCGGCGTGCGGTATGCGGTATGCGGTATGCCGCATACCGCATACGGCCGATGGTCCGGGGCCGGCCGCGAAGGCCGGCCCCGGTGCTCTCAAGCTCCGCTCACCAGCTGCTTGAGAGCGATGTTGAGCTGGAGGACGTTGACCCTCGGTTCCCCCACGAAGCCGAGAATCCGGCCGTCCGTGTGCTGCTCGACGAGCTTCTCCACCTGCGCGACGCCGAGATGGTTCCGCTCGGCGACGCGGCGCACCTGGAGCTGTGCGTACGCCGGGGAGATGGCCGGGTCGAGGCCGGAACCCGAGGAGGTGACGGCGTCGGCCGGCACGTCGGTGGGGCTGACGGGGTGGCCGGGGACGGAATTGTCCTTGACGACGGCGGCTTTGGCGGCCGTCACCGCGTCGATCAGTTCCTTGCTGTCTCCGGAGCGGTTGGTCGCGCCGGAGAGGATCAGCTTGTACTGGGTGTTGACGCTGTTGGTGCCGAGGCCGTCGGAGGGGCGCGGCTGGAACCACCTGAGGTCCGGGGCCGCGGTCTGCTGCCCCTTCTTCAGCGGCAGGTCGTAGCGCTGGCCGATGAGTTCGGAGCCCACGACCTTGCCGTTCGCGGTGATCTCGGAGCCGTTGGCCTTGTCGGGGAAGATGCCCTGGGCGACACCCGTCACGGCGAGCGGGTAGAGCACGCCGCAGACGACCGTGAGAACGAGCAGGGCACGCAGCCCGGCCCAGAGCAACCGGACGGTGTTTGCTACGGAGTTGTTCATGGCAGGTCAGCCGATTCCGGGGATGTGGGAGATGATCAGGTCGATGATCTTGATGCCGATGAACGGGGCGACCAGGCCGCCCAGGCCGTAGATCCCGATGTTGCGCCGGAGCATGGAGTCGGCGCTGCTGGGCCGGTAGCGCACGCCCTTCAGGGCGAGCGGCACCAGTGCGATGATGATCAGCGCGTTGAACACGACCGCCGACAGGATCGCGGACTGGGACGAGGACAGCCGCATGATGTTGAGCGTGTCCAGGCCGGGGTAGACGCTCGCGAACATCGCCGGGATGATCGCGAAGTACTTCGCGACGTCGTTGGCGATCGAGAACGTCGTCAGCGCACCCCGGGTGATGAGCAGTTGCTTGCCGATCTCGACGATCTCGATCAGCTTGGTCGGGTTGGAGTCCAGGTCCACCATGTTCCCGGCCTCCTTGGCGGCCGAGGTGCCGGTGTTCATCGCCACGCCGACGTCCGCCTGGGCGAGGGCGGGCGCGTCGTTGGTCCCGTCGCCCGTCATCGCGACCAGCTTGCCGCCCGCCTGCTCCCGCTTGATGAGGGCCATCTTGTCCTCGGGCGTGGCCTCCGCCAGGAAGTCGTCCACCCCCGCCTCCTCGGCGATGGCCTTCGCGGTCAGCGGGTTGTCACCCGTGATCATGACCGTCCTGATGCCCATCCGGCGCAGCTCGTCGAACCGCTCCCGCATCCCCTCCTTGACGACGTCCTTGAGATGGACGACGCCCAGGACCCGGGCACCCCGCCCGTCCTCAATAGCCACCAGCAGCGGTGTGCCGCCGGCCTCGGAGATCCGGTCGGTGAGTGCCCGTGCCTCCGGCGAGACGCTGCCCCCGCGCTCCTTGACCCACGCGACGACGGAACCGCTCGCGCCCTTGCGGACCCTGCGTCCGTCGACGTCCACGCCCGACATCCGGGTCTGGGCGGTGAACGCGACCCATTCGGCGTGCCGCAGTTCGCCCTGGTGGCGCTCGCGCAGCCCGTACTTCTCCTTGGCGAGCACCACGATCGAGCGGCCCTCGGGCGTCTCGTCGGCCAGCGAGGACAGCTGGGCGGCGTCCGCCAGTTCGGCCGCGGTCGTGCCCCTGACGGGGACGAATTCGGCGGCCTGCCGGTTGCCGAGCGTGATGGTGCCGGTCTTGTCGAGCAACAGGGTCGAGACATCGCCGGCGGCCTCGACGGCACGCCCCGACATCGCGAGCACGTTGCGCTGCACCAGCCGGTCCATCCCGGCGATTCCGATCGCGGAGAGCAGCGCTCCGATGGTCGTCGGGATCAGGCAGACCAGCAGCGCGGTCAGCACGATCATCGACTGCTTCTGGCCCGCGTAGACGGCGAACGGCTGGAGGGTGACGACGGCGAGCAGAAAGACGACGGTGAGGGACGCGAGCAGGATGTTCAGCGCGATCTCGTTGGGCGTCTTCTGCCGGGCCGCGCCCTCGACCAGGGCGATCATCCGGTCGATGAACGTCTCACCGGGCTTGGTGGTGATCTTGACGACGACCCGGTCGGAGAGCACCTTCGTACCACCGGTGACGGCCGAGCGGTCGCCGCCGGACTCCCTGATGACCGGAGCCGATTCACCCGTGATGGCGGACTCGTCGACGCTCGCGACACCGTCGACGACGTCCCCGTCGCCGGGGATGATGTCACCGGCCTCGCAGACCACCAGGTCACCGATGCGCAGTTCGGTGCCGGGGACCCGCTCCTCGTTCGTGCCGACGATCCGCCGCGCGACGGTGTCGGTCTTGGCCCTGCGCAGCGTGTCGGCCTGCGCCTTGCCGCGCCCCTCGGCGACCGCCTCCGCCAGGTTGGCGAAGATCGTGGTCAGCCACAGCCAGGCCGCGATCGCCCAGCCGAACCAGTCACCGGGGTTCAGGCACGCCAGCACGGTGGTGAACACCGAACCGATCAGCACCACGAACATCACCGGGGACTTGACCATCACCCGGGGGTCGAGCTTGCGTACGGCGTCGGGGAGGGACGTGAGCAGTTGTCCGGGGTCGAACAGGCCCCCGCCGACGCGTCCTTCGCTCTGGTGACCCGTGGGCGCGTCCTGGTGGGGTGCCCGGGTGGGGGTGACAGTGGACATCGAGTCCTCATGCTTCGTACGAGTGGTCATGACGCCAGCCCTTCGGCCAGCGGCCCCAGCGCCAGGGCCGGGAAGTAGGTCAGCCCGGTGATGATCAGGATCGTGCCGACCAGCAGCCCGCTGAACAGCGGCTTGTGCGTGCCCAGGGTTCCCACGGTCGCCGGTACGGGCTTCTGCTCGGCGAGCGAGCCGGCCAGTGCCAGCACGAACACCATCGGCAGGAAGCGGCCCAGCAGCATCGCGAGACCGATGGTCGTGTTGAACCACTGCGTGTCCGCGTTCAGTCCGGCGAAGGCCGAACCGTTGTTGTTGGCACCCGAGGTGTAGGCGTACAGCACCTCGGAGAATCCATGCGCACCGGAGTTCAGCATGGAGTGCGGCGGGGTGGGCAGGACCAGCGCCGCGGCGGTGAAGCAGAGCACCAGCGCCGGGGTGATCAGGATGTAACAGGCCGCGAGCTTGATCTGCCGGGTGCCGATCTTCTTGCCGAGGTACTCGGGCGTACGGCCGACCATCAGGCCCGCGATGAAGACCGCGATGATCGCCATGACGAGCATGCCGTAGAGGCCGGACCCGACCCCGCCGGGCGCGATCTCGCCGAGCTGCATGCCCAGCATCGTGATGCCCCCGCCGAAGCCCGTGTACGAGGAGTGGAAGGAGTTGACCGCACCCGTGGAGGTGAGCGTCGTCGCCACGGCGAAGATCGACGAACCGGCGATCCCGAACCGGGTCTCCTTGCCCTCCATGGCCCCGCCCGCGATGTCGAAGGCGGGCCCGTGGTGGCTGAACTCGGTCCACATCATCAGGGTGGTGAAGCCCAGCCAGATGACACCCATCGCCGCCAGGATCGCGTAGCCCTGCTTCAGCGAGCCGACCATCCGGCCGAACGTCCGTGTGAGCGCGAAGGGAATGACCAGGATCAGGAAGATCTCGAACAGGTTGGACAGCCCGTTGGGGTTCTCGAACGGGTGGGACGAGTTGGCGTTGAAGTAGCCCCCGCCGTTCGTACCCAGCTCCTTGATGGCCTCCTGCGAGGCCACCGCTCCGCCGTTCCACTGCTGCGAACCGCCCATGAACTGGCCGACCTCATGGATGCCGGAGAAGTTCTGGATGGCACCGCAGGCGACCAGCACCAGCGCACCGACCACGGCGATCGGCAGCAGGATCCGGACGGTGCCGCGTACCAGGTCGGCCCAGAAGTTGCCCAGTTCACCGGTACGGGAGCGGGCGAAGCCCCGTACCAGCGCCACCGCGACGGCGATGCCGACCGCGGCCGAGACGAAGTTCTGCACCGCGAGTCCGCCGGTCTGGACGACATGGCCCATGGCCTGCTCGCCGTAGTACGACTGCCAGTTGGTGTTCGCGACGAAGGAAGCCGCCGTGTTGAAGGCCTGGTCGGGGTCGATCGAGGCGAAGCCGAGCGAACCGGGCAGGGCGCCCTGGAGCCGCTGCAGCAGATAGAGGAAGAGGACACTCACCGCGGAGAAGGCGAGGACCCCGCGCAGGTACGCGGGCCAGCGCATCTGTGCGTCGGGGTTGACGCCTACGGCCTTGTACATCCACTTCTCGACGCGCAGGTGCTTCTGCGAGGAGTAGACGCCGGCCATGTGGTCGCCGAGCGGACGGTATGCCAGTGCCAGCGCCACGACGAGCGCGAGAACCTGGAGCACACCAGCGAGGACGGGGCTCATATCGGGCTCAGAACCTCTCCGGGTACAGAAGGGCGAGGATGAGATAGCCCAGCAGGGCGACGGCCACGACGAGGCCGACGACGTTCTCGGCGGTCACAGCTTGGCCACCCCCTTGGCGACGAGAGCCACCAACGCGAACACCGCGATCGTGGTGACGACGAAGGCCACATCGGCCATCGTGTGCTCCTAGATGAGGTACGGAATCTCTGACCTCCTGAGCAAACCTCGCGCCCCGACGGTCCCGGCCCTGCGTTGATGGCTTCCTTACGGGGAGGGGCGGGCCTTTGACGGCGCACATACGTGCCCGATACGCGCCCCATACGCGCCCCTTTGTGCGCCCCGAGCCGCCACTACGGCCGGCTCCTGGACGCAGCGCCTGGACGGAGATCGCCACGCGCCGAGGATGCCCGGTCGTCCCTCGGCCCGGCTCCGCTTGACCCTGACACGGTGACAGGGTCTTCACTGCAGCCAAGGAGGTGGTCCTCGTGACCCTGTCGAAAGAGGACACGATCACGATGCGGGTTCTCCAGGGGCTGGAGAACAAGAGCTCGTCGGTCCGGGTGCAGGCGGCGCTGGCGGTCGGCACGACCCCGGACCCGGGGTTCATCGGCAAGCTCGTCGAGCGATGTGCGATCGAACCCGATTTCTACGTACGCGAAATGCTGACGTGGGCGCTCACCCGCCACGCGGCATCGATGACGGTCCCGGTGCTTCTCGACGAAGTCCGCTCGGAACGTGCGCAGGCACGGAGCCAGGCGTTGCACACGCTGTCCAAGATCGGCGATCGGCAGGCGTGGCCGGCGATCACACCGGCGCTGCTGTCCGACGCCGACGACGAGGTGGCCCGGAGCGCCTGGCGGGCGGCGGTCGTGCTCGTGCCCGAAGGTGAGGAGCACGAGTTGGCCGTAGTGTTGGCGACACAGCTCGGACGCGGCGAACACGAGACGCAACTGAGCCTCAGCCGGGCGCTGATCGCGCTCGGGGAGGTGATGTCGCCGACCCTGGCCGCCGCGACGACGGATCCCGACCCTCGCGTGCGCGCGCACGCGATCGCCACGGAACGGCTGTGGCGCGACCCGAATGCCGGATTCGAGTCCGCGGTCGAGGAGGCGAAGCGCATCGTGGCCCTCGGCGAGGCCGGCCAGGAGGAGCGGTAGGCAGTGTTGATCGGTGATGTCGCGCGACGGTCCGGGGTCAGCGCCCGCATGCTCAGGCATTACGAATCGCTCGGCCTGGTGCGGCCGACGGGCCGTACCGACTCCGGCTACCGGGAGTACTCCAGCGAGAACATCCGGCGCATCTTCCACATCGAGAGCCTGCGGTCATTGGGGCTGTCCCTGCGCGACGTCGGGCGCGCGCTCGACGACCCCGGCTTCACGCCCGCCGAGCTCGTCGACGACCTCGTCCGCCAGGCGCGAGACCGCGTCGCAGCAGAGACGGAGCTGCTCACGCGACTCCGTCGGATCGGTGCCGCGGAACCCGCCGACTGGGAGGACGTCCTCCAGATCGTCGCGCTCCTCCAGGCGTTGGGGTCGAAGAGCGCGGGGGCTCGGCAGCGCGCGGCCCTCTCCGCGATCGAGGAAGTTCCCCTACCGGTGGAGGCCCTGGTCGAGGCCGTGCTGAACGAGCCGGATCCGAACGTCGCCGGAGCCCTTCGTTGGGCTCTGGCGCGATCGGGCGAGGACGCGTCGGCACTGCTGGCGACGGGCCTCGGATCACCCGCTGCCGAGGTACGGAAGCGTGCCGTCCAGTCCCTCGCCGAGATTCCGAGCGGTGAGGCCACCGCACTGCTGCGCAGCGCCCTCACGAACCCCGACGTCGTGGTCCGCGGGTACGCGGCTCTGGCGCTCGGGGCACGTGGAGCAGCCGACGCGGTCCCGACTCTCGTCGACATGATCGTCGAGGAGAGGAACGACGCCGACGCAGCCGATGCACTGAGCACGCTGGCGAGCGATCCCGCGTCGGCGGAGCAGATCGCTGCTCGGCTCGTCGACTGCCTCGCCCTCAACACCATCGGACCCTCTGCACGTCGACGGGTGACACAGGCGCTCGCTGACATCCCGGGGGTCTCGGCGTCGCGTGCCCTCGCAGATCTGTCACATGACGAAGACCGTGCCGTTGCGCTCACCGCGGCATACATTCTCAAGCTGCGCGAAGCACGACAGTGAATCTTTCCTGAGGCGCTGTGCGCGTGGGGCCCGGTTGTCGCCGGTCGCCGCCCGCGAAGCCCACACCTGCCCGACCACCGGCCGCGTACGGTCGGCGCGGTTGTCGTACGGGCAGGCCCGCGCCCTTCTCGACGAGCGCTCCGCCGTGCGGGGCCGGGACCTGCACGTACACCGCCACTCCTCCCTGACCCGCCTCGCAGACGCCGGGGCGGGCCTGCTGATGCCGATGGCCGACGCCTGCTACGAGGTGGCGTCGACCCACAGGTCGGTGCTGTGGGCCCCGATGAGACCACTGATGCGGGTGAGTACGTCACTGACCGGCTGCGGGTCGAGTCGGCGTCCGTCGCGCAAGCGCAGTGCGACGTGATCGTCAGCGGCCTCCTTGGCGCCGATGACGGCTTGGTAGGGAACCAGGCGTGCCTCTCGGACACGGGCACCCAGGCTGCCGCGTTCCGGTCCCGCGATCTCGGCACGCAGTCCGAGGTGGGTACATCGTCGGGCAAGGGCTGCGGCGTCCGGCAGTTCGGTGTCGGAGACCGGGAGAACGACCAGCTGAGTGGGGGCGAGCCAGGCGGGGAAGGCACCGCCGTGCTGTTCGATGAGATGGGCGACGGCTCGCTCCACACTGCCGATGATGCTGCGGTGGACCATGACCGGGCGGTGTTTGGCGCCGTCCGCGCCGATGTAATGCAGATCGAACTGCTCGGGCTGATGGAAGTCGACCTGGACGGTGGACAGGGTGGACTCCCGACCGGCACCGTCGGCGACCTGGACGTCGATCTTGGGGCCGTAGAACGCGGCCTCGCCCTCGGCCGCCTCGTAGGGCAGGCCGGAGCGGTCGAGGACGTCGGTCAGCAGGGCGGTGGACCGTTGCCACTTCTCGGGCGCGGCAACGTACTTGCCACCGGAGCCCGGCAGGGAGAGCCGGTAGCGGGTCGGGGTGATGCCGAGCGCCTCGTGGGCCCGGCGGATCATCTCCAGCGCCGCCTGCGCCTCTTCGGCGACCTGGTCCAGGGTGCAGAAGATGTGCGCGTCATTGAGCTGGATGGCCCGCACTCGGGTCAGTCCGCCGAGCACACCGGAGAGTTCGGAGCGGTACATGCCTCCCAACTCGGCCATGCGCAGGGGCAGCTCGCGGTAGCTGTGGGAGCGGGAGCGGTAGATCACCGCGTGATGGGGGCAGAGACTCGGCCGCAGGACGACCTGCTCCCCGCCGAGGTCCATCGGGGGGAACATGTCGTCGCTGTAGTGCGCCCAGTGCCCCGAGATCTCGTACAGCTCCCGCTTTCCGAGTACGGGTGAGTACACATGGTGGTAGCCCGCTCGCCGCTCGGCGGCGCGGATGTACTCCTCCAGGGTGTGGCGTACGGACGCGCCGTCGGGCAGCCAGTACGGCAGGCCCGCACCGATCAGCGGGTCGGTGTCGAACAGGCCCAGTTCACGGCCGAGCTTGCGGTGGTCATGCATGGCGGTCTCCTCACGGACATCGGGCGAGTGACCGCAAGGCGAAGCCCCGGGGCACTCGCCCCGGGGCTTCGGACCAGAACATCTGTCAGCGCGCCGGGACACTCTCCGGCGTCGTCGTCATGGCAGCGCGCTTCATGCCGCAGACGTTAGCAGGACGCGGCGAAGTCCACACGGTGATTCCTCGTCAGGAGTGCCCGGCCCTTGGCCTGCGGCCTTCTGCGGAACGTCGGTCGGGCTTGTCCCGGCGATCCCCCCGGAAAGCCGAAAGGCCGGTGGGCCGCACCCCCTCGGAAGGAAGTACGGCCCACCGGCCTTCGGCTGTGCCGGGCGGCAGCCCGGATCCGCTCAGCGCACCTCGGTGATCTCGGGGCCGCGCTGGAGCTGGCCCATGCCACCGGAGAACTTCGAGCTCTCCTGGTTCTCCTGCTGGACGCCCTCGGGCACCATCTGGGCGTCGTTGGGAAGCTTGAGGACGATCGGATCGCGCGGCGCCATCGGTCCCTCGCCGCGGACGACCACGGTGTCCCGGAAGATCGTCTCCAGCAGCCCCGCGGCCTCCGGCTGCACCGCACCCTGGCCGGAGATCACTCCGCGCAGGAACCAGCGCGGCCCGTCGACGCCGACGAAGCGCACCAGCTGCACACCGTTCGTCCCGTCGGGGAGCTGTACAGGGACCTGGGCGCGCAGCTCCCAGCCCAGCGGACCCTCGACCTCGTCGATGATCCCGCCCTGCTGGGTGATGCCGGAGGCGATCTCCTCGCGGACCTCGCCCCAGATGCCCTCCTTCTTGGGCGCGGCGAACGCCTGAAGCTGGATGGCACTGTCGTGCAGCACCACGGTCGCGGCCACGATCGCGTCACCGGCGACCTCGACCCGCAGCTCCATGCCCTCGACGCCGGGCACGAACACGCCGCCCAGGTCGACCCGGCCCTCGCCGGGCTGGGAGACCTCGCTGATGTCCCACGGTCCGTCCGGCCGCGGCGCCGGCGGGAGATTCACCCGACGCGAGCCGCTGTCGGCCCCATCGGCGTCATCGAGCTCGTCGACGACCTGCTCGGCCTCGCGCGCTTCGTCCGCCACGTCATCGGCGGAACCACTCTTCTTGCGACGTCCGAACACGTCACTGTCCTTCCCGGTCGGGTACGACCGAAGCGTAGCTGTTCCCGCCCTGGGCAACCCCGCCCCTGACGCCATCGACATCACCGGAAGCGTGCCCTCCGGTGGATCCGAAGCCTCCCTCGCCGCGAGCCGAGCCGGGCAGCTCGGCCACTTCGTGGAAGCGCACCTTCTCGACCTGCTGTACGACCAGTTGGGCAATCCGGTCGAACCGCTCGAACCGCACGGGCTCCCGCGGGTCGAGGTTGATGACGATCACCTTGATCTCTCCACGGTACCCGGCATCAACCGTCCCCGGGGCATTGACGAGAGCGACTCCGCAGCGTGCGGCGAGGCCGGACCGAGGGTGCACGAACGCCGCATACCCGTCGGGCAGCGCGATCGACACCCCGGTGGGCAGAACCGCCCGCTCCCCCGGGGCCAGTTCGGCGGCCTCGGTGGTCACCAGATCGACCCCGGCGTCGCCGGGGTGCCCATAGGCCGGAATCGGCACGTCCGGGTCGACCCGGCGGATCAGTACGTCCACGGGACGGCGCATCAGGGGTTCACCTCGAACGCGCGGGCGCGCCTGACCTGATCCGGGTCGGCCATCGCGGCCCGGATCTCGGCCGGGCGGCCGTTGTCGATGAAGTGGTCGACCTTCACCTCGATGAAGAGGGCCTCGGCACGGACCGCCACGGGCCCGTCCGGGCCGCCGATCCGGCCCGTCGCCCGCGAGTAGATCTTCCGGCCGTGCACCGCGGTGATCTCGGCGTCGAGGTACAGCACGGTGTCCACCGGAACCGGCGCGACGAAGTCGGTCTCCAGCCGCCCGGTCACCGCGATCACCCGCAGCAGCCAGTTCAGCGAGCCGAGCGTCTCGTCCAGCGCGGTGGCCAGAATGCCGCCGTGCGCCAGGCCCGGGGCGCCCTGGTGGGCGGCCTTCACGGTGAACTCCGCGGTGACTCTGACACCCTCACCGGCCCGCGCCTGGAGGTGCAGCCCGTGGGGCTGTCCCCCGCCGCAGCCGAAACAGTGTTCGTAGTGCGCGCCGAGGAGTTCGCCGGGGGCCGGGGCTTCGGGGTGCCGGACCGGTTTCACCGCGTCGGCCGGGGGCTTCAGAGCCACAGATGTTCCACTCACAGGCGCAGACCTTACCCGCGCGGCCACCCGCAGGTCGCGCCGTGCCAAGCTTGGGTTCATGCAGCCTTCCACCCCGCCTTTCGACGAACGACTGACCGCACCGCGTTCGTGGTGGCTGATCGCCTCCCTGGTCGGCATCGCCTGTGCCCTGATGCTGCTGCCGCTCGGCAGCCTGCCGCTGCTGGCCGGCCTGGTGGGCGGCACGGCACTCTCGGCGGTCGCGGTCAGCTCCTACGGTTCGGCCAGGATCCGGGTCGTCGCGGGCGCCCTGGTAGCCGGTGACGCGCGCATTCCGGTGTCGGCGCTCGGTGAGGCCGAGGTGCTGGACGCGGAGGAGGCGCGTGCGTGGCGCTCGTACAAGGCGGACACCCGCGCGTTCATGCTGCTGCGCAGCTACATCCCGACGGCGGTACGGGTGGAGGTCACCGACCCCCAGGACCCGACGCCGTACGTCTACCTGTCGACCCGCGAGCCGCAGGCCCTGGTCGCCGCGCTCAGCGCGGCACGGACCTGAAAGGCGCACCGCGACACGGGCCGGGCATCGCGGCACGGCCCGAAGAGGCGTGTTCAAAAACCCCCGCCCACCCGCTGAGGCCGCACGGCGCGCGCCCTCGCGACATGGCCGGATCGCACCGGTCCCGGGTTCTTCGCAATCCCGGCCGGCTGCGTTCTTCCCGGTACCCGGGAGGAGCTCCTCGCGGGCTCTCCAGGAGCTTCGTCGGTCCCCAGCAGGCTCTGACCCGCCGGACCTGATCCCGAACGAGAGGCCCTAGCTCCCGGGCTCACCCGGCAGCCCCTCGTGCGGGCCGCCCGTCGATGGCGGCTCCGAAAGCCGGTCCCAGGGGATCTGGCGCTCGCGCAGGTCCTTCCTGACCCGCTCGGCGAGCTTTCTGGTGTCGCGTCGGTTCACCATCGCGCCGACGGCGGCGCCGATCATGAACGGGACGAGATTCGGCAGGTTGCGCACCGTGCGCTTCATGATCTGCTGGCGCAGCTCGCGCTTCATCTGGCCGCCCAGCGCGGCATTGACCGTCACGGGACGGGCGACATCGATACCGCGCTCCTCCGTCCAGGACGTCAGGTAGGCGCTGGAACGCTGGGTGAGCCCGCCCGGCGGGCGCAGCCCGTAGACCTCGTGCAGCTCGGCGACGAGCTTCATCTCGATCGCGGCCACACCGGTGACCTCCGCCGTCAGCTCGGCGAGCAGGGCGGGCGGTACGGGCATCATGGCCGCCGCGCCGATACCTGCGCCGACGGCGGCGGTGGCCTTGCTCGCCCCCGCGATGAGCTTGTCGGCGAGCTCCTCGGGCCCGAGGCCCGGGAACTGCTTGCGCAGGGTGGCGAGGTCACGCACAGGGACGCGGGGAGCCGTTTCGATGATCAGGTCGGCTATATGACCGATCGCGGCCCTGGCGCTCTCCCCGCCCTTGCGTACTCCCCGTTTCATCGAACCCAGACGGCCTGCCCCGGTCACGGGCTCCGCCCTGTCGACCTGTCCGGCCCCATCGGCCGTGTCGACTCCCTCGGCTGCCGTGACCACTTCGAGCGAGGCCGGTCGGCCTCGCTCGTCGTCCCGCACACCCGTGGAGGGTGGCAGGGCGGACCGCTCGGCAGGCGCTGCAACGCCTTCTGCCGGGCCTGTACCGCCCTGATTCGCCTCCGACGACCTCTTGCGCCGAAAGCGTCGCTTCCGGAACGGTGTGTCGCCTGCCACGGCCGCTCGGCCTAGTCGCAGTCGCGGCAGATCGGCTGGCCGTTCTTCTCGCGTGCCAACTGGCTCCTGTGGTGCACGAGGAAGCAGCTCATGCACGTGAACTCGTCGGCTTGCTTGGGCAGGACCCTCACGGCCAGTTCTTCGTTGGACAGGTCCGCGCCGGGCAGCTCCAGTCCTTCGGCCGCGTCGAACTCGTCGACGTCGACGGCGGACGCCGTCTTGTCGCTCCGTCGGGCCTTCAGCTCTTCAAGGCTGTCCTGGTCGACGTCGTCATCGGTCTTGCGTGGGGTGTCGTAATCCGTTGCCATGTCGCTCTCCCCCTCTGGGTGTCTGCGGTGTCTCAGCGCACGTAACGCGTGAGAGGCCGGACTTGTGCCCGACCCGAGGCGGAGATTTTGCCTCACATCAAGGTCTGTTACTCAATCGACACCCAAAAGGACCGCTCGGGACTGATCGGCTTGGGTGGCGATGGGGACCGTACACGGTCCCGGTGTCGTGCTTCACGGGCGCCACCCCGTGTACTTCCCGTGATATCGGGCCCCGAAAACCCCGACTTTTGCGGGTTTTCCGGCGATGACCCCGGTCACGGAGCGTTGACGTCCTGATATTCGCTTCTGTGATCGATCACACACGGCCGCTCCGGGTCCAGGTCCCGAAAATTCCGCTCAAAGCGAACAAATTCATGTACGCGCGGATCGCTCCGCCCAGCCTCTCAGACCGGCAGTGAGACACGCATCACAAGACCACCCCCCTCACGGGGCTCCGCGACGATCCGGCCACCGTGAGCGCGCGCCACGGACCGCGCGATCGACAGCCCGAGCCCCACCCCCTTGTCGCTGCCCGTTCGCTCCGTACGCAGCCGTCTGAAGGGCTCGAAGAGGTTGTCGATCTCGTACGCAGGCACCACGGGGCCCGTGTTCGAGACCACCATCACCGCATGACCGGACTGCAGCTCGGTGGTGACCTCCACCCAGCCCTGCTCGGGGATGTTGTAGCGCACCGCGTTCTGCACGAGGTTCAGCGCGATCCGCTCCAGCAGGACGCCATTGCCCTGGATCACGGCGGAGGCCAGCTCGGCACGGATCTCCACGCCCCGTTCCTCCGCCTCGCCGCGCGTCTGATCGATCGCGCGCGAGGCCACCTCGGAGAGGTCGACCGGTTTGCGCTCGACGATCTGGTTGTCGCTGCGGGCGAGCAGCAGCAGCCCCTCGACCAGCTGCTCACTGCGCTCGTTGGTGGCCAGCAGGGTCTTGCCGAGCTGTTTCAGCTCGGGCGGGGCCTGCGGATCGGAGAGATGGACCTCCAGCAGCGTCCGGTTGATCGCGAGCGGGGTCCGCAGCTCGTGCGACGCGTTCCCGACGAACCGCTGCTGGGCGGTGAAGGCCCGCTCCAGGCGGTCCAGCATCTCGTCGAAGGTGTCGGCGAGCTCCTTCAGCTCGTCGTCCGGGCCGTCCAGCTCGATCCGGCGGGACAGATCCGTTCCGGCCACCCGGCGGGCGGTGCGGGTGATCCGGCCCAGCGGGGAGAGCACCCGGCCCGCCATGGCGTAGCCGAAGGCGAAGGCGATGACGCTGAGGCCGACCAGGGCCAGCAGCGATCGGTTCAGCAGGGTGTCCAGCGCCTGCTGGCGCTGATGGTTGACGCAGGAGTTCATCGCCGCGTTGAAGGCGTCCGGCGTCGACTTCTCGTTGAAGTTGCACACGTCACTGGTGACCTGACCGCTCACGATCTTGAACGGCAGCTCGCTGCCCACGTGCAGGGCCTGTGCGGCCAGCATGTAGATGATCGACAGCAGGAGGATGCCCGCGATCAGGAACATGCCGCCGTACAGCAACGTGAGCCGTATCCGGATGGTCGGGCGCAGCCAGTAGGGCGGCTCCTGCTGTTTGGGCTCCCAGGTGGGCTTCGGAGGCGCCGTCGGCGGCGCGGGGGCGGAGGGCATCGGCCGTCAGATCCGGTAGCCGGAGCCGGGTACGGTGACGATCACGGGCGGCTCGCCGAGTTTGCGGCGCAGCGTCATGACCGTCACCCGGACGACATTGGTGAACGGGTCGGTGTTCTCGTCCCAGGCCTTCTCCAGCAGCTGCTCGGCCGAGACGACCGCGCCCTCGCTGCGCATCAGGACCTCCAGCACGGCGAACTCCTTCGGCGCGAGCTGGATCTCGGCCTCGCCCCGGAAGACCTCACGTCGGTTGGGGTCGAGCTTGATGCCCGCGCGCTCCAGGACGGGCGGCAGCGCCACCGTCGTACGCCGGCCCAGGGCCCGCACCCGTGCCGTGAGCTCGCTGAAGGCGAACGGCTTGGGCAGATAGTCGTCGGCGCCCAGCTCCAGGCCCTCGACCCGGTCGCTGACGTCGCCGGACGCGGTGAGCATGAGCACCCGGGTGGGCATGCCCAGCTCGACGATCCGGCGGCAGACGTCGTCGCCGTGCACCAGGGGGAGGTCCCGGTCCAGCACCACGACGTCGTAGTCGTTGACCTCGACGCGTTCCAGGGCCGCGGCACCGTCGTACACGACATCGACGGCCATGGCCTCACGGCGCAGCCCGGTGGCCACCGCATCGGCGAGCAGCTGCTCGTCCTCCACGACGAGTACGCGCACGGCGCTGTCCTTCCTTAGAAAAATCAGACGGAAAATTCAGAACGTCCCGATGTGCTCACGATCCGTGATGCGGGCCGCTCATCGGTGATGCTCTGTGCTGCTCCATCCTGCCCGCAACGCGCATAAACCGGCGGTAAGGCGGCGCTGGCCCGCCCCGGGCCCCGGGGAATGCGCCGGATTTCCCGGTCAGTTGAGGTTTCTCTGAGCTTGAGGCTGGGGAGGACGCATTCACACCCGCGATCACGCCTTGAATGTGGCGTACCACTGGCCGCTCCGTCCCCGGAGAGCGCGTGATCACCCGCCCTACCGCCTCCGCGCGGAGGGAAACCCGGGCACACCCCCGTGCCACCGACCCACGATGAGGGGGCGCATTATGGACGCTTTCACCGCAGGTCTGCTGCAACGAATCAGGGCAACCGAGTCCGACCTCACGAAAGCGCGCGAGACGGGCGACGACTTCCTCGCGGATGTCGAGCAGGGCGAGCTGGACGACCTGCACCGCCTCGCCGCCGAGCACGGCGTCGAAATCGGCGCCACCAGCGTCTGAGCCGCGCGAGAAGGGCCCCTGATGCCGCTGTCCGGCGTCAGGGGCCCTTCTCGCGCGCCGGAGGACTCCGGCCGACCGGGGTTTCAGTCGTGCCAGGCTCCGAACTCCTCCAGGAGGCTCTGCAGCGGCTCGAAGACACCCGGTGTCGCGGCCACCGTCAGGTCGCCGTCGGCGGGCAGCCCGGGACGGCCGCCGGTGCACGCTCCCGCCTCCCTGGCGATGAGGTCCCCGGCAGCGAGGTCCCACGGGTGGAGCCCGCGCTCGTAGTAGCCGTCGAGACGGCCGGACGCGACATCGCAGAGGTCCACGGCGGCGGAACCGCTGCGCCGGATGTCACGCAGCCGCGGAATGAGCTTCTGGGCCACGTCCGCCTGGTGCGTCCGGACGTGACCGACGTAGTTGAAGCCGGTCGAGACGAGCGCCTGGTCGAGCGGCGGCGCGGGTCGGCAGCGCAGTGCGGTGCCCTCACCGTACGCACCGCCCCTCGCGTACGCCCCGCCGCCGAGCACCGCCTGGTACGTCTCGCGGCGCATCGGTGCCTCCACGACTCCCACGATCCGTTCGCCGTCCCGTTCGGCGGCGATGGAGACGGCCCATGTCGGCAGCCCGTAGAGGTAGTTCACCGTGCCGTCGAGCGGATCGATGACCCAGCGGATACCGCTGCTGCCCGCCGCGCTGGCCCCTTCCTCACCGAGGAAGCCGTCCCGGGGGCGGCGTTCGGCGAGGAAACCGGTGATCAGCTTCTCGGCGGCGATGTCCATCTCGGTGACGACGTCGATGGGGCTGGACTTGGTCGCTGCCACTCCCAGGTCGGCCGGACGGCCGTCGCGCAGCAGCGCACCGGCGCGCTGGGCGGCCTCCAGGGCGAGGTCGAGCAGTTCGGTGGGGTTCGGGTCGGTCACGGCGCTCCAGGGGGCTCAGACGTGCGGCAGGGGGCTTGTCACGCGTACGGGCTGTCGGCGCCCGCGGCGGCGGGCCTGGAAGCCCGCGCCGGGCAGCAGCCGACCGGGCAGAGGTCGTGGCTCGGGCCGAGCGCGCCCAGCGCGCAGGGCCGCGCGCCGCGCCCCTGTTCGGCGGCTGCGCGCTCCAGCACCAGCTCCCGCGCGGCGGCGGCGAACCGGGGATCGGCGCCCACGGTCGCGGACCTGCGCACCGGGAGTCCGAGCTCGGCGGCCTTCGCGGTGGCCTCCGTGTCGAGGTCGTAGAGCACTTCCATGTGGTCCGAGACAAATCCGATGGGGGCCATCACCACGGCGGGTACGCCCGCGCCGTGCAGCGTCTCCAGGTGGTCGCAGATGTCCGGCTCCAGCCACGGGATGTGCGGGGCGCCGCTGCGCGACTGGTAGACGAGCTGCCAGGGGTACTCCACGCCGGTCTCCTCGCGCACGGCGTCGACGATCAGCCGGGCGACGTCGAGGTGCTCGGCGACATAGGCGCCGCCGTCGCCGTGCGTCTCCACCGGGCCGGAGGTGTCGGCGGCGGAGACGGGGATGGAGTGCGTGGTGAACGCGAGGTGCGCCGCGCCCCGTACGTCCTCGGGGAGGTCGGCCAGCGAGGCGAGGACACCGTCCACCATGGGCTGCACGAACCCGGGATGGTTGAAGTAGTGCCGCAGCTTGTCGACCCGGGGCACCGGCAGGCCCTCGGCCTCCAGGACGGCGAGGGATTCGGCCAGGTTCTCGCGGTACTGCCGGCAGCCCGAGTAGGAGGCGTAGGCGCTGGTGGCGAGGACGGCGATGCGGCGGTGCCCGTCGGCTGCCATCTCGCGCAGCGTGTCGGTGAGGTACGGCGCCCAGTTGCGGTTTCCCCAGTACACCGGCAGATCGAGCCCGTTCTCCGCGAAGTCCGTGCGCAGGGCGTCCAGCAGGGCTCTGTTCTGGGCGTTGATCGGGCTGACGCCGCCGAACAGGAAGTAGTGCTTGCCGACCTCCTTCAGCCGTTCCTCGGGAATGCCGCGGCCACGGGTCACATTCGCCAGGAACGGGACCACGTCGTCCGGGCCTTCGGGGCCACCGAAGGAGAGGAGCAGGAGGGCGTCGTAGGGAGCGGGATCGCGCAGATCGGACATGGCACCGATCCTGCCACCCGCCTCGGACGGCACTCCCACCGACATCGGCTCCCGGCCCACCCCCGTGCCGGGGCGCCCGCCCCGACCGTAAGCTGTACCGGCCATATTCACGCATTACTGGCGCGTGTGATCACGCTGTTCCGGAGCCCTCCTTGCCCAGTCCCTACCGTGCGATTTTCGCCGCCCCCGGCACCAAGGGGTTCTCGGCGGCCGGATTCCTAGGCCGGATGCCGCTGTCCATGATGGGCATCGGCGTGGTGACCATGGTTTCCCAGCTCACCGGCCGTTACGGGCTCGCGGGCGCGCTCTCCGCGACGCTGGCGATGTCGGCGGCGGTGATCGGGCCGCAGATCTCCCGGCTGGTCGACCGGCACGGGCAGCGCCGCGTGCTGCGCCCCGTGACCCTGGTCGCGCTGGCGGCGGTGGCCGGCCTGCTGATCTGTGCGCAGCAGCGGCTGCCGGACTGGACGCTCTTCGTCTTCGCGGCGGGCGCCGGCTCCGTCCCCAGCGTGGGATCGATGATCCGGGCGCGCTGGGCGGACATCTACCGCGGATCGCCGCAGCAGTTGCACACCGCGTACTCGTGGGAGTCGATCGTCGACGAGGTGTGCTTCATCTTCGGGCCGATCATCTCGATCGGCCTGTCCACCGCATGGTTCCCGGAGGCGGGACCGCTGCTCGCGGCCGGCTTCCTGCTGGTCGGCGTCTTCTGGCTGACCGCGCAGCGTGCCACCGAGCCGGTGCCGCATCCGCGCGAGCAGCACAGCGACGGCTCCGCGCTGCGCTCCACGGGGCTGCGGGTGCTGGTGGTGACGTTCGTGGCGACGGGGGCGATCTTCGGGGCCGTCGACGTGGTGACGGTGGCCTTCGCCGAGGAGCGGGGCCACAAGGCGGCGGCGAGCCTCG
Source organism: Streptomyces sp. NPDC101194 (assembly GCF_044767885.1). Classification (NCBI taxonomy): domain Bacteria; kingdom Bacillati; phylum Actinomycetota; class Actinomycetes; order Kitasatosporales; family Streptomycetaceae; genus Streptomyces; species Streptomyces sp. NPDC101194. The sequence goes on from NZ_JBIWOS010000003.1 coordinate 639,340, forward strand.
TGCTGGCCGTGTACGCGCTGGGGTCCTGTCTGGCCGGAGCCGTTTTCGGCCTGCTTCACCTCAAGGGGCGGGCTGCCACCCGGTGGCTGGTGGGTGTGTGTGCGATGGCCGTGAGTATGATCCCCCTCCAACTGGCCGGGAGCCTCCCGTTTCTGGCCGTGGCGCTCTTTGTCGCGGGCCTCGCCATCGCACCGACGATGGTGACCACCATGGCCCTCGTCGAACAGCACGTACCGCGCACCAAACTGACCGAGGGCATGACCTGGACCAGCACCGGGCTCGCCGTCGGTGTGGCGCTCGGCTCCTCTGCCGCCGGCTGGGTGGTCGACGCGTCCGGGGCCGAGGCGGGGTACGCGGTGCCCGCCGTGGCGGGAGCGCTCGCGGCCGCGGTGGCGTTCCTGGGGTATCGCCGGCTCAGCGGGCCGGTTCCTACGGAAGGGCGCGGGGCAGATGACCGAAACCGACGCACGGACGACGACGAACGCGTGGCGTAACTGGGCTGGGAACGTCAGCGCCCGTCCGGTACGGGCCGTGTCCCCCGCCTCCGTGCCGGAACTCGCCGAGGCTCTGCGCCGGGCGTCCGAGGACGGGCTGAGGGTGAAGCCGGTCGGCACCGGGCACTCCTTCACCGCGACGGCGGCCACGGACGGTGTGCTGATACGCCCGGATCTGCTCACCGGCATCCGGAAGATCGACCGCGAGGCGATGACGGTGACCGTCGAGGCCGGCACCCCGCTCAAGCGGCTGAACACCGCTCTGGCCAGGGAGGGCCTGTCGCTCACCAACATGGGCGACATCATGGAGCAGACGGTCGCCGGGGCCACCTCCACCGGAACCCACGGCACCGGTCGAGACTCGGCGTCCATATCCGCGCAGATCCGCGCCCTCGAACTCGTCACGGCCGACGGCACGGTGCTGACCTGTTCGGAGAAGGAGAACGCCGACATCTTCGCCGTCGCCCGGATCGGGCTGGGTGCCCTGGGCGTCGTCACGGCGATCACCTTCGCCGTGGAACCCGTCTTCCTGCTGACGGCCCGCGAGGAACCGATGGGCTTCGACCGGGTCACGGCGGATTTCGACGAGCTGGTCGCCGAGAACGAGCACTTCGAGTTCTACTGGTTCCCGCACACCGGCAACTGCAACACCAAGCGCAACAACCGCAGCGCGGGCCCCGCCGCCCCGCCCGGCAAGGTCAGCGGCTGGATCGAGGACGAGCTCCTCTCCAACGGGGTCTTCCAGGTGGCCTGTTCGCTCGGCCGCGCGGTACCGGCCACCATTCCCTCGATCGCCAGGATCTCCAGCCGTGCCCTGTCGGCCCGTACGTACACGGACATCCCGTACAAGGTCTTCACGAGCCCGCGGCGGGTGCGCTTCGTGGAGATGGAGTACGCGCTGCCGCGCGAGGCCGCCGTGGAGGCACTGCGCGAGGTCAAGGCCATGGTCGAGCGGTCGCCCCTGCGGATCAGCTTCCCGGTGGAGGTCCGTACCGCCCCGGCGGACGACATCGCGCTCTCCACGGCCTCGGGCCGGGAGAGCGCGTACATCGCCGTCCACCTCTACAAGGGCACGCCCTACCAGGCGTACTTCACGGCGGTCGAGCGGATCATGACGGCCCACGCCGGCCGGCCGCACTGGGGCAAGGTCAACACCCGCGACGCCGAGTACCTCGCCGGGGTGTATCCGCGGTTCGGCGAGTTCACCGCCGTACGCGACCGGCTGGACCCGGACCGGCTCTTCGGCAACGACTATCTGCGCCGGGTACTGGGCGACTGAGCGCCGCGGCCGTTCACTGTCCGGTGCCCGTGCCCGGGGTGACGCTGTCGCCCTGCGCGGGGGCGTCGCCCGCACCCGTGGTGTTCGGGCCGGTGCTGCCGCCGCTGCCGGGCGCCGACGGGGAGGGCGTGGCCGCCGGGGACGGGGCGGTCACGCCTCCGGTGTTGTCGGACGGCGTGGGGCTGGGCGTCGGATCGGCCGAGGAACGGTCGCCCTGACCGGCGTCGGGGCTGCCGCTCCGCCCGTCCTGCGGGCTCGTGCCGGGCGTCGCACCGCTCTCCTGGCCGGAGGTCTGCCCCTGGCCGGGTTCCCCGCTGGTCGACGGTGCCGGGTCGGTCGACCCCGAGCCCCGTTCCCCGCCGCGTACGACGGATCCCACAGTGGTTCCCGGGCCGCCGCTCAGGCCATTGCCGGAGACCAGCTCGAACGTGGTGATCCCGCCCATCGTCACGGCGAACACGACGGCCGCCCCGAGCGCCGACCGCTTCCAGCCGCGGAGGCGGGTGCCGTGGGTGGTGGCTTCGGAGAACTCCTCGTCCTGGTGCACAGGGCCCGCCGCGGCCGACCGCGTCCCGTCGAACTGCCGCAGCAGCCGCGTACGGTCCGGATCCACCGGCACGCCGCGCAGCACCGCCGTGGCGTCGGACTCACGCAGCACGGTCGTGGCGTCCACGGCGGGCATCGCCGTGGTGGCGTCCGCGGCCCCGTCGGGGGTCGCGTCCGGTGGCCGCCGCTCCCCCTGTACCCCGCGCGCGTCGACGGTCTCCCGCGTACGCACGGTCGCATCCCGGCCCGGGTGCTTCACCTGCACCGTGACCTCACGGATCTGCTCCCCCGTGCGGCGGAAGAAGTGCTGGAAGACCGAACCGCCACAGGTGGCGACGACGCTCATGACGCCCGCGCCGAGGATCGTCCCGTACACCCCCAGCTGGGAGGCGGCCACGGCCGCCGCGACCGCTGCCACCGCACTGCCCGCCACCTGCGGCAGGCTCAGATCTATGCGCCTTTCTTTGGGTTCTATGTCACTTTCCGGCTTCTGCACCATTTCCAGCCCTTGATTGACATCTCTCCCACCATGCAACAGGAAGGGACATGTGAGCGAAGTGAATAGTTCCGCTTCAAGAGATTCTGTGAAGCAGGACACGCGTGAAGGCCGCCCGCATCGGGCCGGGCGACCCAACTCCCGCACCTCACGAGAACTTCGGCGGCGCGGCGGTCCACCCACATGGCCCGAATGGAGTACTGTGGCGAGCCCTGGGGCAGGACTCCCACACGGGTGTCCGGGATCTTCGGGAGGGGGCCGAAGGAGGCACTCGATCCGGCGGCGCCACGGCATCGCACGGGGACTGGCTACATGAGGTGACCAGTGGTCACTTTGTGTTGCACAATAGGTCACCGTGTCATACCGGCGATCAAGGGCTCACGCCCGACACGCCGGGCAACACGGCAATGTTGTGGCAGGCTGCACCCGGGCAGGCCACACTCGACTAGCGGAAGCAGCGACGCACGTGACGTCGGCAGGCACCACCCGGGAGGTCCCCATGCCCGAACTGCGTGTCGTGGCCGTCTCCAACGACGGCACACGACTGGTGCTCAAGGCTGCGGACAGCACGGAGTACACGCTTCCGATCGACGAGCGGCTGCGAGCCGCCGTGCGCAACGACCGCGCGCGGCTCGGCCAGATCGAGATCGAGGTGGAGAGCCATCTCCGCCCCCGCGACATCCAGGCCCGGATACGAGCCGGCGCCTCCGCGGAGGAAGTCGCTCAGTTCGCCGGCATCCCGGTCGACCGTGTCCGCCGCTTCGAGGGCCCCGTGCTCGCGGAGCGCGCCTTCATGGCCGAGCGGGCCCGGAAGACTCCTGTGCGCCGTCCCGGCGAGAACACCGGCCCCCAGCTCGGCGAGGCGGTAAAGGAGCGGCTGCTGCTGCGCGGCGCCGACAAGGAGACCGTCCAGTGGGATTCCTGGCGCCGCGACGACGGCACCTGGGAGGTCCTGCTGGTCTACCGGGTCGCCGGCGAGCCGCACTCGGCGAGCTGGACGTACGACGCGCCGCGCCGCCTGGTCCAGGCCGTGGACGACGAGGCGCGTTCGCTGATCGGCGAGACCGACGACGTCGCCGCGCCCGAGCCGAGCTTCCCGTTCGTGCCCCGGATCGCAAGGCTGCCTCGCGACAGGCCGCTCGACCGTGCCCTGGACCGCCAGATGGAGCGCTCCACGGCCCCGGCCCCCGTGCCCGAGCCCGAGGAGCACATCGGCGGCATCTCGGCCGGCGAGCGCGATTCGCTGACCAGCCTGCTGGAGGCGGTACCGAGCTTCCGTGGCGACATGGTGGTGCCGGAGCGGCCCGCGCCGCCCGAGCCCCCGGCCATCGAGCCCGCCGCACAGGAACCGGAGGCCGATGAGCCGCCCGCCGCGGCCGCCTCCGCCGGCGCCGGTTCCGCCTACGCGGATGTGCTGATGCCGCGGGCGGTGGCGGGTCACCGTGACCGGCTGACCGGGACGACGGATCGCCAGGCCGAGGCGGACGGCGTCCGGCCGGGCCGCCGGGCCGCCGTGCCGAGCTGGGACGAGATCGTCTTCGGTACGCGCCGCAAGAAGCAGGACTGAGCGGGGTGACCGCAGCATGACGAGGGCCCGTACGCCACTGCGTACGGGCCTTCGGGCCTTACGCACCCCTCGCGACGGATGCGTCCCGGCCGCGCGCGGCCGGGACGCCCTGCGGCGGTGCCGGTCGATCCGCCCGGCGCAGGCCTCGTTACTGGGGGGCGGGGCCCGTGGCCACCGGGCGGGACTCGTCCGCGGACCACTCGGACCAGGAACCCGCGTACAGCGCGGCAGAGATGCCGGCGACGGCCAGCGCCAGCACCTCATGGGCACCGGACACGCCGGAGCCGCAGTAGACGCCGACCTCCGGCGCCCGGTCGGCACCGAGCCCCTCGAAGCGGGCCGCCAACGACCGGGCGGGCAGGAATCGGCCGTCGTCCCGCGCGTTCTCGGAGGTCGGGGCCGAGACAGCACCCGGGATGTGCCCACCCACCCGGTCGATCGGCTCCACATCGCCCCGGTAGCGCTCGGCGGCCCGCGCGTCGAGCAGCAGTCCGGTACGAGCCAGCGCCGCCGCCCCGTCCGCGTCCAGCAGTGGCAGCGCACCGGGGGCCGGCCGGAAGTCGCCCTCGGCCGGGATCGGGGTCTCTTTCTGGAGATCTCCCTCCCAGGCGGCGAGACCGCCGTCCAGGACCCGCACGTCCTCGTGCCCCGTCCATCGCAGCAGCCACCAGGCGCGCGCCGCCGCCCAGCCCTGGCCGCCGTCGTACACGACCACCGGAGTGCCCCGGGAGACACCGGCCCGGCGCATCACCGCGCCGAACTCCTCCGGATCGGGCAGCGGATGACGGCCGCCGGCGCCTGCCGGTCCGGCAAGTTCCGCGTCCAGATCGACAAAGACCGCGCCGGGGATGTGCCCGGCCTCGTAATCGGGTCGGCCGTGCGGGCCGCCCAGCTGCCAGCGTACGTCCAGGAGCACCGGCGGACGTGGCCCCGCCGATTCGCTCGCGTATTCGGATGCCGTGATGATGGGCTTCATGGGTGCCATCCTCGCGCAGGAGCCGCCCCACTCGTCATACCGTCGAAGCGGACGTACCACACGAAACCGGCCTCCCTCAGTCGAGATCCCGGAAAGTGCGGCGCGGCCGGGGCACATCGTGCGCCGGGTGGTGCAAGCATCTGCACGGGGCGTACACATCCTGTACCGCACGGCGGCACACCGGCCCCGTTCCCCCCGTACGGCCACCACGATGGTCCGAGGAGAGAGTGACGATGACCGAGGCTGCCGCCCGGCGCACGCCTGGAACACCTTGCTGGGTGAGTCTGATCGTGCACGGACTGAGCGCGACCCAGGACTTCTACGCCGCCCTGTTCGGCTGGGAGTTCGTGCCCGGACCGGATCAGCTGGGTCCGTACGTCCGCGCGCTGATCGACGGGAAAGTGGTCGCGGGCATCGGACAACTGCCGCCCGAACGCCATCTGCCGGTCGCCTGGACGACCTATCTGGCCACCGACAACGCCGATGTCACGGCGGAGATGATCCGCTCCTGCGGCGGCACGGTGGCCGTCGGACCGCTCGACGCGGGTCAGGCGGGCCGGCTCGCCATCGCCTCCGATCCCAGCGGCGCGGTCTTCGGAATCTGGCAGGCCGCCGCGCACATGGGTACGGCACTCGCGGGCGCCCACGGCACCCCGGTCTGGAACGAGCTGGTGACCCGCGAGACGTCAACGGTCTGCAAGTTCTACCAGACGGTCTTCGGCTACGAGCCCGAGGCCGTGGTCTCGGCCGATTTCGACTACCAGACCCTGCATCTGCACGGCCGCCCGGTGGCCTCGCTGCACGGCGTCGGACGCACACTGCCGCGTGACCGGGGGCCGCACTGGATGACGTACTTCGAGGTCGACGACACCGATGAGGCCGCCCATCGCGTGGTGGATCTCGGCGGATACATCCTGCAGCCGCCCCGGGAGGGATCGAGCGGCCGGGTGGCGACCGTGGCGGACCCGGAGGGCGCGGCGTTCACGATCGTGCGGTCGGCGGCTCGCTGACCGCCGGGCCCGGCGGTCAGCCGGCCCGGACCCGCTCGACATGGCGGTGGGCGGGGCCGGCCAGTCGGGCATGTATCTCGTCGAAGAGTTCGGACGCTTCGGTTCCGCTCCACTCCGCCGGCAGCAGTTCACGCGCCACGCCCGGGTCGAGGTAGACGAGCCGACGCCAGTCGGTGAGGACCCTGATGTACGTCGTGAACGCCTCGCGGTCCGTCACCGGTGCGCCGCTCGCGATCTGCTCGGCCACCGGACGGTGCGCCGCGAGGAATTCGACGTACAGCCGCTGCAGGCGGATGGTGTCCCACCAGGAGCGGACCTTCGTGGCCAGGTCCGCCGCGCCGTCCTCGCCCCCGGCCACGGAGAGGTAGTCGGCCCGGAACAGGTCGGCGTACGACCGCAGCCCGTGCCGGGCCAGCATGTCCTCCGCCTCACCATGCACATGCCCTGGTGCGATCCACACCCCGGCCGACACGGACCCGAAGCCGAGCCGGGTCAGTTGGGTGCGCAGGGTGTGCCGCTTGGCCCGTTCGGACTCGGGCACGGAGAAGACGACCAGCACCCAGCCCTCGTCCACCGTGGCCCTGCGGGCCGCGAAGATGCGCGGATCACCGTCGCGCAGAATGCGTTCGGTCTCGGGGGAGATCCGGTATCCGGCGGCTCCGGAGACCGATTCCGCATCGAGCAGTCCGGCGCGCTTCAGCCGGGAGACCGAGGAGCGCACGGTGGGGCCCTCGACACCGAGGTCGGCGAGCAGCTGGATCAGGGACGCCACGGACATCCAGCCGTCGGTGTCGCGCGCGTACAGTCCGTAGACCGTCACGATCAGCTGCCTCGGCTGCACCTTGCCCAGCGGGCCCGGTTCGGACTCGGCCTCTTTTGCGCTCACCGTGTTCACAGCGTCATCCTAAGCATCCGTACTCGACGCCGGAGGGGCGGATCAGGCAGAGGAGACGGGCAGCACATCCGGGGAGAGCGCGCCGGCGCGGGCGCTCGCGCTGGTCGTCCTGCGCTGGTGGTGACGGCGGCACAACACCTCGTAACCGACCTCGCCCGCCTGCTGATTGACGTCTCCCACCACCACCTGGGCGCCCTCGACGACCATCTCGCCGCCGACCGTTCGGGCATTGTGCGTGGCCCTGGCGCCGCACCAGCAGAGCGCTTCGACCTGGAGCGTCTCGACGCGGTCGGCCAGTTCGATCAGCCGCTGGGATCCGGGGAACAGCTTGGTCCGGAAGTCCGTGGTGATACCGAACGCGAAGACGTCCATGTCGAGGTCGTCGACGACACGGGCGAGCTGATCGATCTGGACGGGGGCCAGGAACTGCGCCTCGTCCACGATCACGTAGTCCGCCCGGCCGCCCCGGCTTATCCGGTCGACGAGGTGCGCGTAGAGGTCCATGCCCTCGTCGGCCTCGACGGCCTCGGTGACGAGACCCAGACGTGAGGAGAGCTTCCCCTCCCCCGCCCGGTCGTCACGGGTGAAGATCACACCTTCCAGGCCACGCGCCGAACGGTTGTGGCCGATCTGCAGCGCCAGCGTGCTCTTTCCGCAGTCCATCGTTCCGGAGAAGAACACAAGCTCGGGCATGAGGGGCTGAGGACCTTTCGGACGGGGCGAGGCAGGACCGGGAAACGGTGACGACGGACCTGCGAGGGGAAAAACGCGGTCACGAGCGTACTTCGAGCAGCGGCACGAGCTGCTCGACGGGGGTCATCGAGCCGTGCATGCCCACCATCGCGGACTCGTGCGGCTCATTGACCGAGGCGGTGATCACCACGTCGTCGTGGGCCGCCGCGACGACATCGCCGATCCTCCCGTGGACACGCTCATCGATCTTCGGGCCGAACCAGCCGGCCGCGATCGCCTCGTCCCGGCTCGCCACCCAGAACTGTTCCCCGAGCACTTCCCGCCAGACGGTCAGTACGTCGTTCTCGGCCCCCGGGACCGCGTACACATGCCGTGCCCGGCCCTCGCCACCGAGCAGGGCGACGCCCGCACGCAGCTCCCAGTCCTCGTCGAAGTCGATCCGGGACCGCTCGTCGAAGGGGATGTCGATCATGCCGTGGTCGGCGGTGATGTACAGCGCCGAGCGGGGCGGGAGCTGTTCGGCCAGCCGGCGGGCCAGGCCGTCCACGTACATCAGCTGACCCCGCCAGGCGTCGGAGTCCACGCCGAAGCGGTGGCCCTTGCCGTCGACCTCGCTGTAGTAGGTGTAGACGAGTGAGCGGTCACCGGCGGCGAGCCGTTCGGCGGCGACGTCCATCCGCTCCTCGCCGGACAGCAGGCCGAGGAACGAGCCCCCGCTGAGTGCGACCTCGGTCAGCGGGGTCTGCTCGAAGGCGGGTGCGGAGACCTGCGCGGTGCACACCCCCGCGGCCTCGGCGAGCGAGAAGACGGTGGGGTACGGCTGCCAGGCCTTCGGCGAGGTCCAGGGCTTCCAGCGGAGCTGGTTCATCAGCTCGCCGGTCTCCGGATTGCGCGCGGTGTAGCCGGGCAGGCCGTGCTCGCCGGGCGGAAGTCCGGTGCCGACCGAGGCCAGCGACGTCGCAGTGGTGGCCGGGAAGCCCGCCGTCACCGGACGGCCGGTGCCGCCGCGCGAGGTGTTGAGCAGGGAATGCAGAAACGGTGCCTCGTCCGGGTGGGCCTTGATCTGCTCCCAGCCGAGGCCGTCGATCAGGAACACGCAGTTCCGATCGGCCGGGGTGAGTTCGGGGATCGACGCCGTGAAGCCCGGTACGTCCTGTCCGGCGACGAGTGTGGGCAGCAGATCGCAGAGCGAGCCGCTGCCGTACTCCGGCACCGGGGCGGTGTCGACGGGGAGCAGAACAGGGTCCTGCCAGGCCGGCTGGGCCATCAGCGGCCGTTCGCCGCGGTCGCGGCCGTGGCCTCGGAGAGCGACTGCGCGAAGGCAAGCGTCTGGCGCACGGTGTCCGGACCGTCACCGGCCTCACTGACCCGCAGACTCAGATCGTCGGCGGTGGAGCTGCCGGTGTAACCGTGGTCGGCCTCGCAGTTGGGGTCGCCGCAGGCGGCCGGCTCCAGGTCGAGGCGGGAGACGGCGCCCCAGCCGATGGTGAGGACGACCTCGCGGGGCAGCGTGCCCGGTACGTACTTCTCGGGGTTGGCCACGACACGGCTGACCACGACCGACGAGATCCGGTCCAGCTTGACCGACTCCGTGGAGGTGGTGGCGTACGGCGTGGGGGAGCTGGTGTCCGCGTTCTGCTCGTCGGTGTGGCTGACGATGAATCGGTTGTCCGTCAGGACCAGGACCGTGACATGGCGCCGCACCTCGTTGGAGTCGAAGGTGGTCTCCTGGTGCACAAGGTACGAAGCGACCGGCTCGCCGCCCACGGCGGCCTCCACCGCCTCGGCCACGAGGGCCGGGTAGTAGCCACTGCGCTCGATCGCCGCGCGCAGCCCCTGGGTCGTCGTACCGGTCTTAGCCATGAGGACCATCCTACGGGGGACGGACGACTGCCGGGGACGTTGTGCGGCAGGGTCGACCTGGGCCCGAGCGGTGAGCGGACGCGCGCATTCACGTCCGTCCGGCGACGGATGACGAAGCCTGCCGCCCGGGTCAGTAGTTGGGGAGCCGACGGGGGCCGAGGTCGGTGCGGGCCGGGGGCGGTGAGAGCCGGACGCTCGCGCCGAGAACGGACAGCCCCTGGGTGGCGACCACGACCGGTTCCAGGGCGATGGAGACCACCTCGGGGTGGTCGTCTACCAGCCTGGACACCCGCAGCAGCAGTTCTTCCAGCGCCGCGGTGTCCACGGGTGCCGCGCCACGCCAGCCGAACAGCACCGGGGCGGCCCGGATGGACCGGATCAGCTCGGCGGCGTCGCGGTCGGTGGCCGGAACGAGGCGGTGGGCGGTGTCGCCGAGGAGCTCGGAGGGCGCGCCCGCGAGTCCGAAGGAGAGGACGGCGCCGGCCGCCGGGTCGATCGCGGCCCGGACGACGGTGTCGACGCCGCGCGGCGCCATGGCCTGGACGACGGGCTGGAGTTCGACAGGTTTGCCGAGCAGGTCGGTCAGTTCGCCGTAGGCCCGGCGAAGTGCGTTCTCGTTGGCGAGGTCCAGCCGGACACCGCCGAGATCGGCCCGGTGGCGCAGATGGGGGGCGGTGGTCTTGAGCGCCACGGGGTAGCCGAGCCGGGCAGCCGCGGCGACGGCGGTCTCGGGGTCGGGGGCCGGGAGGGTCGGTCGCACGGTGATGCCGTAGCGGCCCAGGAGTTCCCGCGCCTCGTCGGGCGCGAGCGGCCGGCCCCGCGGGTCGGGATCGGAGCCGAGCAGGGCCTGGATCAGGTCGGCGGCACCCGGCTCGTCGATGGTGTCGTCGAGGAACTCGGGCACCTTGCCCGGCACCGCGGCCTGCCGTCGCCACTGCGCGTACCTCACCGCTTCGGCCAGGGCCCGCACGGCACGCTCGGCGGCGGGGTAGGCGGGGATCCGGCCGTTGCCGGGGCCGGATCCGGGGCCGTCCGCTCCGTCCGTTCCGGTGGCGGCGGCACGTGGTGTCGCGGGTCGTGCGGGGCCGGTGGGCCCGCGGTCGGCGCCGGATGCCGCAGGAGCAGGCGGGGGGTCGGTGGCGATTCCCTGCGGGGAGGCGGCGGTTCCGGCGTACGTGGAGGTGGGGGCGCCGAGGGGCCGCGCCGAGGGGCGCGGCGGCGCGACCGTGCTGGTGGCCGCTGCGAGAGCCTCCGCCAGGCCGCCGATCTCCACATGGACGACGGCCACCGGCTTGGCGGGTCCGGCGGCCGCGGCCGCGTGCAGTGCGGTCGCCAGCACCTCTCCGTCGCCCGACTCCGCCTCGCCGTCCTCTCCCACCCACGGGATCGCCGTCACGACGACCGAGTCGCAGCCTTCGTCGGCGAGTGCCTCGGTCAGTGCGTCGCGGAAGTCCTGCGGGGTGGCGGCGGTGGTGAGGTCGCGGGGCGGGCGCGGGCGCAGCCCCTCGGCCAGGCAGGCGTCGTACGTGAGCAGACCGAGCGACTCGGAGTTGCCGAGGATCGCGACCCGCGGCCCCGCCGGGAGCGGCTGGTCGGCGAGGAGGAGGCCCGCGTCGACCATCTCCGTCACCGTGTCGACGCGGATCACGCCCGCCTGCCGCATGAGCGCCGAGACCGTCGCGTCGGGGATCCGGCTGACCGGCACCGCGTGGCCGGGCGGAGTGGAGCCGCTGTGCCGGGCGCCCTTCACCACGACCACCGGCTTCACGGCCGCGGTGCGCCGTGCGAGGCGGGTGAACTTGCGGGGGTTGCCGATCGATTCGAGGTACAGCAGGGCGACATCGGTGTCCGGGTCCTCGTACCAGTACTGGAGGAAGTCGTTGCCCGAGATGTCGGCGCGGTTGCCTGCCGAGATGAAGGTGGAGAGACCGGCTCCGCGCCGGTAGAGCCCGGAGAGCAGCGCGATGCCGATCGCACCGGACTGGGTGAACAGGCCGATGCGTCCGGGCGCGGGCGGCTCGGGGGCCAGGGAGGCGTTCAGCCGGACGGCCTCGGCGTTGTTGATGACGCCGAAGGCGTTCGGGCCGATGATCCGCATCCCGTACGAGCGGGCCTGGCGGACGAGTTCCCGCTGTCGTTCCCTGCCTTCGGCACCCCATTCGGCGTACCCGGCGGAGAGGACGACCAGGCCCTGGACGCCGTGCTCGCCGCAGTCGGCCACGGCATCCGGAACCCGGTCGGCGGGGACGGCGACGACCGCCAGGTCGACCGGTTCGTCGATCTCGCCGACCGAACGGTGCGCGGGGACACCGTCGATCGTGCCCTGGTCGGCGGGGAAGGCGCGGTTCACGGCATGGGTGCGGCCGGTGAAGCCGGCACCGAGGAGATTGCGCAGGACCGTGCGACCGACCCCGCCGGGAGTGCGGCCGACGCCGATGACGGCGACGGATCCGGGGGCGAGGAGCCGTTGCACGGAGCGGGCCTCGGCCCGCTGCTCGCGGCCGCGCTGGACCGCGAGCGACTCCGCGGTCGGTTCGAGGTCCAGGGTGAGATGGACGGAACCGTCCTCGAAGCTGCGCTGCTGGGTGTAGCCGGCGTCCCGGAACACCTTGATCATCTTGTTGTTGGCGGGCAGCACCTCGGCCGCGAAGCGGCGGATGCCCCGCTCGCGGGCGACGGCCGCGATGTGTTCGAGGAGCGCCGAGGCCACACCCCGGCCCTGATGCGCGTCCTGGACGAGGAAGGCGACCTCGGCCTCGTCGGCGGGCGCGGAGGCGGGCCTGCCCCGCTCGTCGATCCGGTCGTAGCGGACGGTCGCGATGAACTCACCGCCGACCGTGACCGCGAGGCCCACCCGGTCGACGTAGTCGTGATGGGTGAAGCGGTGCACATCACGGTCGGACAGACGCGGGTACGGGGCGAAGAAGCGGTAGTACTTCGATTCGTCGGAGACCTGCTCGTAGAAGCTGACCAGCCGTTCGGCGTCGTCCGTGGTGATGGGCCTGATCCGCGCCGTCCCCCCGTCCCGGAGGACGACGTCCGCTTCCCAGTGGTCGGGATACGCGTGCTGCGGACTCTGCTCCGGCGAGGGCTGCATGGGCCAAGACTACGGCTCCGTCAGCGGTCGCGTAGGGGCTGGGGCCGGGGCAGTCTGAGGGGGCCGATCGGCGGTACAGCACAGGTTCTGGGCGTGCTGCGGCTCGGCCGGAGCATCGCGCACCACATGAGAGACTGGTCTAGACAACCATTGATTCCTGAAGGGCAGAACCATGGCTGAGCGCCGCGTCAACGTCGGTTGGGCCGAGGGCCTGCACGCCCGTCCCGCTTCCATATTCGTTCGTGCCGCCACGGCTTCCGGCATCCCCGTGACGATCTCCAAGGCCGATGGCAACCCGGTGAACGCCGCCTCCATGCTCGCGGTGCTCGGTCTCGGCGCGCACGGCGGCGAGGAGATCGTGCTGGCATCCGAGGCCGACGACTCCGAAGCCGCCCTGGACCGCTTGGCGAAGCTGGTCGCCGAAGGGCTCGACGAACTTCCGGAGACCGTCTGAACCATTTCCTGCGAGAGAGCCGCGGCACCCTTATTCGGGACCGCGGCTCCACGCATTTCCGAGCAGGGACGATCGAAGAGAATTCGGGCAGCCCAAAGAGACCCGAACGGAATTACCAGCCTTTGTATACGGCGTGATTATTGATTCCGAACACCTGAAGCGTTTACGGGGTGTTACGAATTGCTCACCCGGCCGACGCGGGGCGCGGCCGGCCGACGGCTCGGCCGGTCGGCACGGCGCAGCCGGTGCACGGCCGTGGCCCGCTCGGCGTGCTGGGTGGCCAGCACCCTCGCCCGCTCCGCGTCGCCGCGCGTCACCGCGTCCACGATGGCTCCGTGCTCCGCCCAGGAATCCACCGGGCGGACCGGCTGGTCGACCACGTACATCCAGGCGATCTTGTGCCGCAGCTGCGTGAGCGTCGCGATCAGGCTGGAACTGCCCGAGGCCTGCGCCAACGTCTCGTGGAACCAGCCGCCCAGTGAGCGCAGGTCCTCCCCCTCACCCCGCCTGGCCCGCTCCTGACCGAGTCTGACCAGACCGCGCAGCACCTTGAGATGCGCCTCGGTGCGGCGCTGCGCGGCGCGCGCGGCACCCAGCGGCTCCAGCAGCGCCCGAACCTCCAGGAGGTCTGCGGCCTCCTGCTCCGTGGGCTCGGCGACACAGGCTCCCGCGTGCCGACGGGTGACCACGAACCCCTCGGACTCCAGGGTGCGCAGCGCTTCCCGTACCGGGACACGGGACACCCCGTAACGGCGCGCCAACAACTCCTCGGTGAGCCGGCTGCCGCGTTCGAAGACGCCGGAGACGATGTCGTCACGGATTGCCGTGCATACCGAATGCGCCGGAATGCGCATGTCCGAACCTCCGCCTCAATCCCCGCAAAACGCGACCGCCCCGACCGACGCCTGTTCTGCGACTCTATTGCAATGCGGCCACATTTCCGATGCCGGATGGAAATTCATGAATATCTTTTGGTCGCGCGGGGCCGGCCCGGCGGACAGCAGCAGGGCGGTTCGGCGGCCGGGCCCGGGGAGGGGCGGGCGCGGGTGTCGGGCACGACGAAGGCCCCGGCGTGACGCCGGGGCCTTCGAAGGGGTGTTGCGGACGGGTGCCGGTCAGACGTTGACACCGTGGGCGCGCAGGTACGCGACGGGGTCCATGTCGGATCCGTACGAGGGCGTGGTCCGGGCCTCGAAGTGGAGGTGCGGGCCGGTGGAGTTGCCGGTCGAGCCGGAGAGACCGATCTGCTGCCCGGCACCGACGCTCTGGCCGACGGAGACTCCGATCGAGGAGAGGTGGCCGTACTGCGTGTACGTACCGTCCGTCATCCGGAGGACGATGTTGTTGCCGTACGCGCCACCCCAGCCGGCCTCGACGACCGTTCCTGCGCCGACGGCGACGACGGAGCTGCCGGACACGGCGTGGAAGTCGATGCCCGAGTGGCTGCCGGAGGACCAGAGCGATCCGCTGGACTTGTAGCCGGTGGTGACGTACGAACCGGCGACCGGGAGCTGGAAGTAGCCCAGGCGGGTGCGCTCGGCGGACCGGGCGGCACGCACCTTCTCGGCACGCGCCTCGGCCGCCCGCTTCGCCTCGGCCTTCGCCTCCGCCGCCTTCTTCTCGGCCTCGGCCTTGCGCTGGGCCTGGGCCTTCGCCTCGGCCTGGTGCTTCTGTGCGTCGGCCTGGGCGGCGATCTGGTCGGCGAGTGCGCCCTGGATGGCGATGATCTGGTTCAGACCGGTCTCACTGACGGAGGGAGTCCCGGCGTCCGCGGCGAGGGCCGGAGAGGCCATGCCACCGATGACTCCGGTGGTCGCCAGAGCCGCGGCGCCGGCGATCTTGGCGCTCCCGCAGGTCAGTCGGCTCGGGGCACGATGCTTCCCGGCGGCACGGGTGAAAGCCATGTGGTGGCTGATCCTTTCCTTCCTTCTCGCCTACCGGGTTAGCTGACGGGTTCGGAGCAGGAAGGTCTCCTACGGACGCCCCGGCCTCACCGAGGATCAGGCATCCGATTCACCCCAGGGACTGCGTGGGTCCCCGGCTCCCCGGGCTCGCGCCTGACGGGGACTCGGCGATGACTGCCCGGTACGTCACGGTTGCGGCATACGAGTGGCGGACAGCCCAGCCGACGCTAAGCGGGGTCACTTTCATTCACCAAACGGACAGGCCGTTTTGTAGCGCATCCCACAGGACCGACAGGCAACCCCCGCCTCAGAACGGACAAAAGGGAGACCCTGGCGAGACATGACGCACAGGGTCTCCCTCTTGTCCCGGTATGAGCACCCATGGCGCATCGGTGGACCTACCGGGGCGACCGGCACTCAGCCGGTGCGACCTGCTCTTCCCGGAGTTCCGCCGGGTCGGTCCTCCGGCATCCGCGACGGCGTGCGACGACCGTCAGCCGGCGACCACAGACACCTCTCCGATGCCCAGGGCGCGGACCGGCTCCTCGATCCGCGCGGCGTCACCGACGAGGACCGTGACCAGGCGGTCGCCCGGGAAGGCGTTGACCACCGCTGCGGTCGCCTCGACCGTTCCGGTCTCCGCCAGCCGGGCGTACAGCTGTGCCTGGTAGTCGTCCGGGAGGTGCTGCTCGACCTGGTCGGCGAGAGTGCCCGCGACGGACGCCGCCGTCTCGAACTTCAGCGGTGCGACACCCACGAGATTCTGCACGGCCGTCTCGCGCTCCTCATCGGTCAGCCCCTCGGCCGCCAGGGTCCGCAGGACCGTCCACAGGTCCTGCAGCGCCGGTCCGGTGGACTCCGTGTCCACCGATCCGCTGATGGCGAGCATCGCGGCGCCGGTCGCCCCCGAGGCGGAGTCCGGGGCCGACGACCGCAGCACCTGGGCGAAGGCCCGCACGCCGTAGGTATAGCCCTTTTCCTCACGCAGCACACGGTCCAGCCGGGAGGTGAGCGTGCCGCCCAGGCAGTACGTGCCCAGCACCTGGGCCGGCCACACGCTGTCGTGCCGGTCGGCGCCGATACGGCCGATCAACAGCTGCGTCTGCACCGCGCCGGGACGGTCGACGATCACTACTCGGCCGGTGTCGTCGGCGGTGATCGGCGGGGCCGGACGGGGCTCGGCGGCGTCGCCCGACCAGTCACCGAGGGTGTCGGTGAGCAGCGCGTCGAGGTCGATACCGGTGAGGTCACCGACGACCACTGCGGTCGCCGTGGACGGCCTGACGTGGGCGTCGAAGAAGGCACGCACGGCCGCCGAGTCGATCCGCTCCACCGTCTCCTCGGTGCCCTGGCGCGGACGCGACATCCGCGCCGTGGCCGGGAAGAGCTCCTTGGAGAGCTGCTTCGCGGCTCGCCGGGCGGGGTTGGCCTGCTCGTGCGGGATCTCGTCGAGCCGGTTGCGCACCAGCCGTTCGATCTCGCTGTCGGCGAAGGCGGGCGACCGCAGCGCCTCGGCGACCAGCGCGAGCGCCTTGGCCAGCCGGGAGGCCGGGACCTCCAGGGATACCCGGACTCCGGGGTGGTCCGCGTGCGCGTCGAGGGTGGCGCCGCAGCGCTCCAGTTCGGCGGCGAACTCCTCGGCAGTGTGCTTGTCGGTGCCCTCGGACAGCGCCCGCGACATGATCGTGGCCACGCCGTCGAGGCCCTCGGGCTCCGCGTCCAGAGGGGCGTCGAGGAAGATCTCGACCGCCACCACCTGCTGGCCGGGGCGGTGGCAGCGCAGCACCGTGAGGCCGTTGGGCAGGGCGCCGCGCTCCGGCGCGGGAAACGCCCAGGGCCGCGCGACGCCGGGGGCGGGCTGCGGGTGGTACTGCATCGAAACTCCAGTCGCGGCAGCGTCGGTCACTTGTCCGCCCCTTCGTGCGCGTCGGTGTCGTCGGCGTCGTTCTCATCGGTGTCCGCTGCGTCCGCGGGCTCGACCGATTCGACCGGCTCGTAGACCAGCACCGCCCGGTTGTCGGGGCGCAGCTGGGCCTTGGCGACGGCCTGGACCTCTTCCGCGGTGACGTCGAGCACCCGCTGTACCGCGGTCAGGGCGAGTTGCGGGTCACCGAACAGCACGGCGAACCGGCAGAGTTCGTCGGCGCGGCCCGCGACCGTACCGAGCCGGTCCAGCCACTCCCGCTCCAACTGGGCCTGTGCACGCTCCATTTCCTCGGGCGTGGGACCCTCGGCCGCGAACCGGGCCAGCTCCTCGTCGACCGCGGCCTCGATCTGCGGCACCTCGACACCGCCGGACGTCTTGACGTCCAGCCAGCCGAGCGAGGGGGCACCGGCCAGCCGCAGCAGCCCGAATCCGGCCGCCACGGCCGTACGGTCACGGCGCACCAGACGGTTGTGCAGCCGCGACGACTCGCCGCCGCCGAGCACGGTCAGCGCGAGATCCGCCGCGTCGCACTCACGGGTGCCGTCGTGCGGCAGCCGGTAGGCGGCCATCAGTGCCCGCGCCGGAACCTCCTCGTGCACCTCTTCGCGCAGCTGCTCGCCGATGGTCTCCGGGAGCGTGCCGTCGCGCGGCGGCTGCTTGCCGTCGTGGGACGGGATGGAACCGAAGTACTTCTCGATCCAGGCGAGCGTCCGCTCGGGATCGATGTCGCCGACGACGGAGAGCACCGCGTTGTTGGGCGCGTAGTACGTTCGGAAGAAGGCACGCGCGTCCTCCAGGGTCGCCGCGTCCAGGTCGGCCATCGAGCCGATCGGCGTGTGGTGGTACGGGTGGCCCTCGGGATAGGCCAGGGCCGTCAGCTTCTCGAACGCCGTGCCGTAGGGAACGTTGTCGTAGCGCTGGCGCCGCTCGTTCTTGACGACGTCCCGCTGATTCTCCATGGACTCCTCGTCGAGCGCGGCGAGCAGCGAGCCCATGCGGTCGGCTTCCAGCCAGAGGGCCAGCTCCAGCTGGTGCGTGGGCATCGTCTCGAAGTAGTTGGTGCGCTCGAAGCTGGTGGTCCCGTTGAGCGAACCGCCGGCCCCCTGCACCAGCTCGAAGTGGCCGTTCCCCTTGACCTGGCCGGAGCCCTGGAACATCAGGTGCTCGAAGAGGTGAGCCAGACCGGTGCGTCCCTTGACCTCGTGGCGCGAACCGACGTCGTACCAGAGGCAGACCGCGGCGACCGGGGTCAGATGGTCCTCGGAGAGCACCACGCGCAGGCCGTTGGCCAGACGGTGCTCGGTCGCTGTCAAGCCGCCGGAGCCGGCCCGGGCTGTGGCCGTGTGACCCATGGGCATGTACGTCCCTTCGATCGCGATACTGGATTTCCTGCGAGACCTGCCACTGTAAGCAAGCGCACAGACACCTGACGAAGTTCCCATACCGCGGAAGTTCGCGTGAAAGAGGGGCGTGCCCCTTCCCGACGGGTCGCGGAACCACCCCGAGAGGGGTCCGGAGCGGCTCCTGGGACGGGTCGAGGTCGGCGATGTCAGTGCGGAGGTCCACAATGGTCGGCGTCAGAACCTCAGGTTGCCCGAACAGAATCCGTGAAGGAGTCGCAGCAGCGATGGCCCGCCGCAGCACGAAGACCCCGCCGCCGGACGACTTCGAGGAGAAGATCCTCGACATCGACGTCGTCGACGAAATGCAGGGCTCCTTCCTTGAGTACGCGTACTCGGTGATCTACTCACGGGCCCTGCCGGACGCCCGTGACGGCATGAAGCCGGTGCACCGCCGCATCGTGTACCAGATGAACGAGATGGGCCTGCGCCCCGACCGCGGCTTCGTGAAGTGCGCGCGTGTCGTGGGCGAGGTCATGGGCAAGTTGCACCCGCACGGCGACGCGTCGATCTACGACGCGTTGGTCCGTCTGGCACAGCCGTTCTCCATGCGGCTCCCCCTGGTGGACGGCCACGGCAACTTCGGCTCGCTCGGAAACGACGACCCGCCGGCCGCCATGCGGTACACCGAGTGCCGGATGGCCGACGCGACGTCGCTGATGACGGAGTCGATCGACGAGGACACCGTCGCCTTCCAGTCGAATTACGACGGCCAGGAGCAGGAGCCGACCGTTCTCCCGGCCGCGTACCCGAACCTCCTGGTCAACGGGTCGTCCGGGATCGCCGTCGGCATGGCGACCAATATGCCGCCGCACAACCTGGGCGAGGTCATCGCCGCCGCCCGTCATCTGATCAAGCATCCGGGCGCGGACCTGGAGACCCTGATGCGGTTCGTCCCCGGCCCCGATCTGCCGACCGGTGGCCGGATCGTCGGCCTGGGCGGCATCAAGGACGCGTACGCCGGCGGGCGCGGCACGTTCAAGATCCGTGCGACCGTCTCCGTGGAGAACGTGACGGCGCGCCGCAAGGGCCTGGTCGTGACGGAACTGCCCTTCGCCGTAGGACCGGAGAAGGTGATCGCCAAGATCAAGGACCTGGTCTCGGCGAAGAAGCTCCAGGGCATCGCGGACGTGAAGGACCTGACCGACCGCGAGCACGGCCTGCGCCTGGTCATCGAAGTGAAGAACGGCTTCGTTCCGGAGGCCGTGCTGGAGCAGCTCTACAAGCTGACGCCGATGGAGGACTCCTTCGGCATCAACAATGTGGCACTGGTGGACGGGCAGCCGCTCACGCTGGGGCTCAAGGAGCTGCTCGAGGTCTATCTCGACCACCGCTTCGACGTGGTGCGCCGGCGCAGCGAGTTCCGCCGGGGCAAGCGCCGTGACCGGCTGCATCTGGTCGAGGGCCTGCTCGTCGCGCTGATCGACATCGACGAGGTCATCCGGCTCATCCGGTCCAGTGACAACTCGGCGCAGGCGAAGGAGCGGCTCATCGAGCGCTTCTCGCTCAGCGAGATCCAGACGCAGTACATCCTGGACACCCCGCTGCGCCGCCTGACCCGGTTCGACCGGATCGAGCTGGAGGGCGAGCGGGACCGGCTCAACGACGAGATCGACAAGCTGACCACCATCCTCGATTCGGACACCGAGCTGCGCAAGCTCGTCTCCTCCGAACTGGCCGCGGTCGCGAAGAAGTTCGGTACCGACCGGCGTACGGTGCTGCTGGAGTCGGCCGGTTCGCAGGTCGCATCGGTGCCGCTGGAGGTGGCGGACGACCCGTGCCGGGTGCTGTTGTCGTCGACCGGACTGCTGGCCCGTACCGCCCATGACGATCCGATCGTCTTCGCCGAGGACGCCAAGCGTGCCAAGCACGATGTGATCGTTTCGGCCGTGCCGGCGACTGCTCGCGGCGATGTGGGTGTGGTGACGTCGACGGGACGGCTGCTGCGGCTCGCGGTGATCGATCTGCCCCAGCTGCCGGACACCCACGCGGCACCCAACCTTTCGGGTGGGGCGATGGTGTCGGAGTTCCTCACGCTGGAGAGCGACGAGGAGGTCATCTGCCTCACCACCCTCGACGAGGCCTCCCCCGGCCTGGCGATCGGCACCCTGCAGGGAGTTGTCAAGCGAGTGGTGCCGGACTACCCGGCCAACAAGGACGAGTTGGAGGTCATCGCTCTCAAGGACGGTGACCGGATCGTCGGCGCGGCCGAGCTGCGCACCGGCGAGGAGGATCTGGTCTTCATCACGTCCGACGCGCAGTTGCTGCGCTACCAGGCGGCACAAGTGAGGCCGCAGGGACGGCCGGCGGGAGGCATGGCGGGGATCAAGCTCGCGGCCGGCACGGAGGTGATCTCGTTCACCGCAGTGGATCCGGCGGCGGACGCGGTGGTCTTCACGGTGGCCGGTTCGCACGGCACGCTGGACGACTCGGTGCTGACGTGCAAGCTCACCCCGTTCGACCAGTATCCGCGCAAGGGCCGGGCCACCGGCGGGGTGCGATGCCAGCGGTTCCTCAAGGGCGAGGACGTTCTGGTGTTCGGCTGGGCGGGCGCGACGCCTGCCCGCGCCGCACAGAAGAACGGTGCGCCGACCGAGCTGCCGGAGCCGGACCCGAGGCGCGATGGCTCGGGAACGCCGCTGGTCAAGCCGGTCGCGGTGATCGCGGGCCCGGTGTAGACGGCCGGATCGAAGACGCGTCCGGTCACCGCACTAGGCTTCGTCGTCGGACCTTTGCACGTACCGCAGGACGCCCCACATGCTTCGCTCATGTGCGGCGTCCTGCGTCGCGTCGGGCGCCGGTGCCGTGCTCTCGCGGCAGTCGGCCAGCCCCTTGTGCAGGGCCTCGGGGTCGATGCCCGAGCCGATCAGCACCAGCTGGGTGAGGCGCGGTTCGTCGCGTGTCCAGGGCTGCGGGTCGAACCGCAGGAACCTGCCGACCGCATGCAGCGAGTACTTGTTGCCGCGGTCGCCCACGCCGAAGTCGACGAACCCTTTGATCCGGTAGAGACCCTGCGGCCTGGAGTCGAGAAACTCCATCAGCCGACGGGGATTCATGGGGACGGCCGCGGTGAAGGAGAGGCTCTCGTACGAGGCGTGCAGATGATGCTCGTGCCCGTCGGTCTCGTCCTCCGCGCGCTCCGCCAGCAGCAGATCCTCGAAGGTGAGCTGGCGCGACCTCTCCTCGCCGTCCGGCCGCAGCGCCGGGTCGAAGAGCAGTTCGGGATCGATGCGTCCGTACGTGGCACAGATGACGGCGGCCGCGCCGCCGCCCGCCCCTTCACCGGCGGCCGGGGCGCCTGTCGCCGCGATGGCGTCCCGGATACGGGCCTGGTCCTCGCTTCCGACCCGGTCCGTCTTGTTCAGGACGACAAGATCGGCGACAGCGAGATGGCGATCGATCTCCGGATGGCGCAGCCGGGTGGCGTCGAACTCCGCGGCATCGACGACCTCCAGCAGCCCCCCGTACACAATGTACGGATTGTCGCTGGCCAGGAGCATGCGTACGAGTTCCTGCGGCTCCGCCAGCCCGCTGGCCTCGATGACGATCACGTCGAGGCGGGCGGCGGGCCTGGTCAGCGTCTCCAGGAAGGTGTCGAGTTCGCTCGCGTCGACCGCACAGCACAGGCATCCGTTGCCCAGCGAGACCGTCGAGCCGACCTGCCCGGAGACCGTCATGGCGTCGATCTCGATGGAACCGAAATCGTTGACGATGACACCGATCCGGTTCCCCGCACGGTTGCGGAGAAGGTGGTTGAGCAACGTCGTCTTGCCGGATCCCAGGAACCCCGCAAGGACGATGACCGGGATCTGCTGCTTGCGGGGCGGGAACGACGGGCTCAACAGGGACCTTCCTCGGGGACGTCAGGGCGCCGGGACCGGCTGCGGCGGGGGCGTACCGACGTATCGGGCCGCCGGACGGATGATCTTCGAGTCCTCCGCCTGCTCCAGGATATTGGCGCTCCAGCCGACCACCCGCGCCGCGCAGAACGTCGGCGTGAACATCTCTCGCGGCAGGCCGCACAGCTCCATGACGACTCCGGCGTAGAACTCCACGTTGGTGTGCAGCTCACGGCCCGGCTTGAGCTCGGCGAGGATCGCCTCGACCTGCCGCTCGACCTCGACGGCGAAGTCGACGAGCGGGCCGCCGAAGCCCTGGGCGATACCCCGGAGCATGCGTGAGCGGGGATCCTCGGTGCGGTAGACGGGGTGACCGAATCCCATGATCCGCTCGCCGGCGAGCACCCGTCCGCGGATCCAGCCGTCGATGCGGTCGGGGGTGCCGATGGCGTCCAGGGTGTCGAGGGCGCGACTGGGCGCGCCTCCGTGCAGCGGTCCGGAGAGCGCTCCGACGGCCGCCACCAGGCAGGCTGCGACATCGGCACCGGTGGAGGCGACCACCCGGCCGGTGAAGGTCGAGGCGTTGAAACCGTGGTCGACCGTGGAGATCAGATACTGCTCCACGGCCCTGACACGTGCGGCGTCCGGCACGGAACCGGTCAGCATGTAAAGGTAGTTGGCCGCGTACGGCAGGTCGTCACGCGGCTCGACCGGTTCGAGACCCCGGCCGAGCCGGTGCAGGGCCGTCAGCACGGTGGGAACGGCGGCACAGGCTGCCAGGGCGTCACCGCGGCGCTGGTCGGCGTCGATGTCGTACACCGGCCGGAAGCCGGCCGAGGCGCCGAGGAGCGAGAGGGCGGTACGCAGACCGGCCAGGGGTCCGGAGGCGGCTCCCGCCCGGGCTATGGCGGGCAGGGCCTCCCGCACTTCCGCGGGCAGTCGGCGCAGCGCCGCGGTGCGGGCGGCGAATTCGGCTCGGGCCCCGGCATCGGGCAGCGTGCCCTCGGACATCAGGTACCAGACGTCCTCGAAGCTGCGGGTCTGTGCGAGTTCGATCGCCGAGTACTGCCGGTAGTGGTAGAAGCCCTCGCGCCCGCGGACGTCGCCGAGGGCCGTGTCGGTGACGACGACGCCCGCGAGCCCTCGGGGTACGTCGAGCGGAGTTCCGTCGGTGGTGGTCTGCATCTCTTCCTCCATGCGCGTTCTGGCGGACTCATCAATATTGATTTGACCATCCATGATTGACTCAAATGTTGTCAATGTTGATTGAATCAATATGGATACGGTTGACGGCATGAAGGATCAAGCAGCGCCCGGCGACGTCCCGGCCGCGTCCGCTCCGCAACGGCTCAGCACCCGCGAGACGGCCGAACGGCTCGGTGTGAAACCCGAGACGGTGTACGCGTACGTCAGCCGGGGGCAGCTCAGCAGCACACGCGCTCCCGGCGGACGCGGCAGCACGTTCGACGCCGCGGAGGTCGATGCGCTGGCCCGGCGCACGGGCCGCCGGGAGTCCTCCCCCGCCACCGGCGATCTGGTCTTCCGTACCGGCATCACCCTGATCGAGGGCGACCGCTACTACTTCCGCGGCGTCGAGGCGACCGAACTGGCCGGCCGGTACCCCTACGAAGAGGTCGCCGAATGGCTCTGGACCGGCGAGCTGCGACCCGGCATCCGCTTCACGGCACCCCCGGAGGCGCTCTCCGCGGCGCACCGGGCAGTCGAGTCGCTGCCCGCGCACAGTGGCTCGACGGACCGGCTGCGGGTGGCCGCGATCGCCGCGGCGACGGCCGATCCACTCCGCTTCGACCTCTCGCGCGAAGCGGTGCTCGCCGGGGCACGGAGCCTGATCCCGACCCTGGTCGAAGCCCTGCCCCTGGCCGCGGGCGGGCATTCGGAGAATGACTTGTCCGAGGAGGTGGCGAACGGAACCGGGAATCGACTGGCACGACGGCTGTGGCCGAAACTCACCAGCCGACCGGCCGACGAGCCGTCGATCGCCGCACTGGACACCGCCCTCACCCTGTTGATCGACCACGACCTCGCGGCGTCGACGCTGGCCGCCAGGGTCGCGGCGTCCGCCCATGCCCATCCGTACGCGGTGGTCTCCGCGGGCCTCGGGGTTCTGGAGGGCCCACTGCACGGCGCGGCGAGCGGCCTGGCACACCGGATGCTGGCCGAGGTCCTGGAGCGGGGCAGCGCGGTCCCGGTGGTCGCGGACCATCTCCGTACCGGACGAAGGGTGCCAGGACTCGGTCATCGCCTCTACATCCGCGAAGACCCTCGGGCGCAGGCCCTGTTCGCCCTGCTCGCGGACGTTCCACAAGCGGCTCGGGCCCTCGCTGCGGCGCGCGACGTGGTCACGACGACCGCTCGCCATGCGCCCCTGCACGCCAATGTCGACCTGGCGCTCGCCGTGCTCTCGGTCTCCTCCGGCATGGCCGCGGATGCGGGCGAGACCGTGTTCGCCGTGTCACGCACGGCGGGCTGGATCGCGCACGCACTGGAGGAGTACGAGGAACGGCCGTTGCGTATGCGGCCCAGCGGCCAGTACACAGGCCCCCGGCCCCCTCAGCCGCTGCCCACCGCCACAGTTGACCCGTCCCGTTCTCCATCCGGTCCGCACAGCAGGAAGCGGTGACGGCTGGAGCGAAACGGTCCGGGTCCGCCGGACGGTGGCACGCCGCTGCCTGTTCGGCATCGGGGCCGACGGCACCGATCGTCCTCGGGGCAGGCACCGGCGCGAGGGTCGGCCAGTTGGCCGCGGCGGCCGCCCGCGCCGTAGTCTTCGATCGGTCGTCGATGTGGACGTACAGTGCAGTCAAGCGGGTGTCCAACTCGGTCCTCACCACTCGATGTCGGACACCCTCGCCGCGTTTGCGGACCCCGGATTCGGAACTACTCGTCTAGCGGTGTTCGGGGTTCTCGTAGTCGTGGCGGCAGCCGGCGTCCCAGGCGGTGCGCTGGTTGCCGTAGGCGGGGATGCCGCCCAGGTCCTTCATCATGCGGGCCAGGTGCAGCAGGTTCCATGTCATGAAGGTGGTGTTGCGGTTGGTGAAGTCGTTCTCCGGACCGCCCGAGCCGGGGTCGAGGTAGGAGGGGCCGGGGCCCGCTTCTCCGATCCACCCGGCGTCCGCCTGCGGCGGGATGGTGTATCCCAGGTGCTGCAGGCTGTAGAGGACGTTCATGGCACAGTGCTTGACACCGTCCTCGTTGCCTGTGATCAGGCAGCCGCCGACCCGTCCGTAGTAGGCGTACTGGCCGGCTTCGTTGAGCAGGCTGGAGCAGGCGTAGAGGCGTTCGATGACCTGTTTCATCACGGAGCTGTTGTCACCCAGCCAGATCGGGCCGGCCAGCACCAGGATGTCCGCCGCGAGGACCTGCTGGTAGAGGGTGGGCCAGGCGTCTGTCGCCCAGCCGTGCTCGGTCATGTCCGGCCACACACCGGTGGCGATGTCGTGGTCCACGGCCCGCACCGCATCGACGTGCACTCCCTGCGCGTCCATGATCGTGGTGCTGTGGTCGATCAGCCCCTGGGTGTTGCTGCGCTCCGGCGACCGCTTGAGGGTGCAGTTGATCACCAGCGCCCGCAGGTCGTCGTATCGGGCGGGTGGTACGTCGGTGGTGGGCGACGAAGCGGCCACACGGTCCTCCCAGAGCTCCTTTGCCGCGTGCTGATCGGCAGCGTGTCCACGTCCAGCGTGCGGCCCGGCCGGGTGCGGCGCCATCGTAGGCGTCCGAATGGTTCCTGAGATGTCGGAGCGCCGGGGAGAGAGCCGCCACCTGTCGCATGTCACCCGGTCGCAAGTCCCCCGGTCGGCTGTCGATGGGTGGCCGATGGCGCTTGGGCGCTCGCGTACGACAGTGCCCGCGCACGGCTCCCCGCGGTGATTCCCGGGGGGGGGACAGGCCTGAGCTCCCCGGGCCGCGCGATGCGAGCACGTGGCTACACCGCTCCGGCCCCGGTCAGCGCACGCACCTCGGTCTCCGCATGCTTGGCGGCATCGGGTGGCTCGGTGGAGGTGGCTGTTCCGATCCAGCCGGCCAGGAAGCCCAGGGGAATGGAGACCAGGCCGGGGTTCTCCAAGGGGAAGAGCTGGAAGTCGGCGCCGGGGAAGAGAGAGGTGGGACTGCCGGAAACCACCGGGGAGAGGATCACCAGCAGCACGGCCGGGATCAGCCCGCCGTAGACCGACCAGACCGCCCCCCGTGTGGTGAACCCGCGCCAGAACAGGGAGTACAGCAGTACCGGAAGGTTGGCCGAAGCGGCGACGGCGAAGGCCAGCCCCACCAGGAACGCCACATTCAGGTCCTGGGCGACCAGACCGAGCCCGATGGCGGCCACCCCGATCCCGGCTGCGGCGACCCTGGCCACGGCGACCTCGCTGTACTGCTTGGCGCCCGGACGTCTGAGTGAGGCGTAGAGGTCATGGGCCACGGAGGCGGACGAGGCCAGGGTGATCCCCGCGACGACGGCGAGGATGGTCGCGAACGCGACAGCGGCGACCACGGCGAACAGAATCGCTCCCCCGGTGGACCCCTCACCGCCGCCGAGCACCAGAGCCAGCAGCGGCACGGCAGTGTTCCCCGCGGGATTCGACGCCCGCACCTCAGCCGTGCCGACCAGTGCCGCCGCCCCGAATCCGAGCACGATCGTCATCAGGTAGAAGCTGCCGATGAGCCCGATGGACCAGACGACCGATCGTCGGGCCGCGCGGGCGGTGGGCACGGTGTAGAACCGCGACAGGATGTGCGGCAGTCCCGCCGTGCCCAGTACCAGGGCCAGCCCCAGGCTGATGAAGTCGACCCGAGCCGTCCAGGTTCCGCCGTACCGGAGGCCGGGCGAGAGGAACCGGCTCCCGTGGCCGCTCCGTTCGGCTGCGGAGTTGAGCAGGGCGTTGAAGTCGCCGTGGAAGTGAACCAGGACGAGGACGGTGAGCACGACCGCTCCCGCCATCAGCAGAACGGCCTTGACGATCTGGATCCAGGTGGTGGCGCGCATCCCGCCGAGCGACACATAGATCACCATGAGCGCCCCGACACCGATGACCGTCCAGGAGCGGGCCGCGCCGCTCGTACCGCCGAGCAGCAGCGCGATCAGACTGCCCGCGCCCACCATCTGTGCCACCAGATAGAGCACGGAGACGGTCACGGACGAGGTGCCCGCGGCGATCCGGACCGGGCGCTCCGCCATCCGTGCCGCGACCACGTCGGCGAGAGTGAACCGGCCGCAGTTGCGGACCAGTTCGGCCACCAGGAGCAGGACGACGAGCCAGGCCACGAGGAAGCCGACCGAGTAGAGCATGCCGTCATAGCCGAAGAGGGCGATCAGGCCCGAGATACCGAGGAAGGACGCAGCCGACATGTAGTCGCCCGCGATGGCGAAACCGTTCTCCATGGGAGAGAACAACCGGCCGCCCGCGTAGAACTCCTCGGCCGAGCCGCGCCGGTTGCGACTCACCCAGGCGGTGATGGCGAGCGTCACTGCGATGAAGGCGCTGAACAGCAGGAGCGCCAACGTCTCATGGTTCCCGTTCAACGCCCGATCCCCCGCGTCATCTCCTGTGTCTCCCAGCGCAGTTCGAGCGCGGCCCGGTCCTTGCGCAGCCGTGCGTGTCGTGCGTACGCCCCGGTGAGCAGGAAGGTCGAGAGGAACTGTCCGAGCCCCGCGACCATCGCTACATTGACCGCTCCGACCACCGGACGGGCCATCAGCCCGGGTTCCGTGGTCGCGACGACGACGTAGGCGAGATACCAGACGAGGAAGGCCAGGGTGGCGGGGACGACGAACCGCCGGTACCGACGGCGCACTTCCCGGAAGGCCTCGCTGCGCTGCACCTCCAGATAGATGTCTGCCGCGCTGTGGCCGCACCGCGAGTTCGCCGGCGCGGGCGGCCCTGCGGGGGCGAGGCTCCCCGCGCCGTTCGGCTCGCCCCATCCGGAGGCGGGCTCGTCGTACCACGGGTCGCCGAGCCGCGTCGCTACGGCCTCACGCCCTGCTTCCTTCTCCACCGAACAACTCCCCTTGTCCACGGACCACTTCGGCCGCGTACCCAAGAATGGGCAGATCGGGAAGATCCCGGGCACTTCATTCGGCCGTCTTCACCTCTTCAGGTGAAGGCTGACCCGGGCGGCTGTGCGAGGCCCCGAACGTACGCGTAGCGAACGGCCTGTGCCCGATCGCGCACGCCGGCCTTGGCGAAGAGATTGTTGATATGACTCTTCACGGTTGCCTGCGAAATATGCAGCCTGCGGGCGATCTCCTGATTGGACAGCCCCTCCGCGATCAGGACCAGCACTTCGAGCTCACGTGGCGTCAGACCGTCGGGAAGATGCGGCTCGGGGGCCGGGCCGGGCGACGGGGTTTGCGCGGTGACGCGCTCCAGAAGGCGGCGCTGTACGGAAGGCGAGAGTCCGGCCTCGCCCGACAGCACGGCCTGAATGGCCCGCACGATCTCGTCGCCTCCGGCGTCCTTGGTGAGGTAACCCCGGGCTCCTGCCTGCAGCGCGGGAAAGAGTGAGTCGTCGTCCGCGAACGTCGTGAGCACCACCACCTGGGTTCCCGGATACTCCTTGCGAATCCGTCGTGTCGCCTCCGCCCCGTCGCAACGGGGCATCCGCAGATCCATCAGAACCACGTCCGGATCCAGCTCGGCCACGAGTGCGACGGCCTCTTCGCCGTCCTTCGCCGATCCGACCACCTCGATTCCGGGCAGCAGCCCCAACAGCATCACGATTCCCTCGCGCACCACCGACTGGTCATCGGCAACCACGACCCGCGCGTTCACGCGGGCACCCGCAGACTCACCACGAAACCCTCCTCGCCGGGGCCGGCCTCCAGCGTCCCGCCCATCAGCTCGGCCCGCTCCCTCATCCCCAGCAGACCGTATCCGGAGCCGGTGCCGGCGAGTTCCTCCTCGACTCCATGCCCGCCCCGATCCCGCACCTCCAGGGCGATTTCGTCCGGCAGATACTCCAGCCGTACGAGAACCCTGGCCCCCGGCGCATGTTTACGCACATTGGTCAGGGCCTCCTGCGCCACCCGCCGGACCGTCTGCGACGCCTCCGCGGTCAAGGCCCGCTGCTCCCCCACCACACTCATCTCGGCGGGCTCCGCGACCACCAGCTGCCGCAGGAAGTCCTCCACGGGAGACACCTCCCCCCGAAGCGCCGAGAGCGCCTGGCGGGTCTCCGCAAGCCCCTCACGTGCCATGGAACGTGCCGCCACCACCCGCTCCAGGATCTGGTCCCGGAACCCGCCCGCAGGCTCCTGCTCGATCAGCAGCCGCGCCGCCTCCAGGTGCACCAGCTGCGCGGAGAGGCTGTGGGCGAGCACGTCGTGGATCTCCCGGGCGATCCTGGCGCGCTCGTCCAGGGCAGCGGTCTCCGCCTCCGCCGCGCGGGCCGCTCGCTCCTGCGCGAGGAGTCTCCGGGCGCTGCCACGGGCCTCGGCATCCAGCCTCAGTACATAACCCGCCAGGCAGAGGCCCGCTGTGGTCATGGCCGTGTTCAGCCAGCCGTCCGTGTTGACGGCGGCGTACGCACCGAGCGCCACGGCCGTGGCCGGAATGCCTGCTGTGAGGGGCAGCCGCTCCAGAGCGGCGACCGCGCAACCGCACCACAGGATCACCGCGGGCAGACCGGCGCCGACTTGTTGTGCCCCGAATGCCGCGGCCATCAGCAGCGCCAGGAGTCCCAGCGAAGGCCACAGCCGGTGCTCCAGGCTGGCCCGGAAGAAGGCCCACGCGGCGACCGCACAGCCCACGACGCACACGAGCCCGAGGACCACCTCCCAGGGACCGAACCGTCCGCCGGTGAATGTGCCCCAGAGCATGGCCGTGAGCAGAGCGACCCGGACGGACCAGGCGATCACCGCTCGCGGACGGGTGCGATGCCCCGGCGAGAGGGCTTCACGGGACGGCCAGGCCGTCCAGGTCGTCCGAGTCACACGCGGTCCTTCCACACCGGCTGCGACGGCTCCCCGTCGGCACAGCCACCGTACGCCGGACGCATCGGACCGGCCCGCCACATCAGCACGCCGCTGCGCACCGCCAGCGTGACCGCGAGAGCCGACAGCAGAGCCGCGCCGCCTGATGTATGCCCATCAGTGCCGCAGCCCCGTAGAGGGCCGCCCGCAGCGCCAGCCCGCCCGTCCAGACGAAGACGGTGGCCTTGGTGCCCCTGCTCCACAGCGAGCCGTCCGCCTCGCGCCACAGCCGGGACGTCCAGCCCCAGCCGGCGCCGGTCACCAACCCCACCACCAGCTCCGCGCCCAGGATCGCAGCGGACAGCGCCGAGTGACGCGGGTCGAGCAGCCCGGGCTCGCGCAGCGACATGACGAGGAGAATGCCCGGCAGGATCCACCAACGCTTGTCGTCCGTGATCCGCCGTGCCGAGCACTGGCGGATCACGACAACGACGACGACGGCGACGAACACCAGGATGTTGACGGGACCGGACATGGCTGCCTCCGAGACGCGAGACGGTTGAACGCCTTCGACGCTACGGAAACAGCCAGGTCGGGGGATCGGCTCAGGGGTTGATCGTGGGTGGAGTCGCCGTCTCCACCCACGGGTGGAGACGGCATCGCTCAGGCGTCGATGCGCGAGCGGTCCAGGGTGGCGGCCGAGCTGGTGATGAATTCCTTGCGCGGCGCCACCTCATTGCCCATCAGCAGGTCGAAGACCTGCTCGGACGATTCCAGGTCGCCGATGTTGATCCGCCGCAGGGTGCGGTGCCGCGGGTCCATCGTGGTCTCGGCCAGCTGATCGGCGTCCATCTCTCCCAGCCCCTTGTAGCGCTGGATCGACTCCTTGTACCGGATGTTCTTCCGCTGAAGCTCCAGCAGCCGCTGGCGCAGCTCGTTGTCGGAGTACGTGTAGATGTACTTGTCCTGGCCCTTCTTGGGCTGGACCAGCTCGATCCGGTGCAGCGGGGGTACCGCGGCGAAGACCCGGCCGGCCTCGACCATGGGCCGCATGTAGCGCTGGAAGAGCGTCAGCAGCAGGATGCGGATGTGCGCGCCGTCGACATCGGCGTCCACCAGCAGGACGATCTTCCCGTAGCGAGCGGCGTCGATGTCGAAGGTGCGCCCCGACCCGGCTCCTATGACCTGGATGATCGCCCCGCACTCGGCGTTCTTCAGCATGTCCGAGACGGACGCCTTCTGGACGTTGAGGATCTTGCCCCGGATCGGCAGCAGTGCCTGGAACTCGCTGTTCCGGGCGAGCTTGGCCGTACCGAGCGCGGAGTCGCCCTCGACGATGAAGAGCTCGCTGCGGTCCACGTCGTCACTGCGGCAGTCGGCGAGCTTCGCCGGCAGCGAGGAGGACTCCAACGCCGTCTTGCGGCGCTGCGCGTCCTTGTGCTGGCGGGCCGCGATACGGGTCCGGGCGGCCGCCACGGCCTTGTCCAGGACCGCCCTGGCCTGGGCCTTGGCATCGCGCTTCGTCGAGGTCAGGAACGCCTTCAGTTCCTTGGCCACGACGTTGGCGACGATCCGGTTGGCAGCCGAAGTGCCGAGCACCTCCTTGGTCTGGCCCTCGAACTGCGGCTCCGCCAGCCGCACGGTGACGACTGCGGTGAGGCCCTCCAGTGCGTCGTCCTTGACGATGTCGTCCTCGGCGACGCGAAGCAGCTTGGCGGAGCGCAGCGCCTCATTGACCGTCTTGGTCACGGAGCGTTCGAATCCGGTCACATGCGTGCCGCCCTTGGGGGTGGCGATGATGTTGACGAAGGACTTGAGGTTGGTGTCGTACCCGGTGCCCCAGCGCAGGGCGATGTCGACGGCGAGTTCACGAGTGACCTCCGTCGCCGTCATGTGCCCGCGCTCGTCGAGGACCGGCACGGTCTCCTTGAACGTGCCCTGACCGGTCAGGCGCAGGACGTCGCAGACCGCCTTGTCCTGGGCGAGGTACTCGCAGAATTCACTGATTCCGCCGTCGAAGCGGAAGGTCTCCTCGGTCTTGCCCTCGCCGTCGAGACCCCGTTCGTCGCGGACGACGATCGTGAGCCCGGGGACGAGGAAGGCCGTCTGCCTGGCCCGCTGGTGGAGCGTCTCCAGGTTGAGCTTGGCGTCCTTGAGGAAGATCTGCCGGTCCGCCCAGTAACGCACCCTGGTACCGGTGCGCGCCTTGGGCACCCGCTTGCCCTTGAGCAGGCCGTTGGCCGGGTCGAACGGACTGTCCGGCCCCTGCTCGGTGAAGATTCCCGGCACTCCGCGCCGGAAGCTGATCGAATGGGTCGCGCTGTTGCGGTCGACCTCGACGTCGAGCCGGGCGGAGAGCGCGTTGACCACGGAGGCGCCCACTCCGTGCAGGCCGCCCGACGCCGCGTAGGAGCCGCCGCCGAACTTTCCGCCGGCGTGCAGCTTGGTCATCACGACTTCGACGCCGGACAGACCCGTCTTGGGCTCGACGTCGACCGGGATACCACGCCCGTTGTCCCGGACCTCGACGGACTGGTCGTCGTGGAGGATCACCTCGATGTGGTCGCAGTAACCGCCGAGAGCTTCGTCGACGGAGTTGTCGATGATCTCCCAGAGGCAGTGCATGAGACCGCGGCTGTCGGTGGATCCGATGTACATCCCGGGACGCTTGCGAACCGCTTCGAGCCCCTCGAGTACGAGCAGGTGCCGCGCGGTGTAGTTGGAACCGTCTCGGTCTGCTCCGGTCAGCAGCGCAGTGGACGGCACGGACGTATCGGCGGTCACGCGGTTCGCTCCTCGCTGAATTTCATTTGGGGCCCAGGTGGGTATCGGGCTCGGCTTCGGTCGCCGCTGAGAGGGTACCGAGGCCTGGTAGAGCGGTTGTAACGCCACCCTCCGAGAACCCCCACACTAGTCCAGCCTCGCATACACGTTCGATCCCTCGCAGGAGTGACGCGCACATCACGTTCCCTTCCAGGCATGAACCATTTAGGCTCCGGGCACGTCCTCATGAACAAACCGGCAAGCCGGCCGGGAGGATCCACCAACGACAAGCAACGCGAAACCGTAGCGCCATGCAATACGGCACATTCGCCGCGAACCGGCAACAGACAGCCATCTTGAGAAGAAGTTTCGAAGAAAAGCCACGAGCGGGAACGTTTTCGGCCTGGTTGGATGTTGACCCTGGTACGACAGCTCGTCGAGCTAGAGAAGAGGCGACGTGACTACTGTTCTGACCCCCGCGAGCCCGCTGACCGCAGCAGACCGCTGCGACCGTTGCGGCGCCCAGGCATATCTGCGCGTCGTCCTGATCAGCGGCGGTGAACTGCTCTTCTGCGCCCACCACGGTCGCAAGTTCGAGCCGGAACTCAAGAAGATCGCCGCGGAAATACAGGATGAGACGGACCGGCTCACGGCCGTACAGGCCCAAGCCACCGAAGAGGAACACTGACACCTCGCATCCACGACGAGCCTGGGGCAGGTCCCGGACCGGCCGACGGGCGGCTTCCCGAAGAGGGAAGCCGCCCGTTCTCGTAGTTGCGCGCGGATGCCGTTCAGTCACCGACCGGCATCCAGCCGATCGCGGCGGAGATCCGCGTGTAGACACCCGGGCTCCCCATCCGAGCACAACCGTTCCCCCAGGACACCAGCCCGATGAGCCGCCCACCGGCCACCAGCGGCCCTCCGCTGTCGCCCTGGCATGCGTCGTACCGGCCCAGCAGTTCGCCCGCGCAGAGCATCGCCGAGGCGTCGTACGTGCCGTCCCTGCCCCCCGGGTAGGCCTGCGCGCAGAGGCTGTCCGGCAGAACGCTCACCTTGGCGGCGTGAAGGGACGACGCGTAGTCACCGTTGCCGGTCGTGTCACCCCAGCCGTAGACGACTGCGCCGGTACCCGGCGTGTACGCCCCGTCACCCGACTCGGCCATCGGGACCACGCTCTTCGCGGGCAAGGCATCGGCCAGAGTGAGCACCGCCAGGTCTCCCGCGTTCGTGACGGGGTCGAATCCTGGGTTGCTCCATGCCTTCTGCACCGCGATCTCCTTGCCCTCGGTCCCGCGCAGGGAGTCCCGGCCGGTGATGACCCGCAGATCACGCACCTTGTCGAACTCGACACCGAGCGCCTCCCGGCTCAGGCAGTGCGCAGCGGTCAACACCTTCTTCGGCCCCACGACGACACCCCCGCAGAACTGGCCTGCGCGCGTGTCTCCGAACCGGTCGCGGCTGGACAGCGCCACGACCCAGGGGCTGTCCTTGACGTGCGCCGGCTCACCACCGATGACGACGCTGTCCGCAACGGCCTGAGCGGGGGATCCGAGCGGTGTCACGGCCATGGCGGCAACCAGGGCGAACACCCCGGCCATGGCACGGAAGACGGTACGGGACATGCGCACTCCTGACTCTGTGATGGATCATCAACACCCAGAGTCATCCCACTCGCTGTCCACCGCACCCCCAGATAGGCCAAGAGCCGGGCTCCCTCACGGGAACCCGGCCCTCTGTGTGCACTTCCGCGACCCAGGATCTTCTCTTGTTCGGATCAGGCCGGGCTCACATGCCCCGGTGTCGCACCCCGATCCAAACGGAGATCCCTAGTCGAGGTAGTCGCGCAGCACCTGCGAACGCGACGGGTGGCGCAGTTTCGACATGGTCTTCGACTCGATCTGACGGATGCGCTCGCGCGTCACCCCGTAGACCTTGCCGATCTCGTCCAGAGTCTTCGGCTGGCCGTCGGTGAGACCGAAGCGCATCGAGACCACGCCCGCCTCACGCTCGGAGAGCGTGTCGAGAACCGAGTGCAGCTGCTCCTGAAGGAGCGTGAAGCTGACGGCGTCAGCCGGCACGACTGCCTCGGAGTCCTCGATCAGGTCGCCGAACTCACTGTCTCCGTCCTCGCCCAGCGGGGTGTGGAGGGAGATCGGCTCGCGGCCGTACTTCTGGACCTCGATGACCTTCTCGGGGGTCATGTCGAGCTCCTTGGCCAGCTCCTCCGGCGTGGGCTCGCGGCCCAGGTCCTGAAGCATCTGGCGCTGCACACGGGCGAGCTTGTTGATGACCTCGACCATGTGCACCGGAATACGGATGGTGCGGGCCTGGTCGGCCATGGCGCGGGTGATCGCCTGACGGATCCACCAGGTGGCGTACGTGGAGAACTTGTAGCCCTTGGTGTAGTCGAACTTCTCGACCGCGCGGATCAGACCGAGGTTGCCTTCCTGGATCAGGTCCAGGAAGAGCATGCCGCGGCCGGTGTAGCGCTTGGCCAGCGAAACCACGAGGCGGAGGTTGGCCTCCAGCAGGTGGTTCTTGGCTCGGCGGCCGTCCTCGGCAATGATCTCCAGCTCGCGCTTGAGCTTCGGCGCGAGCTTGTCCGAATTCGCCAGCTTGTCCTCGGCGAACAGACCTGCCTCGATGCGCTTGGCGAGCTCGACCTCCTGCTCCGCGTTGAGGAGGGGAACCTTGCCGATCTGCTTCAGGTAGTCCTTGACCGGGTCGGCGGTGGCGCCGGCGACGGCGACCTGCTGCGCGGGGGCGTCGTCCTCGTCGTCGTCGGAGAGGACGAAGCCCTTGTTCTCGCCCTCGCCCTCCTCTTCCTCGCCCTTGCCGACCTTTACTTCCTCGGCCGCCTCGTCGCCGTCGAGGAGCTCGTCGTCCGACTTTCCGGACTTCTTCGTTGCTGTCTTCTTGGCCGCCGTCTTCTTCACGGCGGTCTTCTTGGCGGCCGTCTTCTTGGCTGCTGCCTTCTTCGCAGGGCCGGTCGCGGCAGCGTCCTCGGCCACCACGTCCACGGCCTCTGCCGACGGGGCGGCAGTGGCCGCGACGGTCCTGGTCACGGTCGTCTTGGCCGCGACAGTCTTGGTGGCGGTGCGCTTGACCGGGCTCTTTGCTGCGACGCTCTTGCGGGCACGCTTCGACGGCTCCGCGGCACTGACCATCAGCGTCACACCCTCTTCCTCGAGGATCTGGTTGAGGCTGCGCAGAACATTCTTCCACTGGGTTGGCGGAATCTGGTCAGCCTCGAAGGCCCGACGCACGTCATCGCCGGCGATCTGCCCATCAGCCTTTCCCCGCTCGATGAGCGCCATCACAGACTCGGACTCGGCGATCTCCGGCGGGAGCGTACGGGATGTGCTGGCCGACACGAACAACCTCTCGGAACGATGGAAACGGCTTCCGGCCCGGCCCTGGAGAGGGCTGGAGCCGACGACCGTCGGGCTGGGAATGTACCGACGGCGCGGGTTTGGCCTCAGAACTGCACAGCGCACTGAACGGCTGCTGTATTCCTTCCGTGGCGGTCACCTCTTAAGTCATCGCACTGTTTCAAGGAGTGTTACGCCCAATCCGCGTGGCCCGAGTCACACCTCATTTGCGACGAACGTGACCAGGAGCGCCATCCCACCACAATTGTGCCGCCGGACCGCCCGGGCCCGGCGACACGTGGTTCGTACACCCTGGCCGTGCTGCGCTCAGTGCTCGCGGGGCGCGGGCACCACCCGCTCCACCTCGGGGTGGACGACGAGCAGTTGACGCATGGCCGCCTCGGCGCCCGCCGCGTCACCGGACGCGAGGGCGTCGACGATTCGCGCGTGGTGCCCGAGGGACACCTCAGTGGGGCGGTCGCAGCCCGTGACGCTGCCGCCGGAGACCTGCAGGGCCGCGGAAACAATGCCGGAGAGGTGCTCGAGCATGCGATTGCCAGCCGCCTGAATGAGCAGGGAATGGAATTCCACATCGGCCCTGGAGCAGGTGATCCCGTCACCCTGCCCGAGCGCATGCCCCATGATCTCGACCATGTCACCGAGGCGCTGCTGAATGTCCTCTCGGCCATGACCTGCGGCAAGACGGGCAGCGAGCGGCTCGATCGTCCACCGGAGCTCCCCCAGCTCACGACGCTGGTCCTCGCGCTGAGGACCGAAGGCGCGCCATTCGATGATGTCGGGGTCCAGCAGATTCCAGTCACTGACCGGACGGACCCGGGTACCCACGTTGGGCCGGGCACTGACCAGGCCCTTGGCCTCAAGGACGCGCAGCGACTCACGTACGACGGTGCGGGAGACCTCGAAACGCTGACCGATCTCCTCCGGCACCAGAGGACGGTCGGCGCCCAGGTCACCGGAGACGATCATCTGGCCCAACTGCTGAACGAGTTGGCCGTGGAGGCCGCGGCCACGACTGGCCGAGCCCCGCCGGCCCGCCCGACCGAGGTCGGCATCCGGGCCGTCCCAGGAACGAAGAGGGGCGCGCTCGCCGGCCGGCGCCTCCGCGTACGGGTAGCGATCGAGTTCACCCGGGCCGGCGAGGCCGGAATCGGCGGAGCGGGCGGCGGTCATCATGGTGTGCGCAAGGGTACTCACGCATCCTTTGTCGGCGCGGCTCGCCCGGCCCTTGAGGTCTTTGGTGAAAAGCACACGAAAGGGTGATCGGCACCCACCCCCCAATTGACGCCTTATTGGTGGAAATCGGGCAACTTCCCGGAAGTTTCCGGCTGCGAGCGCTCCGTCATCGCGCCGCGATCACCAACGGACCCTGCTGCGAAGGCTGGTGAACAGATACGCACAGATCAGGACCGACAGCGACAGTGACAGCGCGGTCCCCACCGGGTGCGCCACCACGCGCACGACGACCGCCACCCATCGGTCCGTCTCGTGTGGCCAGTACGGCCACATCAGCTCTCGAAGCCTGCCTGGAAGGCCGTCGATCGAACGAGAGGCCGATCCTGTCAGCACGTTCTGGACAAGCGGGACAACGAGCACCGGAACGGCCAGCACCGCAGCGACACCGGCCGTCGCCACTCTGAAGACTCCAGCGGCCAGGAGACCCAGCCAGGCGCAGCCCACGGTCAGCCCCACCCAACTCGCACCCATGGCTACCGGATTCGCTGGAATCCGTAGCAAATCGTCGCCATAGACCAGGTGGAGAGCTTCGGCGGCGGTCAGCACGACAGCCACTGCGAGCACCAGGGCGACGCCCGCCGATACCAGCAGTTTGGCAAGGAGCAGCCCAAGACGGCGGGGGACGGTGCCTCGGCCCGCCGCGAGCGCGGGGTAGCGGAATTCGTCGCCGAACGAGATGGCGCCGAGCACTCCTGCCCCGATGGCCGCAGGTGGCAACGGCAGCGATGACGGCCACGCCGCCAGCACTTTCGGCAGCTGAGCGTGGCCGGAGCGGGCGAGGAGGACGGAGAGTCCGGCCGAGACGACAAGAACGGCGGCCATGACCAGGGGTGCGGTTCCGACCCCGAGAAGGCGACGGAGTTCGTAGCGCAGGGGGCGGAGCGGGCTGCGGGCCGGGCGGCGCCGGATGGATGGCAGCGATTTCGAGCGGGACGCACGCACGGCCGACCGCGGTGCGGCTTCCCTCTCGCCGTGAGCGTGGTCCGCAGGGGTCGTGGCACCCGCGGGACCGGTGTCGGCGACCTCGTCGGCGAGTTGATGCACCGGGAGACCGTGCCGGAATGCCGCGTCGCCGATCTCCGCACAGGTGGAGCCGTACACGGAGAGGCGGCCGCTCGCCTCGGTGATCACCTCGACCGAGCGTCTGGCCGCTCGGGCCTCGCGACCGACGACGGCAGCGAGGCGGGCCGCGTGCGGGGTCCGTACCGAGACCCGGGGACGGAGGCGGGTCCGGGAGAAGTCGCCGGCGTCCTGGTCCGCGACGAGTCGTCCGTGCTCGATGGTGACCACGCGGTCGGCAGCTCGCGCGGCCTCCTTGGGGTCGGCCGTGGTGTAGAGAACGGTCCCGTCCTGGCCCGCATGGGACTGCAACAGCTCGTGCAGCCAGCACTCCTCGCGCGGAGAGAGGCCCTCCGCGGGATCGTCGAGAACCAGCGTGTGCGGGTCACCGAGCAGCGCCGAAGCGAGGGCGAGCAGGCGGTCCATGCCGAGCGAGAGCGTGCCGATGCGCTGGTCCCGGAGTCCGGCGAGACCGACGGCTTCGAGCAACTCGTCGGCCCGGGACGCCGGCACGCCCGCGGCGGCGCAGAGCATGCGGAGCTGGCCTCGGACGGTGCGGGCGGGGTGTCCCGGCACATCCCCGAGGAGTACGCCCACCTCACGCGCCGGGTGGCGGATGCGGTGCAGCGGTCTGCCCCGGAAGTAGGTGACCCCCCGGCCCGAGTCGAGTTCGAGCATCAGGCGCAGAGCTGCGGTCTTGCCCGAACCGGGAGCCCCCAGAAGTGCGGTGACCTGGCCGGGCCGGGCTTCGAAGGTGAGATCGTCCACGGCGACCGGGAGGCCGCGGCGGGGGGAACTGGTGAGTCCGATGGCCTGGAGCATCGCTTCTCTCGCGGGAGGTGAGACCGCTCGGCGGCAGGGCGGGTACCTCAGCAAGATAACGCGGCATATCCGACTTTTCGCGCACCACTGACCTCACGGGCGCTCCGTGGGGTCAGACTTCCGGCCTCAGCATCGGCGGGTTGAGGACCGTGGCCGCCCCGGCTCGGAAGAGCTGGGCGGGACGGCCGCCCTGTCGCGTGGTCGTCCCGCCCGCAGGCACCAGGAATCCCGGCGTCCCTGTCACCTTGCGGTGAAAGTTCCGCGGGTCGAGGACCACGCCCCATACCGCCTCGTACACCCTCCGAAGCTCACCGACCGTGAACGCCGGCGGGCAGAACGCGGTGGCCAGGGAGGAGTACTCGATCTTGGAACGGGCCCGCTCGACACCGTCGGCAAGAATCTGCGCGTGATCGAAGGCCAACGGAGCCTGATTTTCGCCCTCATGGCCTACCCCGCCCTCCGGGCCGAGCAGATCCCCCACTGGCGCCCAACGCGCGCTGTTCGCATCGCCGCCCGCCCGCGGGGCCGGCAGATCGGGGGCCAGAGCGAGGTGAGCGACGCTCACCACCCTCATCCGGGGATCGCGCCCCGGGTCGCCGTAGGTGGCCAGCTGTTCCAGATGGGCGCCATTTCCCACTGCCGGCGCGGCCGGATCCTGGGCACACAGCCCGGTCTCCTCGACGAGTTCACGCGCTGCCGCGGCCCCGAGATCCTCATCGGCTTTGACGAACCCGCCGGGCAGCGCCCATCGCCCCTGGAAGGGAGGCTCACCGCGGCGAACCACCAGCGCACAGAGCGCATGGCGGCGCACCGTGAGCACAACCAGGTCGACGGTGACAGCGAAGGGCGGAAAGGTCGACGGGTCGTAGGGCGGCATGCGGTGATCATAGTCGTCTGCCTGACGATAAACACTCCCTTCGCCATGCTCCTCGGCCCGACCGGCTTCGCCGTGCTCGTCGCGCCGCTCGGCGCCGTACTCGTCGTCCGTCAGGGCGCCGGATTCCTCGTCGGAGCCCGGCATCGTTGTCCGGGAGCGTCCCGAGGGCAGGGCCCCGGCGCTGCTGCGACGCAGTCTCCGGCCGCGGGTCCTCGGCAAGGCAGGCCGGCGCCGTCCGGCATTTCGCGCCCAGGGTGGGAAGG
This sequence comes from Streptomyces sp. NPDC101194, assembly GCF_044767885.1. Lineage (NCBI taxonomy): Bacteria > Bacillati > Actinomycetota > Actinomycetes > Kitasatosporales > Streptomycetaceae > Streptomyces > Streptomyces sp. NPDC101194. The sequence continues at coordinate 680,116 of NZ_JBIWOS010000003.1, forward strand.
GGCGGCGGTGATCCTCCACCTGCGCTCCGGGATCCCTGGATGCCTCGGCAGGAGAAGCGACCGGGTGAGTCGGCCCGAGCGTGCCGGAAAGTGCTCGCGGCAGGATCTCACGACCGCCGCTCTCCGCTCAGTGCGGATCAGGGGGTTCGCGATATCGGAACGCTGATCAGACGTGCCGCTGAGCGACGAGCAGCGGGGATCACCGACCGCTCCTGGACCCGCGGCGGCCGGGAGAGGCCTGCCCGGACCGCCGTCGGGCAGCGGCCGTACCGGGGCGGGCGGAGCCGGATGGAGTCTTCCTCGGCCGCGTGGCGGTCCGGCGTACCGGGCGAGGCCGTGTGCTCCGGTCCGTGCCGCGGACTCGCCGGATGGTCCGGGCGCGGCGTTCCCCTCGGAGACAACGGCGAAGCGTCTCCGGATCGAGCCCCTGGTTGCACGCCTCGTGGAGAAGTTGAGCAAAGGTGTACCCGGGGTCCACACGCAGGGCGAGCCCCAGCGCGACCCGTGCGGCCGGCTCGTCCCCCGTCGACCAGGAGACCCACCCTGCCAAGGTCAGCGGTGCCGCGGCGTGCTCCTCGTACGGTGCGACGCAGCGACGGGACAGCGCCTGCCAGAGCCGTAACGCGGAACCTGCCTCCGGCCCTTCCATCCATTCGGCGGCCCTGTCGCGGGTCTCCCGGTCCTGCAGCCCGAGGATCACCGTGGCGGCCTCGTCGTGACTGATCAACCGGTCGTCGTCGAAGTCCGATGCGGAGGGCATGACGACCGGTGCCTCACTGAGCCGTTTCATGAGCTGCCGGGCGAGCCCCAAGGTCTCTCGGGCCACGTCCAGGCGACCCACCTCGTCCAAGATCTTCGGCACCAGCTCGGCCCCGGCCGAGTCGAGCGCCCGTTGCTGCTCCGCAGCGGCCGGGGTGCGCAGAGGCATGAGCCTGGCTTCCATCTGCCGCAGCGTTCCGCGCACCTGAATACCCGCGTATGCGGCGGCGGCCGCCATCACCGAGGTGCCGGGCAGGGCCAACGGATTCCCCTCGGTCGGGCAGCAGCGCTCATCCGGGCAGCAGTACGACCAGTACCGGCCGTCCGAGATGCAGAGCGCTTCGAGAACGGGCACATCGAGCGCACCGCACGCCGTACGCAGGCGCTGGGCGAGGGGCCGGAGCCGCTCCATGATCAGACTGCCGCTCTCGCCTTCGGCCGGATCCTGGCAGAGAAAGATGACGATCGCGTCAGGACGCTCCCCGCGCCGCTCGCTTCCCTTGATCAGGCACTCGGCAAGCTGCTCGGCGACGGGCGGCCATTCCTGCGGTGACTGCGGGATGCCGAGCCTGAGCCGCCCGCCGAAGCGACCCCGGCCACCGTGCAGGGCGACCATGACCACGCTGTCGTTCGGGTGGAACCCCATGAGGTACGGGAGGGCGTCGGCGAGCTCGGCAGGGCCCCGCAGGGTGATCTGCTGTTCGACCGGACCGTTGGTTTCGTCGTGCTGGTTCATGGCATGACCGTCCCGCGGGCGGCCCATTTCCGCGACCCCTGTGGATAAAGTTATCCACAGGGGTCTTGAGGTCGTTGGCGCATTGTCGTAGCCATCGGGTTGCATGGGGACACGCCGTCCAGGCCGAGGTGGCGGCCGGGAAGGTGCATGTGCTGCTGGTCAGCCCGGAGGCCCCGTCTTGTCTACACACGAACTCTGTCCGTCGTTCAGGAAGTCCTGCGGCCTCTTCGTCGGAGCGCCGACCCGGGTGCCCAGGAGAGACAACGCGGGCAGGCGTGTGGCCGACCGCTGCCGGCCCATGGTTCGGGACCGAGCGCCGTGCTCCGTGTCGGCGCCGCGCAGGGGTGTGCCCGGCGGCGGCATCGGCTTCGGTGATGGGCGCCGCCAGGCATTCCACCAGGATGGCAGGCGGCACTGACATTGCGGCCGGCGACCGGTACGGGAGCGCCGGGTGCGATGGAGCGGGTTCCGGTGCGGCGGCACCGGCCTGGGCTGGGTTCCGCTCGGTGAGGGACCGTCGGTGCGTGTTCTCGCTCGGCGCGGAGCAGCCCGCACCGACTGCCTTCGCCGCCCTCGGACCGGGCGGCTCGGGCGGTGCGGGGATATGACCCGGTCCCTCTCCGGAGGTGCGGGGCACATATCTCACCGGAGCCGGTCGATGTGTTCCGGTGTCCTCGTAGCCACTACGGCGTGGGGGCGACGGTGCGGGCTCGGGCGAGGAGCAGGGCGACGTCGTCAGGCTCGTCACGGCGGCGCAGAGCGTCCAACAGGTGGTCGCAGGTTTCCTCCAGCCGACGCGGCGATCCCGCAAGGAGCCGCAGGAGAACGGCCAGTCGCGTGTCGAGGGCGTGGCCGCGGGTTTCGATCAGTCCGTCGGTGTAGAGCAGCAACCCGTCTCCGGGCTCGATCCGCAACCGGCTGGTCTCGAAGGGAACGCTCCCCACGCCGAGGGGCGCTCCGGTGGGGAGGTCGAGGAAGCGCGGGGCACCGGCGGCGGGGATCAGGACCGGCGGCAGGTGACCGGCGGTGGCGATGCTGCAGCAGGCGCGGGACGCGTCGTACACGGCATATGTGCAGGTGGCGAACCGTTGCTCCAGGTCGCCCGTGATGCGGTCGAGGTGGCGCAGGACCGCGGCGGGGTCCAGGTCGAGCGCGGCCAGGGTACGGGTGGCGGTGCGCAGCTGACCCATGGTGGCGGCGGCGCCGGTGCCGCTGCCCATGACGTCGCCGATGACCAGGGCGGTCTTGTCGCCGGACAACGCGATGACGTCGTACCAGTCGCCGCCTATTCCGCAGATGGTCGAGGCGGGCTGGTAGCGGCAGGCGATGTCCAGGCCTGGCCGGTGCGGCGGTTTCTGGGGCAGGAGGCTGCGTTGGAGGTTCTCGGCGGCCTGGCGCTGGTTCTGGTACCAGCGGGCGTGGTCGATGCTGACGGCGGCGCGGGAGGCCAGTTCCAGGGCCAGGGCGGTGTCGTCCTCGCTGAAGGGCAGCGGATTGCGGGCGCGGGCGAGGCCCAGCGCGCCGAGCACGCGGCCGCGGGCGATGAGCGGGACGGCGAGGCAGGAGCGTACCCCGGCCTCGGCCAGGACGGCGGCGGCATGGGAGGGGGCGATGTGAGCGAGGTCCTGGGCCGTGACGTGGGCAGCGAGGACCGGTCGGCCGGTGGTGATGCACCGGGTGATCAGGTGGTCGGGCTCGTACCGGGCGAGATGCCCGGGGGGCACGGGGACGGCCGGGGCGGGGTCGGCAGCGACGGACAGGGTGCGGAGGGCGGCCGGGCCGTCGGGCGCCCAGTCGCTGTCGCCACCCTGGAGCACGGCCTCCAGGATGTCGACCGCGGCGAGGTCTGCCAGTTCGGGCACACAGGTGCGGGCGAGTTCGTCGGCGGTGGTGTCCAGGTCCAGAGTGGTGCCGATGCGTGTCGAGGCGTCCGCGATCAGGGCAAGGCGTCGCCGCGCCGCGGCCGCCTCGGAGGACGCGCGGTGCTGTTCGGTGACGTCCACGAGTTCGAGGGCGAGTCCGAGCACCTGCCCGGCGCTGTCCTCGAGCCGGTAGTAGGAGGCCGACCAGGCGTGCACGCGGCCCGGGTCGGAGGGGGTGGGAGCGAGTGCGAACTGGTTCACCAGCGGGTCTCCGCTTTCCAGTACGCGGCGCATCGCTGCCTCGACCGGGCCGGCGTCCATGAAGTCCAGCACCTCACGCACGGGACGGCCGACCTGCCGATCGGCCGGTCGGCCGTTGATGCGCTCCAGCGTGGGATTGACCACCAGGTACCGCAGATCGGGATCCAGGATCCCCAGCCCTATCGGAGACTGCGAGACCAGGCGGGCGGAGAGCGCGAGGTCACGCTCCATACGCTGGAGAACGGCCTGATCCGCGGCGATCCCCAGCGCGTAGAAATCCCCGTGCTCACCCTCCAGCCGCACGTTCCGGAACTCCACCAGGCGGGTGCTGCCGTCCTTGTGCCGTACGGGAAAGGCCCCCGCCCAGCTCGTACCCTCCGCCATCACCTGGGAGAACAGCTCGGTGACCAGGTCCAGGTGCTGCTCGTCGACCATCAGCCGGGCCGCGGACCGTCCCAGGGCCTCCCGGGCGCTGTAGCCGAAGATCTGCTGCGCCTGAGGGCTCCAGAACACCACGCGCCCCCGCGCGTCCAGCACCACCGCCGAAACACTGAGCAGGTCGATCAGACCACCGGACGGAGCCCCAGGCGCGCGCCCGGCACCTCCCACCAAGGGTTCGGCAGACCTCACCGGTCGCCACCTCGCTCCTCGCTGTGTCACCGGCCGATCACCACCATGGTCTCTCACCTCGGCCCTGTCGGCAGCACAGCCGCGGATCGCACGGAAGCGGACGGCACCCGGCGCGCAGTCGCACAGCGTCGTTCCATGGGAGAGACGCCACCACTTATGGATCAAGTGTTCTATAGATTTCCCGGATGGTCAGTGATCTTCTCCGTCTCACCGTCCTGGGGTCCGCGACGCCCTACGCGAGCGTGGACAACCCGTGTTCCGGCTATCTGGTGTCCAGCGGCGACACCCGGATCTGGGTGGACGCGGGCAGCGGGACACTGGCGCAGTTGCAGCGACACGTCCGGCTGGACGAGCTGGACGCGATCTGGATCTCGCACCTGCACGCCGATCACAGCGCGGATCTGCTCACCGCCTACTACGCGGCGCTCTTCGCGGACATACAACTCGCCGCGCCCATCCCCCTGTTCGGGCCACCGGGCATCGCCGCGCGGCTCGTCCACTTCCTGACGAACACCTCGCGGAGCAGCCCGGTCGAGTCCGCCTTCGCCATTCATGAGCTGCATGACGGGCATCAGGCACGCGTCGGCGCACTCACCTTGACCAGCCGGGCGGTGGCACACGGCATCCCGGCCTTCGCCGTACGCATCGAGGCCGGGAACCGATCGCTGGTCTACTCCGGAGACACAGCGCCGTGCGCGAACCTCACACGGCTGGCCGAAGGGTGCGATGTGCTGCTGTGCGAGGCCGAGAGCACCCGAGCGCCGACCGAGGGCGAACAGGTGCACCACACGCCCGAAGACACCGGTGACACGGCCGACGCGGCCCGGGCAGGCCGTTTGATCGTCACCCATGTCGGCCGGTTCCTCACCCCGCAGCAGGCGGTGGCACGCGCCTCGGCCCGGTTCGACGGCCCCGTCGACCACGCCGCGCCCGGTGCCACCTTCTCGATCGGTTAGAGCCTCTCGTTCGGAGCGTGCCGGGCTCGCGTGCCCCGGTGCCCCGCCGCGTCGCCGCCGGTCGCCATGGCAGCCTCCCCGGGATCCCGGCTCCGTTCGAGCAGGGAGACCCGTCCGACTCCCTTCTCCGCCTCACGATCCACGGACCCGGCCCCGCTCGCCGAGCCGGCCCGGTCCGAACGAACGCCCCTGCGCCCGTCCGTCTCCAGGCGTCGGCCCGGACCGCTGCCGTCGGCGTCGTGGCCGCGCTTCGGCGTCGTCACCCCCGAACTCGGCACGCCGAGCCGTGGTCCGTCGGACACGAGGCGGGACATCTCAGCCTGCCGAAGCGAGGACCAACGGAAGGACTTGTTCGCTGCCTGCCCGGCGCAGCAGGCGGGCAGCGACTGCGAGGGTCCAGCCGGACTCGGTGGAATCGTCCACGAGCAGGACGGGGCCCGGAGAACTCGTCAGGGCGTCGGCCAGCTCCTCGGAGACTGCGAAGCTGCCGGACAGCGCCCGAAGGCGTTGGGCGGAGTTGCTGCGGCGCGCCGCGTGCGCGCCGCTCGGACCGGTGTACGTCAGGGTGCCCAGAAAGGGGAGACGGCCGATGGTCGCGATTCCCTGGGCGAGGGAGCCCACCAACCGGGGTCGGGTCAGAGACGGTACAGCAACCACTCCCACCGGCCGGGCCGAGGCGTCCGGGACGTTCGGCGCCCAACCGCCCGGCGAGCGTGCCCAGTCGGCGAGGACCGCCACCGCGGCGCGCAGAACGTCGTCGGGGACCGGAGCGTCGGGCGTGTTCTCGGCCAGCAGCGGACGCAGTCGGTTGCCCCAGCCGATGTCCGAGAGCCGTCCGAGGGCACGCCCGGTGGAACACTGCTCCTTGGCCGGAATGCGCCCCTTGAGCTCGATGCCCAGTGCGGGCATCCCCGTCGGCCACATCCGGCGCGGCTCGACCTCCACCCCCGGGCGATCGAGTTCCTTCGTCGCCCCCGTCAACGTCTCCGCCGAGACAGCCGGATCGGCCCAGGCTCCCGCACAGTTGTCGCAGCGACCGCACGGGGCGGCGCCCTCGTCGTCCAGCTGTCGGCGCAGGAACTCCATCCGACACCGGGACGTGCTCGCGTAATCGCGCATGGCCTGCTGTTCGGCAGCCCGCTGCCGCGCCACCCATGCATAACGTTCGGCCTCGTACACCCACTCGGTTCCCGTGGCGGTCCAGCCGCCCTTCACCCGCTTGACCGCGCCATCGACATCGAGCACCTTCAGCATCGACTCCAGTCGGCTGCGCCGCAGATCCACCGCCGCCTCCAGGGCCGGCACCGACAGCGGCCGTCCCGCACCGGCGAGGGCCGAGAGGGTCTGGCGGACCTGCGCCTCGGGCGGGAAGGCCGTATCGGCGAAGTAGCGCCAGATGGCCTCGTCCTCCTTGCCCGGCAGCAGCAGGACATCGGCGTGCTCGACCCCGCGGCCGGCACGGCCCACCTGCTGGTAGTAGGCGATCGGCGAGGACGGCGAACCCAGATGCACCACGAAACCCAGGTCCGGCTTGTCGTAACCCATGCCCAGCGCCGACGTCGCGACCAGCGCCTTCACCCGGTTCTCCTGCAGGTCTGCCTCGGCCTGCAGCCGGTCCGCGTTCTCCGTCTTCCCCGTGTACGAGGCCACGCGGAAGCCGCGCTGACGCAGGAAGGCGGTGGCCTCCTCGGCCGCGGCGACCGTGAGGGTGTAGATGATTCCGGAACCTTGCAGATCATCCAGGTGTTCGGCGAGCCAGGCCAGGCGGTGCGCGGCGTCCGGCAGCCGGACCACACCCAGCCGCAGACTCTCCCTGTCCAGTCGGCCGCGCAGCACCAGGGCCTCGCCGGCACCGGTGCCCAACTGCTCGGCCACATCCGCGGTGACCCGCGCGTTGGCGGTCGCGGTGGTGGCCAGCACCGGCACACCGGCGGGCAGCTCGGTCAGCATCGCCCGCAGCCGCCGGTAGTCGGGGCGGAAGTCGTGGCCCCAGTCGGAGATGCAGTGCGCCTCGTCGACCACGAGCAGACCGGTCGTGGCCGCGAGCTCGGGCAGCACCTGATCGCGGAAATCGACAGAATTGAGGCGCTCCGGACTCACGAGGAGAACATCGGTCTCACCGCGCTCGACCTCCCCGTAGATCGTCTCCCATTCCTCCGGGTTGGCCGAGTTGATGGTGCGCGCGTGGATGCCGGCCCGCGCCGCCGACTCGACCTGGTTGCGCATCAGCGCCAGCAGCGGCGAGATGATCACCGTCGGGCCGGCGCCACGCCGGCGCAGCAGAGCGGTGGCCACGAAGTACACCGCCGACTTGCCCCAACCCGTGCGCTGCACCACCAGCGCACGCCGGCGCTGCTCCACCAGAGCCGCCACCGCCTGCCACTGGTCCTCCCGGAGCCGCGCCGAACCGCTCGGATCCCCGACGAGCTCAGCGAGAATGGCGTCGGCTTCGGTGCGGAGCTCCAGGTTGTCCATGCCCCCATGCAACCCGATGGCAAGGACAATCGACCAATTCACCCCACGTGACGATCTGCTCACAAGAGGTGTCGTCCGCGCACCGATCGAGGACCGCGGGCCGGGGCGGCTCGCCCACGCCCCTCACCGATGGCTGCGTCCGGGCAGGTCGGAACGCCGGTTCCGCCCGGCGCCCGACACCTTCCCGGTGCGGTGGCCGAGCGGCTCGGCCACCCCGTATTCCGGGACCGGTTCCTGCCCCGGCTTGCCGCGGCGACCGTTGCACCGCCGCGGCGTCGGCGGTGTTTCCGCTGGTACCGGCCGTTCGAACGTGACGGGAGGCATTACCCGGGCACGGCGCGGGCAGGGATATCAGAGTCATTTCGCCCGATACCCGTCTGCTGTGCCAATTGCTCGTTGCCGCCCGCCGATACGCCAGGAAGAATTGGGTTCGCTCCCCGCACGGTCCTTTCGCGGCCCGGAAGGGCTGTGCCGCGGTGCGCCCCCACTCGACCTTGCCCGCACCGTGGGCGCGTATGCGAAGGGAGGACCGTGACCTTCGGATTCGCTCCGTCCGCAGAGACTTCGATGCCGACGTCTTCGACGTCCACCGAATCCGCCAACCGCCTGGCCCGGTTGCTGGAACCGGCCGAGTGGGCAGAGGCGGGCATACCCCTGTTGCGCAGCCCGCGCGAGGTTGTCAGCGGCCTGCACGCCCGCCACCGGCCGACGCCGACAACCGCTGTCGTCGCCGTGCTCGACCACGAGGAACGCCTCGCGGCCAGTGCCTCGTTCACGCGCCGCTCGATGACCGCGGACGGCTGGGAGTTCCGCAACGCGTTGCTGTCGAATCTGCGCCGGGTCATCCCGCACGACCTCCGCCGCCGCACTCCCGTCCGTACCGCGGTACTGCTCTACTGCCGTGAAGGCGACGAGCGTTGGACGGAGGAGGACGGCGCGTGGATGTGGGGCCTGCGGGACGCCTGCACCTTGCACGGCCTGCGGTGCGGCTCGTACATCACGCTCACCCGCGGCGGCTGGCAGGTGCTGGGCGAGGGCCGGGGCGGACGTCGGCCCGACTCCACATCACAGCCGTCCGCGCTCGCCGACACGACACTCGGCCGCGTTCCCGTGCCACTGCGCACCGGCGGCGGCGCCGCTCAGGCGCAACGGCGAACCGCGGCACGCTGACCGGTGGTCGCGGGCCCGGCCGCCCCGTCGGGCAGCCGGGTCACCACGTTTCGGTGTCCTGCGGCTCAGACGCCGGCGCCGAGCACCGCGTTGATCGTCCGAGGGTCCCCGCAGACGATCAGCAGGGCCCCGGCACGTTCACGGGCACCGGACAGCGCGTCGGCGACAGTGTCGCCGCCGTTGACGGCGACGACGACCACAGGCCGCGGTTCGAGCCGGTCCGCGGCTGCGGCACCGGCGAAGAAGACGTCGTCACCGGCTTCGTGCTGGGCCCAGTAGGCGGCGTCACCGAAGGAGAGTTCGTGCACGGCCCACGGGTGCTGCTCACCGGTGGTCAGCACCAGGATGTCGCCCGGTGCGCGCCCGGAGTCGAGCAGCAGATCCACCGCTTCGTCGGCGGCGTCGAGAGCACCGTCGGCCGAGGCGGGAATGAGCTGGATCTGCGGCGCGGAACGATTCTCCGGGCGGGCCGGCTTCGACTGACCGGAGGTGGGGAGCGGGCGCTGCGCCGGGGGCGCGGGCCTCGCGGGGCCGGGACCCGGGCGACCGGGACGCGGCGTGGCCGCTGAACGCGGACCGGGTACAGGACGGGGGGTCGGCGCGGTGCGGCCTGCGGCCGGTGTGACGCGGGGACCCTGGGCGCTCTCGTGAATCTGAGGCTCCTCGGGGATGAGAGGCATGGGTGGTTGTCTATCAAACGCCGACACACGAGGCATCAGCGGGTGGGTGCATGTGCGCGATCAGAAGTCGAAGCCGAGTTGGCCCCCGCTTTCCAGTGCAGCCGCCTCGGCGGAGATACGGACCTTCTTGAGGTGCTGCCACCTGGGCAGCGCGTCCAGGTAGGACCACGAGAGACGGTGATGGGGCGTGGGCCCCCACTGCTCCAGCGCGGCCCTGTGCACAGGCGAGGGATAACCGGCGTTGGCCTCGAAGGCGAAGGCGGCGTACTCACCGGAGTCCGCGCCCAGTTCGGCCATCATCGTGTCCCGTCGCACCTTGGCGATCACCGAAGCCGCTGCGACCGCGATACAGGACTGGTCACCCTTGATCACCGTGCGGACCTGCCAGGGCTCTCCCAGGTAGTCGTGTTTGCCGTCGAGTATCACCGCGTCGGGCCGCACCGGCAGGGCTTCGAGGGCGCGCACGGCGGCCAGCCGAAGCGCAGCCGTCATGCCCAGGTCGTCGATCTCCTGCGGAGAGGCGTCCCCCAGAGCGAACGCGGTGACCCAGTGCTCCAGCAACGGGGCCAGCTCCGCGCGGCGCTTGGGGCTGATCAGCTTGGAGTCGGTGAGTCCGGCAGGAGGTCTGCGAAGGCCGGTGACGGCCGCACACACGGTGACCGGTCCCGCCCACGCTCCGCGTCCGACCTCGTCGACACCGGCGACGGTCTTGGCACCAGTGGTAGCGCGCAGTGAGCGCTCGACGGTGTGCGTGGGTGGTTCGTACGGCATGGCGCCTGTCAGCGTACGCCGATGGGAACGCCGACAACACCCCGGGTCGCCCGATGACCGGCCGGGCCGTGCACCCAGCCGCCGACGGGATCGCCACCAGGTCACGGACCACGGCATTCCGTTTCGCCGGCTGCCGCACATGGGCGCGGCCGCACCTCTTGCGTCCAGCTCGCGTCAGTACGGGTCGTAGGGGTCGTACGGATCGCCTTCGTCGCCACCGAGGTCGCCGCCCCCGCCGGCCGTGCGCGAAGCGTGGCACACCCTCGCGAGGTCGCCCGGACCCCGATCTCCCAGGATGTCGCGGGCCCGCGCCTCGGACCAACTGGTGGCGTACCAAGGGGTGTCCGAGGCTCGCAGCGACCGTTCGATCTCCATGAGGGCGCAAGAGCGCAGTGGCTCCGGCAGTGTGTCCAGGGCAGGCACGGCGTCGGCCGAGAGGCGCTGTACGTAGTCGATGTCGATGGAGTGGTCGTTGCGGTACCGCTGAACGTTCTGCTCGGCGATCAGCCCGTCGGGCGCGATCAGGCCGAACGTCAGCACGGCGACGGCCGCGCTCGCGGCGACGGCCCGTGGCAGCAGTCGGGCACCGACCACACCGGCGACCATGATCAGGACGAGCACCACGCCCAGCCAGAGCTCGACCGCGGCCACGGATATGCGCAGCCGTGTCAGGCCGTACGCCTCCACGTACAGGTCCATGCGCCTCAGTGCGGAGGCCACGACGACAAGGGTGAGCAGACACAGCACGCCGAGCACGCTCCGTACGAGGGTGCGGTCGCTCCCCCGTCCGCGGGGGGCCTGACGCAGGGCGAGCGCGATCACCAACAGGGTGAGGAGCGTGGCCCACAGCAGTTGCCAGAAGCCTTGCCGAGCGTATTGGGAGTAGCTGAGGTCGGTCTCGGCCATCACCTTGTCGTATCCGCCGAGCAGCACGGTGAGCTGGATGGTGATGAAGGCGGCGAACAGCAGATTCAGCACGACGAGGGGCAGTGCCCATTCCAACCGCCCGCGGGCCCTCCCCGGACGAACGGTGACGGCGTCCCAGCGCACCGGGGCGGCCGCCGTGTACGCGGCGGCGAGCGCGCCGACCAGGCCGACCACGAAGAGGAACGACCGCCAGGGGCTGTCGCCCACCGACACATCGGGGACGAGGCTGCCGAGCACATCGGCGAAAGCGGCATCGGCACTTGCGAAGAGCGTCCCGAACACGATGAGCAGGACGACAGCCACCGCAGTGGTGCGGAAGACGACGCCCAACCGGCCTCGGGAGTCCGCCATCCGCTCGCGCACGCCTCGCGCTCCCCAGGCCACACCGCCGGTGACGGAACTGAAGAGACCCAGTGAGCCGAGCAGCACCCCGAGCCAGCCACGACTGCCGTGCAGAGCGAGCGAGCCCAGGGCAACAGCCGACACCACGGCGAGGAAGGTGGGCCATCCGGCATCCCGAAGGGCCGGGACGACGAGGAGAGCCAGACCGCCGACCGCCCAGACAGCTGTCCATGGACGCAGGCGCCGACCGGCGGCCCGAGCGGCGAAGAAGGCCGCGAGCGCGGCGGGAACCGCGACGATCAACAGGTTCGAACCGAGGCCGTCACCCAACAGCAGGGCGCTCAGTGTCGCGGTGGCGAGGACGCAGCAGAGCGTCGCGCTCCGGATGGTGGTGGGTTCGGCCGGACGCAGCCGCGACAGCACCGAGGGCTGGGATGTGCCGTGCTGCCAAGGGTTGGAGGGTGGCTGTTGTCCACCCGGTCGCATGCCGGTCGGCACCTTCTGCGGTTCCGGGGCGGCACCTCGGGGCTCCGGAAGCCGCTCCGTCGACGGCATGGACGACACGGCGGATGCGGCCGGCCCTGACGTCCTGCGCCGCTGCGACGGCTCGGCCTGCTCCGACGGCTCGGGCCGCTCGCCGGCATCCTCCGGCCGGGACGTCTCTGATGCTTGATCGGACATGGGACCCCTCCCCCACCGGGATCCACGCGCACCGCCGGCGGGCAGCACGGGGTACCCCGGCGTCTCGTTCGGTGCACGCCCGCAAGGATGATCACCATGGGCGGCGTGGCCGAAAGAGTAGCTTCCCCATACGGTCGCCGACCGTGCGCGAAAGGGCTGTGGCAGTACCGTGACAGTCGGCGATCCGGCCGACACAGCATGACGACGGCGTTGTCGTCGCCCTCGTCCTACCGCAGCAGCCAGTCCGGCAGTTCCTCGGTCTGCGCCGACCAGTGGGCGGGTGGCGCGCCCGTGCTGCCCGCCGCCAGGATCCCGCCGACGATGGCACAGGTGGTGTCGACATCGCCTCCTGCCTGGGCCGTCACCCAGAAGGCCTGCTCGAAATCGCCGAGGCTTCGCGCCGCCGACCAGAGGGCGAACGGGACGGTGTCGTGTGCACTGGTGCGCCTGCCGTTGCCGAGAACCGCGGCGACCGTCCCCGCGTCGCCGTAGTCGAGCATGTCGCGTGCCCGGCGCAGCCCGGCACCGACCGCGCTGCGCGGCACGAGCGCGATCACACCGTCGAGAAGCTCCGTCGGGGTGGGCGGTCCCGTGGGCGATGCCGCCAGTGCGGCCGCGCCCGCGACGGCCATCGCACCCACGACCGCCTCGCGGTGTTGGTGCGTGGGGTACGAAGAGATCTCGGCCTGGTGCGTGGCCTGCTCCGGGTCGTCCGCGTACCAGGCACCGAGCGGCGCGATGCGCATCGCCGAGCCGTTGCCCCAGGAACCCTGCCCCTTGAACAGCGCGGACGCCAGCTCCCGCCAGTCGCCGCCCTCCCGTACCAGCCTGAGCAACCGGTTCACGGCAGGGCCGTATCCGCGGTCGAAGTCGTGGTGCTCGGCGAAGGAACGCGCGAGCGCGTCCTGGTCGATCCGCTCGTGCTCCGCCAGGACGGCCAGCACCGAGGACGCCATCTCGGTGTCGTCCGTCCACTGCCAGGGGCCGGGGGGAAGCTCGCGCCGCTTCAGCAGGGGGTAGTTGGCCGGCACGAAGAACTGGGATCCCAGTGCGTCTCCCACAGCCAGTCCACGCAAGCTGGCCAAGGCGCGTTCGAGACGTTGGTCGGTTGCAGAGTCAGCGGATGTCATCGCCCTTCCACTCTATCCGGTGATGCCGTACGGCTCGGGTACGCGCCAGCGTTCGAACGGCCGGTCAAGGGTGTAGCGCCCGTCCTCTCCGAGGATCAGCGTCCTCGTCTCCCCGTTGCCCGGATTGGACAGCGACTCGAACTCGGCCACCGACCAGTGGAACCAGCGCATGCAGAACAACCGCATGGTCAGTCCGTGCGTGACCAGCAGCACGTTCGGCGGATGGTCGGGGTCCTCGAAACTCCGGTGGAGACTCTCCAGGAAGGCGCCGACCCTGTCGTACACGTCAGCCCCGGACTCTCCCTGCGCGAAGCGGTAGAAGAAGTGACCGTAGGCGTCCCGGTACGCCTTCTGCAGCCTCACGTCGTCCCGGTCCTGCCAGTTCCCCCAGTCCTGCTCCCGCAGTCGCGGCTCCTCCCGCACCCGCACCCGTTCGAGGTCGAGGCCGAAGGATCTGAACGTCTCGTGCGTGCGGCGGTAGGGGGAGACGTACACGCTGACCCGCTCGCCGTCGAACATCTCGCGCAGCCGCACCCCCGTCTGCCTGGCCTGCCGCAGCCCGGCGGAGGTGAGCCTCAGCGCGTGGTCCGGCTCACGCTCGTACACCGTGTCGTCGACGTTGCCTTCGGACTCCCCGTGCCGGACGAGGACAATGCGTTGCGGTCGTGCCATGTACAGACCCTAGTAGGGCGTCCCGTCCGGGTCATGCCGGGCTCACGAGGACCGGTGCCGTGCCCCGCGGCGTCAGCGTCGGTCGCCGTGGCCCCTTCTTGAGCTCTCGGGTCCGTTCGAGCAGAGGAGGCCCCGTCCGGCTCCCTCCTCCGCCTCGCGGTCCACGGCATCGGGCACCGCTCGCCGATCCGGCTGATCCAACCGGGAGGCCTCGGATCGACCCTGGCTCATTCGAGCAGCTTTCCGGCCTCCATCCGCCGGATGCCTCCGGTGAAGCGGCGGCGCAGCAGCCGGTCGTGGGAGACCACCACCAGCGCGCCCTGCCAGAGGGCCAGCGCTTCCTCCAACTCCTGCACGAGTCCGAGCGCCAGGTGATTCGCGGGCTCGTCGAGCAGCAGCAGGTCCGCCGGCCGGGCCAGCAGACGGGCGAGGGCGAGTCTTCTGCGCTGGCCCGCGGAGAGGGATCCGACCGGCACCCGGAGATCCCGGGGCCGGAACAATCCGTACGAGAGCAGGAGTTCCGCCTGCTCGTCGTCGGTCAGCGGCAGGCCGCGGCCGAACGCCGCGAGCACCCGTTCCGTCGGGCGGTGCGCCGGGATCTCCTGAGCGAGGTAACCGATCCCGCCCTTCCGGACCACGCACCCCGCGTCGGGTTCGAGTACGCCCGCCATGACGCGGAGCAGCGTGGACTTCCCCGCCCCGTTACCGCCGTGGATCAGCAGCTTCTCGCCCGCCGCCACGGAGAGACGGTCGACAGCGAGCCGATCACCCACCCGTACACCCGTCAGGGAGACCAGCTCCCCTTCGGCCGCGCCTGCCGCGGGCCGGGCGGTGAAGCGCAGTGGGTCGGGCGGCCTGGGCACGGGCTCCTCCCGCAGTCGCTCCAGGCGCTTTCGCGCGTTGCGGATCCGCCCGGACACCGAGGCCTGGACCCGGCCCCCCGCCCGGTCGTACGCCATCTTGTTGTTGTCCTTCATGCCACGGCCTGCCGCGACTCCGTGGGCGGTGGTCGCCGTGTACTCCTCCAGTTGCGTCGTCTCCTCGCACCACTGCGCGTAGGACTGCTCCCAGCGCTGCCGCGCGGCGCTCTGCTCGGCCAGGAATCCCGCGTATCCACCGCCGTGACGCACGACGGTCCGGCGGTCGGAGTCGACCTCCAGCACCGCGGTCGCCACCCGTTCCAGGAAGACCCGGTCATGGGACACGGCGATCACCGTGCCGGAATGGGACAGCAGGGCATCCTCCAGCCAGTCGAGAGCGGCTCCGTCCAGGTGGTTCGTGGGTTCGTCGAGCAGCATCACCTCGGGGGACGCCGCGATCAGACAGGCGATGCCGAGCCGTGCCTGCTCACCGCCGGAGAGGCTGCCGAGCTTCCTGTCCCACCCCAGGTGCGCCAGGCCCAGGCCGTGCATCGCCTTCTCGACGCGCGAGTCCGCCTCGTATCCCCCACGCAGCTCGAACGTGGTGAGCAGGTTCCCGTAGGCGGCGAGCGCGGCACTGTCGGCCGTGCCGAGCCCCGTCTCGGACTCCCGCAACTTCCGCTCCATGGTGCGCAATTCGGAGAGGGAGTCATCGATCGCCTCCTGGACCGTGCTGCCCGGTGGCAGCCGTGGAGTCTGGGCCAGCAGCCCCGCGCCACGGTCGGCGGCCGTGAACGCGCTGCCGGAGTCCGGCCGTTCGAGGCCGGCGAGCAGGTGGAGCAAGGTCGTCTTCCCCGCGCCGTTCTCCCCCACGACGCCGATCCGTTCGCCAGGACGCACGGTCAGCGAGACATCGTCGAGCAACAGCCGCTCACCGCGGGTCACGGTCACGTCGCGCAATGAGATCTGCGTGGGCAAGGGCACCTCCGTGCTCGAACGGCCGACAGGGAACGGAACAGCGACGATCGGCGGGGAATCGCGGGGCGCACCCCCACCCGGAGCCGCCCCACGACATCAGTCAAACGCAATCGCTGTCGCATTAAGACGAGTATGGCAGACTGGAACGCACTAACGCAACAGGAGTAGCAATTGACTGAGCAGGAAGCGAACCCGGAGACCGGGCAGGAAGCCGGGCGGGGAAGCGGGGACGAAGCCTCGCCCGGGGCACCCGTCCCCGTGGCCCCGCTCGCCCCCGGCACCCGTCGGCCCGGCGGCCGCACCGCTCGCACCCGGGCGGCGGTCCGGGACGCCGTGCTCACCGGCTTGGCCGAACACGGCTACCCGGGCCTGTCCGTCGAGTACGTCGCAGAGCGTTCCGGCGTTCACAGGACGACCCTCTACCGCCGCTGGGGCACTCTCGAAGGACTGGTCGCGGACGCCCTGGACCTGGCCGGGGAGGACGACTGGACACCACCCGACACCGGCAGCCTGAAAGGGGATCTACGCGCCCTGGCACACACGACAGCCGATGCCTTCACCGCCCCTGCCGCGGCAGCCGCGCCGACCGCGTTCATCGCCGCGGCCTTCCAGTCGAAGCGCGCCGCCGAGGCGTTGACCGCCTTCTACGCCGATCGGTTCACCCGTTGCGAGGACCTCGTCGCGCGCGCCGTCGCACGCGGCGAGCTGGACCGGCGCACGGACGCCGGAGCACTGGTCCGGGCGGTGACCTCACCCCTGTTCCTCAGGCTGTTCATCACTCGCGAGCCCCTCGACGAGAGGCTCGCGGATCAGGCTGCGGACGCGGCGCTGGCGGCTGCCCTGGCGGGCGTCTTCACGCCTGCGCCCCTGACGCCCGGATCCTCTTGAGCCGGTGGCCGGACCGCCCCGGCGCCCCGCCCCGGTCAGGGCAGGTCCAGCACGCTCCGGTCCGGCCCGGTCACACCGTCCAGGACGGCTCGAGCTGCACAACGTCTCCCGCCACCGCGGCCACATCCTCTTCGGTCTGCGCCCGTTGCGTCAGCCGATCGATGCTCCCCGCCCGGTATTTGCCCCGCTCGGCACTGGACTGCCACATGGACAACACGAGGAACTCGTGCCCCGGCGCCTCCCCGAACACCCCTCGCAGCATGCCGGGCGAGCCGGCCATCGCCGGATTCCACACCCTCTCCTGCATCAAGGCGAAATGCTCGACCCGGTCCTCGTGAACCTTGCTGTGCGCCACCCTGACCACATCCGCGTCGGTGAAGCGCGGTTCGAAGCCGGTCTTCACATCGAAACGGTACTCGAACAGCTTGACCTGGATGCTGCTGTACGTACCGGACTGCGCGGCGGCCAGCTGGTCGTGCGCGCGCGCCATGAACGAGTCGTAGAAGACACGGTTCTCCCAGAAGGCGAAGACATGGGCCACGTCCGGACGCCCTCGGCTCCAGCCGCCGCCCTGCCCCCTGAACCCCGGCTCACCCAGCAGCCCCGCCCACTTTCGCTGTCCCCGTTCAAATCCTCGACGGTCCACCACGGTGCAACGAATCCACTTGACCAGCACCGCGCCATCGTACGGTGCCGAACATGGCGCGGGTCACGCTCTGATGGAGTACACGCGAACCGAAGGGCACGGAGCGCAGAATGATCTCCATGGCCTCGTTGCACTCCAACCCCCTGTTCGCCCGCCTCGATTCCGCGGAACGCGTCCTCGTCGCCGGGGCCGGCGGCGGCTTCGACATCTACGCGGGACTTCCTGTCGCGCTCTCCCTCCTCCACCGGGGCAAGCAGGTCCAGCTCGCCAATCTCTCGTTCAGCGCTCTCGAAGGACTGCCCCTCGACGCCTGGCTCGCGCCGGACGTCGCGGTCGTCACCCCCGAAACGGCCCTCCATCAGGCGTATTTCCCCGAGCGGACCCTCGCCCAGTGGCTCGACCTGCATGGCTACCCGAGCGCGGTGCACGCCCTCTCGCGCGTGGGAGTACAGCCGCTTCGAGCCGCCTACCGGGCACTGATCGAGAAGCACGACATCGACGCGGTCGTCCTGGTCGACGGCGGCACGGACATCCTGATGCGCGGCGACGAATCCGGCCTCGGCACACCGGAGGAGGACCTGACCAGCGTCGCGGCGCTCGCCGCGATCGACGTACCGGAACGCCTGGTTGTGTCCATCGGCTTCGGTATCGACGCCTATCACGGGGTGAGTCACGGCCTCGTACTGGAGAACATCGCCGCACTCGAACGGGACGGTTCCTGCCTCGGAGCATTCTCCGTGTCCCGTACGACCCGTGAAGGAGCACTGTTCGTCGACGCGGTGGCACACGCACAGCACCACACCCCCGACCACCCCAGCATCGTCAACGGGTCGATAGCCGCAGCCGTCCAGGGAGCCTTCGGGGACATCCAGTTCACCTCGCGCACGCGTGGCAGCGAACTGTTCATCAATCCCCTGATGACCCTCTGCTTCGCCTTCGAACTGGACGGAGTGGCCCGCCGCTGCCTCTATCTCGACCGCATCGAGGACACCCATCTCATCCGTCAGGTCGGCAGCGCCATCGCGGAGTTCCGGGACGAGGTCCGACAGCGACCGCCCCGCCGCATACCGCACTGAACGGGCCGAACGGGCTGAACGCCCTTGGCCCGATTCCATCGCCGATGACCGAGCCGGTTGGATCCACAGCCCGTTACGGACATGATCAGGTGGTATGAACGGCCCGACGGCCCAGCGGTGAACCAGGGAGGGAAGTCCGATGAGCACGCCCAACAAGGACCTCGAAAAGGTCGAAGTCAGGCTGAAGTGGGATCCCAGCCCACCGGGTGCCCCGGCCCACGACCTCGACATCATCGCGGCCACCTACTTCGCGGAGGCGCCGTACGGCAGTCCCGCGTATCTCGTGCACTTCGACAGCCGTTCGCCGGACGGCACCATCAATCTCGACCGCGACAGCAGGACCGGCCAGGGCTTCGGTTTCGACGAGGTGATGACGCTCGAACTGCACCGGTTGTCGGCCACGTACACCCGGGTCGTCGTCGGCGTCGCCATTCAGCAGCGCGACGGCCGCAAGACGTTCGCCGAGATAGCGAACACGGGCGTACAGGTCCGGGAGGGCTACACGAATCTGGCCGAGGACGACTTCTCCTCCGTCGCCGGCGCCACCGCGGCGACCGTCGCCGAGTTCGTCCGCGGCGCCTCCGGTGTCTGGGAGTTCCACGCAACGGTCCGGGGCTTCGACGGGGACCCCGGTACCTTCGCCGAGATGATGGGCCGCCGTACGCCCGGAGCGTGACGGGCCGCGGACAAGAGTCTGGGCCACGCGCCCTGCCCGGGACGGACGCGGGGAGACCGGTCGTCGGTCGGTCCCCCGCCTGCGGGCCGCTGATCAGCCGGGCGGGACGGGCGTCCAGGACGAGCACCGCGTCCGCACTCCGGCGCCGCCGGTCCTCACTCGCCCGCGGGCGAGGTCGTCGGGGTGCGCCCCGTCGGCCCTCGTCACCGTGCGTTCGACGCACGGTCGACGCGTCGGACACGCAGCAGCTCGTAGGCCTGTGCCAAAGGCACGTACCCCCGCGACAAAGACCACGACAGAGGGTGCCGACCTGAGGTCGGCACCCTCTGGGGAGTGCGGCTCAATGCGCTCGGCGCGGGACGCTCAACGTCGCGTCACGCCATGGGGCTCGTGCTCAGCTGCAACCGCTGGTCGAGCCGCAGCCCTCGCAGATGTAGCAGGACCCGGCGCGCTGCATCTTCGTACCGCAGGAGAAGCAGAGCGGCGCGTCCGCGCTGATGCCCAGCTGCATCTCGACGAGCTCCGCCGAGGTGTGCGCCGTCCTCGGGGCCGGCTTCTCGGCCTCCGGCACGACCGCGACCGCCTTCAGCGGCTCCGTCCGCACCGGGGCGGACTGGGCCAGAGCCTCGATGTCCAGCTCGTCGTCCTCCAGGGAGGGCTCGTACGAACCGGTGTCGAGGTGACGCTGACGCTCCTCGGCCGAGTGGATGCCGAGTGCCGAGCGGGTCTCGAAGGGCAGGAAGTCCAGCGCGAGGCGGCGGAAGATGTAGTCGACGATCGACTGCGCCATCCGCACGTCCGGGTCGTCCGTCATGCCGGCCGGCTCGAAGCGCATGTTGGTGAACTTCGAGACGTACGTCTCCAGCGGGACGCCGTACTGCAGACCGACCGAGACGGCGATGGAGAAGGCGTCCATCATGCCCGCGAGGGTGGAACCCTGCTTGGACATCTTCAGGAAGACCTCTCCAAGACCGTCGTCCGGGTAGGAATTGGCGGTCATGTAGCCCTCTGCACCGCCGACCGTGAAGGAGGTGGTGATGCCGGGACGCCCCTTGGGGAGGCGCTTGCGGACCGGGCGGTACTCGACGACCTTCTCGACCGCGGTACGGATGGTCTCCTCGGCCTTGGCCGCGACCGCGTCGGTTGCGGACTTCTCCTTCTCCTTGGTCTTCGCGGAGAGGGGCTGGCCGACCTTGCAGTTGTCGCGGTAGATCGCGAGCGCCTTGACGCCCATCTTCCACGCCTCGAAGTAGACCTCTTCCACGTCCTCGACGGTGGCCGTCTCCGGCAGGTTCACCGTCTTGGAGAGCGCGCCGGAGATCCACGGCTGGATCGCGGCCATCATGCGCACGTGGCCCATCGCGGAGATGGAGCGCTCGCCCATCGCGCAGTCGAAGACCTCGTAGTGCTCGGTCTTCAGACCGGGGGCGTCGATCACATTGCCGTGCTCGGCGATGTGGGCGACGATCGCCTCGATCTGCTCCTCCTGGTAGCCCAGGCGGCGCAGGGCCTGCGGAACGGTGCCGTTGACGATCTGCATCGAACCGCCGCCGACCAGCTTCTTGAACTTGACCAGGGCGAGGTCGGGCTCGAGGCCGGTGGTGTCGCACGACATGGCGAGACCGATGGTGCCGGTGGGCGCGATGACCGAGGCCTGCGCGTTGCGGAAACCGTTCTTCGCGCCGAGGCGGATCACGTCCTGCCAGGCCTCCGTGGCGGCGGCCCAGATCGGGTTGTCCAGGTCGTCCATGTGGACGGCCGCGGCGTTGGCGTCGGCGTGCTGCTTCATGACGCGCTGGTGCGGCTCGGCGTTGCGGGCGTAGCCGTCGTACGGGCCGACGACCGCGGCGAGCTCGGCGGAGCGCTTGTACGAGGTGCCGGTCATCAGCGAGGTGATGGCACCGGCGAGGGCGCGGCCGCCGTCGCTGTCGTACGCGTGGCCGGTCGCCATCAGCAGGGCGCCGAGGTTGGCGTACCCGATGCCCAGCTGGCGGAAGGCGCGGGTGTTCTCACCGATCTTCTGCGTGGGGAAGTCGGCGAAGCAGATGGAGATGTCCATCGCGGTGATGACCAGCTCGACGACCTTGGCGAAGCGCTCGGACTCGAAGGACTGGTTGCCCTTGCCGTCGTCCTTGAGGAACTTCATCAGGTTCAGCGAGGCCAGGTTGCACGAGGTGTTGTCCAGGTGCATGTACTCGCTGCAGGGGTTCGAGCCGTTGATCCGGCCGGACTCCGGGCAGGTGTGCCACTGGTTGATCGTGTCGTCGTACTGGATGCCCGGGTCGGCGCAGGCCCAGGCCGCCTCGGCCATCTTGCGGAAGAGGGACTTGGCCTCGACCTCTTCGATGACGTCACCGGTCATCCGCGCGCGCAGCCCGAACTTGCCACCGGACTCGACGGCCTTCATGAACTCGTCGTTCACACGGACCGAGTTGTTGGCGTTCTGGTACTGGACGGACGTGATGTCGTCGCCACCCAGGTCCATGTCGAAGCCCGCGTCGCGCAGGGCGCGGATCTTCTCCTCCTCCTTCACCTTGGTCTCGATGAAGTTCTCGATGTCGGGGTGGTCGACGTCGAGGATGACCATCTTGGCCGCACGCCGGGTGGCGCCACCGGACTTGATCGTTCCGGCGGAGGCGTCGGCACCGCGCATGAAGGAGACCGGGCCGGAGGCGTTGCCGCCGGAGGACAGCAGCTCCTTGGAGGAGCGGATACGGGAGAGGTTCAGGCCGGCGCCGGAGCCGCCCTTGAAGATCATGCCCTCTTCCTTGTACCAGTCGAGGATCGACTCCATGGAGTCGTCGACGGCCAGGATGAAGCAGGCGGAGACCTGCTGCGGCTGGGGCGTCCCGACGTTGAACCACACCGGCGAGTTGAAGCTGAAGATCTGGTGCAGGAGGGCGTACGCCAGCTCGTGCTCGAAGATCTCGGCGTCCGCGGGGGAGGCGAAGTAGCCGTGCTCCTCGCCGGCCCTGCGGTACGTCTTCACGATCCGGTCGATGAGCTGTCGCAGACCGGTCTCGCGCTGCGGGGTGCCGACGGCCCCGCGGAAGTACTTGCTGGTGACGATGTTGACCGCGTTCACCGACCAGAAGTCGGGGAACTCGACGCCACGCTGTTCGAAGTTGATCGAACCGTCGCGCCAGTTGGTCATGACGACGTCACGACGCTCCCAAGCCACCTCGTCGTACGGATGCACGCCGGGGGTGGTGTGGATGCGCTCGATACGCAGACCCTTGCTCGACTTGGATCCCTTGGCTCGGGAACCTCGTGCCGGGCCGCTCGCCGTCTCTGTCATGCCGCCTCCCATATGTGGGCAAAAACGCCCTGAAGTGCCCAGAACTTCCCGGGGCACAGTCTGTCTCTGATGCTCCGTGCGCCACGCACAGCGCCCGGAGCGGGTCCATGAAGCCGCCCTGCCGCCGATCCGCACACCTGCGCCGATCGGCCGGTGTCGCTCAGTCGGCGGCGACGGCGGGAACGGGGACCTCGAGGGTCTCTCCGGTCCCGCGCTCCTCCACGGGAGGTCGCCGTTCGCGGAGTTCCGCGATGGCGGCCTCGAAGTCTTCGAGTGTGTCGAACGCCCGGTACACGGACGCGAAACGCAGGTACGCGACAAGGTCGAGTTCCTGCAGGGGGCCGAGGATGGCCAGACCCACGTCATGGGTGGTCAGCTCGGCGCTGCCGGTGGCACGTACCGCCTCCTCGACCCACTGGCCGAGCTTGGCGAGGGCGTCCTCGGTGACCGGCCTCCCCTGGCACGCCTTGCGCACGCCGGAGATGACCTTGGTGCGGCTGAAGGGTTCGGTCACACCGCTGCGCTTGACCACCATCAGCGAACAGGTCTCCACCGTGGTGAAGCGGCGGGCGCAGTCGGGGCACTGGCGGCGACGGCGGATCGACGTGCCGTCATCGGTGGTGCGACTGTCGACGACCCGGCTGTCGGGGTGCCTGCAGAAGGGGCAGTGCATGGCTCCCAACCCTCCTTCACAGCACGACTGAATAGCCTCTTCAGGGCCCGCAGGGGCCCCTCGAAGCAGTGACAAGCATAGGCGATGGCCACACCCCCGGCGGACCGGGGACCACAACTTCTGGGTGACTGGAGCAATCCAACCACTAGATCTTGGGTTTGGTCGCGCATTCGGCCCTAGCGCGTGTCGCGCATCGAGGGCGATCGGCAGGCAGCGTACGGCCGAGCACGAGGTTACGGGAACCACGTGGCCGCCAGGATTGCGGGGCTCCCGCTGTCGGACTCGGACAACGCCCGGGGAGGGCCACCCCGCCCGGCGGCATCGCGCCGGCGAACGCTACCGTAATGATCCGAATTGCCACGGGAGAGCGATCCGGGTTCCCCCGGCCCGACGGACCGTTCCGAGCGGGAACTCGACCGACCCGGCGCCGCACATACACCCGACAGTGAACACACGACAGACTTTTATTCGTTTTTCACTCGAACGTGTGTTTGGCGCAACCTTTCGAAAGCCACTACCGTTGTCCAGCTAGGGAGACCATTCGAGAGGGGCCGACGTGACCACCACCGCAGACAGTGCCACCATCACTGCCCAGGACCGCTCCCAGAGCCGACTCGAGCCGGTGCATGCCATGAATGACCCAGTCGCGAACACGGAGGGGCCCGAGCCCATGCGCCCAGCGCGCTCGTTGCCCGGCCGCCCTCCAGGGATCCGGGCGGACAGCTCGGGGCTCACGGACCGGCAGCGGCGCGTGATCGAGGTGATCCGGGATTCCGTGCAGCGGCGTGGGTATCCGCCCTCGATGCGGGAGATCGGTCAGGCGGTGGGCCTGTCCAGCACGTCCTCCGTCGCCCATCAGCTGATGGCCCTGGAGCGCAAGGGTTTCCTGCGTCGTGACCCCCATCGTCCGCGGGCGTACGAGGTCCGGGGCTCGGACCAGCCCACCTCGCAGCCCACCGACACGACCGGGAAGCCCGCGGCTTCGTATGTACCGCTGGTGGGTCGGATCGCGGCCGGTGGCCCGATCCTCGCCGAGGAGTCGGTCGAGGACGTCTTCCCACTCCCCCGCCAGCTGGTCGGCGACGGAGAGCTGTTCGTGCTCAAGGTCGTCGGTGACTCGATGATCGAGGCGGCGATCTGTGACGGCGACTGGGTCACCGTGCGCCGCCAGCCCGTCGCGGAGAACGGCGACATCGTGGCAGCCATGCTGGACGGCGAGGCCACGGTCAAGCGCTTCAAGCGCGAGGACGGCCACGTATGGCTGCTCCCGCACAACTCGGCCTATCAGCCGATCCCGGGCGACGAGGCGACGATTCTCGGCAAGGTGGTGGCGGTGCTGCGGCGCGTGTGACGACTCGCCGGCTCCGACCGGGCCCCGGGATTCACTGCGCCGATCCCGGGGCCTCCCTGTGCCCTCCGACAACCGGGCGGACTACCGGCCGTCGGCCTTGGCCGCCGAGTCGATCGCCGCGAGCGAGCGGCGCGCCTGATTGCGGTCGGTGGTGTACCAGAAGTCGGGCAGCGAGGCTCGCAGATAGCTGCCGTACCGGGCGTTGGCCAGTCGCGGATCGAGCACCGCGACCACGCCCTTGTCACCCGTGGCCCTCACCAGTCGGCCGGCACCCTGGGCCATCAGCAGCGCGGCATGCGTGGCCGCGACGGCCATGAACCCATTGCCTCCCGCCTCCTCGACCGCCTTCTGGCGCGCGCTCATCAGCGGATCGTCGGGGCGCGGGAACGGGATCCGGTCCATGACCACCAGCTGGCAGCTGGCCCCGGGCACATCGACACCCTGCCAGAGGGACAGCGTGCCGAAGAGGCAGGTCTCGGGGTCGGCCGCAAAGTTCTTGATCAGCTCTCCGAGGGTCTCCTCGCCCTGCAGCAGGATCGGCTTGTCGAGTCGCCCCCGCAGTTCCTCGGCGGCGGCCTGGGCCGCCCGCATGGACGAGAACAGCCCGAGGGTGCGCCCGCCCGCCGCCTCCACCAGCTCGGCGAGCTCGTCCAGCATGTCGGTGCGGGATCCCTCCCTGCCGGGCGTCGCCAGATGCCGGGCGACGTACAGGATGCCCTGCTTCGGGTAATCGAACGGTGACCCGACGTCGAGCCCCTTCCACTGCGGAATGTCATCGCCCGCAGTGCCCTCGGGAGCGAGCCCGAGCGACGCCCCCACCCCGTTGAAATCCCCGCCGAGCTTGAGCGTCGCCGATGTGAGGACGACGGACCGTTCGGTGAAGAGCTTCTCGCGGAGAAGTCCGGAGACGGAGAGCGGGGCGACCCGCACGGAGGCGCCGAAGCGGTCGTGTCGCTCGTACCAGACGACGTCGTACTCCGAGCCCTGGGTGATCCGCTCGGCGACGCCGTGGATCGTCTCCACCGATGCGAGTGCCTGCTTCCGGACGGCGTCCTCGTCCTGAACGGACTTGTCCCGGGTGGCGCCCAGGGCCGAGATCACCGTACGCGCGGCGTCCCG
Organism: Streptomyces sp. NPDC101194; assembly: GCF_044767885.1. Taxonomy (NCBI): domain Bacteria; kingdom Bacillati; phylum Actinomycetota; class Actinomycetes; order Kitasatosporales; family Streptomycetaceae; genus Streptomyces; species Streptomyces sp. NPDC101194. Next base: position 705,733 of record NZ_JBIWOS010000003.1, read on the forward strand.
GAGCGCCAGCAGCGCGTAGCCGAGGTCCTCGGGGACCTCTTCCAGCCGGCCGGGGAGCGCCAGCTCCATCACGCGCTCGAAGCCCTCGGACGCGGTCTGCAGGGCGTCGGCCGCCTTCTCGTTGACCAGCTTCGCCGCCCGGCGCACAGCGCGGTTGACCTGACCGGGGGTGAGCTCTCCGGTCGCCACCCCGGTGACCCGGGAGACCAGCTCATGGGCCTCGTCGACGATCAGTACCTCGTGCTGCGGGAGCACCGGGGCGCCCTCGATGGCGTCGATGGCCAGGAGGGCGTGATTGGTGATCACGACATCGGCGAGCTTGGCACGCTCACGGGCGAGCTCCGCGAAGCACTCGGCGCCGTACGCGCACTTGGAGGCGCCCAGACATTCGCGCGAGGAGACCGAGACCTGCGCCCAGGCGCGGTCGGAGACTCCGGGGGTGAGATCGTCACGGTCCCCGCTCTCCGTCTCGTCCGACCAGTCCCGCAGCCTCAGCAGATCCTGGCCGAGTTTGCTCGACGGGGCCGCGGCCTCGAACTGATCGAAGAGTCCCTCCTCCTCGTCCTGCGGCACTCCTTCGTGGAGCCGGTGCAGGCAGAGATAGTTGGACCGGCCCTTGAGCATGGCGAACTGGGGGCGTCTGCGCAGCAGCGGGTGCAGGGCGTCGACCGTGCGCGGAAGATCGCGCTCCACGAGCTGGCGCTGCAGCGCCAGCGTCGCCGTGGCCACCACCACGCGCTCCCCGTGCGCCAGCGCGGGCACCAGGTAGCCGAGGGACTTGCCCGTGCCGGTGCCGGCCTGGACGAGCAGATGGGATTGGTCGTCGACTGCCTCGGCGACGGCCTCGGCCATGGCGGCCTGGCCGGGCCGTTCCGTACCGCCGACGGCGGTCACGGCGGCGTGGAGGAGCTCGGGAAGGGATGGCTTCGTCATAGCCCGACCACCCTACGGCGCACCACTGACAACGGCGATCACTCCCGGACTCAGGCGGAGGGGTGGAGCGGGTTCGGAACGGTCCCGTGGATGGCGGCGTGCGGCCGTCGGGGGCGGTCCCGGTAACCGTCCACATGCAGGCGGTTGCGGTTCAGACAGAGGCGTTGGATGCGAGGCGTCAGCATGTCGAACATCTCGAAACGCTCCTTGAGCTCGGGAAAGCGGGCGTGGTACCGCAGGATCTCGGCCCGCACGAGTGACCAGAATTCGGCTTCCGGGACTCCCAGCTGCTCCTCGCAGAGCGGGGACAGGAACCGGAAGACACCGATGAACAGTCCGGCGTGGATGAACTGGGTGAGGAACGAGGGGGGCTCGGTGAGCAGGATGCTGCGCACGTCCTGCGGCATCGACGCGTGCTCCGGCAGCGGCTGGGCGCTGATGTTCACATCGTCCACGAAATCCTTGATCGCCAGGCGCACGGGTACGTCCTGGTCGTCGAAGACGACGATGGCGTTCTCGCCGTGCGGGGAGAACACGGTGCCGTAGCGGTAGAGGAAGTGCAGCAGCGGCGGGAGCAACGCGGCGAAGAGCCTGGTCAGCCAGGCGGTGGGGGTCAGTCCCGAGCGGGCGACGAGTTCGGCCGTGAAGGCGCGCCCCTGGGGATCGGTGTGGAGCAGCGAGGCGAGGGTGCGGCCCCGTTCGCCCGGCGCGAGCCTGGGCTGGAGCGGTTCTCGCCAGATGGCGCCGAGGATCTCCTTGAACTGGTACGGGGCCTCGGGAAGGTGGTCGTAGAGCGGGTGCTCGACGGTCACGGAGGCCACCTCGCCGAGCAGGATGACCCCACAGGTGTCGCGCAGAAAGGCGTCCTGGTCACGCAGCCCCTGGACCCACCCGGTGACGGCGGGGGCCGCGAGGGTGCGCTCGGTCGGCAGACCCCGCCAGACCAGGGTGTTGAGGATCGACAGGGGCAGTTTGACCGTGTGCCGGTCGGGACGGGACACGTTGGTCAAGGTACGGATGGACTGCTGCGGCAACCGGTCGTCCGTGTCGGCGTGGAGCGGAACGATGTCACCCGCCGCAAGGGCCGGGGCGAAGACCGGAACGATCCATTCGTCCCACTGCCAGGGGTGCACGGGGAGACAGAGGTAGCTGTCGGGATCGAGGCCGCGGGTGTGGAGCACGGCGGCGAAGGAGTCGCGGACCGACGGGTCGAGTTCCTGCGCGTACAGCTGCCGGGGAGTGGCCAGGCCGGTCACTCCGCGGTAGGCGGAGATCCGGGTGGAGACGGCGATCCACGGCAGCCTGACCGGTGTGCGGGCCTCGGGGGCGTAGCGGGAGGCGTCGGCGGCGGAGAAGCCGAGGCGCCCCTTGTTGGCCACGAGCCAGGGGTGGCCGGTCTGGTGCCCTTCCAGCTCGGCGTAGTCGAGGTCGGCCAGCCGGGCGGCGGGGACCGCGGTGCGGTCGAGCCGGACGTCGGCGGCGAGGGTGGTGGTGATCTCCCGGATGAGGTGGCCGAGGGTGGCGCCGTCGATCCCGAGGAGGTGGCGGGCGCGGGCGAGGAAGCTCAGCGGGTCGTGGAAGGGGACGGTTTCGCCGTTCCGGTCCCGGATCTGCTCGGCGAGCGTGTCCCGGTCACTGCCGTGCGCCGATTCCGCGGGCTCGCTCCGGTCACTGCCGCGCGTCGATTCCGCGGGCTCGGCCCCGGCGCTCCTGCGCTTCTCACGAATCGATTCGGGAGCGATGAGCCAGCCGCCGTACACGCCCCGTCGGGCGCTGAAGCTCAGGGTTCCGCCGTCGTCGAGCCCGAGGGTGTACGTGTCGCTCCCGTCGGCCTGTGCGACCGGTTCGACGACCTCCTCGTAGGCGAACTGACCGAGCATCTTCGCGAGCAGCCGGGCGGCGGCTCCGTCCCAGACCGCCCGGTCGAGTTCCGGTGTGCTGAGCAGTGGGGCTGACTCCGCTGAATCCTGGCTCGCGGGATATTTCGGCACGGGGCCTCCTCGGGACGGAACCGATGGGGTGGTTGCGGTATACGCAAGGCGGCAGTTCGTTCACAGCTGGGCACGGTGGGTTCGGTCGCGGACCATCAGGGCAGCTCGCTTGTCGGGGAGTTCGACTTCCGCGGAGAAGCGGAAGCCGGCGCTCAGGAAGGCGGAGACGGAGGGGGTGTTTCGCAGGTCGGGTTCCGCGACGACACGCGCGCACAGGGGGCGGTTGTCGAGCACGAGGTCGGAGACGGCTCGGAGCAGGGTGGTGCCGACTCCGCGTCCCCGGTTGTTCACACCGCCGATGAGCAGGTGGATTCCGGTGTCGTGCGGGCGGGCCGGGTAGTGGCGCGCCAGCGGATCGAGATCCGCCCGGTAGATCTCCCAGTAGCTCATGGGAATCCCGGCCAGCACGCCGAGACATGGGACGCTGCGTCCGTCGCCGTCGAGTTGAGGACGCAGGTGGTCGGCGGTGACCGATTCGGGTCCGGCGAGTTCCCAGAACGCGGCGACCGCGGGATCGTTCATCCAGCGGCTGATCACGGCGAGGTCGCGTTCCAGTCGTGCGGGAACGAGCTGGAACACTCCGGCCGGGGTGGTCACCGGTCCCCAGTCGGCGGGGTGGTCGAGCAGGTCGGAGGAGGCCGCACTGCTCGTGGCCGTCCGTCTGCCCGCCGCCGAACCCGCGTCGCCCGGTTCGGACGACGCGGACGTGTTCGGCGGCAGGGACGGTGCCGGGTCGGCCGATGCGTCCTCCCCGGGCGTGGCCGGTGTCTCCTCCTCGAACAGAGCGAGGAGTTCTTCGGAGAGCGGCAGGTCCAGGGTGTCCTCGGCGCCCGTGTCGGTCGGCGGGGCAGGGCCGGCACCGGCTTCGGCGTGCGCATCGGCGGGAGTCACGGCGTCGCTCTCCTCTCGGCGGATCAGATCGTTGCCAAGTTCCCTCAGACGTACAAGGGATTGGCCATGGTGACGTAGACGGACTGGGTGTCGACGGGCCCGACGAGTTCATCGAGGCCGTGCAACCGGGTCAACAGGTTGGCCTTGCAGCGCAGGTGGGGGTTCTCCAGCAGATGCGCGGGCAGGGGCGAGCCCAACGCGATGGCCGAGTCGAGGAATCTGCGGAACGCGGCGATGAGCACCTGTTCGTCGGCGAGACGTTGTGCGCCGAAGGCTCCGATCAGGCCGAACACGTTGTTGATGCCGACGTAGTAGGCGAAACGTTCGTCGGTGACCGCGTCGGAGACGAAGGTGTCGCTGACCTGTCCGATGCCGGGGAGCCGGTGCTCCAGCGCGGTGCGGTGGGACTCACGGAAGTAGTAGCCCTGGTTGTCACGGTATCGGCCGCCGACGGGCCAGCCGTGGGGGTCGAGCAGCACCAGGGTGTTCTGCTGGTGGGCTTCGAGCGCGACGCCCGCGTGACCGTCGAGCCAGAGAACCGGGCGTACGACGCGGTCGAGATAGCGCAGGAACCACTCGGTGGCGACGGCCCCGACGGCTCGTCCGGTGGCGGCTGCCAGGGCGAGGACGATCCCGGTGAGGCGTGAGTGCGTACCCGTCCGGCCCGGCCAGGGGCGCGGGGCGGTGAGCGCGGCGATGCAGACCGCGTCGTCGAACGGCCCGAAGGGGTTGTGACGCAGCATCACGTCGAGACCCGCGACGGGCTCGCCGTCCGGGCCGTCGACGGCGAGCCAGGCGGGGTCACGGACGATGTCGAAGCCCGGGTGGACCGCGTGCCACCGCGCGGCGAGGCCGCTGCGGAGCAGCCGGTGCACCTCGACCCCGCGGTGGAGTTCCTTGCGGAGGTTCTCCCGGCGGGAGTTGGTGATGCGGACACCGAGGGAGAGCTTGAGCATCACGTCGGCGTCCGGCCGGTGCACGGTACGGACGGAGGAGGTGGGATGCCAGGGCTTCCCGTGCGGCCCCAGGTCGTGGAGGAGTCCGGCGTCGAGCAGGGCGGCGACTTCGGGCCGGTGTCCGAGTTCGCGGGCCTGCCAGGGGTGGAGCGGAATCGGTGTGGTGTTGTCGGGGAGTCGCAGCCCCTCGGTGTGGGAGACGACCAGTTCCGCCGCCGGTACCGGACGGCCGCCCTCGGTCCAGGCGGAGTCGGTGGCCAGTACGGACCGGTGGACGGCCATCCAGTGGAGCGGGAAGGAGCCGTGCGACTCGGGTGAGTAGCGGCGGCATTCCGCGTCGGAGAGGCCTTCGCGGCTCTTGGGCGTCGGGTGGAGCGGATGTCCGAGGAGGAGTGACTGCTCGGCGGTGAGGAAGAGGTCCGCTTCGGCCGGGGCCTCGGGTGTGCGGCGCCGCTCGGTGATGAAGCCGGCGGTTCGCTGTACGGAGTCGGCGACCCGGGCCACCATGTCGGTGCCCCCGTCACGGTCGGCCTCGCGGCTCAGGAGCGCGGCGACCGTCACCGCGTCGACGGGGGGCGCGCCTTCGGGTGCTCCTTCCAGGACGGGCATGCCGAAGCGGTGCCAGCCCGTGACGGACCAGTAGACGACGGGGACGAGCAGGGCGGTTCCGCTCGCGGGAAGGGGGATGCGGAGGGTCTCCCCGGCCGGTCGGAGCAGATCGCTCTCCCGGACCCAGCAGCGGAGCAGGTTCTCGACACCGGCCGTGTCGGCGGCGCGCAGCGGGTCCGGGTGGTCGAGGAGGTCGGCGGGTGCCTCGGCGCTCTCCATGTGCATCGGGAGGTACTGCTCGTCGTGCGGTGCCGCCTTCTGGCGCGGCACGGTGGTGTGCTCGACGACGAGGTTGCCGGTGAGCCCGGCCGGTCCTCGCTGCGGGGTGGGGGGAGGGCCGTCGGCCTGGGGCGCGGGGGTGGGGTTCACGGCGGTCTTCCTTGTGAGGGGGGTCAGCGAATCGCCCCGGTCGTGGTCCTGCGGTGGGGCAGGCGCTCGGCGGCTGCCAGGGCGTCGGCGAGGCGGTCCACGACCGCTGTTGCCTGTTCGTCGGTGAGAGTGAGGGGCGGGAGGAGGCGAACGACGGTGCAGTGGCGTCCGCCGAGTTCGACGATGAGCCCACGGCGCAGGCATTCCTGCTGGACGGCTGCGGCGAGGGCCGGGGCGGGCGGCGGCTCGGGGCCGTCGCCCCGCGCGGGGGCCTCGGGGTCGACGAGCTCCACCCCGATCATGAGGCCCCGTCCACGGACGTCCCCGATGGACGGGTGGTCCGAGGCCAGTGCCTGGAGGCGCGCGAGCATCCGGGCGCCGAGCGTCGCGGCACGCTCGGCGAGGTGGTTCTCCCGTACGAAGGAGAGGGTGGCCGTGCCCGCCGCCATGGCGAGTTGGTTGCCCCGGAAGGTACCGGCGTGGGCGCCCGGCTGCCAGATGTCGAGTTCGGAGCGGTAGACGATCACCGCGAGCGGGAGGGAACCGCCGATGGCCTTGGAGAGCACCATCACGTCGGGCACGATCCCGCTGTGTTCCACCGCCCAGAAGGCACCGGTGCGCCCCACACCCGTCTGGACCTCGTCGGCGATCAGTGGGACGGAGCGGGTCTCGGTGATCTGACGCATCCGGCGCATCCAGCCGTCCGGGGCGGGGTTCACGCCGCCCTCCCCCTGCACCGGTTCGAGGATCATGCCGGCCGGCGGGGGTGTACCGCCCTTGGGGTCGTCCAGCAGGTTCTCCGTCCAGCGGGCGGCGATCTCCGCGCCGCGTCCGCCTCCGACGCCGAAGGGGCAGCGGTAGTCCCGGGGGAAGGGCAGTCGTGTCACACGTACGTCCTCGGCACCTCCCGAGGCGGCCAGGGCTCCGTCCGTCATTCCGTGGTAGGCGCCGGTGAAGGCGAGAAGGCCGCTGCGGCCGGTCGCGGCACGGACCAGCTTGAACGCCGCCTCGACGGCGTCCGTGCCGGCCGGTCCGCAGAACTGGATCCGGGCGTCGTCGGCGAACCCCCTCGGCAGGGTGGCGAACAGCTCCGTCGTGAAGGCGTCCTTGACCGGGGTCGCGAGGTCGAGCACATGGAGCGGTGCGCCCGAGTCGATCACCTTCTTGATCGCCTCCAGGACCACCGGATGGTTGTGCCCGAGCGCCAGGGTGCCTGCTCCGGAGAGACAGTCGAGGTATCGCCGCCCGTCCGCGCCCTCGATGGTCATCCCTCGGGCCCGCACCGGCACGATCGGCAGTGAACGCGCGTACGTGCGGGCGGCGGATTCACGCAGTGACTGGCGGCGCAGGATCCCCTCGTGCACCGCCGGTGCTGCCACCGGAGCTGGTTCGGTCACGGCCACGGCTGTTGGTCCTCCCGCTGTAACAGTTGCGTTGCACGTCGGTACATCGGCGCACGGACGGACTGCGGGGATGAACGCTGTCCGCGAGTCCCTCGTACGTACCAACGACGCCGGACGCCGGGGATCACGGCCGAATCCGAAGATCCTTGCGGAGGCGGAACCGTGGCCCTGCCGCGTGCCGTCCCCATCGGCACCGGCATAGTGGGGGCCGCACGGAGGGCTCGGGCACATGTCCGGCAGTCCACAGGGCGTTCGGAGCGAACGGCCCGCAGCAGTACCGAAGTGCAGTACAGAAGTGTTGAGTGACGAAGTCCCAGGGGGATCACCACATGCGACTCATTCGACCGGCTCTCGCCGCACGTCAGGGGGGCACACGCCGCAGGCGCTCCTCGGTGCTCGCCACGGCCGCGGTCACCGCGGTCCTCGCGCTCACCGCCACCGCCTGTGGGCCCGGCGAGGACGACGCGAGTGACAAGGCGAGCAGTCCCGCAGGCCAGGCCTCGGACGGCAAGATCACCATTCCGGACGATCTGAAGAACCGGCTCAAGGAACACGGGATCGATCTCGACCAGTGGAAGAACGGCGAGTGGAAGAACTGGGACAGGGACAAGTGGCTGCGCGAGGCGAAGGACTTCGTCAACCCGATCATCGAGGGCCTCTGGGACCCGGACCGTATGCGGGATGCCGACAAGTCGCCGGAGAAGCCGGTCGACAACGACATCTCGGGTGATGTGGGCGTGACGGACCCGACCCCCGCACCGGTCCGCGCCGCCGGTGTCCGAACGCCGTACCACGCCACCGCCGCGGAGTCCGGGAAGCTGCTCTTCGACAGCCCCGAGGGGTCCATGGTCTGCTCCGCGACGGTGGTGCAGGACCCGGCCCACCCCGGCAAGTCCAACCTGGTGTGGACGGCGGGGCACTGCGTGCACGCGGGCAAGAAGGGCGGCTGGTACCGCAACATCGCCTTCGTTCCGTCGTACAACAACGAGGGTCTGTCACCGGCGGAGCTGAAGACGGCCGGCAAGCAGGAGATCGCCCCGTACGGCGTGTGGTGGGGTCAGTGGGCGCAGACGTCCGACCAGTGGATCTCCCAGGGCGCCTCGGTCGGCGGCCAGGGCGCCCCGTACGACTTCGCGGTGCTGCATGTCACCCCGGAGAAGGGCTCCACGGGCAAGTCGCTGGAGGAGACGGTCGGCTCCGCGCTGCCCGTCGAGTTCAACGCACCGGCCGTGCCGAAGATCGGCAGCATGACCGCCACCGGCTTCCCTGCCGCTCCGCCGTACGACGGCCAGAAGGCGTTCCAGTGCGCGGACAAGCCGGGCCGGCTCTCGCTGACCGCGCAGGACCCGACGATGTACCGCATCGGCTGCAGCATGACGGGCGGCGCCTCCGGTGGCGGCTGGGTCGCGGCGGGCCAGGACGGCAAGCCCGCACTGGTCTCGAACACCTCCATCGGACCGGTGACGGCCGGCTGGCTGGCCGGGCCGCGCTTCGGCAAGGAGGCCAAGGCCGTCTACGACTCGGTCAGCAAGAAGTACGCGGGACAGTGACGACAGTCCGTCAGCCGGGCCCTTGGGAAAGCGGATGACGGATCTTCAGGGGTTCCCGGTGCGGCAATCGCCCGCCGGGAGCCCCTGCCGTCGGGCGGTGGCCACGGGCCGCCTGCGGCGCGTGCCTCCGTGGCGAGGAGCGTGGTCCGTCCCGTCATAGGGTGGGCCTGCATGAGCGGCGGCCATGGGTCCGGCCACCGTTCTGCATGACAAGTTCATGACATTCTCACATTTCGGGGGGATCCCTTTCCATGCGATCCATACGTCCGCTCCTCGCCGCGACGGGCCTCGTCGCCGCGCTCGCGCTGTCCGCCACGGCCTGTGGTCCGAGCGAGGACACGGCGTCCGACAAGCCCGCCGTCGACTCCGCAGGCGGCCAGGATTCCGGCGGTTCGCTGTCCGGCGGCCTGGCCGAGACGTTGAAGAAGCACGGCGTCGACCCGGAGAAGTGGAAGAACGGCGAGTGGAAGAACTGGGACAGGGACAAGTGGCTGCGTGAGGCCAAGGACTTCGTCAACCCGGTCATCGACGGGTTGTGGAAGCCCGACCGGATGAAGACGGCCAAGGATCCCGCGAAGACCATGGCGGCCGGCGACCTCTCCGGCGGCCAGGGCGTCACCGATCCGGAGCCCGCCCCGGTCAGGGCCGAGCGCGAGAGGACTCCCTACCACGACTACGCCGCCCCGGTCGGGAAGGTGTTCTTCGACTCCCCCGAGGGCTCCATGGTCTGCTCGGGCACCGTCGTCAAGGACCCGAAGAACCCGGGCAGGTCCAATCTGGTGTGGACCGCCGGACACTGTGTGCACGCCGGTTCGAAGGGCGGCTGGTACCGCAACATCGTCTTCGTTCCCGCGTACAACGACAAGGGTCGGTCCGCCGCCGCGCTGAAGAACGCGCAGCCGCAGGAGGTCGCCCCGTACGGCGCGTACTGGGCCGACTGGGCCACGACGTCCGGTGAATGGCTCGCCGACGGTGGCCCCACCGGAGGTGAGGGCGCCCCCTATGACTACGCGGTGCTGCATGTGAAGCCGGAGCGGGGCACCACGTCCCTGGAGGAGACCGTCGGCAACGCCCTGCCGGTCGATTTCGACGCCCCCGAGATCTCGCGGATCAGTGCCATGGGTGCCTGGGGATACCCCGCCGCCCCGCCGTACGACGGCCTGATCATGCACAAGTGCGTCGACCGCCCCGGCCGGCTCTCCATCAGCCCGAGCACTCCGGCGATGTACCGCATCGGCTGCACCATGACGGGCGGCTCGTCCGGCGGCGGATGGTTCAGCAAGGGCGCCGACGGCAAGCTCGCCCTCGTCTCGAACACCTCCATCGGACCGGTGACTTCGGGCTGGCTCGCCGGTCCGCACCTGGGCAGGGGCGCACAGGACGTCTTCACCATGATGAGCGAGAAGTTCGGCGGCCGCTGACGGCCGCCTGCACGAAGGACGCCCGAAGGCCCGCTCCCGAACGAGGGAGCGGGCCTTCGGGCCGTGCCGGGCCGTGTCGCGGTCAGTGCGCCACGGGCACGTACGCCGAGAGGTCGGCTGCCAGTTCCTCATGAACCCGCGCCTTGAGCAGGGTGCCCTCCGACGTGTGCTCCTCGGAGATCACCTCGCCCTCGGCATGCACCCGGGAAACGAGCCCGCCCCGGGTGTACGGCACGAGCGCCTCGATCTCGACCGACGGCCGGGGCAGTTCGCTGTCGATGAGCGCCAGCAGCTCGTCGATGCCGACACCCGTGCGCGCCGACACCGCGATCGCGTGCCTCTCGATGCGCAGCAGCCGCTGCAGCACCAGCGGATCGGCCGCGTCCGCCTTGTTGATCACCACGACCTCGGGCACGTCCACCGCACCCACTTCGCGGATCACCTCACGCACCGCGGCGAGCTGTTCCTCCGGCACCGGATGGGAGCCGTCCACGACATGCAGGATCAGGTCGGACTCGCCGACCTCCTCCATGGTGGAGCGGAACGCCTCGACGAGGTGGTGCGGCAGATGCCGTACGAACCCGACGGTGTCGGCCAGGGTGTAGATCCGGCCGCTCGGCGTCTCGGCCCGGCGCACGGTCGGATCCAGCGTGGCGAACAGCGCGTTCTCCACCAGGACACCGGCCCCGGTCAGGCGGTTGAGCAGTGAGGACTTGCCCGCGTTGGTGTAGCCGGCGATGGCGACCGACGGCACCCTGTTGCGCTTGCGCTCCTGGCGCTTGATCTCGCGGCCGGTCTTCATCTCCGCGATCTCCCGGCGCATCTTCGCCATCTTCTCGCGGATCCGGCGCCGGTCCGTCTCGATCTTGGTCTCACCGGGGCCGCGGGTGGCCATACCGCCCCCGCCGCTGGAACCGCCGCCGCCCATCTGACGGGAGAGCGACTGGCCCCAACCGCGCAGCCGCGGCAGCATGTACTGCATCTGTGCCAGCGAGACCTGTGCCTTGCCCTCTCGGGACTTGGCGTGCTGGGCGAAGATGTCGAGGATCAGAGCGGTCCGGTCGACCACCTTGACCTTGACGACGTCTTCCAGATGGATCAGCTGGCCGGGGCTCAGCTCACCGTCGCAGACGACGGTGTCGGCCCCGGATTCGAGGACGATGTCGCGCAGCTCCAGTGCCTTGCCCGAGCCGATGTAGGTGGCCGGGTCGGGCTTGTCGCGGCGCTGGAAGACGGCGTCGAGCACCTGGGCACCCGCCGTCTCCGCGAGTGCGGCCAGCTCCGCGAGGGAATTCTCCGCGTCCTGCACGGTCCCCGACGTCCAGACGCCGACCAGCACCACACGCTCCAGGCGCAGCTGTCGGTACTCGACCTCGGTGACGTCCTCGAGCTCCGTGGAGAGACCCGCCACCCGCCGCAGCGCGGCACGCTCGGAACGGTCGAACTGCTCGCCGTCCCGCTCTCCGTCGATCTCGTGGCTCCAGGCGACGTCCTCTTCCATCAGGGCGTCGGCCCGAAGGCTCTCGGTGAGGCTCTCGGTGACATTCTCCGTAGCGCTCTGCGCGTGCTGCGCGTCCTGGGGAAGGGAAGAAGAGGAGGTCATTGGATCCTTACGTCGATGAAAGTCCGTTACATCAGTCACAACGCGTGACCTCTCCCGATGATTCCCGCTGTCGGGAATCATCGATCCGGCCGCCGCGGCGACTCGTCGATAGTGGCATGGTCCGCCGCGCCCGTCACCCTGGTTTACCGGTGTCCGGCGGGCTCGGCACTGTGCCAGTCCGGGTGCCCCGGCATCGGCGGGGTCTTCTTGCCGTACAGCCAGCCGTCGAAGAACCTGGTGAGATCGCGGCCCGCGGTCTGCGAGGCCAGCCGGACGAAGTCCGCGGTGGCGGCGTTGGAGTCCCGGTGTTTCCTCACCCAGCTCCGCTCCAGCAGGTCGAAGGCGTTCGCGCCGATCTCCCGACGCAGCGCGTAGAGGACCAGCGCGCTGCCGTCGTACACCACCGGCCGGAAGAGGCTGAGTTTCTGTCCGGGCGCCGGAGTGTCAGGACGGGCCGGCGGGCCGCCCGCGGCACGCCATTCGTCGGACATCGTGTAGGCCTCACGCATGCGGTTCTCCAGCTTCTTGCCGGCGTGCTCCTCGGCGTAGCGGGCCTCGTACCAGGTGGCGTGTCCCTCATTGAGCCAGAGGTCGGACCAGGCACGCGGCGAGACGCTGTCGCCGAACCACTGGTGTGCCAGTTCGTGCACCATGATCGAGTCGACGTACCACTCCGGGTAGGCGGTCCGGGTGAACAGGGACCGTTCGAAGAGCGAGAGCGTCTGGGTCTCCAGCTCGAAGCCGGTTTCCGTGTCCGCGACCAGCAGTCCGTACGTCTCGAAGGGATAGCGGCCGACCTGCCGCTCCATCCAGTCCAACTGGGCGGGCGTCCTGCCGAGCCAGTGCTCCAGGCGCGTGCGGTCGGCGCTCGGCACCACGTCACGGACCGGCAGACCGTGCGGTCCGGTGCGTCGCAGGACGGTGGAGCGGCCGATGCTGACCTGGGCCAGTTCGGTGGCCATGGGGTGCTCGGTCCGGTAGGACCAGGTGGTCTCGGCACCGTGCCGGGCCGTCCCGGTGGGCAGGCCGTTGGCCACCGCCGTGAATTCCTTGGGGGCGGTGATCCGGAAGGTGAAGTACGCCTTGTCGGCGGGGTGGTCGTTGCTGGGGAACACCCGGTGCGCGGCGTCCGCCTGATTGGCCATGGCCAGACCGTCGGCGGTGCGCACCCAGCCGCCGCTGTCCTGCTTCCCGCTCGGGTCACTGGTGTGCCGGACGGTGATGTGCAGCGGTACTCCGGCGGGGAGCCGGCCGGGGGGCCGGATGACCAGATCCTCGTCGGCCGTCGCGAAGTCGGCCCGCAGACCGTTGACCTCGACCTGGCGGACCTTGCCGTGGGTGAAGTCGAGATTGATCCGGTCCAGCTGCTCGGTGGTCCGCGCGTCGATCGTGGTGACGGCGTCCAGCGGTTTGCTGTTGCTGCCTCGGTAGGTCAGCCCGATGTCGTACGAGAGGACGTCGTACCCGGGGTTGCCGAGGTGCGGAAAGAGCGGATCGCCGATACCGAGCGGCACGGGTGAGGGGAGGGCGGCGGCGACGAGCGTGGCCGCTGCGGTGGCCAGCAGAGCGGCCCGCAGACGGCGGGAGATGAACGGCATGACCTACCGCTACCAGCGACTCCCGCCCGAGCAGGCGCGGCGCGCGCCGCGCCACTCGAACGAGATCGTCCCGACGGACGGCTGCGCGGCGGGGCCGGACGGCGGCGGGCGTCAGACGACGGCGGGGTGCTGGGCGCGGCTCACGTCGTAGACCCCCGGTACGTCGCGCATCGCGCGGATCAGCGCCGGAAGTCCGGCGGCGTCGGCGAGCTGCAGGGTGTACGTGTGCCGGACGCGCTGTTCGCTGGGTGGTTCGACGGTGGCGGAGATGATCGCCGCGTCCGCCGTCGCGATCGCCTCGGTGAGATCGGCGAGCAGCCGGGCCCGTCCGAAGGACTCGGCGACCAGGGTGACGCGGCAGCCGACCGCGTCTCCCCAGCTCACCCCGACCGGAACCCGGCCGACGGAGCGCATCCGGGACACCGTGGAGCACTCCAGCCGGTGCACGGTGACGGCGCCGCCTCGCACGACGAATCCGGTGACGGCGTCGGGGGGCACGGGCGTGCAGCAGCCCGCGAGTCGTACGTCGGCGTCCGGCCGGTCCACCACGGCGCTCGCGGTTCGGGGCTCGGCCCCACCACCCCCCGGGCCACCGGTTTCCTGGAGCTGCGGCTCGGACCTGGGCTCCGCGGTACTGCTGCTGTGCGCGCCCCGGGTGCCCTCGGGGTGGGCGTCCAGCCAGCCGGTGATGGCGATGCGGGCGGCGGGGGTGCGCGCGTGGTCGAGCCAGTCGGGCGACGGGCCGGAGGCGGAGTCCTCGGCGAGCAGCGGTTGCACGGTGTCGCCGTCGCTGAGCACGGTGCCCAGGGTGGCGAGCCGGCCGTTGACCCGGGCGCCGATGCAGCTGTGCGCCTCCTCGCCGTACTGCGCGTAGGCGGCGTCGACGCAGCTGGCTCCGGCGGGCAGCCCGAGCGTGCCGCCGTCCGTGCGGAAGACCGTGATCTCGCGGTCCTGGGCCAGGTCGGCGCGGAGCGTGGTCCAGAAGGTGTCGGGGTCCGGGGCGGACTGCTGCCACTGGAGGAGCCTGGAGAGCCAGCCGGGCCGGGTCGGGTCGGCGCGCTCCCCGTCCGCGGGCTCGACGGCCTGGGTGCCGGAACCGCTGTCCGCGGCGTACGGGTTGCCGAGGGCGATGACACCCGCCTCGGCGACCTTGTGCATCCGGTGCGTACGGATGAGTACTTCGGCGACCGCCCCGTCGGGGCCCACGACCGCGGTGTGCAGTGACTGGTACAGGTTGAACTTGGGTGCCGCGATGAAGTCCTTGAACTCGGAGACGACCGGGGTGAAACAGGTGTGCAGTTCGCCGAGCACGGCGTAGCAGTCGGCGTCGTCACCGACGAGCACCAGCAGTCGGCCGAAGTCGGTGCCGCGCAGTTCGCCGCGTTTGATCCTGACCCGGTGCACGGAGACGAAGTGGCGTGGCCTGATGAGGACTTCGGCGGGGATGTCCGCCTCCCGCAGCACCGTCGCCACGCTCTCGGCGACGGCCGCGAGCGGGTCCCGGACGGCCGCGGCGGCGGAGGAGGAGTCCGGCCGCGCCGACGCGGCGGCGATCAGCGCGCGGGTGTGCTCGTACTCCTCGGGGCGGAGGATCGCGAAGACGAGGTCCTCCAGCTCGGTCTTGAGGGCCTGTACGCCGAGCCGTTCGGCCAGCGGGATCAGCACGTCACGGGTGACCTTGGCGATCCTGACCTGTTTCTCGGGGCGCATCACGCCGAGGGTGCGCATGTTGTGCAGCCGGTCGGCGAGCTTGATCGACATCACCCGGACGTCGTCCCCGGTGGCTACGAGCATCTTGCGGAACGTCTCGGGTTCGGCCGCCGCCCCGTAGTCGACCTTCTCGAGTTTGGTGACGCCGTCGACGAGGTAGCAGACCTCTTTGCCGAACTGTTCCCGCACCTGATCGAGGGTCACGTCGGTGTCCTCGACCGTGTCGTGGAGCAGGGAGGCGGTGAGCGTCGTGGTCTCGGCGCCGAGTTCGGCGAGGATCAGCGTGACGGCGAGCGGGTGCGTGATGTACGGCTCGCCGCTCTTGCGCATCTGCCCGCGGTGCGAGGACTCGGCGAGCACGTAGGCCCTGTGCAGGACGGAGAGGTCGGCGTCGGGGTGGTGGGCCCGGTGGGCCTCGGCGACATGGCCGATCGCGTCGGGCAGCCGGTCTCGGGAGACGGGGCCGAGCAGCGCGACGCGGCCGAGCCTGCGGAGATCGATCCGGGGACGGCCCCGCCTGCGGACGGGCACATCTGGATCGGTGGCCTCTGCGCTCATGGGGCACCTCCGGCGGCGTCGACCGGCGGTGGGGAGGTGCGGTCGCGCCTCCGGGCCGGTGCTTGATGCTACCGAGCCCACCACGTGGCGGAGTCCTGCTCTCGCTCAGCGTGAAACGGATCACCCATTCGAGCGAAGGTCTAGGCGATCGGCGTTTCGAGCCAGGCCGGGTCGATCATGCCTTCCGCGACGATCTCGGCGGCTCCGGTCATCTCGATCTCGCCGTCCGGCCGCTCGGTGATCACGAGGGTGCCGCCGGGCACATCGACCGTGTACGTGACCGGGGTGCCGGTCTCCGCGGGGTCGGCCCCGTCCCTGCGGGCCGCGGCGACGGCCACGGCGCAGGCACCCGTCCCGCAGGAGCGGGTCTCGCCGGAACCGCGCTCATGGACCCGCATCGCGACGTGGCGCGGTCCGCGGTCCACGACGAACTCGATGTTGACGCCGTCGGGGTAGACGGACGCGGGGCTGTACGGCGGTACGGCGAGCAGATCACCGGCGTGCGCCAGGTCGTCCACGAAGGCGACCGCGTGCGGATTGCCCATGTTCACATTGCGGGCGTCCCAGCTGCGGCCGTCCAGGCTGACCGTGACGCCGTCCTCGGGGAGGACGGCGCGGCCCATGGAGACCGTGACGTCGCCGCCCTTGGCGATGTGCACCTTCTTCACGCCGCCGCGGGTCGCGACGGCGAGATCGCCCTCCTCGACGTAACCGGCGCGCTGCAGACAGCGGGCGAAGACACGTACGCCGTTGCCGCACATCTCGGCGATCGAACCGTCGGCGTTGCGATAGTCCATGAACCACTCGGCCTCGCCCGCCATGGCCCGCGCCTCCGGGTGCGCGGCGGACCGTACGACGTGCAGCAGTCCGTCACCGCCGATGCCGGCCCGGCGGTCGCACAGCCGGGCGACGACGGAGGCGGGCAGGTCGACGGCGTTGTCCGGGTCGGGAACGATCACGAAGTCGTTCTCGGTGCCGTGGCCCTTGAGGAAGGCGATCCGGGATGTGCTCACAGGGCAACTGTACGAGGAGTCACCGGCGGTCGGCGAAAGCGGGCCGCGCTACGGCGCACGGGGGTGGGGACGGAGCGTCGCGGCGACCGGACGGCGGCACGGCCGGGCACACCTTCCGTCAGTGGCGCAGCCGTGCCACACGCCAGACGGCCAGGGAGACCAGCGCGGCGCACACCACGACGTACAGGGCGATCACGCGCCAGTCGGAGCGCTCGCCCGAGCCCCGCTGCGGCAGTCCGGGCCAGGTGTGGCCCACGCGGCGGGCGGCCATCATCCCCCAGCCCGCGGCGCAGCAGCTGATCAGCAGGCCCAGCATGGCGACGACCGGCCCGCCGTCGCCGAACTCGAAGGCCAGCGGGAACGCGAACATCAGCGAACCCACGGCGGCGAGCATCACAATCGGCGCGAGCTGCCAGATGCGCAGCCGCCGCGCGGGCCGCAACTCGACCTCGACCTCGGGGGTCGCCTCGGGCTCGTCGGGGCCGTCGGGGCCGTCGGGGCTCAGCCGTACCGCCTCGTGCGGCATGTCCAATGCGTCTTGTTCCGTGTCGCGAGGGCCGGCCTCCATCGCCACGCGCCCTCCCAACTCGGACTCCACTGGTCGATCGATGCTCGATGATGGCACGGTCCCGGCCGCCGAAATGACGGGCAGGGCTTCCCGATGCCATCACGTGATCAGGCTGTAACCGCCCGTTCGACCAACGCCAGCGCCTGGCCCGGGAGTTCCCCGCGGTGCTCCGTCGCGCCGTTCAGCCAGTGGACGCGCGGGTCGCGACGGAACCATGAGTCCTGACGGCGCGCGAATCGTTTGGTGGCGCGGACGGTCTCGGCGCGCGCCTCGTCCTCGGTGCATTCCCCGGCCAGCGCGGCCAGCACCTGCTGGTAGCCGAGCGCCCTGGACGCGGTGCGTCCTTCGCGCAGCCCGTGCCCCTCCAGGGCGCGCACCTCGTCCACGAGTCCGGCCGCCCACATCCGGTCGACCCTCAGGGCGATGCGTTCGTCGAGTTCGGGGCGGGCCACGTCGACGCCGATCTGAACGGTGTCGTACACCGCATCGTTACCGGGGAGGTTGGCGGTGAAGGGCTTGCCGGTGATCTCGATGACTTCGAGGGCCCTGACGATTCGGCGACCGTTGCTGGGCAGAATGGCCCGGCCCGCCTCGGGATCGGCGGCGGCGAGGCGGGCGTGCAGCACACCGGAGCCGCGTTCGAGCAGTTCCTCCTCCAGCCTGGCCCGTACGTCGGGGTCCGTACCGGGGAACTCCAGGGCGTCGATGGCGCCCTTCACATAGAGGCCGGAGCCGCCGACCAGGACGGGGGTGCGGCCTGCGGCGAGCAGCCTGTCGATCTCGGCACGGGCCAGCCGCTGGTACTCGGCAACGCTGGCGGTCTCGGTGACGTCCCAGATGTCCAGCAGCCGGTGCGGAATGCCTCCGCGCTCGGCGGACGTCAGCTTCGCGGTGCCGATGTCCATGCCCCGGTAGAGCTGCATGGAGTCGGCGTTGACCACCTCACCGTCGAGCCGCTGAGCAAGGAATACCCCCAGATCGGACTTTCCGGCCGCAGTGGGACCGACGACGGCGATGACCCGCGGCGCGGGAGCTGAGCTTCTCACCGCCCCAGTCTCGCAAACCTCCGGACCTGAATCTCACGGGATCAAACATAAGAAATCCATAAAGGATGAGGAAATGAGGAAAAGAGGGCGCCTCCCGGCCGCGGCGGGGTCCGGGCGAGGCGGAGAGGCGGGACCGGCCGTGCCGACGGCACCGGCCCGCGCCACCCCGCACGCGCGTCCGTCGGCCGACGGACCCGGCCGCACCGGCATGGGGCCGGGGAAGGACGGGGCCGGCCCCGGAAGGCGCTCACGAACACCTTCCGACCGTTCTCAGCCGAGCTTGTCGACCGCCTGGTAATACGTCCAGGCGGTCGCGTCGCACGTGGTCTTCTTCACGCCCGAGTAGGTCGCGCACACCCGCTTGAGGTCGCCGTAGAAGGCGTCGTCCAGTCGGGACTTGTTGGCGCCGAAGGAGCCGGCCGCCTTGTAGTTGCGATAGCCGAAGTCATGGCGGGCACAGGCGTTCCGGAAGGGAAAGCCCAGAGGGTTGTCCGGCGAGGTGGTGCAGTAGTCCGTGGACCAGTCGAAGCCGTACGCGCTCCAGGCCCCCTGGTCGGCGCGGGCCGCGAAGAACGCGTCATAGCTGGTCGCACCGGACTGGGTCCAGCGGGCGAGGACCGCGTCCTTGTCGGCGGGGGCGGCCGAGGCGGGGGTCGCGGACAGCAGGGCGACGGTCATGGCGAGTGCCGTGCCGGCCAGCGAGACGGGGATGTGCCGACGCATGAATGTCCTCCATGGCGGGTGAGGGCGACCGCGACGCGGGTTCGTCGGGGCGCGCCCAGCTTCCGCCACGGGCATACGACGGATGTGCGCTGGAGCTATATCGGCCGGTCGCGCCGCCGAGGAGGGCCTGGAGACCGGGCAGGTGTCAGGCCCTCAGGAAAGCGAGCACCGCAAGCACCCGACGGTGCGTCTCGTCCGCCGGGGGCAGGTCGAGCTTGGAGAGGATGCTGCCGATGTGCTTGCCGACCGCCGCCTCGGAGACGACCAGCTCGCGGGCGATCGCGCCGTTCGACCTGCCCTGGGCGACCAGGGCGAGCACCTCCCGCTCACGCGGCGTCAGCCGCTCCAGCGGGTCCCGGCGACGGCGCAGCAACTGGCGTACCACCTCGGGGTCGACGACGGTGCCGCCGTCGGCGACCTCGGCCAGCGCGTGCACGAACTCCTCGACCTGGCCGACACGGTCCTTGAGGAGATAGCCGACACCCGATCCGTCGCCGGAGTCGAGCAGCTCGGAGGCGTAGGCCCGCTGCACGTACTGGCTCAGGACCAGAACGGGCAACGTCGGCTGCTTCTCGCGCAATCGGACCGCCGCGTGCAGGCCCTCGTCCTGGAAGCCGGGCGGCATCCGCACGTCGGTCACGACGATGTCCGGGTGGTGCTCGGCGACCGCGGCGAGCAGCCCCGGCGCGTCCCCGACCGCCGCGACCACCTCGTGGCCGCAGCGGGTCAGCAGACCGATGAGTCCCTCGCGCAGCAGCACGCTGTCCTCGGCCAGAACTACACGGAGGGGTCGGTCCGCTCGTAGGGGTCGCAAGGAATCTCCACACGCAACAGGGTCGGCCCACCCGGCGGGCTGGACAGGACAAGTCTGCCATCCAGGACCGACACCCGGTCCGCGAGTCCGGTGAGCCCGCTGCCGCCCTCCGCGCTCGCACCGCCCCGGCCGTCGTCGCGCACCTCCAGGACCAGCCGTCCGTCCCGGTGCCCGCCGCTGACCTCGGCGCGGCCGGCCCCGCTGTGCTTGGCGACGTTGGCCAGGGCCTCGGACACGACGAAGTACGCCGCGGCCTCCACCGCTTGGGGCAGTCGATCCGGGATCCGCAGGGCCGTGTCGACCGGAATCGCCGAGCGGTCGGCGGCGTCCGCCACCGCCGCCTCCAGGCCGTAGTCCGTGAGCACCCTGGGGTGGATGCCGTGGATGAGTTCACGCAGTTCCGTGAGCGCCTGGCCCGCCTCGTCGTGGGCCTTGGCGAGCTGGTCGGCCAGCGGCCCCGGGGGTGCGTCGAGACGGGCCAGGCCGAGCGTCATCGTCAGCGCGACCAGGCGTTGCTGCGCCCCGTCGTGCAGATCGCGTTCGATGCGACGCCGCTCCGTCTCGAAGGCGTCCACCAGCCGCACCCGGGAACGGACGAGTTCGGTGACCTTGGCACCCAGGCCGGCGTCCCTCGGGGCGATCAGAAGGCGCGTCAGCTCGGCCCGCGCCCCGGCCGCGAGCCCCAGCAGGTATGCGCCCAGCGCGAGCAGCACCACTCCGAGCACGGCGACACCGAACGCCTGCGGCCAGGTGGTGACCGTCCACTGCTTGAGCACCTTCGTCTCCCGGCCGTCCCCGAGGGTCGCCAGCAGGACCGGCGTGGCGGCCATCGACGCCGGGCACAACAGGCCCGCCACGACGGCGAGTGCGTCGAGCGGCCACAGCACCACCGCGAACAGCAGCGCGTAGCCGAGTTCACGCCAGGTCACCTGCTCCCGCAGCCGCGTGCGCAGCCATCCCCACAGGCCCGGCACGGACGGCGTGCGGTGCTGGTCGGCGGCCGCATCGAGGTCGATGAGGCGCAGCCTGCGCCGTTCCACGGACGCCACCGGGATCCCGCCGAGCGCCGAGAGCACGAGGAGCGGCAGACCCACCAGGACGACGGCGAGTACCCCGCCGACCGCGGCCGCGGTCACGATCGAGACCAGCGCGACGGCACCGGCCACCACGCCGGTGACCAGGTACGCCACCGACCGCCAGGGCCAGGCCGAACGCAGGAAGTCCGGCCCGGTCATGGCCTGCCACACATTCCGAGGGTGCATGGCGTCACCCTAGAAGGCGCGAAACCGGCCCGGCCATCGGTCCAGTGGGCACGTCAGGGGTAGGGCAGGCCCCACCTTCCCCGGTGAGGCCGCGTGCACGGCGGTGGCGGCCGGACCAGCAAGGGCGGCGGCAAGGACTTGCCACCGCAGCCTGTTGCCATTTCCGAAGGCTCAATTCCGCCACATCTTGGCCGAACAATGGCCAGGAGTTCACGCTCCGGCGTGCTGATCGGCCGTGGCCGCACAGGGCGGCCAC
The DNA here is from genome assembly GCF_044767885.1 of Streptomyces sp. NPDC101194. Classification (NCBI taxonomy): domain Bacteria; kingdom Bacillati; phylum Actinomycetota; class Actinomycetes; order Kitasatosporales; family Streptomycetaceae; genus Streptomyces; species Streptomyces sp. NPDC101194. Next base: position 727,007 of record NZ_JBIWOS010000003.1, read on the forward strand.
GGCCGTACAAGGGGGGCACACATGGAATTCCAGCTTCTGGGACCGGTCGAGGCAAGAGAGGGAACACGTCGCATCGCACTGTCGGGATCGAAGGCACACACCGTGCTGGCCGTGCTGCTTCTGGCGCGCGGACGGGTGGTGGGAGACGACCGGCTGAGCTCGCTGCTGTGGGGGTGGGAGCCACCGGTCACCATGAACGCCCAGATCTACACCTACATATCGAGACTCAGAAAGCTGCTCGGGCCCGGCGTCGAACTGGTCCGGAGGCAGCCCGGCTATCAGCTGATCGCCGAGGGCTCGACGGTCGACGCCGTCGAGTTCGAGCGGCTCGACCGGCAGGGTCGCAAGGCCCTGGAGGAACGGCGGTTCGCGGAGGCGGAGGAGCTGCTGCGGCGCGCGCTCGACCTGTGGCAGGGACCCGCGCTCGCGAATGTGACGCCCTATCTCGCCGAGGCGGAGCTACCGCAGTTGGAGGAAGCGCGGATGAGTGCCGTGGAGCACCGCATCGAAGCCGATCTGGCACTGGCGCGTCATCGGCGACTCGTCCCGGAACTCACCGGTCTGGTCGGCGAGTTCCCGGTTCGTGAGCGGCTGCGCGGCCAGCTGATGACGGCGCTGTACCGGTGCGGGCGGCAGGCCGAGGCCCTGCGCACGTACCACGAGGGCCGCAAGGTGCTCGCCGAGGAGCTCGGGGTGGATCCGGGCAGCGAACTGACGGCCAAGTACCAGGCGGTCCTGTCGGGCGAGTTGAGCCTGCGGCCCGAGCCGGCGCATCTGCCCACCTCGGCCCCGCACTCCCGACCCGCCTCCGCCGTCGCACCGATGTCACCGGTCATGCTGCCGCCCGACATCGCGGACTTCACCGGCCGGAAGAGCCAGTTCACCGAGTTGTGCGCGCAGTTGACCGACACCCCGGCGGATCGGCGTGCCGGTTCGCGGCCACGGCGACTGCTGATCTCCGGGATGGCGGGCGTCGGCAAGACCGCGCTCGCGGTGCGGGTGGCGCACGCCGTCGCGGCCGGGTTCCCCGACGGGCTGCTCCACGCGCGGCTGCGCCACCGGGACGGCACGGTCAAGGACTCCGGACAGGTGCTCACGCATCTGCTGCGGGCGCTCGGCGAGCGGCCCGAGGCCCTGCTCTCCCCGGACGGCGGCCGGCTCCAGCTCGACGAACTGATCCGCCTCTACCGCACGAGGACCGCGGGGCGCAGGCTCCTCCTTCTCCTCGACGACGCAGCGAGCGAGCTCCAGCTCGACGCGCTGCTTCCGGCCACGGCGGACGCCGCCGTCCTCGTCACCAGCCGCAACAGGCAGAGCGCGGTGCCGGGCTTCCGCACCACTCCCCTGTACCCCATGGACGGCAGCGAGTCGCTCGCCCTGCTCTCCGCGATCGCCGGGGTCTCCCGCATCGTCACCGAGCCGCAGGCCTCCCGGGCCCTGGTCGACGCCTGCGGGGGGCTTCCGCTCGCGCTGCGGGCCGCCGCCACCCGGCTCGCCGCGCGGCCGCACTGGCCCGCCTCCCGCCTCGCCCGCAATCTCGCGCAGCCGGTGACGCGCCTCGCGGAACTGCATGTCGGCGATCTGGACATCGGTGGCCGCCTCGGCTCCGCACTGCGTCTGCTGCCCCCTCATGAGCTGGAGTTCACCCGGGCACTCGCCTCCTGCGGCCCCGCGGTGTTCTCCGCGTCGGCTGCCGCGCCGCTGCTCTGCAGGTCCGAGTCGGCGACCGAGGAGTTCCTGGAGCGCCTCGTCGAGAAGTCGCTCCTGGAGATGTCGGGCGTCGACGCGGCGGGTGAACCGCACTACCGGTTCCACGAACTGGTCCGGCTGGCCGCCCTGGATTCCGGAGGGCTCGCGCTCGTCGCGAACCGGACGTTCACCGGGGCGAGCTGAACCGAACGCGGAGGGTATGCCTGGCCCTACCCCAGGTCTCGGTCCTGCCGCACTGCGCCGGCCCCCCGCGACACGGTTTCGTTGAGCCATCGAAGTTGCGAGGAAGGCGGCATCCCGATGGTGGCTTGGCTGACCGAGCACACGCTGGTGTACGGAAGCCTCGGCGTTCTGGCGGCGGTGCTGCTCCTGCCCGCGCTGGAGGCGGCGCTGCCGCTGGTGGGTGCGCTGATGCCCGGGCAGACCGCCGTGCTGATGGGCGGGGTCCTCGCCTGGCACGGCCGGGTGACCGTGGCGGCGGCTCTGCTGACCGCGGTCACCGGAGCCGTCGCGGGCAACCTGATCGGTTACGCGGTGGGACGACGCTGGACCACCCGGGTCCTGAGCCGGATCCCGGACGGCGGGCGGTGGCAGCGCTCCACCGAACGGGCCCTGGCGCTGATCGAACGGCGCGGCGGTGCGGCGGTGTTCTTCGGCCGCTTCACCGCCGTCCTGCGCACCCTCGTACCGGCTCTGTGCGGGGCCACCCGGATGCCGCTGCGCCGCTACCTGGGCTGGTCCCTGGTCAGCAGTGCCGTGTGGGCGCCCGCCTTCGTCCTGATCGGGTACGCCATGGGCCCCGCGGGGCCGGGCTGACCCGTGCCGCGTGCAACCTCCTGCCGTCGCAGCCTCCTGCACCCCGCGCACCGCCTCCTGGCCGCCCGGCAACGGCCCGGCCAGGGCAAGGTGGCCGACGCGCTCCCGACCATCCGTCCCGCCCGATGTGCGGGGTGACCGACACCGAATGAGTGGAAAGATGACTGACGACGCGATCAAGTTGCGCTCCGTGAGCAGGCAGTACGGGTCGGGGGGCGGCGCGGTGACCGCCCTCGACCAGGTCTCTCTCGGCTTCCCCAAGGGCACGTTCACCGCCGTCATGGGCCCGTCCGGTTCGGGCAAGTCGACGCTGTTGCAGTGCGCGGCCGGGCTCGACCGGCCCACCTCGGGCTCGGTCACCGTGGGCGACACCGAACTGACCGGGCTGAGCGAGACCAAGCTGACCCTGCTGCGCCGCGACCGCATCGGCTTCGTGTTCCAGGCGTTCAACCTGCTGCCCTCGCTGACCGCCGAGCAGAACGTGGCGCTGCCGCTGCGCCTGGCCGGGCGGCGTCCCTCGCGGGACCGGGTCCGTGAGGTGCTGCGCCAGGTCGGCCTCGACGAACGCGCGGGGCACCGGCCCTCGGAGATGTCCGGCGGCCAGCAGCAGCGCGTGGCGCTGGCGCGGGCCCTGATCACCCGCCCCGAAGTGCTCTTCGGCGACGAGCCGACCGGCGCGCTCGACTCGCAGACCAGCCGCGAGGTGCTCGCCCTGCTCCGCGGCATGGTCGACCGGGAGCAGCAGACGATCATCATGGTCACGCACGATCCGGTGGCCGCCGCCTACGCGGACCGCGTCGTCTTCCTCGTCGACGGGCGCGTCAACGGCGAGCTGATCGGTGCGGGCGCCGAGGAGATCGCCGCCCGCATGACCAAGCTGGAGGCCGTGCCGTGCTGAGCATCGCCCTGCGGACCCTGCGCACCCGCTGGATCACCTTCGTCGGCAGCTTCGTCGCGCTGTCGCTCGGCGTCGCGCTGATCGCCGTCATGGGGCTGGCCCTCGCCTCCTCGCTCGACGCGCCCGAGCGGGGGCCCGAGCGGTTCGCCGCCGCGCCGGTCGTGGTGAAGGGCGCCGACGAGCTCCGGGTGCCCACCCGGATCGGCGACCGGGTCGAGAAGCTGGCCGAGCCGCGCGCCGTGCCGGACGCCCTCGTGGTGAAGCTGCGCGAGCTCGGCCGGGTGGTCGAGGACCGCTCGTTCGCCGTACGCGCCGAGGGCGGGCCCGGTGACCTGGTGGGCCATCCCTGGTCCACCGCCGCCTTCGCCCCGTACCGGATCGGCGAGGGGCACGCGCCCCGGGCCGCCGACCAGGTCGTCGCCGGCGGCGACTGGGCCGCTGTGGGGCAGCGCATCGCCACGGACCGCGGCACCGTGCGGGTCACGGGCACCGTGACCGGGCTCGGCTTCGAGGACGCGCTCTTCTTCACGGACGCGCGGGCCGCCCGGCTCTCGCCGCACAGCGTCCAACTGGTGGTCGATGCCGACGCGGACGCGGTGCGCCGGGCGGCCCGGGACAGCCCGGGTGTGCGCGTGCTGACGGGCGACGACCGCAGGCTCGCGGACGCCGACCCGGACCGCGACAGTGAGGCCCTGGTCGCGATGAACGCCATGTTCGGCACGGCCGCCGGTGTCACCGGCTTCGTATCGGTGTTCGTGGTGGCATCGACGTTCGCGTTCGCCGTCGCCCAGCGGCGCCGCGAGTTCGGTCTGCTGCGCACGGCGGGCGCGACCCCCGGGCAGATCCGCCGGATGGTCTTCGCCGAGGCGCTGCTCGTCGGTGTCCTCGCGTCGGCCGCCGGCTGTGTCCTCGGCTCGTACGGCGCCCCCCGGCTGGCCCGGTGGGTCGTCGACGGTGATCTGGCGCCGCGCTGGTTCACCATCGGTGACTACACCTGGCCGTACCACATGGCCTTCTGGACCGGCCTGCTGGTGGCGCTCTGCGGAGTGGTCGCCGCGTCGTGGCGGGCGGGCAGGACCGGCCCGGCCCAGGCGCTGCGCGAGGCGTCCGTGGACACCAGGACGATGACCTGGGGGCGCTGGCTCTTCGGCGGGGGCCTGCTGCTCGCCGCGGTCGTGACGCTCGCCATGGCACTGTCCACGGAGCCGGGCGAACTGCTCCACCGCAAGACGTACGTGAGCCGCCCGATGCTCCTGATCACCGCGGTCGCCCTGCTCGCGCCGGTCCTGGTGCGCCCGTTGACCCGGATCGTCGCCTGGCTCCCGGCCCAGCTTCCGGGCGCGGGCGGGATGCTGGTGCGCGAGAACGCGGCGGCGGGCATCCGTCGCACCGCGGCCATCGCGGCCCCCGTCCTGGTCACGGTCGCCCTCGCGGGCTCCCTGCTCGGCGCGACCGCGACACTCAACGAGGCCAAGGCCACCGAGACGCGCGACCAGGCAGCCGCCGACTACGTGGTGTCGCCCGCGGGCCCCGCCGGCTTCGACGCCGCCACCGTCGAACGGCTGCGGAAGGTCGAGGGCGCCGAGGTGTCCGCGACCTCGGCGAGCGCCGTCTACGTCCTGGAGGACGGCGTGGCGCTCATCAAGTCCGAGGCGCGGGCGGCCGATCCGGCGATGCTCGCCCGGACCACGCGGCTGCCGATCGCGTCGGGCCGCGTCGCCGATCTCGGCGACGACTCGATCATCGTCAACGAGGAGTGGGCGCGGCACACCGTCGGACAGCGCGTCGACGTCTGGCTCGGGGACGGCACGAAGAAGTCGCTGAGGATCGCGGCGGTGATGCGCACCGGCACCGGCAACAACGGCGTCTACGTCACTCCGCGCAACGCCCCGGGCGCGAGTGTCGACCGGGTCGACGTGAAGGTCGCGGGCGGCGCGGACGCCACCTCGGTCGCCGCGGGGCTGCGCACGGCCGTCGCGGGCGGCGGGCAGGTGCGCTCCGAGGAACAGTGGGTGCGGGCGAGTTACCCGGAGACCAACCGGACGACCCGTCTGGGCTTCCTGCTCGTCCTCGGCATCGCCCTCCTCTACACGGGGATCGCCCTCGCCAACACCCTGGTCATGGCGACGTCCGACCGGGTGCGCGACCTGGCGGTGCTCCGTCTGGCCGGGGCGACCGAGTGGCAGGTGCTGCGGCTGGTCGGCGCCGAGGCCCTGATGGTGGTGGCGGTCGGCGGGGTGCTCGGTCTCCTCGTCGCCGCGCTCAATCTGCTCGGGATCTGGAGTGCCCTCGGCATCCTCGACGTGTGGACCAGCATCGAGGTTCCGTGGTCGACGCTCGGCGCGACCGTCGGCGCCTGCGCCGTTCTGGCCGTCGTCTCGGCGATGACCCCGGCCTGGTTCTCCTTGCGGCGCCGGGCGGTGGAGCTGGCCGGCATGCGGGAGTGAGCCAACGCGAAGGGCCGGGCACCGACCTCACGAGGTCGGTGCCCGGCCCTTCGCGCACCCGGGTTCAGGCCGAGGGCTCGGCCATCGCCACCGCGATCCTGCGCGGCCCGGTGAACGGCTCCCGGCCGTGTGCGGCCAGCATGTTGTCCACGATCAGCACGTCGTCGCGCCGCCAGTCGAAGCGGGTCGTCGCCGCGCGGTAGGCGGCCCTGAGATGGGCGACCGTCCCGTCCGGGATCGGGGTGCCGTCGCCGAAGTAGGTGTTGGTGGGCAGGTCCTCGTCCGGGAAGATCTCCCGCAGCCCCTCCTGCACCTCCGGCGCCAGCGAAGTGACGTGCCAGAACGTGGCGTGGTTGAACCAGACCCGCTCCCCGGAGACCGGGTGCGTGTGGGCCGCGTCCCGCGTCGTCGTGGTGCGCAGACCGCCGTCCTCGCGCCACTCGGGCGAGATCCCCCTGTCCCGGCAGTACGCCTCGACAGCGGCCCGGTCACGGGTGTTGAACGCCTCCTGCCACGGCACTCCGAAGTCGGCGTGGAAGTTGCGCACCACTCGCCAGCCGCCGCGTCGGGCGAACTCCTCGCGGACCTCGGGGTCGATGGACCGGTACACGTCACGGATGTCGGCGAGCGGCGTGGCGCCCCGGGTCAGGGCCGGCTCGACGCAGTAGAAGTACAGCGCGAGCGGCCAGACGGCCTGGTACGAGTTCTCGTTGTGCAGGAAGATCTCCTCGTCGGCCGGATAGTCCGTCGACGTGTACACCCGGCCCTTGATGGTGGAGCGGGGCGAGGACCGCTCGGTGTAGCTCAGGGGGGCGGTGCCGGAGAACTCCCGCACCACTGCGTCGAATCCGTCGACGCCGCCCACCTCGAAGCCGCGCAGCAGGATCGCCCCGCGCTCGCCGAGGATCCGCCGCAGCTTCGTCCGGTTCCCGGCGATGTACTCGTGCACCTTCGTGCCCGGATCCGCCGTGTACTCGATCGCGGTCATGGGACCAGTACCCCTCTCCACTGCCGCTCCTCGTTCCGCGGTTCCTCGTAGTCGCACAGTTCCACCGGCCCCGTCGAGCCCGCCTCGCGGGCCAGCGCGGCGAACGCCCCGTCGGCCGTCGGCAGGTCCTGCACCAGCCAGGTGCCGGGGCCCGTCGGCTCCGTGTGCCGCACGACGACGGGGCCGTCCCGGTGCGGCTGCACGTCGACCGCCTTCAGGTCCGTGATGATGCCGACGCCGCTCGCCTTGACGACGGCCTCCTTGCGCGTCCAGGCACGGAAGAAGGCGTCGAGGCGCGCCGCCTCGTCCGGCCGGGAGCGGGCGTGCGCGAGTTCGGATGCGCTCATCACGAGTTTCGAGGCCCCCTCGACGTCGAGGCGGCGCCCGTCCTCGACGTCCACTCCGACCTGCCGGCCGACGACCACGGCGAGCAGCCAGTGCCCCCCGGACCGCGAGAAGTTGAAGTCCAGGTCGGTGACGGGTCCGTCGACGCGCGGTCTGCCGTGCCTCGGGTGGCCGCAGCGCGGGCAGGGACGGCGCCCGAAGGCGACCTCCTGCGGCGCCACGTCCAGATACCGGGCGAGCACCCTGCGCAGTGCCGCGTGCGAAGCGGTGTAGCGCACCGCGGCCCGCGAGGACATCCGCCGCACGCTGCGCAGTTCGTCCTCGCCGAGCAGGAGGGCGTCGCCGGGCGCGGGTTCGTCGGGGGCCCTGCCGTGCCAGATGTGGGCCGCGTCGCGGTCCCTCAGGTACTCGTATGCGGCTGTCATCGCCTCAGTCCGTTCTTCCGGGTCCGTGGTCCTCGCCCACGGAAGTCAGTCCGACATCGCGACGAGCACCCGGCGGTCGCCGGTGAACGGGCGCCGTCCGTGGGCGAGCAGGACGTTGTCGATGAGCAGCAGGTCGCCGGGGCGCCAGTCCACGTCGACGGCGTGCTCCAGGCCGCGGTCGCGGATCTGGGCGACGTACTCGGCGGGAATGGGGCTGCCGTCGGCGAACGTGACGTTCTGCGGCAGCTCGTCCTCGGGCAGGATCTGCGCCAGGGCGCCGGCCGTGTCGTCCCCGAGCCCGGCCGGGTGCCACTGGTCGGACTGGTTGAACCACACCTCGGTACCGGTGACCGGGTGCCGGGTGGTGGCGGGGCGCAGCGAGGAGACGCGGATGCCGCCGTCCGCCTTCCACTCCCAGGTGGCGCCGGTCCGGTCGAGGAAGGCGTCCACCTCCGCCCGGCTCGTCGTCTCGAAGGTGTCCTGCCAGCTCTTGCCGAAGCCGTATCCGTCGTGCAGGTTCTGGACGTAGCGCACGCCGTCGGCGAAGGCCTCGCGCACCTCGGCGTCCAGGGACCGGAGCCACACGGCCGCGTCGACCACGGGTGTCGCGCCACCGCTGCCGGGCTGCACCTGGCAGTAGAAGGCGAGCCGCGACGGCCAGGCGTGCGCGTAACTCATCTCGTTGTGCATGGAGATGGTGAATTCCTGTGGGTACTCCGTGGACGTGTAGACGTTGCTGCCGACCTTGGTGCGCGGCGAGTTGCCGTGCACATAGGCGAGCCGGTTGGGCAGCAGCGTGTCGAGCACCTGGTCCAGGTCCGCGGGGGTGACTCCGAAGCCGCGGAAGACCAGGCCCTTCTCCGCCACGAGCAGCTTGCCGAACTCCTCTCCCATGCCGGTGATCCGCTCGACGAGCTCCTCGCAGCCGCCGATGCCCTCGGTCTCGATCTCCAGGGGAGTCCAGGCCTGCGTGTGCGTCATGGGTTCATGCCTCCAGATCCTTGGTGATGTCGGCGACCAGTTCGGCCTCGCGGGGAGCGAGGTAGAAGTGGTCGCCCGGGTAGGTGCGCAGAGCGAAGTCCCCGGCCGAGGTGAGCTCGGACCAGGCGAGGACGTTCTCGCGGGAGCAGCCCGGGTCGTCGCGGCCCAGGTACGCGGTGACCGGCGCCGACACCCGTGGCGGTGGCGACGCGGGCCGGTAGTCCTCGATGAGCCGGTAGTCGGCGCGGAGCGCGGGCAGCAGCAGTTCGCGCAGCTCCGGGATGTCGTACGCCTCCGAGCCCAGGTCGCCGAGCCTGCGCACCCCGGCGACCAGGTCGTCGTCGTCGCGCAGATGCAGTCCGGTGGGGCGGGCACGGTGCGGTGCGGAGCGGGCCGACACCAGGAGGCGGCGCGGTACGACGCCGTGCCGGCGCTCCAGCCGCAGGGCCGTCTCGTACGCCACGGACGCGCCCATGCTGTGCCCGAACAGGGCCAGGGGCACGTCGAGTTCGGGCACCAAGGCGGCGTCGACGGCGTCGGTGAGCGCGGCCATGGACTCCACACAGGGCTCGCTCAGCCGCTCCTGGCGGCCGGGGTAGCGCACCGCGAGCAGTTCCACGTCGGACGGCAGGCGCGCCGGCCAGCCGTGGAAGAGCTGCGCGTTGCCGCCCGCGTGCGGGAAGCAGACGAGGCGCAGCCGCGGCCGCCCGGACGGGGCCGGGTAGCGCCGTAGCCACGGCTCATCGCGCACCGTCCGCTCACTCGCTCCCCTTGACCGGTTCATGTGTCACCTCTCGCTTCAAGTCCGGTGCCAGTACGGCGAGCAGGGCCAGCACGGCCATGGCCGCGGCGATCACGCGGACGGTGGGCAGTGCGCCCCACGCCGCGAGCAGCAGGCCGCCCGCGAAGGACCCGAGCGCGTTGGTGCCGGAGCCGATGAGGGTCGCCGTGGCGGCGACCCGGCCCTGGAACGCGTCGGGTGTGATGCTCACCTGGTAGACGGCGGCGGCCACGTTGAACACGGCGCCGACGAATCCCGTTCCCGCGTACAGGGCGCCGAGCAGCACCGGGTGCGCGGTCAGGGCCATGGCGCCGATGAGCAGCGCCCAGGCTGCGGCTCCGCCGATCAGCAGGGTGCGCTGGCGCATCCGGCGCCGCACCCTGCCGCCGGCCAGCGCCCCGCACAGTCCGCCGACGCCGCCGATGCCCACGATCACCGCGAGGGCCGAGGACGACAGCCCCGACTCCTTGACCCGCACGATCAGGGCGAGCGCGAGCATCTGGAACAGGACGTTGGTACCGGCCACATAGCCGAGCGCGGAGCGCAGGAACCGCTGACGCCACAACCACCTCATCCCTTCGGCGACCTCGCCGGTCAGCCGGGAGCCGTCCCGCCGGCCGGTCTCCTCCGTCTGGAATTCCTTGCGGATGAACAGCAGCGAGAGCAGCGAGACGAGATAGCCGAGCGCCCCGAAACCGAAGGGGAACGAGCGGCCCAGCGAGTGCAGCAGCACTCCGCCCGGCTGGCCGAGCAGCCCCGCCGCGCGCCCGCGCGCCTCGTTCTGCGCGAGCGCGGCGGGCAGGTGGTCCGGGTGCACCAGATTGCGTACCGCACCGCGCTCCGCGAGCCGGTAGAACACCGAGAGCGACGCCTCCGCGAACGCGGCCGCCGCCAGGTGCGCCACGAAGACGCGGCCGGCGGCGAGCGACAGCGCCACGCCGCCGACCACCAGCACCCGGCCCGCCTCGCAGACCAGCATCACCCGGCGCCGGTCCCAGCGGTCCACGAGGGCCCCGGCGGGCAACTGCACCAGGAGCAGGGGCAGCAGGGCCGCCGTGGTCACCGCGGACATGGCGAGCGGCGAGCCGGTGTGCCAGAGCACGATCAGCGGATACGCGACGGTGGTGACCCGCGCGGCCAGGAACGACATGCTCGCCCCCGACCACAGCAGCAGGAACTCCCGGTTGCGGCGCAACGGCCCGGTCGGTGCCCCGGCCCCCTGCGCCGCACCGTCCACGAGTGTCATGTCCTGCACCACTCCAGGACCGCCATCGCGCTGTGCATCTTGTTCTCGGCCTGCGCGAAGGCGATGCTCGCCGGGCCGTCGAGCACCTCGGCGGTGACCTCGTCGCCGCGGTGCGCGGGAAGGTCGTGCATGAAGACCGCCTTGGGGCTGGTCTCCCACAGGGCCGCGGTCACCTGGAACGGCGCGAAGACGTCCCGCCAGTCGGCGTCGGGCTTGCTGGAGCCGGTGGTCTGCCAGCGCGTCGTGTAGACGACGTCCTGGTCGGCGGGCGGTTCGTCCATGTCGTGCCGCTCCCGGAACGTGGCCCCGTACCGGGCCGCCTGCTCGGCGGCGCGCTCGCGGTAGTACGGGGCGAGGCCGTATCCGGGCGGGGTGCGCAGTTCGAGCGTGGCGCCGGGGAAGCGGGTCAGGGCGAGCGCGAGCGCCGAGGCGGTGTTGTTGCCCTCGCCCACGTACAGGACACGCAGTCCCTCGATGCGGCCGAACTGCCGGTGCAGGGTGGTGAGATCGGTGAGCGCCTGGGTGGGGTGCTCCTCCGCGCTCATGGCGTTGACGACCGCCATCCGGTCCTGCGCCGCCCAGGCCCGCATCTCGGCGGGGTCGCCCGCGGTACGGGCGACCAGCACATCGAGCATCCGGGACATGACGCGTCCGGTGTCCTCGCTCGTCTCGCCCGTGTTGAGCTGCAGGTCGCCGGGCCCGTACGGGACGATCTGCCCGCCGAGCCGCAGTGCGCCGCTGGAGAAGGCGGTACGGGTACGGGTGGAGGTCTTGCTGAAGTAGACGCCGACGACGGCCCCGGTGAGCGGGGCGGGGCGGCCCGCGCCACCCGCCGAGAAGGCGGCGCCACGGGCGACGAGGGTGTGCAGGTCGGTGTCGGTGAGGTCGTCGATGGAGATCAGATGCCGTACGTGGGCCACGGTGTCCTCCTGAGGTGCCGAAGATGTGGATGACATGTCGTCATGCGTCGTTCCGCGACGCGCGGTCCTCGTCGGTGACGACCGGGGCCAGGACCGCCGGGAGTTCGCCGGTGCCGGAGGCGTCCCGCCAGCCGGAGGCGAGCCTGCCGCTGCCGAACCGGGCGTCGTGGGAGGTGAGTTCGGCGGTGAGGTGCTTGACGACCGCCTTGCCCGAGTCGGCGTTGGTGAGGGCGACGAACCCCGTGCCGCCGTGCATCCGGCTGATCGCCATGTTCCAGTAGCCCGACGGCTCGCCGCCGTGGCCGAACTCCAGGTCGTCGCCGGTGTCGTCGACGATGGTGCCGAGCCCGTAGAACGTGCCGGCCTCCCCCGCGAGGAGCTCCCGCGCCAGGGTCTGGGGAACGAGCGCGCCCGGTGCGCCGAGCAGGGAGTCCCGGACGGCGAGCGCGAACCCGGCGATATCGCCCGCGGTGGCCCACAGACCGGCGGCGGCGAGGTGGGCGCGGTTGCGCCAGCCGCCCTTGAGGGGGGTGCCGTGGGCGTCGTGGCCGAGCGCCACCGGGAGGCCGCAGGTGCGCGGGTGGCCCTGGTCGAAGCTGCTGTCGACGAGGCCGAGCGGGTCCAGGACCAGTCGGCGCATCAGGGCTTCGAAGGGCTCCCCCGTGACGTCCTCCAGCACCTGCTGCAGCACCCAGTAGTGCGTGCTGCTCTTGCGGAACGTCCCGCCGGGTGTCAGTTCGCGCCGCACGCGCGGGGTGCCGACCGGGCCGCTTCCCTCCAACAGGTTCAGCAGGGTGGGCAGTTGCTCGCCGGGCCGGAATCCGACGCTGCGGTGCCGGGCGAGGCCGGCCCGGTGCCCGAGCAGCGCGCGCACCGTGACGGGTCCCGGTGCGGCCGGGTCGTCGCCCAGGTGCCAGGAGCGCAGATACGTGTCGATGTCCGCGTCGAGGTCGATCAGGCCCTGGTCGACGAGGCGCAGTACCGCGAACGCGGTGAGGTGCTTGCTGACGGAACCGACCTGGAAGAGCGTCCGCCGGGTCACCGGTCCGTCGCCCCCGGCCGCGAGGACCCCGTGGGTCCGCAGTTCGGCGAGCGCGCCGTCGCGGATGACGGCGAGAGCCACACCGGGGACGTGGTGCTCGGCCATGACGTCGGTGAGCCGGGCGGCGAGCGGGTCGGTGTTCCCGTCCTCGGACGCCGGACCGAGCAGCGCGGCGGCCCGCGCGACGGCGTCGTGGTCCGCGTGTCCGCCTTCGGACGCCTGCGCGAGCAGCGCGGCGAGGAGTTCCGCGGGCACCTCCACGGTGGCGGCGGCAGCGGTTGCCGGGGAGTCGTCCTTGGCCGGGGAAGCGGCCACCGGCGACTCGGCCGGGGAACCGGCCGGCGCGGTGCCCCCCGCCGGGGAGCCCGCCGCGTCCTCGTCCACCGCCGCGGCCAGGTCGATCAGGGTGTCGTGCTGGTACATGCGGTAGACGGAGACCGTCAGGCCCGCCTCGCGGGCCGCGGCCAGCACCTTGATCATCAGCAGCGAATGGCCACCGAGGTCGAAGAAGCGGTCGTGGACACCTATGCCTTCGACCCCCAGGACGTCGGACCAGATGGCGGCCAGGGTCTTCTCCGTCGGAGTGCGCGGCGGCACGTGTTCCGTACCGGTGCGCAGCGCGCCGCGGTCGGGTACCGGCAGCGCCTTGCGGTCGACCTTGCCGTTGGCGTTCAGCGGCAGGGCGTCCAGGGGGACGAAGGCCGACGGCACCATGTAGTCCGGCAGGCGCAGCGCGCAGTACTCGGTCAGTGCCCGGGGGTCCGGTGCGGCGGTGTGCGGAGCAGGCGTCCAGTAGGCCACCGTACGCCGGTCGCCGGGCACCGGCTCGTGCACCGTCACATGGACGTCGCGCACGGCGTCGTGGGCGGCGAGCACCGCCCGGATCTCACCCAGCTCGACGCGGTAGCCCCGGATCTTGACCTGGTCGTCGAGCCGGCCGAGGAACTCCACGTTCCCGTCGGAAAGTTGACGCACCAGATCACCCGTGCGATACAGCCGCGCACCGGGCCGCTGCGCATACGGATCCGGCACGAAACGCTCCGCCGTCAGATCCGGACGCCCCGCATACCCACGCGCCACACCCGTACCACCGACATACAGCTCACCCGCCACCCCGACCGGCACCGGAGCCAGCGCCGCGTCCAGGACGTACACCGTCGTGTTCGGCAACGGACGCCCGATCGGCACCACCTCCCGGCCCACCGGCCCGGTCACCGGGAACACCGTCGACCCCACCGACGCCTCGGTCGGCCCGTACTCGTTGATCAGCCGGCCGGGCCCCAGGATGTCCAGGGAGCGGTCGGCGACCGTGCCGGGCAGCGCCTCGCCCGCCACCACCGTGACCTCGGCCAGCTCCTGCGCCTGTTCGGTGGTGAGTTGTGCGGTCAGCAGCTCCAGATGGCCGGGGGTGAGCTTGATGAAGCTGTACGGGGCTCCGGCCAGCAACTGCCGCCCCAGGTGGCCCGGTTCGGTGTCCTGGGACACGGCGTAGACCCGCTGGCCGGTGACCAGTGGTGCCCAGAGATTGGGTACCACCAGGTCGAACGCGACCGACGAGAACAGCGGCGCACCCCCCGTGCCGCGGGAGGCCAACTCCCGCGCCGCCCAAGCCACATGGTTGACCAGACCCCGGTGATGCACCTCCACACCCTTGGGCACCCCCGTCGAACCGGACGTGAAGACGACATACGCCAGAGCGTCCGGATCGTCCACACGCCCCGGCGCCGTGCTCGGAAGCGAGCCGACGTCCTCGCCGATGAGCAGTACCCGGGCCGCGTCGCCGAAGCGCTCCTCGTACGCATCGGACGTGACGACCGTCCCGGCCCCCGATGTACGCACGATCGCCGCCACCCGCTCGGCCGGGTACGACGGGTCGACCGGCACATACGCGCCGCCCGCCTTCCACACCGCGAGCAGGGCCGCCACCAGGGCGGGTCCCCGGTCCAGCTGGACGGCGACCCTCGACTCCGCGCGCACGCCGCGCGAACGCAGCGCATGGGCCAGGCGGTTGGCGTACGCGTCGAGCTCGGCGTACGAAAGGGTCCGCCCGTCCAGGGTGACGGCCACGGCGTCCGGGGTGCGGGCGGCCTGCTCCTCGAAACGCCGGAGCACCGTCGCCGTCTCCGCCTCGTACACCGTGTCGTTCCACTCGACCAGCTGGCGCCGGAGCTCGTCCTCGGGCAACGGGACGATCCGGGCGTCGCCCGCCGGGTCCCGCGTCATGGCGGTGAGGACGCCCTCGTACAGGGCGGTGAGCCGGTCGGCGTGGTGACGGGACAGGGCGTGGGTGTGCGTCGTCATCAGGAGGTGGCCGGAGACCGCGGACACGGCCAGGCCGAACTCCGTGGCGCCCTCCCCCGAGCTGTCGCCGACATCCACCCGCTCGGTGTCCACGTGGTCGAAGTCCTGATAGC
The DNA here is from genome assembly GCF_044767885.1 of Streptomyces sp. NPDC101194. Lineage (NCBI taxonomy): Bacteria > Bacillati > Actinomycetota > Actinomycetes > Kitasatosporales > Streptomycetaceae > Streptomyces > Streptomyces sp. NPDC101194. Next base: position 742,020 of record NZ_JBIWOS010000003.1, read on the forward strand.
TGAACCGGACGTCGAGCAGGCGCTCCACCCCGGCGTCGTGCTGGATCGCCGGCATCGGGTAGCGCCGGTGCTCCCACATCCCCGCCTCGTGGGCGAAGACGTCACGGACCAGTCCCTCCCAGCTGCGTTCGCGGTCGGAGTCGAAGGCGAACGGCAGGGTGTTGAGGTACATGCCGTACACGCGCTCGGCCCCTGGCGCCTCGGGGCGGGCGCTGAAGACCAGCCCGGAGTGGAAGCGGGTCTCCTCGGTGAGCATGCTCAGGACCTTCAGGTGCGCCGCGAGCAGCACGCTCTTCAGGGAGACCCGGGCCCGTGCGGCCACGGCGCGCAGCCCCTGCTCGAACGGGGCCAGCCGCACCGCGACCCGGAAGGTCTCGCGCGGTGCCGAGCGGTCGCCCGCCCAGGCCGTCGGCAGGGTGAAGCGTGCGTGGCCGCCGGTGACGCCGGCCCAGTGCGCGCGGTCGTCCCCGGACCGGAGGGAGCGCTGCTCGGCGGCCACGAAGTCCGCGTACCGGACCGCGGGCACGGGCACGTCGGAAGGGGCGCCGCCGTCGCGGACGCGCCGGTAGTCGTCGAGCAGTTCCATCAACAGCGCGCGGTGGCTCCAGCCCTCGGTGATCGCGTGGCACACGGTGAGGCCGAGCCGCCAGGCACCGGGTCCCTCGACGTGGGCGGTCATCCGCAGCAACGGCGCCCGCTCCAGGTCGAAGAGGTCGGCCCGCTCCCGGGAGATGAACTCCTCCACGGCGTCGCGCAGTCCCGTCGCGTCGAGCCCGCTCAGATCGTGCACGGCGACGGGGATGTCCGCCCGGGCGTGCACCACCTGAAGCGGCTGGGACCAGGTGTCGAGGTGGAAGGAGGTGCGCAGCAGCTCGTGCCGGGCGACGACGGCGCGGGCCGCGGCGCGCAGCGCGTCGGGCGAGAACGGCACGTCCTCGGTGATCCGGAACGACGACACGTTGTGGTACGCGTGCTTGGTGTCGTCGGCGAGCATCTCCAGGACCATGCCGAGTTGCACCTGGGTCAGCGGATACGCGTCCACGGCGTCCTCGGGCAGCGACGCCCGGTCCTCGGCGGACACCAGCGCGAACCGTTCGACGGGGGCCTCGATCCCGGTGGGCGCCGGCCGACCGGTGAGGTGCTCGCTGAGCGCGGCGACGGTGCGGAACTCGAACACGTCGCGCACCCCGATGTCGAACCCGGCGGCGCGCAGCGCCCCGACGAGGGCGACGGCTCGGATCGAGTGGCCGCCGATGGCGAAGAACTCGTCCTGGACGCCGACCCGTTCGAGACCGAGGACCTCGGCCCAGACCGCGGCGACGCGCTCCTCCGTCCCGGTGCGCGGCGCCACGTAGCCGTCGTCCGCCGCACCGGCGGGGTCGGGCGCGGGCAGCGCCCTGCGGTCGACCTTGCCGTTGGCGTTCAGCGGCAGGGCGTCCAGGGGGATCAGGGCCGCGGGGACCATGTAGTCGGGCAGGCGCCCGGCCAGGTGGGCACGGATCTCGTCGGCGGTGACCGTCGCGGGTGCGTAGTACGCCACCAGTTCGCCGTCGGTGCTCGTCACATGGGCGTCGCGCACGGCGTCGTGGGCGGCGAGCACGGCCCGGATCTCACCGAGCTCTATCCGGTAGCCCCGGATCTTGACCTGGTCGTCGAGCCGGCCGAGGAACTCCACGTTCCCGTCGGAAAGTCGACGCACCAGATCACCCGTGCGATACAGCCGCGCACCGGGCCGCTGCGCATACGGATCCGGCACGAAACGCTCCGCCGTCAGATCCGGACGCCCCGCATACCCACGCGCCACACCCGTACCACCGACATACAGCTCACCCGCCACCCCGACCGGCACCGGAGCCAGCGCCGCGTCCAGGACGTACACCGTCGTGTTCGGCAACGGACGCCCGATCGGCAGCACGTCGAGATCGACCGTCCCGGTCACCGGGAACACCGTCGACCCCACCGACGCCTCGGTCGGCCCGTACTCGTTGATCAGTTCCGTGTGCGGGGCGAGCGCGCGCCAGCGTTCCAGCGTGCCGCGCGTGAAGGCCTCGCCGGCCACGACCAGGACCGGGGCGAGCGCTCCTGCCTGCTCCGCCGTGAGCTGCCCGGCGAGCACGTCCAGGTGGCCCGGGGTGAGCTTGATGAAGCTGTACGGTCCCGAGGCGACGAGGCGCTCCCCCAGGTCGGCCATGTCGACGTCGCCGGCGACCGCGTGCACCGCCTGGCCGGTGACCAGTGGCGCCCAGAGATTGGGCACGACCAGGTCGAACGCGACCGACGAGAACAGCGGCGCACCCCCCGTGCCGCGGGAGGCCAACTCCCGCGCCGCCCAAGCCACATGGTTGACCAGACCCCGGTGATGCACCTCCACACCCTTGGGCACCCCCGTCGAACCGGACGTGAAGACGACATACGCCAGAGCGTCCAGATCGTCCACACGCCCCGGCGCCGTGCACGGAAGCGAGCTCAGGGCCTGTTCGGGGAGTTCCGTGAGAACCACCGTGGCACCGGCCGCCTCGCGCATCACGGCCACGCGCTCGTCCGGGTGGGCCGGATCGACGGGGACATAGGCGCCGCCGGCCTTCCACACCGCGAGCAGGGCGGTGAGCAGGTCGGGGCCCCGGTCGAGCCGGACCAGGACCCGGGACTCGACGCCGACGCCGCGCTCGCGCAGATGGTGGGCCAGCCGATTGGCCCGTGCGTCGAGCCCCGCGTACGACAGGGTCCGCCCGTCCAGGGTGACGGCCACGGCGTCCGGGGTGCGGGCGGCCTGCTCCTCGAAACGCCGGAGCACCGTCGCCGTCTCCGCCTCGTACACCGTGTCGTTCCACTCGACCAGCTGGCGCTCGCGCTCGCCCTGCGGCAGGAACGACGCCTGCGCGTCGCCCTCCGGATCCGCCGCCATCGCCTCCAGGACCTGGCGCAGCATGGCCGCGAGGCGGTCCGTGCCCGACCGGCTGAGCGCGCGCGGCGACGCCGTCAGGACGAGGTGGCCGACGCGTGCGGAGACGCCCAGCGGGAACTCCGTGGGGCTGTCGTCGATGCTCGCCAGGTAGTCGACCTGCTCGCGGTCGACCTGGTCGAAGTCGTGGTAGCTGAAACGCATGTCGATCAGCCGCTCGCCGTCGGCGAGCTCCCGCTGGATGACCGGCATCGGGAAGGCCCGGTGCGGCCACAGCTCGATCTCGCGGGCGAACACGGCGGAGACCAGGTCGCGCCAGGTGGCGGCCGTGCGGTCGTGCGCGAACGGCAGCGTGTTGAGGTGCATGCCGTAGACACGGTCGGCGCCGAGCACCTCGGGGCGCGCGTTGCACACCAGTCCGGTGAAGAAGCGCTCCTCCTCGGTGAGCATGCTGAGCGTCTTCAGGTGGGCGGCGTGCAGCACGCTCTTGAGGGAGGCGCCCGACTTCGAGGCCAGCGCCCGCAGGCGGTCCTCCAGGTCGTGGAAGGGCACCGGAACCCGGTAGGGGGCCCCCTGGTCGGCGGGGTCGCCGCGCCAGGGCGCGGGCACGGTGAGCCTGGCGTGGCCGTCGACGACCGACTGCCAGTACCCGCGCGACTCCGCGGAGTCGAGGACGTCCAGCTCGGCACGGACGAAGTCGGCGAACCGGACGGCGGGGCGCTCCGGTGCGGCAGGCTCCTTGCCGTCGACCAGGCGGCCGTAGGCGTCGAGAACCTCCATCAGGAGGGAGTGGTGGCTCCAGCCGTCCAGGATCGCGTGGCACTCGGTGTGCGTGATCCACCAGCTGCCGTCGCCCGCCACGTGCGCGTACAGGCGCAGCAGCGGCGGCGCGGCCAGGTCGAACAGCGCACCACGCTCCTTGAGGGTGAACTCCTCCAGGGAAGCCCGGAGTTCCTCCTCGGTCAGCTGCGAGAGGTCGCGGGCGCCGACCGGCATCTCGGCGGATTCGTGAACCAGTTGCAGCGGCACCGAGTAGCCGGTGAGGGCGACGGAGGTGCGCAGCGCCTCGTGCCGGGAGACGACCGCGGCCGCGGCGGCGCGCAGCGCGTCGAGGGAGAAGGGCCGCTCGTCGCGGATCCGGAAGGATGTCACGTTGTGGTAGGGGTGCTTGCCGTCGTCCGTCAGCATCTCGACGACCATGCCGAGCTGCACCTGGGAGAGCGGATAGGCGTCCACCAGCCCCTCGGGCAGCAGCGCCGCGTCCTCGGCCGTCACCAGTGCGAACGGCTCGACGGTGCGGCCGGCCTCGGCGGGAGCCGGGCGGCCGGTGACGAGTTCGGCGACCCGGGCGACGGTGCGGTGCTCGAAGACGTCGCGGACCGCGAGGTCGTAGCCGATGGCACGCAGCCGGCCCACGAGCGTCACGGCGCGCAGGGAGTGTCCGCCCAGCTCGAAGAAGCCGTCCTCGACGCCGACCCGGTCGAGCCCGAGGACCTCGGCCCACACCTGTGCGATGCGCTCCTCGGCGACGGTGCGGGGCGCGACGTGCCCCTCGGCGCCGAGCGCGTCCTGTCCCGGCTCGGGCAGGGCCCGCTTGTCGAGCTTGCCGTTGGTGGTCAGCGGCAGCCGGTCCAGGGCGACGAAGGCCGCGGGGACCATGTACTCGGGCAGCACCCCGGACAGGTGCGTGCGCAGCTCCGCCGGGGCGGGGGCGGCGTCGGCGGCCGGGGTCACGTAGGCGACGAGGCGCTTGTCGCCGGGGGTGTCCTCACGGGCGAGGACGACGGCGTCGCGCACGGCGGGGTGCGTGGAGAGGGCCGTCTCGATCTCACCGAGCTCGATGCGGAAGCCGCGGATCTTGACCTGGCCGTCGATGCGGCCGAGGAACTCCAGGCTGCCGTCGGGCAGCCGCCGGGCGAGGTCACCGCTGCGGTAGAGGCGGGCGCCCGCGGGCCCGTAGGGGTCGGGCACGAAGCGCTCGGCGGTCAGCGCGGGCCGGCCGAGGTAGCCCCGGGCCACGCCGGGCCCGCCGACGTGGATCTCCCCCGGCACGCCGATCGGCACCAGGGCGCCCTGGGCGTCCAGAAGGTACACGTCCAGGTCGGTCAGCGGATGTCCGACCGGGTTGCCGGCCCCTGGGTCCAGGTCGCGCCCGGTGAGCCGGTGGTAGGTGGTGTGGACCGTCGTCTCGGTGATCCCGTACATGTTGACCAGGGCGGTGCGCTCCAGGCCGAACCGGTCCGTCCACGGGCGCAGTTCGGAGACCTCCAGCTTCTCCCCCGCGAACACCACGGCCCGCAGAGGGAGTTCGGTGTCCGTGTCCACCAGCGAACGGAACGCGGAGGGCGTCTGGTTGAGCACCGTGACGCGCTCGCGCTTCAGCAGTTCGAGGAACTCGTCGGGGGAACGGGTGACGGCGTGCGGGACCACGACGAGCCGGCCGCCGTGCAGCAGCGCGCCCCACATCTCCCACACCGACACGTCGAAGGCGTAGCTGTGGAACAGCGGCCACACGTCGGTCTCGGTGAACGCGTAGTGCTCGTGCCCGCGCTCCAGGAGACGTACGACGTTGCGGTGGGTGAGCGCGACGCCCTTGGGGCGGCCCGTCGAGCCCGAGGTGTAGATCGTGTAGACGAGGTTGTCGGGGCTGCCCGGCACGACCGGGTCCGTGTCCGGCTGGGCCTCGATCAGTTCGGCGTCGGTGTCCAGGAGCAGCAGGTCCACGTCGAACGGCACGGCGTGCGCCGCCGTGGTGACGACGACGGGGGCCTGGGCGTCCTGACGGATGTAGGCCAGGCGGTCGGCGGGATTGGCCGGGTCGAGGGGCAGGTATCCGGCCCCGGACTTGAGGATGCCGAGCAGCGCGGGCAGCAGCTCGATGCCGCGCTCCAGGCTGAGGCCGACCAGGACCTCCGGGCCGGCACCCCGCGCGATCAGGGCGTGCGCGATGCGGTTGGCGCGGGCGTTGAGCTGTGCGTATGTCAGGTCGGTGCCCTCGAAGGTCACGGCGACGCGGTGCGGGGTGCGGGCCGCCTGCTCCTCGAAGACCTCGTGCACACGCCGCGTCACGGGCCGCGTCCTCGCCGGGGTGCCGAGCAGTACGGCCCGCTCCCGCGCGTCGAAGATGTCGTACGAGGACAGTGCCGCGTCCGGCGTGGCGGCGATCCCCTCCAGCAGGCGCAGCAGATGACCGGCGAAGCGCTGCACGGTCCCCTGGTCGAAGAGGGCGGTCGCGTACTCCAGGTGGCCGCCGAGCGAGCCTTCCGCGCCCTCGCGGACCTGCAGGTCGAGGTCGAACTTGGCGACCCGGCCCGAACCCTCGAACGGGGAGGTCTCGACGCCGGGGAACGTGAAGGACGAGCCGCGGTCGCCGTGCATCGTGAACGCCACCTGGAACAGCGGCGTGCGCGACAGGTCCCGCTCGGGGCCGAGCGCGTCGACGACCTGGGTGAAGGCCACGTCCTGGTGGTCGTAGGCGTCGAGGACGGTGGCGCGGGTGCGGGCGAGCAGCTCGGTGAAGGTGGGGTCGCCGCCGATGTCCGCACGCAGCACCAGACTGTTGATGCCGTAGCCGATGAGCTGCTGCAGCTCGGGCCTGCCCCGGCCGGAGACGACCGTACCGACGGCGATGTCCGTGCGGCCGCTCCAACGGGCGAGCAACGACTGGTAGGCGGCGAGGAACAGCATGAACAGAGTGGCGTCGTGCCGGGCGGCCAGGTCGCGCAGCCGGGCGGCGAGCGGGCCGGGCACTTCGAACGCGACGGCGCTGCCCGCGCCGTCCCGCACGGCGGGGCGGGGCCGGTCGGTGGGCAGTTCGAGCGGGGCCAGGTCGGCCAGCTGCCCGCGCCAGTAGTCCAGGTGGTGTCCCACGACGTCGCCGGTCAGCTCACCGCGCTGCCAGGCGGCGTAGTCGGCGTACTGCACAGCGAGCGGCGCGGGCGTGTCTCCCCGGTACAGCTCGCTCAGTTCCTGTCCGAGGACGCCGGTCGACCAGGCGTCGCAGGCGATGTGGTGGAGGACGACCGCCAGGACGTGCTCGTCGGTGGTGAGCCGGATCAGCCGGGCCCGCACCGGCCAGCCGCCGGCGAGGTCGAACGGTTCGGCCAGGTCGGCCTCGATCAGGGCGCGGGCCGCGTCCTCGTCGGCCGCGTCGGTGACGGTGATCGGGAACTCCCGCGGCCGGTCGATGACCTGGACGGGCTCGTCGCCCCGCAGTTCGTAGCGGGTGCGCAGGATCTCGTGCCGGTCGAGCACCGTCTGCCAGGCCCGGCCGAGGGCCTCGGTGTCGAGGTCGCCGCGCAGCCTCAGCACCAGCGGCACCAGGTACTCGGGGCTGTCGGGTTCGAGGCGGCCGAGGAACCACATCTGCTGCTGCCCGTACGAGAGCGGCAGCGGCGCCCCCCGGTCCGCCCGCGGGATCCCGGCGCGGCGGGCGGTGGTGCGGCTGCCCGCGAGGCGGCGGCGCAGCAGCTCGGCGCGGAGTGCTTCGGCGTCGACGCCCGGGACAGCGGGCCTCTCCATTTCCCCGGTGCTCATGCCTGGTGCTCCTTGGGTGTCTGCGGTGCGTTGTCCGTGTCCTCGACGGCCGCGCGGAGGTCGCCGTCGGTCAGTGCGGCTATCTCTGCCGTGACGTGCTCCTCGACCACTTCGGCGAGCCGCCGGACGGTCGGGCCCTCGAAGACCGCGCGGACGGTGAAGTCGATGTCGAACGCGCGCTGGATCTCCGAGATCAGCCGGATCGCGAGGATCGAATTGCCGCCCACGTGGAAGAAGTTGTCGTGCGCGCCGGCCTGGACGCCGAGCAGCTCGGTCCAGATCCCGGCGATGCGCTCCTCGACGGGGCCGCTCGGGGCGACGTGTCCGCCGTCCTGCTCGGGCCGTCCGGGGTCGGGCAGGGCGCGTCGGTCGACCTTGCCATTGGCGTTGACGGGAATCACGTCGAGGGCGGTGTACGTCGCCGGGACCATGTAGTCGGGCAGCCGCTCGGCGCAGTGCGGGGCGAGGTCCGGCAGCGGTGCGTCCGTGTCCGCGGGCACCACGTACGCGGCGAGGCGGGGTTCGGCGCCCTCGGTCCGGTGCACGGTGACGACGGCGTCGCGCACGGCGTCGTGGGCGGCGAGCACGGCCCGGATCTCACCGAGCTCGACGCGGTAGCCCCGGATCTTCACCTGGTCGTCGGCGCGGCCGAGGAACTCGACGGTGCCGTCGGGGAGTCGGCGCGCCAGGTCGCCGGTGCGGTAGAGGCGGGCGCCGGGTTCCTTCGCGTACGGATCGGGCACGAAGCGCTCCGCCGTCAGGTCCGGCCGTCCCGCGTAGCCACGCGCCACACCCGTACCACCGACGTACAGCTCGCCCGCCACCCCGACCGGCACCGGGGCCGACGCCGCGTCCAGGACGTACACCGTCGTGTTCGGCAGCGGACGCCCGATCGGCAGCACGTCGGCGTCGGGCGTCTCACCGTCCGGCGGTACCGGGTGGACGGTCGCGCCGACCGAAGCCTCCGTGGGTCCGTACTCGTTGAGGATCGCCATGTCCGGGGCGAGTTCGCGCCAGCGCTCAAGGCTCGCCCGGGTGAACGCCTCGCCCGCCACGACGAGGACCGGTGTGAGCGCTCCCGCCTGGGTCGCGGTCAGCTGGGTCGCGAGGATGTCGAGGTGTCCGGGCGTCAGCTTCAGGAAGCTGAACGGTTCGGCCTCCGCGAGACGTTTGCCGAGCTCCGAGAGGTCGGTGTCCTGCGGAAGCAGGAACAGCCGCTGCCCGGTGACCAGCGGCGCCCAGAGGTTGGGGACGACCAGGTCGAAGGCGACGGAGGAGAACAGGGCGCCGCCGCCGCAGTCACCCCCGGCCAGCTCCCGGGCCGCCCAGTCGATGTGGTTCGCGAGGCCCCGGTGGTGCACCTCGACCCCCTTGGGCGTGCCGGTGGAACCCGAGGTGAAGACGACGTAGGCCAGCCGGTCCAGGTCCCTGGCGCGGGCCGGTACCGCCGAGGGCCGCTCGGCGACGGCGCCGGCGTCGGTGTCCAGGCACAGCAGGCGCGGCCCGCGCGAGGGGAAGCGACTCGCGTACCCGGCGACGGTCACGGCCGTGCGCACGCGCGCCGTCGCGCACATCTCGGCCACGCGTCCGGCCGGGTGGGACGGGTCGAACGGCACGTACGCGCCGCCCGCCTTCCACACCGCGAGCAGGGCCGCCACGAGGTCGGGCCCCCGGTCGAGCAGCACCGCGACGCGTGACTCGGCGCCCACGCCCAGGGTGCGCAGATGGTGGGCGAGGCGGTTGGCGCGGGCGTCGAGCTCCCCGTACGTGAGCGTCTGCGAGCCGTGCGTCAGCGCGGTGTGCTCCGGCGCGGTGCGGACCTGCTCCTCGAACCGTTCGAGTACGGAGCGTTCGTCGGTGTCGTGCGCCGTGTCGTTCCAGTCCACGAGGATCCGCCTGCGCTCGTCCGGCGACAGCAGCGGCACCTCCCCCAGCGCCGTGTCGGGGTCGTGTGCCACCGCGTCCAGCAGGCTCAGGAAGTGGCCGGCCATCCGCTCGGCCGTGGCCCGTTCGAACAGTGACGTGGCGTACTCCAGGACGCCGTCGAGGCCGCCCTCGGGGGTCTGCCGCATGAACAGCGACAGGTCGGTCTTGGCCACCTGCCAGGCCTCGGTGAACGCCGCGAGGTCCGCGTCGTGCGTGACGACACTGGTCACGCCCTCGCTGTGCAGGTCGAAGGCCACCTGGTAGAGCGGTGTGCGGGACAGGTCGCGTTCGGGCTGCAGCTCGTCGACGAGCCGTTCGAACGGCAGCTCCTGGTGGACGAAGGCCGCGCGGGCGGTGTCCCTGACCCGGCCGAGCGCCTGCACGAAGCTCATCCCCGGCCGCAGTCCGCAGCGCACGACGAGGGAGTTGAGGAAGAAGCCGACCATGCCGTCGGTCTCGGGCCGGGTGCGGCCGGCCACCGGGGTGCCGACCGGGACGTCCCACTGACCGCTGTAGCGGGCCACCAGCGTGGCGTACGCGGTGAGGAGCGTCATGAACGGTGTCGCACCGTGCGCCCGGCCCAACTCGCCCAATCTCGCGGCCAGCTCGCGGGGAATCCGGAACGGTACGACCGCGCCGCGCGGGTCGCGCACCGCCGGGCGCGGCCGGTCGGTGGGCAGGGCGAGCGGGGCGATCTTGTCGAGCGCGGCCCTCCAGTGGGCCAGTTCCCTGTCGATCACCTCGTCGGTGAGCCGGGCGTGCTGCCAGGCACCGTAGTCCGCGTACTGCAGCGGCGGGGCGGGCAGCCGTGGCGTCCCGCCCGCGGCGAACGCCTCGCACAGGGTGCGCAGTTCGCGCTCCAGGATCACCGTCGACCATCCGTCGCAGGTGATGTGGTGCATGGTCAGGAGCAGGAGGTCGTCGTGGCCGTCGACCCGGGCGAGCAGCGCCCGCCACAGCGGTCCCCGTGCCAGGTCGAAACCCCGCCGGAACTGCTCGCCGAACAGGGCCGGCAGGTGGGCCCGGGTGGTGGACTCGACGCGCAGCTCCACGCCCGTGCCGTCCGGCGCGTCGATGATCTGGCGCGGCTCCCCGTCGCTGTCCGCGTAGCGGGTCCGCAGCGGCTCGTGCCGCGCGGCGAGAGCGTCCAGCGCACGCCGGACCGTCGTCGCGTCGAGACCGGCCGGCAACCGCAGGAAGAGCGGGGCGACCCACTCGGGGCTGCCGGGGTGCATCCGGTCCAGGAACCACAGGCGGCGCTGGCCCGAGGACAGCGGCAGCTCGCCGTCGCGCGGCACGGCCACGATGCCGGGCTCCTCGGTCCGCGTGCGCGGTGCCGAGCCGATCAGCCCCGCCTGCGCCTCGACCGTGGTGGCCGCGAACAGGCCGCGCAGCGACACCTTCTCGCCGGAGGCGGCCCGCAGCCGGGCGGCCAGGCGCGTCAGTTGGAGCGAGGTGCCGCCCAGGGCGAAGAAGTCGTCGTGCGCGCCCACCCGCTCCAGGCCCAGCAGCTCCGCCCACACCCCGGCGACCAGTTCCTCGGCCGCGTCGCGCGGCGCGGTGAACGCCGGCTGCTCCGCGGCGAGGATCTCGTCCGGCGTCGGCAGCAGCGCCCGGTCGACCTTGCCGTTCGCCATGAGCGGGAAGGCGTCGAGGGTGTGGAGGAAGGCGGGGACATGGCTGTCGGGGAGCCGCTCGGCGAGGAACCCGCGCAGTTCGGCAGCGCCGACGGGGGCGCTGACGGTGAGGTGTGCGGCGAGCCGCTTGCCGCCGTCGACCGTGTACGGCGTCACGACCGCGCCGGTGACGGCAGGGTGCGCGGCGAGGGCCGCCTCGACCTCGCCGGGTTCGATCCGCACCCCGTTGACCTTGACCTGGTGGTCCAGCCGGCCCAGGTACTCCAGGGTGCCGTCGGCACGCCAGCGCACCTGGTCGCCGGTACGGTACAACCGCCCGCCGGGCTCGGGAGCGTACGGATCGGGCACGAAGCGTTCGGCGGTCAGATCGGGGCGTCCCGCGTAGCCGCGGGCCACACCCGTGCCCCCGGCGCAGAGCTCACCGGGCACGCCCACCGGTACGGGCGCGCCGTTGGCGTCCAGGACCATGACCCGCATGCCGGGCAGCGGCCGGCCGATGGGCACGGGCCCCGCGGTGACGTCCGCGGCGACCTGCTGCGCGGTGACGTCGATGGAGCACTCGGTCGGCCCGTAGGTGTTCCACACCTCCAGGTCGGCGCCCGCCCGTTCACGCACCCGGGCGACGAGCTCGGCGTGCAGGGCCTCGCCGGCCGAGAAGAGCAGCCGCAGCGAGCCGCAGCCGCTCCAGTCGCCCTCCTCGACGAGGAGACGCAGCACGGACGGCACGACCTGGAGCACCGTGACACCGGATTCCGCGACCGTGCGCAGGAGGCCGGCCGGATCGCGCTCGGCGCCGGCCGGGGCGAGTACCACGGTGCCGCCACTGACGAGCGGCGCGAAGATCTCCCAGGCCGCGGCGTCGAAGCCGATGGTGGTCTTCTGGATCACGCGGTCGTCGGCCCCCAGCCGGTGGCGGTCCACGGTCCAGCCGACCCGGTGGGCGATGCCCGCGTGGGTGATCACGACGGCCTTCGGCCTTCCGGTCGAACCGGAGGTGAAGACGGCGTACGCGACGTTGTCGGGGTGTGCGGCGGCGAGCGGCGGCCCTTCGGGCGCCTCGCCGGCCGGGACCTCCTCGGGCCCCACGCGCCGGGCCCCGGCGTCGCGCACCGCGTCCGCCAGTTCGGGCCCCGCCAGCACCAGGCGTGCTCCGCTGTCGCGGACCAGGCCCGACAGACGCGCGGGCGGCTGTGCCGGGTCGAGCGGGACGTAGCCCGCGCCGACGCGCCACGCCCCGAGCAGCGCCACGACCAGATCGACGCCGCGCGGCAGGCCGACCCCGATCAGCGTCTCGGGCCCGGCACCCAGATCCCGCAGGTGGTGGGCCATGCGCAGCGACGCGTGGTCCAGCTCCTCGTACGTCACCGCCCGGTCGCCGTCGACGACGGCGACCGCGTGCGGGGTACGGAACGCCTGCTCGGCGAAGCGTTCCGAAAGCAGTTCGGCGTTCACGGTTACTCCTGTCACAGATCCGGGTGGGCGGGCGTACGGGCTCAGGCCGCGGAGGACTCGTGCATGCGGCGGCGCAGGCTCAGCGGCCGCATGTCCGTCCACACCTCGTTGATCCTGGCCAGGCACTCCTCGCGGGTGCCCTCCGTGCCCTCGGCGTGCCAGCCGGCGGGCAGCTCGCGCCCGGCGGGCCACAGCGAGTACTGCTCCTCGTCGTTGAACACCACGCGCTGGACGGGGCCTTCGGACTGCTCTGCGGTCATGACTGACTCCTTGGTGTGGATGGGGTGGTGGGTACGGGATCCGGTCGGGGCCCGCCGGATCAGGCGGGCAGGAAGTCCTCGACGCGCACGCCGAGGCCGCGCTCCTCGGCCCGCTCGCGCACGTACTCCGCGAGCGCCATGTCGAGCACGCCCAGGCCGAACGGCGAGAACACGACGGGGCGGTGCGGCTCGCGGCGCAGCGTGGCCGTCCCGCGCAGCAGCGCACCGATCGGCGCGGCCACGAAGTCACGGTTTCCCGAAGCCTGTTGGGCCAGGTCGAGGGAGGTGCGCTCACGGCAGACGTGGTCGGCGTCGTCGACGACGTTGACCGCGCCGAGGACCGTGTCGGCCGTCAGGTCACGCAGCGAGACATGCAGCACGGTGGTGTCGGGGCCGCAGGCCGCCAGGTCCATGTGCGGGGCCGCGGCGGTCGTGGCGAGAGAGAGGAGCCGGTGCGCGCCGAGGGCCTCGGTCAGGTCGGTCACCACGGAGGTCGTGACCTTCGGGGCCGCCTCGGCGCACCGCACCGCGAACGCCGCGGCGCGCGCCGGATCGGTGTCGTACAGGGCGGCCTCGCGCAGCCCCGGCAGGGCCGCTGCCAGGAAGCGCAGGACCTCCAGGTTGATCACGCCGCAGCCGATCAACAGCACGGAGTCCGGGGCGTTTCCGGCGGTCAGCTCCCGGGCGGCGAGCGCCGCGCTCGCGGCGGTGCGCTTCGCGGAGATCACCGCGCCCTCGACGAACGCCGTCGGGCGGCCGTCGTCCAGCGAGTTGAGCACGATGGCCGCGCTGGCCCTCTCGGCGCCCGCCCCCACATTGCCGGGGAACGAGGCGATCCACTTCATCCCGGCGACGGGCCGACCGCCGCCCCGGTAGGCCGGCAGGCCGATGATCCGGTCCCGGCCGTGCCGCTCCTCGGGGAAGCGCAGGAACGTCGAGTGCGGCAGGGACGTGAGCCCTTCGTCGTGCAGCCGGTAGGTCTCGCCGACGAGCTCGATGATCTCCGCCTCGCGGTCGGCCAGGACGTCCGCCACATCGGCGCGCCGGAGAATCAGCATGGGGTTCCCTTCCTGCGGGGCTGACGGGGGAGGCCAGAGCCTTGGTGATGCGGAGATGGTGCGAGAGGCCGCTATATACGGCCTATACGGACGGCTCGTGCCCCGGCGGGATGCTCCCCGCCGGGGCACGAGCCGTTCTCGCGGCGCGACGCGTCCGGATCCGGCCCCGCTCGGCGCCCGGCGCCGTTCAGGACCCGTGGCGGTTCAGCGCCCGTGCCGCTCCGCTTCCACGTCGTACAGTCCCGTCCCCTTGAGCAGCGGGTCCTGGCGGGCCGTGACGGTGAAGCCCCGGGAACGCAGCAGGGCCGTGAAGCGGTCGAGGCGCCCGTCCTCGTCGTGGACCTCGGCGACGACCCCGCCGATCAGGGGCCAGTGCTCGTCCTCGACGCCGCGCAGCACATCCATCTCGGCGCGTTCCACGTCCACCTTCAACAGGTCGACCCGGGCGACGCCGTGGCGGCGGACCAGTTCGGAGACGGTGAGCGCGGGGACCGTGAACTCGACACCGTCGTGGAGTCCTTCCACCAGCTCCTCGGCGTCCTCGGCGTCGACGCCGCTGTTGCGCAGGTACGCCAGGGTTATCTCGTCGTCGGCGCGCCGGTCGGCGTAGAGGCCGGAGTTGCCCGGCGCCTGCGGGTAGTAGGTGAAGCGCAGCTCGCCGGGGCGGTCCGCGACGGCCGCGCACTCCGCCTGCCAGCCGGGGGCCGCGTGCTCGGCGAGATTGCGGACCAGACAGGCGTGCAGGTCGGGGGCCGGCTCGGCCGCGACGACGCGGACGTCGGGCCGGACACGGGCGCAGTGCACCGCCATGAGTCCGATGTTCGCGCCGATGTCCAGGACGGTGGCGGCGGCCGGCAGCCTGTGCGCCACCCGGTGGTAGGCGCCGGGCGGCTGCATCTCGCGCCACATCGCCACGGCGGCGGGCCCGTTGGTGCACCAGACGGCGGGTCCGGCGGGAAGCCGCAGCCGGAGCTGCTCGTCCGGGCCGGCCTGGACCGATTCCTCCGTCATGGCGCACCTGCCCCGAGGGCGATCAGACGCGCCAGGTCGTCGACGGCGACGAGGCCGGTATCGGCGACGCGGGCCGCGGGTGTGTCGAGGGACACGTCGATCAGCCGCCGCCAGGTGTCGCGGAACCGCTCGATGGTCTCCCGGTCGAAGAGGTCGGTGTTGTAGCGCAGCACGGTCCTGAACTCCTCGCTGCTCTGGAGGACTTCGACGGCGAGGTCGAGCTGGCCCTCCTGCTGCGGCACGTCGCACAGTTCGGCCCGCAGCCCGCCGAGGCGCACCCGGCCCTCGTAGAGCCCCGGGATCGGCAGCCGGTCCACGGCGATGAGGGTGCAGACGATCCGGAAGAGCGGACCGCGCTCGGCGCCGCCCGGCAGGAGCTCGACCGGGTGGCGGGCGTGCGCGATGCCGGTACGCAGCTGACGCTGCGCCGCCTCGAAGGTCTCCAGGAACGTGGTGGCGGGCACGAACCGGGCAGCCACCGGGAGGGAGTTGACGTAGTAGCCGACGGCTTCGCGGGTCGCGGGCGTGAACCGGGTGGTGACCGGGCAGCCGACCAGGAAGGCGTCCCCGGCGCCACAGCGGTGCAGCGCGGACTGGAAGGTGCCGAGGAGCCAGGCGAACGGTGTCAGCGCGCGTCCGGCGGCGGCCTCGCGCAGCCGACGGGTGGTGGTGGCGGGCAGGACGAGTTCGGCGGTGGCCCCGTTGAGGGTGGGCTGTCGCGGGCGCGGCCGGTCGGTGGGCAGAGCCGCCGCGGGCACGCCCCGGCACAGGTCGCGCCAGTGTGCCGCCGACCGCTCGCCGCGCGGTGAGGCGATGAAGTCGCTCTCCGAGCGGACGTGTTGGTCCCAGCCGGCGGGGACCGGGGGCCGGGGCGAGCCGCCTTGGCCGGTGCGCGCGCCGTACTCGGCGAACAGGTCCCTGACGAGCAGCCACTGCGAGGTGGCGTCGCTGACGATGTGGTGCGTGACGGTGACGAGCACGGCGTCGTCGGGGGCCCCGCGCAGCAGCACCGCCCGGAAGGCGCCCTCGTCGGCGAGGCGGAAGGGCTCCTCGGCCGCTCGCCGGGCCAGCCGGAACAACTCCTCCTCGTCCGCTCCGGGCGCGTCGCGCACGTCGAGCCGTACGGAGTCGGCGGGATCGGTCACCCGCGTCGGTCCCGCGTCCGTACCGGGGAAGCGGGAGCGCAGCAGTTCGTGCCGGAGCACGAGCGCGGTGAGCGCGTCCTGGAGGACGTCGGTGCGGACCGGGTCGTACAGCCGGACCGCGAGAACCACGTTGTACGCGGGGCTGTCCGGGTCGAGGTGATGGGCGAGCCAGAGTCCTTCCTGGCCGTTGGAGATGAGCCCGGTGGACATGCAGGTCAGTCCTTCCACAGGTGTGCCACGTCGCCGAAGTTCCGGCTCACCCAGTTGTCGGAGTAGATGGTGTCGAGGTAACGGTCGCCGCCGTCGGGGAAGACCAGCACGCAGTGGGAACCCCGGGGGACGCGGTCCTTGAACTTCCACAGTGCGGCGACGGTGGCCCCCGACGATCCGCCCGCGAGGACGGCCTCGCGGGCGATGAGCCGACGGCAGGCGACCACGCACTCCAGGTCGGATATGTGCACCACCTCGTCGGCCGCCGACGCGTCCATCAGGGGCGGTACCACCGAGGCGCCGTGCCCGGGGATGAGGCGCTGGGTCGACTCCAGGCCGAAGATCGCGCTGCCCTGGGCGTCCACCGCGACGATCGTGGTGTCCAGGCCCCGGGCCCTGATGTGGTCGCGGCAGCCGCGCAGGGTGCCGAAGGTGGAGACCGAGCAGAAGAGGTAGTCGACCTTGCCGTCGAGAGCTTCCTCGATCTCGCGCATGGTGGTCTCGTGTGCCTTGGGGTTGAGCAGACTCGCGTACTGGTTGGGCCAGTACGCCCCGTCGATGGAGGCCACCAGTTCGCGTACCCGGCGCAGCCGCACGGGCAGGTACTCCCCGGTCAGCTCGTCCCGCTCGGTGACGACCTCCACCTCGGCACTGAAGGCGCGCAGGATCGCGAGGTTCTGCTCGGTGGTCTTCGCGTCGACGACGCAGACGAAGCGCAGTCCGTAGTAGCGGCAGATCTGCGCGAGTCCGACGGCCAGGTTGCCCGAGCTGGACTCGACGATCACCGAGCGGCCGGGCTCGACTTCGCCGCTGCGGACGGCCTCGCGCAGCATGCCGAGGGCTGAGCGGTCCTTGATGCTGCCGCCCGGATTGAAGCGCTCGACCTTCCCGAAGACCCGGGAGCCGAAATCCGGCAGCAGTTTCTCCAATTCCACGAGTGGGGTGTTCCCCACGGTCGACAGAATGCCTGGGAACGGTTTGTCGGGCATGGCTGCCCCTTCCCGGATAGTCACTGCGAAGCGCGTACTTGGGCGCGACCGGGGCCCTGTCCGGCCCCGGTCCGCCGGACCAGGTCGTGTCTGAGGGATCCCGCCTGGCGCACGTCGTCCGGCACGCGCACTCGCCGCTTCGTCGGAATCATCCACGTACGCCCGGTACGGGGATGGTCCTTCGCCTCGCGACTGCACGCACCGGACGGCGCTATCGGTCGGACTCGGCCCGGCCGGCCAGCTCGGCCACCAGGTGGGCGGTGATGGCCTCGACCGTCGGGTGGTCCCACGCCATCGTCGGCTCGACGACCAGGCCGAACCGGTCCTCGATGTCGCCGCAGAGCGTGAAGACGTACACCGAGTCGAGGCCCATCTCGGCGAGCTGGGCGCCCTCGTCGATCTCCGAGGCGGGGCGCTCCAGGTAGTAGGAGACGCGGTCGACGAGCCAGGAGCTGATCGCCTGCGGCGCGCGGATGACGGGGTCGGGGCTGGTTGCGGTGGTCTCGGTCATGCGATGACTCCCTTGGCGGGGACCGGCCCGTGGGCGAGCCGTCCGCGGAACAGGTCGAAGGTGCGGTGGTGTTCGTGTCTGGTGGCGAGTTCCGCCGTCAGGCCCCGGACCAGATGTCCGGGCAGCGGGCCGCGACGCGGCCCGAGCCGGTCGGCGAGCCGGTGCAGCGCGCCGGTGACCCACAGCGGGTCGGCGGCGAAGCCGTCGGCGGGCGTGGCCGCGTGCCAGATGCCGAGGCAGGCGGCGGCCGCGAGCAGGTGGGTGCAGCGCTCGGCGAGCAGGAAGGCGCGACGGCTCGCGAGCGGAGTCCGGTCGCGCGGCGGCAGGGCGGCGGCCCGCTGGGCGAGGCCGGCCAGTTCGTCGGCGAACGTGCCTGCCAAAGCGGCCAGTTCACCGAGCCCGGGTTCGTGGGCGGCGCGCTCGGCGAGGTCGCGGGCGAACGCGGGCAGGCGCGCCGCGAGGCCGTCGGCGCCTCGCGCGGACAGTTCGAGGAGACCGAGGTCGAGGTCGGGCATCGGGTCGTCGGGCCGGAACAGCGCTTCGGTGGAGGAAACCGTCGGCTCGCCGTCGAGGGCGGGCCGCCAGGACCGCTCCGCCAGCCGAGGCAGCTGGGGAACGATGTTCGACAGGCACACCGCACCGCTCGCGTGCGCGAGGGCGACGACCGGCAGGTCCCGGGCGGCCTTCTGGAAGACGGCGTACGGTCCCTCACGCAGATAGCTGCGGGCGCCCAGCGTCACGCCCAGGCGGTAGGAGTTCTCCTGAAGCAGCTTCGGCACCAGGTACTTCACGGCCGCGGCGCGTACGCTCGCCTCCCCGGGCGCCAGATGCAGCGTCCGCGCCCCCACGACCGACAGCGCGTCGCAGATCAGCAGATCGAGGAAGGACTCCGCCAGCACGCTCTGCACCTCGGGGAGTTCGGACATGGGACGTCCGTAGAGGAGGCGCTGCCGGGCGAAGTCGAGCACCGCGCGCAGCTGGGTGTCGCCGACGCCGACGACCATGCCCGGCAGCACGCTGCGGGTGACCTGGAAGACCTTCAGGACGGTCTCCATGGCGCCCCCCTCGGCACCGAGGAGCGCGTCGGCCGGTACCGGGCAGGCGTCGAGATCGATGCCACCGAGGCGGCATCCCCGTACGCCCGATGTGCCGAACCGGGCGGAGCGGTCCGCGCGGTCCGCGGGCAGCGCGTCGAGATCGACCAGGAAGTGCGCATGGGCGCGGCTGCCGGCGTCCTCGCCCGTGCGGGCGAACAGGACGGCGGCCTCGGCGCGGCCGATGTTGTTCACCAGCTGCTTGCCGCCGTCCAGGAGACGGCCGCCCGGGGCCGGCCGGGCGGTCAGCGAGATACGGGCGAAGTCGCTGCCGTGGTCGAGTTCGGTGTACGCGGCGACGATGCGGCCGCCGCCGATGAGCAGTTCGGCGGCCCGGCGGCGCTGTTCGTCGCTGCCGTCGGCCCAGACGGGCAGGCCCGCGATGAAGCTGGTGACGCCGTAGCCGATGCCGAGCGCGCAGTCGCGCCGGAACAGGGAGCGCATGAGCAGCGCGAACCGGTCGGCACGCGCGAACCTGCCGCCCAGGGAGACCGGCACGAACTCGGCACCCAGCCCGAAGTCCGCGAGCGCGCGCTCTCCCTCGGCCGACAGCTCGCCGCGCTCGTCGGCGGCGAGCACCGCTCGCAGACCGAGCGGATTGGCGGCGTCCCGCGGATCGCCCAGCAGGGTCTCCAGGCGGTCGACGCGCGCCAGGTCCGGGTCGGACACCGGACCCCTGCCGGCGAGGTGCGGGGCCTCGCGGGCGCCGGTGGTCAACAGGTCCGTCATGCCAGATCCTTCGTCGAGGTCGGGATGGTGGTCGGGGGCGTCACGCCGCGTCCCTCGCCGGCCCGCCGCCGGGCACCCGGCGCCCCTCGCCCAGCGGGCAGGGCAGCAGCGAGAACAGCAGCCCCTCGTCGTGCTGGGCGTACAGGGCGGGCAGCAGGGCGTCGAGCGCGGGACCGTCCTCGTCCTCCAGGTCGGGGGCGCCGGTCAGGCGGCGCAGCAGACGGGCCAGGACCGCGTCGAGCCAGGCCGCGTCCTGCCAGAGCGGGCCGCTCGCCCGGACGGTGCCGGCGTTCTCCAGCCACAGGTGCACCGCGGCGGCGCCCGCGTACACGAGGGCGTAGCGGCGCGCCGCGGCGAACGCCTCCGGCGGCACCGCGCGAGGGCTGTGCCGCGACGCCTTCAGCTCCTCGTGGAGTCCGGCGGCCAGGGCGAGCAGCCGGGCGGCGCGCTCCGCGACATGGGACGGCGCCGCCGTCCTGATCCGCGCCACCGCGTCGGGCAGGGACTGCACGACGCTGGAGCCCGACCGCGCGTAGAGCGCGAGCAGTCCGTGGTCGAGCTCGGGCGGCGGCCCGTCCGGGCGGGCGGCCGCGGCGACCGCGTCCCGGTCGGCGGTGCCGTCGCGGTAGCCGCGGGCGAGCACCGGGAAGTGATTGATCAGGGAGTTGAGGTTGACGGCGGTGCTGCCGTCGAAGATGCCGACGATGCGGTGGTCGCGCTCCAGCTTCTGGAACGCGCCGTCCGCGAAGTCCTCGACCAGCATCGCCCGCGCGCCGAGCAGGCCGCGCAGCGCCCCGATCGTTTCGTCGCCCAGGGTCGGCACCAGGTACTTGACGACGGCCGAGACCACGGCCAGCTCACCGGTGAGTGTGTGGATCGAGCGGGTCGCGACGAGGCTCATGGCCTCCATCGCGAGCAGGTCGGCACAGGACTCGGCCAAGGTGCGTGCGGCGTGGGGCAGTTCGGCGAGCGGTCGCCGGTAGAGGTGGTGCGTGCGGGCGAAGTCCAGCGCGATGCGCAGCGCGTGGTCGGTCATGCCGAGCGACATCGCCGAGCAGAGGGTCCGGGTGATCTGGAATCCCTTGAGGACGATCTCCAGGCCCTCGCCCTCGGCGCCGATCAGCGCGTCGGCGGGCACCTCGGCGCCGTCGAAGGCGATGCCGCTGATGTCCGCGCCGCGCACGCCGTGCGTGGGCACTCGGGGAAGGGCGCGCAGGCTCCCCGTCCCCAGCCGGGACGTGTCGACCAGGAAGAGGCTGAAACCCCGGCTTCCGCCCTGGTCGGCGGTGCGGGCGAGCACGGTCACGAGATCGGCCCGCGTCGCGTTGTTGATCAGCCACTTCTCACCGTCGAGCCGCCATCCGCGCGCCGTGCGCGTGGCCCGCAGCTCCCCCGCGAGCAGGTCGCTGCCGTGCTCCCGCTCGGTCACCGCGAGCGAGACCACCGCACCCGAGGCGACGCGCGAGGCGAGGGTCCGGGCCTGTTCGGGGGTTCCGGCCACCCACACCGAGACGGCGCCCAGGTAGGTCTTGACGTGTCCGAGGGCGACGGTGAAGTCGCGCCGTCCCAGCGTCCTGATGAGCTGCGACAGCTCTTCGCCGGAGCGGAGTTCGCCCCCGTACCGGGCGGGGGCGAACCAGCGCGGCACCCCGAGGGCGTCCAGCTCCCGGCAGATCGCCGCGGGGAACTCCTCGGCCCGGTCCAACCGTGCGCAGGCCGAGCGGGAGAACACCCCGCTCTCGTCGCCGGGGTCGCCCAGCCTCGCCTCCAGTTCGCGGCTGAGCGCGTACGGGTGCCAGGGCTCGTCGGCCGGAACGGTCAGCGCGCCCACGGGGCGGGCCCGCACTGCCGCGGCCGGCCCCCGGAACGCGGCGGCCACCTCCGGCGCCAGCTCCTCGTGCAGGACCTCCAGCTCACCGCGCTCGAAGAGCTCCCGCATCACCGCGCGCCGCACCTTGCCGCTGGTGGTGCGCCGGACCCGTCCCGGTCTGACCAGGACCAGACCACCGACCCGCACACCGAGCCGCCGGGCGAGGGCACCGCGCGCGCCGCGCGCGAGGGCGGTGAGCTCCTCCCCCGACAGGCCGCGCCCACGGGTCTCCTGCACGGCCACGATCTCCTCCGCCGCGTGGCCGCCGCCCGGACGCACCGCGAAGACGGCCGCGGTCTGCTCGGCGAACCCGGGTACCGCTTCTCGGAGTTCGCGCTCGATGTCGTGCGGATACAGATTGCGTCCGTGCACGATGATCATTTCCTTGATGCGCCCGGTGACGTACAGCTCGCCGAGGCGCAGCCCGCCCAGGTCGCCGGTGCGCAGGAAGCCGGCCTCGCCGGCGGCGGTGCGTGCGCCGAAGACGGTGGCGGTCTCCTCGGGGCGGTTCCAGTAGCCGAGCGCGACGCTGCCGCCGCGGATCCAGATCTCGCCGACGCGCCCGTCCGGCAGTTCGGCGCGCGTGGCGGGGTCGACGACCCGGACGTCGAGTCCGCGCACGACGCCGCTGCTCGCCAGTTCCTGCGCCGGCACGCCGTGCCGGGCCTCGGTCAGCTCGCCGCGGGCCAGCGCGCCGGAATCCGCGCGGAGCACCGTCGGAGGCAGTTCCGCGCGGGTTCCGCTGACGTACAGCGTGGCCTCCGCCAGCCCGTAGCCGGGCAGCAGGGAACGCGCCTCGAAGCCCGCCGCGGCGTACCGCTCCGCGAAGCGGGCGAGGGTCGCGGCGTCGACGGGCTCGGCGCCGTTGCAGGCGTACCGCCAGCGTGACAGGTCGAGCCCGGCGGTCTGCTCCTCGGTGAGGCGACGGGCGCACAGGTCGTAGGCGAAGTTCGGGGCACAGCTGATCTCGGCGCCGTGCCGCGCGATCAACCGCAGCCAGGACACCGGCCGCTTGAGGAAGTCGGTGGGCGACATGAGGACCGCGGTGCCGCCCAGGTACAGGGGGGCGAGCATCATCGCGATGAGGCCCATGTCGTGGTGGGCGGGCAGCCAGCTGCACCACGTCATGCCGCCGTGCCAGCCGTGGCTGTCCCGCATCAGACGCAGGTTGTGCACCAGTGCGCCGTGCGGCACCATCACGCCCTTCGGGTCGCCGGTCGACCCGGAGGTGTACTGCAGGAAGCAGAGCGTGCCGGGTTCGACGGACCGCTCGGTCCACGCGTCCGGATCGCCCGCCCGCTCGGCGGACTCCACCGTGACGGCGTCGAGGCCGGGCAGTGCGGCACGCTCGTCCTCGATCCAGCGGGTGACGGCGGCGGCGCTCGCCTCGTCGGTGAGGACCAGCCGGGCCCCGGTGTCCACGGCGATGAGGTTGGTCCGGGACTCCTGCCGGCCGAACCCTCCGGGGGCGGGGACCGGGACCGGGACCGCACCCGCGTACAGGCAGGCGAGGAAGGCGCGGAGGAAGCCGGTGCCGGGCAGGCAGGAGACCAGCACCCGGTCACCGGGCGCGACCAGCTCCGCGACCGTCACGGCCGCCGCCCGCGCCCCGGCGTCCAGGGACGCGTAGGACAGTTCCTCCTCGCCGGACTCGGCACCGAACACGACGGCGCGGCGCTCGGGCGCCGCCGCCGCCCCGCGGCGCAGCGCGCTGACGAAGCTCTCGAAGCCGGACACCCAACCACCCACCTTCTCGTAGCAGTACGGATCCCCAGGCAACAGCCGTGCGCTATGCGGCACCTATACGCGGACCCGGCCGTCCGGGGACACAAAAGGGCCGCCGCACGACGCGAGGGGAGGCGTCGTGCGGCGGCCCTGGACACGGCCCGCTCCGGGCCGCGCAGGTCCGGGCGGCTCAGCCGCAGCCGCCCGCGTGGCCGTCGTCCACCGAGGCCGCGGGGGCGGGCGGCGGGGGTCCGTCCGCGGGGGGCGGGGCCTCGGAGGACTCGACGGCGAGTGCCGCGGCGAAGGCCGGCAGCCGGTCGACGCCCCAGTACTTGTCGAAGTGGTCGACGAAGAACGGTACGCCGAAGACTCCGTCGCGCTGGATGTCGAGCAGCACCCGCACACCCTCGGCCCGCAGTTCCGGGTCGTCGGCGGCGGACGCCAGTTCTTCGCCGTCCAGGCCCAGTTCGGGGCCGAAGCCGCCGATCACCGAACGGTCGCAGATGTCCTGGCCCCGTTCCCAGCGGGCCCGCGCGGCGAGCGCGATGAACTCGGCCCCCCTGCCGTGCCGGTGCGCCGCGAGGTACCCCAGGTGCGGCACCTCCCACACCGGATCACGGTCCACCGGCCAGGTGAAGGACAGCCCCCGCTCGGCGGCCAGACGCCGCACGTCCTGAAGGATGTAGCGGTGTTTGGCCGGGGACATCGGCGTGTAGGGGAAGGCGCCGCCCGCCTCGGCGAGCAGCTTCCGGCTCAGTTCGTCCGGTTCGAAGAACGGCACCCACTCCACGGCCGCCGCGGTGGCCGGATGGCGATCGAGCAGATCCCGCCACGCCAGCCACGAGTACGGGCTGCGCAGCGAGAAGTAGAACCGCGGGGGACGCCTGCGACGGCGCCGCTCGCGGGCGGCACCGCTCACAGCGCGATCCCGCCGTCCACCTGGAACACCTGCCCGGTGACGTACGACGCCTCGGGCGACACCAGGAACGCCACGAGCGACGCCACGTCCTCGGGTCGCCCGAACCGCTTCAGCGGGATCCGGCCCAGCATCTCCTTGGCCACCTTCGGCGGCAGCTCCGAGGTCATGTCCGTGTCGATGAAGCCCGGCGCCACCGTGTTGGCGCGGATGCCGTGGCGCCCGCCCTCCTTGGCGAGCGACCGGGTGAAGCCGATGATCCCCGCCTTGGACGCCGAGTAGTTGGTCTGGCCCGCGTTGCCCGCGACGCCCGCCACCGACGACAGCGTGACGACGGCGCCGCCGCCGCGCTTGATCATCGGGAAGGCCACCGCGCGGCACAGGTTGTACGTGCCGTCGAGGTTGGTGCGCAGTACGGCGTCCCAGTCCTCGTCCGGCATCAGCACCAGCGGGGAGTCCCGGGTGATGCCGGCCGACGTCACCGCCGCCGACGCGGGGCCCAGCCGGTCCTCGGCGGCGGCGACGAAGTCCCGCACCTGCGTGCGGTCCGTGACGTCCACCCGCCGCGCCAGGACGCGGCGCCCCAGCTCACGAACTTCCTTCTCCACCAGGGCCGCCGCCTGGTCGTCGGATCGGTAGCAGAAGCCGATGTCGTAGCCGTCGCGGGCCAGCCGCCCGACGACCGCGCGGCCGATGCCCCGCGACCCTCCGGTGACGAGTGCGACCTTGTCCCCGTGCGATGCGCCACCGCTCCGTGCGGTGGCCTGGTTCCGTGCAGTGCTGTGCGCACTCATCGCGTCCTCTCCTCACACCTTCAGCAGGGCGCGGTCAGGCGCCGAAAGCAGCTCGGCCATGTCGCGCAGCGCGACCACGAACGCGCCGACCCGCAGCACCTCGCGCCCGCCGACGAGCGTCTCGCCGGCCAGGACCGAGGTCTCCCCGGCGGCCTTGACCAGGCGCACCCGGTGCTCCAGCACGTCGCCGGGCCGGGCGCGCCCGCCGACGACGACCTCGTTGATGGCCCCGGCCAGTTCGACCTTCCCGGCGAGCACGTCGGGGTTGGGCTTCTCCCACACGGAGAGCAGCACCGCGGACTGGGCCCACGACTCGATGACGAGCGAGGTCGGGTAGGCGTAGTCGGACGCCGTGGCGTCCTGGCCGAGCGGCGCGTACACCGGTTCGTTGCCGGAGACGGCCTTGTACGCGGTCAGGCTCTCGCCCGGCACCACGTCAGTGACCCGGTCCACCAGCAGGATCTCGCCGCGGTGCGGGATGGTGCCCTTGATCCGGTCGATGCCGTGGACGGTCATCGGACCTCCTCGTGCCGGTCCTTGTCGCGGTAGCGCAGCCGGATGTCGGCCACCTTGCCGCGGTTGGTGGTGACGGCCGCCTTGAACAGCAGCCCGGCGGCGCTCTCCGTGACGCCGATGTCGGTGTGCACCCGGTCGCCCGGGTGGACGGGCCGGTGAAAGCGGCAGCGGTCCATCGCGACCAGTTCCACCTCGCCGTCGTCGCCGGCGGGGGTGGCGCGATTGCTCCTGGCCCACTGCCGAACCGTGCGGTCGGCGGCCTCGATGAGGAACACGCCAGGCAGCACGGGGAAGCCGGGGTAGTGCCCGTCGACGACCGGGCCGTCGACGGGCGCGTCGAATGCGGTGATCGCGCCCTGCGGGCCGATGCGGATCAGCTCGATGTCGCCCAGGGGCGTGGCGGCGCTCACCGCGCGGCCCGCAGCTTGTCGGCGAGCAGTTCGTAGGTGCCCAGCAGCGAGGTGATCGAGGCCAGTTCGGACTCGGCGAGCCGGACGCCGTACTCCTTCTCCAGGCGCACGACGATCTCCAGGGCCATCAGTGAGTCGACCTCCAGGTCCTCCATGAAGTGGGCGCTGTCGGTGACCTCGGCGACGTCCAGGTCGAGGACGTCGGCGACCAGGTCGCGCAGTTCTTCCTTGTCGAGTGCGGGGGCGGTGGTCTCGGGCATGAGCGGGACACGTCCTTCCGGGTGTGGTTCGGCATGGCGGTGGTCGGGGATCAGGTGCGGTCGGCACGCCGCGCGGTGTGCCGCGGCGGCGGTCAGGACGCGCCGGTGCGCAGGACGACCGCACCTGTCTGGCCGTCCGGGTCGATGGAGGTGACGAGCACGGGCCCGGCCGCGGCGTCGGCGGCGAGCGCGCCGGCGAGCTGCAGCGACGCGGCCGCCGCCCCGGCGTCGCCGAGGAGTTTGCGCAGCCGCAGCCGGGGCGGCAGCCGGTCTCCGAAGAACTCGGCGAGCGCGGCGTCCTCGCGGGCGCCGAGCGGGCCGCCGCTGTCCGAGGGCACGATCAGCGTGATCTCGTCGGGACGTACGTCGGCGTTCTTGAGCGCCTCGGTGACGGCGCGGGACACCGCGTCCTGGGCGCGCTCGGGGTCGGTGAACGCCATGAAGCGGGTACCGAGCAGCGTGGCGAGCGGGGTCCGCCCGTAGGAGCGGGCCCGGTCCGGCGATTCGAGCAGGAACAGGGCGCAGCCCTCGCCGAGCGGCCCCGCGGGCCTGCGGTGCGGGCCGCCGGTGCGGGCCCGGTACTCCAGCCAGGCCCGCTCGGCCGAGAACTCCTCCACGGCTCCGCACAGCACGGCCTCGCAATGCCCCTGACGCAGCAGCCTGGCCGCGTAGTTGAGCGCGAGCAGCCCGGTCGGGGCGCCGCCCGCGACCGTGGTGTTGGGACCGCGCAGGGTGTGCCAGATGGCGCTCTGGCCCGCCGCGCGGTTCATCACGGTGTTCGGGAACAGGGCCGGGTCGACGTGGAAGGGCTTCTCGCCGGTGAGGGAGTCCCGGGTGAAGTCCATGATGCTCTGGACGCTGCCGTGCCCGGTGCCGAGGACCATGCCGACGGCCTCCGGGACGTCCTCGGCGAGACCTGACCCGGCCTCGCCGAGCAGCATCCCGGCCGTCGCGACGGCGATGGCCGTGGCACGGTCCATGGCACGGGTGCCCTTGCGGCCGAGTACCGACCGGGCGTCGAAGTCCGGTATGCGGCCCGCCCGTTCATAGGGTCCGAGGTCCGCGGTGCCGTCGGCGGCCCGCGTTCCGTCCCGGTCGGCGCGGATGCCCTCGGTGAAGGCGGCCGCGCCGAGCCCGTACGGGGAGGACGCCGACCAGCCGGATACGACCAGGGTGTCCGGGTCCGCCCCGGTGGCAAGACTGGCAGTCATCGCGTTCTGCTCCTGTCGGTGAAGGATCCGGGTGAGGACCCGTCGGTCGAATACCTGGCCGGTGCGGTTCTCTGCCCGGTGCCCGCCCCGGCCGGGGCGGGCGGGGCGGACGAGGGGGATCCGGTGGAGGCCCCTGGGGGCCGACGGTCACGGGAAGCCGGTGGTGCTCAGAGCCTGTCGGGTGACCCCGTTTCTCGGAGAGCGGACGCGGTGTGGCGCGTGCGATTCCGAGGCGCCGGGATGCCCTCGGACGGGGCCTCCTCCGCTCCTCGAGAGCTCGGGGAAGGAGCCGGCAGGGCACTTCGGCAACGCCGGAAACGTGCGCACCACACCGTGGCCGCCCGATCCGAGGTCGCCCGGCAGGCTCTCAGCCCCACGCCCCGGCGGCGGCGTGCAGTTCGGCCCCGTCGACGCCGATGGTGTTGCCGGTCAGCCACGAGGAGTCGCTGCGTGAGAGCAGGGCGACCGCCTCGGCGACGTCGTCGGGCCGGGTGAGACGCCCGTGCGGGTTGTTCTCCGCCGCGCGCTCGATGTAACCGGCGTGCTCCGGGATGCGCCGCAGCGCGGGAGTGACGGTGGTGCCGGCGCGCAGGGCGTTCACGGCGATGCCGCTGACGGCCAACTCGCATGCCAGTTGGCGCACATGGGACTCCAGGGCGCTCTTGGCCGCGGAAACCGCCCCGTAACTGGGCAGCGCCTGGGAGGTGCCCGCGCTCGTCATCGCGTACACCTTCGCCCCGCTGCGCAGCAGGCCCGCGGCGAGCAGGTCCTGGGTCCAGTACACGAGACTGTTGGCCATGACGTCGAGCGTCATCTCCAGCTGGCGCGAGCCGACCTGCTTGTCCCAGCCCTCGCGCGGCGTGAACGGGACGAGGGTGCCGAAGGCCAGCGAGTGGACCAGGATCCGGATGCCGCCGCCCGATCCGGTCAGCTCGGCGAGCCGCGGCACGATGTCGGCCCGGGTGGCCCTGGCGGCGGCGTTGGCGTTGAAGAAGTGCGCCTCGACACCCAGCGACCGGATCTCGTCGACGACGGCCTCGACCTCCTCGGTGCGGGAGGCCGTGTCGAAGTGCACCCCGGCGATGTGCACGCCCTCGCGGGCGAGTCCGAGGGCGATGGCCCGGCCGATCCCGCTGGACGCTCCGAGGACCAGGCTCCAGCTCCCCTCAAGCGGTTTCAGCATGCTGCGACTCCTGTGTGTGGTGGGCCGGTGCGGAAGAGATCCGGACCAGGGCGACGTGTCCGGCGCCGTCGGCCGTGACGACGATCCGGTCTTCCTCGCGGACTGTGGTGACGGCGTGCGCGACGGCGAACGCGGGCCCGAGGCAGCCGGCCCCGCGTTGCGGCGACAGCGGCCGCGTACGGCGCGGTTCGGCCGTCGCGCCGCCGGGCGGCGGCACGGTCCGGCCCGCCGCGGCCCGGGCCACGGCGAGCGCCACCGTCTCGGACACCGCGGACCCGTCGAGGTCCAGATGTACGGTGCGGGGGCCCGGCACCGCCGCGACAAGCTCCGCGAGACGGTTCACCGCGCCGTCCCGGCCCGCGGGGCTCGCCAGCGCGCGCGGCGGCAGGAACAGGGAGCGGGCCGCCACCAGGGCGTGCACTCCGGCTCCCCGGGCCCGCGCGGCGGCGAGCGGCTCCAGCGCGAGCGCGGCGGCGCCCTGCTCGCCCCGCCCGCCGGGCGGCGGCTCCTCGGCCGCGGCCATCAGGAGCGTGTCGCAGCGGCCCGCCGCCAGGGCGAGCGCACCGGTGGCCAGCGCGTCGACGGCGGCGGTGCGCTCGTTCGCGACCGTCAGGGCGAAGCCCCTGAAGCCGAGTTCGGCGGCCAGCCGGTTGCCGAGGACATTGACGGCGAAGTAGGGGGCCGTGGCCGGGGAGAGGCGTGCCGCGCCACCGTCCTCGGCCACGGTCGCGTCCATGGTGTCGAAGAGCCCGGCGAGCCCCGCGTTGGTGGCGAGCAGCAGACCGCGCCGGTGGTCGGGCACCGCGTCGGGCCGCCCGCCGTCGGCGAGCGCGGCACGGGCCGCGGCCAGCGCGTACTGGGCGGCGGCGGGCAGGTACTTGTAGCCGCGCGGCCCGAGCCGGTCCCGGTGGTCGAACCAGGCACCGTTCCCGGCCGGGGCCGCTCCCCGGGCGGCGTGGGCGGGTCCGGGCCCGTCGCCCCAGGGTGAGACGACGCCGACGCCGGTGACGGCGAGCTGCTGTCCGTACGGGCCGTTCACCGGTCCTCACCTCCTGCGAGGACGAGCGAGGCGTTGTTGCCGCCGAACCCGTACGCGTTGACGAGTACGCGCCGTCGCGACGGCGGCAGCGGGACGGCCGCTCCCTGCGGGAGCAGCACCTCGCACTCGGGGTCCTGGTCCTTGAGCGGCACGTTCGGCGGGACGGAGCCGTGCCGCAGGATCAGGGCCGCCGCCACCGCGCCGAGCGCCGCGGACGCGCCTCCCGCATGGCCGAGCAGCGCCTTGAGGCTGTAGACCGGGACGCGTGCCGCGCGGGGGCCGAACACCTGGTGCAGCGCACGGCTCTCCAGCACGTCGTTGAGACGGGTGCCGGTGCCGTGCGGGATCACACAGCCGACGGTGTCCGGGACGTCGCCGACGGCCCGCCGCATCGCCCGTACGATCTGCTCGCCGTCCGCCTCGGGGGCCGTCGGGTGGCCCGCGTCGCAGCTCCACGCGGTCCCGCTCAGACGCAGTGCGGGCCGTACCCCCCGGGCCCCGGCGTGCGCGGCCGATTCGACGACGAGGATCCCGGCGCCCTCGGCGAACACCGTGCCGGCCCGGTCGCTCTCGAAGGGGCGGCACCGCTCGGGGTCCACGGCGCCGAGCCGGTTGAAGCAGCCGAGCGCGACGCGTGAGTAGGCGTCGGAGCCGCCCGCGATCACCACGTCGGCCTCCCCCGCGCGGATCAGGTCGGCGGCGAGGCCGAGGGCGTAGCCGCCTGCCGCGCAGGCGTTGGCGATGTCGTGCACCGGCCCGAACACGCCCAGTTCGGAGGCGAGTCGGCCGGCGAGCCGGAACGGTGGCGTCCAGTCGAAGCCGTCGCCGTGGACCCGGCGCCCCCGTCCGCGCTCGTTCGGGGCGGGCTCCCCCATGCAGCTGCCGATCACGACGGCGGTGCGGCAGGCGCGCAGTGACGCGGCGTCGTGACGGGCGTCGGAGAGGGCCTCGGCGGCGGCGTGGGAGGCGAAGCGGGCTGCCCGCTCGACCGCCGGGACGGGCTCGGGGCCGAGGTCGGGCACCAGGTTGATCAGCGGCAGGTCCATCCGGGCGAGCGGGTCCGTCGGCCGCTCGGGCCGACGGGCCCCGGCCGCCGTCATGGCCCGCCACAGGGTGTCGGCGCCCGCACCGTGGCAGGTGACGGCGCCGACCCCGGTGACCACGACCTCGGCCTCGGTGTTCATGCCGCCCGGCCCTCCAGGGCCGCGTTCATACGGTCGTCGAAGGGGACGAGGCTCCAGTCGCGGCGGTTCTCGATCACCGCGTAGCCGTGGGTGATCCGGCCGGTCGCGGTCTGCAGCAGCTTCCCGTCACGGACGACGTAGGTGTCCATGCGGGAGTCGTACGTGAAGCCCTTGAAGACGTTCTCCACGGTGAGGACGACGTACAGGTCCTCCTCCATCCGCGCCTCGTCGAGCACGGTGATCCGCGAGTGCGGCACGACGGGGATCCAGTTCTGCTCGTCGAGCAGCGTCTTGATGGAGACCCCGCGATCGGCGACGAGCCGGTCCTTGGCCTCCTCCATGAGCCGCAGATAGCCGGACATCTGCTGACGCTCGGTGAAGTGGCAGTACCAGTAGGGGATGCGGAACTTCCAGGCGTACGCGTTGCGTCCGGCCGTCAGCTCCTTGACCAGGTCGGCGGCGGCCGGGTCCGCCGCGACGGGCTCCGGCGTCCAGCCGGGCACGGCGCCGAGCCGGTCCACGGCGTAGGGGGCGAGCGCGGCGGGGACGGGCTGCTCGCCGCCGCCGCGCGGGTCGAGGCGCAACTGGACACGGACCGTGGAGGTGACCGCCTTCAGCAGGGACTCGCGCCGCACCTGGAGCGTGACGGCGAGGACGAGCTCACCGTCCTTGGCCCTGCGGTGCGGCCTGACCTCGGCGACGGCCGTGTCGTCGATGTGGAAGGCGTGCAGGATGCGGGTGTCGATGTCGACGATGTCCGTGCACAGGCCGTACGTCTCGTAGATCGCGCCCGGGGCGATCCCGGCCTGCCTGAGATGGTTCAGGACGGCTTCCTCGACGAGGTAGTTGACGTGCTTGAAGCCGATCCAGGTGCAGATGTTGGAGCCCTCGTAGCGAGGGCGGATCTCCAGGGTGCTGGGCTCCTGGAGCGCGAGAGCCGCGGCCTCGATGCCAGCGGTGTTCGTTGTCACGTCAACTCCGGTACGTAGGGATGGACATCGGAAGGGGAAGGGGTGGCGGGAGCGGCGGGGAAGGCCTCGCGGAGCAGTTCGTGCACCGCGTCGGCGAAGCGCTGAGGCTGTTCGACCATCGCGAAGTGGCCGCAGTCGTCGAAGAGCCGGAACCTGCCGTCGGGCAGGGCGGCGGCCAGCGCGCGGGCGTCGTCCGGCGGGGCCGCGAAGTCCCCGCTCCCGGCCACGACGAGCACCGGAAGCCGCAAGGAGGCGACGTCCAGGAAGGGGCTGCGCAGATAGGCGCCGAAGAACTGCTGCCAGCCGTAGGGGCCGACCCGGTCGCGGACCCGCAGGGCCATCGCGGCCCGTACCTCGGCCGGCAGCCGCTCGCCGCCGCCGATCCGCAGGCCCTCCTCCAGGATGCGGTGGAAGCCGCCCAGGTAGTGCGTGGCGTCGTCCCAGGAGAAGTCGTCGGTACGACGCCGGTGGAACGGGGCGACGACCACGGCGGCCCGGGGTTTGCCGGAGTCCGCCCGGCGTACGAGGGCCTCCAGCGCGGGGCCCGCGGTGAAGGAGTGCACGATGAGGAGGTCGACGCCTCCGGGCACCGCGTCGAGCGCGCGCTCCACATGGTCGGCCGGGTCGTCCCGCAGGCTCCAGCCGGGGTCGCCGGCGGAACTCCAGGGCAGCTCCCCGTCCCACAACTCGACCTCGTCGAGGGCGAGTCGCTCGTACGGCGCCCAGCCGGACACGCTGCCGGCGAGGCCGTGCAGCGCGAGCACCCGCACGGCACCCTCCGCTCCGCGGGCCGCACGCCGGAGCCGTACCGAGGCCATGGGTTCCGGGCCGCCCTCCCCGTCGTGGTGGGTCATCGCGCCGCGCCCGTCGGACCGGGTACCGGGGCACCGGGGGCCGCCAGGAGCAGGGCCGCGCTCGCGTCGTCCCCGCCCGCGTCGCCCGTACCCGCACTGGCCAGGACCAGGGTCCCGGAACCCGCCTCCGCGTCGTCGAACCAGAGGGCCGCCGCCGCGCACTGGAGCACGCCGAGCGCGCCCGACGACGGGCCGTACAGCGCGGACAGGTCGTGGACCGGGGCTGTTCCGGCCCCGGCGCCGAGCCCGGGTGCGGGGGCGCGCACCCCGTCCGGGTGCTGCGGCACGCACCACAGGCCGACCGGTCCCGGCAGCCTGCCGCGCACGTCGGCGACGGCGACGGCGTGGTCGCCACGGCGTGCGTACGGTCCGATCGCGGCCAGCGCGTCCACCCCGCGGGCCGTGGCGGAAGCGGCGGACTCGACGACCAGGGCGACCGCGCCGTCGAAGAGCGCGGGCGCACCGGTGCCGTCGTCGTCCGGCACCTCGGTGAGGTGGCGCACGGGGGCGTTGTCCGGTTCGGTGCCGACGACGAGCACCCGTTCCACCCGGCCCGCCCCGATCAGCAGCCGGGCCCAGTGGACGGCGTCGAGCCCGGAGGTCGGCCCGTTGCACAGAGTCAGGTTGGCGCCGCGCAGGCCGTGCGTGATGGCGAGCCACGAGGCGACCACATTGCTGGAAGTGGCGGGGAGCATCATCGGGCTGGTCGCCAGATAGGTGGACTCGGCGATGGTCCGCACGGTCTCGCAGACCGTGTCGGCGTTGCCGTAGTTGGTACTGGTGACCACCCCGACGCTCTCGCCCGGAACGGTCAGCTCCCCCTTGGTGTCCACCAGTCGGGCCTCGGCCAGCGCGTCCCGCGCGGCGGCCATGGCCAGCTTCGTGGCCCGGTCCTTGTAGCGCAGGCCGCGTCCGGTGAGCCTGGACACGGGGTCGGGCGCCGCCCGGTGGTCCTCGGGCAGCGGCCCGAGCAGTCCGGCGGGCTCCGCCAGGCCGCGCACGGCCGTGCCGATGCCGGTGATCACGGCGCGTGCCGTGGGTGCGGTGCTCACTGGCCTGCTCCTTCGTCCGGTTCCCCGAGGCCGGCCGGGTGTCCGTCGACCCGTTCCACGACCGCGACCGCGTTGAGCCCGCCGAATCCGAACGAGTCGATCTGCGCGAGCTCCAGCGACTGTCCGGGCCGCTCGGCGCGGCCCCGGACCAGCCGGAATCCGGCCACGGCGTCCACCGGGTCGTCGAGGTACACCGTCGGCGGGACGGTCCCCGTGCGCATCGCGTCCACGGCGGCGACCAGGCTGTGCAGTCCGGAGGCCCCGGCGGTGTGTCCGGTCATCGACTTGATGGCCGTCATGTACGGGGAGGGGTCGAGGCCGGCGAACACGCTGTTCAGGGCCGTGGACTCGGCCTCGTCGTTGAGCGGTGTGCCGGTGCCGTGCAGCATCACGAGATCGATGTCGGCGGGCCGTACCCCGGCCCGCTCGTGCGCCTCGTGGACGGCCGCGGCGATGCTCTTCGCGTCGGGCGCGGACGGGTGGTGGGCATCGCAGTTGACGGCGACGCCGCGCACCCGCGCGTGGACCCGGGCACCCGGTCCGGGCCCGTCCGCCTCCCTGCGCAGCACCACGGCCACCGCACCCTCGCCCTGCAGCATGCCGCGCCGGGCCCGGTCGAACGGCCTGACCCGGTC
This sequence comes from Streptomyces sp. NPDC101194, assembly GCF_044767885.1. Taxonomy (NCBI): domain Bacteria; kingdom Bacillati; phylum Actinomycetota; class Actinomycetes; order Kitasatosporales; family Streptomycetaceae; genus Streptomyces; species Streptomyces sp. NPDC101194. The sequence continues at coordinate 776,100 of NZ_JBIWOS010000003.1, forward strand.
GGGGGGTTCGGGGTAGCAGCGGTCGAGCAGGCCGTACGTGCTCTCGGTGATGGTGTCGACCCCGGCGACGACGACGGTGTCCGCGGCGCGCAGGTCGAGCAGGTCGGCGCCGAGGCCGAGCGCGTACAGCGAGGCGGAGCAGGCGTTGGCGACGGTGTGGGTGTCGTCCGCGCCGAAACGTCTGCGCAGGGCCGTTCCGAAGTGCAGGTCCCGTACGTCGAAGGGCACGTCGTCGCGCCAGGACAGTTCCACCGAGCGCAGTTCGCGCAGGGTGGTGCCGATCAGGACCGGCACCCCGGACAGGTCGTCGCCGAGTCCGGCGTCCGCCGCCGCCTGCGCGACGGCCTCCTCCAGCCAGCGGGTGGCGCGCAGCGGCTCGTCGACGCCCGGCGCGGGCCGGTCGTCGATCTCGTAGGCCATCCGCGCACGGAAGTTGGCGGGGTCGTAGCCGCGCAGCGGGGCGAGCCCGCTGCGGCCCGCGACCAGCGAACCGAAGATCTCCTCGACGCTGCCGCCGATGCTGGCGACGGCGCCCATACCGGTCACGATCCAGCTCATGACGCGCTCCGGTGGGCCCCGAGGACCAGGACCGCGTTGTTGCCCCCGAAGGCGAGCGCGTTGTTCTGCACGACGGACAGCTCCGCTTCGACCGCCTGGTTGGGCACGCAGTCGACGCCGCACTCCGGATCGGTCTCCCGGTGATTGACCGTCGGCGGGATGAACCCCTCCGTCAGGGCGAGCGCACACGCGGCGGCGGAGACGGCGCTGGCCGCGCCCATGCTGTGGCCGATCATCGACTTGATGGACACGGTGCGGGGCATGGTGTCCGCGCCGAACACCTGGCGGATGGCGCCGGCCTCGGTGATGTCGTTGGCCTTGGTGCCGGTGCCGTGCGCGGACACGAAATCGACCTGGTCCGGCGTGATGCCCGCGTTACGGTGGGCGATCCGGATGGTCCGCGCGATGCTGTCCCGGTCCGGGGCGACGGGATGCAGGGCGTCGCAGGCGAGCCCGTACCCGAGGACCTCGGCGTAGATGCGGGCACCGCGCGCCAGCGCCGAGTCGAGACTCTCCATGAGGAGGATGCCCGCTCCCTCGCCGGTGAGGATGCCCTCGCGGTCCTTGTCGAAGGGCCGGCACACCTCGGGGGCGATGGTGCCGAGCCGGTAGAACCCGGTGAACGTCTTGCGGCACGCCGCGTCGGCGCCGCCGCACAGGGCGATGTCCACGTCCCCGCTGCGCAGCGCGTCGTAGCCGTATCCGACCGCGTAGTTGCCGGCCGCGCACGCGGTCGGGATCGTCACGGCCTCCACGTCCTCCAGGCGCAGCTCGCGCACGATGCCCGCGGACAGCCGTCCGGCGGAGAAGCGCCGGGCGACGACCGGGTCGTACTCCTCGGGCCCGCCCTCCAGACCCGTGGCGACGAGCTGGTCGAGGTCGCGGGACTCACCGTCCGTGGTACCGACGGACACCAGGGAACGGCGGGCCCGCACGTCCTGCACGCTCAGCCCCGCGTCCTCGACCGCCATGCGGGCGGCCGCCACCGAGAACTGGCCGGCCCGGCCCAGCTCTTCCACGGGCTGCCCGACGATCCAGCGCTCCGGCTCGAAGTCGGTGACCTCGCAGCCGTTGGCATGGGCGAACCCGGTCGTGTCGAACGCGGTGATCGGCTTGACGCCGCTGCGTCCCTCACGAAGGCCGGCGGTGAAGGCCTCGACACCGATCCCGATACTGGTGACCACACCGAGTCCGGTGATGACCACCCGTCGTCCTGCGGTCTCGGAGGGAGGACCGTCGTGTCCGCCGTGACCTCGCGCGTCTGTCTTGATCGAAGCGTTCATCGAAGCTCACCCATCTGCTGGCGATCGGGACGGCAGATCAGTTGCGGGCGGCTTCGGACACCACGACGTACACACCCTCCAGGTTGACCATCCGGCTCAGCTCCGCCTGGTCGATGGTCACCTTCTGGGTGCGCTCGAGAGCGGCGAGGATCTCGATGGCGCGGAGCGAGTCCGCGTCGTGCTCCTCCTTGAAGAGGCTGGTCTCGGTGACCTCGTCCTCGTCGATCTCAAGAATGTCGCAGACGATCTCCTTGATCTCCTGCTTGCGGGCAGCGTCAAGTCCGGTCGTCACGTTCGCGTTGGTCATCTCGACTCCCTCGGGATCGGAACCGGAGTCCGGCGACTCCGCCATCCATGTGATGAGTCGAGAGTGGGATCGGCGGCTATACGCGCCCTATACGGCTTCTGGCCCTTCCAGCCAGCCGAGTTGCACGGCTCGCAGGCCCGCCTGGAAACGGCTGCGCGCACCGAGCCGTCCCATGAGATCGGCGGTGATACGACGCCCGGTGCGCACGGAGATGCCCAGCTTGCGGGCCACGACCTCGTCGGTGAGCCCCTCGCTGAGCAGCCGCAACACGGCCTGTTCCTGCACGGAGAGACTCTCGTTCCCCGGCTCGCGCGACGGCGGCCGGTAGCCGCTGAAGGGGACGGCGCTGTCCCAGATGCGGTCGAAGAGTTCGCACAGGGCCGTGATGATGCCCGCACCGCTCAACACAAGTGCGCCGGAGGCGGAGTCGTCCGGATCGATGGGCAGGACCACATGACTGCGGTCGAACAGGAGCATGCGCGACGGCAGCGAGGGAGTGGTGCGCACCTGATCGCCATGGGTGTGCAACCAGCGCAGGTGCTCCACGGTGGCGGGGTCGTTGTGGACGCTGTCCAGATAGATGCTGCGCATCACGACACCGCGCGCGGCCAGGTCCTCCAGCAAGGGGCGGCTGGCCTGCCGGCTGGCCTCGGCCTGCCGGCCTCCGGCCGCGAAGGTGAGCAGTTCGGAGGAGCAGTCCTGGGTGAGTTCCTCGATACGGGAACGGATTTCCTCGATCCCTGTGAGTCGCTCCACAAGGAAACTCCGCAATTTCTGCTGCACTTCGGTGTACTCGTCGATAAAACGAGCAACTTCGATCCGCGTCTCGGATATTTTCCTCTGCCGCTCCAGGAGTTCACTCTCCTGACGCGCGAGAAGCCCCTGCAGGCCGACTTCGGGACTGACAGGTCTGACCCTCCCGGGCGAGTCCCACGAAGGCTTCACAAGTAAGAGGCGCACACATTCGTCGAGCGCGGAACGGACCTCTTCCACATTCCAGCCCAGCACCTCGGCAAGGCTCTCCACATCGGAATTCGGCCGTCCGAGTACGGCTCGATAGACCTCGGCCGCACGGGGTCCGATCCCCAACGGTTCAAGCATGTACGTCCCCCACCCTTCGCCGATCTCCACGAAGCATGAAGCATCATGAAGAATTCGAAAGGATTTAGCAACGAACACACGTATGAACCGCACGGTAGCACAGAGCAAGCACAGATGCAGGGCTGCACAGTTGCGCAACCCTGCATCTATTCATGTCTCACGATGCGAATGTCATCCCCAGATCGGGTCCTGGGGGTCGTTCGGCTCGGATCCCCAGATCGGGTCCTGCGGAGTTGTCACCGAAACCACCGCGGACAACCCATTCGATCGGTCGGCGGCAGCCGCGCCGACGGTGCCGGCGGCACCGAAAGCCGCAGCGAAGAAGGCCAGTGTGACAACAACAGCACGCACCTGCATCTTGCCCATGAAACGTACGCCCCCCCGGGAGTATGGATTCCTTGTCGATTCCCCTGCCCGACTCGCGTCGGCCGGTGATGAAATCCTCTCCGAAACCCTCCGCCGGAGACCAGCGGATTCACCGGCAGGGAACTGCGCTGACAAGGTACTGACAGCGGAATTGCGACCGCCACTTCTCATCCGGACGACCCCCGCGGGTGAACTCGCCCGCCCCGAGGTGGGAGTTGCGCCCTTTCACGTCCTCCCGCGTCGCCCGGTCGGGGCCGTGCCGCCATGAGCGGTCGGGCGGCGCATCCCGCCCGGCCCCCGCGACGTGCAGGATGATGCCAGCCCCTCCGACGGCCCCGCCCTCCGGGCACGGCGGACACGGCCGGCTCACGCGGGAGCCCATGCGAGCCGGGGAGCGGCACCCGGGCGGGGAACCGTTTGCCGCGCCGCCCCCGGGGCAGGCGCGAGGCAGAGAGTCGGCACGTCCCGGCCGACGCGGATCCACGCCCATACCAGTAGAATTCAGGTGAATAGGGGCGTTTTTCATGGTTTGCCGTTGGTGCAGGACTGCCCGATACGGCGGTCGGCAGCGCTGCCACGGAGGACGCCCGACCGTGGTCCCCGAGCAGGGAAGGTGTCCGATGGGCTTCCTGGACAATCTGAAGGCCAAGCTGAGCCCCGCCAAGGACAAGGTCGGCGATCTCGCGCAGCAGCACGGGGAGAAGATCGACCACGGGCTCGAAAAAGCCGCACGGACGGTCGACGAAAAGACCAAGGGCAAGTACAGCGACAAGATCGAGTCCGGCACGAGGAAGGCCAGGGAAGCGGTCGAGCGCCTGTCCCACAGACACGACGAGGGCGGTACACCCAAACACGAGGAGGGTGGTACGCCGCCGGGTACACCGCCCGCTTCCTGAACAGCGGCCGTTCAACCGGCTCAAGGCCGACCGGCGGCCGTACGGCGACCACGCCGCGCGGCCGCCGTCAGCCGCCCGCTCCGGGGTGCGGCGCGGACTCAGGACCAGGTGGCGACCAGGTAGCCCACGCCGTACGGGGCGTCCTCGTACAGCAGACGGCCACCCAGGCCCGCTCCCTCGGCCGCGCCCGCGAGCACCTGCCACGGCGCACGGCCCGCCGCCTTCAGTTGGTACGCCAGTGACGCGTCCAGCGCCGCCAGCGCCCCCGGATCCGCGGCGGCCAGCGCGCGGGCGGCCGCCGCGTCGAACGCCTCGGCGCGGTCGTCCAGGTAGCCGGGGGCCTTGAGCGTGCGGCAGGCACTGCCGTCACCCATCACCAGCAGCGCCAACCGGTCCGCCCTGGCGGCCAGGTCCCGTCCGGTGCCCGTGCAGCGATCGGTTTCGAGCGGCGCCCCCACAGCGAGCCCCTCGACCGGCGCGGCGGCCCAGCCCGCGCGGGCGAGCAGCCAGGCACCGACCGCCAGGGACGGCGGAAGCGCCCGGTCCGCCACGGGTCCGCGGTCACGCCCGAGCCGTACACCGAGATCCACGCCGAAGCCCCGGAAGGTGCCGGTGGCCCCTTCGGGGTGCGGGCCACGGCCCTCGTGGTCCGCGGTCCCGATCACGATCAGCAGATCCGGCCGGGCGGCGGCCAGCACGCCGAGGGCATCGGCGCAGGCGTCCCGCAGGGTGTCGAGCTCGGGGGCGGCACCGGCCGCCACCTCGGGCACCAGCAGCGGCGGACAGGGGCAGACAGCGGCGGCGACAAGCATGCTGGGCAGCGTACTGCGTGGGAACGACGCCGCCGTCGGCCACCGCCGCCGGTCGCCTCCTCCGGTGTCAGTCGCAGCCGCAGCCGGGGGCGGCCGCGGCCGGCAGCGGCGCCGGGGCACCGATACCCGGAAGCCCCAGCATCACTCCGGCGGGCTTGGCGGCCTCGGTGGCGGTGCGCTTCTCCCAGGCGTCCCCGGCGCGGGTCCGCCGCACGCCCACCGGAGCGCCCTCGGCGAGCAGGTGGTGCGGGGCCGCGTAGGTGATCTCGACGGTCACCACGTCGCCCGGCCGCACGTCCTCGTCCGGCTTGGTGAAGTGGACCAGGCGGTTGTCGGGGGCACGGCCGGAGAGGCGGTGGGTGGCGCCGTCCTTGCGGCCCTCGCCCTCCGCGACCATGATCTCCAGGGTCCGGCCGACCTGCTTCTTGTTCTCCTCCCAGGAGATCTCCTCCTGGAGGGCGGACAGGCGCATGTACCGCTCCTGGACGACCTCCTTGGGGATCTGCCCGTCCATCTCCGCGGCCGGGGTTCCGGGACGCTTGGAGTACTGGAAGGTGAACGCGTTGGCGAAGCGCGCCTCGCGGACCGCGTGCATGGTCTGCTCGAAGTCCTCCTCGGTCTCGCCGGGGAAGCCCACGATGATGTCGGTGGAGATGGCGGCGTCCGGCATCGCGGCGCGCACCTTCTCGATGATGCCGAGGAAACGCTCCTGGCGGTACGAGCGCCGCATCGCCTTGAGGATCGTGTCCGAACCCGACTGCATCGGCATGTGCAGCTGGGGCATCACGTTGGGGGTCTCGGCCATCGCCGCGATCACGTCGTCCGTGAAGTCGCGGGGGTGCGGCGAGGTGAAACGCACCCGCTCCAGGCCTTCGATCCTCCCGCAGGCGCGCAGCAGCTTGGAGAAGGCCTCGCGGTCGCCGATGTCGGAGCCGTAGGCGTTCACGTTCTGGCCGAGCAGGGTGATCTCCGAGACGCCCTCGGCGACCAGTGCCTCGATCTCGGCGAGGATGTCGCCGGTGCGGCGGTCCTTCTCCTTGCCGCGCAGCGCCGGGACGATGCAGAAGGTGCAGGTGTTGTTGCAGCCGACGGAGATGGAGACCCACGCCGCGTAGGCGGACTCGCGGCGGGTGGGGAGTGTGGAGGGGAAGGCCTCCAGGGATTCGGCGATCTCGATCTGCGCCTCCTCCTGGATCCGGGCGCGCTCCAGCAGCACCGGCAGCTTGCCGATGTTGTGCGTGCCGAAGACGACGTCCACCCAGGGGGCCCGCCGGACGATGGTGTCGCGGTCCTTCTGCGCCAGGCAGCCGCCGACGGCGATCTGCATGCCGGGTCGCCTGGTCTTCATCGGGGCCAGCCGGCCGAGGTTGCCGTAGAGCTTGTTGTCGGCGTTCTCCCGGACCGCGCAGGTGTTGAAGACGACGACGTCGGCGTCGCCGTCGGAGCCCTCGGCGGCACGTACGTAACCCGCGTCCTCCAGCAGCCCCGACAGCCGCTCGGAGTCGTGGACGTTCATCTGACACCCGTAGGTGCGCACCTCGTACGTTTTCAAACCGTCCACTACTCCACCAGCCACGTCGTTGCCGCTCACCCGTCCAGGGTAAGGGCTCCGGCCGGACCGGGATGAGGGGCGCCCCACCGGCCGGCGTCCCGGCGCCCGCCCCCGGTGTCCGCCCCTGGTCATCGCCGGGACGGGCTGGCAGGATCGCCGCCATGCTCCAGGCACTGTCCCGTATCGGCCGGCGGCGCACTCTCCAGGCGTGCGCGGCCCTCGTCGTCGTGCTCGGGCTGCTGCTGTGGTGGCTGCTCCCGCTCGGGAAGCCGGCGCCGAGCGGCACGCTCACCTTCAGCACCGGCGTGCGCAGCGGCGTCTACCAGCGCTATGGCGAGAGGCTCAGGGGGGATCTGGCCAAGGATCTGCCGAAGGTGTCGATACAGCTGCAGACCAGCGAGGGTTCGCAGCAGAACATCGCCCGCGTGGCGACCGGCAGGGCCGACTTCACCATCGCCACCACCGACGCCCTCGCCACCTATCTGCGCAACGGCGGGCCCGGAGCCGACCGGCTGCGGGGCTGTGTGCGGTTGTACGACGACTACATCCAGCTGGTCGTGCCCCGGAACTCGGAGGTACGGAAGGTCGCGGACCTGCTCGGCAAGCGCGTCGGGGTGGGCCAGCCGGGGTCCGGCGTGCGGCTGGTCGCCGACCGGCTGATGACGGCCGCCGGTCTCGATCCCACCGACGATGTGAAGCCGGTCCCCAACGGCATCGACACCATGCCGAAGGAGCTGGAGAACGGCCGGATCGATGCCTTCTTCTGGTCCGGCGGACTGCCCACCTCCGCCGTGCAGGAGCTGTCGGACCGGTTCGCGATCCGGCTGGTGCCGCTGGAGGCCCCGCTGATCAAGGAGCTCCAGGCCGCGGGCGGCTCCGCCCGCTACTACCGCTCGGCCGTGATGCCCGCCGACGCCTACCGCAGCGCCCAGCAGGGTCAGGCGGTACCGACGGTGGCGGTCGCCAATGTGCTGGTGACCACGGACCGTACGGATCCGGCGATGACCGAGGCGTTCACCCGGACCGTGATCGACAGCCGGGACCGGATCGGGCGCGAGGTGCACGCCGCCCAGCTGGTCGATCTGCGTACGGCGATCTACACCGATCCGCTGCCGCTGCACGAAGGGGCCAGGCGCTACTACCGGTCGGTCAAGCCCTGATCGCCGGGCCGCTCCCGTTCCCGCCCCGCTCGGAGCCTGTCGGGTGGCCTTCGCCCGCTCGGAGGTCGCCCGACAGACTCTCAGCCCTGCGGGTTGTCGCGCGGCACCGACACCGTCACCCGCAGTCCGTGCGGCTCGTGGGCGGCATAGCGCAGGGAGCCGCCCCCCGCCGCCAGGAGGGCCTGGGCGATCGAGAGCCCGAGGCCGGAACCCTGCACGTTCTGGTGCCGGGTGCTGCGCCAGAAACGGTCGCCGACGCGTTCCATCTCCTGTGCGGTGAGGCCCGGTCCGCGGTCGGCGACGACGACCGTGACGTCGTCGCGGCCGGAGGCGACCGTGACGCGGACCTCCTCGTCGGCCGGGGTGAATTTCAGGGCGTTGTCGATGATGGCGTCGAGGGCGCTCGACAGCGCGATGGGGTCCGCCCAGGCCGTCACGGCGGCTGAGCCGTCCGCTCGGAGCGCCACCCCCCTCTCCTCGGCCACCGGCCGCCAGGAGGCGACGCGTTCCGCGGTGAGGGCGCCTATGTCCGTGAGCTGCAGGTCGGCCCCGGCGTGCTCGGCCAGCGCCAGGTCGAGCAGGTCGTCCAGAACCTGTGCGAGGCGCTTGCCCTCCGTGCGCACGGAGGCGATCTCCTCGTTGCCCTCGGGGAGTTCGAGCGCGAGGAGCTCGATGCGAAGCAGCAGAGCGGCGAGGGGGTTGCGCAACTGGTGCGAGGCGTCGGCGACGAAGGCGCGCTGCTGCTCCAGCACGTTCTCGACATTGTCCGCCATCTCGTTGAACGAGCGGGCCAGGCGCCTGAGTTCCGGCGGCCCTCCGGAGGCCGCGACCCGCGATCGCATCCGGCCGCTGGCGATGTCGTGGGTGGCCGCGTCCAGGGTCCGTACGGGCAGCAGCACCCAGCCGGTGAGCCGGATCGCGGCGCCGACCGCCACCAGCATCGCGACCACTTCGCCGGCCGCGATGAGCAGCCAGCCGCGCAGCGTGCGCGCGCGCATCTCGGTGGTGGGCGAGTCGATGACCACGACGGCGACCACATCGCCGTCCCGCACGACGGGCGAGGCGACGACGACCCTGCCCCGCTGCCAGGGCCAGACCTGCGGCGGATCATGGCTGCGACGCCCGAGGAGCGCCTCCTTGAAGGCCTCCCTCCCCTCCCCCTCGATCGGCAGCTGCCAGTCGGCCGGGGCCTTCGCCATGGCGCCGTCGTCCCGGTAGAAGACACCGGCGCGGATGCCGTACACCGAGGCGTAGGTGTCCAGTTCGCTGCGCAGGATGCGGCGGCGCTCGTCGTAACCGGGGGTCCGTTCGGCGATGAACTGGGCGAGCGCGGCGAAGCGTGCCGTGTCGTCGATGCGGTCGATGACGACGCGCTGCTGCTGGGCAGCGGCCACGCTGACGGCCAGCGGGAAGCCGAGGGCGAGCAGCACGCTCGCCATGAGGATGATGAGCAGGGGTAGCAGCCGGGTGCGCACCTGGGACGTACGCCTCTACGCGGGCGGGGCGACGAGGCGGTAGCCGACCCCGCGCACCGTCTCGATCAGTGCGGGCAGCCGCAGTTTGGAACGCAGGGACGCGACGTGCACTTCGAGGGTGCGCCCCGTTCCCTCCCAGCTCGTGCGCCACACCTCACTGATGATCTGCTCCCGGCGGAAGACCACCCCGGGGCGCTGGGCGAGCAGCGCGAGCAGGTCGAACTCCTTGCGGGTGAGCTGGACTTCGCAGCCGTCGACACTGACCCGCCGGGTCGGCAGCTCGATCCGGACGTGTCCGAGCCGAAGGGCCGCGACGGGTGTGGGCACGGTGTCCTCGCCGGCCGGTTTGCGGCGGCTGACGGCATGGATGCGGGCAAGGAGCTCGCCGGTGTCGTACGGCTTGACCACGTAGTCGTCGGCCCCGAGATTGAGGCCGTGGATCCGCGACCGGACATCGGCGCGCGCCGTCACCATGATCACCGGGGTGGAGGTGCGCTTGCGGATCTTCCCGCACACCTCGTAGCCGTCCTGGTCGGGCAGGCCGAGGTCGAGGAGCACGACACCGAAGGGCTCCGTGTCCGCGGGCAGCAGAGCCTGCAGCGCCTCCTCGCCGCTGCGGGCGTGCACGACCCGGAAGCCGTGCCGGGTGAGGACCGCGGAGAGGGCGGCCGCCACGTGGTTGTCGTCCTCGACGAGCAGCAGTCTCATGCCCCCCCCTTCCGATGGTTCGATGCCGGTTCCCGTGGACGGGGTGCCGGTGCGGTCTCCTGTACGCCTTCGTACACCTCTCGTCACTTCCCCGTACCGAGGTGTTTCACGTCATGGCGTACCAGGGCATCCACTCCGATGACCGGTACGTCAGTCAAGGGCCCGCCCCTCGCATCGAGCCATCCGTTATGCACCCGGTACGCCCGGGGCGCACCGCCTGCCGCCCTGTTCACACGGTGTGTCCGAGTGCCGCCGGATCGTTATCCTCAATTCTCGCTCAGATGTGATGACGCTGATCGCACCGCGTCCTAGGGTCCTTCCCAACCGAGGAGGACGGAGCAAGAAGCCGATGAGCGGAGTTTCAGTGACCAAGGGCGCCGAGGACGCCGCACCCGCGGCGAACGACCTTGTCGTACTGAGCAACGTCAACAAGCACTTCGGCGCGCTGCATGTGCTCCAGGACATCGACCTGACGATCGCCCGTGGCGAGGTCGTGGTCGTCATCGGGCCCTCGGGGTCCGGGAAGTCCACGCTGTGCCGCACGATCAACCGCTTGGAGACGATCGACTCGGGCGCCATATCGATCGACGGCAAGCCGCTGCCCGAGGAGGGCAGGGAGCTGGCCAGGCTGCGCGCCGATGTCGGCATGGTCTTCCAGTCGTTCAATCTCTTCGCGCACAAGACGGTGCTCGAGAACGTGATGCTGGGCCAGATCAAGGTCCGAAAGACGGACAAGAACGCTGCCGAGGACAAGGCCCGTTCGCTGCTGGACCGGGTGGGCGTGGCGACGCAGGCCGACAAGTATCCCGCCCAGCTCTCCGGCGGGCAGCAGCAACGCGTTGCCATCGCACGGGCGTTGGCGATGGACCCGAAGGTGATCCTCTTCGACGAGCCGACCTCCGCGCTCGACCCGGAGATGATCAACGAGGTGCTGGACGTCATGCAGCAGCTCGCCCGGGACGGCATGACGATGGTCGTCGTCACCCATGAGATGGGCTTCGCGCGCTCGGCCGCGAACCGCGTCGTCTTCATGGCCGACGGAAAGATCGTCGAAGAGGCCACGCCCGACCAGTTCTTCAGCAACCCGCGCAGTGACCGGGCCAAGGACTTCCTGTCGAAGATCCTTCACCACTGATTGATCCCGCAGCGCCGGTACCCGGACCGGCCGATCACTCACATCGCGTCAACCATAGGGAATTTCACCATGCAGCTTCGTAAGGTCACCGCCGCCTCGGCCGCCGTGCTCGCCCTCGCCCTGACCGCCACCGCCTGTGGTTCCGACAAGAAGGACGGCGGCTCGGACAGTGCGGGCGGCGGCAAGAAGATCACCATCGGCATCAAGATCGACCAGCCGGGCATCGGCCTGAAGACCCCCGACGGCAAGTACACCGGTTTCGACGTCGACGTCGCCACGTACGTCGCCAAGGAGCTCGGCTACGACGCCAAGGACATCGTCTTCAAGGAGACCAAGAGCGCCGACCGCGAGACGGCGATCGAGCGCGGTGACGTGAAGTTCATCGCCGCCTCCTACTCGATCAACGACGAGCGGCTGCAGAAGGTCGACTTCGCGGGTCCGTACCTGCTGGCGCACCAGGACATCCTCGTGCGTGCCGACGACGACTCGATCAAGTCGCCGGAGGACCTGAACAAGAAGAAGCTGTGTTCGGTCGCCGGCTCGACCTCGGCGCAGAACGTCCATGACAAGCTGGCGCCGAAGGCGCAGCTCCTGGAGTACGGCGGCTACTCGGAGTGTCTGACCGGCCTGGAGAACAAGGCCGTCGACGCGCTGACCACCGACGACTCCATCCTGGCCGGCTACGCGGCGCAGAAGGAGTTCCAGGGCAAGTTCAAGCTGGCCGGCTTCAAGATGACCAACGAGAACTACGGCATCGGCCTGAAGAAGGGCGACGCCGACCTCAAGAAGAAGATCGACGACGCTCTCACCAAGATGGTCTCGGACGGTTCCTGGGACAAGGCCGTGAAGGACAACTTCGGCCCGGCGAACTACAAGAGCGAGCGCGCCCCGAAGATCGGCAACATCGTCAAGTGAAGCAGGGCTGACCGGGCGCGCCGTCCTTGAATCGGCGGCGCGCCGTGCCCTCCTACACGCGGAAGCGCGGGAGATCGTGTTCGACTTTCTTGAAGGTTACGACCTGTTGGGGGCCTTCTGGGTGACGGTGCAGCTCACCGTCTACTCCGCCCTCGGCTCCCTCATATGGGGAACGCTGCTGGCCGGCATGAAGGTCAGCCCGGTCCCCCTGATGCGCGGCTTTTCAACCGCGTATGTGAACGTGGTCCGGAACGTTCCACTGACCGTGATCATGGTGTTCTCGTCGCTGGGACTCTTCCAAACGCTGGACGTCAAGCTCGGCGCCAGTGATTTCACGGACATCAACTTCCGGCTCGCGGTGCTCGCCCTGGTCGCCTACACCGCCGCGTTCGTGTGCGAGGCCCTGCGCTCCGGCATCAACACCGTCCCGGTCGGCCAGGCGGAGGCAGCGCGTGCGCTCGGGCTGAGCTTCACACAGGGACTGCGGCTGATTGTCCTTCCCCAGGCGTTCCGTGCAGTGGTCAACCCGTTGTCCAACGTGCTGATCGCGTTGACGAAGAACACCACGGTCGCCTCCGCGATCGGGGTCGCCGAAGCCTCGTACCTGATGAAGGGCATGATCGAGGCCGAGGCCCAACTGATGCTCATCGCCGCGGTCTTCGCGTTCGGCTTCGTCGTTCTGACCCTCCCGACCGGCCTGATCCTCGGCTGGGTGAGCAAGAAGGTGGCGGTGAAGCGATGAGTTCCGTCCTCTACGACGCCCAAGGACCGCGCGCCAAGCAGCGCAACATCCTGTACACGGTGCTGTTCGTCCTGTGCGCCGCGGCAGTGGTGTGGTGGGTCTATGACGGCCTCGCTTCCAAGCACCAGCTCGACTGGATCAAGTGGAGGCCCTTCTTCACCAGCTCCCAGCCCTGGGAGACGTACATCTGGCCGGGCCTCCAGAACACGCTCAAGGCGGCGTTCTTCGCCCTGATCATCGCGCTGCCGCTCGGCGCCCTCTTCGGGATCGGCAGGCTGTCGGACCACCGGTGGGTGCGGATGCCGGCGGGCATCGTCGTGGAGCTCTTCCGCGCCATTCCCGTGCTGATCCTGATGATCACCGCGAACGCGGTGTACGCGGAGTACACCGCCATCGACACCGACGTGCGTCCGCTGTACGCCGTGGTGACCGGCCTGGTGCTGTACAACTTCTCGGTGCTCGCCGAGATCGTGCGGGCCGGAATCGAGTCCCTGCCGAAGGGCCAGGCGGAGGCGGCCAAGGCGCTCGGCATGCGCAAGGGCCAGACCATGGTGTTCGTGCTGCTGCCGCAGGCGGTGACGGCGATGCTGCCGGCGATCGTCAGCCAGCTCGTCGTCATCGTGAAGGACACCGCGCTCGGTGGCGCCATGATGACCTTCCCCGAGCTGCTGGCCTCGATCCGCCCGATGAGTGCGAACTACGGCGCGAACACGATCGCGTGCTTCACCATCGTGGCGCTCATCTTCCTCGTGGTGAACTTCGCGCTCACGTCGTTCGCGAGCTGGCTGGAGCGGTGGCTCCGGCGCAGCAGGAAGAGCAAGGGCACCGCGCCCGGGGGCACACCGGAGACCATCGGTGAGCCGGCGCTCGTCATAGATGACGGACGCGCCGTCTGACGGCTCGTCGATCTGCGTCCCCGAGGGGCGGTGGCACATCCGCCACCGCCCCTCGCCGCCTTCCGGTGTCGCTTGACGCAGGCACCGGCAGTAGGTTGCATACGTTCTGTGATCGCGCCCCCTGCCCCCGCCGCCACACTTCCTCCGCCGCCTACCCCTCCTTCGAGCCGCGCGCTCGTTACGTCCGCGTCCCCGGCGCCGTTCGCACGGATTCGAGGAGCCGCCCCGTGGACCCGGTGATCGTCGTCGGCGCCGGGCCCGTCGGCCTGACGCTGTCGCTCGCCCTCGCGGCACAGGGAGTTCCCTCCGTCCTTCTCGACGAGGACCCGGCCAAGGACGAGACGCGTCCGGCCCGCACGGTGGTGCTGCGCGAGGACACCGCGGCCCTGGTGGAGCGGCTCGGCTGCAAGGCACTCCACCAAGAGAGCATCCGGTGGTCCGGCTGGCGGTCCGTGCGGCGCAGGCAGTTGGTGCGCGAGCTGCGACTCGGCGAGGACTCCCCCGAGGGCGATCCGTTGTCGGCCCCCATCCATCTGCCGCAGCACGTCCTGACGCGCGGGCTGCGGGACGCGGTGGCCGCACAGGAGCTGGTGCGGGTTGCCCCGTACAGCCGGATCGACACGCTGGAGCAGGACGCGACCGGGGTCACGGTGCGCACCAGGGAGCCGAACGCGACCTGGTGGCGTGGGAGTTACCTGGTGGGCTGCGACGGCGCCAGGTCCACCGTGCGCAAGCTCCTCGACATCCGCTTCCCCGGTAGGACGGCGGTGGAGCGGCATGCCGTCGCGGCGCTGCGCACCGAGCTTCCCTGGCCGGGGCAGGCCGTGCTGCACCGGCTGCCGCCCTGGCGCACCGGGGGCGCCGAGGTGACCGCGCGACCGCTGCCGGACGGTGCCTGGCGGCTGGACTGGCTGCTGCCGCCGCGCGGCGAGCTCGTCACTCCGGATGCTCTGATCACCCGGATCCGGGACACCCTGGCGGGCTGGTGCGACGAGACACCGCCGTACGAACTGCTGGACACGGGCGTGTACACGTTGCACCACCGGCTCGCCCTGCGCTGGCGGGTCGAGCGGGCCTTCCTGGCCGGGGACGCCGCCCATCTGCTGGGCGCGCTGGGAACCCAGGGGCTCGACGAGGGGCTGCGGGACGCCGAGAACCTGGCCTGGAAGCTCGGCCATGCCTGGCACCACGGCGCCCCGGACGTACTGCTGGACAGCTACCAGGCGGAGCGCCGGGCGGCCGTCGCCGCGCGGCTGCGCGCCGCGGACCAGTCGCTGCCGATACTCCGCGGCGGCGGAGGCCTGCGGACCCTGGTCCCGGGGAGCGCACGGGGGCACGACTCACTGCTCACCGACGGACATCTGGGCCGGGGCCCGCTCGGTGCGCCCCCCTCGTACTCGCACTCGCCCCTTGCGCCCCCACGCGCCGAGGCGCACACATCTGTGGATACGCCCCCTGGTGCGCCGGTCGCCGATGTACGGGTGACCGCACCCGACGGCACAAGCGTGCGGCTGCGCGAGCGGCTGGGGCAGGGGCACCTGCTGGTGGTCCTGGTGGCACCCGGTACGGGCGTGTGGGACCGGCGTCACTGGATGAGCGCGGGCGTCATGCCTCGTCTGGTCGCGGCCGTCGACGCGATGCCGGTGAAGGGCGAACTGCTGGTGACCGAGAGCTACCCGGGGGCGGCGGCCCACACCGTGCTGCTGATCAGGCCGGACGGTCACCTCGTGGCGTCGTTCGCCGGGGTCCGGCCCCGGGAGCTCTTCGCGGCGGCGGACACGGTGCGCGGCGGACCGGTGCGCGGCTCCGTACGCCCGGACCAGACTGCGGGCATCAATTGACCGTCGCGGGCGCGCATGGTGTACTCCCGAACGTGACCGACACCGATGTGCGCCTGTGGCGGAGGGTCCATATGGACCTCGTCCGCTATGCGGGCTGCGTGTGTCGCCCGTCCTGCTGAATCGCCTCTCCCTGCCGGGCCGTGCGCTCCTGCGTGCGGCCGGGCATCCGCGCGAACTCCCAGGACGGTCCTTGTGTCTGCCCCTTCGTCACCCTCTGTACGCACGCCCGCACCCGCATCCGTACGCGCTCGTGGTTCCGGTCCGTCGGCCGCGGAGCTGCTCGCATTCGTCCGCCGTGTCGCCGCCGACGCCGAGATCGTCGCCTCGCTCCCGCTCGATCCCGGGGGCCGCACCTGGATCCCGCTCGAAGGGCCCGGCGGCAGCGAGGCCTGGCTGATCGGCTGGCCGCCCGGCAGCGGCACCGGCTGGCACGACCACGCCGACTCGATCGGCGCCTTCACCACCGCGGCCGGCACCCTCAAGGAGCTGTCGCTCGCCGCCCGGCTGCCCACCGACGGCTGGAAGACCCTCGAACTCACCGAAGGCATCGACCGTTCCCGGCAGTTGGCCACCGGGCAGGGCAGGGCGTTCGGCCGCCACCATGTCCACGAGGTGCTGAACGAATCCGGCACCGAGCACGCCGTCTCCGTCCATGCCTACTACCCGCCGCTGCCGCGGATCCGGCGCTACAGCCGTAACGGCGCGGTGCTCCGTCTCGAACAGGTCGAACGACCGGAGGACTGGCAGTGAGCGCCGGCCGTGGAAGTGGTCCGGGACCGGTGGGGATCGACGAACTGCTGGACCGGGTCCGGGCGGGGTTCGTCCGGGTCGGCCCTCAGGAGGCGATCGCCGCCGCCGCGGACGGTGCGCTGCTCGTGGACATACGCTATGCGGCACTGCGCGAACGGGACGGACTCATTCCGGGGGCGCTCGTCGTCGAGCGCAATGAACTGGAGTGGCGGCTCGATCCACAGGGCAGCCATCGGGCCCCGGAGGCGGTGAGCCACGATCTGCGCATCGTGGTGGTCTGCAACGAGGGCTACGCGTCGAGCCTGGCCGTGGCGTCCCTGCGTCAGCTGGGACTGCACCGGGCGACCGATCTGATCGGCGGATTCCAGGCGTGGCGCGCGGCGGGACTTCCCGTCGAGGTGTGAGGCAGGGGTCCGGGGCGAGACATCCCGCCCCGGAGTCGCCGTCTCCGGATAGGTACGCGCCCGGACCAGGACTCCTGCTCCTGATCCGGGGCGCTCGCCCGCTCCGTGGGTGGGCACACCGGCACACCCAGCCGGTCGGCAGGCCCCCCGCTCCGTACTCCCGGTGACTCCGGGCTCCATGCGGTGCAGAACCGCTCCCCGCCGCCCTTCGCACCGCTCGCCGGCCCTCGAATCCGCGGCGACACACCCGTACGCCACGCTCCGGTGGAGCAATCTCCGCAACCGACGGACATTCGGCTCAACGCCAAGGACCGACGTGACGGAGACCTCGCACCCATGCCGACGCCCGCCCTGACTCCCGACCGGCTCGACCAACGGGTCGCCCGCCTCCACGACACCGGCGCATGGCAGCAGATCGTCGCCGGATGGGATCTCACCGCCGCCGAACCCGTACGGCCCGTCCCCCCCGGCACCGCGGATCATCTGCCGGACCGTCAGCCGGCCGACTGGCGCGACCTGCTGTCCGTACCCGTCGAGCAGCTCATCGCCGAATCCGTGCGCGCTCTCCCCGCCGCCGCGCCGCGCGAGCGGCCCCTTCCCGGGCGGCTGGGCGCGATCCTCCCCGACCGGCTCCACTCCTGGCGGCGCGTCGGGCAGCCCGAAGTGCGGCCCTCCGTCCACCTCGCCCACGCACGGCGGATCCTGACCGAGTGGGGCTGGCAGAACACCCCGTACCGACTCCGCAACGCCCGCGGCGCCCGGTGCGTCTGCGGGGCCATGCTGACCGCGCACCGCCTGGGGTACGGCTCCCTCGACACCGTGGACCGGGCCGGCGCCTGGCTCGTCGCCGAGCTCCGCTCACGGGGCTGGACCGGGCTGATCGGGCTGTGGAACCGGCAGCCCGGACGTACGGCCGACGAGGCGCTCGCTCTGATCGACGCCACCATCGAACGCGCCGCCCGCGCCGGGCAGTGACCCGTCCCATGACAGACGTGAACCGCCGGATCCCGCGATCGATGAGGCCGTGCGAGGGCGGCGTCGCGGCCGGCGACCGGATGCGGCGCCCCGTCTCAGTGACGGGTGAGCAGCGCTTCGACCAGATCGCGCAGCGGCCCGGTGAGGTCCTGCTCGGTGGCCGACCCGAGCGGCTCCAGCCCCGGAGAGGCGCGCAGCACCGTGATGCCGAAGGCCACGGACAGCACGAGTTGGGCGCGCAGGAGAAGTTGGTCGTCGGCGGGGTCGTCGGGCCGCCATCCGGCCGCCGCGGCGAGTCGTTCGCTGAAGGTGCGCAACAGACCGGTGCGCATCTGCTCGGTGCGCTCGTCGCCGGAGGAGCGCAGGAGCAGGAGAAGCGCGTCCCTGGGACCGTCCATGGCGAGCACGCCCGCGGTGTGGCTGACGATGATCTCCGGGATCTGGTCGAGGTCGGCCACCGTGCGCGCCGCGTGGACGAGTTCGTCGATGACCGCCTTCAGGCAGGCTTCGAAGAGGCCTTCCTTGGACCGGAAGTAGCGGTTGATGAGCGCGACGTTGACACCGGCGTCATCGGCGATGTCGCGCACGGTGGTGGCCGCGTACCCGTCGTACGCGAAACGACGGCGGGCCGAGTCGAGCAGGAGCCCACGAGTCCTGGCACCGGCACCCCGCCGGGATGGCGGCGGGCTGTTGTCCGTCGGCGTCAGGGGCGCGGGACCCGCCTGGGAACTGCTGGCTTTCATGGCTGTCCTCTCTCTGCTCGAACGGTACCGCCCACGCCGCATGTAAACGGATGTTGACCTCGCTCCCGTGTCTGCCCTAGCGTCTATGTAAGCAGATGTTTACTTATGGCTCCGGGCGAGCGAAAGATGCCCGGCAGCCCCTCACTTTCTGGAGTCCCGAATGGACGCCCCCCAGCCCATGGCCCGCACCGGCGGTGTGGTCGCCACGCTGGCCCTCGCCGGCATCACTGCCGCGATCATGCAGACACTGGTCACACCGCTCATCGCGGAGCTGCCCCAGATCCTGCACACCACCCCGTCGAACGCGGCATGGGTGATCACCGTCACCCTGCTGGCGGGGGCGATCTGCGTACCGATCTCCGGGCGCCTCGGCGACCTGATCGGCAAGCGCCGGATGCTTCTCGCGTGCTCCGTACCGCTCGTGGCCGGCTCACTGGTCTGCGCCCTCGCCTCCTCCGTCGTCCCCATGATCATCGGGCGCGGGCTGCAAGGCATGGGCATGGGGATGGTGCCCCTGGGCATCGCCCTGCTGCGCGACGTGGTCCCGGCGGAGAAGCTCAGCTCCTCCATCGCGCTGGTGAGCGCCTCCATGGGCATTGGTGGCGGGCTCGGCCTGCCGATCGCCGCGGCGGTCGCCCAGTACGCCAACTGGCGCGTGCTCTTCTGGGGCTCCACCGTCCTGGCCGTGCTGATCGCCGGGGCGATCTGGTTCCTCATCCCCGACGTCCCGCCCGGCGCCAAGGGGCAGCGCTTCGACACCCTGGGCGCGGTCGGCCTCGGCGCGGGACTGATCTGCCTGCTGCTCGCCGTGTCGAAGGGAGCCAACTGGGGCTGGGGTTCGGCGACCACCCTCGGGCTGTTCGCCGCCGCCGTCGTGATCCTGCTGGCCTGGGGCGCCTGGGAACTGCGCACCCGGGAGCCGCTGATCGACCTGCGCACCACGGCCCGCCCCCGGGTGCTGCTCACCAATGTCGCCTCGATCTTCGTCGGCTTCGGGATGTACGCGAGCATGCTGGTCGTGCCGCAGCTGCTCCAGTTCCCGGAGGCCACCGGCTACGGCCTGGGCCAGTCGATGCTCGCCGCCGGCCTGTGGATGGCGCCCGGTGGCGTCATGATGATGATCGTCTCACCGTTCGGCGGGAAGCTCACCGACGCCCGCGGCCCGAAGTTCACCCTGATCTGCGGTGTCCTGGTGCTGGCCGTCGGGTACGGCTTGTCACTGATGCTCATGGGCTCCGCATGGGGCCTCATGCTGGCCCTCATGGTCATCAACAGCGGCGTGGGCCTCGCCTACGGTTCGATGCCCGCGCTGATCATGAGCTCGGTACCGCTCTCCGAGACCGCCGCCGCCAACGGGTTCAACACCCTCATGCGTTCGCTGGGCACCTCGGTCGGCGCCGCCGTGATGGGCGTGGTCCTCTCCCAGCTGACGGTCACCATGGGCGGACACACCTTCACCTCCGAGAACGGCTTCCGCACGGGCCTGATCATCGGCTGCGGCATCGCACTGGTCGCCGCGGCCTTCGCGAGTGTCATCCCGGCCGCCCGCGCCGTGTCGAGCACCGACGGCGGGAACCGGACCGCCGCGCCCGAGCAGGCCACCGCCGAGGTCTGACCCGGCCATCACCCCCTCAGCGGCTTCCGCCGGCCCGCACCGCAGGGCCGGCGGAAGCCGCCCGGCGCCACCCGGCACGTCGACCGGTGAACCTCCGGGCGGTGCACCGGGCACGGGAGGCAGGCTCCCGTCCGTCGGCACGGATCCACCCCGCACGGAGACACCCCTGATACATCCTTTGACATAGGTATGTCTTCAGATCAATAATGCGGACCATGTCCGATTCCCGCGCGTCCGTCCAGGATCCCGACCGTGTGGCCTCTGCGCTCGCGGCGTGCCTGCCCGCGCTGAACCGGGCTCTCGACCGACTGGTCGCCCAGGACTTCGATCGGCCCAAGCCCCCCGAGGGACAACTCGCGCTGCTGCGCTTCGTGTCGCAGCAGGAGGGCGCCACCGTGCGCGAGGCCGCCGACGCACTGCTGATGCGACCGAACAACGTCAGCGCGCTCGTCTCCCAGCTCACCGAGCAGGGACTGCTGGAGCGCCGACAGGACACCGGCGACAGGCGGATCGCCCATCTGTATCCGACCCCCAGGGCCCGGCGGGAGCTGGCCGAGGTCCGACGCCTCGAGGGTGCGCACATCGCCCACGCCCTCCGGTCCCTCACCGACGGCGAGATGGACGCTCTCGGTTCGGCCGTCGGTGCGCTGACATCGCTCACGCGCCATCTGCGCCCCGCGCCCGCCGCCGAGTAGACCCCCGCGATTCCCCTTCGGGGCCCCGACGAACCGTGCGCACGGCCTTCTCCGTGCCCGCGGGAATCTCCCGTGCCCGGCGGCGGGTCCGAATCCGACCGCACCGGCGGCCGGGGCCCGGCGCGTTCCGTTCCCGCTCCGATTCCCGTAGCACTCCCGACAGACAAGGCACCTCCATGCCGTCCACCACCGTGGATCACTCATCCCTGCCCGTGGCGTCCCCGCCGGACGCGAGCCCGCCCCGGGGCAGGCGCTCCAACCCCTGGCTCACCCTCCTCGCGGTCGCCTTCGGCCTCTTCATGGTCCAGCTCGACGCGTCCGTCGTGGCGATCGCCAACCCCGAGATCGGCCGTGCGCTCAAGGCGTCGACCGCCGACCTGCAGTGGGTGACCAACGCCTATCTGCTCGCTCTGGCCGCCTCGCTGATCCTGGGCGGCAAGCTCGGAGACCGCTTCGGACGGCGCACCTACTACCTGGTCGGCGTCGTCGGGTTCACCCTCGCGTCGGTCGCCATCGGCCTGTCGGGCTCGGTCGAGGGCGTCATCGCCTTCCGGGCGGCACAGGGCTTCTTCGGAGGCCTGCTGATGCCCAACACACTCGGCCTGCTGCGCGCGGTCTTCCCGCCACGGAGATTCGGCATGGCCGTGGGCGTCTGGGCCATGGTCTCGGCGGTCTCGACGGCGCTCGGCCCGATCGTCGGCGGCCTGCTGATCGAGCACGTCGACTGGGAGTCCGTGTTCTACGTCAACGCCCCCATCGGCGTGATCGCGCTCCTGGTCAGCGCCGCTGTGCTGCCGCAGAGCAAGAACGCGAACGGTCGCCGGCACCGCTTCGACGTCCCCGGCGTCGTGCTGCTGGCACTGGGGCTGCTGTGCGTGGTCTTCGGCGTCGTCAAGGGTGAGACCTGGGGCTGGTCCTCGGCGGGCACGCTGGGGTCCGTCGCGGCGGGCGCGCTGATCCTGGCCGCCTTCGGCTGGTACGAGAACCGGATCGAGCACCCGCTGCTGCCGATGCGGCTGTTCCGCAACCGGGCGCTGACCACCGGTACGGTCGTCACCGCGCTGAACTTCTTCGTGATGCTCGGCCTGATCTTCTTCGTGATGCTGTACCTGCAGAACGTGCGGGGCTTCACCCCCGTCGAGGCCGGCGTACGCACGCTGCCGCTCAGCCTCGCCTCCCTGGTGGCCTCCCCGCTGGGCGCGGCCCTGACCGCCCGCTTCGGGCCCCGGCTCTCCATGCCGCTGGGCATGCTGCTCCAGGCCGCCGCCGCCTTCGGCATGCTCACCTGGGACACCGGCTCCTCCTACGCCACCATGTGGCCGCCGTTCGTCGCGCTCGGCCTCGGCGTCGGCATGGTGCTGTCCGCCTCCTCCGACGCCATCGTCGGCCAGGCACCCGTCGAGGACGGTGGCGTGGCGGGCGGCATCCAGGCCACCGCTCTGCAGATCGGCGGCGCACTGGGCACGTCCGTACTGGTCTCACTGATCAGCAGCCGGGTCGGCTCGACACTGAACGGCGAGCTGACCGGGGCGGGCGTCCCGATGGATGTGGCCGCCGGGATGGCGGAGGCCAAGGACGCGGTGGCGATGGGGGTCGCGCCGGTCTCGCCCGACATGCCGGCCCAGCTCCGGGCGGCCGTCGTGGAAGGCAGTGGCCAGGCGTTCATGAACGGTGTGCACACGGCCGTCGCCGTCACCGGGGTGCTCTGCCTGCTGGGCGCCGTCATCGCGGGGGCCGGCCTCCGGCGCGCCCCGGCGGCCGCGCGGCACTGAACATCGATGGCCCGTGTCCGCCCCGGCCGGAGCGGACACGGCCCGTCTCCCACCGCCTCGCCCGCCTGGCGCTCCCCCGTGCTGAGGCCGGAAAGGTCCACCGGCTCGCGACGCCCGGCACGGCACCTCGCCGCGTCGTCGCATCACGCGAGTGCGGCGCACGAGGGCGAACCTCCGCTCGCGACGCACCGCACCGGACGCCGCGCGCTTCCCGGCAAACCCTTCCGGCCACGGCACCAGCGACGCCGACGGGCCCTGTCGTACGGAGCAGGGGCGGGCTGCGTCCCGCGAGTTGCTTCCGTCGTCGGGCCGCCTCCGCCTCCGCGTCCCCGACCCCGCAGGGTCGGCCGCCGGGACGCCCGCCCCGGGCTCAGCCGTGGATCGGAGAGGGAGCGGATGCACGACGCCGCACTCCGGAGCCGCACGACCGACCTCGATCCCCGTGACGACAGGCTCCGGTGCCTTGGGCCTGGCCCTGATCGCGCACACCACGCTCGAGGTCCCGCGCGACAGGCCCTGATCGCGTACGCCGGTCCCGGGCTCCGGTCCCGCACGACCGGCCTGCCCGGCAACGCACCTTCCACGAACCCCCGCCCGCGCCTCGTCGGCATGAAAGAACCAGACGGGCCCCGTACCCCCGTATCCCTGTCCGCCCCGTGCCCTTGGTTCCCGCGTGTTCATCGCGCGGTACGGGCCGCCGTTCAGAAGGGCTCGTCCAAGCCCTCCGTGTCCTCGCCCTCCTCCTCCAGCGCCTGCCGCACCACACGCAGGGCCATGCCTTCCCCGTATCCCTTGCGGGCGAGCATGCCCGCGAGCCGACGCAGCCGCTTGTCCCGGTCCAGGCCGCGAGTGGAGCGCAGCTTGCGCGCGACCAGCTCACGCGCCGTCTCCTCCTCCTGCTCGGAATCGAGCTGTCCGACCGCCTCGTCGATGACGGCGGAGTCCACCCCCTTGGTACGCAGTTCACGGACGAGCGCGCGGCGCGCCAGCCCTCGTCCGTGATGCCGGGACTCCACCCAGGCGTCCGCGAAAGCGGCATCGTCGATCAGCCCGACATCCTCGAAGCGCGAGAGCACTTCTTCGGCCGCCTCATCCGGGATCTCCCGCTTGCGCAGGGCGTCCGCGAGTTGCTTTCGGGTGCGTGGGGTCCCGGTGAGCAGCCGCAGACAGATGTTGCGCGCCTGCTCCACCGGGTCTCGCGGCTCCCCCTTCTCGGCCCTCGACGAGGAAGGGGAGCCGCTGCTCCTGGAGCGGGAGCGGGCACGACGCCCCGCCCCCTCACCGAATCCGGCGTCCGAGCCGGTGCCACGGCCTGGACCGGCCTCCGACTCGTACCCGCCCTCGGACTCGGCCGTGTGTCTCGTGACGGCGGATTCGGGACCGGTACCGACGCCATGGTCATGGGCGCTGACCGGCCATTCCGTACGACGCGTCACGGTCTAGCTCTTGGCCGCAGCCTTGGCCGGCTTGGTCTTGCCGGCCGGAGCGGGCACCGACTTCGCGCTGTCGGCCGGAGCCGCGGCGCCGCCCGCCGCATCCGCACCGGGTTCGCCGGCATCGGCATCCGGCCTGACACCGACCCCGAGCTTCTCAAGGATCTTCTTCTCGATCTCGTTGGCGAGATCGGGGTTGTCCTTGAGGAAGTTGCGGGCGTTCTCCTTGCCCTGTCCGAGCTGGTCGCCCTCGTACGTGTACCAGGCGCCCGCCTTGCGGACGAAGCCGTGCTCCACGCCCATGTCGATCAGACCGCCCTCGCGGCTGATGCCCTGGCCGTAGAGGATGTCGAACTCGGCCTGCTTGAAGGGCGGCGCGACCTTGTTCTTCACGACCTTGACACGGGTGCGGTTGCCGACGGCGTCGGTGCCGTCCTTCAGCGTCTCGATCCGTCGGATGTCGAGGCGCACCGAGGCGTAGAACTTGAGCGCCCGGCCACCGGTCGTGGTCTCGGGCGAGCCGAACATCACACCGATCTTCTCGCGGAGCTGGTTGATGAAGATCGCGGTGGTCTTGGACTGGTTGAGCGCGCTGGTGATCTTGCGGAGTGCCTGGCTCATCAGGCGGGCCTGCAGACCCACGTGCGAGTCGCCCATCTCGCCCTCGATCTCGGCACGCGGCACGAGCGCCGCGACGGAGTCGATGACGATCAGATCGAGGGCGCCGGAACGAACCAGCATGTCCACGATCTCGAGAGCCTGCTCACCGTTGTCCGGCTGGGACAGGATGAGGCTGTCGATGTCGACGCCGAGCTTCTTCGCGTACTCGGGGTCGAGGGCGTGCTCCGCGTCGATGAAGGCCACCGAGCCGCCGAGCTTCTGCGCGTTCGCCACCGCGTGCAGCGTCAGCGTCGTCTTACCGGAGGACTCCGGTCCGTACACCTCCACCACACGGCCGCGCGGCAGTCCGCCGACGCCGAGGGCCACATCGAGGGCGGTCGACCCGGTGGGGATCACCTCGATCGGCTCGTTCGGCCGCTCACCGAGGCGCATCACCGCGCCCTTGCCGAATTGCCGTTCAATCTGTGCGAGTGCGGCGTCCAGCGCCTTCTCGCGGTCGGTTCCTGCCATGGGTTCCACCCGATTTGCTTGAGTCGATCGCTTCACGTCAAAGACGCTAACCCCTGCCACTGACAATGGGCCTCGACGTCCTCCCGGCCTGTGGACAACTCCACGGTCGGGCCCGGGAAAACCCGGCCGGAATCCCATAAGAATGGATGTTCGATTTTAGTGTCAAGCGCATCGCGCCGGACCGAACCGCCCCTCACGTACCCCTGCCCTGTGCCACCGAACCTCGGTCCTCGCCGTCGAAGGCTGATCATCGTGAGTTCGTGCCATCGAAAGTTCAGCGGCATGGAGTGCTGGGCGTCACCGACGGCGGGTCACCGCCCGGCTACCGTTGCTCCGCATGACCCGTACCGAGATCGAGATCACCGCGGAGTTGGTCCGGGACCTGCTGCGCGACCAGCACCCCGACCTGGCCGATCACCCCGTGAAGCTCGGCGCGCGTGGTTGGGACAACCAGCTGTGGCGGCTCGGCGACGACCTCGCCGTCCGGTTGCCCTGGGCGACGCAGTCCGCGGACGCGCTCCTGCGCAAGGAGTATGCCTGGCTGCCCGCCCTCGCCCCTCGGCTTCCTCTGCCGGTCCCCGTCCCGCAGCGCCTCGGCGAGCCGTCCGAGCGGTTTCCGCGACCATGGATCGTCACCACGTGGGTGCCGGGCGAGCCCGCCGATCGCGCCCCCGCCACGCGTGCTGCGGAGGCGGCCGACACCCTGGCCGCTTTCCTCGGTGCTCTTCACCGGCCTGCCCCCGACGGGGTGCCGACCGGCCGCGGCCGTGGGGGTCCGCTGGCCGACTGCGCCGAGCCGTTCGCCCAGCAGTTGGCCTCAGCCACCGAGCTGGGGCTGATCCCCGACCCTGACGCCGTCCGCGCCATCTGGGAGGACGCCGCCACCGCGCCCACCTGGGCGGGGCCCGCGCTGTGGCTCCACGGCGACCTGCATCCGGCCAACATCCTCACCGCGGACGGCACCTTCTGCGGCGTGATCGACTTCGGCGACCTCTGCGCGGGCGATCCGGCCTGTGACCTCGCCGCCGCCTGGACGCTGCTGCCGGACGGCGCCGCCGACCGCTTCTACGAGGCCTACCGGCCGACCCCGGACCCCGCGACCCTGCGCCGCGCCCGCGGCTGGGCGGTGCTGCGCGCCCTCGTCGGCATCCTCGTCGGAGATGCCGGCATCCATGGCCGCCCCGGCGGCAAGCCCACCTGGGGCCCACCCGCACACACCGCGCTGAGACGCCTCGTCGCAACGGCCGAACGCTGATCGGTCGACGCCACGCTCCCGCCTCGAACACCGACCGGGGCCGACCTCGGTGAGATCGAGCGCCGGAGCCCCTCCCTCGGCCACGCACTCGCCCACGACGCGAGCCAGGGCCTCTCGTCCGGATCCGGCCCGATCCGAACGAGAGGCCCTGCACGTGGCCGCCCACCGGGCGGTCGTCATCGGCCGGCACGTCCTCGACCTCCGGTGACAAACGCTCAAGGCTCGCGGTACGTTCGCCCGCATGGCCGACGACTGCTTCGGGCATCCACGGCTCGCGGCGATCTACGATCCGCTCGACCCCGACCGCAGCGACCTCGATGCCTACCTCCGGACGACGGAGGAGTTCGGGGCGCGCCGCGTGCTGGACATCGGCTGCGGAACGGGGGTGTTCGCACTTCTTCTGGCCGACCGCGGGATCGAGGTCGTCGGCATCGATCCCGCCCTGGCGTCCATCGATGTCGCTCGGGCCAAATCGGGCAGTGAGCGAGTGCGCTGGATCTGTGGTGATGCGACAGACCTCCCGCCGCTGCAGGTCGACCTCGCGACGATGACGGCGAACGTCGCCCAGGCGATCGTTGATCCGCGGGCGTGGCAGAACACGCTGCGGGGAGCCTGCGAAGCGCTGCGGCCCGGCGGGCATCTGGTCTTCGAGACCCGTGATCCGGCCAGACGCGCCTGGGAGGAGTGGACCCGCGAGTTCTCGTACCGCGTGACGGAGATCCCGGGCGTCGGCTCCGTCGAGAGCTGGGTCCAGCTGATCGAGGTGAGCCTGCCTCTGGTGACGTTCCGCTGGACCTACGGGTTCGCTGCGGACGGTCACGTACTGACGTCGGATTCGACGTTGCGTTTCCGGGATCGGGAAGAGATCGAGGGAGACCTGGTCGCGCACGGCTTTGTGGTGGAGGACGTTCGCGATGCGCCTGACCGGCCAGGACGAGAGTTCGTCTTCCTGGCACGACGTCCGTGATCTTCGGTGATCCGCACCACTCGGACATCGACGGCACACGCTCGGGGTTCGACGGTCACCGGGCGCGGACCGACGTGACGCGAGCACGACCCGCCCCACTGCGCCGGCTCCGGGAGCCCGGCGTTCCTCGGCCGGGCGGTGACCGCGCCGCACCGGGCACCCGGTGGTCGCACCGGAGCATGCGCGTCACCGTCCGGCGGGCAGTCCGGCGGGCCGTTCGGCGAAGCTTCACGGCTTCGCCGGACTCGACCGCGGTCGGTCCGACGCCCGGAGACCCGATGCCCGACGAGATGTCACCGAGGCCCGGTTTCTCGTCGTGCCGGCCGGCACGAAGAGAAACCGCTGACGCGGCCCCGCCCACCGAGGCGGTCAGGCACGCTCCGGTTCCTCCGCCGTCCCTGCTCCGCCCGGTCCGCCCCGGGCCTCGTCGCTCTCGGCGGCCCCCAGGGAGCGGCGCAGCCGTGCGAGCACCGTCCCGCCACGTTGCTGCTGCTGGTGGCGCCCGTGCACCCGCGGGTCGTCCGTCACGTCGTACCGCTTCACGTAGGCACCGAGGAACGCCTGGAGCGTGGCGACGGCCGGGATCGCGATCAGCGCGCCCACAGCGCCCATCAACGCCGTGCCCGCGATGACGGATCCGAAGGCGACCGCCGGATGGATGTCGACGGTCTTGGCGGTGAGCTTGGGCTGCAGCGCGTAGTTCTCGAACTGCTGGTAGACCACGACGAAGCCGAGCACCCACACGGCGTACCAGGGGTCGACGGTGAACGCGATCAGCATCGGCAGGGCGCCTGCGAGATACGTACCGATCGTGGGGATGAACTGGGAGACCAGTCCGACCCAGATGGCGAGCGCGGGCGCGTACGGAACGCCGAGGACCACCAGCAGGATGTAGTGCGCGATCCCGGAGATGAGTGCCATCAGGCTGCGCGAGTAGAGATATCCACCGGTCTTGTCGACCGCGATCTCCCAGGCCCGCAGGACCTCGGCCTGCCGGGCGGGCGGCAGTACGGAGCACAGGGCGCGCCGCAGCCTGGGGCCGTCGGCGGCGAAGTAGAACGAGAACAGGAAGATCGTCAGAAGACGGAACAACCCTCCGAGCACGGTGGTGGAGATGTCGAGCACCCCGGTCGCGCTGTTCTGGACGTACTTCTGCAGCCAGTCCGAGTGCAGCAGGCTGTCCTGGACCTCGACCCGGGAGAGCTCGGTGTGGAAGTTCTGGTTGACCCAGTTGATCACCGAGTCCAGATACTTCGGGAACTCCTCGACCATGTCGACTATCTGGCCCGCGAGCATGGAACCGAGCAGTACGACAAAACCGACGCCGGCTGTCAGTACGGCAAGAAAGACCAGGAAAGTGGCCATGCCGCGCCGCATGCCGCGTGCCGCCATCCGGCTCACCGCGGGCTCGATGGCGAGCGCCAGGAAGAATGCGATCAGCACGTTGATCAGCAGCCCGATGAGCTGGTCGAACGCCCAGCTGCCGAGCTGGAAACAGGCATAGAGCGTCAGGGCGAGCACCATGGCACGCGGCAGCCATGCGGGCATACGGGTCGGCCGGTTGCCGGACGGCGCGGCCTGCGGGGCGGACGGGGCGGGCTGGTTGAAAGTCGTCTGGGTCTGGGCTGTCTCGTCTGTCGGTGACACCGCTCCAGTCTCGCCTATGACAGTGACAAGCAGCGGCCCGCCCCGGACAACAGCACAGGTCCGGCCGCTGACGGGCCGGAAATCAGCGCTTGTGGAGCGGACGACCGGACCGACGGGGGCAACCGGACCGGCAGGGGTCGGCGTTCGTCGGCGGGGACGCCCGGACCGGCCGGGGTCAGCGCTTGTCGGCGGGGATGCCGACCGCCGCACAGACACCGCGCCAGACGTCCTTGGCCTCCCAGCCCGCGGCCAGCGCCTGGTGCACCGTCCGTCCGCCCAGCTCGGCCATCACATGATCGCGCGCGAAGGAATCGGCGTAACCCGCGCCGAAGTGGTCCGCCATCCGTTCCCAGAAAATCGTCAACCGCATGACCTCAGTATCCCGCTCCTGAGAGTGCAGCCGGGCCGCTACGTCTTGCCGAGAGCGCTTACCGCCCTACGGTCGGTCCATGGCTGGAACCGGAACAAGTCCCCTCAACCGTGCCGAGCAGTTCATGTGGCTCACGGCCCGTGTCCTGGAACAGCGGCGGTTCGCCCATCACTTCCTGGAGGGAAGTGCGGACGCCGTGGAAACGGCACTCGCCGCCTATCTGAACGAGGACGGCGGGTACGGGCACGCGCTCGAACCCGATCTACGCGGCCCCGTCAGTCAGCCGCTGCACACCGCGCACGCGCTCAACGTCCTCGATTCCATCGGCCGCTGCGGCGGGATCCGGGTGGAGCGGATCTGCCGCTTCCTGACCGAGGTGTCCACCAAGGAGGGGGCGCTGCCCGCTCTCCTCCCGTCGCAGCGCGGCTATCCGGCCGCGCCGTTCATCCCGATCCTCGACGCCCCGCCCGCGGAACTGTTGGCCACCGGCCCCGTCGTCGGGCTTCTGCACCGCAACGCGGTGTGGCATGCCTGGCTGTTCCGGGCCACCGATTTCTGCTGGGCCGCGATCGACGCCCTGGACCGGTCGCATCCGTACGAGATCGAGGCGGCGCTCGCCTTTCTGGACGGCGCTCCCGACCGGGCCCGTGCGGAGGCCGCGGCCGACCGGCTCGGCCGGCTGGTGCGGGACCAGCGGCTCGCCGTGCTCGATCCGCGGCGGCGCGCGGAGTACCCGGTGGCGGCCGGATACGCACCGGCCGAGCAGCACTTCCCGTACGACTACGCCCGTACACCCGACTCGCTCGCCCGCCGCTGGTTCACCGACGAGGAGCTGGAGCGCTCGCTCGACCATCTCGCGGCCGAGCAGCAGGCGGACGGCGGCTGGCCGGTGAACTGGCGGCAGTGGGCGCCGGGGACGGCGCTGGAAGGACGCCCCATCGTGACGCTCAAGGCGCTCATGACACTGCGGGCCCATGGACGCAGCCTCGACTGAGACGGGGAGCGACGAAACAGGGGGGCGAGCCCGACCGCGGTGTCTACCCGAGGGCGCGTATCCCCGCGGTGACGACCACGGCGGCCCCCACGACCACGAGGAAAGGCGCGCGGAGGGCGAGTGCGAGCGCCGCCGCGGCGAGCCCCGCGCCCCTGGCATCGAGCGTCAGGTGCCGGCCTGCTCCGAACGTCTGCTGCGCGGTGAGCGCGGCCAGCAGTGCCACGGGCAGGAGCGCGGCGAGCCGCTGTACGAGCGGACGTTCCAGGACACCGGCGGGCACCAGGAGTCCGAGCAGTTTGGCGAGGTAGCAGCCGGCGGCGGTCAGCGCGATGGCGATCCAGACGTTCATCGGTTCTCCTTCGCCGCGGTCGTGTCCGCAGCTTTCGTGTCCGCAGTCGTCGTGTCCGCAGTCGTCGTCTTCACCATGGGGGTCTTCACCGTGGACGAGTCCGCCGTGTCCGTCCGCGTCGTGGCCGTGCTCCCGTTCGTTCCGTTCCGGCGTCCGCCCAGGAAGAGGACGGCGGGTGCGGCGAGTGCGGACAGCAGGACGGGCACACCTGCGGGCAGTACGGGCAGCAGTCCGAGCGCGAGCAGGACAGCGACGGCGGCGGTGATGCGCTCCGTCGTGCTCTTGAGCATCGGCGCGAGCAGAGCGAGGAAGACCGCGGGCGATGCCGCGTCCAGCCCCCAGGCGTCGGTGTCGCCGAGCGCCTCGGCGCCGAGGGCCCCCAGCAGCGTCGTCAGGTTCCACAGGGCGTAGAGGGTGAGTCCGGTGACGGCGAAACCGATCCGTGCGGCCCGCCGGGTGGGCTGCGGCAGTGTCACGGCGGTGGTCTCGTCGATGACCCACTGGGCGGCAAAGGGGCGCAGCGTGCGCGGAAGCGCGAGAAGCTGCGACAGCCGCAGGCCGTAGAACGAGTTGCGTACGCCGAGGAAGAAGGCCCCGGCCGCCGCGGTGTACGGATTGCCGCCCGCGGCGAGAGCGCCGACGAGGGCGAACTGCGAGGCGCCGGTGAAGACGGCGAGGCTGAGTGCGCAGGTCTGCAGCAGGCTCAGTCCGGAGCCGGCCGAGGTCACGCCGAACGCGAAACCGGAGAGTCCGACGGCTATGCCGACCCCGAGTGCGTCGCGCACCACGGCCGCGTCCGACTTCGTCGCGACCGCGTCCGGCTGCACCCCGGGGAGGACCGGGCTCCCGTGGGGCGGGTCGGCTGCTCTGCCGACCCCCTCTGGAAATGTCGTCTGTTCTGCCACGACCGGAACGTTACGGGGCAGATCCGGACCGGTCTTGTACGTTCTTGCACGTTCGCGCCGGCTCTACGTCCTTGCACGTTCGCGCTGGTTCGTTCTCGCACGTTCGCGCTGGTACGCGCCGGGGGGCACCCCCACGATCCGGGTGAAATGACGATTGAGATGCGGCTGATCGGTGAAGCCGACCTCGACGGCCGCCTCCGCGGGCGCAGTCCCCTCGTCGAGCATCCGGCGTGCGGCCCGCACACGGGCATCGGTGAGCCAGGCGTGCGGGGGCATTCCGTACTGCTTCTTGAAGGCTCTCAGCAGCGCGAACGGGCTGGTGCCGAGTTCCGCGGCCAGCGCGGCCAGCGTGGGCGGCCGCCCCATCCGGTCCTCCAGCAGCGCGCGGGCCCGTGCGGCGTCGCGGGCACCGGCCGTGCGGGGCGCGCGGGCGGGCAGCGCGCTGCCGTGCCGACTGAGCAGCCGCGCGACCATGACCCGCAGCACGGTGTCGGCGGCGAGCGCGTTGCCCTCCTCCGCGGCCCGGTGGACCTCACCGATCAGCCGGGCCGCGTACGCGTCCACGACGCTGGTCTCGGTGAGACCGACCGTGCCGCGCAGGCTCGTCGTATCGGCCGCGATGTCGTTGATCACCCGCGCGGACGGGTACAGCGTGGCGTACACCCAGCCCTCGGGAACGCCCGCGCGGGCGGTGTGCGGCACCTCCGGATTGATCATGACGACGGTTCCGGGGCCCGCGTGGACGGTGCCGCCCGGCAGTCCGACGTCCTCCACCCCGCGGGTGATGGTGCCGAAGACATAGCCCTCGTGGCTGTGGCGCGGGAAGGTGTGGCGCACGTACCGGGCACGCAGCAGGTCGAGGCCGGGCAGCTCCGCGTGCTGCCAGTACCTCGCCCACTCTCCCGATCCCGGCTCCGGTCCGGCCCCCATGAGGGGATTCTCGCAGGTCCCGGACGAGGTCGACGGTGGCCGTCACGGCCGTTGTCAGTGGCGGGGTGCACGATGGGGGACATGGCCGGCTCTGCGCTCGATTCGTTCTCCCCCGCGACCCGCGGCTGGTTCGCGGGTGCCTTCAGCGCGCCCACCGCCGCGCAGGAAGGCGCCTGGCGCGCGATCGGCGAGGGCTCGGACGTGCTGGTCGTCGCGCCCACCGGCTCCGGCAAGACCCTGGCCGCGTTTCTCGCCGCGCTGGACGGGCTGGCGTCCGTCCCGCCGCCCCCCGAGGCGAAGAAGCGCTGCCGGGTGCTGTACGTGTCGCCGCTCAAGGCCCTCGCGGTCGATGTCGAGCGCAATCTCCGCTCGCCGCTGACCGGCATCCGCCAGGAGTCGGTGCGGCTGGGGCTGCCCGAGCCCGAGGTCCGCGTGGGAATCCGGTCCGGCGACACCCCGGCCGCCGAGCGTCGTTCGATGGCGACCCGGCCGCCGGACATCCTGATCACCACACCCGAATCGCTGTTCCTCATGCTGACGTCCTCGGCCCGGGAGGCGCTGTCCGGCATCGAGACGGTGATCCTCGACGAGGTGCATGCCGTGGCGGGTACGAAGCGGGGTGCGCACCTCGCCGTGTCGCTCGAGCGTCTCGACGAACTGCTTCCGCGGCCCGCCCGTCGGATCGGGCTGTCGGCGACGGTGCGTCCGGTCGACGAGGTCGCGCGATTCCTCTCACCGCAGCGGAAGGTGGAGATCGTCCAGCCACCGTCCACCAAGCGGTTCGACCTGTCGGTGGTCGTGCCGGTCGAGGATCTGGGCGAACTCGGCGGCTCGCCCGCCGCCGACACCGACCAGGCGGGCCAGGCGGACAAGCCGTCGATCTGGCCCCATGTCGAGGAACGCATCGTCGACCTCGTCCAGGAGCACCGCTCCACGATCGTCTTCGCCAATTCCCGCCGCCTCGCGGAGCGGCTGTGCAACCGGCTCAACGAGATCGCGTACGAGCGGCTCACCGGTGAGACGATCGCCGAGGCCCACTCCCCCGCCGAGATCATGGCCGAGTCCGGCGCGGCGAAGGGCGCCCCCGCGCTGCTCGCCCGCGCCCACCACGGCTCGGTCTCCAAGGAGCAGCGTGCCCAGGTCGAGGAGGACCTCAAGGCGGGGCGGCTGCCGGCCGTGGTCGCCACCTCCAGTCTGGAGCTGGGCATCGACATGGGAGCGGTCGATCTGGTGATCCAGGTGGAGTCACCGCCGTCGGTGGCCTCCGGGCTGCAACGGGTCGGCCGGGCCGGGCATCAGGTCGGTGCGGTCTCCACCGGCGTGGTCTTCCCGAAGTACCGGGGCGATCTGGTGCAGGCGGCCGTGGTCACCGAGCGGATGCGCGAGGGCTCCATCGAGGCACTCCGCATCCCGTCCAACCCGCTGGACGTCCTGGCCCAGCAGCTCGTCGCCATGGTCGCCCTGGACAGCTGGCAGGTGGACGAACTGCTGGCCGTGACGCGTCGCGCCGCCCCCTTCGCGTCCCTGCCCGAGTCGGCGTTCACCGCCGTGCTGGACATGCTCGCCGGCCGCTATCCGTCCGACGCCTTCGCCGAACTGCGCCCGCGCGTGGTCTGGGACCGGGTGGCCGGTACGGTCACGGGCCGCCCCGGTGCCCAGCGGCTCGCCGTCACCTCCGGGGGGACCATCCCCGACCGCGGACTCTTCGGGGTCTTTCTCGCCGGTGCCGACCCCAAGAAGGGCGGTGGCCGGGTCGGTGAGCTGGACGAGGAGATGGTGTACGAGTCCAGGGTCGGCGACGTCTTCACGCTGGGCACCACGTCCTGGCGGATCGAGGACATCACCCGTGACCGGGTCCTGGTGTCACCCGCCCCCGGCGTTCCGGGCCGGCTGCCGTTCTGGAAGGGCGACCAGCTGGGCCGTCCGCTGGAACTGGGACGGGCGCTGGGCGCGTTCCTCCGGGAAATCGGCGGGATGTCTCCGGAGGATGCCCGGCAGCGCCTGCTCGCCGCCGGTCTCGACGCCTGGGCCGCCGACAACACCTTGTCCTACATCGACGAACAGCGCCGCGCCTGTGGTCACGTGCCGGACGACCGGACCATCCTCGTCGAGCGTTTCCGTGACGAGCTGGGTGACTGGCGGGTCGTCGTGCATTCCCCCTTCGGCGCGCAGGTGCACGCCCCGTGGGCACTGGCGCTCAACGCCCGTCTCGCCGAGCGGTACGGCATGGATGCCCAGGTGATGCACGCCGACGACGGCATAGTGCTGCGATTGCCCGACGCCGACCTGATGGGCCTGGACCTCCTGGACTTCGACCCGGTGCGGGATCCTGCGCAGGACCCCGCCCTGGATCCGCTACCGCTGCCGAGCCCCTCGTACGACAGCGAGCAGCCGCCGGTCGGCGCCGGTGATGTGACCTTCGACCAGGGCGAGATCGGTGGGATCGTCACCGACCAGGTGGGCGGATCGGCGTTGTTCGCCTCACGCTTCCGCGAGTGCGCGGCGCGGGCCCTGTTGCTGCCGCGACGCAGCCCCGGCAAGCGCACCCCGCTCTGGCAACAGCGTCAGCGCGCCGCACAACTGCTCCAGGTCGCCTCCGAGTTCGGCTCGTTCCCGATCGTCCTGGAAGCGGTCCGCGAATGTCTCCAGGACGTCTTCGACGTCCCCGGGCTCACGGAACTCATGGGTGACCTCGAGGCCCGTCGGGTCCGACTGGTCGAGGTGACCACCCCGGAGCCCTCGCCCTTCGCCCGCTCACTCCTGTTCGGCTACGTCGCCCAGTTCCTGTACGAGGGCGACTCACCCCTCGCCGAGCGGCGGGCCGCCGCGCTCTCCCTCGACTCCCACCTCCTGGCCGAACTCCTCGGCCAGGCCGAGCTGCGCGAGCTGCTCGACGCCGACGTCCTGACCGAGCTGGAGCAGGAGCTCCAGTGGCTGACCGAGGACCGCCGGGTCAAGGACGTCGAGGG
Source organism: Streptomyces sp. NPDC101194 (assembly GCF_044767885.1). NCBI lineage: Bacteria > Bacillati > Actinomycetota > Actinomycetes > Kitasatosporales > Streptomycetaceae > Streptomyces > Streptomyces sp. NPDC101194. The sequence goes on from NZ_JBIWOS010000003.1 coordinate 811,751, forward strand.
GGTGGCCGATGTACTCCGCGTTCTCGGCCCGCTCACCGAAGCGGAGTTGGCCGAGCGCGGCGCCCGACCACCGTGGGCTCCGGAGCTCTCCGCCGCCCGCCGGGCCATCCGGGTCCGGATCGGCGGGGCGGACCACTGGGCCGCCATCGAGGACGCGGGACGGCTGCGCGACGCGCTGGGCACCGCCCTCCCGGTCGGCGTGCCCGAGGCCTTCACCGAACCGGTGAAGGACCCCCTCGGCGATCTCCTCGCCCGGTACGCCCGTACGCACGGACCGTTCACCTCCACCGAGGCCGCCGCCCGTTTCGGCCTCGGCACGGCTGTCACGGACGGCGCGCTGCAGCGGCTCGCCGCGACCGGCAGGATCGTGCAGGGCGAGTTCCACCCCGCCGGCATCGGTCAGGAGTGGTGCGACGCGACCGTGCTGCGCCGACTGCGCCGCCGCTCGCTCGCCGCGCTCCGCCACGAGTTGGAGCCGGTCCCGCCGACCGCCCTCGCCGGATTCCTTCCGCAGTGGCAGCACCTCGGCAACAACAGCCTGCGCGGAATCGACGGACTGGCCCGCGCCGTCGAGCAGTTGCAGGGCGCGCCCGTCCCCGCGTCGGCTTTGGAGAAGCTGATCCTGCCGAGCCGGGTCACGGGCTACACCCCCGCGCTGCTGGACGAGCTGACCACCACCGGAGAGGTCGTCTGGGCCGGGGCGGGTGCCCTTCCCGGAAAGGACGGCTGGCTCTCCCTCTACCTCGCCGACAGCGCACCTCTGCTCCTCCCGCCGCCGCATCCGCTCGAGCTCAGCGCGTTGCACGAATCCGTCCTGACCGCCCTGCGCGGTGGCTACGGACTGTTCTTCCGGCAGATCTCCGATCAGGTCCGCGCCACCACGCACCCGGACTGCACCGATCCGCAACTGGCCGACGCCGTATGGGACCTGGCCTGGTCGGGCCGGCTCACCAATGACACGCTCGCCCCGCTGCGTTCACTTCTCGGCTCCGGTCGCACGGCGGGGTCGACCGCCCACCGCGCCAGACGGAGCGTGCCACGCGGGCGTTACGGCTCGCTCACCGCGGCCGCCCGGCCCGCGTCCCGCACCGGCCCCCCGACCGTCTCGGGCCGCTGGTCCCTGCTGCCCGCCGTCGAACCCGACCCCACGCACCGTGCGCACGCCCTGGCCCGCACCCTCCTCGACCGTCACGGGGTGGTGACCCGCGGCGCGGTCCAGGCCGAAGGTGTCGAGGGCGGCTTCTCCGCCACGTACCGCGTCCTCTCCGCCTTCGAGGACAACGGGCAGGCCCGGCGCGGCTACGTCGTCGAGGGCCTGGGAGCGGCCCAGTTCGCGATGGACGGGGCGGTCGACCGGCTGCGTGCCCTTTCCACCGCACACGACCGTGCGGAACCGGACGCCGTCCCCCATGCCCTGGTTCTCGCCGCGGCGGACCCGGCCAATGCCTACGGCGCGGCGCTGCCCTGGCCCGAGCCGCCGGACGGCGCCGGGCACAAGCCGGGCCGCAAGGCGGGCGCCCTGGTGGTGCTGGTCGACGGCGAGCTGACGATGTACATGGAGCGCGGCGGCAAGACGCTGCTGGCCTGGCCCACCGATCCGGAGGATCCGGCCCTTCTCGCGGCAGCCGCGGCACTGGCGGCCGCCGCCCGAGCCGGGGTGCTCGGCACGGTCACGGTGGAGCGCACCAACGGCACCTCGTCCCTGACCTCCCACCTCGGCCGCACATTGGAGGCGGCCGGCTTCCTGGCCACGCCGAGAGGACTCCGCCTGCGCGCCTGAACCGCCCCGTCCCTCACACCACACCATCCCGCACCCCGCATCATGGAGGCATGCCCGAAGGAGACACCGTCCTGCAGACCGCCGGACGTCTGCGCACCGCGCTGGCCGGCCGGATCCTCACCCGCTCCGACCTGCGCGTCCCCCGGTTCGCCACCGCAGACCTCACCGGCCGGACGGTTCTGGACGTCGCCTCGCGCGGAAAGCATCTCCTCACCCGTATGGAGGGCGGTCTCACCCTCCACAGCCACCTGCGGATGGACGGCGCCTGGCGGGTCTACGCCCCTGGTGAGCGCTGGCGCGGCGGCCCCGCCCACCAGATCCGCGCCGTCCTCGCCAACACGGAGCACACGGCCGTCGGCTACCGGCTCCCCGTACTCGAACTCCTCCGCACCCGCGACGAGGATCAGGCGGTCGGGCATCTCGGCCCCGATCTGCTGGGCCCCGACTGGAACCCCGACACCGCTCTGCGCAATCTGCTCAGCGACCCTGCCCGCCCCCTCGGTGAGGCCCTCCTGGACCAGCGCAATCTGGCCGGAATCGGAAACGTCTACAAGGCCGAGCTCTGCTTCCTCGCCCGTGTCACCCCCTGGCTCCCCGTCGGCGACCTGGCCGCCCCCACCGCCGCCCGCCTCGTCACCACGGCCAAGCAGCTCCTCGAAGCCAACCGTGACCGCCCCATGCGCACGACCACCGGCGCCGTACTCCGCGGACACGCCCCGCACGAACGGCTCTGGGTCTACGGCAGGACCGATCGGCCGTGCCTGCGCTGCGGCACACCCATCCGCACGGCGGACCAGGACTCCCGGCCCGCCTACTGGTGTCCGCGCTGCCAATCGGGCCCCACACGCTAGTTGACGACCCGTCAGATCCAGTCGTACCGTCCCCGTCATGTCCCTCACCGCGTACGACCTCACGGGCCGCTCCGCATTCATCACCGGCGCGGCCGGCGGCATCGGCCGCGCCGGAGCCGTCCTGCTCGCGGCGGCAGGCGCCACCGTGCACTGCGCGGACCGCGACGAGAAGGGCCTGCTGGAGACCCGTGACCTGATCGCCGAAGCGGGTGGCACATCCCACGTGCACACCCTCGACGTCACCGACCGCACTCGGATCAGGGCCGCGGTCGCCGCCGCGGGCGACCTCGACATACTGGCTGCCGTCGCCGGAATCATGCACACGAGCAGCGTCCTGGAGACCGCGGACGAGGACCTCGACCGGGTCCTCTCCGTCAATTTCAAGGGCGTTCTGTACGCCTGTCAGGAAGTGGCCCGCGGCATGATCGCGCGCGGCACGCCCGGCTCGCTGATCACCATGGCCTCGGGGGCGGTCGACGCCGCGAGCCCGGGACTGCTCTGCTACAGCGCGGCCAAAGCGGCGGTCGTCCAGCTGACGAAGACCCTGGCGACCGAGCTGGGACCTCATTCGATCCGTGTCAATGCCGTCGCCCCGGGCTGGATCCGTACGCCCATGACCGCCCGCCACGACGCGGACCTGCAACACCGGGCGGAGACCACGATGGCGCGGATGTCCCCGCTCGGCCGGGTCGGCGAGGCCGAGGACGTCGCCCACACCCTGCTGTATCTCGCATCCGACGCGTCGGCCTTCATGACCGGCCAGATCCTCCGCCCGAACGGCGGCGTAGCCATGCCCTGGTAGTCCGCCGAGCCCGGTCGACGCCCCGTGCGGCGACACCGGACCATCGGCCCGCGTACCGCGTCCCCGCGGTGGAGCACCAGCGCGCGCACCGTGCCGGGACACCGGACCACCGACCCGTGTCCGCATCCGCCCCGCCGGCCCCCGCGGACCCGGCGGCCGCGGCCGCATGCACGGGCAGAAGGCTCAGCCCCCATCCGCCCGCCGCCACCGCACCCTCGACAAGCCCCGCGTGGGCCGGTTCCAGCACGAGCCGCAGCACGGCCCACCACCACGCCCCGCCGAGAACGAGCGCCGGCACCCATCGCCGTACCATGGCTGCCTCCTCCGGCCGAACCTAGTCCGGCCCGCTCGAGCGGCGGGAGGGCGCACCGGTGCACCACCGGCGCGCAGTACGCAGCCGTATGCCGTTGTGCGCTCTCGCCTGGAACTCCCCGAGCGTGCTGTGCCCTGCCTCTGCCGGGGACTGCCCGGCGGACAACCCGATGCGCGACCCCTGTGCGATCCCGCCGATCGACGCCCTTCTCTCCGCAGTCTCACCCGGTGGTGCCCATATCGCATCCAGAACGGACGACGCCGCGGCAGCACCGAGCCCCCGTCGCCCGGACGGGGGCTCGGCGAGCACGCTCAGCGCTTGTCACGACCGAGGGACTCCTTGAACACCCGCCGCCCGTTCCCGAAGCCCGCTCGCGGCATCCTCGGCCTGGTCCGCCTTGCCTTCGGCCCCCTTGCGCCGGTCGCCGGTCGTCCTGCCCATGGGCTCCTCGGCCCTGCCCTCGATCTTGCCCTTGGAGCCTTCGTCGACCACTGCGGCTGCTTCGGGCAGGGCGATCCGTCGCTCTGCCCCGTTCAGGGCAGGGCGGATGCCGTCACCCGACGAGCGGCGGTGGGAAAGCGCCTGCCGCTCCGCACGATTCAGGCACTCTCCGCCTGGACCCTCCAGGCCCGCTTCTCGAGGTCGGCGGTCGGCGCGCCGAGGATGTCCTGGCTGACCGGACCGGGGGCAGCGGTCTCCTCGATCCGCCCCCGCATGCGGCCGATCACCACTCCCAGGACACTTACCAGGGCCTTCACCGCGTCCACGTCCTCGACCCGACCCCCCCGGCAATCGCCCGGTCATGCGTAAGCCCCGGCCCACCCCGGAGGGGCCGACCGGGGCTCCGATTCACACCGGACCGCGCGGGTCAGGCGGCGACGACATCCACCGCTTCCGCGGGCGCCTTGATGGTCACCCGTCCCGTCGGCACACCTGCGACCGACGTCACGGAGACGGAATTGAGCATGGGACGTACCGGCACAGGCACCTGATCGCCGGCTGCTGCCGACTCGGCCAGTTCGGCCAGCGACAGCTCATCACTCACTTCACGCATGAGCTCGGACATCCGTACGTCAAGCGCGTCGCAAATGGCGGAGAGCAGTTCGGAGGAAGCCTCCTTCTGCCCCCGCTCCACCTCGGAGAGATAGCCGAGCGAGACTCGGGCGGACGAGGAGACTTCGCGCAGAGTACGGCCTTGGCGCTGGCGCTGCCGACGCAGCACGTCACCAAGCAGGCGACGGAGCAGAATCATCGGTGGCTCCCTCCTCGGACCGCGTAGCCGCATCCTTCACGCCCCACCGTACCGCCTTGCGCCGCGGCCGTGCGGGGAGCGATGTCGTGTTCACTCAGGGCTGCAAACATCAATTCCCCCCGTTCTGTTCCGTATCCTGTGCGCTTGCATTCTTGCCGAGTTCGGCGGAGAGCAATGCGAGCGCGCCCCGTACGCTCTCTCTACGGATGTCCGCACGCCCGCCGTTCAATCGCAGCGCGGTCACATTCTCCGCGCCGTCCGGCCCGGCCACCGCAACATAGACCGTGCCGACGGGCTTGCCGTCCTGCGACTCGGGGCCCGCGACCCCGGTGGTGCTCATACCCCAGTCTGTACCGAGAACCCGGCGCACGCCTGCCGCCATCTGTCGCGCCACCTCCGGGTCGACCGCGCCCCGTTCCGCCAGGAGGGCACCGTCCACACCCAGCAATTCCCTCTTCAGGGGCGTTGCGTACGCCGTCACGGACCCGCGGAAGGAGTGGGAGGCGCCCGGTACGGACGTCAGCTCGGCCGCGACCAGACCGCCGGTCAGCGACTCGGCGACGGCAAGGGTCTCGCCGCGCTCCTCCAGCAGCTCCAGCACCCGGGCCGCGGCAGTCACCGCTCGGCCTCCGCCGAGCCACGGCCACCGGTGGCGCCGGAGACCGGGTCGGCCCCCTCGGTCGCCCCGGACACCTCGGACGCCCCGGCTCCCCCGGAACCGGCAGCTCCCTCGGACGCCCCGGAGCCGACGGTCCCCGTGGAACCCGCAGTCGCTCCAGCAGCCCCGGAGGCGGCCTTCGCTCCAGCGGCCTTCTCGGCCGCGAGCCCCTTGCGCCGCAGTACGACGGCCTGGCGCACATAGTCGAGCCCGGTGACGACCGTCAGCACGACAGCCACCGCCATCACCCAGAAGCGAAGGGTGGCAAGTGGACCGGTCAGCGCCAGGACGTACATCCCGACAGCCGTCCCCTGCGCCAGAGTCTTCATTTTTCCGCCACGACTGGCCGGAATCACCGCATGCCGTATCACCCAGAACCGCATCAACGTGATGCCGATCTCGCGGAAGAGGATCACACCCGTGACCCACCAGGGCAGATCACCGAGGTACGACAGGCAGATCAGCGCCGCACCCATGATCGCCTTGTCCGCGATCGGGTCGGCGATCTTTCCGAAGTCGGTGACCAGGTTGTACGTGCGCGCAAGATGACCGTCGAACAGGTCGGTGATCATGGCGACGGCGAACGCCGCCCAGGCGAACGACCGCCAGACCGGGTCGTAGCCGCCGTTGTGCAGCAGCAGCATCACGAAGCCGGGCACCAGCACCAGACGCAGCATGGTGAGCAGATTGGCGATGTTCCACAGGCTGGCCTGATTGACGGCCGCACTGCCCAGCTTGCCGCCGCGGACCGGCTTCGCGCCGGAGCCGCCTGCCGCGGATGCCGGGACTCCCGTCATCTGGCCGCCTCCACGAGTTCGGAACACTCGGCCACCAGGTCCACTCCCTCGGTGCCCACCACCTTTGCCTCGACCATACGGCCGGGCGCGAGGCCCTCGCGTGCGGTGAAGAGGACCTGCCCGTCCGTTTCGGGGGCCTGGTGCGCCGCGCGACCCACCGCGCGTGGCTCGTCCTCGGTGGGGTCGACGGACTCGACCAGCACCTGCAGGGTCTCCCCGAGGCGCTCCTCCGCACGCTGCGAGGTCAGCTCCTCGGCCAGCTGCGAAATGTGCGCGAGCCGCTCCGCGATGACGTCGGCGTCCAGCTTGTTCTCGTAGCCGACCGCCTCGGTGCCCTCCTCGTCGGAGTAGCCGAAGACGCCGATGGCATCGAGCCGGGCACCGGTGAGGAAGCGTTCCAGCTCCGCCAGGTCCTCCTCGGTCTCGCCGGGGAAGCCCACGATGAAGTTGGAGCGCGCACCGGCCTGCGGCGCCTTGCCGCGGATGGTGTCCAGGAGCTCCAGGAAGCGGTCGGTGTCACCGAAGCGCCGCATCGCCCGCAGCACGGTGGGGGCCGAGTGCTGGAAGGACAGGTCGAAGTACGGCGCCACCTTCGGGGTCGAGGTCAGTACGTCGATGAGGCCCGGCCGCATCTCCGCGGGCTGCAGGTAGCTGACCCGGATCCGCTCGATGCCCTCGACGTCGGCGAGCTCCGGCAGCAGCGTCTCCAGCAGCCGGATGTCGCCGAGGTCCTTGCCGTACGAGGTGTTGTTCTCGGAGACCAGCATGACCTCCTTCACGCCCTGCTCGGCCAGCCAGCGGGTCTCCCCCAGCACGTCCGAGGGACGCCGCGAGATGAAGGAGCCCCGGAAGGACGGGATGGCGCAGAACGAGCAGCGGCGGTCGCAGCCCGAGGCGAGCTTCACCGAGGCCACGGGGCTGGTGCCGAGCCGTCGGCGCAGCGGCGCCCGCGGTCCGGAGACCGGTGCGACGCCCTCGGGGAGGTCCGCGGGTGCCGGGACCGGTGCGGCGTCCTGCGCGTGCCCCGGCAGGGCCACTGCGGCGTCCTGCCGCTCGGCCGGGCTGATCGGCAGGAGCTTTCTGCGGTCGCGTGGCGTGTGCGAGGCGTGGATGCCGCCGTTGAGGATGGTCTGGAGGCGGTCCGAGATGTCGGCGTAGTCGTCGAAGCCGAGGACGCCGTCCGCCTCGGGCAGGGCCTCGGCGAGGTCCTTGCCGTAGCGCTCGGCCATGCAGCCGACGGCGACCACGGCCTGGGTCCTGCCGTGGTCCTTCAGATCATTGGCTTCGAGGAGGGCGTCGACAGAGTCCTTCTTGGCGGCCTCGACGAATCCACAGGTGTTGACGACGGCGACATCGGCGTCGGAGGCGTCCTCGACGAGCTCCCAGCCGTCCGCTGCCAAGCGGCCTGCGAGCTCCTCCGAGTCCACCTCGTTACGGGCGCAGCCAAGAGTGACAAGGGCGACGGTACGGCGTTCGGACATGGGCTCAAGACTACTTTGTCCCAGCAGTCGCCCTGGCGTGCAGGGTTCCCCCGTTACACCGAGTAACAAGAGGGCGGGTGCTCGGCAGGACTGCCGGGCACCCGCCCTGTCGCCGGTCCCGCTCGGGAACCTCGCGTGTAACCGGTCAGCCGACGGCCGGATCGCCCTTCGTGTACGAGAGCCGCTCGACCTGGCCGGGCTGGAACTTGTCCTCGACCTTCTTGCCGTTCACGAAGAGCTCGATGGACCCGGCGTCACCGAGGACGAGGTCGACCCGCTCCTGGTCCTGGAAGGTCTTGGACTGGCCCTGGAGGAGCAGACCGTCGAAGAGCAGCCGGCCGTTGTGGTCCTTGGCGGAGATCCAGCTCTTGCCCTGGTTGGCGCTGAGCTTCACCGTCACCTTGTCCCGGGGTGCCGCGGCGATGGCACTGTCGGAGGGCGCCGGCTTGGGATCGACGGGCTTGCTGGTCTTCGGCGCGGGGCTCTTCGTGTTGGGCGTCGAGCCCTCGGCGACCTGGGTGGTCTTGGGGGTGTCGTCGCCGCCCTTGAAGAAGGTGAAGCCGACGAACCCCACGACGGCGACGATCGCCGCGACCATGGCCGCGGTCCAGTTGGGCCGCCGGGGCTCGGAACGGATTCTCTCGGCCTCGAACAGCGGCGCCGCGGACGTGGGCGCGGGACGGCCGCCGTGCTCGGCGTCGTACTGCGAAACCAGCGGTTCCGGATCGATGCCGACAGCACGCGCCAGAGTACGGATATGGCCGCGCGCGTACACGTCGCCGCCGCAGCGGGAGAAGTCGTCCTCTTCGATCGCGTGCACGATGGGGATGCGCACCCGGGTGGACGAACTGATTTCTTCGACCGTGAGACCTGCGGCGATACGAGCCTGCTGAAGCACTCGACCGATCGAAGGCCGGTCGTCTTCGGGGGAGTTGCCGATGGACACGGGGGCGCCTTTCGAGCGTGAGCCACCTGCTGGATGTTCAGTCTAGGGGGGGTACGAAAGGGAGGGGCAACCGGGACGAAGGACTTTGTCCGCCATCAGACTCGAACGCCGTCGGATTCACCGGGCCACCCCGGGAAGGACAATTTTGCCGTCCCTCCCTTCAACTTGACGTACGACCCGACGAAACGGTTGCCCGTACTTCACCTACGAAGCGGATTCCCCGCGGATCAGTGCCAACACCCCGTCCACCTCGTCCGGTTTCACCAGGACGTCGCGTGCCTTGGATCCCTCGCTCGGACCGACGATGTTCCGCGACTCCATCAGGTCCATCAGCCGGCCGGCCTTGGCGAAGCCGACCCGCAGCTTGCGCTGCAGCATCGAGGTGGAACCGAACTGGGTGGAGACGACCAGCTCGGCGGCCTGGCACAGCAGATCCAGGTCGTCGCCGATGTCCTCGTCGATCTCCTTCTTCTTGGCCGCGCCGACCACCACGTCCTCTCGGAAGACCGGCGCCATCTGATCCTTGCAGTGCTGGACGATGGCCGCGACCTCGTCCTCGGTGACGAAGGCGCCCTGCATACGGGTGGGTTTGTTGGCCCCCATCGGCAGGAACAGACCGTCGCCCTTTCCGATCAGCTTCTCGGCGCCGGGCTGGTCGAGGATGACGCGGCTGTCGGCCAGCGAGGAGGTCGCGAAGGCGAGCCGTGAGGGCACGTTCGCCTTGATCAGACCGGTGACGACGTCGACCGAGGGCCGCTGGGTCGCGAGCACCAGATGGATACCGGCGGCGCGGGCCAGTTGGGTGATACGGACGATGGCGTCCTCCACATCGCGCGGAGCGACCATCATCAGGTCGGCCAGCTCGTCGACGATCACCAGCAGGTACGGGTACGGCGAGAGCTCGCGCTCACTGCCTTCCGGCGGCTTGACCTTCCCGTTGCGGACGGCCTGGTTGAAGTCGTCGATGTGCCGGTATCCGAACGCGGCCAGGTCGTCGTACCGGAGGTCCATCTCCCGCACGACCCACTGGAGGGCCTCGGCGGCGCGCTTGGGATTGGTGATGATCGGTGTGATCAGGTGCGGGATGCCCTCGTACGCGGTCAGCTCGACCCGCTTGGGGTCGACCAGCACCATGCGGACGTCGTCCGGCGTCGCCCGCACCATGACCGAGGTGATCAGACAGTTGATGCAGGACGACTTGCCGGAACCCGTCGCACCGGCCACCAGGACGTGCGGCATCTTCGCCAGGTTGGCCATCACATAGCCGCCCTCGACGTCCTTGCCGAGCGCGACCAGCATCGGGTGGTCGTCCTCGGCGGCGTCCGCGAGGCGCAGCACGTCGCCGAGGTTGACCATCTCCCGGTCGGTGTTGGGGATCTCGATACCGACCGCCGACTTGCCCGGGATCGGCGAGATGATCCGGACGTCGGGGCTGGCGACGGCGTACGCGATGTTCTTGGCGAGCGCGGTGATCCGCTCGACCTTCACCGCGGGACCGAGCTCCACCTCGTAGCGGGTGACCGTCGGTCCGCGGGTGAAGCCGGTCACGGCGGCGTCGACCTTGAACTCGGTGAAGACGTTCGTCAGGGACGCGACGATCGCGTCGTTGGCGGCGCTGCGGGTCTTGCCGGGGCCACCGCGCTCCAACAGGTCGAGCGAGGGCAGCGAGTAGGTGATGTCGCCGGAGAGCTGCAGTTGTTCGGCGCGGGCCGGCAGCGGCTCGGACTGCGACCGGTCGGGCGCGGGCTTCGTCAGATCGGGTACGCCGCCCGAAGGCACCGCCCGCTTGTCCGGCTTGCCTCCCCCGGTGGCGGGTTCGCCCTCCCTGGCGCCCGGCACCGGCGATACCGGGCGTTCACGCTCGACGGAGACGCCCTGGGTGAGGTCGGCGACGATCGGCGAGGGCGGCATGCCGTTGAGCACCGCGCCGTCGAGCGCCGCGGCCGCGGCCGCGGCCACATCCACCGCGTCCATGGTGCGGTTCATCGCGGGCTGCACGGAAGGCCTGCGCGGCCTCGGGCGCTTGGAGAGAGCGTCGGCCTCCGCCCGGTCGGGGTCGTACTCCGCGGGCACTTCGGAGCGGCGTGCGGAGGAGCGGCGGGAACGGGCGGGGAGCGCCTCGCGCCACTGCTCGTCGTAACGCTCGTCGTCGTTCTCCTCGTCCGCCTCGGGGTCGTGCACCGGGTCGAGGATGCCCAGCTTGGTGCCGAGCAGGCGCAGCCGCTGTGGAATGGCGTTCACCGGGGTGGCGGTGACGACCAGCAGCCCGAAGACGGTGAGCAGCAACAGCAGCGGTACGGCGAGAACCTCGCCCATCGTGTAGATCAGCGGCTTGGAGGCCGCCCAGCCGATGAGTCCGCCCGCGTCCTGCATCGCCGTGGTGCCGTCCCCCCGGCCGGGCGATCCGCAGGCGATGTGCACCTGCCCGAGCACCCCGATGACCAGGGCGGAGAGCCCGATGACGATGCGGCCGTTGGCCTCGGGCCTCTCCGGGTGGCGGATCAGCCGTACGGCGATGGTGCCGAGCAGTATCGGCACCAGCAGGTCGAGCCGCCCGAAGGCCCCGGTGACGAGCATCTCGACGAGGTCGCCGACGGGTCCGCGCAGATTCGACCAGGTACCCGCGGCGACGACCAGCGCGAGGCCGAGCAGCAGCAGGGCGACACCGTCCTTGCGGTGTGCGGGATCGAGTCCCTTGGCACCGCGGCCCAGGCCGCGGAACATCGCACCCACGGCGTGGGCCGCGCCGAGCCAGACGGCACGCGCCACCCGGTACACACCACCGGTGGGCGATGGTGCCGGCTTGGGCGCGGCCGCCTTCTTGGCGGGAGCCTTCTTCGCGGGCGCGGTCTTCTTCGCTGCGGTCTTCTTGGCGGGCGCGGCTTTCTTGGCCGGCCCCGCGGTACGGCCGACGCGCTTCGCGGTGCCCGCCGTGCCCTGGGAACCCTTGCCGGACGTACGTGAGGCCATGGTGCCGAGGTTACCGGTGTCGACGGCCGTGAACACGCGTGCCTGCCGCTTCACCCGTCCGTGTCGCCTTACGGAGGCGGCAAACTGACGTGTTCTCACGCATCCGCACCGGTGGAAGCCTCCGTTCCCGCTGTCGAACGGGCCGGGCGGCAGGGAAGTTGGCCCGGAGGCCCGGACAACCGCCGTTCGCCGGGCGCAGGTCGCACGGCCGGACCGTTCCCGCCCTGGCTCCGCGCCGCGGTACGACGTTACGAGGGAACGACGCTCGCGCCGCTTCCGGTGCCGGGCTCCAGCGCGTCGAGCGCCCGGCGCAGGCCGGTCAGCTTCCGCTCCAGGTGGGCGGCGGTGGCCACGGCCGCGGCGTCCGCCGACTCGTCGTCGAGCTGCTTGGACAGCGCTTCGGCCTGCTCCTCGACGGCTGCGAGACGCGCCGAGAGTTCGGCCAGCAGTCCCGCGGGCTCCTTCTCGTGGCCCGTGTCGTCGGCGTCGCCTTCGAGCTGGAGCCGCAGCAACGCCGCCTGTTCGCGGAGCTTGCAGTTCTTCATGTACAGCTCGACGAAGACCGAGACCTTGGCCCGCAGCACCCATGGGTCGAACGGCTTCGAGATGTAGTCCACCGCGCCCGCCGCGTAACCCCTGAAGGTGTGATGCGGACCATGATTGATCGCGGTGAGGAAGATGATCGGGATGTCCCGGGTCCGCTCCCGCCGCTTGATGTGTGCGGCCGTTTCGAAACCGTCCATGCCCGGCATCTGGACGTCCAGCAGAATGACCGCGAAGTCGTCCGTGAGCAGCGCTTTGAGCGCCTCCTCCCCTGACGATGCCCGTACCAGGGTCTGATCGAGCGCAGAGAGGATGGCCTCCAGCGCCAGCAGATTCTCCGGCCGGTCATCGACCAGGAGGATCTTGGCCTTCTGCACCATGGCCCGTCCTCCTCGCCCCGGAATTGCACCGGGCGCCGCCCCAGGGGACGACTCCCTTACGCCGTCCGTCCTTGTGCCGGTCATGGTAGCCGCACCCCGCCCGTCGCCACACCCTGTCACCGCGATGTCACTGTGCACACAGCAGAAACGCGGTGGGGGACCAGAAGGTTCCCCGTACAGCGCCTTCTCACACCCCTGCGGGCACAGCCGATCATCAACTCATCGCGATTCCCTCAATAAATGATCACTCTCCGCGCATCCACTGCTCCATGACGGAGAGGAGGTGATCAGGATCGACAGGCTTGGTGACATAGTCGGAAGCGCCGGATTCGATGGCCTTCTCCCGGTCGCCCTTCATGGCCTTGGCCGTGAGCGCCACGATCGGCAGCCCCGCGAACTGCGGCATCCTGCGGATCGCCGCCGTCGTGGCATAGCCGTCCATCTCCGGCATCATGATGTCCATAAGTACGACCGTCACATCATCGTGCTGTTCCAGGACTTCGATGCCCACCCGCCCGTTCTCCGCGTACAGCACCGCGAGACCGTGCTGCTCCAGCACGCTGGTGAGCGCGAAGACGTTACGGATGTCGTCGTCGACGATCAGCACCTTCTCGCCGTGGAACCGGAACGTCCTGCGAACCTCCGGTTCCTCCTGCCCGCCGAGCGTCCACGGTTCCTGCGCGGACGCCGGGGCGGAGGCGCGCGACGGCAGCGCGAGCCGTCGCTGCGAGCTCTCCAGGGGCTTGCGCCGTCGCGCCGGTCCGCCGCTCCCCGCCGAATCGTGCGCGGTCGCCGTCGGGCCGGCGCCCGGACGGACGTCTGCGAACGGACCTTCCTCGACCACTGCACCGTGTGCCTCGACGGGCCCCGGGCCCACCTGCGGATAGCCCTGCGGCGGCAGCTCGCTCGGGTGCAGCGGCAGATACAGCGTGAAGGTCGAGCCGCGGCCCGGCTCGCTCGCCGCGTGGATCTCACCGCCCAGCAGCCGGGCGATCTCCCGGCTGATGGACAGGCCGAGCCCCGTGCCGCCGTACTTGCGACTGGTCGTCCCGTCGGCCTGCTTGAACGCCTCGAAGATCACCAGCATCTTGCTGGACGCGATCCCGATACCGGTGTCGGTGACCGAGAAGGCGATCAGATCGGCATCGGCGTCACGCAGCGATCCGGCCTCCAGCAACTGCTCACGAATGGCGTTCGGCACATCCGTGCCGGCGTGCCGGATCACCAGCTCGACCGCTCCGCTGTCGGTGAACTTCACCGCGTTGGAGAGGAGATTGCGCAGTACCTGAAGCAGCCTCTGCTCGTCCGTGTGCAGCGTCGCGGGCAGCTCCGGTGACACCCGTACGGAGAAGTCGAGCCCCTTCTCCGCGGTGAGCGGCCGGAATGTCGCCTCCACGTAGTCGACCAACTGCACCAGCGCGATCCGGGTCGGACTGACATCCATCTTGCCCGCCTCGACCTTCGTCAGGTCGAGGATGTCATTGATCAGCTGCAGCAGATCGGAACCGGCCCCGTGGATCGTCTCGGCGAACTCCACCTGCTTCGGCGAGAGATTCCCCTCGGCGTTGTCCGCGAGCAACTTGGCCAGAATGAGCAGCGAGTTGAGCGGCGTACGCAACTCGTGCGACATGTTTGCCAGGAACTCGGACTTGTAGCGCATCGAGACCGCGAGCTGCTCGGCGCGCTCCTCCAGGACCTGCCGGGCGTCCTCGATCTCGGTGTTCTTGACCTCGATGTCGCGGTTCTGCTGGGCCAGCAGCTCGGCCTTCTCCTCCAGTTCGGCGTTGGAGGCCTGAAGCGCCTGCTGCCGGATCTCCAGTTCCTTCGAGCGGTCCCGCAATTGCTCGGCCAGCTCCTGCGACTGCTCGAGGAGCTTCTCGGTCTTCGTGTTCACGCTGATGGTGTTGACGCTCGTCGCGATCATCTCGGCGAGCTGATTGAGGAAGTCCCGCTGGATATGGGTGAACGGCTGGAACGAGGCCAGTTCGATCACACCGAGGACCTTCCCCTCGAACAGCACCGGCAGCACGATCACATGCGCGGGCGGCGCCTCGCCGAGCCCGGAGGAGATCTTCAGATATCCCGGCGGAACATTGTCCACCTGGATCGTCCGCTTCTCCTCCGCCGCGGTGCCGATGAGCGTCTCACCGGGCCGGAACGAGGTCGGCATCGATCCCGCCGAGTATCCGTAGCTGCCCCTCATCCGGAGTTCGTACGAGCTGTCCTTGTCACTGCCCGGCCCCACCGCGTCGGTGTCACCGGTCGGCATGGCCAGGAAGAACGCACCGTGCTGCGCGGAGACGACCGGAGTCAGCTCGCTCATGATCAGCGAGGCCACGTCGTCGAGATCGCGCCGCCCCTGCATCAGACCGGAGATCCGGGCGAGGTTGCCCTTGAGCCAGTCCTGCTCCTTGTTGGTGGCCGTGGTGTCGCGCAGGTTGGCGATCATCGTATTGATGTTGTCCTGCAGTGCCTGGATCTCGCCGGACGCGTCCACGTCGATCTTGAGATTGAGATCGCCGCGGGTCACCGCCGTGGCGACGGCCGCGATCGCCCGTACCTGACGGGTGAGGTTCCCGGCCATCTCGTTCACCGACTCGGTGAGGTCGCGCCAGGTGCCGTCGACGTCCCGGACCCGGGCCTGGCCGCCCAACTGCCCCTCCGTGCCCACCTCACGGGCCACGCGGGTCACCTGCTCGGCGAACGAGGACAGCTGATCGACCATCGTGTTGATGGTGTTCTTCAGCTCCTGGATCTCACCGCGCGCGTCGATGTCGATCTTCTTGGTGAGGTCCCCCTTGGCGATGGCCGTGGTGACCGTGGCGATCTGCCGCACCTGACCGGTCAGATTGGACGCCATCGAGTTCACGGACTCCGTGAGGTCCTTCCACGTACCGGAGACACCCGGAACGCGTGCCTGCCCGCCCAGCTCGCCCTCCGTGCCCACCTCACGGGCGACCCGCGTCACCTCGTCGGCGAACGAGGACAGCGTCGTCACCATCGTGTTGACGGTGTCGGCGAGTTCGGCGACCTCGCCGCGCGCCTCGACGGTGACCTTCTTCGTCAGGTCGCCGGTGGCCACCGCGGACGAGACCCGGGAGATGTTCCGCACCTGGCTGGTCAGGTTGTTGGCCATCAGGTTGACGTTGTCGCTGAGGTCCTTCCAGATGCCCGTCGCACCGCGCACCCGGGCCTGACCGCCGAGGATTCCCTCGGTGCCCACTTCGCGGGCGACGCGCGTCACCTCGTCGGCGAAGTTGAGCAGCTGGTCGACCATGGTGTTGACCGTCGTCACGAGTTCGAGGATCTCGCCCTTGGCGTCGACGGTGATCTTCTTGGAGAGATCGCCCTTGGCGACGGCGGTGGTGACCTCGGCGATGTTACGGACCTGGAGGGTCAGGTTGTTCGCCATGCCATTGACGGACTGGGTGAGGTCCTTCCACGTACCGGACACGCCCTGCACCTCGGCCTGGCCGCCGAGGATGCCTTCCGTGCCCACCTCGCGGGCGACCCGCGTCACCTGCTCGGCGAAGTTCGAGAGCTGGTCCACCATCGTGTTGAGGGTGTTCTTCAGCTCCAGGATCTCGCCGCGCGCGTCCACGTCGATCTTCTGCGACAGGTCACCCCGCGCCACCGCCGTGGCGACCTGGGCGATGCTGCGGACCTGATCGGTGAGATTGCCGGCCATGCCGTTCACCGAATCCGTCAGATCGCGCCACACACCGGCGACGCCGGGCACCTGCGCCTGGCCGCCGAGCCGCCCGTCCGTACCCACCTCGCGGGCCACCCGCGTCACCTGGTCGGCGAAGGCCGAGAGCTGGTCGACCATCGTGTTGATGGTGTTCTTCAGCTCCAGGATCTCACCGCGCGCGTCCACGTCGATCTTCTGCGACAGGTCACCCCGCGCCACCGCCGTGGTCACCTGCGCGATCTGGCGCACCTGGGAGGTCAGGTTCCCTGCCATGAAGTTGACGGAGTCGGTGAGCTCCTTCCACGTACCGGAGACACCGTCGACCCGTGCCTGGCCGCCGAGGCGCCCCTCCGTGCCCACGTCGCGTGCCATCCGCGTCACCTGGTCGGCGAAGTTGGACAGCTGCGCCACCATGGTGTTGACGGTGTTCTTCAGCTCCAGCATCTCGCCGGCCACGTCGACGGTGACCTTCTGCGACAGATCGCCGTTGGCGACCGCCGTGGTCACCTGCGCGATGTCCCGCACCTGACCGGTCAGGTTGCGGAAAGCGGTGTTCACCGAATCGGTGAGGTCCTTCCACGTGCCCGCGGCACCCGGCACCTCCGCCTGGCCGCCCAGCCGGCCCTCGACGCCGACCTCCCGGGCGACCCTCGTCACCTCGGACCCGAACGACTGAAGCTGGTCCACCATGGTGTTGACGGTGTTCTTCAGCTCCAGCATCTCGCCGGCCACGTCGACGGTGACCTTCTGCGACAGGTCACCACTGGCCACCGCCGTGGTCACCTGCGCGATGTCCCGCACCTGCGTCGTCAGGTTGCGGAAGACCGTGTTCACCGAGTCGGTGAGGTCCTTCCACGTGCCCGCGGCACCCGGCACCTGGGCCTGCCCGCCGAGCAGGCCCTCGCCGCCGACCTCGCTCGCCACACGCGTCACCTCGTCGGCGAAGGTGCGCAGCGTCTCGGTCATCTGGTTGATCGTCTCGGCGAGCTGGGCGACCTCGCCGCGGGCGCTCACGGTGACCTTCTGGGACAGGTCACCGTTGGCCACGGCTGTCGTCACCTCGGCGATCCCGCGCACCTGGGAGGTGAGGTTCCCGGCCATCGTGTTGACGGAGTCGGTCAGGTCCTTCCAGACCCCGGCCACACCGGGCACGGTCGCCTGCCCGCCCAGCTCGCCCTCCGTGCCCACCTCGCGGGCGACCCGGGTCACCTCGGAGGAGAACGACGACAGCTGGTCGACCATCGTGTTGACGGTGTTCTTCAGCTGGAGCATCTCGCCGGCCACGTGCACGGTGACCTTCCGTGACAGGTCGCCCTTGGCGACCGCCGTCGTCACCAGGGCGATGTCCCGCACCTGTGCGGTCAGCCGGTACGCCATGGTGTTCACGGAGTCCGTGAGGTCCTTCCACGAACCGGACATGCCGCGCACCTGGGCCTGTCCGCCCAGCTTGCCCTCGGTACCCACCTCGACCGCGACCCGCGTCACCTGCTCGGTGAACGCCGACAGCTGGTCGACCAGGTTGTTGACCGTACGGGCAACCTTCAGGAACTCACCGCGCAGCGGACGCACCGTCTCGTCGGAGGTGTGCGACCGCAGCTCCATCCGCTGTTCCAGATCACCGTCGGCCACCGCCGACAGCACCCGGCCGACCTCCGAGACCGGACGGGCCAGATCGTCGACCAGTTCGTTGGAGGCGTCGATGGCGGCGGCCCAGGAGCCCTCGCAGGCGCCCGTCTCCAGCCGTTCCGTGAGCTTCCCCTCACGCCCGACGACCCGCCGCACCCGAGCCAGCTCGCCGGTGAGATGGAGATTGCGGTCGGCGACCTCGTTGAAGACGGCCGCGATCTCCGTCATCACGCCGTCGCCCGAGACGGTCAGGCGCCTGCGGAAATTCCCGTCGCGCATGGCCACCAGGCCCGCCAGCAATCTGTGGAGTGCCGCCGCGTCGACCTCGATGGTTCCATTGCGCCGCTTCTTCACGGACTGTCCGCCTTTTGTGCGCGTGCCTGATCCCCGCGCCGCCACGCCAGACTCCACCGTGATCCCTCCCGCAGGGGTTGACCGTATAGCTCGGGCCTTAACTGGGAGCTTGCCCAGTTCCTCATTGGCTCACCGCCACAGCCAACCGTCGACGGGTGACCATGCGGACGTCAAATCGTTGAAACGTACCAGGCCCCACCCGATCGGGGTGCGGCCTCCAAGAGTTGCCCCACATCACCCTGTTGGGAAGCCCACACTTGTCCGGTCACGTGCCAGTTCCTCATCGTTCCTGCCCGAAGTCGGCCCTCGTGTATCCGGCACCGAGACCGAGCGTCTAGCCTGGCAGGCGAATCGAAGCGGCGAGAAACGGGCACAGGACTCGGGGAAGCGACGAGACACCAAATGGGGAGTGCTGTGATCACCGCGCGCGCGGCTGCCACCTTCGACCCGGTCGGGCGCTCTGTCGCGACCGCCCGCGCATTCGTCCGTGACACGCTCCAGGGATGGGGATACACGGATGTCGTCGACGACGCCGTCGTCCTCACCAGCGAGCTCGTGACCAACGCGGTGGTGCACGCGGGTACCGCCGCGGACGTGCTGTGTCTGCGTACGGAGGACGGCGTCCGCATCGAGGTCTCCGACCACTATCCGGAGCGCGAGGTCCCGCTCCAGAGCTCGGGTCCGGAATTCGGCAGCCCGGACCGCGAGAACGGCCGCGGGCTGCTGCTCTGCGCGGCGCTCGCCTCCCGGTGGGGCGTCGAGTATTCGCCCGCCCACAAACATGTCTGGTTCCAGCTCGATCTTCCCGAGCGCCCGGTGGGCATCCGTTCCGCCGGTCCCCTGCTCCCGGTCGGCCTGCTCCCGGTCACCGACGAGCGCGTCCGGGTGGCCGTCGTACAGATCGACAGCACCGGCTCCATCGCCGCCTGGAACGAGGACGCCGCGTTCCTCTTCGGATACGCCATGGACCAGGTCATCGGGAAACAGCTCACCGACTTCACCGCCTGGCCGCAGACACCCGGCACCAACACGGGCATCGTCGAAGCACTGCAACTCTCGCGCTGGGAGGGCAGTTACGGAATCCGTGGCGCAGACGGCCGCACCATCCCCGTCTACGCGTCGCACCTCCGGGTCCGCGACACCGGCGGCGAGCCGTCCACGGTCTGTCTGCTCGTCCGCGACTACGAACGCGCCGTCCTCCAGTCCCCGGCACGCGCGCCGGTGTCCGATGCGAACACCGAGCACCGCAAGGCGGACCCGTTCGAGATCTTCATCGGCTCCCCCGCCCCCGACGACCTCGACGGCCTGCTCCAGCGCACGGTCGAACGGGCGCGCGACATGCTCGACGCCGACTCGGCCTTCCTGCTCCTGGCGACGGACGACGAGACGGAACTGGAGGTACGGGCCACGACCGGCCTGCCTTCCGCCCGTCAGCGTTTCGCCCGGGTTCCGGTGGAGGCCGGTACCGGACGTTA
The DNA here is from genome assembly GCF_044767885.1 of Streptomyces sp. NPDC101194. Classification (NCBI taxonomy): domain Bacteria; kingdom Bacillati; phylum Actinomycetota; class Actinomycetes; order Kitasatosporales; family Streptomycetaceae; genus Streptomyces; species Streptomyces sp. NPDC101194. The sequence continues at coordinate 831,670 of NZ_JBIWOS010000003.1, forward strand.
CGGATCCGCGCGGATGCCCGCCGTCCACGAAGACCTCGACCACGTCCCCGGCGCCGTCCCCCTGCTCGGGGGTACGGGGATGCGCTCGGTCGTCACCGTCCCGTTGAAGGTCGAGGGACGTCTGACGGGCTCGCTCGGCGTCGCCGCGGAAGCCGCCGGCCGCTACTCCAACGAGGAGGCCCTGCGCCTCCAGTTCGCCGCGGACCGCATCGCGCTGGCCGTCGAGTCCGCCCGGCTGGGCGAGCTGGAGCGCCTGCGCCGCGGATCCCTCTCCTTCCTCGTCGAGGCGTCGGATCTGCTCGCCGGCACCCTGGACCGGGACCAGACCCTGGCCCTGATGGCCCAGATGACGGTCCCCACCCTGGCCACCTGGTGCGCCGTCTACACGATCGCCGACCAGTCCTCCGAGCCCTACCTCTCCTACGTCCTGCACGAGGACGAGGAGCGCATCGACGGCCTCAAGGCCCTGCTCTCCAAGATCGCCCCGCCCGACCCCGTACCGACCCCCGGCGCCCGAGTCTGGGCGGCCCCGACCGAGGCCGCCCACCAGGCGGCCCTGCGCACCTCCATGCGTACGCTCGGCCTCGGCGAACCCGGCGGGCTCGGCTCCGGCGCCCGTACGACGCTCGCCACCGCCGCCGCGGTGGGCGGAGAGACAGTGGTCCTGCCACTCGTCGCCCGAAACCGCGTCATCGGCATGCTCACGCTCGGAAAGCCCTCCGACGACCACTTCCGCCAGGAGATCCTGGAACTGGCCGAGGACCTCTCCCGCCGTGCCGCCCTCGCACTCGACAACGCCCGCCTCTACTCGGAGCGCATGGCGATCAGTCAGTCCCTCCAGCGCAGCCTGCTGCCGCCGGGGCTGCCCGAGGTCCCCAATGTCGAGATCGAGGTCATCTACCGCGCGGCGGGCGAGGGCAACGAGGTCGGCGGCGACTTCTACGACGTCTTCCCGATCCGCGACGGCGCCTACGGCTTCGCCATCGGTGACGTCTGCGGAACGGGTCCGGAGGCCGCGGCCGTCACGGGCCTCGCCCGTCACGCCCTGCGCCTCCTCGCCCGCGAGGGCTTCGGCGGCCCTGCGGTCCTGGAGCGTCTCAACGCCGCCATCCTGGACGAGGGAGCCCGCAGTCGCTTCCTGACCCTTCTGTACGGGGAGCTGTGGCCCCAGGAGGACGGGAGTGCTCTGCTCAAGGTGGTCTGCGCGGGCCACCCCCTGCCGCTGCGCCTGCGTCAGGACGGCTCGGTCGAGGCTGCGGCCGAACCTCAGCCGCTGCTGGGCGTGATCGAGGACCTCGAACTGTACGAGCAGACGATCGCTCTCGCCCCGGGCGACGTCCTGCTGTGCGTGACCGACGGCGTCACGGAACGCCGTGAGGGCACCCGCATGCTCGGCGACGACGGTCTGGCGGACGTCCTCTCCACGTGTACCGGTCTGACGGCCGGTGCGGTGGCGGCACGCATCCTGCGGGCAGTCGAACGCTTCGCCGCTGAACCGGCTTCCGACGACATGGCCATCCTCGCCATGCGCGTCCCCGAACCACCCGCCGCCTGACAGCACCTCGTCAGGGCTCGTGCCTCTGGGAAACTGCGGCCCATGGACCCGACGACAATCAACGCATCAGCCGCTGGTACGTGGGAACTCGGCGACCTGACCGTCAATCGGCTCGGCTTCGGGGCGATGCGCCTGACCGGCAGCGCCGCCTTCCACCTCGGCTCCCCGAGCGACCGTGAGCGCTCGATCGGCGTGCTCCGACAAGCGATCGAGCTCGGTGTGAACCACATCGACACCGCCGCGTTCTACTTCTCGTCGCTGCGGTCCGCCAACGAGCTGATCAACCGGGCGCTCGCCCCATACCCCGAGGACCTGGTGATAGCCACCAAGGTCGGTCCCCGACGGGACGCCTCGGGCGAGTGGATCGCCCCCGCGAGGCCGGACGAACTGCGGGGCCAGGTCGAGGAGAATCTGCGCCAACTGGGCCGCGACCACCTCGATCTGGTGAATCTGCGTCTCATGGGCCAGGAATCGCTCTCCGAGCACTTCGGAGCACTGTCCGAGCTGCGCGAGGCGGGCCTCGTACGCCATCTCGGCATCTCCGGAGTGAAGGCCGTCCACCTCACCGAGGCCCAGGCCATCGCCCCGGTGGTCTGCGTACAGAACCGCTACGGCCTCGGTACGCCGAGCGCGGGCACGGATGACGTCCTGCGCATCTGTGGAGAGCGAGGCATCGCATTCGTCCCCTTCTTCTCCATAGCCGGCCAGGGACGCGAACAGGGCGCGGGTTCCACTCGCTCCGAGAACCCCAGGAGCTCCGACGCGGACAAACTGCTCGCCGTCGCCCACAGGCACGGTGTGACGACGGCGCAGGTCCGGTTGGCCTGGACGCTGCATCAGGGACCACACGTCCTCGCCATCCCCGGCACCGGTAGTCCGGACCACCTGACGGAAAACGTGGCCGCAGGTGCCTTGCGCCTCTCAGCGGACGAGATCGCCGGCCTCGATTCGGACCACAGGGACAACGAGTAAGGACGCACCGAACATGCGAAAGGCCCCCGCCATTTGGCGGGGGCCTTTCTTCTTCACTGAGCCCCAATGCGGAATCGAACCGCAGACCTTCTCCTTACCATGGAGACGCTCTACCGACTGAGCTATTGGGGCCTGCTGCGCTGTGGCAACGAGGTAAAGCATACCCTGAACTCAGGGGTACTCAAAACCACTGACCGCAGAAGACTCTGACGGGCCCTCATCCGCCACGCCGGCCCTCTCACCACCGTGCGCCGACGTCGCCGGCCCCGGAGGAGGACGGGTAGCTTCGAACCATGGCATGTGTGGGCCCTGAAACGCAGAGAAGCCCCGTGCCACAAGGGCACGGGGCTTCTCCGTAAAAGGAGTTCGGCGGCGTCCTACTCTCCCACAGGGTCCCCCCTGCAGTACCATCGGCGC